>CAITNF010000001.1 GCA_903893745.1 uncultured Actinomycetes bacterium
GTTTAACAATCTCTATTCGTAAGGGTTCTGGGCTGCTTTGCTCGTCGCTCATAAGGAAAGAATAGACCACTCTGTTAGGCCATAGGTAGGCGTTCCCTACCCCTGATAGGTGTCAGAACTGATGGTGTTGACCCGTTGTATGCCTTGGGGGCATTGAATATAAGAGTGAGTATCTGGCTAGCGGAGAACTGTCATTTTCACTATCAGGTGTAGGTTTAGAGAAAAAGGGGTGTTTATGTTTGGTTTCGCTTTTCTTTTTACGCTCGTTTTTATCGGTGTCGCAGCTAGTACAAAGGGCAAGCCGAATCAGTTTCGTAACGCTCACAGCCATGGTTCATGGATCTGGTGGTACGACCAATGATGATGCGAGAAGCTCTCGATTCTGTACCGAACAGTGGCGTGCCGCCATTGGGTTTGGCAACCCAAATGAGAGTCTTTATTGACCCAGACTTATTGCAGTACGACGAGGTATGGGCAGCGGCGGGAACATGGAACGATGTGTTTGCAATCAAGCCTGATTCTCTGGCCCAAACCACTGGCGGCCTGATAGTGGATCTGAAGCGAAACGGATGAGTCAGTCGTCTCCAGCAACTTGGGTTCAGTCTCTTAGCCGAATGCCTCAGTTGTGAAGTCGTATGTGAGCGGTGTCATGAGTGAGAATAGGTACATGAGAGAAGCGCTAAACAACTCCAAGGGGTGGCAGTAGTGGCCAAGCCCGACATGAGCGCCGCCAGATTGGCTAAGAACGACGAGTTTTACACGCAGTACGCCGACATCGAAAAAGAGATGAACGCCTACTTGGACTTTGACGCTGATGTCTTCCGCGACAAGGTGGTGCTGCTCCCTTGCGACGACCCGGAGTGGTCGAACTTCACCAAGTACTTTGCCCAGAACTTCGACAAGCTAGGAATGAAGAAACTAATTTCGACGAGTTATGCACCAGACTCAAAACCAAAAGAGCTCAATGTTCAGCTGGCATTCTTTGAAACAGAGAGCCCCAAGTTCGACAAGAAGAAGGCTCGGACGAACGGACGCATTTTCACGCTCGAACGTGACCGAAACGGCGACGAGAAGATCAACTTTGACGACATCGAATGGGACTATCTCAAAGGCGATGGGGACTTCCGCAGCGACGAGGTGAAGGCGCTCCGCGACCAGGCCGACATCATCATCACCAATCCACCGTTCTCGTTGTTCCGCGAGTTCTTGGCTTGGATAGTCGAGGCCAACAATAAGTTCGTCATCATCGGAAATAAAAACGCCATCACGTATAAAGAAGTCTTTCCGCTTATCAAAGACAACAAGATGTGGCTTGGCAACACCTCGATGAGCCTCGACATGCTCTTCCGTATTCCAGCAATGGTGGCAGTCGAACTAGTCGAAACCGGTAAGCAGGGGAGCAAATGGCGCCGTGTTGATGGAGAAGTACTCGCTCGGGCTAGTTCGGCCTGGTTTACCAACCTTGACCACGGACGCCGCCATCAACCACTCGCATTGATGAGCAAGGCTGACAACAAGAAGTTCAGCAAGCACAAAGAAGTCAATGGCGCTGGCTACCAAAAGTACGACAACTATGACGCAATCGAAGTGCCTTTCACCGATGCAATCCCAAGTGACCACCCAGGGGTGATGGGTGTCCCCATTAGTTTTCTCGACAAGTATTCCCCGGAGCAGTTTGAAATCTTGGGTAATGGTCAAACCATGGCGAATGAACTTGGCATCAAGCCAGTTGGACAAGAGTTTGTTGATACCTACTATGCGCAAGGTAACAAAGGTCAAATCACCGCGAAATGGAACAACCTCGTGTATCGGATTGGCGACAAAGTTGTGGTCCCTTATCAGCGCATTCTCATCAGGCACAGGAGTCCAGCGAAATGAAAACCGATCTACGCACTTACACAGTTCGCGATATCTGCAATGGGTTCGTGTACAACGAGCTCGAGGGTAAAGGGCTGTTCGGACTTGCAGGCAAACTAACCATTCAGCCCGAGTATCAGCGCAACTACATTTACGCAGATGGCAAGCGTGACGTTGCTGTCATTCAGTCTTTGCTAATGGGATACCCGTTGGGTCTCATCTATTTCAACATCGCAGCCAACGAGCAGCTTGAAGTACTCGATGGTCAGCAGCGCATCACAAGTTTTGGACGTTTCGTAAGCGGCAAGTTTGCAATCATCGACTCGAACAACATGCAGCAGTATTTCTCAGGACTAGCTAAAGACCAGCAAGACAAGATCCTTGACTCAGAAATCCTTGTCTATGAATGCTCTGGAACAGAGAGTGAGATCAAGCAGTGGTTCAAAACCATCAACACTGCCGGTGTCCCGCTAAACGACCAGGAACTATTGAACGCCATTTACTCTGGCCCGTTCGTTACTGCTGGTAAGGAAGAGTTTTCTAACAGTCAGAACGCGAACATCCAGAAGTGGAGTGCGTACGTCAGCGGAAGTGCAAACCGTCAAGACTTCTGGGCCCGCGCACTCGACTGGGTTGGACGTGGCGAAATAGACGAGTACATGAGCAAACACCGTCATGACACCGACATCAACGGAGTGAAGACATACTTCGTGACGGTCATTGACTGGATAGCAAGCGTTTTCGAATCCGTTGAGTCTGAAATGAAAGGTCTCGAATGGGGCCGTCTCTACGAGGAATACCACCAGAAGCCCTATGACCAAGCTGCAGTCGAAACAGAAGTAAAAAAACTGTATGGAGACCCGTACGTGAAGAATCGGCGAGGCGTGTTCGAGTATGTCCTCGGGGGCTCAAACGACACACGACTTCTTGACGTGCGAGTGTTCGATACAGCTACAAGTCGCTCCACATACGAGACACAAACTGCGAAAGCACGCACTGACGAGACAACAAACTGTCCCCTGTGTGCAGTCGCAAATGACGCAAACAAAACGAAGATCTGGACTTTTGCAGAAATGGAAGCCGACCACGTTGCAGCGTGGAGTAAGGGCGGTGCGACGACTGCGTCAAACTGTCAGATGCTATGCAAGACGCATAACCGCGCTAAGGGAAATCGATAAGGCTGCATCAGAACTGGGACGGTCTGTAGCCAATACAGCTGAGATCGCCGACCATGCCCCAAGTTCCAGGAGTGCACATCTATAAAGTTTCCACATCTGTTCCGACAACAACCACAACTACCAAGAAGCCAGTTACAACCACTATCAATTGCTACAAAGGCAAGTTGTTGAAGAAGGTAACTGCTGTTAAGCCTGTGTGCCCTGCTGGGTATAAGAAGAAGTAATACATCTGTGTTTGTTAACCGTTCAGGGAGTAAGTAGATAAACCCTTTGGTCTTGCAAATACTGCCTTATTCGTTATGCAATCGCCATCGAACGAATTCGCCAAGCTACCTCTAGGAATTCAAGTGCTGGAGTTTGAACTTCAAACCGTTGGGGGTGCCATTAGGCCTGATACCGGGTTACTGCTCAACCAAAAATTGGCCCATGAGGCCGCCATCTTCATGATTAGCCATGTGACAGTGATACATAAAAGGCCACTTTGAACTTGCGTAGTCATCAAACTTCGCAATGAATGTAACTTTCTCATTTGGAAGAATTGAGAAAGTATCTTTCCAGCCATTTTCATGAGCGGGAACGGCTCCCGTGCTTCGAGAAGTTATTTTGAACTGTACGTCGTGAATATGAAAGGAATGTCCAAACACACGATCATTTGTAACAGTCCAAGCTTCTGTTGCTCCAAGCTTCACATGCTGATTTATGTAGTCCATTGAATAGCTCTTACCATCAAAAGTAAACGGAGTTCCCGGACCATTGTCAGTAATGGCGATTGTTCGAGTATTTGTAACTTGTGAAGCAACTGGAAAAATGTTTGTTGTTAACTTCGTTGGCAAAGACGAAATTCCCTTAGCAATGGGCTTGGTAATTTTTATCTTCAGTACATCAAAGTTGGCATTATTTAAAAGGCTTCCGAAATCACCCGTTGTTGCTGGTTCGGATCCACCGTAGCCAAAGGCCAATCCTCTGTTGTATGCGCAAAGCGCAACGACTGATCCGATTTTGTCGTTAGAAAGATTGACAAGAATTTCGTAGCGCTCACCGGGAGACATTAGAAGACGCTTCAATGGAATTGGCTTTCTCACCAAACCTCCATCTGTAGAAATAACATGGAATGTCCTGTTATCGGACATTCCTAAGTTAAGAACACGTTCTGATTCCATGTTCAGAATACGAAGGCGAACATATTGTGCTGGAAGAGTTGCTTGTGCGTTTGCAACACCATTTGCGAGCATGGTGTCCCCATAGATAGCTGTGGTGCTTATCTGATTTACTGCAGAAAGTGTTCTACTCCCTAGCGCCAGAGGAATGTCATCAACTCCATACGTACGCGGCAAAGCCAGCGCAGCTTCTTTTGAATCTTGCACAAAAATAAAGCCCCCAGCCCCTAGTGCCAACTGTTTCTGAGTGGTTTTGTGCATGTGAGGGTGATACCAGAACGTGGCAGCATTATTCATAACTTTGAAGTGCGGCGACCAGGTATCACCAACCGAAATAACTTGCATTGGTCCACCATCCATTTTTGCGGGCAAATGCATTCCGTGCCAATGTGTTGTAGTTTCTTCCGATAACCCGTTTGTGACGTTGAGCGTCACGTTGTCACCTTTTTTCATAATTAAGGTTGGACCCCAAAATCCTGCCCCGTTGTAGCCATACGTTTTTGTTACCGACCCTTGAGCAATTTGTTTGGTGCTTTTCAAAAGTTTTAGATTGAAGTTTGAACCTGAAAGCTTTGGCGGTATCCAAAGGGCATTTGTCACTGCTGCACCGGTGGGCGAAGTCTGAAGCATTTCTGGAATCAGCGCTATCCCTGCACCTAAGCCAGCTACTTTGAATAGGTTCCTTCTGCTGATTTCGAATTGATTTTCTTCCGACATTCATTCCATCCTCTGTATGGGTACTAGTGAATATAGTTACCTAGGTAACTATATTTCAAACTAGCACTATAGACTGTTGTTATGAAAAAAAAAGAGAAAGTTCTTAATAGGCCTTCATCGAGCTCTCTATCTACTATGCCTAAAGCACAAGTATCAATTTTTGCAGCAGCAAGCGTGGGACGGTTGAGCAACCTTTTCCCTCGGTGGATGTCAGTTCATGTAGAAAAAGAACACGGAATTGCGTCATCTCGATTAATGATTATGTGGATCTTGTTAAATGAAGGGTCGTTACCTATCGGGCAATTGGCAAAATTAATTGATTTGACCCCTAGAGCACTTACCCGAATTGTTGATGGGCTCGAATCCAATGGATATGCGATGCGTAAGCCGGAAAAAACTGACAAGCGAGCCGTCAATGTGGAGCTCACGAAAAATGGAAGGGCTTTTTTTGATGAGATTGTATTGGATGTAACTTCAAAATTTGAATCACTATTCAATGTGCTCGATAAGAGAGAGATGGTGGAGCTTTCCCGCATTATTGAGAAACTAACCGATCACATGAAGTCCCAAATCACCTAATGACGACTCTTGCTTAGACATAATCGGAGTTGATCCATCTCGGTTAACCAGTCAACCAATTGGTTCCAACTCAAATCGCTTGTGGGGTGCCAATTTCCCTGAATGGCCTTAACCCCGTTCAGTGGACACGGGTTAAGCGGCTTTCTTAAGAGCCGCGCTGTTGGTTAAGTATTGCATTTCAAAGTTGACTGGCGAGACTTGACCGAGTGAAGCGTGTCGACGTCGACGGTTGTAGCGGTCCTCGATCCAGTTGCTGACCGCAAGGCGAGCACCCTGCTTGGTTGGCCACACGCGCCGGTAGTAGAACTCGGTCTTCAAGGTGGCGAAGAACGACTCGGCCATGGCGTTATCCCAGCACACTCCGGTGTAGCCCATCGAGCGGGTGAGTCCGTTAGCGTTCGCGAACGTGGTGATCTGGTCCGAGGCGTATTGCGTTCCTCGGTCGGTGTGAAAAATGACCTTCGCGGGTCGTTCGCCCCGGAGGGTGATCGCCATGCGTAGGGCGTCTTCGACGAGGTCACTGCGCATGTGCTCGTCGATCGCCCAGCCGATGACGCGACGTGAGTGTGCGTCGATGACCGTGGCTAAGTAAAGCCATCCTTCCCAGGTGCGCAGGTAGGAGATATCGCCAATCCAAACCTGGTTGAGTGCCCCGACGTCCCACTTTCGTTGCACGACGTCAATCGGGTAGGTGTCAGTCGTGTTGGTGATGGTCGTCGTCTTCCAGCGCTTCGGGCAGACGCCCTTCAGGCCGAGTTCACGCATGATCTTCGCGACGGTCTTCTTCGAGATCGTCTCACCGTCCTCGCGTAGGTCCACGAGGATCTTGGGGGAACCCGACACCTCGTCGGACTCCCCGTGAAACCAGGCCACTTTCGCCTCGATCCGCTCGTGACGCAGCGCTCTCTTTGAGGGCGTCCGACGACACCAGGCGTAGTACCCGGACCTCGAGACCTCTAAGAGTCGGACCATGCGGGTAATCGTGAAGTTGCTCTTCTCCGCGAGCATCAGTGCGAACGCTTGGCGTTCGTATCCGTGGCTTCCTGGGCGAAGAAGAGTGACGCTTTTTTTAAGAACGCGCGATCCAGCATCAGTTCGGCGTTGTCCTTTCGCAGACGCACCAACTCCGCGAGTTCAGTCTCAGTGAGCCCTCGGTCGCCGGCGTCGTGGCGGGCTTTGAACAACTTCACCCATCGGCCCAGCGTCTGTTCTTGGAGACCCAGTTCTCGCGCCACCACGGCGACGGGCCGCGCGGTATTGATCACCAGCTTCACGGCCTCGTCTTTAAACTCTGGAGTGAACCTCCGGTACGTACTTCCCATTATGGACAACCTTTCTTACAAGGTGTCTACCAAACGGGGTTAAAGCCAGAATCCCGTTCGGGGGTCCAGATCAATCAATCAATCAATCAATTAATACTTGGGTCTAACTTACGAAGTACTCGCTCAGCCGCTACCCTGACCCTTTCGATGGGGTCATTTCGTAGTGGCAACACATCCTCCATTAGTTCATCAACAGCGTGGCGCGCAATGACTTTCAACGACATTTCCCTAACCCGCCAAGATTTATCACGAAGTGCGCTGCTGATTGCTTCAGCAGCGACTGGCTCGTAGCAATAAAGTAGGCCTCGAGCGGCCCACACCCGTGGCCAATACCCGTCAACTCCACCTTCTGCACCCGCCAGTACGTAGCGTGCATGTTCGCCACCCAGCACCATGACCAAATCGCCATCGATGTTTGACCCATTCAGAATTGTGATGCAACCGGCGACAAACTCCACCCGACCACGTCGTTTGCTTTCCGCCGTTATTCGTTGAAGTGGCGTCGTTTTACTCAGCACCGACTAATTATTGCACTCGACTTGACCAAGTAGATTGCTGAATCTCATTAACCAATCAATTCTAGAATTCTGACTTCTGACCGAAGGAGTGCTCAGCTTTTAAGCAAATTGAAAAGGTACAGCAGACCGAATACGAATCCAACAGCCGCATACGATGCCGCGAAGAAAGTTACATGAGTGGGCACGGCCAAAGTCAGAATGCCCAGCGACGTTGCCGAGACGCACATTACCCATCCAACCTGCCGGACTGAAACCCCGTCAGTGTTGTGCGAGTTCACCCACATGTTCCCGGCCAGAGCGAAGACGGTCACACCAATCATTCTCATCGACCAACTCATTTCTGAGCTTTGGTGGAGCGCCAGAGGGTTATAAAGACTCTTGGCACTGCTACTAAAACGAGAGAAGATCCTCCAAAAATGAGAGATCCGGCCCTCAGCGTTCTCCGTAGCCCATTGACATCCATAGAATTTTTCGTCGCATTAAACCACAATGCCGCCCCGTGTTGCGGGGCGGCATTGTGGTTAACGAACTTAGATTAATTCTTCTTCGCGGCTCTTGATCAACATGATCAAGACTGCGAAGAGGCCAAACAACGGCTTTGCGAGCACGTCAGCTATTGAGTAGCCAACCTGACGCGAAACGAGAGCGGCAGTTTCGTTTGAGATGAGTCGCGGCAAGATGAACGCGACTGGGTAGACCAACCACGTCACCAAAATTACCCAGCGCATACCAGAAACCAACTGGCGAATTCGAGCCGGCTGACCATCGAGCGACTTGGTGAGTTCAACAAAGAGGACGTAGAGGACGTAGATGAAGAAGATCGTCGAAAGTCCTCCCCACACGAGACGCGCCGTCGAGTGAGCGGGGGCAATCTCTCCGGGGTAACCAAGACCAATCATGAAGAGTGACGCCACTGAAAGCTTGATAATCAGTCCGCGGGCAACCTCAGCCTTGAGTCGAAGCACCGTAATGAGCTCCGCCAAAAGAAGTGGCACGGTGAGCAGCCAGTCAACGTAGCGGTACGCCTCGTTGAACGGAGTGCCCGACATGACGTACGAACCGTTGACGAAGTGAAATGCTTCATTCCATGAGTTAAAGATACGAAGGTAGTGGTAACCAGCGATCAACACGACCAGTGTGGTCAAGTTGAGGGCAGTTTGGTTTTTCTTGGTTATTTGATTACGAATCAGCAAGAAGTAGACAAACGAAGCAATCATTGCGGCAAACACAAACGACAGTGCGTTGTAGACCAAATTGAACTGTCCATGTGAGAGCGTAAGTACAGCGTTATTCATAAAACAACTCCTGTTCTCGCGCCTGTTCCCAATCCCAATTTAAGCATCCCGTGGCAAGATTTGAAGCAATCGAGATATTCAGTTAAATAGTTTGATGAGAAATTGCACTATTAATCGAATAGATAATCTTCTGCCATCTACATTTACTTTTTGTTTCTTTTTCAAAAATATTCTAGATTTATCACGTGTCAGATCTCATTATGACCAACCGGCTTGGTCTTTATTTGATAAGCGCCAGCGACCTGATTTTACTTTTTGAAACTCCGGGCGACGTTGCAATCTGCGAGGGCAAACCATTCTCTAATCCTCACCGGGTACTAGTCGATGACCCGGGTCCGCTCCACTGGAGAGTCCCCCAGGTGAAGGAAGACCCCTCATTAAATATCTGGTTTGTCAGGTGGATAGTTCTGAACTCTACCCACGAAATCATCGGCAGCGTTAGTTTTCACGCCCCGCCAGACGCTAAGGGAATGATTGAAATCGGTGTAGGAATTCACCAAAATTTTCGGAACAATGGCTACGCCAAAGAAGCACTCTTGGGAATGTGGAGCTGGGCTATCAACGAGCCCGCAGTTCAGACTCTCCGCTACACCGTTTCTGCCGACAACATCCCTTCAGTCAAAATAATCAAGGGGTTTGGGTTCAACCATGTTGGGCAACAGACCGACGAAGCGGATGGAATAGAGGAGATTTTCGAAATAGATTCTGAAGTCTTTCGACGTCGGTTTGAAATTCCAGGTGACCACTGAAGTATCGAATTAAGACTTTTGGTACCACGAGCGCTGATGGTAGACCGGAACAGAACCATGTTCAATAGTCACGGCCGTTTGGCTCTCATTCGAGTAGCCCGATTCCCTTACTTGTGAGAAAAGATGAAACTCACTGGCGCCGATTTTGCAGCCCCGACGTTTTTCTTTCCCCGTTGCTTGGCCGTAACCACGCAGGTCGTTGCAGTCTTCGCACTCACTGATCCGTGCGTAATTCTGCATCCCGCTCCCGTGACAACAAAGCGAACAGGTCCGACGCCGGTGCCACCCGTAGTTGTCAAAATGACTGGTCGACCGACGACACCGGAAAACACGGTGTTCGTGATTTGCAGCACGGTCGTGCTACGAACCGCAACAAAGTCTTGGTAAATGTTGCCGGAGTCTTTGAAGGCACCATAGGCCGCACAAAACGTAACGGTCAGACAGGTAACGTGCGGGTGGCCAAACGTGTAGCCACTCAACCTGGCGCTAAGTTCCTGACTGCTCCAGTTACTGCCGTTATAGGTCGATACGAATCCGTGCCAATCGTGCGATGTGTTCGAGTAGTAGCTGCCTCCGCCAACACAGAAGTTAGAGGAGCGACAAGTCGCGTTCTCAATATTCGACGCGCCTCCGAGAGTGCCCGCCAACTGCTGACTATTCCACGAAGTCCCGTTATAGACCGAGACAAAGGCGTATTGGGTATTCCCCGAGTCAGAATAATTGCCATCGACTAAGCAGAGCGACGATGAACGACAAGTGACCCCCTCGACAATTTCTGTCCCATTGGTTCCCGCGGTTAGCGAACTTGCCAGCTGCTGACTATTCCACGAGGTCCCGTTATAGACCGAGACAAAGACCTGCGGGACGTTGGAACTGTCCCCGTAGAGACCGCTCGCCACACAAAAAGATGTCGAGTAGCAGATAACCCTAAAGTTCGAATTCAGGCCAACGTTGGTTCCGACACTCAGTCCACTAGCTAATTCCTGGTCCGCCCAGGTAGAGCCGTTATAGACCGAGACGAAGGGGTGCTCAACTGCGCCACCATCTTGGTAATTGCCGCTCGCGATACAGAGGGTTGTCGATCGACACGTCACATTGACTAAACCACTGACAATTTCTGTCACTCCGTTACTAAAGGTCGTAGCTATTGCCTGATCACTCCAAGTTGAGCCGTTATAAATCGACGCAAATGCTCGTCTGGTGGACGAGCCGTCGTGGTACGAACCACTGGCGGTACAGAACGTCGACGAAGTGCAGAAAACGGAATCGACTTCAGCCGCACCATGAAGGTTCAAGATGCTCGCCAGCTCCTGATTACTCCAGTTTGAGCCGTTGTAGACAGCCACGAAGGCTTGAGTGTCATTCGCCACGTCGGCGTAGTCGCCGTAGGCAACACAGAACTTGGACGAACGACAGGTAACACCCGCGAGGGTTGAGCCAGCCACCCCTTGACTTAACGAGCTAGCAATTTGGTTGTCGCTCCACGTCGAGCCGTTATAAATCGATACAAATATTTGTGGTCTGTTCGACACATCGGAGTAGGAACCGTACGCGATGCAAAACTTGGACGAGTGGCACGTGACGTTACTAATGCTGGCCCCGTTCGTTCCCTTGCTCAGCGAACTGGCCAGCTCCTGGGTACTCCAAGTTGAGCCGTTATAAACCGACGTGAATGTTTGCAGGACATTTGCAGCGTCCCGGTACCAACCACTCGCGACGCAGAAGGTGACCGAATGACACGTTACGTTCGCGGTATTGGCCCCATTAACCCCCACATTGAGCGAACCAGCTAACTCTTGATCACTCCAGTTCGTCCCGTTATAGACCGATACGAACGCTTGGAGAACATTCGACAAATCCAAGTATCGACCATAGGCAACACAGAAAGTCGATGAGCGGCACGTCAGGTGCAAGGAGCTGTCACCGTTCGCCCCGCCGTTACTTCCTTTGCTTAGTGAGCTCGCGATTTCATGGTCCGCCCAGTCGGTTCCGTTGTAAACCGATACGAAGGATTGTTGCAAATTGTACGAATCATGGTACACACCGCCCGCAACGCAGAAGGTGGACGACGTGCAGTTGAAATCTTCAATGAAGGCTCCACCCGCCCCTTGATTCAGAGTGCTCACGAGCTGGCGCTCACTCCAATGAGTGGTGGTCGAACCAGCGGAATTCGTAAAAAGCAACGTAACGACGAGGCTGAGGGCAATAAATCGCGCGAAGCGAGCTCGTCTCGAATCACGAGACACCAATCGAGTCAATCTGTCCACACCAAATCATAAATCCCGAGTTGTCGAATAAGAAATGGTTTATCAGGACTACTCAGCAGTCAAGAGTGAATTCTTCGTGAAGGTTTTGCATCAAACTTGCACACATTGCTAATCACCAACGAGCAGAGATTTAACGAGTCGAATAAGAAAGAACTCCGATCATTCTCAGCCCCGCAACCAGAACGAGGCGCCCAGGCTCTGGTAATTGAGCTCTGCACTGAGTTCTGCGTATTCGCTGCAGCAAAAAGGTACGAGGTGTACCCTTCGCTAGTCACCTAGTAAAGGAGAAAAATGAGCGCTACTGATCACGATGAAATTACCCGAGTCGTTACTCTCTACATTGATGGAGCTGCGAAGGGCGACGCCGCACTACTTGATGAGGCGTTTCACGAAAGTGCCCACTGGTTTGGCTATATGCACGACACCGTGTACGCCGTTGACAAAGCAGGGTTTATTGAGCTCATGGTTGGTCAACCTGGTGATGCTGGCAATTTAGTTTCAGAGATTGTTTCAATTGAACAGACGGGCAATGCTGCGGTCGCAACCGTGACTGACCAGGGTTTCTGGGGTGACATGGACTTCACTGACTACTTTCAGCTCGTCAAGTTCGACGATACCTGGAAGATTGTTTCAAAGGCATTCCACTTGCATTAAGGCACAACCACTGCGAAGCCAGCAGCCAGTGCCGGTGGAGTCGCAGGGTTCAATCTGGACTTAGTAACCAAGAACCGTCTGAATTTTCGATTCAGGCGGTTCTTGGTTTTTTGTCACACTTCCTTCGAAAGGCATCACCTGTATCAATCAACTTCGGGGCCACGCCAAGTGGGTTAGAGGTGTTAATTCAAAGCGACTAGACCCTTAGTATTTTTCCATGAGCTCATTTTTCATTGGAAAGAATATTTGCATAGTTGGCGGTTCGGGAGTGCTTGGTGGCGAAATTGCGCGACAGTTATTGAGTCGCGGCGCCGATGTCTGCGTTATCGCTCGCCACCCAGATCACATTGCCCCGGATCTACAGGGACTTCGTTCTGCTCAAAGTGACATCCGTTCACGCGACTCACTCCAAGCGGCGTTCAACCAGATGGGTGGTGACTTTGACGGAATAGTAAACGCCTGTGGAGTAGTGGCCTTTGGTTCAATAGACTCCACGCCCCCTGAAATAGTCAGTGAGTTGATGAATGTCAACGCAGTGGGGACAATGAATGTTTTGGCTCTGGGTCGTGACACCGTGAAGGACGGTGGATTCATCGTCTCGCTCACTGGTGTAGCCGCGGACATGAATCTGGTGGGCATGGCTGGCTACTGCGCCTCAAAGTCCGCTGCTCACAAGATGATGACCATCGCCGCACGAGAATTCCGGTCGAAGAAAATTACGGTACTCGACGTACGAGCTCCACACACGGAGACCGGTCTCGTGGACCGGGCACTCCATGGCACGGCTCCAAAAATGCCTGAGGGGCTCGACCCAGTGTCGGTCGCCGCACGCATTTTGTTGGCCCTTGAAAATGGAGAGAGCGATCTCCCCGCCGAGGCTTTCACCGCTTAGTTAAGCAAGGTCGAAGGGGTAACTAATCATTTGCCGCAGACCAACTAAGCAAATGGTTCTGGCATAAATCGAATAGGGCCGCGGCGCGGCGTATCGTGATGAACACTCTGGTCAGTTCGTACTCACTCAGTACGAACGATTGGGTAACAATTTTCGCTAACTACCGTTCCACTGACGCATCAGCTCTTCGAAGGGATCAAGACCCATACCGCCCATCGCCAGAGCGTGTGCGTGGAATTTCTTAAGCGAAAACTTGTCACCAAGACGAGCCTTCGCTTCCTCGCGGCAGCGCAACCACACTCGCTCGCCAACTTTGTACGAGATGGCCTGGCCAGGCAGTCCGAGATAACGGTCAACCTCTGAAACCGACATATCGTGACTCTGGATTGCCAGATTCTCTAAAACCCACACCGCCATCTCGGCTGTCCATGTTTCACCCGAGCAGTCACCGAGGTCCCCCATTGGCCAAAATCCTTGGGGCACTGTCAACTCGAGATGAAGTCCAATGTCCACGACGATTCGGGCCGCGCGCAAAGCTTGGTTCGAGAGATAACCAAGTTCGTATTCCGGCAAGTTGTAGTAGCCCAGTTCGTCCATTAATCGTTCGGCGTAGAGCGCCCAACCTTCTACGTAACCTGAAGTGCCACCTTCGAGACGCTGAAAACGACTCTGACGCTCGGACTGCAACGTTGCGGTAGCTATCTGCAGGTGGTGGCCTGGCACGGCCTCGTGGTACCAGACTCCAAGGTCACTCCAAAAGGGAAACGATTCACGACCGAGCGTTGGGTACCACGTAGTTCCCGGTCGCGAGAGATCTTCGCTCGGTCCGATGTAGTACGGAGCCGCCGCACTGCCTTCGGGAGCGATTCGCACATCACAGAACTCGATACGTTCATCAATATCGAAGTGAGTTCCGTTCAATTCCTTAATGGTGGCTTGGGTTAGCTCCTTTAGTCTCGCAACGAGTGCGTCAGTGCCATGAATTGATCGTGCGGCATCATTATCGAGATAGTCAGCGACTTCCGCCAAGCCCTTAGCCCCGGGAAGTATGACGTTGGCAATCTCCCACATTCGGTTTACGATGCGCTGAAGATCAGAGTAACCCCAGTTATACGTATCAATAAGGTCGAGTGATGCGCCAGTCCAGTAGCTAGCCCACTGGCCGTAGCGTTCGGCCCCGCAAGAATCATGCTCCGTGGCGCTTGACAGTAGTGAATCCGTCATCCATGTCGCGAACTCGTCATACGCCGCATCAGCGGTGACGGCAGCTCGGCGAAGTGCACTGCTCGCGTCCAGAGTCGGAGCGATTCGTTCAGCAAAACCTGAGAAATTCGCCACTCGAGCCTGCTGAGCGACCCCTTCGATATGGCGTTTTGGCGGGAGTTGATTCGTGGCTCGAAGTTCCTCGAGGGTCAGTTTCCAAGAACTCAATGAGTCGTGCACCGCGTTAAGTCGGGCGGTGATGCTGTCGAGATCACCGGTATCCATCAGCTCGAAGACTTGTCGGAAATTAGCAATTGGAGAACTTAGTACCGAAAAAATTCTTGATGTCTCGTTACTCTGGGCCAGTCCTAGTCCGGACTGCAGTCGTTCTCGCAAGAGTGCCGCCGCCACCTCGTCAATTTGATCGATAACCGGGGTTGATTCGAGCCGGTCGAGGAACTCTTTCGTCTCAGCTATGTCACGTTGACGTTGAGCCGGCGAGAGGTCGGGGAGTAGATGGTTGTAGCCCTCAATACCAAAATACGTTGCGGCGGTCGGATCGCTCGCCGCGCGAGCATCGATGATGTCACTCGCCAATTTAAAAACTTCGGAGCGGTGTGGTGCTTCAGCCATACGACCTCATTTACGTGGTTGGGGTAACGATACCGTTTATTCGAGATGGGTGACTTGATCTCAAGACCGCCACCCCGATTCAAATCGGTGACGGAGATGTAGAAAAATCTCGCCCACTGGCCGTCCCATCACATTCAACTTACGTGGATTAAGTGGCCCATTTTTCTACAGTTGACTATTTAGCCAAAAGTAAAGTCGTACACCTGCACGCCCGCACTAAAAGTAAGTTTCAGCGCTCCAGTCGCGCGAGAAGCGCTGTGTAGCAACGTGTACAGCGTTGGAAATCCTTGAACAGTAATGGTCTTCACGTACTTGCCGTTGATTGACTCGCGGACGGTTCCCTTCCCCCCGAGAACTAAATAGACATCACTTGCCTGGTAGCCAAGTTCAAGTTGTGCACCCGAAGACGACGTAACGAACTGGTTTGACGTCGTCCATCCACCGTTTAGGGCGTAGTTACCCGTCGTGAGTGAACCCGGGAAGGAGTACGTGGAAGAGCCGTTGCTGACTGACGACGAACCCTGTAAGTACTGCGATCGTTCCGATCCGAGGTACGTTTCTGGGCTAATTCCTCGAGTTGGTGTGCGATCGGGGATGCTGGTTGGCGCCGGCAAGGACGCCGCGGGGTTGGCGGAAATGAGTAGTTTTCGAATGAGTTGTTCATCGTTCGAATAACCACCCTCC
Source organism: uncultured Actinomycetes bacterium (assembly GCA_903893745.1). Lineage (GTDB taxonomy): Bacteria > Actinomycetota > Acidimicrobiia > Acidimicrobiales > RAAP-2 > RAAP-2. The sequence continues at coordinate 15,706 of CAITNF010000001.1, forward strand.
CCATAGGCGACGTGGCGAATTACCCCATTGGCATCGATCAAATACTCCGCTGGCCAATATTGATTTAGGTAGGCATCCCACGTCGCCAGATTGTTATCGACCGCAATGGGGTACTTAATGCCAAGACTCTTGGCGCCAGCAGTGATGTTGGAGAGGACGTGTTCGAAGGCAAATTCGGGGGCTTGAACACCTATCACGTCTAATCCGTAACGGTGATAGCGCTGATACCACGCTTCAACGTGTGGAAGTGACCTCTGGCAGTTAATGCATGAATAGGTGTAATAGTCAATCAATACCACATGCCCTCGTAACGCACTTAGGTTGAGCGGCTTATCCCCCGGGGTATTCACCCAATTAGTGATGCCAACAAAGTTTGGAGCGGTGCCACATTTCTGCAAGCCAAGAATTTGCTCAAAACTCGCCATCTGTTCACACGTGTTGAGATTTCCATTATTACTTTTCTTGTGGGATAACGATCGAAGCGCGTGCAAGGTGTAGGAATTCCCTTCCACTTTTTGTTGCAGTACTGAGGTGTAGTTAGGTATCCAACGCTGCAGAGGATCTGCCACATTAAACGCCAAAATCAAAGCAATCACAATGAGAAAAACGCCCGCCAGCGGACGGATTTTTCTCGTTAAGGATGACAGCCGGCGATTCTTTTCAACAAATCGATCACCGATCATCGCGATGATGAAGAGTGGGATTGCTGCCCCTACAGCAAAGAAGAGGCTCAGTAACACGCTGTACAAATTGGCTCGGTGAGTCGCTCCCAAGACTGAAATAGTTGCTAAGACAGGTCCAGCACAGGGAACGAAGACTGCGCCGAGACCAAGTCCGATCAAGAAGCCTGAGCGAGTTCCCGAAGGCGCACTCCGAGCAAATCTCTGAAAAGGTCGTTCAAGAAGTTGTTCAATTTTCGGACTGATCAGACTTACGCCAAAAAGGATAAGTAGAGCAATACCAGAATCTCTTAATAAATTGGCTGGTAGATGAAGACTGGAAAGAATGACTGACCCGAGGGCCGTCAATAGTCCGAAACTCAGCACGAGCCCCGCCATTACTGACAGTGATCGCCGACGCCTCGCTCGATAGGGATGTGTCGGATCACTCACCGGCGCCACCCATCCAACAATGACAACTGGAAGGATGGGCAGAACGCAAGGAGAGACTCCGGCAATAACACCCGCAATTAAAGCGACCAGTAGCAACAACAAAGTAGAGCTACTTACCTATCGTGACAAGACTAGAAATCGTGGGATTTAATGCTTGGTGACGTGTGAGATTTTCAGTCATGGCTTTGCCCAATTTAGTGGTTTAGCGCTGATCTCACGCCGTTGCGCCGTCGAGTCACTTCAGTAATTGGACCAGCGCGCCTCGAGTGAGTTCGAAACTCACTAACCCATAATTCCATTGGCCAGCGGCCGCTCTAAGACGAGTTGACGTCGTTAGCTTTCGTCTCTAGATTCACGGTACGGCAGTAACTATTTGATAAGGGGAATTAAATGACTGACTTTGTCGCACCAGGCGAAAAGGGAAGTAAGGCTACTTATCTACCCAGATACGACCACTGGATTAACGGTGAATTCGTCAAGCCTTCATCCGGACAATATTTTGAAAACGTAACTCCAGTGACTGGAAAAGTTTTCTGTGAGGTTGCTCGTGGAAACGCCGCAGATGTCGAGAAGGCGCTTGATGCAGCTCACGCGGCAAAGTCCGCCTGGGGTAAAACATCAGTCACCGAGAGGTCAAATATCTTGCTGAAAATTGCTGACCGCATGGAGGCCAATCTTGAGGCACTCGCGGTGGCGGAAACTTGGGAGAACGGTAAACCAATCCGTGAATCACTCGCCGCTGACATCCCACTCGCCATTGACCACTTCCGCTACTTCGCTGGAGCAATTCGCGCGCAGGAAGGCACACTAGGGGAAATTGACGATGACACAGTTGCGTATCATTTCCACGAACCACTCGGGGTCGTTGCGCAAATTATCCCGTGGAACTTCCCGATCTTGATGGCTGCATGGAAGCTCGCGCCAGCCCTTGCTGCGGGCAACTGCGTAATCTTGAAGCCCGCAGAGCAGACGCCAGTTTCGATTCACTTCTGGATGGACCTTGTAAAAGATCTACTGCCAAATGGAGTGCTCAACATTGTCAATGGCTTTGGCGTTGAGGCTGGTAAGCCTCTGGCATCGTCACCACGCGTTGCCAAGGTTGCCTTTACCGGTGAAACAACAACTGGCCGACTTATCATGCAATACGCATCTGAGAACATCATTCCAGTGACACTGGAGCTCGGTGGCAAGAGTCCAAATATCTTCTTCAATGATGTTGCAGCCGCCAATGATGCGTTCTATGACAAAGCGCTAGAGGGATTCACAATGTTTGCGCTCAACCAGGGTGAAGTTTGTACTTGCCCTTCTCGTGCGCTCATCGAAGGTGGCATCTACGACAAGTTTCTGGGCGACGCAGTGGAGCGCACAAAGGCCGTCAAGCAGGGTCACCCGCTGGACCTCTCAACCATGATTGGTGCACAAGCCAGTAACGACCAACTCGAGAAGATTCTTTCTTACTTAGAAATTGGTAAGCAGGAAGGTGCGAAGGTGCTTACTGGTGGCGAACGTGCCGATCTTGGCGGAGAACTTTCGGGTGGCTACTACGTCACTCCAACGATTTTCGAAGGAAACAACTCTATGAGAATCTTTCAAGAGGAAATCTTTGGACCAGTTCTTTCGGTCACTAAGTTCAATGGCTTCGATGAGGCCATGCAGATTGCCAATGACACGTTGTACGGTCTGGGATCAGGCGTATGGACGCGTGACATGAATACGGCTTACCGAGCTGGGCGGACCATTCAGGCTGGACGTGTATGGACTAACTGCTACCACGCCTACCCTGCCCACGCAGCATTTGGTGGTTACAAGGCGTCAGGTATTGGTCGTGAGAACCACAAGATGATGCTTGATCACTACCAGCAGACAAAGAACCTATTAGTTTCCTACTCAGTGAACAAACTAGGTTTCTTCTAAATTGACCACACCGCTACCTTCACGTGTTTCATGCACAGAAGCAGCTGCGGACTTGCTACGTAGCCTCGCAGCAATCCACGGACCATTGATGTTTCATCAGTCCGGGGGTTGCTGCGATGGCTCGTCGCCAATGTGCTATCTCGAAGGTGAATTTCGCGTCGGAGCATCCGATGTTTTCTTGGGTGACCTCGACATTGAGGGGATTAGCCGTCCTGTAAAGGTTTGGATCTCTCTGGCCCAATTTGCCTACTGGAAACATACCCACCTCACCATTGATGTCGTTGATGGTCGTGGAGGGGGGTTTAGTCTCGAGTCACCCGAGGGAAAAAGATTCTTAATTCGCTCAAGAATTTTTAGTGACGACGAGTGGGCGCTGCTAGAAAAGGCTCCAATTACCACTGGTGCAGTTGCCCCGTAACGGCAATACTCGAGGTTGCAATCCCTCCCCTGATTCGATGCATCGCGAGTAGGCAACAAGCACTCTGTGTGAAACTCAATTCAGTGGGCAGTACTAGTTGTCAATTGGCCTTGAGTAACGCTTGCACGTGGGCTGCAACCGAGTCAATTGTCTGGAAACTAGTCGTGTGGCCATTGAGTAACAGTCCAAATTCCGTGCAACAGAGGCCAACCACACCGGCACCCTGATCGACGCAGTTTTCCGCGATGTCTATAAACCGCTGACGTGACGAATCAGTAAAGACCCCAAGGGTCAGCTCGTCAAAGATGATTCGCTGCAAATCGTCCATCTCCTCTTTCGTTGGTTTCACTACTTTGACGCCCAGTTCCTCTAGGCGTGACGAATAGTGGTTGGTCGCCATTGTGGGCTTGGTACCCAACAACGCCATCGAAGTCTCACCCATCGACTTCACTTCTTGCGCCATCGCCACACGAATGTCAATCATGGGGATACTGACTGAAGCCTGTACCACTTCAAAACCTCGATGTGCGGTGTTGGCACAAAGACCAAGGACCGTAGCGCCAGCCGATTCCAAGCGCTTGGCCGCATCAATATAGATTTCGTTGCAGGCGTCCCAGTCTTGTGCTCGCTGCAGTGCGACGTTTACTTCGAAGTTCTGCGAATCAATCACCACTTCGGGTTGCGTATGGGGCCCAGCGGACTTATCAACTAATTGATTGAGGAGTCGGTAGTACTCAGCCGTCGATTCCCATGAAATACCGCCAATGAGCCCGATTCGTGAGTTAGCCACACTCTGATGCTATTGCAGTGACTTCGCTCGAACGGTACGAGTCACATTGCACGGCCGGAGTCGGACACTACCGCTGTTGTGGTGTCCGACGTAGAAGTAGTTCGGGGACTAACTCTCTTTTGAACGGAGGAATCCAAAACGCGAGAGAACTATGGCGACAGTGTGGCGATTCCGGCTGACCAGGTTGTACTGAAAATCGTTGAATATCCGAAAAAACGCAATCCGATTGATGAGTAAGACCCATTTACCGAAAATGCCCCAGAATCTCGGTAGGACGCTGAGCGCCCTCGCTACCGCGCTCGAGCGTACGTACGTGGACCCTTGAGCGTCTCGGACCACCACGGTTTCAGAAAATGGCATGAGGTCCGCGTCATTCCAGGAGCACTCGCGCGACGGAAAGAATTGAATCGAGTGGTTTCGATCACGCCGTTTGAGCCAATCAACCGAAGCACGGCACAACCCACAGTCACCATCAAAAATTAATTCGACTCGGTCAATCACCTTCTAATCCTACGAGTGCCCTCGCCAGTAGTGCTCGCCCATTAGCGAAACCACAGTAGATCCACGAGACCCACCAGAATCAAAATGACCGCCACTATTACTGATCGACGCGTGCCCAGACGTTGCGGCAGCCCCATTATCTTCTGGCTCCGATCAGCGTCCATATCTTTCAAAGTATTGAAGAAGTGGAAGGCACTGGCGAAACTAATGAAAGCAACTAACACCCACCCAGGTGGCCAGCGATCGACCGTGCTGTACATGGCCACGGGAAATAGTGTGAATGAAACTGCGTAGGGAATAAGGGAGAACACCGTAGCCTTGGCGCCCAAGTTGTACGCAGTGGCGCTAAGGAGTGCCAGTACATGGGCCACGGTTCCCCTAAAGCCAAATGGGCCCACGAACGATGTCACTACCGCTCCAACAAAGGCCATGGGGATAAGTACGGCCAGGGTCTTCTTGGACAACTCACCGCTCACCAGGGGCTTCGTCGCTCGACCGGCGACGCGATCTCGTTCAGCGTCTAAATAGTCATTCGACCAACCAACAAAACACTGCCCCAAGAAGACCGCCACTGTCACTTCTAACGATCCAGGCCAGGACAACAGTTGGCGAGCAAAAATCAAACTGATACCACACACCAGGACCGTTGGACCGAAATGAGTAGCGCGAAGCAGCGCAGGCAGTTTCACATTGCAACATTAGCGATGAAACAGTTTCCACTCGCTACCTCGAACGAGAGCGTGGCCTTCAATCCTTCAGTGACGAAGTCGATGCCGTGACTCTTCACTGGTCGACGGGCGGATGTCATTGCGTTGGTCAAATTTTCGCTGGTAATTGTTCTCATTGAACACCGTTTCTTGTTGACTAACCTAAGTTCAGTGAATAAGTCTTTTGACGCTGACGTCATTGTGATCGGAGCCGGATTAGCCGGACTTCGTTGTGCACAAGTTTTGACCGCGAACAATCTTTCAGTGCTACTGATTGAGAGCAACGATTACGTGGGTGGCCGCCTAAGGAGCTTCGCCGTCGATGGGTACATCATCGATCAAGGTTTTCAACTCATCAATCCCTCGTACCCCGAATTGATTCAATCGGGAGTGCTCAAAGAGTTTGACCTACGCACTTATGATCCGGGTATCGAGTTTCGTGAGAATGACTCCCGGTTTACCTTGAGCGATCCCCGAGCGGGCGCACTAGCTAGTCTGCAGGGGATTAGGAAGAGTTCACTACCCTTCAGGGATATTCTCCGTATCGGCAAGGTCCTCGCCGGAAGCTACCTGTCACCAGCCCGCCAACTCATGCAACGCGAGGACACCGATACTTTTCACGGCCTCCGGGCCGCCGGTATCTCCGAAAACACCATTAGAACCTTCTTTCAGCCATTCCTTCGAGGAACGTTTTTAGATGACGAACTTGCTACGTCTTGGAATTACGCCCGACTAATTCTTAAAAGCTTCGCCAAGGCGAGCCCGGGCACCCATCCAGAGGGCATTCAGGCCCTACCCCAGGCGTTCGCCCGCGACCTTCCACTTTCATCGGTTCTGCTCAACACCAAGGTGACCCGCATAAGTGAAAATAAGGTCTCTTCAACAAATGGTGATTTCTCGGCCCGCGCAATTGTGCTGGCGACCGACGGCTCGTCCGCAGCGCAACTCCTCCCTTCGACACCCCCACAGTGGCGATCGCAGACCACGTGGTGGTGGTCGGCACCTAAACAGACTGACTCGAGCGCCCTGCGCATTGATCTCTCTGATCGGCTGCTGTGCAGTGCACTCGATATCTCATCGCGCGCACCCGAGCGAAGTCCGAAGGACTGCTCACTGATAGCAACACCAATGATCGGTAATCAACCCACGCTCGAACTCGAACAACGAGCGCGAGCAAGCGTAGCCCATCTCTACGAAATCAATGTGGAACAAGTGCAACTCATCACGACCACAATCGTCGAAAAGGCCCTACCCGCGCTTGCGCCGCCATTCGCACCCAAGTTCGTGAATAAAAACGGCACCGTATTTTGTGCTGGCGATTATCTGGAGTCACCCTCAATTCAAGGGGCCCTACACAGTGGCGCCAAGAGCGCGCACGCGGTGCGAGCAGCGTTGCACTCATCGCATCGCTCAGCAATGTTTGACGACCCAGCATGACCGCTTCGTTTCTGCAAGGACACCCACACTTTTATAGAATTGCGACGTGCAGTCAAAAACAATTATTATCACTGGTGCGAGTGACGGGATTGGCGCGGCCGCGGCTCGAGAACTGAAACAAAAAGGGCATAATGTTGTCGTCATCGGCCGGTCGCCAGAGAAAACAGCTGCCGTAGGCAACGAACTCGGTGCACCTTTTTTCATTGCTGATTTTGCAGATCTTTCTCAGGTACGAGATCTCGGCGCCGCGATACTGGCGCAGTACCCAAAAATCGATGTCCTGGCGAACAACGCTGGTGGAATTTTTGGAAGCCGGGAACGAACGAACGATGGATTTGAATTGACCTTTCAAGTGAACCATCTCGCGCCATTTCTTCTCACTAATCTTCTACTCGACCGCTTAATAGCCAGTAAGGCGACAGTCATTAATACGGCGAGCTTGGCCGCACGGATGTGGGGCGAAATCGACCTCGACGACGTGAACTCCACGAAACATTTCAAGACTCGACGGGCCTACGGGACATCGAAACTCGAAAACATCCTCTTCACTAGGGAGTTACAGCGCCGTTATGGAGCCAGTGGTATAAATGCCGTGGCTTTTCACCCCGGAACGGTCGCTACCAATTTCTCTTCGGAATCCACCAGCTGGGTGCGCTTTGCCTTCCACTCACCGCTGAAGTACGTAGCCAGATTCAGTACTCCCGAAAAGGGTGCTCGCCAACTCGTGCGACTCGCCGAAACCGTTGCGGGAATCGCGTGGCAACCCGGGGCGTATTACGAGCGTGGCAAAATAGCCAAAACACACGCGCAAGCTGACGATGTACTCCTCGCGAGAAAACTCTGGGATCTCAGCATGGCACTCGCGGGTCTCGAGCAGTAGTACGAAAAACTCTGCTGCAACGTTGCGTCGTTGACGAGCTAAAAAATCTCAGACATCAGATTGCTCCTAGCTCTCTGGTGGTTTTACTTTTTCGCCAAGCGTCGTGCGCGGCGAAGAGAGATACCTAACGACAGTATGACCAGCAGTGGCAGCACGACCACTGCCCAGCCATTCAACTGCCAGACCACTCGCACGAGTGTCGTGATCGCCACGAGGAGTACTGCAGCGACGAATAGTTCCGGCGTATCACCAACTAAGAAGTCCCACCAAAACATCGCGAAGCCCTTCAGGATTCGAAAAGGCAGCGACGAATTCTTTTGCTGCATTAGGCGACTCCTACCAGCGAGCTTTTAGGCCGCGAGCTCAGAACCAAGAGCCACGCCACCAACCCATACAGCAGTACGAACACCAATAGAGCTCCATCGTTTCCGGGCCACTTGACCTTAAGTCCTTCGCCCACCCAAAACGTTCCATAACTAATGAGAAGCACTCCCACACTCATCTTCATCGCGTTTTCGGGAACTCGTGACAGTTGCTTGGCAACGATGACGCCCACGACACCGACCACAACGACCGCTGACACTGCAGTAATTGCCGCGAGGCCCAACCGATGTGCGGACGTTCCGAGCGTCAGCACGGTAATAACGACCTCGAGCCCCTCCAGAAAGACTCCCTTAAAGGCCATCACGAATGCCACCCGATCGCGACCAGGGGTCGTCCCCGCTAACCGTAATTCGGCAACCGTCTCTTGATAGATAAGGTCTTCGTCGTGTTTGGCCTTCAGCCCGCTGGCTCGAAGTATCGCTTTACGTAGCCACTGCATCCCAAAGATGAGTAACACACTGCCCACAAGTAGCCGCAAGACGCTGATTGGTATCTGCACGAGCGCGGGTCCAAATGCGGCGACGAGTGCCGCGAGCACGACCAGTGCTGCCCCAGTGCCCTCAAAAGCGGATCGCCATCCTCGAGTCCGACCGACCGCCAGGACGATGGTCAACGCTTCGACCATTTCAACAGTACTCGCGAGAAATACAGCGCCGACCAGAACGACCACTCCCGATGAAACTGCCGCTCCGATGAACACGAGTGCTGGCCTTTCAAAAAATAGGTGGTTCCTACATGAGACTGTAGCGACCTTCCAAATTGAATGGTAGGTATTAGTGACCGAGTATGCACGCACCGCACGCTGACACAACCCGCACGATACGCAATCAATTAACTCTTGACTAGAAAATCAAATTCGGGTGGCGGGCTATAGAGTGGCAAAATGGGTGAACCGTTAAACTTTGACGCGATTGAGGAAGCCCGGCGACGATGGTCGAAAATGTGGCCGAATTCGGCTCGTTCAATGGCGGCGGCGGTATCAATAATGCGCGCTGAGCAGATTGTTTTGAACACGATAGATACGGCACTTCGCCCCTTTGGCCTGACGTGGGCTCGTTACGAGGCCCTCGTGCTACTTTCGTTCACTCGAACTGGCACTCTCCCAATGGGCAAGATGGGCGAGCGACTCATGATCCATCCAACGAGTGTCACCAACATCATCAATCGCCTGGAACAAGATGGATTCGTTGAGAGGATTTCTGACCCCTCTGATCGTCGTACCCGCCTGACTCGAATCACCGATTCCGGGCGCGAACTCGCGGCCAAAGCCTCAGTGGCAGTTGACGAAGTGAAGTTTGGTATGGGCTCACTTGGTGACTCAAAACAAGAGGCCATCATCGACCAGATTCGAGACTTTCGCTTAAGTGTCAACGACTTTCGTCCCGAGGACTAGTCAAATTCTCCACGTAATGGACGCTCACTAAGTAAGGTAGATGGACTTCCTAGTATTATGTAGGAATGAGTTCAAGTGACCAGCCAGAGGCGCTATACCAACCTCGACACGAAGTGCGATTTATCACCGCTGCGAGCCTCTTCGACGGACACGACGCCGCCATCAATATCATGCGGCGATTCCTGCAGGCCCAGGGGGCTGAAGTAATTCACTTAGGACACAATCGCTCCGTCCACGAAGTAGTCACTGCCGCGGTGCAAGAAGACGTCCAAGGTATTGCGTTGAGTTCGTACCAGGGCGGGCACATCGAGTACTTCAAGTACCTGATTGATTCACTACGCGAAGCTGGTCGACCCGACATCAAGGTCTACGGCGGCGGTGGCGGCGTGATTGTTGATCGCGAAATTGCCGAGCTCGAAGCCTACGGCGTCCAAAAAATCTTCTCACCCACCGATGGTCAAAAACTCGGCCTCGAGCGAATGATCAATCTGCTCATTAAAGAGTGCGATATCGACCTCGTCCAACAACAGCCCCCCTCGGTGGAGAACGTGATTCTGGGTGACACCGTCAGTTTGGCTCGGACCATCACCGCTCTCGAAACTCTTGAACTCGACAATCAGCAACGTGCGTTACTCACCGAAGCGGCCTCCCAACATCACGCGCCCGTCATTGGCATCACCGGAACCGGCGGCTCCGGTAAGTCGTCTCTGACCGATGAGCTCATTCGTCGATTCCGCCTCGATCAGGGCGACAAATTCCGAATAGCGGTGCTCGCCGTTGATCCGACGAAGCGTCGAAGTGGTGGCGCACTGCTGGGTGACCGAATTCGCATGAACGCCATCGATTCCCCCCAGATTTTCTTCCGCTCCCTCGCCACGCGAGGTAGCAACTCCGAAGTGCCACCCCCGATTCCGGCGGCCATCGAAGCCTGTCGAGCGGCAGGCTTTGACCTCATCATCGTGGAGACGCCCGGGATTGGTCAGGGTGACGCCGCAATTGTTGACGTGTCGGACCTTTCGCTGTACGTCATGACGCCCGAATTTGGTGCGGCGTCTCAGCTCGAAAAAATTGACATGTTGGACTTGGCTGACGTGGTCGCGATTAACAAGTTCGATCGTTACGGCGCCCAGGATGCTCTGCGTTCGGTTGTTCGACAGTGGCGACGCAGTCATCCCGGCGTGGCCGCCGACGATGGCGACCCCGTCTTTGGCACAATCGCGTCGAGGTTCAACGACAACGGCACGACCGCTCTGTACCAACACATCCGATCGAGATTGGAGAAGTTGGGTCTCAATTTCAATGAACCACTTCTACCAATCGTCGCAGTGTCCACCTCGGAAGTCACGGCCCCGATCATCCCGTCGGGGCGCGTTCGCTATCTCTCCGAAGTGGCCGAGACAATTCGTCGCTACCACGACACCACGCTGAGTCAGACTGAGGCTCTTCGCCGTGCGAACAGCGTGCGCGTGACTAGGGAACTAGCCAACGAAGAGGTTGAGCACGCACTCGGTGACCTCGAGCGCACTCTCGAGGGAGCGGTCGACGCCTCAAGTCGGCAACTTCTGACTTCATTTGAGCAGCGGCGCGCCGAGCTCAGTCACGATGAGCTCGTAACCGATCGTGGCACGATTGCGCTGACTCGACGATCGCTGTCGGGTAATCGAATTCCTCGCGTCGCGCTGCCACGATTCACTGATGAAGCGGAGTTGTTGCGATGGCTGCGCTCAGAAAATCTTCCTGGTGAATTCCCCTTCACGGCGGGAGTATTCAACTTCAAGCGAGAAAACGAAGACCCGGCTCGAATGTTCGCGGGCGAAGGCGACCCATTTCGCACGAACCGCCGCTTCCACCTGCTCTCAGAGGATCAGCCCGCCACCCGTCTTTCGACCGCCTTTGACTCAGTGACGCTCTACGGTCGTAATCCTGATACGCCGCCCGATATCTACGGAAAAATTGGCACCTCAGGGGTTTCCATCGCCACGCTCGACGACATGAAAGAGCTCTACAAGGGCTTCAATCTCTGCGATCCGACCACGTCAGTCTCTATGACCATCAATGGTCCGGCTCCCACCATCTTGGCAATGTTCCTTAATGCCGTCATCGATCAGCAACTCACACTCTTCGAACAAGCATCCGGTCACGCTCCATCGAGTGACGAAGCAGCGGTGATTCGAAGCAAGGCGCTGAAGAGCGTGCGCGGCACCGTGCAAGCCGACATCCTCAAAGAAGATCAGGGCCAGAACACCTGCATCTTCTCGACGGAGTTCTCACTCGGTGTCATGGCCGACATCCAGGAGTACTTCGTGCAGCACGACATGAAGAATTTCTACTCCGTGTCAATCTCGGGCTACCACATTGCTGAAGCCGGGGCGAACCCCATCACGCAGCTGGCCTTCACGCTCGCTAATGGCTTTACCTACGTTGAGTCGTACCTCGCTCGTGGAATCGCGGTCGATGATTTCGCACCAAATCTCTCATTCTTTTTCTCCAACGGTATGGACCCGGAGTACACCGTTATGGGTCGAGTTGCTCGTCGTATTTGGGCCGTCGCCATGCGCGAGCGCTACGGCGCTGCCGAGCGTTCCCAGAAACTGAAGTACCACGTGCAGACTTCGGGACGCTCACTCCACGCCCAAGAGATGGCCTTCAACGACATTCGCACTACCTTGCAAGCTCTCTGTGCGATCTACGACAACGCCAACAGTCTCCACACCAACGCCTACGACGAGGCCGTGACAACCCCCACCGAAGACTCCGTGCGTCGCGCGCTGGCAATCCAACTCATCATCAACCGTGAGTGGGGACTGGCGATGAACGAGAATTCGTTGCAGGGCAGTTTCATCGTGGAGGAACTTACCGACCTCGTCGAAGCAGCCGTTCTCGAAGAGCTCGACCGCCTCTCCGAGCGAGGAGGCGTGTTGGGCGCCATGGAGACTGGGTACCAGCGTGGCCGTATTCAAGATGACTCCATGCTCTACGAGCACGCCAAGCACAGCGGGGAACTACCCATCATTGGGGTCAACACCTTCACGCGATCAGTGAAAGAGACCGTTACGCACGAAGTTGAGCTGGCCCGAGCCACCGAAGGCGAGAAGTCGGGTCAGATCAACCGTTTGGCCTCCTTCCACGAAACTCACCAGAGTGAAGCTGATCGCGCGCTCGCCACGTTGCGCGAAACTGCACTGACTCGCGGCAACATCTTTGCGGCACTTATGGAGACAGTCCGACACGCTTCACTTGGTCAAATCACCGACACTCTCTTCGAGGTTGGTGGAATGTATCGCCGCAACGTCTAAGTCGAATTAGGTAGACGACGTGCGAATCCGTGCGCACCGTGCTCCACTTGTAAGTTAAGTGTCGTGAGTGAAATAAATTTTTTAACGGTGGCTGAACGTGAAGCCCGGTTGTTGCTGGCGGTCGCCGAATCAGATTGGGAACGACCCGTGCGTCAGTGTCCGGGGTGGAACGCGCACGATCTCGTTCGACACGTTGGCAATGTCTTTGTTTGGATGGGCGCAATCACCACCGCTCGAGAGCGCGTGGCCCAACGTGCTCTGGCACCTGCCCCCGAACGGGCTGGTGATCTGCCGGCTTGGTACCTCGACCAACTTGCTCGAACTCTCGTGCTCTTTAACGAAGCCGACCCCCAGTCGATCACGTGGACCTTCTCTGGTTCTGGTGACCAGCGAGTGGCGTGGTGGTACCGCCGACTTGCCGTGGAGGTGTCCATCCACCGGTGGGACGCACACGACGCCGCGAGCCCGATGGGTGCGCCGGTACCGCTCGATAGCGACGTGGCGACCGCGGGCATCGACGAGTACGTCCAAGATTTTCTACCTAGTCTTCTGTCGAGCAACACCATCGAAGGGTTGCGGGGACAGCTGAAACTCTCGGCACTCGACGGACCGGCTACGTGGTCAATCAATTTAAGTACTGACCCCAGCGATGAACCGACTTCGATACGTGCAACGTATTCTGATCTGTTGCTCTGGCTCGTGAATCGGGGCCGTGGCGACACGGTCTCTTTTACGGGACGAGCCTCGGTGCTCGACGAGTGGTCCAAACTCCGGCGTTGACTATCCGGTAATTATGAGTGGTCATCCCCGGTCTCAGTCGAGGAGTGGCACTCTTTGATCAAGAGCTTCAATTAGATCAATGGCTTGGTGGCGCGAAGTCTCTCGATGTGCTCGAAGGGCCAGCCCTACCGCCACGATGATTCCAATAATGACAGCGTAACCAAGCAGTCGCACGGAGAGTCCCACGTACTTCAGTCCGCTGAGTAGCACCACGGTGAAGAGAAAGGGGCGAAGTTGTCGGCTCAACTCCTTTGATGAAAGCCACGACCCCAGTAACACCGCAGGTACGCTCCCAACAATGATTGGGAGCGTCACCGCCCAAGCAACGTGGCCGAAGAGAAAAGTTCCCGCTGTCGCCGCCATCGTGAGCGGAATTGACTGGCTTAGATCCGTTCCGACCAACTGCTGGCTACGTAGGCGTGGGTAGATCCACATCAGTAGTACTAAAACCAGTGATCCCGCGCCAACCGAAGTCAGTCCAACCATGAACCCGCCAATGACCCCAATTAACGCCGTGGCCAATGGGCGGACCGTCCGTGGTGCAGTGGTCGACACTTTGGTGTGCAGAAGTGATCGAGCAATCATTGCTAACGCTCCAAGAATGAGCGCGGAGCCCAGGATGCGTTGCAGTAGTAACTGCGCACCGTTGGACCCACCAAGCAGGTGCATGACGTACGTACCGAAAAATGCCGAGGGTACTGAGCCGTAGCAGAGGTACTTCACGACGGGCCACTGGACGGTCCCACGCCTCCAGTGAAGTATCACTCCGGCCGGCTTCATGAATAACGCCGCGACAAGGTCTGACGAAATTGCCGTCGCGGGTGTTACGCCAAAGAGCAGAACCAGCATGGGAGTCATCAGCGCACCGCCGCCCATCCCCGTGAGACCAACCAGCAGTCCCACGACTGCACCGCCGATACCGAGTGCGATATCACCGTGCATCACTACCGTCCTATAACCTAGTTAATCCACTGATTTACTAGGTTATCAGTAGTTGAAGGGTAATTTGTCTCTTTTAGCCACCCTCGACCGATGTTGGCCGACACGCCTTCGCGGTGGTGGATAGGTGGGCCTATCGAGTGTGGCGGACACAATGGCCACGCGAACCGAATAACCCCAGCACCAACACCGCGTGCCCGCTTTGGTCGCTCGCCGTTCAGTTAAGACGTTACTAAATCGACTTTTGCGGCCCAATGTCGTCGAATCAGCATTCAATAGAATTCTAAAGTGGATAGTCCCAAGGTGCTCTTGTATTACGCCTTCACGCCACTGGCCGATCCTGAGGCCGTACGACTTTGGCAGTGGACTCTCTGTGACTCGCTGGGTTTGAAGGGTCGCATCATTCTTTCATCGCACGGAATGAATGGAACAGTGGGCGGCGACATGCGGGCGCTGAAGAAGTACATACGGCGAACCCGCCAATTTCCGGCGTTTAAAGAGATCGACTTTAAATGGTCCGAGGGGACTGGTAACGAATTTCCTCGTCTTCGTATTCGAGTGCGCGACGAAATTGTCTCCTTTGGGGCACCGGGAGAGTTGAAAGTTGACGAGCATGGCGTCGTCGGAGGTGGCCGCCACTTGACGCCTCTCGAAGTGAACGAACTCGTTGCCCAACGAGGTGAGGAAGTGGTCTTCTTTGACGGACGCAATGCCTTCGAAGCCGAAATTGGCCGCTTCAAAGGCGCCATCGTGCCGGACGTGGGTACCACGCGAGACTTCGTCGGTGAACTCGATAGCGGAAAATTTGACCATTTAAAGGACAAGGCCGTGGTGACCTACTGCACCGGTGGGGTGCGATGCGAAGTTCTGACGTCACTGATGCGTAACCGAGGTTTTAACGAGGTCTACCAAATTGACGGTGGCGTCGTTCGCTACGGTGAAGCCTTTGGTGATCGAGGCCTTTGGGAAGGTTCGCTGTATATCTTCGATGGTCGCTTAAAACAAGAGTTCAGCCCCGATGCCAAAGTGCTGAGCAGCTGCGAACGGTGTGCAGTGGCAACGAGTAATTATCACAACTGCGCCAACCTCGCGTGTCGAAAGCTGCTACTTCTCTGTAACGAGTGCGCCGCAGATAACACCAGCACGAACTGTCGGCCGGAACACGCTGAACTATCGCGCTGACGATTCTCACCGGCCGCGTGGTCTACATTTTTAGCGTGCCTAACAGCCTCTTAACTCTCAATGATGGACGAACTCTGGAGTACAACTCCAACGCCATTAACGCTTCGAGCGCAGTGATCTTTCATCAAGGAACACTCACTGATCTCAGCGGATGGGAAAGTTGGATGAAGGAACTTGGCGAACGAAATATTCGTGCAGTTGCGTTCAACCGCAGTGGTTATGGTCGCAGTTCGGCGGATCACGAGCGCCAAGTTCTTAACACTGGACGCGACGTCAGCCAGCTCGCCGACGCGCTGGGACTAACCCGTTTTGTTTCGATTGGGCTTTCGGGCGGCGGCCCACCGGCCCTCGCTACTGGCCTTGACCAGCGATGCGCCGGCGTCGTCACGGTTGGAGGGCTCGGTCCCTATGGAGTCGACTCACTTGATTTTTACGCAGGGATGAAAGATGACGACGTCAATGAGTACCACGCCGCTTTACGCGACATTACTGAACTACTGGCCCTCTTAGGCCCCGACGGGCCCACCACGTACTGGTGTCCACCAGACGCCGAAGCCCTCGCGTCACCCGAAGCTGACGAGCTGCACCAAGCAACGACGACGACGTTGACGTGGGGACTGCAGTGTCTGATTGATGACTACAGCAGCTACCTCTCGCCCTGGGGTTTTGACGTGACTGAGGTTCGAGTGCCCGTCGTACTTTTTCAGGGAACCTTGGACGGAAATGTCCCTCCCGGACACGCGTCGTGGCTCGGCGAACATCTGGTCAACGGGCGAGTTCAGTGGTGCGAAGGTGACGGTCACATCTCAACACTTTTACGACACCGCACCGCAATTTTGAACGCCGGTGAGCAGCTCTTACGTTCTTAGCCCACCTTTGACGTGAAGTAGACAAGTGCCTCGGATAATCTCTTTCGCGTGCAACCACTTCTCTTGGTCATCATCATCGCTTCGGGCGCTTGCCTCTTTGCTTGGATAAGTTCACTCGTTACGGGCGATACTTCGTGGGTTGATCGCTTGTGGTCCATTGTGCCCGTCGTTTACGTTGTGGTTTTCGCCGCCGTGGCACATTTGACGAACGCGCGCCTTGATCTAATGGCGGGATTGGTGGCTCTGTGGGGGATACGACTTACCTTTAACTTTGCTCGAAAGGGTGGCTACACCGGCGTGGAGGACTATCGCTGGCAAGTACTTCGTGATTCGATGAACCGTTGGCAGTTCCAACTCTTCAATCTTTTCTTCATTGTCCTGTATCAGAATTTCCTCTTGGTCTTGATCGCGCTCCCCGCACTCAACGCCTATCAACACCGTGACGCACCGTTCACCTGGCTCGACGCAGCGCTCGGACTGCTCTTTCTAGCCAGCACGGTTGGTGAAACAATTGCCGATCAACAACAGTGGGACTTCCACCAGTGGAAAGCCGCAGAACTTAGTGCCGGCCGTAGTGCGAACCCTCGGTTCTTGCAGAGTGGCCTCTTTCGCTTCTCACGTCACCCCAACTACTTCTTCGAACTTGCGCAGTGGTGGTTGCTGTTCTTCATGGGAGCATCGGCCGCGAGCAGCGTCGGACAATGGACCCTTGCGGGGCCGGTGCTCTTGAGTCTGCTCTTCATTGGCTCGACGCGCTTCACCGAGCAGATCACAATTGCGAAGTATCCCGAATACGAGCAGTACCAACGCCACACCTCATCGGTAGTCCCGTGGTTCGTGAAGAAAGACAAGTCATTGGTTCTCGCCGAAATAGCTGGGTAGCTTCGAACGGGGTCCGGGTGCCAGCGATGAGTGCGACTTTCGAGTCGACAACCTGATTAGACCGCGACGTGCTCTACTAAGAGCGTGCGCTACGTCTTGCTCGTCGCGATTGTCTTCGCCGTCAACCTCCTACCGGCCTTTGGCCCACCCACCTGGTCACTTTTGGTCTACGCCCGCCTTCGCTGGCACCTCGATCC
Source organism: uncultured Actinomycetes bacterium (assembly GCA_903893745.1). Taxonomy (GTDB): domain Bacteria; phylum Actinomycetota; class Acidimicrobiia; order Acidimicrobiales; family RAAP-2; genus RAAP-2. The sequence continues at coordinate 33,387 of CAITNF010000001.1, forward strand.
AATTCTTCTTATTCTTCTGGGCGACGTTGCATCCACGTCGGGTCGTTACGTGCTCGCCACTACTAGTCGTCGTCTACGAAATCACTTCCCGGCGGGTTGGCGCGCCAACCTGTCCACTATGGAGCAGCGTCTCGTAGCGGCCCGCGGACGGGCCGCCACCCTAGCCGGGCTCTTTGTCGTATCACCACTGCCCTCAGCCCAACTCTTTATTGCGGCGGGACTCTTGCAGTTACGTCTGGTGTGGTTATGCGTCGCCTTCTTCGCCGGTCGATTAGTGACCTACTCGCTCTACGTCACTACCTCGGTCGTGGCCGATCAACAGTTCTCTAAAGTCCTCTCTAATATTTGGGGCAATCCGTGGTCAGTGGCCCTCCAGTTCGTGATGCTCGGAGCGCTCGCGCTCCTTCCGCTTCGCCCCTGGTCCCGTCGGGCTGGTTCCTCGTGAACGCATCGGAGTAAACACCATTTCCGGTTCCGGACGCTCGCTTAAGTCGTACGGCGTGGGCTCGGCCGACTAGAAATTACGGGTGGCCCAATTGATTGAACCTCGTCATACCGCTCGGCTAACGCTGCGCGCCTTCGAGCGCCGCGATCTGGATGATCTAACCGCAATCTTCGAGCGAGCCGACGTCAATCGTTTCCAGTACTCCGAACCGCGCAGCCGTGAAGAGACTCGAGCAGTGCTCGCTAGCTACATGAAGGCGCCACTGGACATTGTCGATGACAATGTGCTGAACGTCGCCATACTGCAGCGCAGCAGCGAGCGAGTAGTTGGCGCGTTCATGCTGCGGTGGCTTCGCAATGACCACCATCAGGGCGAAATTGGTGGTTCACTGCACCCCGATGTTCATGGTCGAGGGTTAGCGGTGGAGATCTACCGTGAGCTGTTGCTCATTGCCTTCGATGAAATCGGTCTCCACCGAGTTATTGCGCGATCTGACGGACGCAACGTCGCGTCGATAGGTTCACTTGAAAAGACTGGACTTCGCAAGGAGGCCCACTTTATTGAGAACGAATTTGTGAAAGGTGAGTGGACCGACGAGGTCGTCTACGCAATTCGCCGCACGCAGTGGCAGGCCACACTGTCGCACTAGCGACCACTATCGAGGTCCATCCCCCGCGAGCGCTTCTCGCTTAAGAAACTCTTAGGTAGACGAGTCGCGCCAGCGCGGGTGCGCCTTCTAGATTGGGCTTCGTAGTGAGAGTGGTCGAAGTGCCCACCTTGCGGCACAACCGAAAGATTGATTGAAGTTATGGCCCGTACAAACCCACGACACGCCACTGTTCGTAGTCCCGCCGGAGTGGAAGGTAACGCTCGGCTCACCTCCGCACTCGGCGCATCAATTTTCGTGCTGCTCTTTGTTGAGGGCATCACTATTTTGCAAATTGTTCCCATGCTCTATCTCCACGTCTTCATTGGCGTGGTGCTGATTCCCATCTCTTTAACGAAAATTGCGTCAACGAGTTGGCGATTTTTTAAGTACTACGCCGGTAACCCCGAGTATCGCCAAAAGGGTCCGCCCCTCTTACTACTGCGCCTACTCGGACCAATCGTGATTGTCTTAACCATCATCGTCCTGGCCACTGGAGTGGGTCTCGTTCTTCTGCCCACCTCCCTACGTGGCCAACTCTTTTTCTTGCATCAAGCAAGCTTTGTGTTGTGGCTGATAGCCACGACGGTCCACGTTCTCGGTCACGTAATCGAAACCGCCAAACTCGCCCCCCAGGACTGGTTTGGCCGGTCGCGACGCCAGGTGCGTCAAGCCAGCACCCGCCAGTGGGTGGTGGTCATAAGTCTGGTGCTAGGTGTGCTCTTGGCTTTGGTTATTTCACCGCACTACGGCCACTGGTGGTGCGGTGTGGCGGGATATCGCTGCACGTAGCGATTAGTGGACGCCCTTCACCCGTACGATGACTCGGGGGCTAAACATGAACGACACAAAATTTGGGCCACTCGCGCTCGTGGGATCTGGTGAGTACCTCCCTCAAATGACTGCGGTCGAGGGGCTCCTGCTTGCGGGGCGTGCCCCGCGTTACGTCCAGTTAGCCACCGCCGCCGTGCCCGATGGTCCAAACGTCGTTGAACGCTGGCACCGACTCGGGACCGTCCAAGCCGAGCGACTCGGTGCCGAAGCAGTAATACTTGACGTGCAAGACCGCGACGACGCGAACCGCGCCAGCATCGTTGAAAAAGTTCGTGGGGCCGGCCTTATCTACCTGTCGGGTGGACACCCCACATTTCTCGCCGAGACACTGCGCGACACCGCACTTTGGGACGCCATCGTCGCCGAATGGCACGCGGGCGCGGCACTCGCCGGTTGCAGTGCCGGCGCAATGGCACTCACTTCGTGGGTGCCCTCACTTCGTCACCCTCGTGGAGGCGGGGTAGAGGGACTCGGACTGCTGAGCCATCTACGCGTCATCCCACACTTTGACGCCTTTAGCGCGCGCCTTCCCGATCTCGTCACTCGATTTCTCCTCCCGCACGAAACCACAATCTCACTTATTGGCGTCGATGAAGATACCGCAATCGTGGGTGGCCCCTTCGAATGGACGGTGCACGGTCGTCAGTCAGCGTGGCGCATTACTCGTGACGGTCGTGAAGAAATTTCCAGCGGTACGACCTTCACCACTCCGGCCACTGCCTAACTTGGCGCAACTGTACTTGCGCGTTGGCGATATTTAATCGTGCAGTGTGCGACTGAGAATACTGAGCAGATCAGTCGCCGAGCCGTAGGTCGGCATTCGCGCACCGGCTCGCCCGTGAAGATGCGCAGCGAGAGCTGCCGCCTCCAATGGTTCATGGCCACGAGCAATGGCCGCCGCAATGAGCCCCGCGAGGACGTCTCCCGAACCGGCGGTGGCCAGAGCTGGTGTTCCCGACTGCACCACACGAACGCGACCGGCTGGATCGGCGATAAGCGTTGTCGAACCCTTCAAGAGAACGATGCAACGAGTTTCGAGGGCGAGTAGCTTGACCGCGCTGAGACGACTCGCTGGTAGTGGACCACCAATAAGCCGTTCGAACTCTCCCTGGTGGGGAGTGAGCACCCACTCACGTTGGCTAATCGCACTCAGCAGACTTCGCTCTAAACCATCGGCATCAAGAACAACCGGTACGCGCGCGTCAGCCAGCCGTGGGGCCAACCACGATCCCGCCTCCTGGCCGAGACCGGGACCGGCCACAACCGCACGACAGCGTGGATCAATCGCTGTATCAGACGTACGCACTACTTCTGGCGGCACGTCGCTCGTATCAACCTGCTCACCGCGTGAAGAAAGGCAGACCATCGACGCCCCACCAGCCATTGCTCCACGGGCCACGAGCGCGCCCGCCCCCGGCATGAAGCGTGAGCCAGCGAAAACCTGCACCGCGTGCGTCCACTTGTGATCGTCGCGTTTGATGCGAACCAGATTATGCATGTCGGAGTCCTCGACCATGCCACTCGAAGCATCTTCAACGATGCCGAGACCGGCAAAACGTATCTCACCCACGTAGTCACTGGCGTGTCCGGTGACGTGCGCGAACTTCAACGCCCCCAGAGCGAGTGTGCTCGTCGCTCGCAGTGGTTGGCCTAGAAGTATTCCCTCATCGGCGTCAACTCCCGAAGGCAGGTCAACACAAAGTACCAACGTCCCTGGCGTCACTCGCGGTGCGACGTAGGGACGTGAGCACCCGAGACCGAACGCCGCATCAATCAACAAGTCGTAGCCACTGATGACATCTGGTTGTGTCGCTACCTCTATAAGGTCGACCAGCGCGCCGCGACCGCGTAGCCACTCGGCGCTAACTCGACCGTCGGCTCCGTTAAGTCCCGGGCCCACAATTACCGCTACTCTGCGGCCGTAACACGAGCCCAGTAGGCGTTTTGCTTCGAGTCCGACCGCGATTCCCGCCGCCGCGACTAAATGATCTTGACCTCGTGTAGCCACGGCGCGAGCGTCAGCCTCGCGCATTTCGCCAGCGGATAACAGAGGGATCACGTCACGAGGCTACCTAGGCCCGAGGCGTAGTTCAGCGAACCCGAATTCGAAGTAGTGCCGACCATGGCCCCGCGCCTACTTGATTGAGCGCGCGAACTCGAACGCGGACCAACTGACCCGAACGGAGGTGATGTATCGTCAAGCTGTGACTGGCCCGAGTAAGCGTCGCGCCCCCAGTAATTGAATACTGCCAGCTCGAGATTGGGCTCCCCCCGGTTGAGCCAGAACGCGCCAGCACAACTACCGTCCCCTTCGAGGGTGAGGTAATGACGCACCGAGGAACACCCGGTGCTGATGCCACGCTCAGCGCCCCCGACGGTGCCGAGATGGCAAATACCCCACTCGTCGGAGTCGCGAGCACGCTAAACGTATAGGTCAATCCACCGGTCAAGCCCGACACGATGCAGCTCGTCGTGGTCGTAGTGCACTTTGCTCCACCCGGCGAGGTACTCACCACGTAGGTGGGTGATGTCGAGAGGGTCGGTGCATTCCAACTCACGACGACGCCACTCGGCGAAGCGACTGCGCTGACGTCCGTTGGCTCACTCGCCGGGTTACACCAGTAGTCACCGTCAAAAGATCCCGACGGGTACTGCGTCATCGTGACCGCACCACCGCTGAAGGAAGTCTGCGAACAGCCCGCCGCGGCACCCACTGGCGAGCTGAAGCCCGCGACCCAAATTGGTAACGACGCGAAGAGCGAGCCCGTCACGCCAGCGATCTGGCGCCACTGCGTTGACGTCGAGTAGATGCCAGTCGTAGTGACGCCAACACTGGTTAAGTAGGCGACGGCACCGAGCAGCGACGACGCATCATTGGCCGCGTAGGTAGCACTGGTGCCGTAGTCCGATTCGCCAGTTTGCCAACTCGATCCCGTCTCGACGTCGAGCCACCAGGTAGCGGTGCTCGCCGTTACGTTGAGTGCACTGACCGCGGCGAACGAGTACTGAGCTTCATTCCACCCGTAGTCGTAGGAACAACCAGCGCTGTTCGATCCATCACACATCTGCGGCGTGGATTGGCCCGCAGGCCAGTGTGACGAGTGCGCTGGACCCGGATCGGCCGTGTTGAGATAAAAAGATGGCGAGCTCGAACTCGTTTGCGCCCACGCCAATTCGGCGGCCAAACACGTATTCACGCTAAAGGGCAGCCCGTTATTGACTCCAACGACTGCGAACGTGGGAATTGGTGGAAGAGGTAATGAGCACTGCGGAAAGCTCACGTCCAAACCGAGGGCCGGACCAATGAGCGGTGTCGCAAGGGCCGACGCGCCCGACACAGTACTGACGGTCAACGCCATCACCAGAGCAACGATCGCTTTTGGTAACCACCGGCTCATCCCACGAAGTCTAAGGAGCGTCAATGCCAATCGCGGCAGGCGACTTTGAGCAGGTTTTGAACACGATTATCCGTACTTTCTACTTGGTTTCAGTCGGTACAACCACCGGCAGTAGTTTCACTTCATGGGCATCTACACCAAGCACCTCGCCCCCCGACTCATTAACCTCGCCTGTGGTTCTCCCGCGATACAGCGATGGCGACGAGATGTCTGTGTCGGGCTTCGAGGGACGGTGGTGGAGATTGGTTTTGGCTCGGGACACAACGTACCGTTCTATCCTGACGAGGTAACGAACGTCTTAGCCCTCGAACCGTCAAGTCTGGCCTGGCGTCTAGGAGCGAAACGAATCGCTGCTTCAGTGATAGCCATCGAACAGATAGGTCTTGACGGGCAGTCAATACCACTGCTCGATCAGTCGTGTGACGCCGCCCTGCTGACCTTCACACTCTGCACTATTCCTGACCCCGTAGCGGCGTTACACGAGATCATGCGAGTCCTTCGTCCTGGCGGCGAACTCCACTTCCTCGAACACGGGCTGGCCCCTGATGCAAAGACGGCCCTGCGCCAACACCGACTCGATCCGCTTGAACAGCGACTCGCCGACGGGTGCCGACTGACGCGCAGACCACTCGAGCTCATCACAAGTGCCGGCTTTATCAGTCAATGGAAACATGAGCAGTTCGTTAAGGGGCCAAAACCCTGGAGCTATTTCACACTCGGTGTGGTAACACGTCGGGCAAACTAAGTCAAACAAAAAGTAAACAATCGCGACACCACTCACAGAGTATTCACAGTAGCGACGTTGCTACCGAATACTGGTGACTTTCGACCCTGGTGACGCGCGCCGGGCACCTCTAGGTTGGAACTGCGAGTAGAAAATCTTTCAATGTGAAAGGTTGGACATTCAAAAAATGGAGGTTGCGATGAGTAGCACCAAAGTAAAGAAGCGTGATGTGGTATCACCAATGGACATGTCGACAATGACCTGGCCATCGTGGCGGTGGCTTGACGAAATGTTTCACGATTTCGAAGGTCACCACATGATTAAAGTCGAGCAGTTTGATGAGGGCGGGACCTTTGTCGTGCGAGCCGAGCTCCCCGGTCTCGATCCAGATAAGGACATTCAGCTCGAAATAGCTGACGGTTAGTTAGTACTTCACGTTGAGAAGTCGGCCGTCTCCAATGAGCTACACCATCACGTGCAACGAAGTGAATTTCATTACGGGTCAATGACTCGAACAATTCCGCTACCCCGAGGCGCTGACGAAGCTTCGATGAGGGCAACCTATAACGACGGAATCTTGGAAATCCGGACGAATCACCCCGCCGAAATCAAGTTTCAGGCGACTCGCCCTATTTTGATTGATCACAACTGACCCAATCAACCCGGCGTCTCGACGAGAGGCGCCGGGTTGATTTCGTTCGTTAATGTCGGTGGCCAACGGTCTCTAGAGGTGATTAATCACAGTGATTGGGCTTATCGTCCCTGGCCCGGTACGCTCACCATCATGAGGAAAACACTATGACCACCGTCCTCGTAGTCGACGACGAAGTTGGCGTCCGTAACTTGTTGGGCGAAGCCCTTCGAATCGCGGGCTACCAAACCGAAGAAGCCGCGGATGGGGAGCAGGCCCTCAAGCTTTGGCGCTCCCAGCATTTTGACCTCTGCATTGTTGATATCAACATGCCCACCGTCAATGGTTTTGAGTTTGTCGACGAAGTCCGAAAATCCAACGCTACTCTGCCCATCCTCTTACTGTCGGCTCGTGACACCGCCGAGGACATCGCGCACGGGCTTCGATCCGGGGCCGATGACTACGTACGCAAACCCTTCAGCCTCGAAGAGTTACTCCTGCGCGTCGCGGCAATTCTTCGGCGGACTTCCGACCCCTCGAAGGCCGAACTCGATTACCGCTGCGGACCGCTGACGTTAAACGTCGATCGTCACGAGGTCTACCTCGACGAAGAGCTGATTGACATGTCCGCTACCGAATTTCGCCTCCTGGCCGCACTACTGGCCCGAATGGATCGAGTCATGACTCGAGCACAGTTGCTGCGCGAAGTGTGGGGAATTGATTTCGAAAGTGAAACTTCCGTACTCGACACCTACATCTCGTACCTGCGCAAGAAGATTCATCGGGAGGACTTTGCGCCCATCTCCACAGTGCGCGGTGTCGGCTTCAAACTGATTGAACCCACTTCGCACCAGTGAAGCTATCCACACGGCTCACTGTTCTCTTGGTCACGGTCACGGTGGCTGTCGCCGCGTCAGTTGGCTGGTACGCAATCGCCGAGAGTTCGCGCGCGAACGTGTCAACACTCGACAGCTCCATCAATAGCGTTATCGCGAGCGCGGCGGGACACCCAAACTCTGCACTGAATGACGCGCTCAAAGATGCCCAGTTGCACCACCTTGATGTCTCGCTCGACGTGGTGGAAGCATCGGGCTCGGTACTTCAGATCACCACTGGGCAGATTCCACTCTTGAATTCGCCAAACAAGGTCAACGTACTCGCTTCGTTACGAGCGGTAACGACCGCCAGCAATCTTCCGGACTTTCGATTCCGCTCCGTCGACGTCGGGAATGGTAACTACCTACTCGTGGCAGCATCGACGAGGGGCATCACCAGTCGAGCGCACCAACTTCTCCTTCGGACCGTCCTCGTCGGGCTCATTGCCGCACTCGTAATGGCGATACTCGCACGGCTGTTCATTCGTCGGGACCTACGTACAATTTCTCAACTCATCCGTTACGCCTCAGACGTTGCGGGTGGCTCTATTGACTCGGCGCCTCCCACCGTTCATGGCAGCTCTGATATTCGAGAGTTGCACACCGCGCTCGGTGACACCGTCGTCACGCTCGCTCGGGCCCTCACTATCGAGCACAAGAGCGCCCAGACAATGCAGCAGTTCATTGGTGACGCCTCGCACGAACTTCGTACCCCGCTAACCGTCATCAAGGGTTACGCCGAGCTATTGGAGAAAAACGATGTCCCCGAAGAGTCACGACGTTCAGCGCTGCAACGCATCGCTCGTGAAGTAGACCGGATGGATAACTTGGTCGGTGACCTCCTTTTCCTGGCTGAAGTGCACGAAGCCCCCGCTCACGCCAACGAACGTCTGAACGTCTCGGCAGTCGTGTCCGATCTAGTGAAAGACTTTGCAACTGACTTCCCCGACCGTCGGGTTGAATCAGTAATCACCCCTGATTTGTTCTTAATGGGGCGACCCGATTTCCTGGCTCGTCTCGTGGCCAACGCCCTCAATAACATTCGCCGACACACCAATGAGGACGCGCCGGTTCAAGTGGTGCTCGACGAGAGTACTGACCTCGTACTGCGGATTGACGATGGTGGACCGGGGCTGCCCGACGATCTGCTCGGCGCGCCACCCGAACGATTTCGCCGATTTGATCAATCTCGCTCTCGTGAAACCGGGGGTTCCGGTTTAGGCATGAGCATCATGGCAAATGCCGCTCGAGCCATGGGGGGTTCAATGACCACATCGAAGAGCGCCCTCGGTGGTTTGAGCCTGACCTTTAGCTTCCCTCGCGGCGAAGTACCAACCACGTAAATGGCTGCACGGCACCCCATGGGGTGACGTGCTCTTCGCGTTGCGATGCACTAACCGAAAACTGTTCGCCAAATACTCTTGCCAGACCTTCATCGTCGTAGCGCTGCACGGAGAGCCCTGAGCATTGAGCAGGGCCGTCGGGGGCGAACACGCCCAGTACGATTACTCCTCCCGGTGACACGGCGGAACTACATGTCGCAACGTAACGACGCTGATCTGATGGGTTGGTAAGGAAGTGAAATACCGCCCGATCGTGCCAAAGGGCAAAGTGCCGACTTGGCCGCCACGTGAGTACGTTGGCAGTGACGAACTCAACCGAGTCACTTTTTTCCCCCAAACGTGTAGCCACCTGATCGAGCGCCTTTGAAGAGATGTCAACGACAGTGATGTCGCTATAGCCGCGATCTACTAACCGGTCGACGAGTGTGGAGGCACCAGCTCCCACGTCAACGATGCCCTGCGAAGGAACCGCGTTCGCCTCAATCAACGCCAGCGATACCGACGGGTTACGTTGAAACCAACTCACTTCATCGGGTGATTTCGCACCGTACACGTCGTCCCAGTGCTGAGCGCTAGACGATTCAGACTTCATACCAACAAACCATTAGTGCTGGTGGTCAAGTGCCTCAAGAACTGCTCGACGTTTATTGAACTCGGCTTCATCTATCTTGCCCTTAGCGAAACGTATTTTGAGAATCTCAATTGGGTGGTCGTAGTGACCATGCTGCTGATCATATCGGTGGACGAACCTCCGCTCCGGGCTGCGGGGCCCACGCAAGTTCCCTACGTAACGCACCCAAATGAATGCGGCAACAACTACTAAAAGAACGAAACTCACCACTGAAAGCCACATCAAAGCAGGGTGGGTCTGCTGACCCGGGTAGTAACCCCAGTTTTCCATCATTGCGAACTCCAATTCCTAGTCCACAATCCACCATATTGTTGTATTCCCATTACCGCTAGAGGAAAGAGTCCTTTTCAACTACGAGTTACCGAAGGGACTTTTTGTTCGTCAAAGTGATGTGAGTTGGATCGCAACACCCACTCGTCATCAGCAATCTGCTGGGCGCGATTAAGCCCTACTTCGAGGGGGTTCTACCTCGTACTTCACGAGCCAACTGCGGTCCGGCACAACAAATCACACGGCCCGGTGGGCCTAGGCGCTCTCGTATAGACTGGCCATTCGCGTCTCGAGGTTCGCTTCGAGAACACCGAGGACCTGTGGTGCAGCTCGGAGTGCACGCCGCCCTGTCAAGGCGGAGGTCGCGGGTTCAAATCCCGTCAGGTCCGCTCGACACCCGAAAGGGTGACGAGGTTTGGTCGAGTAGCTCAGTTGGTAGAGCGCGCGCCTGAAAAGCGTGAGGTCACCGGATCGACGCCGGTCTCGACCACCAATCCACTCACATTATTTTCTACGAATGCGAGTGGCGCCCGGGGAGCGCAGCGGCGGTGCCCTCACGAGTCCTCACCTGAACTCGCGCGTGATGGTGGCTCTTCGTATCACGCCATGACCCGACGAGTTCCAGATTCCGCCGCACACCTTCCAGCGTGAGTTCGACCTCAGGATGGGCTCTTGCCACCCGGCCGAGTGGTTCAACCCGGGCCACGATATTTGAACCGATTAAGCGCTCGACCAGATACGCACTAACTCTTCGAGGTTGATCTTTGGCTGGTCGCCGAGCCTGGTAAAAGTAACGGTCGAGAACCCGGGGCACGTTTATTTCCATAGTGTGAAGGTAATGAGCCCGTGTGACAGTGTCGACGTGACACAATGCCTAGCAAGGACTCTATGACTCAGCTACCTCACATCACGCCCGCCTACGCACCTCAACCGGAGGGGGTGGCGTGGCCGACCCACGAATGGCCCCGAGCCACCCATCCGCTTCAAGCGGAACTCGAGCGCGTCGTCGATGAACTCTTTACCCGTGAAGAACTCTTCGTCACAAATGCCGTAGTAATTGTGCAAGGTGGACGCGTACTCGTTGAACGTTACGGCGGCGTGCAGGAGTACTTCGATCGGCCGGCTGAACCCATCACCGAAGCCAGTCAACTCCTCTCATGGTCAATGGCCAAGTCCATGCTCCACTTCATCATTGGCACGCTGGTCGACGAGGGGCGTCTCGACCCCAGTGCACCCGCGCCAGTACCCGAGTGGGCCAGCCCCGACGACCCTCGCCACGCCATCACCATTGGTGACCTTCTCGCCATGCGTGATGGCCTCAATTTTGTGGAGAACTACGAAATTGATCAGGTGAGCAACGTCATTGAGATGCTCTTTGGCGACGGCAAGGAGAACATGGCGGCCTACACCGCACAACGCCCTCTCGCCCACGCTCCCGGCTCGACCTTTAACTATTCGAGTGGCACCACCAACGTGCTCAGTCGAATTGTCGCCGACCAGCTGGGCTACGACGAGCCGTACCGGCGCGCACTGCAGGATCGACTCTTTGGCCCCATTGGCCTCACCAGCGCGGAGCCCACTTTTGATCAAGCTGGCGTGTGGATTGCGTCAAGTTATCTGCACGCTCAAGCTCTCGACTTCGCAAAATTTGGCCTGCTCTACCTTCGAGGTGGCGAGTGGGATGGTCAGCAGTTGGTGTCACGTTCGTGGGCCGACACCGCGCAAACCCCTCACAGCATCGATCCAGAGAGTGGCGCCTACTACTCGTGGCAGTGGTGGGTAACGGGCGACCAGTTCGGTACCTACTGGGCGAGCGGCTACGAGGGGCAGATGATCAGTGTGGTCCCCGCCCTTGACGCGCTGGTAGTGCGTTTTGGCCATAGTCCAGCCGAAAACTACCCGGCTCTGTACTCGTGGCGGTCCCGCATTCTCGAAGTACTGGCTCAAACCTAGGCGGTCCACCGCTCTAGTGCCCAGGCCCGTTTACGCACTGATTGCGCCATAAATGTCACGACAAACGAGGTGTAGTCTGCCTTCATGCGATGGGGGTCGAAGACTACTGGGCAGCCAGCGTCGCCCAGAGGGGTGAACGGTAGCAGCCAACCAGGAATCACCTTGCGCGGTGTGACCAAGCGATTTGGTGGCCAGCTCGCCGTCCACGACGTTGACCTCGACATCGCCCAAGGTGAATTTTTTACCATGCTCGGTCCATCGGGTTCTGGCAAGACAACCTTGCTGCGACTCATCGCCGGATTTGAAGTTCTCGACGCCGGAACCATCATTCTCGAGGGAGTTGACGTCACTGGGCTGCCCCCCTATCAGCGAGGCGTCAATACCGTCTTCCAGGACTACGCGCTCTTCCCACATTTCTCTGTCGCCCAGAATGTGGCCTACGGACTTCGAGTTCGTCGGGTGCCCGCTAGTGAACGCCGCGAACGCGTCGAGCGAGTACTCGACATGGTGCGCATGAGTGCATTCGCAGATCGGCGACCGACCCAACTCTCAGGTGGCCAGCGTCAGCGGGTTGCACTCGCTCGCGCCATTGTGAACGAGCCCTCAGTATTACTGCTCGACGAGCCACTCGGCGCGCTCGATCTCAAACTACGCCAGGAGATGCAAGTCGAGCTCAAACGCATCCAACGCCAGATTGGCATCACTTTCATCTACGTAACACACGATCAAGAAGAAGCGCTCACCATGAGTGACCGGCTCGCGGTCTTTCGCGACGGGACAATTGAACAAATTGGCCACCCCAGTGAGGTCTACGAACAACCAGCGTCGGAGTTCGTCGCCTCGTTCGTGGGCACTTCAAACGTTGTGGAAACTAACCTAGGTCGCGCAGTGGTACGACCAGAAAAAATTGAACTTTCATCAACGTCGCTCGCATCGGGAGAATTGGGCGGCACCGGACATATAACCGACGTTGCTTACCTTGGAATGGTGACGCGTTATACCGTGGCCATGGATGAGGGACACACTATGTCAGCGGTCCGACAGAACAGTTCGCTCGAACGCCAGACTTTCACTATCGGTGATCGGGTCACCGTGGCTTGGAAACTTCACGACGCTTTTCCACTCACCAATCAGTCCATCGCCGCTGGCTAGCGTGGACGCCAACAAAGGAGAAAAAATGAAACAGTTCCGAACCACCCACTGGCTCGCCAGCGCGGGCGCGGTTATCGTGCTCAGTCTTGGCGCGGTTCCAGTGGCACTCGCTACCGCCGGGGCTAGTTCCAGCACCCCGCCGATGCAGAACATGAAACCGCAAGCCAGCGTGGGCGCTGGCGAGGGTGCGCTGAATCTGATTGCTTGGGAAGGTTACGCCCAGCCAACGTGGGTTAAGCCCTTCACGAAAGCCACTGGCTGCAAAGTGAACGCTAAATACGGCGGTTCGTCCAGCGAAATGGTTTCACTTATGGCCAATGGTGGTGGTCATCAGTACGACCTGGTTTCAGCCTCGGGTGACGCGGACCTGCGACTGATCTACGGTGGCAACGTCAAGCCAATCAACATGAACTTGATTCCGGCCGCCAAACAGTTTCGCCCCTTCTTGCGAGCTCCTTCGTTCAACACGATTAACGGCAAGCACTATGGCGTGAGCTACGAATTTGGTCCGAACGTACTCCTGTACTCCACCAAGACGTTCAGCTCTGCACCAACTTCGTGGTCAGTGCTCTACAGCAAGGCCAACAAGGGCAAGATCACCGTTCCGAACAACCCCATTCAAATCGCTGACGCCGCGCTCTACCTCGCCAAGGCTAAGCCGAGCCTCGGTATTACCGACCCCTACGAACTCACGACAACGCAGTTCAATGCGGCAGTCGCACTATTGAAGTCCCAGCACCCACTCATCAAGAAGTACTGGGACTTAGCGAGCCAAGAGATCTCACTCTTCACGAATGGATCAGTCGTGGCCGGCGCCGCGTGGCCGTACCAAACCAACACGCTGCAAGGCGCCAAAGTGAAGGTAGCCGACACCATCCCGAGTGAAGGGGCCACTGGCTGGGCGGACTCGTGGCTGCTCGCGACGAATGCGCCACACCCGAACTGTGCCTACAAGTGGATGCAGTGGGTCTCCACGCCAAAGGTCCAAGCTCAAGAAGCGCTGTACTTCGGTGAGACTCCCGCCAATACTCAGGCGTGCGCAATCATGGACACGCTGCAACCCGGTGGATGCGCCGCGTATCACGCTAACGCACCCGAGTCCTATTTCGCCACCATCAAGTTCTGGAAGACCCCGCTCGCCGCGTGTGGCAACGGTCAGAACAACTGTGTGGACTTTACGAAGTGGCAGCAGGCCTGGACGCAGATCACCGGTTAGCCGGTGGCTTCCCCCGCGAACTCACTCACGCAACGAACAGGGGCGGTGCTCTGGCGCCGCCCCTGGCTTCGCGGTGCGCTGACCCTTTCGCCACCACTGCTGTGGTTTCTCATCATCTACCTCGCGTCACTCGCCGTGATGCTGGTCACGGCTTTCTTTAGTACCGACGCGCTCACCGGCAACATCAGTCACCAGTGGACGTGGAGCAACTTCTCTCAAATCGTCCACCAGAGTGTCTACGCCTCGATTGTGTTGCGAACGCTCACAATGGCGGTGGTCGTCACCATCACCGACATCATCATCGCCCTCCCGTTTTCCTTCTTTCTCGCCAAGGTCGTCACCTGGCGGTGGCGCCAGTTCCTCCTCGCACTGTTACTGCTGCCACTTTGGGCGAGCTACCTCGCCAAGGTCTACGCCTGGATCAATATCCTCTCGGATAAGGGCGTGCTACCGGGAATTGAAAGCCGACTCGGTCTGCCGACGACGCACCTCGCCTACACCAACGTCGCCATGTGGATTGTCTTTAGCTACCTCTGGCTCCCCTTCATGATCGTGCCGGTCTACAGCGCCTTTGAGCGCGTCCCGGACTCACTGATGGAGGCCTCGTCCGATCTGGGCGCAGGTTCGTGGCGGACTTTTCGCTGGGTACTGATCCCCATGGTGCTACCGGGCATTGTCGCCGGGTCAATCTTCACCTTCTCGTTAACCCTGGGTGACTTCATTACTCCACTACTCATTGGCGGATCGAGTTCCAACTTTATTGGTAACGCGATTTACGACAGTGCATTGAACGGCGGCAATCTCCCATTCGCGGCCGCCCTCGCTTTCATTTCAATCATCATCATGGGCGGGTACCTCCTCATGGCCCGTTGGGCCGGGGCGTTCGAGGCCCTGTGAGACTTTCGACGTTCACACGATTGAGCCTGGCAATTTTTGCCGGTCTCGTCATCTTGTTTCTCATTGTGCCGCTCATCGTGATTGTGTTCTTCGCCTTTGATGCATCTAACGTGCAGACCTTCCCTATTCATCAATGGACCCTGAACTGGTTCTCCATTGCTTGGCGCGACCCCGCGGTGCGCAGTGCTTTCCTCTTAAGTGTGAAAGCGGGACTGTTTGCGACACTCATTGCCCTGGTGCTCGGCGTCATGGTCGCTTTTGGCATTCATCGCTTCAAATTCTTTGGACGAGAGGCGGTCTCGCTGCTGTTGGTGCTGCCTCTGGCACTTCCCGGAATCGTGACGGGCCTCGCGTTGCACTCCGCCTTCAACCTCATTGGCTTACCGTTTTCTCTCTACACCATCGTGATTGGCCACGCGACTTTTTGCATCGTGGTGGTCTTTAATAACGTCGTCGCTCGACTTCGGCGCACCTCGAATTCACTCCATGAAGCATCGTCGGATCTGGGAGCAACTCCGCTGCAGACGATTCGCCTCATCACCCTTCCGACGCTCTCTACCGCCATCATTGCTGGAGCACTTTTGGCCTTCGCCCTCAGTTTCGACGAAGTCATCGTGACCACATTTACCGCCGGAGCTCAAAATACGTTGCCGCTGTGGATCTTTGGCGCTATTCGACTTGGCCAGCAGCTACCCGAAATCAATGCCGTCGTCGTTGGAGTCGTTGCCCTCACTATTGTGCCGATTGCCTACGCCGCACGTATCGCCAGTGGCGACCGCGTCAAGAACTAACTCGCTTTACGCACCCTCGTAGGAGAAGCCGAGGTCGGGGGCGCTAAACAGCGCGTCGAATTGCCAACCCTCGTGCGCCGCCATCGCCGCCGCGGTGCCCCCACGATCAACGACCGCCAACAGCAGTACGACTTCGCAACCGAGATCACGAACTACCCGTGCCGCCTCGAGCAGACTCGTGCCGCGAGTCACGGTGTCCTCAGTGATGACCACCCGATCGCCCTCGAGTAGCGAGCCGGCGATTCGTCCGCCCGCGCCGTGATCCTTGGCCTCTTTGCGCACGCTGAATGCTCGCAGCGAACGGCCCTGCGTGGCGCCCACGCCGGCGGCAATGAAACTGACTCCGTCAGCCCCCATCGTGAGCCCCCCAATTGCGTTCGCACCAGCGGGGATCCGTTCGAGCACGAGCGAGGCCACGTCGAGCATGGACTCTGGAGCGCAGATGGTCTGTTTTGAGTCAATGAACCATGACGAAGTGCGCCCGGACTTAAGCGTGAATGAGCCGCGTCGCACCGAGTGGTCAAGGAGGTGCTGAAGAACTCGTTCGCGCGCGTCACTCACGTCAGCACCACCTGGCCAGATCCTTCTCGAACTTCACCAACGACCCCCGCGTCAATGCCACACGAACGCGCCACGGTGATTGCGGCTGCGGCAATGCTGGGGCTCAACGCCACGACCATACCTAAACCGCAGTTAAAGACTCGCACCATTTCGTCCGCACTGATCTGCCCACGTCGCTGCAGCTCAAAAAAGATTTCGGGCGTCACAAAACTCGTCATATCAATAACTGCGTCGAGCGTGGGGGGCAAGATTCGCACGACGTTGCCGAGAATGCCACCACCGGTAATGTGCGCGGCGGCGTGCACGAGTGTGTCGAACTCCACGCAAAGTGCGTGCACTGCGCCCGAGTAGATCACCGACGGGATCAAGAGTTCATCGCCCAAGTTACGCGTGGAGCCCTCAAAAGCGGGGGCTTGAAGGGCCACATCGTCAACGAGGAGGACTCGTCGGGCGAGCGAGTACCCATTGGAGCGCAGGCCGGGCGACGAAAAACCTACGAGCACGTCACCCGGGCGCACTCGTGTTGGCCCCAGCTCGCGGCCTCTTTCAACCACGCCCACCGCAAAGCCGGCCACGTCGAGTTCATCGGGCTTCATCACCCCACCGTGTTCGGCGGTCTCGCCACCGAGGAGCGCAACCCCCGCCTCGCGACACCCCTGCGCGATACCGCCCACGAGTTCTTCGAGCCGGCGCGGGTCCAGTGCGCCCACCGCCACGTAGTCGAGCAAAAAGAGCGGTTCGGCCCCTACGCAGGCCAAGTCGTCGACCAGCATCGCCACCAAGTCAATACCCACCGAGTCGTAACGACCGACCAGTCTCGCGACTTCAAGTTTCGTCCCGACACCGTCGGCCGAGGCCACGAGGACGGGATGTTCGTAGCGAGCGGTGTCGAGCGCGAAGAGCCCCCCAAAGCCACCAATGTCGCCCAGAACCTCGGGCCGCTTCGTACTGGCTACCGATTTCTTAATTCGTTCAACGGCTTCATCACCGGCCTCAATGGAGACACCCGCAGCGGCGTAGGTCAGTCCACCAGCTGGCTGATCGAGAAGTCGGCTCACCAGCGTTTGCCCGCTCGCCCGATTACCACGGGCACCGGGGCCGGGTAGTTACCCGTCAGACACGCGTCACAGCACTCCCCATCGAGCTGAATAGCCGTGCGCAAGTGCTCGAGCGTGATGAATTCGATGGAGTCACAGCCGATGTAGTCGCCCATTTCCTCGACCGAGTGATTCGCCGCGAGCAGATCATCACGATTCGGCGTATCGATTCCGAAGTAGCAGGGCCACATAAAGGGCGGTGACGAAATTCTGAGGTGCACTTCACTGGCGCCGGCGTCGCGCAACATCCCCACGAGCGCGCGCGTCGTTGTGCCGCGCACAATCGAATCATCAACCACGACGAGGCGCTGACCCGCAATATTTTCGCGCAGTGGATTGAGTTTTCGACGCACTCCCGCGGCGCGCTGCTGTTGGTCCGGGGAGATGAACGTGCGCCCGATGTAGCGATTTTTCACGAGTCCGTAGCCAAAGGGGATTCCCGAGGCCTTGGCGTAGCCTTCGGCAGCTGGGATGCCCGAGTCGGGAACACCCATCACGATGTCGGCCTCCACGCTGGACTGCTGGGCGAGGAGTTCGCCCATGCGTCGCCGGGCAGTGTGGACCTGGTGACCCATGAGGTAAGTATCGGGACGCGCAAAGTAGACAAACTCAAAGATGCAGAGCATCTCTTTATCACTCGCGGGTTCAAGAAGTTGCACCGTTTGCACACCCGCCGATGTAATGGTGACTAACTCGCCCGGACGGATCTCGCGCACGAACGCGGCGCCCACCACGTCGAGCGCCGGCGACTCCGAGGCGACCACCCATCCTTCGGGAGCGTCCTCAGTTCCGAGGCGACCCAGGCAGAGCGGACGAAATCCGTGGGGGTCTCGCACTGCGTGCACCGCATTGGCTTCGAGCAACACCATTGAAAATGCACCCTGTGCTTCACCGAGTACGACGCTCAGCGCGTCAACGAGCGAGCCACCACGTTCAATTTCACGGGCCACGAGTTCAGCGACCAGGTCCGAGTCTGAGAGCATCGAAGTGAACTCAATGCCGGCCGCTTCAGCGAGCACCGTAGTGTTCGTGAGGTTGCCATTATGGGCCAGGGCGAAACCCGATGATCCCGCTGAACGGTAGACCGGTTGAGCCGCGGTCCAGTTAGCCGAACCCGACGTCGAGTAACGCGTGTGACCAATTACCAGTGAACCCGCGAGAGCGCGCAGCGTCGTGTCGGCAAAGACGTGGCTCACGAGACCGTTATCTTTCACCACGGTGATCTGCTCATTGTTAAACGTGGCCATGCCCGCCGACTCTTGTCCACGATGCTGCAGCGCGTAGAGGGCGTCGTAACAGAGGTGCGCCACGTCGCGCCCGGACGCCACGATTCCTACGACTCCACAGGCTTCTTTCATGCCTGCTTCACCCTAGAAGCGGGAAAGGGGGCACGCGACACCCGGATATTCTCGCACAGTGGGTCCCCGGTGTCTCACCTTCTAGGTACGCTGCAAGCATGATTGATCTCCACACCCACTCACTCTTCTCTGACGGGACCGATACCCCCGCCGAGCTGGCTCAGAAGGCGCACGATTTGGGACTTTCCGCTATTGCCTTGACCGATCACGACACGACCGACAGCCACGAAGAGATGGCGAGTGCCTGTCGCGACCACGGAATTGAGCTGGTGCCGGGTGTCGAAATATCCCTGCACGAGGACCAGATCCCCAAATCGGGGCCCGAGGGTGGCCAGAGAAACGTGCACGTGCTGGCCTACTTCGTGCCCCTCGAGAGCAATCACCCCGTGCAGCAACAACTCGCGCTGCTGCGCGACGACCGCGACGCGCGCAACCGCGCGCTGGTATCTCTGTTGCAGGAACTCGGATTCGAAAAACTGACCTTCGAGTACGTCACAACATTGGCGCGCAGTGAAAGTTCGATTGGTCGCCCCCACTTCGCCAAGGCAATGTTCGCCCTGCACCCCGAGATCGTGGGCGAAGAGAGCGACCAGGGTTGGGCGAAACTCTTTAACGATTGGCTGGGATCAGAGGGTCGGGCCTATCTTCCCAAAACCTCGATAACAATTAGTGATTTTGTTGAAGCAGCCAAAGGCTCGGGGACACTCTTTTCCATTGCGCACCCACTCCTCAACTACCTCGACGGCGCCGAGACGCCAAGCACGATAGAAGCGACGATGCCGCGCGTTATGAATTCGTTACGCGAACGGGGCTTCGTTGGTATTGAAGCCCACTACGGGGGTACTAATGCGACTACGCGTGCCCATATGGTGAAACTAACTCGCGACGCGGGGATGATTCCGACTGGTGGCTCGGACTATCACGGCAGTGTTAAGGCCGAGGTGAGTCTTGGCACGGGCCGGGCCGGTGACCTGGCCGTACCCAACGAAATTCTTGATGAACTAAAAGCTGCTCGCTAGCCCGCGATAGCGAGCGACGACTCCAGTGCACCCTGACGTCGCGACGCAATAGTGGCGACATCAAGATTGATGGTCGAACCAATCACGAGTGACGAACCACCAACGGTACCGAGCACGAACACGGGTAGATCTGCCGCGCGAGCCATGAAGGCTTCGGGGTCACTCGTGGCCATGACGAAACGTCCCGGAAACTCGCTGAACAGCTCACCGTGACTGGACAGAGCGCCCACCTGTGCTCCACGACCGGTAGCGGCCACCATCTCCGCCAGGGCCGTTGCCAAACCACCTCCGCTCACGTCGTGCACCGCCGTCACGTCGCTGGTTTCGCCCGCACAGATTGCGGCAATCTCACCCGCCACAAACTTCACCGTGGGGCGAAAAGTGGTGGCGTCAAAAGTGGGTATTTTGCCACCTCGGCGTCCGCGAGCTGTCGCCCATCGACTGGCTCCGAGGGGGAACGGTTGGGGGCCCGAGGCCTCTCGTGCACCCACCAGCACAATCGTGTCGCCTTCGCGCCAGTCCCATCCCGGAGGTGGTGCCAGTAGTGAATCAACGACGCCCAGCAGACCCACTACGGGGGTGGGATCGATATCGTGGCCGCCGCTCTCGTTGTAAAGCGAGACGTTGCCACCGACGACCGGTAGATCGAGCGCCCGACACGCTGCCGCCATTCCATCAATCGACTCTGACAGTTGCCACATGACTTCGGGATGTTCAGGATTACCGAAGTTAAGACAGTTGACGACCGCCTTCGCACTCGCGCCCACGCACGCGAGGTTCGCCACACTTTCGGCCACCGTCAGTGCCGTACCGGCGTGCGGATCAAGCGCGCACCAACGCGGGTTCGAATCAGTCGACAGCGCAATACCCCGCGACGAAGGTGGCAGTCCGGGTCCGGCGAGTCGCAAGAGCGCGGCGTCGCGACCCGGTCCCACCACGGTGTTCAAGAACAACTGCGAGTCGTACTGGCGATAGACCCACCCGGGATCGAGCAAGAGCGCGAGCAGGTCATCGTTGGGCGAACCCTCGGGCTCGTCGTCGGTCGGGTCATCTGCGTGAATTCCGTCGAGGTTGGCGGGTCGCAATCGCGGTCGATCGTAAAGGGGGGCCTCGTCAGCGAGCGACGCGGCGGGTACCTCAGCGAGAATTGCTCCGTCGAATCCGTCACGTACGCGCAGCACACCCACTGAGTTGCCTTCGTCATCGATGTTCGGCTCAACCACGTGCCCAATGATGCTGGCTCGTACTTCCCAGGTCGCGCACAGCGCCGCAACGGCCGGCCAGTCGTCGGGAGTGATAATTGCGAGCATGCGCTCTTGACTCTCCGAGGTCATGATCTCGAAGGGTTGCATCCCCGACTCTCGCAGGGGCACCGCGTTGATATCGACGTCCATCCCCACTCGACCGCGCGCCGCGGTCTCGCTCGTCGCACAGACCAGACCAGCGCCACCAAGGTCCTGAATCCCTACGACCATGCCTCGATCCAACAATGCCAAACAGGCTTCAATGAGTCGCTTTTCTTCGTAAGGGTCACCGACCTGCACACTGGGGCGCTTCGCGTCATCGAGTGACGCCGCACCGTCGTCGCCCGCAAAGCCCGCTGAAGCCAGTACCGATACCCCACCAATGCCGTCACGGCCCGTCGTCGAGCCAAGTAATACCGCGAGATTGCCCACTCCCGACGCGACCCCGAGCACGAGTCGCTCCTTCGGTAGTGCTCCGGCACAGAGCACGTTAACGAGTGGGTTCGACGCGTAACACTCATCAAAAGTCAGCTCACCGCCAATGGTCGGTACGCCGACCGAGTTACCATAACCCGAGATTCCCGACACGACTCCCTCAACTAACCAACGTTGGCGAGCGTCAGTTAACTCACCAAAGAAGAGCGGGTCCATAACTGCCAAGGGGCGCGCGCCCATCGTAAAGACGTCACGCAAGATGCCGCCGACTCCGGTCGCGGCACCCTGATAGGGCTCGATGGCCGATGGATGGTTATGGCTTTCGATGCGAATCGCGACGGCGATGCCGTCGCCCGCGTCGATCACCCCGGCGTTCTCACCCGGACCCACCAGCACGTGCGCGCCCTCAGTGGGTAAGCGCTTGAGGTGAATTCGTGAAGATTTATACGAGCAGTGCTCGCTCCACATGACCCCATAAAGCGCGAGTTCCAGATTGTTGGGTTCACGACCCAGCACCGTACAAATTTCTTCGTACTCGCCGTCGGTCAGCCCGAGCGCACGATGGAGGGGTTCGAGAGCGCTGGTCACCACACCAAACTATCGGTCGCCCTCGTCGTGCTCACGACACGTGGTCATAAACCTTACTGAGGAGTAATGGGGCGACGAGGTCGACCTATTTAATTCACTTCATCACCAAAAAAGAACAGTCACCATTGAACACTTCAATTTGGTAATTACGACAATGCTGATGTGGATTCAATTAATTAATTAATTAATTTAAAATTTACAAAAGACATTTAGCCCACGTGAAATAAATCCCAACGTTTCGTCCTCTACACTTGAGCATCCCCACCCCCAATGGAGTACGAATGGCTACTGCTTCGAAAAAAACTGCTGTCAAGAAAACGGCAAAACGAACGATGAGCACCGATCACAAAGCCAAATTGGCGCAAGGGCGCAATGAATCTCGGATCGTCGGCAAGTATCTCGAAGCAATTACCGCGGGAAAGGGTAAGCGTGGTCGAAAGCGCACTCCTGAGTCGATCAATATCCAGATTGTGCGTATCGATAAAGAGTTCGACGGCGCGTCAGCGATTCGTCGATTAGAACTCACGCAACTGCGTTACGACCTGGTTGCTGAGCGCGAGCGACTTACTTCGAGGATGGACCTTACGGAACTCGAGCGAGACTTCGTGAAGGTTGCCAAGTCCTACGCCAAGAGAAACGGCATTACGTACGGGGCTTTTCGCGAGTTGAGCGTCAGTGCCGAAGTTCTAAAGCGCGCGGGCATTAGCCGCGCACGCGCCTAAACCGCACTCACCCGAGTTCGAACGAATCCTTCGAGTAGGACTCGCCCGTCGGCACTGCCGAGCAGAGTCGACATTGCGCGTTCGGGGTGCGGCATGAGACCCACCACGTTGCCCGCTTCATTGGCGACGCCGGCAATATCACCTCGAGAGCCGTTGGGGTTGTCCTGGTAGCGCAGAACTATTTGATCATTCGCCTGCAACTGCTCGTACGTCGTGTCGTCACAGGTGTACGCCCCCGAGAAGTGGTTAATCGGGATACTGAGTGTTTGGCCTCGGGTGGCACTTCGCGTCAGCACCGAGTTCGTCGATTCCACAATTAACGTCGTTGGCTGACACAGAAAAGTGAGTCCCCGGTTCTTCTGAAGCGCTCCGGGCAAGAGGCCGGCTTCGGTGAGTACTTGGAAGCCGTTACAGATTCCTAGAACCGCTCCACCACCTCGCGCAAACTCCGCGACTGCTTCCATAACTGGAGAAAAACGAGCGAGGGCACCAGGGCGAAGGTAGTCACCGTGCGCAAAACCTCCCGGCAATATGATCCCGTCAAATCGCGCGACGTCATTCGACGAGTGCCACACGAACTCCGCAGTGGCGCCGAGATCCTCGACCGCTGCCGCTGCGTCATACTCGCAGTTCGACCCCGGAAAGACGACTACACCAATGCGAATCATGAGTGTGGCGTCACCGCCACGCGCGCGGTGGCGTCTTCAATAACTGGGTTTGAGAGCAGTCGCTGTGCCAGGGCCGTCGCCTGCGCCAGAGCTGCCACTTCCGTTTCGGCTTCGACCGTGAACTGGAAGAGTTTGCCCGCCCGCACCGCACTCACGCCGGTAAAGCCCAGCGCCGGAAGCGCTCGCTCAATGGTCGCGCCCTCGGGGTCGGCAATACCGCTGCGCAAGGTGACTTCGACGACGACGGGGACTAGCACGACTATGCACCGTACCAGTCAAGGAGCTGGCGACCGGTCACTCGTTCGTAGGCACTCACGTAGCGCTGTGAGGTCACTTCGACGATCTCTGCTGGCACGCGCGGTGGTGGTGGCGTTCGGTCCCACGGCTGGTCGGCCAGCCAGTCACGAAAGGGCTGCTTGTCGTACGAGGGTGGCGTCTCACCCGCCCGCACCTGCTCTGCCGGCCAAATTCGTGACGAATCCGGGGTCACCACCTCGTCACAGAACACCAGCTCACCGTCCACAATTCCCAGCTCAAATTTGGTGTCAGCGAGAATCAAGCCCACGCCGTCAAGCGCGCGAGCGCAACGAGCAAAGAGGTCAAGACAGAGCGTCTGAGCGCGCGCCAACATATCGGCACCAACAATCTCGGCGGCGGTGGCGAGGTCGATATTGAGGTCGTGACCAGTTGTCGCCTTGGTCGACGGGGTAAACAGTGGCTCGGGGAACGGATCCGTGAGGGCCATACCCGACGGCACCTCCATGTGGTGCACGGTTCCTTCGCGCGCGTACTCCTCGTAGGCCTGGCCGGCTAAACGGCCGCGCACGATGCACTCGAGTTGCACCATCTCGGCTTGGCGCACGAGCATCGTGCGCCCGTGCCACGCGTGGTGCTCACTAAAGCCCGGAATGAACGATTCAATAATGTGCGGGTCGCACGAAATGAGCGCGCTCGGCACGTCAGTGGAGAACTCTCGCAACCAATAATTGGTAAACCCAGTTAGAACGCGGCCCTTCTCGGGAATAAGTTCATTCATCACAACGTCAAAGGCACTGAGGCGATCTGACGCCACCATGAGGAGGTGGCGATTATCTACTTCGTACAGGTCACGCACTTTGCCCGAATAGACGTGCCGTAGACCGAGGTCGCTCACGTTCGCCACGTGAGCGCATCTAAGAAACGTCCGCGATGCGCGAGGAGGCGCTGGGGATCGAAAGCTCGTGCCAGTACTTCATTACTCAACGTCACTTCGCTATCGGCCTCAATGACTTCACGGAAGTTTTTGCGCTCTTCCACCGAGCGGCGCGACGCCGCTTGCACAATGCGATACGCGTCGTCACGAGATAGTCCTGTTTCAATTAGAGCGAGTAACACCGACTGAGAGAAGACCAGGCCGAGCGAGTGCACAGTCAGATTCTCGAGTGCTCGGTCGGGGTGCAGCACCAAACCATCGGCTAGCCCCGTGGCCTTACGCAACATATAGACCGTCAACTGCAGGGCGTCAGGCAGGATAATCCGCTCGACACTCGAATGTGAAATATCACGCTCGTGCCAGAGGGCCACGTCCTCGAGCCCGGCCTGAAGGTAGCCCCGCAGCACCCGGCTCAACCCACAGAGACGCTCCGAGAGAACCGGATTGCGCTTGTGGGGCATGGCCGACGAACCTTTTTGACCCGCGGTGAAGGGCTCTTCGGCTTCACCCACCTCACTGCGCGCGAGGTGGCGCACCTCGAGGGCGAACTGTTCAATTGACGTACCGAGCGCGGCGCAGGCGTAGAGCACTTCGGCGTGTCGGTCGCGGGCGATGACTTGGGTTGCCGGAACCGCAACCAGACCAAGTCGCTCACACACGAAGGCCTCAACTGACGGATCGATGTTAGAAAATGTACCGACGGCACCGGAGAGTTTGCCCACGGCAATTGATGCGCGAGCGCGCCGCGCCCGCTCGAGGTCCCGATCAACTTGCAGCGCGAAGAGTGAAAACTTGGCCCCGTAGGTGGTTGGTTCGGCGTGCATTCCGTGCGTGCGACCAGTGATCGCCAAATCAATTGACGCTACGGCGCGACGCGTTAGTGCGTCACGCAGGGCCGTCGCTTCAACCAGCACGACGTCCATCGCGCGAGTGAGCACGTGACAGAGTGCGGTATCGACCACATCGGACGAGGTCAACCCGTAGTGAATCCAGGCCCCTTCGGGCATGCCCACCCGAGACTGCACGACATCAACAAAGGCCGCCGTGTCGTGATTAGTTATGCGTTCACGTTCATTTACTTCAGCGACGAACTCCGCGTCAATGACTGGCTGACGAGTTCGCAGTACTCGAACGTCTTCGCGGGGTAACACGTCGAGCTCGGCGAGGGCCTCGGCGGCGAGAAGCTCAACTTCGAGCATGCTGGCAAAGCGCTGCTCGTCACTGAAGAGTTCGGCCATGTCCTTGGGGGCGTACCTGGGAATCATTTCTCTCCTCTAGAGCGCCGCGGCCGCGATATCCGTGCGTGCGACCTGACCTTCAAAGGTTACGAGGGATACGCCCTCGTAGGCGCGACGCCGAGCCAACGCCACGGAGTGCGCCACACCGGTCACCGCCACGACCCGTCCGCCCGCAGTCATGAAGTCGCCGTGTTCGCCATGGCGGGTCCCCGCGTGAAAGATGCTGACACCCTCGAGGGCGTGGGCCAATTGACCGTCTGGCCCCAGACCACTGATAACGTCGCCCGCTCGAGGGTGCTGAGGGTATCCGTGCGCCGCCAAGACTACCGTTACCGCGCAGCCCGATGTCGTGGTGTCCACGCCGCGCAGGTCGCCGTTGGCCGCCCGTTCTAAAAGTTCGTAGAGTCGATCACCGTAGAGAGGGGCGAGTACCTCCGTCTCGGGGTCACCGAAACGCACGTTGTACTCGAGCAGTCGCGGGCCATCCTTGGTCAACATCAAACCGGCGTAGAGCACGCCACGAAAGTCGATGCCCCGACGGCGCAGTTCGCGCATTGTTGGTTCAACCATCGTGGCGGTGATTTCAGTAACGGCGCGCGAGTCCATAGCGGCCATGGGTGCGTAGGCCCCCATGCCACCAGTATTAGCGCCACGGTCACCGTCGCCAACTCGCTTAAAGTCTTGCGCCGCCACGAGAGGCGTGGCTCGAGTTCCGTCACAAAGAAACAACAACGAACACTCCTCGCCAGCTAGTCCCTCTTCAATCACGACTGTTGAGCCCGCCGCCCCAAATGACGAACCGCGTAATTTGTCGAGCACGTCAGCACGGGCTTCGTCAAGGTCATTGGTGACCAGTACGCCCTTACCCGCTGCCAGTCCGTCAGTCTTGATGACGTAGGGCGCCGACATCGTGGCGAGAAATTCGAGTGCCCGAGTCTCGTCACTGAATGACCCGTACGCGGCGGTGGGTACCCCCGCGGCGTTAAGAAACTCCTTCATGTACGCCTTGGAACCTTCGAGCCGTGCGCCATCAACACCGGGTCCCAGTACTGACTTACCCTGGGCGCGCAACGTGTCCGCCAAGCCGTCGACTAGTGGTTGTTCGGGCCCAATGACGAAGAGGTCCGCGTCTAGTTCCGTGGCCCCCGCGGCACTGCACGCAATACCTTGAGCGGCAATCCCGGCGTTACCCGGGGTCACGACCACGTCGTGCCTACTGGCGAGAGTCTGGGCCAGCGCGTGCTCGCGCGCGCCAGCTCCGACGACGACGCAGCGACTCACGAGGGGCGAACGAACTGCTCTCGGCCCGGTCCTACACCAACCACCGAGATTGCAACGCCCATGACTTGTTCGAGAAAGGCCACGTAGTTCTTCGCCGCTTGAGGCAGCTGCTCAAACTTCGTGAACGACGTGAGGTCGGCTCCCCAGCCCGGCATTACTTCGTAGACCGGTTCAACGTCGTGTAACACCGACTGATGATAGGGCGGGTAGTCGTAGCGAACGCCGCCCGCCGTGTAGCCAACACAGACTTTAATTTCGTCAAGGGTGTCGAGCACGTCAAGTTTGGTAAGTGCCACCTCCGTCAAGGAGTTAAGGCGTGCGGCCTGGCGGGCCATCACTGCGTCAAACCAACCGACCCGGCGACGTCGACCAGTGTTCGTTCCAAATTCGTGACCGCGGGTCACGAGCAGTTCACCGAGGTCGCCATCGAGTTCAGTGGGGAACGGACCCGCACCCACTCGCGTCACGTAGGCCTTGGCGATGCCCATAATTGCGGTGAGGTCGCGCGGTCCCAGTCCCGATCCAGTACAGGCCCCTCCGGCGACTGGGTTCGATGACGTGACAAAGGGGTACGTGCCGTGGTCGAGGTCGAGGAAGGTAGCTTGGGCGCCTTCGAGCAGTAGTCGCTGACCCTTGGCCAACGCGTCGTGCACGACCGTCACGGTGTCACCAATCATCGGGGCGATTCGAGGCGCCAACTCATCGAGATACTTTTCGGCAATATCCTTCGCATCCATAGCGGGTCGGTTGTAGATCTTGGTCAAGATGAGATTCTTTTCCTTCAAGACCACGTCGAGCTTCTCGCGAAAGATTTTTGGGTCAGTAAGGTCCTGCACGCGCAGCCCCACCCGCGACGACTTATCGGCGTACGCGGGACCGATCCCACGCTTCGTGGTGCCCAGAGCGTTCTTACCGAGGAATCGCTCAGTGAGTCGATCAAGCTCCTGATGGTAGGGCATAATCAGGTGCGCGTTGCCCGACACCACGAGGCGACTTACGTCAACGCCCTTGGCCTGCAGCGTTTCAAGTTCGTGCAGCAGCACGGCTGGATCAACGACGACTCCGTTACCAATTATCGGAGTGATGTGGTCGTAGAGCACGCCCGAAGGTACGAGCTGTAGGGCGAACGCTTCGCCGTCCACGACAATGCGGTGACCGGCGTTGTGACCGCCCTGGTAGCGAATGACCAGGTCCATGTCACGAGCCAGTAGGTCAGTGAGTTTTCCCTTGCCCTCGTCCCCCCATTGCGTTCCAACTACGACGGTTGCGGGCACTGGACTCCTTCACGAGGGACTCGTTGCAGAACAACAGTCTACCCGACGGTGCACCAGCCTCGACCAGTGACGTCGATCAACTTCGTCGCCGGCGCTGCGCCTCGATGAAGAGTGCGATGCTGTTTTGCACGGGCACCAGGTCGCGTCGGTACTGACGATGCGTAGCTTCAACGTGTGAGCGCGACTCGCTGGCCAGAGTCGCAAGCTGCTCGCGCGCCTGCGCGAGTTGGATCTCCAGGGCCATGATTCGCCGAACTCCTTCAAGATTGACGCCATCATTGGTGAGTTCTTGAATCCGGCGAAGGGCCGCAAGGTCCGCCTCGGAGAAACGACGAGACCCGCCACTCGTACGTTGGGGATTGAGTAGTCCGCTGCGTTCGTAGTTACGCAGCGTCTGGGGGTGAACGCCCGCCAACTCGGCGAAGACCGAGATGACGTAGACAGCGTGGTGTTGGCGTTCGTTCATTCAGTCACCTCTTCGTGCAGGGCTTTGGCTAGTCGTTCTACTAGTGATCGCTGTTCCTTATTGAGTTTTTTTGGAATCGTGACGTTCAGCGTTACCAAGAGGTCGCCCGCGGCATGCTTGCCGGCGGCGGGAACTCCTCGGCCCCGTACCCGCATTGTCGTACCGCTCTGGGTGCCCGCCGGAATTTTCAACGTCACCGGTTCGTCGAGGGTCGCCACCTCGAGCGTGGTACCCAGCATCGCGGCGGTAGCGGGCACGGATACCGTCGTGGTCACGTGACGTCCCTTCATGGCGAAGTGGCTATCGACCGCGACGTGGACGTCGACGAAGAGATCGCCGGCTGGTCCTCCTTGACTACCTGGGGTGCCCTTGCCCTTGAGGCGAATACGTTGACCGGCGATAACTCCCGCGGGGATCCGTACGTTCACCCGTCGCGACGATGGTTCACGGCCGGTACCGTGACAGCTCAAACATGGCGTCACGATTCGTCCCCCGCGACCTTGGCAGGCCGAGCAGACACTCGACATGGCGAACGGGCCCTGGTCGTCATTGAGTACCCCGCGACCCTGACAGCGCTCACAGGTGGCAAAGCCGCTACCGGGAGCCGCACCGCGTCCTCCACAAGTACGACAGGCGTCGTTGCTCGGCAGCGTCACCGTCGTGGTGACTCCAACCACGGCATCTCGAAAGCTTAAGTGCAGTGCAGTTTCTAGGTCAGCCCCCCGTTGGGCTCGTTGGCGTGAGCGACCCCCAAAGAGGCCACCAAAAATATCGCCGAGGTCGCCGAGGTCGCCCGGATTGAAGTTGCCACCAGCGCCCGGTCCCCCGAACCCCGCAGCGGCGGGACCCAGACGACGAACCTCGTCATATTCTTTACGCTTTTGTGCGTCGCCCAGTACGTCGTAGGCCACGGAAACTTCTTTGAACTTCTCTTCCGAGCCCGGATTCGTGTCGGGGTGCAGTGACTTGGCCAGTTTGCGATAGGCGCGAGTGATCTCCTTATCGGTTGAACTCGACGTCAAACCGAGGACTTTGTAGTAGTCCTTATCGAACCACTCGCGCTCCGCCATCTAGCCCTTCACTCTCACCATCGCTGGTCGTACGACGTTGCCCTTCCAGCGATAACCAGCTCGCAGCACTTCATCGATAATCTGGTCGCCGCCATCGTTATCAACGTGGGCGACCGCGTCGTGAATCTGTGGGTCAAACGCCACGCCCACCTCGGCCAGACGCTCTAAACCATCCTTAGCCAACGTCTCGAGGAGCAGACTGCGCGACTGCGAAATTGCGGCGGCCTCGTCACTCTGCGACGACACAAAATGGGCTTGCGCCAGGTCTAGTGCATCGAGAACCGGCAAAAGCTTCATGACCAAGTCGCCACTCGCCCGTTGAGCCGCCGAGTCAGCCTCTCGAATCACTCGCTTACGAAAGTTTTCGTAGTCGGCCTGCAGCCGCTGGAGCATGTCACGATACTCATCGCGCTCTCGCTCAATTTCACTCCGCGGATCGACAGTCTCAGACTCGGCGTCTACTGACGCCGAGTCTGAGACATTCGACACGACTTCATCAATCGTTTCGTCACTCACAACTAATCGACAATCTCGGCATCAACAATGTCGTCGTCGTTGCCCTCGGGCGCGGACGTACCAGCATTCGCCTTGGCGGCCTCCTCGTAGAGACGCTGACTGAAACCCTGACTCGTCGTGAGCAGCTTTTCCGTAGCGTTCTTGATTGACTCGATGTCGGTGCCATTGAGCGCCTCCTTCAGAGCCTGCAGCGCTCCATCAACGTCGTCACGCTCGGTCCCTTGGAACGACTCCGCCTGATCCTTCAGGAGTTTCTCGGTCTGGTACACGAGTCCATCGGCGTTGTTGCGCACCTCGGCCTCGTCTCGACGCTGACGGTCTTCTTCGGCGTGGGCCTCGGCGTCGCGGACCATTCGGTCGATTTCATCCTTCGAAAGTGACGAACCACCCGTAATAGTCATTGATTGCGTCGTCCCCGTGGCGGTGTCCTTCGCCGAGACGTGCACGATGCCGTTCGCGTCGATGTCGAAGGTGACCTCAATCTGGGGGACTCCACGCTGCGCCGGAGGAATACCAACGAGCTGGAACTTGCCCAGAGTCTGGTTATACGACGCCATCTCACGCTCACCTTGGAGCACGTGGACTTCCACGCTGGGCTGATTGTCGTCAGCCGTAGTGAAGATCTGACTTTTCTTCGTCGGAATAGTCGTGTTGCGCTCAATGATCTTGGTCATGACGCCACCCTTGGTCTCAATACCCAATGAGAGTGGCGTGACGTCCAAGAGCAAGATGTCCTTCACGTCGCCCTTGAGCACACCCGCTTGCACTGCCGCACCCACGGCAACGACTTCGTCCGGGTTGACACTCTTGTTGGGCTCTTTACCGGTCACACTCTGGATGAGATCTTGGACCGCGGGAATACGCGTCGATCCTCCGACCATGATGACGTGATCAATCTTGTCGAGGGTCAAGCCCGCGTCCTTAATAGCTTGGTTGAACGGCTTTCGACACTTCTCGACCAGGTCGGCGGTGAGTTCGTTGAACTTAGCTCTCGTCAGTTTCACGTCAAGGTGCTTGGGGCCGTCGGCGGTCGCCGTGATAAAGGGCAGATTGATCTGCGTCTCTTGCACACTGGACAGTTCAATCTTGGCCTTCTCCGCAGCTTCTTGTAGGCGCTGCACGGCCATTTTGTCGGCGGAGAGGTCGACACCTTCGGTGTCCTTGAAGGTCTTGATGAGCCACTGCTTCACGGCGTTATCCCAGTCATCGCCACCCAGGTGCGTGTCACCGTGCGTGGACTTCACTTCAAAGACTCCGTCGGCGATTTCGAGAACGGAGACGTCAAAGGTGCCACCACCAAGGTCGAAGACCAGCACGGTCTCTTCCTTGCCACCCTTATCGAGCCCGTAGGCGAGAGCGGCCGCGGTGGGCTCGTTAACGATGCGCAGCACCTCGAGCCCGGCGATCTGGCCGGCCTCTTTGGTAGCGGTGCGCTGGGCGTCGTTGAAGTACGCCGGAACGGTAATGACCGCCTGGGTCACACTGTCACCAAGGTAGGCCTCGGCGTCACGCTTTAGTTTTTGCAAAATTCGCGCCGAGATCTCTTGGGCGGTGTACTTGGTGCCGTCAATATCGACCGACCAGTTTTCGCCCATGTGTCGCTTGACCGAGCGGATAGTCCGGTCAGGGTTAGTAATGGCCTGGCGCTTGGCCACTTCGCCGACGAGGACTTCACCGGTCTTAGAAAAACCAACCACCGAGGGGGTCGTACGGCCACCTTCGGCATTGGGGATTACTACGGGCTCGCCCGCTTCCAGCACGCTGACCACTGAGTTGGTGGTCCCGAGGTCGATTCCGACTGCCTTTGCCATGAACTGCTCCTTCACTCTGTCCGTGCCCCGCGGACCTTCCGATGGGACCAGACTCGTGGAATCTAGTGTACAGAGTTTAGCCCCTTCTTGTCAAGAAAACTTATAGGGTACTAAGTAACTAATTGGGATCCTTCTAATAAGAGGCTTTTCTCCACTTCCCGACTGGCCGAACCTAGGTTGGTGGGACTTCGGTACGCTGGTTTCGTGCCTGATCTCATACTCCTGCGCCACGGCCGCTCCGAATGGAACGAGCGCAACCTCTTTACGGGGTGGCAGGACGTGGACCTAACGACGCAGGGCGAAGCGGAAGCTACCGCCGCCGGACTGCTGCTGGCCGGCGAAACGGACCTTGATCTGCGCGTCCTGCACACCTCAGTGCTGACTCGCGCTATTCGAACCGCGGAACTCGCCCTTCACGCCGCGCAGCGCTCGTGGCTGCCGGTGCACCGCAGTTGGCGGCTCAATGAACGTCACTACGGTGACCTCACCGGTCGCGATAAGAAAGAGACCACCGAGAAATTCGGGGCCGACCAAGTCAAGCTCTGGCGCCGCTCCTACGACGTACCGCCACCGCCGCTACCTGAGGGTGACGAGCGGTCCAACACCTCCGACCCGCGCTATCGCGACGTGCCCCGCGCGTTCATCCCCGCGACCGAATGTCTTAAAGATGTGGTGGCGCGTGTCACGCCTTATTTTCGTGACGTGGTCGGCGAAGACCTTCGACGCGAAGCCGTGCACGGTGGTGCGGTGCTCGTGGTCGCCCACGGTAACTCACTTCGCGCTCTACGCATGATGCTCGAGCAGATCTCCGAGGACCGCATCGCCGAACTCGAAATTCCTACCGGTATCCCCTACCGAATTGTTCTCGACCCCGAACTCAACGTGCTGCGAGCAGGGTACCTCGGTGACCCCGCCGCCGCCGCCGAAGCGGCCGCAGCGGTGGCTCGCCAAGCTGGCTGAATCTAGAGCGCGGCTGGTCCGCGTTCGTTGGTTCGAATACGCACGACGTGTTCGATGTCGGTGACCCACGCGACACCATCACCAACGGTGTCAGTGCGCGCGGCGTTCACGATGGCTTCGATTACTGCGTCGACGAGTTCATCAGTGCAGACACACTCAACACGAATCTTGTCCACGAAATCGAACTCGTACTCTTTGCCTCGATAGATTTCGATGTGGCCTCCGGTGTGTCCGAAGCCCCGCGCTTGAGTCACCGTCATTCCGGTCACCCCCGCGGCCTTTACGGCAACTTTTACTTCATCGAGTTTGAACGGTTTCACGACTGCGGTAACGAGTTTCATGATCATTCTCCTTAAACGTTGTCGGGGTGAAGGTGACTAGGCGACGAGACTGGTTCTCCGAACGTCGGCTCGGGGAAGGCCTCTTCTTCGTGGATAGCGATGTCGCCGTCGCGCAGGTCCTCATCAGACTCACGCAGACCACTAACCAGCCACTTCACGAGCGTAAACACGACCGTCGTCCCCACAGCGGTATACCCAATGATCCAGAGTGCCGCCAGGAACTGCTCCCAAAGCTGGTGAAAGGAGTGGCCGTAGAACCAGCCGGCGACCCTAAAACTTCCCTCGCCTTTGTAGTTCGATCCCGACACGCCGTACGTCACCATTCCCGGGTCCGCGAGGATGCCGACCAAGAGACCGCCGACGAGCCCCGCGACGCCGTGGGTGTAGATCACGCCCATCGCGTCGTCAACCTTATTGAAGGGGCGGACCTTAGAGAGGAAGTTCCAGGCCACCCAGACAATGGAGGCCGAAATGAGTCCCACAAGAATCGCGCCCGTCCCATTGACCCAACCAGCTGAAGGGGTAATAGCGACGAGACCACAGAGCATGCCGTTTAACGCCCCGAGGAATGTTGCTTTCTTTTGACGTGAGAACATCATGTCCATGACGAGCCACGTCAGCACACCACAGGCCGCCGCCACGTTGGTATTTAGCACGGCGCTCGCCGCGTCAACACCCGCGTAGAACGGGCCACCGCCATTAAACCCATTCCAGCCCATCCACAAGATGCCCGCACCAATCGCGACCATCATTAGGTTGCTCGGAAAGGCGTTCTCGCGGTCCTGCCAACGACGCGGCCCAACAATGGCCGCACCAACGAATGCCGCAACACCAGCACTGAGGTGGATCACGTACCCACCCGCAAAGTCCACGGCACCCTTTTGCGAGAAGAAGCCACCGCCCCAGAGCAGCGCGGCATTGACGCAATAGACCATCGTGATCCACAGGGGCACGATCAGCAGCCAGGCCTTGAACTTGAGTCGACCCACCAAGCCACCGAGAAACAGCAACGGCGTTATTGCGGCGAAGGCGAACTGGAAGTAGGCAAGCGTCGCGGTGGGAAAGTGATAGGGGACGAGCGAGTTGGCGCCCGAAACAGCCTGGCCCTGCACGGCGCCAGCTGAGGTGAGGGGCTTGAAGTGCCCGATGAAGCCACTCCAGAACGACCCCGTCGGCCCGAAGTGCGACAGCTCGCCGAAGGCCATGTTGTAGCCCCACAGCATCCACACCAGCAACGTGAGGGAAAAGCCCGTAAAGACCATGAGCATGGTGTTGACAATCCACTTCTTTCGCACCAGTCCTCCGTAGAGGACGGCGAGACCGGGCAAACTCATGAGGCCCACCAAGGTGGCGGAAATCATCTGCCACGAGTTATCGCCAGAATTTAACCACTGGGGATAGGGGATGTTCGTCGCCGCGTAGAGCACGTCCACTCCTTTATGCACTCGGAGAGGGCGGCGCTGACCTCAGTCTTGTTCCACCAGTGTGGCAACTGAGGATTTCGGTTTCATTAGCGCCGTGTTTCGGCTGTATGAATTACGACGCTGACGAGGGGGCCGGGCTACTCGTTGGGGCCAGCAGGGAGCGTTCGACGACCTGGGAGATGTCCATGACGCTGACTTCGTCACCCTTGCCATTGGCCTTCACCGCGTCATCGAGCATGATCATGCAGAACGGACAGGCCGTGGACACGATGTCGGCACCCGTACCGAGCGCTTCACCCGCCCGTTCCATGTTGACGCGTTTGCCAATGTTTTCTTCCATCCACATTCGAGCACCGCCCGCCCCACAACAAAAGCCCTTCTCGCGGTGTCGTTCCATCTCGACCTGACGCACGCCCGGGATTGCGTCGAGCACGTTACGTGGCTCATCAAAGATTCGATTGTGACGGCCGAGGTAGCACGGGTCGTGGTAGGTGACCGTGCCGGTGTAGGACACCCCCGGGACGAGCCGTCCATTGGCCACGAGGTGACTCAAGAGCTCGGCGTGGTGAATCATCTCGTAGTCGCCGCCGAGATCGGGGTACTCGTTCTTCAAGGTGTTAAAGCAGTGTGGGCAACTCGCCACGATTTTCTTCGCGCCCACTTCGTTCAACGTGGCGATGTTGGCCTTCGCCATTTCTTGGAAGAGGTACTCGTTACCCATTCGTCGCGCCGGATCACCGGTGCACGACTCGCGCGGGCCAAGAATTCCAAACGTCACACCAGCGCGGTGCAGCATTCTCGCGGTTGACTCCACCTGCTTGCGGCCACGCTCGTCGAGCGAGCCAGCACAACCAACCCAGTAGAGGTACTCAACGTCATCGGGGATTGGTCCGTCAATGATTGGCACTTCGAAGTCCAGCGCCGAGAGCCACTCGGTGCGCTTGGACGAGCCCAGTCCCCACGGATCGCCTTGATTCTCGAGATTGCGCAGCAAGAGTCCGGCCTCGGTGGGGAAGCGCGACTCCATCAAGACCTCGTAACGACGCATGTCAATAATGGCGTCAACGTGCTCGATGTCGACCGGACACTGTTCAACGCAGGCGCCACACGTTGTGCACGACCAGAGAACGTCGGGGTCAATCGTCGTAGGTACCAACGTGGCGACTTCGCCTTCGCCACCCGAGAGCAGTCGATCGGCGGACAGGAACATGTTGTCGCGCAGACCCATAATCAGTAGTTTCGGGCTCAGTGGTTTACCCGTATTCCAAGCCGGACAGACCGACTGACAACGACCGCATTCGGTACAGGTCGAAAAGTCCAGCATCTGCTTCCAGGTGAAGTCGCCAACGGTGCCCACACCAAAGACCGTGTCCTCGGTCACGTTCTCCACATCCATGTCGGGGGTCTTGTCAAGACCACCGAGCGCGCGCGGACGACGCGAGAATGCAATATTGATGGGCGCCAGGAAAATGTGCAGGTGTTTGGAGTACGAGACGAATACAAGAAAACCAGCGATTACCCCCACATTGGCGAGCAAGAAGACCACTTCAATCACGCTGTTGACGCCAGCGCCTAACGGGTGAAGCCAACTAGCGATCACCTTGCTCGCGAAGGCCCACGACGATCCCGTGGCCGCAATTGGGTCTGGGCCATGACTCACGTGGTTCTGCATGAAGGGGAAGTGGCCGGTGTTGATCTGGGCCGCCCGGTACAAGAGCAGGGTGATGATAACGAGCGAGATCATGGCGAGCACGGCCCACGCGGCACCCAGATGGCTGCCGTAGAAACGACTTGAGCGATCTTTACGCGAGGGCGCATTTTTCACACGAATAATGGAAAAGACCACGAGCGAGACGAGCACGGCCGTGGCGAAAAAGTCCTCAACAAACGCCAGCCAGTTATCAGTGCCGATGAAGGGAATATGAAAGTCGCGCTGAAAGAGCGCCCCGTACGCCTCGATGATGGTGGTGAAGAGGACGGTGAAGCCCCACATGGTGAAGAAGTGAGCGAGACCCGGAACCGTCCAACGAAGAATCTTCTGTTGTCCCGCAACTTCGAGAACCTCGGCTTCACCCGCTTTTCGCACGCCCTGCCAGCGTCGTGGTGCTTCTTTGCCCGAACGAATCAATTTCGACAACCAGAAGAAACGGCGACCGGCGATGGCGAAACAGATCGCCGAGACGCCAAGACCGATAAGAATTCGAGCTAACACCACTACTCCTCTTCTGTCGCTACCAACGATTAATCGATAACTCTACTTTTTTGGAAAATTCTCCCAGTACCGACTAGGTGTTGGTCCACGTTGACCGCGATACTTTGAACCGAGACCCGCCGAACCATACGGCCGCTCTGCCGGAGTCGTCATCTCGAAGAAGCTAATTTGACCAATTTTCATTCCGGGGTACAGAGTCATCGGGAGGTTTGCCAAATTCGCGAGTTCCAACGTAATGTGCCCGTCCCAGCCCGCGTCGATAAACCCAGCGGTTGAATGGATCACGAGGCCGAGCCGCCCCAGCGAGCTCTTGCCTTCGAGGCGCGCCACCATATTGTCCGGCACGGCCACTCGTTCCAGTGTTGAGCCCAGCATGAACTCGCCCGGGTGTAACAAAATCGGTTCGTCGGGCCCCATATCGACTAACTCGGTCAAATCTTCCATTGGCTCTCGCACGTCAATGACCCGATAGGAGTGATTACGAAAGATACGAAAATACTGATCAATATGAAGATCAACCGAGGACGGCTGAATGCAGCCGTCACCCAACGGCTCGATGATGATGCTCCCTTGAGCCAGGGCTTCCTTTATCGACCGGTCTGAGAGCACCATACGCATGGCAACGCTACTCCCCATTGACGCCAGGTCGCTTACAGGCCTTTTAAATCTGAGAAAATTGGCAACTCCCGCGCCCACTACAATTGGACGCGCGCGGGCGTAGTTCAGCGGCAGAACATCAGCTTCCCAAGCTGAGAACGCGGGTTCGATTCCCGTCGCCCGCTCCAAGGAACCTATTGCCCACTCGGGGACTGAGAACTCTCACCAACCTGCATAGCGTGAGCGTCACGTCTCACCATAGGGTCACGTACTCGATCGGAGTTTGGTAACCCAGTTTGCCTGATTTACGACTGCAAGAAGTGTCTCGCTGGTTCGAAGCTCGTCAGTGGCTACGTCATCAACGCGCGGCACGCCTCGCGGCGAAGCCCAATTCAGCGCGGCCGAAATCTCGCTCGCTCGAGTAGCAAAGCCGTCTGCGATCAGTCCCGCGCTTTCGTCACGCTCGAGTACACACCGTGCGAAAATCCCTTGAATCTCTTCCCGAAGCAGGAGATAATCGATAAACTAGGCGAATCATTAGCATAAAGATCAGTAGTAAATCTCGTGAACCTTTAGTTCTTCGTGGACGAGCTGCAGAGTCCATTTACTTGAAATGAGTCCAGAAATAGCAAAGCCCGAATTTCAAATTACTGCCAGATCGTGGCTTGGTCCCTATGCGGGGATCGCTCTGGCGTGGGGTGGCTCGTTTATGTTCATAAAACTCGCACTGAGCGCGTTCACCCCGTTCGGTGTCGTCTTTCTTAGCAGCACCACTGGGTCAATTCTCATGTTATTAGTCGCACGGATCAAACACGTTGCGTTGCCTCGGGGCTGGCGGGTCTGGCTCAAGCTCTGGTTCATGGCACTCAGCATTTCCGCCGCGCCTGGTGTTCTGACTGCCGTGGCTGAATCACACGCATCGTCATCTTTTGTTGGCATCGTGCTGAGTGGGCTGATTCCCTTGATGTCACTATTCTTCATCGTTATTGTGTTTCGCGACGAACCGATTTCTTCGGCACAAGTCATTGGACTTGTTGTAGGGCTTATAGGTGTTCTGGTGATTTTCGCCATATGGCAAGGTGTTGGTCACAATCTCTGGTGGGCGGTGATTGCGGTCATTGCGGCGGCGGGATGCGTTGGTTTTTCCTACCCATTCTCGCGTCGCTACCTGGTCAGTCTCGATATTGACCCGATTGCGCTCTCTTGCGCCCAACTTATTTTGACGACCATCACGCTCTTACCCGCGTTCTTGCTCGACGGACGATCGTCCAGCGCCATTCCCGTAAAGGCAATTTTTGGAGTTCTGTGTCTAGGAATCTTTGCCAATGGCCTAGCCTTTATGTGGAATTTTCAAGTTGTCCGTGCGGTCGGTAGTTCAGTCGCTAGCACCGTCAATTTTCTTTCGCCAGCCGTTGCCCTGCTCTGCGGGATCATTCTCCTTCACGAGCACCTGACGTGGTACGAACCAGTGGGTGGCTGCATCATTCTGTTAGGTGTTGCCATTAGTCAAGGTCGATTGACGTTACCTATCAAGCGTCGCTCGGCGACGTAGTTCACTACGTCGCCGAGCGGTCCGCACAAAGATAAAACTTCTAGTCCAATAGTGCGACGAGCCGACCTTGGACTTCATGATTCTTCAATCGATCGAGACCCGCGGGGATCTCGTCGAAGGTCACTGTGGCGATCTGCGGACTGAGTTTTCCCGTGGCGAAGAGATCGTATATTCCACGAATATCGTCAACCGTGCCGCCCATACTCCCCAAGAGTTCAACCTGTTTCAAAATTAACTGACCAGTGTCGATTGTCGCTTCCAAGACACCCATACCCACTTGAACAACACGACCCTTGGGACCAACAGCGAGAATCGCGTCAGCAGTTGTAGTGCCAAAACCGGCAAAGTCAATAATCACGTCAAGTTCGAGCGGCTGGAACTCCATCACGTCGGTAAAAACTTCCTTAATACCAATTGACGGTCCCAGAGCTCGAGCGGTTGGACTGATGTCACAGGCGTAGACCTCAGCACCAGCAATCACTGCTGCTCGGGCGCCCAACTGACCGAGCCCGCCGAGACCAATCATGCCAACGCGCGTGCCCGCAGTGACCCGACCCACCACCATGGTCGCGTGATAGGAAGTCATTCCGGCATCAGTGCCTAGGGCGGCTTGCATAAACGACACGTTTTGCGGAATACGCACTAGGTCTTCGGCCATGGCTACTGCCTTAGTGGCGTAGCCACCATCCCAGTGATTACCGGGTGAACCACCACTCGTCTTAGCAACTGGGCAGACTCCGACGCGGTCGCCCAGAGAATATTCGGTTACCCCGGCACCCACTTCGGCAACGACACCGGCGAATTCGTGGCCCAGAATAACTGGAAATTTATGGATGATCTTCATCCAACCCGGGTCAACGAGTGCGCCAACATCAGAGTGACAAAGTCCCGTCGCCTTAATTTCGA
The DNA here is from genome assembly GCA_903893745.1 of uncultured Actinomycetes bacterium. Classification (GTDB taxonomy): domain Bacteria; phylum Actinomycetota; class Acidimicrobiia; order Acidimicrobiales; family RAAP-2; genus RAAP-2. Next base: position 73,725 of record CAITNF010000001.1, read on the forward strand.
TCACTACTTCACCGGTGCCAGCACGCGGATCATCTTGCTCAATGAGCCGTAACGGCTCACCAGTTCTCGTGAATTGCCAACCCTTCATAGACTTCAACCCCCAATTAGTTGCTGTTTGGTTTCTAAAAAGCTTTCGATTTGAATTGATGCCGAACACTGCTTCACCAGAGTGATTCCATGTGAATCACTCTTCAAACATTTGAACCGTCAAATGCCTACGAAGCACCCAGGACTTGACGTTCACTTACTTCGTATCCACTCAATGGAACTTGAAGCACAACGCGCACCCCGCCGAGACGGGGTGCGCGTTGTGTACTCCATAATCTGCCCCGACGCCATCGGCGTCAGTTCAGTTCGAAGTCAAAACTATTTCTTAACCTTGACGCCTTCGGCTATCCAGCGATTCACGAAGAACGGCTTGAAGCTGGGCCACTTGTAAACGTCGCCAGTTGCCTGAACGTTGCTCGGAGTGATCAACGTGTAGGGCAGCGGGTGAATGTTCATGTTGGTCAGCCAGTTCTTCTTGTGAAGGACGAACTTGTTGACGATCGCGTCAAAGCAGTACCAACCGCTGTTGTAGACCGGTGAGTCAGCAATGGCCATTGGCTGCGTGCTACCCGAGGCCTTCGCCGCGCGCAAGATTCCAAAGTCAACTGGATCTTGGTAGAAGCCATAGACGCCAATCTTCCCCAAGTTCTGCGACGAAATTACCTGCAGCGCCGTTGAGAACTCAAAGTCCTGGAGACCCCAAACCATATTGATTGATGGGTTGGCGTGTAGTGCGTCGGCCACCGCAGTCTGGGTGTCGGTCACTGCGTTTGCCAAGTCCGTCTCGTGCGTCGCAGCAACCTGAACCACGCCCGACGTGGCCTTAGCCAATGCCTGGTAGCGAATCACGATTGCGGCCAGCGCGGAGGCGTTGATACTGAGGGCCTTACCACCGTTGGGGTAGTCCTTCAAGATCTGGGCGCCAAGGAGTCGGGCCATTTTTGCGTCACTCGGTGCGTACACCGCTGCCGCCTGGTGCTGTGGGTCAATCAGTGGAGCTGCCTCAGCGATAATTGGAATCCCCTTCTGCTTCGCCGCAGCGAATGCAGCAGGCGCGAGTGATGGGTTGATGGCAATGTCAATGATTGCTGAAACATTCTGATTAACCAGCGCTGACATAATCTGCGCCATCTGAGCTGGGTCACCATTCGCGTTCAGTACGACCAGGTTGAAGCCAAGCGCCTTAGCGGCCAGTTTGTCAACTTCGATCATCTGCAACACAACCGGCGATTGCTCAGTAATTGCGGCAACCCCTACGGTGATCTTCTTTGCTGCTCCAGCATTACTGGCAGGAACAATTGCCACACCAGCCAAAACAGCGAGAGTCGTCAACGAAGCGAGCGTTCTCGCACCCTTAGACAGCACTCTCTTACGGAACACTCCATTTTGATTCATTCTTTCCCCCCAGGTTGAGTAACTTCATTTGTAAGATAGTTCTGGCAAGTAAAATATTTATGTCGGCCACCGCGGGAAAGAGCCCCGAAACAACTAACCCAAGAATTTTGTATCTGCCAAATCAACTCTCTTACATTCATTATAACTATTCGGATGATAAAAGCAAGTTGCCGTATCAGCCTTCGAGAGGCAGTGGACGCTCCCTATTCGAGGTCCAGAAATATCGTTCCCCGTAAAATCTGGACGTATTCGCCAAAACTACGTTCGCATTTACTACGGGCACTACGTCGCGATATCGCTCCAGGAGAGCTTGCTGTCGTAGACGCTGGAGTAGTAGCGATCGAGATAACGTCCGAATTCACCAATGTGGTGCGCCATCGCGGCTTCAGCCTTGTCACCATCACCCTCAGCAATCGCCTTATAAACAACTTCGTGTGCGTCGACCACTGCATCACGACGCCCTTCGGGGTAGTCGACGCCTAGCGGCGAGCCGTCAGTTATCCAATGGAGTGATCCGATTAGTAACGCGAACACGACGTTGGCTGACGCCCGAGCGACTGCGTGGTGAAATCGTTCGTTGGATTCAAGAAAAGTATCCTCGTTGTCAAGATTTAGTCGCATTTGTTCAACTGACTGACGGATCTCTTCCAATCCTTCTGGAGTCGCGTGCAGCGCCGCCAACCGAGCGATGGTCGGTTCAATGTGCAAACGAACTTCGACAATGGAGCGGAACGGAGTTCCATTCAATTGGAGAAACAGTGCGAGAGTTCCGGCCAGGTCACGAGCATCAGGTTGGCCAGTGAAGGGTCCACCTCCCGGTCCAGGTTTCATCGTGATGACGCCATTCATCTCGAGGAATCGAAGTGACTCACGAAGTGTTCCGCGACCCACGCCATACTCTTCGAGCATCTCGCGTTCAGTGGGTAGCTTGGTCCCCGGGGGTAAGTCATTCAGTGAGATTTTGTGCACAATTTCTTGAGCAATTACCATTGCGGCCTTGTGGGCACGGGCGGGCTTGGCACGGGTAGTAAATGCTCGTGATGAGGTACTTCGTTCGACGTCGCCGTCAATTCCGTCCTTTTTCATTGCGCCCTTCCTCGTTCTAACTGGGAATCAAATTTCGGTCGTGGACCGTCGAATCAACTCCCATTGCTCGCAGGCTACCCTTCTGGACCTTCTCCGAAGGCGTTTTTGGAAGCGCATCGAGATACCGCAGGTATCGCGGTACTGCGAAATAGGGCAATCGGCGATCACAGAAATGCCAAAACTCCTCAGGGTCGAGTTCAGAACCCGCCGCACGAACGACGATGGCCATCACTTCATCCTCGCCGGCCTCTTGATCAGCCGGTACCGCCACGACCGCACATTCAGCAACTGCGGGGTGTTGCAGCAGGGCCTGCTCCACTTCGTAGGAGCTGATGTTCTCTCCACGTCGTCGTAGAGCATCCTTTAATCGATCAACAAAGTAGAACCACCCGTCCGCGTCGCGACGCAGGCCATCACCAGTATGAAACCAGCAGTTTCGCAGCGCTTCAACTGTTCGGTCCGGCATGCCAAAGTAACCAACCGTCATTGTAAACGGGAAGATTGGACGGACAACTAGTTCACCAAGTTCCCCTACGGGAACTTCTTCATCGGTTTCGGGGTCAACCAGTCGTACGTCGAACCAATCGGCGACGACCTTGCCCACCGCACCGGGTGGACGTTTCACACCGTACGGGGTCATGAGGGGCATCGAAGTCTCGGTCAAACCAAAGACTTCGACAAAGGTCTCAACACCAAAACGTTCCTTGAAGCCATCAACGATTGAACTTGCCGTTGGCGCCGCAAAAATGCATCGCAGATTATTATCCCGATCGTTAGGCGCTGGCGGTTGCTTCCAAACGAAGTCCATCATGACCCCGACGAAGTTGGTGACCGTCGCTCCCGAGTCGCTGATCCACCCAGCCCAACGTGAAGCACTGAAGCGCTCACGCAGTACGAATCGTGCCCCCGCCAGTAGCGCCGGATAGGCCGCGAGAAACTGGGCGTTACCGTGAAAGAGCGGCCCCACTGATAAGTACGTATCGGCATCAGTTAGTCGCGTCAACGAGATGCACTCATCGGCCTCGAACACCATATGCGCGTGGGTCATGGTTACACCCTTGGAGAGGCCCGTGGTGCCCGAGGTGAAAAAGACCGATGCCAAGTCGCGCGCCATTACTTCTGGCAACTCCACCGAAGGTGACGCCAGCAGGTTCCTAAAGGGTTCGACTTTGTAACCCACCGCACTCAGCTTGGCGATGGTCTCCGCTTCTTGGACCATATCGTCGCTAACCACGTACACGTGATGAATGCTGGTGCAGGCTTCTGATGACTCAATAAAACGCTCCGCAAATGAGTCGTGCACGATCGCTCCGGTTGGGGCAACCGTACGCACTTGGTGTTCAAAGAAACTTCCGCGGTACGCCGTATTTATAGGGACTTCGGCAATCCCGGCCATCCCGGTGCCGAGCCAGCCCAGGATGTACTCCGCACGGTTGGGGAGCATGATGACGACGCGGTCACCCTTTTCGTGACCGCGCATCAGCAGGCCCGACCCAATGGCAACGGCGAGGTCGTGCACTTCGCCGTAGGTGTAGCGAAGGTTGTCGCCCGGTACATCGAGGTAGATTGAATCGCGGTGCGTTTTCGCACGCAGCGCCACAATATTTGGGAGAGTCCACTCAGTTCGATTACGTAACGTCGGCTGATACTCGTCGTACGTCGTACTCGTCATTTAGATCCTCGTCGTCTGAATTTAGGCTGGCGCTTTTCCATAAAGGCGGTCGCCCCTTCTCGCATATCGTCTGATCCAATGGCCTGCACCAACATCCCGAGCCCCGAAACGAAATTGTCACGACATGCGTTCCACCAAACGTTGGAGGACAGTTTCGCAATTTCAAGGTACCGAGGACTCATCAAGGCCAACTCAGCCACCATCGCCGCAACGGCAGAGTCCAGCTGGTCATCATCAACAACTTCATTGATCCAACCCAGCGATTCGGCGGTCTCGGCGTCGTACTTGCGACACAACATTGAGACTTCTTTCGCCCTCTTCTCGCCTACCGAAATTGCCAACATATTGGTACCACCAAGTACTGGCGCACTACCGATGCGCACTCCCGTTTGACCAAACGTCGCTGAGCGAACGGCAATAGCGAAGTCACAGGCCACTACCAACTCATTGCCACCTCCCGCTGCAACGCCATTCACGGCCGCAATCACCGGGATGGGAGCGTTACGTATGGCGTCGAAAAGCTCGAGCGAGCCAAAGAACATCGAGCGAAGTTGAACCGGATCGGGCGACGCCAGTTCTTTCAAGAATCCACCGGCACAAAATGAGTCACCCGAACCAGTAATCACCAGCGCCGTGATGTCACTATTTTGCGCTTCCTTAATCGCGGCCACAATCTCTGCGCACATTTTGGGGTCGTACGCATTTTTGCGCTCGGGCCGATTCAGCCGAATCCACGTTGCGTTGTCCCGTCGTTCTACCACTACATCAGCCATCGGTCGCTCCTCTTATCTTCGAACCACAGACCAAACGTACTCGTGGCTAAGCAAGAGTCTGTGGCTGAATGGTTCCGTTGACGAGAGCGCGGGCAGCCCGGCGCTGCATCAAAGCCCAGGTCTTCTCGAGGTAGTCGGCTTTACCCAGCAGGATCTGAATGTGCTCGAGGATATCGGGCGTCATAACCGGTGCGTCAGTGGGTGACAAGGTCACGTCTAATTTTGCGACGTAGTCAAACGTCACGTGTCGAGATGCGGCTTCACCCATAGTGGAGCCAACCGTGATTGCGCCATGCCACGGGATGACAATGGCGACATCCTCATCACGCAGAGCCGGAGCGATTGATTCGATCTCGTCGTCGGGCGCAATGGCAGTTTTTTCATAAAAGTACGTCGCCAAATTGTGGTACACGCGTGGGGGGCGACCAAAGGCTGACTGAGCCGTTACCCAAAATCCGTGAGTGTGGACAATCGCGTTAACGTCCGGACGCAGGTCGTAGATACCGGGGTGGAATCCAATACCCGGGCTGACGTCGCGGCCTTCGCCCACATCCTCACTACCAAAATCGAGCAGAAATATATCGTCAATAGTCATCTCTTCAAATGCCCGGTCCAGGGCATTGGTCCAGTAACGACGTTCGCCGGGCACGCGAACACTGACGTGGCCACCGATTACTGATCCGAGTCCGTACACCGCCAAGGCGTGGCAAGCATCGAGAACCTCACGAGCTAATGGGTCACTTTTCATGAATTGCTTCCTTTCAGTAGATGGTTAGTGCGATTATCGAACGTGTAACTAGGGAAGTGGATTCGCGGGGAGTGGATGCCGGAAGAGTTTGGCGGCATTTCCGTAAGTGATTTGACGAATTGTCTCAACGGGTAGCCCCCCCAAGAGGTCAACGGCCGTATCTTGCACCCGGGGCCACAGCGAGTCTGCATGTGGATAGTCAGTTTCAAAGAGAATGCGATCGGTGCCAATTCGATCGAGAATGGGCATCACTGACGGGTCATCGAGCATGCAGAACCAGAAGTTGCGAAGTAACACTTCGGCCGGACTCGGCGCTCCATCGGGCCACGCCGTACTGCGTAGTCCCGAGTGGTCCGCAATAAAACGAAGTCGGTCAAGCAGCATTGGCACCCAGCCAATCCCGCCTTCCGATAAGACAATCTTCACGTCGGGGAAGCGAACGGGGATGCTTGACCACAGCCACTCAGCGCAGGTAACAATCGAAAGTGTTGAGAAAAGTGTGGAAGCGAGCTGCAACTTCGGTGCGTCATCGGCACTGGGCAGAAGTCCAGATGATCCGACGTGAAGACAGATCACCGTATCGGTATCCACGCAGGCCTGAATAATTGGGTCCCAGTAACGAGACGATACCGATGGGAGACCAATCCGGTGAGGCTGCTCGGGCAGTGTCACTGCAGTGAACCCACGTGCCGCGTTACGTCGAATCTCTTTAGCCCCAAGTTCGGGGTCAGTAAGCCACGTAATACCCATGGGGATACTTCGATCCGGGTACGGAGCCCACCATTCTTCCGCAAACCAGTCATTCCACGCTCGCGTCACTGCTTGGCCGAGTTCTGGATCACTGCATCGCGAATAGACCGAACCACAAAAACCGCTGATCTGTGAAGGGAAGTTCGTCGAGGCGTAAATGCCACCAAGATCCATGTCACGAATTCGCGCGTTGATATCCCAGCAGCCGGGGCGAATTTCATCGAACGAAGTAGCTTCAAGCGACCAATCTTCTTTTGGTCGGCCAGCCACGGCGTTGAGGCCGACTTGCAGATACGTCTTGTCGTCAAAGACCCACGCCTCGCTACCATCACCTTGAGGGATCAACTTTGGCGCCAGCTCTTGAAATTTCTTAGGCAGTCGGCCTTCAAACATATGAGGTGGTTCGACTAGATGATCATCGACAGAAATCACCGTGTACCGGACTTCTTGTTGCTCGGGGTCCGGTAAAAGTCCGTGGGTTTCGTGGCGTTCAGTAGGCACCGCCAGCAAAGTTCCCCGGTCATCAGTCTGCATCTCAGCCATTACTACCCCCCTATTTCCTAGTAATTATTATAATCGTCTTTCTTCTACTCGCAATTCACTGGGGTGGTAGCCCTACTCGTGCACTACTTAACCTCGCGAAGGACGCTCGAACTCAACGAGTAGCCGGGCTGCTTCATCGGCCCGCATGCCAATCGTGACACCCGCTTCGAGCGCCCAACGATTACACGCACTGATCACGCCATCTTCGTAGGAGCTTTGGCCACTTCCCATCCGAGCGCCACGAGCGTCAACCGTGGCGCCGGGGATCCCCATTGGCTCGATGATGGTAAGCCCCACTACGCCCGAGCGGTCCCTCCCCATTGCTCCATCGGAGCAAATGAAACCGTAGGGCTGCGCGGATTCCAGATAGGGGACGGCACTACGTCCAGTGTGACCGGCAGTGACGAGCACGTTGTGATGGCGATCCTCGGGGAGGGCGAAGGCGATGGAGTCAGTGCAGACCACTTGGCGACCAGTGGACGACTCGAAGACTACGTGTCGATTCGTTACTTGCGAAGCGCTCGAAGCCACGGGATCCGCGTCAAGCATGAGTTGTGCGGCTTCAATCACTGTCATTCCGGCGAGTACGCCACAGTCAGCGGCAGGCTGGTTGAGTCGACTCACAATTCCATTTCGATAGACATCTTCACCGTTGCCCAAAAGAACGGTTTCAATGGCGGCGGTCGCTGCGGGAATATTGAGCGCTTCGAGATACCACAGCCCAGCAATTGATGCGCCTTCGGGACCAATGCCACAGTCAACGCCGACGACACCACGCGGTTGGTGCTCCCCCATGAACCGGGCTGGCAGGACTCCACAGTATGAGGCCGCGACTACAACATCGCGATTGCGATTGGACTCATCGACGTGATAAGCAGAGTCCATCGCCGTAATGCGACCACGAGAGCTAGTGAGGAGCTCAATCTGAGAGATGTCATCCGCCATGAGTTCTATTCTCTCGTATTGATTTCATATGTATAGTTATAATAGATTCCCCCAAAATAGTTAATTAGGCAGATTTTCGAGGAGACCGATGAACGTTTTAGCCCGGTTACCCGAGTCGTACGAGGCGATTCGACTCGAAGCGGAGACTTTTGCCAACAGTCTCGAGGCGATGTCGGTCGAGGCTGACGCGAGCAACGACGTACATCCCGGCGTCCTTCAGGCGGTTCGCGACAGTGGTCTCATCCGCTATACCGTCCCCGCCGAGTACGGGGGCGCCTTCGAAAAAGTCGACCCCTTCGCGGTGTGTCTCATTCGCGAAGAACTCATGAAGGTCTGCTCGCACGCCGACTCCCTATTCGCCCTGCAAGGGATTGGGAGTTTCGCAATTTCAGTTGCGGGCTCAAGCGCTATGAAGGACGAATGGCTTCCACGAGTCGCTACCGGCGAGGTTTTGGCCGGCCTGGCACTCACTGAACCCGTTGCCGGCTCCGATCTCAAGAGCATTGTCACGACCGCTCGCCAAGACGGCGACTCCATCGTCATCGACGGGCACAAGTCATTCATTTCTAACGCGGGCGCCGCCGGTTACTACACCGTGCTCGCGAAAGAGGGCGACCTGGGCCTCTCGGCATTTTTAGTGCCCGCCGACACTCCCGGACTTTCGACTCGTCCCGCCCCAGAACTTATTGCGCCGCACGTGCTCGGTGACGTGCTGCTTGATTCGGTCACTATTCCCGCTTCGTCACGAATTGGTGAGCCCGGTAAAGGTCTCGCCCCTGTGCTCGCGACACTGGCGGTCTTTCGAATTTCAGTTGCGGGCGCTGCGGTTGGCCTCGCCCAACGAGCCCTCGAAGAAGCAACGCGACATGCACGGTCGCGCGAACAGTTCGGGCGCCCCCTCTTGCGTCTCGGTCCAGTCGCGGGACTACTCGCTGACTCGTGGGCTGACGTTGCGTCGACTCGCCTGCTCACCTACCAAGCAGCCCAACTCGCTCAAGAAGATCCGCAGCGTCACCTCGAACACTCGTCACTCGCGAAGTTGGCCGCCACGGAGGCGTGCTCTCGGGTAGTAGATCGTTGCGTCCAAGTGATGGGGCGTTGGGGACTTATCCACGATTCACGAATTGAGCGCTGCTACCGCCAGGCCCGCGCCATGCGCATCTACGAAGGCGCTTCAGAAGTTCTTCGACTCGGCATCGCCCGCGAACTTGGTAGCGAGGTCTCCTAGCGTGGATATGCAGATAAGTGGACGAGTTGCCATCGTCACGGGGGCGAGCAAGGGACTAGGCGAAGCAATCGTGCGCGCCTACGCGCAAGAGGGAATGAGGGTTGTCGCAGCTGCCCGTAGTGCACAAGCCCTCACCGCTCTCGCCGAAGAGTTCCCCACCTCAGTTGAAGCAGTGGTGTGTGACGTCGCTGATCCCCAGCAGGTGACCGACCTCGTGGCTCGGGCCCTGTCGAAATTTGGAGCACTCGACGTGATTGTGAATAACGCGGGAATCGCTCCCGCCGGCGCCTTTATCGACATGCCGGCGTCCACATGGTCTGACGTTTTCGCCGTCAATCTATTCGCTCCAGTAGCCCTCGCCAAGGCTGCGGGACCAATCTTCCTCGAACAGCGTCGTGGAAAAGTAATCAACGTTGCCTCAACTTCGGGTCTGCGCGGCAAGCCCGTTCTGGCCGCTTACTCGTCATCCAAAGGCGGACTACTGCGCTTTACCGAGGCGCTCGCGGGTGAGTGGGCCCAGTTCAACGTGCAGGTCAACGCCATTGCCCCGGGTGCCTTTGCCACCGACGCGCAGCAAGCCGTCCTTGAAAACCCTGACGTGCTCGCGCGACGCCTTCGAAAAATACCCACTGGACGAATGGGCGACGTCGAAGAGATTGGGGCCCTTGCTTGCTACCTCGCTTCGCCGCTCTCGGACTTCGTAACCGGCGCCACCTACGTCATCGACGGTGGTGAGTCGGCCAAACTGTAGGCCGGGCATCATGATCATTGACTTCCACAACCATGTTTGGCCCGACGCAATTGCCCCGCGTGCGCTCGGGGGCAACATCCCTGGCATGGATCTCTTTGGTGATGGCACCGTAGCCGGACTCGCTGCCGCGCAAGACGAGGCCGGGGTTGACCGTTCGGTCTGTCTTACCGTAGCGAATACACCCGCCCAACTCGCGTCAGCAAACCGTTTTGCGGGGTCGCTCGACCGGTCTCGCTTCATTCCGTTTGGCACGATTCACCCGTTGGTGTCGCCCGAGGAAAATCTTGCTCACCTTCGCGACAACAATGTTGCGGGCGTCAAGTTACATCCCGTCTTTCAAGGATTCAGCCTTGACTCCCCGGCATTATTCGATACCCTGGCCGCCCTGGAAGGTGAGTTTTGTGTGATCACCCACGTGGGTGATGGTGGTGGGGGTGATGGCACCACGTGCACTCCCCAGATGGTCGCCAAGATTGCCACAACATTTCCACGACTCTCACTCGTGGCCTGTCACTTCGGTGGCTACCACTTCCTCGACCAAGCGCATGAAGCGTTGGCGGACATACCAATCATGATTGACACCTCGTGGCCGCCGAGCCTCGCCACGCTCGATCCCGAACTAGTCCGCGCGACAATCCGACGACACGGTGCCGAACAGGTCTTGTTCGCATCAGATTGGCCCACCGCCAAACCAGCCGCGGAGATTGCGGCAATTCGAAATCTCGGGTTAAACGATGATGAGACCACGCTGATTCTCGGAGCCAACGCCCAGCGACTGTTGGGTCTTTCCAACTAGTCACTGGTGCAGTGACTGGGCTAATCGTTCGGAGATTGCCGATCAGCGAGCAGGGTGAGTAGCACGTCAAGTTCACGCTCAATTCCCGGTGCCTGCGCAACCTCGGCACTCATCCGGAGGAGTTCTTTCGCGTAGATCAGTGCCCGATGAGGTTGAGCGGCGATCGCGGACGCCAGCTCAGCGGCGGCCGACTGAAGCTCCTCGGGCGCAACGCAGCGGTTGACGACGCCCCACGCCAGCGCTTCGGGTCCACTCAGACGTAAGCCGAGGTAGAGCATTTCTGCGGCTCGGGCAATACCAATCAGCCGCGGCAGGCGCTGTGTGCCACCACCACCAGGTACTAAACCATGCGTCAGCTCAGTGAGTCCCACTTGCGCGTTCTGCGCGATAAGTCGAATATCGCACGCCAACGCCATTTCAAATCCTCCCCCGAGGGCGTAACCATTTATCGCCGCCACGGTCGGCTGGGGTAGCGACGCGAGTAGTTCAATGTCGCGACTTGACTTCAAACGGTCACGACGTTCGGCGGGCGACTCGGGCGCACCCGCTTCTTTTAAATCCATCCCCGCGCAAAAGAAACGATCACCGGCGGCGGTGAGAATGACCGCGCTGACGTCGGCTCGACTGCCAACGTGATCCCAAATCTGAACGAGTTCTGTGCGCATGGTCTGGTTACGAGCATTTGCCGCATCGGGGCGTTGCAAAGTAACGGTAGCGACCGCGCCCTCAATAGTTAGTGAAGTCGCCTCTAGGTCACTCACCCAGGTTGGTTCAAGCGCCATGCTCTTCCACCTTCGCTCCGTCGGCACCGTAGCGATAGATTCCCCAACCAGTCTTTCGACCCAACCGTCCCGCCGCAACCAAGTTGCGCAGCGTCACGGTCGGTCGGAATCGCTCACCGTGAGCGACTTCGAGCGCCTCGAGGGCGTGAAGGTACGTATCAAGCCCATTGAAGTCACCCAGTTCCAACGGACCCATTGGAAAGTTCAACCCGAGGCGCAATGCTTTGTCAATATCGGCGGGCGTGCCCACCCCCTCTTCAACCATCTTTAAACACTCCAGTCGGACAATGGCTGAGACCCTCGAGGTCATGAAACCAGGGCTGTCTTTTCGACACACCACCGTCTCTTTACCCAAACCCTGCGCAAAGGCCTCGGCGCGAGTAACGGTCTCCTCAGTGGTTTGGAGTCCAACCACTAGCTCTACCAACCGCATCAGTACTGGGGGATTAAAGAAATGCATACCAACGAGGCGGCCACCCTGGTCACCCAGGGCCGACGCAATTCGAGTGATTGACAGCTGTGACGTATTGGTTCCTAGCAACGCACCGCTCGGAGCGGCGGCAATAACCTCCCGGAATACTTCGTGCTTCACCTCGAGTCGCTCGACCACCGTCTCAATCACCACGTCGGTGCCCTCGCACGCCGCGGTGATTGAGGTGACAGTACTCACCCGGCCCAAAACCTGATCGGGTAGTTCGCCTCCGAGTCGGTCCTTCGACGCAAGCTTGGCGAGACTACTTTTCATTGACTCGAGAGCAAGGTCACCCTTGGTTGGGTCACTGTCGACGACGACGACCACATGGCCCGCCATGGCACACACCTGTGCGATACCCGAACCCATAGTTCCTGCTCCAATTACGGCAACCTTCACGATTTTCTCCTACGTTGTTCGTTCACTACATCCGTTGTGCAATATTGACGCACGTCACTTGACCGTTACCACCGACGTTGTGCGTTAACCCAATTCGGGCTCCTTCAACCTGTCGCTCTCCAGCTTCACCACGAAGTTGCCAGAAGATTTCACAGAGTTGGGCAACCCCCGTTGCACCAATGGGGTGACCCTTTGATAGAAGTCCACCACTCGGATTACAGGGCAACGAACCACCGAGCGAAGGAGCGCCCGAGCGAAGCCAGGCCGACGCGCCGCCTCGTTCGCAAAAACCGAGATCTTCGTAGGCGAGCAATTCGGCGACAGTGAAACAGTCATGCAGTTCGGCCACGTCGATATCCGATGGCGCGATGCCGGCCATTTTGTAAGCATCAAGCGCAGCCCGAGTGGGACCTGCCTGCTCGCCAAAGATGGGCTTCGTATGCGAGTACATGGTGTCCGTTGCCAGTCCCGTTGCCACCAGTTCGACTGGCGCACTGGTGAATTGATGCGCCAGCTCGCTACGACAGAGAATCAGCGCGGCCGCACCATCGGTCGTAGGACAACAATCAAGGACGGTGAGTGGCTCACAGATCGGTGGCGACGCCAGAACCTGCTCGACGGTTACGGGCTTTCGCATAAACGCATTCGGATTCAAGACGCCATGATCATGGTTCTTGACCGACACCAATGCCATATCCTCACGGGTTATTCGACCTTGCTCCATCATGACGGTCGCGTGCTGACCAAAGAGATACGGCGACGTTGCCCCGCGAGGATGCCACCAAAGATGGCTCATCGTCCCGCGTTGGGCAATGAGACTGGCCTTCGTTGGTAGGTCGCGCATCTTCTCGACACCCAATACCAACACCACGTCGTAGATCCCCGCCGCAATGGCGAACGCAGCGTTGCGAATCGCGTCACTTCCACCAGCGCAGGCGTTCTCAATGCGAGTAACTGGGCGAGGGTAAAAATTGAGTGGGTCGGCGAGACTCGCGCCGGTCACCGCCTCACGTCGAATCAGTCCACCCAATGCAGTCGACAGCCACGCCGCCTCCACACGGTCTGGAGTGAGGTCACCTTCGGGGTCAGCGAGCAGTGCATTCCACACATCGACCATCAGGTCCTCGTAACTTGATTCAAAACGTTCACCGAAACGAACCATGCTCGCCGCGACTATTGATACCCCAGAACCAATCACGACAACCTCCCGGGGGTGACTTCGTCGCTCGAGTCGGTGACGGAGCGAACTTTCCAGCCGTACTTGACCAGGCCATCATCGACACCGAGACGCCGGTAGACAATTTTCACCGCAGTACCAACCTTTAATTCATCAAGTTTGGTGTCACAGAACATCGCCGAAATCTGTCCACCTCGTGAACCGGTCTCGCCCTTCAGGCGAACCACTCCAACTGCTACCGGAGCCGGCTCGGGGTGCACCGCGACCACGTGTTGCACATTGAACGTCACCACTTCGCCAAATCGCACTGCTCGTTCGAAAGTGAACTCGCTGGTTCCGCAATCGACACAGAGACGGCGCGGTGGGATGTTGAACGATTGACACGCGACACACCTGGCGCCGGTGAGACTGCCCTCCAAATCAGACCGTGCCGCACCGGGTGTGGCGGCGTAGGGGACAATCGGCGACGGGGGCATCGGACCCTCAATAACGCCAAAACGTTGCAAATACTCTACGTAACTGATGGGTGTGGGTTCGGGAAGATGCGCGGTGACCCGGATTGGTCCATTCACGTCCAGTGTGAAGCCAGTCGCCCCCGAACCAGACTCCACCCCAACGCAGGCGACTAGTACCGATTCTTGATTGGTCACGACTCCCGCAAGATCAAAGAGTGGGCCACCACTTCCGAGCTCGCCTGTTTGGGAGAAGTCAAACGATGAATCTGTCGCGTCAAAATTCGTCGAGCGCAGCAGTGCAGTGCGTGATCGAACGTCCAGCGGCCCAACGGCGAGTTGCGTCGCGCCGGGCGCCAACTGGCTCAGCACGCCCTTCAGCGCGGGTTCAATCTGACCCACCAGTTCATAGCGCTGGTCGTCGTAGTTACGCAGCACTCCGGTGCTTTCTGATCGCCACCTCGTCGGCACACCGTGCCGGTACGAAACACTCGGTCCCAAAGTCGAAGTGGCCTCACTACTTATCAGCAGCGCAACCGCGCCCGCGCCTAGCGCTTCAACCGCAGAACCCGGAGCACCGCGACGTCGCTCCGCGGCAACCACGAGCACGCGCGTAGCGTTACCCGCCACAATCGCACCGCGAGCAATCTCGACAGCATTAACCCCGCCGAGCGTTGAGCCAGCCACGTCAACAATTGCCGCCGTCGGTTCGAGCGCCAAGGCCCGAGCAATTTCGGCCGCGGCCGAGTGCTCGGTATAGGGCGACGAGCAGGTCGCGACAATCAAGAGATCAACTGACGCTACGGTAACGCCCGACAATGCAGCTTCCGCTGCTTCAACACCCATGGTGACGATGTCTTCGTCGTACCCAGCAACCGTAACGGTCTTTACTCCACCGGGGGTGGGGACACCGGGCCAATGTTGACGCAGCTCACTGATTGCCAATCTGCCCGAAGGGACGTAGGTACCAATCGCCTCGACCCCAACGTGCATTATGAATCAGCCCGGATACCCAGTGCCATTTCGCCAATGAGCGCACGGTGCAGATCATTACTACCTTCAACGATTTGAAGAACTTTTGCGTCACGGAACAGTCGACCAATGGCGTACTCCGGCGACACTCCGTAGGCACCGTGAATCTGCAACGCATCCGTTGCACTCCGAAAGGCGATATCGCTGGCGTACATTTTGGCCATGCTCGTCAACCGACGAGCGCGCTCGCCGCGCTCGAGTGCGTCAGCCGCGTCGTTGACCAGCAACCGCGCGGTGTGCACTCCAACTTCCATATCGGTGACCTTAGACTGCACGATCTGAAACTCGGAAATTGGGTGACCAAAGGCAATCCGCTCTTTCGCGTATGAGACTGCCTGATCGAGACAGGCCTGTGCGACACCTACCGAGCGAGCGGCCACTCCGAGGCGACCCCGTTCGACCGCGGTCATCGCCACTTCAAAGCCGTGACCCTCCTCGCCAAGTAGCGCGTCCGGTCCTAAGCGCAGATCCTTAAAGACCACTTCACCAGTGCAAATGGGTCGAAAGCCCAGCTTGTCACGATAAGGGTTTAGTTCCAATCCAGGGGTATCACGCGGAATGAGAAACGCGGTGACGCCAGCATGGCGAAGCGAACGATCCTTCGTTGCGAACGACAGAAAGAAATCAGCAATATCGAGGTTGGAGATCCACGCTTTCGTGCCGTTGAGGATATAACTCTCGCCATCTTTCTTGTACGTAGTGTCCATCCCGGCGACGTCGCTACCGGAACGGGGCTCGGTCACTGCAGAACCGCCAAAGATTCGCCCTTCCGCGAGGGGGCGTAGCCAACGTTCCTTTTGCTCGATAGTGCCAAAATTGGCGATACCGGCTCCGACAAGCCCCGAAGGCATCGAAACCAAGGTCCCCATGATGTGGCAAGTTTGACTTACTTCTTCAACGAAGGCGACGAAGGTGCGGTAGTCGAGACCAAGCCCACCCCACTCGACGGGAACGACCCCACCGAAGAAACCAAGTTCAGCCATTTTGTCGAGCAGATCGCGCGGGATTTTTTCATCGCGGTCGTACTGCGCTACGCGAGGCGCAATCTCGCGTCGCGAAAACTCGCCAGCTAATTCAACAATTGCCGCTCCAGACTGGATTACCGTCATCTCGAATCTCCTCAAAAAACTTACGATTGTGTGTGAATATCTCTAATCCAACTTTTCCCACCGCAGCGATTTCAGTAGCGGTAGGGTCTTACTTAGTCGAAAATCCCATCCATAGTGAGGTGGCGACGGGCAAACTGAGGACCCGCCGGACCCCAGACAATGTTGTCCTCGTACAGTCCACTCTGCTTAATCTGCAAACCTCGATACTGCGCCACACCCAGCAGAAGGTAGGACGTAATGTGTGCCGTAGTTTCAGTGAGCGCGATAATCCGAAGATTTGTAGAAAAGTGTCGACGAATATCACCTTGAGACTCCATCGACGAGCGCATCAGCTCCTCAATCTCTTCTCGCCCGTTAAATACAAGAGGTGGGCCATCGTTGCCATTGATTACAAGTTCGAAGACTGCATCATCGGTGAAGCATTCGCCAATCATCGGCACGTTGTTCGTGTCGTTACCCACCGCGTACTTCGCGAGCAGGCTGGTTATCTGTGCCAACTGTTCCATATCTTCTCCCACCCACAGGACAACGATTGCTTTCGATGCCACAACGAATTCACTGAATCCTCGAAGATGGTCGGGTGACTGCCCTGCCCAACAGCAAATCGGGCGGTCGAGACCAACTTTTCAATTCCGCACGGCCAACTACAATAATTCGTGATATTGATTTACATTATAACATGATTAGCTCTGGATCAGCCGAAAGGTCTTTCTACGAGGGAAATCTACCCTCTGGTAACTTTTTCTTCCACTGAGCCCAGTAGTTTCACGCTTTGCACATATCAGATTTAGATAGCATAATCATTATTAGGTAAATTAATTATTAGTTCGCTTCGGATAGCCTCATCGGCTCCAGCGTTCCAAAACCAGGGAGGGAAAAATGAGTTCAACCGAGGAAATTAGTTTCTTTGACCCCGAGGTGAATCGGTGTCCCTATCCCGCGTACAAACAACTCCAAGATGAAGCGCCGGTCTGGCAGGACCCTCAGACCGGTATGTACGTGGTGACTCGTTATGACGACATTCGCGAAGTCCTTATGGACCGCGAGACTTTCACTAACCGAGTCGGTAGTGCCGCTGGTATGACCGAAAAGGCAGTTCGTCCGAGCAACCCCGAAGAAGCTGCGCGCATGGACGCCGAAGCTGAGTGGGAACGAAAAATCAAGCAGGTCTACGTTGAAGAGGGTTGGGAGACCGTCGGAACACTCGACGCTCTAGACCCACCCGAGCACGGGCAACTGCGTTCCATGTTCCAAGTTGCGTTCCGTCCGTCACGAATCGCCGAACTCGATCCTTACGTAGAGCAGCTCACCAATAAGTTGATGGACGCGTTTATCGAAAAAGGACGCTGTGAGTGGGTCGCCGAATACGCGGTACCCGTTCCGCTGTACACGATTGGTAAGCAGATGGGCGTGCCCGAAGCCGACATGCCCCAGATTAAGAAGTGGACCGACGCGTGGGTCCAGCGACTCGGTCTGATGCAGACTCCCGAAGAGCGGCTGTGGTCAGCGAAGAAAGAAGTTGAAGCGCAGCAGTACTTCCAGCCAATTTTTGAACGTCTGCGTCAGCACCCTGAAGACACGTTGCTCAGCGATGTTGTCAACAAGGAAATTCCAGAATGGGGACGCAAGCTCAACGACAACGAGCTGCACTCAGAGATGATGGCCGACTTCTTCGTTGGGGGTAGTGAGACCACCGCGAATTCAATCGCAGCCGGAATGGTGGCCCTGATTGAGCGTCCCGAGTTGTGGGAACGACTCTGCGAAGACCCTGAAAAGTACATCCCCATCTTCTCCGAGGAAGTCATTCGAATCGAAGGTCCAGTTCAAGGTCTGTTGCGTGAGACGTCCAAGGACGTGGAGATGCACGGTGTCAAGATTCCTGCCGGTTCAATTGTCAACGTTCGTTTCGCGGCGGGTAATCGTGACGAGCGCCACTTCCCACACGCCGATCAAATTGACCTTGACCGTCAACACTCCAAGGCCCACTTGGGCTTCGGACTCGGGGAGCACTTCTGCCTTGGCGCTCCACTCGCTCGACGTGAAATGTACTGGGCGTTCAAGACTCTCGTTAACCGAGTTGAGTCGATGAGGTTTGTCGAGGGTGCTAACGACTTTGAATTTAATGCCAGTTACTTCTTGCGCGGTATAAAGGAACTGCACATCGAATTAACCCCCCGCTAAAGGCGAAAACCTACAGCAGGAACAACGTTCCACAATTTCTCATTTCCCCTGAGACCGAAAAATGGGGGTCATAGCAATACGGCCCCCATTTTTCAATTCAATTGCGTAATGACTAGTTTTGCTACATCCCCAGCGACTGCACGCTGTCACGCCAGGCGAGCACGCCACCGTCAATCAACCAGTTCACACCGTTCACGAACGATGACTGCGAACTTGCCAAGAAGCAGACCAACTCGGCCACGTCGTCGGGTTCACCGATTCGATGAACGAGGTGGGTATCAATCGGGCTACCACCGCTATCAGTGTCGGCGTCGGCCGGAGCCGCGGCCATCAGTGTTGCAGTGACATCTTTCACCATGTCAGTGTCTACCGAGGCCGGACAGTAGCAATTCGCTCGAATCCCGAAGGGTGCCAGAGCCACCGCAAGGTTCTTAGTTAGTAACGCAATTGCGCCCTTACTCGTTCCGTACGCCAGGCCGAATGGATAACCAACCCAGGATGCGGTCGATCCCGCATTAATCACCGATGGGGATTTTTTACTCTTTTTCAAGTACGGAAGTGCCGCCTTGGTGCACATGAAAACTCCACGTACGTTAACATTCATCACTCGATCAAATGTCTCGACGGACATTGACTCAAAGGTGAAGTCCTTTGAAATCATGGTCTCATGGATACCAGCATTGTTGTGCAACACGTCGATACCACCAAAGTGCTTTGCAGCGGTCTCCATTAGTGCGGTGACATCAGATTGTGAGGACACGTCACAGTGGGCGTAAATTGCTCGGCCCCCCGCAGCGATGATCTTTGCGACGGTGGCTTCACCGACCTCATCGATTACATCCGAGATGACTACGTTGGCGCCACGTGCTGCGGCCATTGCTGCAGTGGCCGCCCCAATTCCTCGAGCACCTCCGGTAATGACAATCGTTACATCCTTCAACGACATACAGTTCCCCCTTTTCACGACTCGTGAGTTCGTCACTCACGCCACCGTTTTAGTTTATGAATTTGATTATAATGAATTCTAGATGGGCGACCAGATACGCCCAACCTTGAGCAGTACTGACTAATCGTCTCGACCGAGCACCAAAACGTTGTGATACTGCGCTCCCGAACCGGCCCCCGTCACCAATGCCGTGCGAGCCCCGGCCACCTGTCCCGACTTTGCCTCGCCCCTTAGCTGGTGCACCGCTTCAACAATCTTTAAGGTGGGTCCACCCCAGCCAATATGCGCGAACGACAAAAGGCCACCATCAGTGTTGATCGGAAGTCGGCCGTCTTCGCTAATTCCCGCTTCAAAAGCGAAGTCGGTACCTTCACCTTCGCCACAAAACCCGAGTACCTCTAACTGGCGGACTACTTCGAAAATATTAATGTCGTATAACTCGAGCACGTCAACATCGGCGGGTACCATACCGGCCATGGCGAAGGCACGTCGCCCAGCGTCTTCACCAATTCGTCCGACTTCGTCGTACCTCGGGGGGTCAACATACTGCTGGCGGAACCATTCACACGCCCCACCCAGAAGTTGGACCGGCGTCTGAGGAAGGTCTCGAGCACGCTCACGTGACGTCAGCACCATGGCGGCGGCACCTTCGGTCGCCAAGCAAACCTCAAGAAGATGGAAAGGACTCGCAATCATTGGTGACGCCAGCACGTCAGCCGACGTGTACGGACCTCGGCCACTCATCACTGCTTTGGGATTCTTTGATCCCGAGTTCCGAATCATTGCTGCAAGGGAGGCGAGCCGTTCACGATCAGGCCCGTATCGATCGAAGTAGACCTGAGCAACCAGTGCAAACTGAGCCTGGGTAATTGATCCCCAGCACGAGAGAAACTCGTTGTCGGGTCGAGTGTACGAAGCAACTTTCCCGCCACCCGCAAGGTCGGCCTGACCACCAACGACGAGCACTGTTTCGCACTGTCCTGTGCTGATTGCCGCCGCCGCCTCGAGCGCGGCCGGTACCCCTTGTGGGTACGTATCACCAATCCAACGTAACGGCACACCGAGCAGCTTGGACCAATCCGATGAACCGGGTTGAAACACGGTGCCACCTGGTCCGGGCCAGCGAGCAGAAATTCCATCAATATCGTGCACCGTCAGACCAGCATCCGCCAGAGCAGCTAAAGCCGCGTCTAAACAGGCGCGTAGCGTGCTGGTTTCAAGGTGCCGGGCCATCGCCGTACGTCCGACCCCGACAATCGCGACCTCATGCAGGGGATTCGAACTCATACTTGGCGCTCACCATTCCACAGCGGTCGACGTACGGCCTGTTTATCAATCTTTCCCACGGCATTCTTAGGCAGGGCCTCCATAAAAATCACTTCTTCCGGTCGAACGAATTTAGGTAGTTCTTGTGCGGCAAACTCCAAGAGCTCCTGCGCCGAAGCCTCATTATTGGGGCGAAGTACGACTACCGCAACAATTCGTTCACCCCATTCGATGTCCGGAGCGCCCACCACGGCCACTTCGAGTATCGAGGGATGACGGTAAAAGACGTTCTCAATATCAGTGGGGGCGATGTTCTGGCCACCTCGAATGATGAGGTTCTTCAGCCGATCAACGATGTACACGTAGCCGTGCTCATCGACTTCAGCGATATCGCCCGAGTGCATCCAACCATCAATAACCGATTCACCCGTACGTTCCGGGTCGCGATAGTAGCCCTTCATGAGGTGAGGGCCGCGAAAGATAACCTCACCGCGTTCTCGAACTGCCACATCACGTCCTTGATCATCAACGACGCGCACGGTAACGGCCAGCGAAGGCTGTCCGGCGGAGCGGAGTAACTCTGGTTGATCACTTAACGCGTGTGCGTGGTCTTGTTTGCGCAACAGCGTTCCAATCGAAGCAATCTCCGCCATCCCGTACAGCTGGATGAAAATTGATCCAAACCGGTCAACCAAGAGGCGCAAACGGTCAGGAGATATTGGTGATGATCCGTAGCCCAATGTCTCGAGTGTGGCCAGTCGCTCTACCAAGCCGGGGCCGCTTTCGAGCACTCTCATCAGTTGGGTAGGTACCAAAAATGAGTGAGTCACCCGTTCGCCAGCGACAACGTCGGCGAAGCGTTCAGGGTCGAAGCTCCGATTATCGGCGAACCCTAATGCCGCGCCGATAACAAAGCAGGGCATCATCGTAATATTGACGCTCGAGTTATGGGGAATTTGGATGAGGTAGCGACTCTCTGGGGATAGTTCATACTCAATGCACGCGACCGTGGCGTGCTGCATCATTGCGTCATGGGTAAACAGCACACCCTTAGGCCGCCCCGTTGTTCCCGACGTGTACACAATGCAGGCATCTTCGCTTCCGCGAGCTTCGTACAATGACTTTGGTGGTTCCACTGACGCCGACGTCAGTAACGCTTCGTAGCCATTGCTGCCGCGGTCGTCAAGATCAAGCCACTGACAATTGTGTCGAGCCGCTAACAGTCGCCCCTCTTCGGCGAACTCTCCCGCGCCAATGAGCAGACGTGGTTCAGCGTTCTCCAAGGCAGCATCCAGATCATTGTCGCTCATTCGAAAGTTCAAGCCCACGTACACGCAACCGGACTTATGCGTCGCAGCCAGTACCTCAGCTACCTCGATTCGGTTTGGGCACAACAACGCGATCCGGTCTCCGGTCGTGACCGAGAAATGTTCCAGCACTACGTTCGCCAGCTGGTTGGTGCGTACGTCGAACTCCGACCATGTGCGGCGACGTTGTTGATCGAAAAGCGCCAGAGCATCAGGTCGGCGTCGTGCCTGGCGCGCTACCGCGCGTCCGACACTCACGACATCGCCTCTTGTGGTGTGAACATAGGCAGCACGCGGTGTGGCGGTCGATTTTCAGGGACGAAAACCACTTTGACGTCAAGCCCAATCACGTCTCGAGGTGAGGCCTCATCAGGTGGGGTAATGACTAGTTGGCTCAACATGGTCCAACCTTCACTCATGTCAATGATCGCGAGTACGTACGGGACCTCCCACGTCGAGTCCGGACCCCGATGAAC
This sequence comes from uncultured Actinomycetes bacterium, assembly GCA_903893745.1. Taxonomy (GTDB): domain Bacteria; phylum Actinomycetota; class Acidimicrobiia; order Acidimicrobiales; family RAAP-2; genus RAAP-2. Next base: position 96,059 of record CAITNF010000001.1, read on the forward strand.
CGTGGTGTAGCTGTACACCCGACCTAGGCCGCTGCTGGGCTGGTAGGCCCACTCTGTGCTTTGACACGCTGGACAGACCAGTGACGGCGTAAAGAAGTTGGTGCCACAGGCATCACAGACTGGTCGAACCAAGATTCCGCGCGCGCACGCCTCCCAAAAAGGAGTTGTCAGTTCATTATCATTCTCGTTCGCAAGGTCACCGTTATTCACAAACCCCATTAGACCAAACCGGTCAAGAGGTGTCGCGCGGCTTCTCGCACCGTCTGCCCGACGGCGACCCCACGCTGTTTCGCCAATTCATTCACCCTTGAAATAATGCCCCTGTCCCACGCGTCGTAGGCGTCACCCATCGCCGCGGTCATCACGTCATAGCAAGCCCCGGCTAATCCAGCGGCGTCGAGTACTGGTAGTCCGGCGTAGCCCGAACCATTTTTTGCGCTGCCCCCATCGGCGCAAATAAAACCCCAGGGGGAGACCTCTTCGATGAATTTGGCTCCAGTACTTCCGGTGTGTCCGGCCGTCACCAAAACGTTGGCCGAGTCCTCAGCGCGAGCGAAGACAATTGAATCGGTGACCACAATGCGGTGCCCGTCGATCATCTCGCCCACAACTTTTCGACGAACTTTGGTGCCGGCCGTAATATCACCGGGTTCGTTTATTGCCAATGCCTTTGCGGCCTCAATAACCGACATACCCGGTTCGACACCGCAACGTTCGGCGAGTACGTTGACCCTCGAAATTCTGCCATGGTCATACATATCTTGTGCGTTACCCAATTCACCAGTGGCACCGTCAACGGCAGCTGCGGGGATCCCTAACGCCTCTAAATACGCCAACCCCATAATGCCCGAGCCGTCGGCAGCGATACCAACGTCGTGGAACATTGCCCCACGCGGGGAGTATGGTGCCACGAGGCGAGCGGGCAAAGTACCCCCATACGAAGCGGCGATAACGACTTCACCACGATTTCGCTCGTCACAATAACGAGCCGAATCAATCAACATCACGCGGACGTTATCGTGTCGGGCGGCCTCTACCTGAGGGCGGTCTTGCTCACTTTCGGCGTCGAGCATCGGCGCGTGGTCTTGGGGCCCTGATGAAGTCAACCTCGTATTCCTTTCGTCGTTACGACTCACCCTTGGACTACAAAGTCCGGCGGCCCGAATTCATTAACAATCGATCTGCCTGACCGTAGATCTCCGCCATCGTTGGTGTCCCCAACAATGCCAGATCTCGATCAATCTCCGTCTGCAGTATCTCAATCACGCGCGAAACACCTTCTTCACCCGCCACCGCGAGTCCCCAAAGGTACGGTCGACCAAAGAGGCAGGCCGATGCCCCGAGGGCCACCGCTTTCAACACGTCCGAACCGCGTCTGACCCCACCATCCATCAGCACCGGAATCCGTCCGCCCACTGCGTTAACCACGTGAGGCAGTGCTGCAATTGCCGGAATTGCTCCGTCGAGTTGGCGTCCGCCGTGATTCGAGACGATCACCGCATCAACCCCTTCATCAGCAAGTCGTTTGGCCGCAATAGGGTCGAGGACACCTTTCACGATGAGGGTACCCGACCACTTTTCACGTAACCATCGAAGATCATCCCAACTAGCTGAAGGATTCAGTTGGCTGTTAACGTACGCACCCAGCGCCAACGTTCTGCCACGGTGGCCATCACTGACGTTGGCAAACGTGACGGGTGCGCCGGCCATCTTTATCATCCAACCCGGGTGACGTAAGACTCCAAGCGAATTCTTTGTACGAATCTTGGGAGGAATTGTCATACCGTTGCGCAAGTCTCGTTCACGCGAACCAGAAAGTGGCACGTCCACGGTGAGACAGATGGCGTCGTAGCCGGCGTTGTGTGCCCGATCAACCAAACTCCCCGTTACCTCACGGTCTCGCCACAGATAGAGCTGCAGCCACAGGAGCCCTTTGGCTGCAGCACGGACCTCTTCGATTGAGCAACTAGAGGCCGTGGAAACGGCAAAAGGAATCCCGGCCTTTGAAGCGGCAGCGGCCGCCGCAACTTCGCCACGGGGCCAGACCAAACCTGCGAGACCCGCCGGTGCAAGCAGCAAGGGGGTTGGCATAGTTTGACCGAACAACTTCACCGACTGATCTCTAAGCGAGACATCATTTAGTACTTGGGGGCGTAGCCACCAGTCATCAAAACTGGTTATATTCTCTCGGACCGTCGACTCATCTTGCGCACCACCATCAACGAAGTCGAAGATCATGGGTGGAAGTTTCCGTCGAGCTCGTCGGCGGAACTCCTCCACGGAAAATAGTCCGTCGAGCCGACGGGACGTGGTCATTGCGAAGTAGCCCGTATTTAGTAGTGGACGTCGAGATCGAGATGGCGTCGGCGAATCTTCCAACTACCTCCATCAACCACAAATTGATCACGATAGACACCGGTGGCCTGCAGACGCGTACTCCCCTCATCGGTCACCAGCAGCGAGAGATACGACGTGACCGTCGCCGATGTTGCGGTGGCGTCATCAATCACCACGTTGGTCGTCACGTGACGACGCTGGTCCGTTTGAATCGCGTGGTGATCGGTGAAGTGCTTCATCACCTCGGCGTGGCCTTCGTAGGGACCCATCTGCTCACTGCCCCCAATATCCATCGTCATCACCGCATCAGCAGTAAAACAATTCGCCATGCGCGGTACATCTCGTTCGTCATATCCCAACGCCCAAGAAGCTAGAACATTTTCAATAGCATTTCGGTCAGTCATGTTGCATTTCTCTCTTTCTTTTTTACCTTCAACTGTCGAAGTATTCGTAGTCGGCGAAGCACTTCAATGAGCATTCGATGTGGCACCGAGGTCTTGTTGGGCACACATCGCTGCCAACTCGAACGACGTCACCTCCCCTCGAGTCACCACGTCAAAAATTCCCCCATCTCGGATCACATAAATACGGTCACAGTGGTCGATTAATTCTTGGATCTCCGAACTCACCATGACAGCAGCTCGACCTTGGCGAACAAGGTCAGTGACTAAGGAGAGAATTTCCTCCTTGGCCACTACGTCCACTCCAGCAGTCGGTTCATCCAGCAACATAATCCGAGAATTCGCCATTACCCATCGGGCCAAAATTACTTTCTGCTGATTACCGCCCGAAAGTGACGACAGATAGGACTCCGTAGAAGAACACTTGATACCAAATTCGTCAACGGCATCTTTAGAAATCTTTAGTTCACGTGCGCGGTCCAACCAACCCATCCGGCGTGATGGAATCTTCGGGAGCACGAGATTGTCTCGTATTGATAGGCCCAGCAGTCCACCTTGATTACGTCGGTCCTCGGGAATAAGTCCTACTCCCGCAGCAACCGCTTGGTGTGGGCTCTTGAAGTTCACCCGCTTGCCAAATACTTCGATCTCTCCCGACGTCAGTGGGTCAGCGCCAATAATGGCGCGAAGAATCTCGGTACGTCCAGAGCCCAGCAGACCGGCTAAGCCCACAATCTCGCCCACTCGTACTTCGAACGAAATATCCTTCAACCGACGATTTTGAAGTCCTCGGCATCGAAGAGCTAACTCCGCATTCGCGGTAGGAGCCGCCTCGACAGTCGATCCAGGCTGCGTAGTTCCCACATCATGTTTCGCGGCGCTCGAACCAACGAGACCAACTTCAATCGCCCGAGTTACGAATTCAGTTGTTGCCGGTCCCTCCATGACCACGCAACCATCGCGCAATACCAACACGCGGTCACACAGCTTTTGAATTTCGGCCATGCGGTGCGAAATATAGATAACGCTGATCCCATCCTTGACCAGTTTCCTCGAGATTGACGCAACGCGATCAGCTTCGAGATCGGCAAGCGCGGCGGTGGGTTCATCGAGAATAAGAATCTTGGGTTTAGCGATGAGCGTCCGCGCAATCATGACCAGACGCTTCTCACCTGGGCTCAGGCGCCCAACGGCTGTCTGCGTTGATACCTGCAACCCAACCATGTCAAGAACTTCTTGAACGGCTTTCAGGCTGGCGGCAATACGCACCACACCCTTTGAACTCAACCAACCGGCCGCCAACACGTTTTCGGCCACGGTGAGGTCATCGGCTACACCAAGTTCTTGAGGAACAAAACCAACCCCACTCTGTCGAGCATCACTCACGCTCTTCCATTGGTGGATCGTGCCGCCCACGATTACGTCACCCGAGTCGGGAATAACCGCGCCGGTCAGCACCTTCACGAGTGTGGATTTACCCGCACCGTTTGAGCCAATGAGTGCTAGCGCCTCACCGGGGTAGAGCGACATTGAGACATCGTCGAGCGCCCGCACTCCGCCGTAGCGCTTGGAAATACCCCGAACGCCAATGACCGCTTCCGCGTCCGAACGATTCTCGCGACCTGCGCTTGACGAGGTCGTGCTGTGGTCGGTCATATCAACCCAGCCTTCGCGATGCGGCCTTCGATCCGACAACGGCGAGCACCAGGACTGAACCTTGTACGACCTGAGCTAGCCACGACGAAACGCCCACCATAATCAGACCATCTTGAATCGTGGCGAGGAAGGCAACTCCAATGATGGTGCCGGTCACTTCGAAAAGATTGGGGCGAAAGACCGTCGTTCCGAGGAAGCACGCGGCGTACGCCGGCAGCATTTCAGCTCCCAGCGCGTTGGGGTAGTAGGAAGATGACGAGGCGGTGAAGAGCACGGCAGTTACCACCCCAGCAATTGCGGCGATGACGAAGCCAATGGCTCGGAGTTGATTGACCTTTACTCCAGAGAGCCGAGCTGCTTCAGAATTACCACCGATGGCGCGCATTCGTCGACCAGCGACCGTTCGCTCCATAACTAACCAAATTAATAAGGCAAAGCCCAGACCCACCAACGTTGAAATGGGAACGCCGAAGATATTGCCCGTTCCAATCTTGATGTATGACAGTGGAACACCATTGAATATCGTGGCGCCGTGAGCAATACCAAATTCAATTCCCGCCATAAAGGTTCCCGCACCAAGCGTGACGATGAAGGCGTTAACACCAGAACGTACGATAATGAAACCGATCAAACTACCCACCAAGATTGCTCCGAGCAGATCAATTAAAACAGCAACTCCCCAGTTGAGGCCCACGACGCTGACGAGCGACATGATCACCGCCCCCGAAAGCTGCGCACTGTTCGTAATCGAGAGGTCGAACTCGCCCATGCTGAGCGGCACCGTCAATCCAATCGCCATCACCATCAGTGGGGCGGCGAGCGCAATTGTCGACTTGAGATTTGGAATGGTGAGGAACACCGTTGGTTTTAGAATTCCAAAAACGGCGATAATGAACAAGAGGGCGGCAATGAGGCCGAACCGAGCTGCTCGTTCAACGAATTTGTTGGAGTTCTTGGCGTTCTTACCGAGGTCAAAACCCTCCGCAATTTCGACTCCCGTCTCAACGGACTGTGACAGCGCAGTACTCTCTGCTGTCGTACGACTCTCAGTGAACTGATCCACGTTCCCCCCTCATTGTGCTCAGTGCCGATTCTTCGGCGATACAGGATTATTCAAGACCCCTGAAGCCCTACGTAGGGTACCTTATATTGATATGCATGATATGTCCTTGCGGGCGGCTCGCCTCGCGATTCCATGCTCCGTGAGGCCCCACATAATTTCAGCTCCGATTCTCCAGCAAAACAAGGTAAATGACGGCATTTCCCTGTGCACGGTCGACAACCTGTTGCGGTAGCGGTCCCATGGGTACATCGCTCGATCATCAACCAAAACGAGAAACTATTCCCTGACGAAAGCCTCATCCAGCCAGGCTGCCCTCATCTTGCGGGTGATGGCGCAGTCCAGCACGATTGGACCCTCCTCGAGCGCGAGATCACCCAGCTCATTGAGATCATCCAAGGTTCGAATCGATACTCCGCGAGCACCCATCGAGCGGGCAATTGAGGCGTAATCGACCGAGGGAAATACTGAAAGCTCCACCGGAAGTCCCCACAGCTCCATGATCTGCAGCTCAGAGCCGAATGCCGCATCGTTCATGACCACAATGATGAGTGGCAATTTATAACGCACGGCAGTCTCAATGTCACCGAGGCTCATGTGGAGACCACCGTCGCCAACGAAGAGCACGATGGGCCGGCCGGGGTAGGCGACTGAGACACCCATCGCGTGGCCAATACCAAGACCGATTGATCCAAAATCGATTCCGCACACGAATGACCGAGCATCAGAGATTCTCATATAGGTGCAGGGGTTCCCAAAGAAGTGACCGGCGTCCGTGACTACCGCACGATTGTGGGGTAACAATTCGTTTAACCGAATAGTGAGCGTTCGAGGATCCATGTAGTTCGGATCGTTGGCAACAGTGATCTCCGACTCTGGCACAAATGACGCAAGTTCTTCGGACAAATCAATAGTCCGATAACCGAGATTCTTGATATCTTTCGCACTGATTGCATCCAGCAACTTCGGAATTAGTAGTCCGGCATCACCGGCCAGTTCACAGAGCTCACCCGAGGGGCGACCAATACCTCGAGGAGCGAGGTCACAGTTGACCACACTGGCTGAGTCGCCGAGGAGAGTCTGGTGCATCGTCGTAAAGTCGTTCATGCCGGCTCCGACGACTAGCGCGACGTCAGCTTCGCCGATTAATTTCGCACAGAGATTTGTCCCGAGGCCTCCGGCGATACCTATGAGGTAGGGATCGCCGTCAAACTGCCCCTTACCGCGAAGCGTCGTCGCCAAGAGCGCGCCGGTCAGTTCAGCAATCTCAATGAGCGTCGATTCACATCCGGACTCGACCGCTCCTCGTCCAGCGATGATGACTGGCTTTCGAGCAGTGAGCAGCATTGATGCGGCTCGCTCGAAGTCGGCATCTGTTACTACGGACGTTGTACCCTCCAGAGTCTCTTCTTCGCCCGGCTCGTCGTTCCACGCCCGCCAGTCCATCTCTTGGATGTCAATTGGCATGTTCACCGCGACCGGACCACCCGACGAGCGAGCCAATCGATAGGCGCGGAATATTTCGGCGAAAGGCGAGTCAGCATCTTTAATCTGCACAACGGGGACCCCCGCAGCTGCGAACACTGCCATGTGATCGATATCTTGGGGCCATCCCTTTTGGGTTTCGGCAACGTCGCCGGCCAGAAGAAGTATCTGCGATCCGGCCTTTCTGGCGGTGATGAGAGCGGTGAGTGAATTGGTGACGCCGGGTCCCTGCGTCACGGTGCAGACGCCGACTTCGCCCGTAGCTCGAAAGTAGCCATCGGCCATTGAGATCGCTGCCGACTCATGGCGAGTGCCGTGGTAACTCTTTTCCATCTCACTAGTCCAGTAGGTGAGGAGTTTCAGGTTACCGTCACCCATAAGACCAAAGATCTCACTGACTGATGCTTCATTTAGGGCATTCGCAATTGCTTCAAAAACCTTCATCTCGTGGACCTCAATGTTCTCGGCTGGTTTGCTGTTGCGTACTGAGTGTTGCTTTCAATTACTACTTCTAGAGATGCTCACATCATTCTTCCCCAAAAGGAGGAATCGTGCACCACATTTTGGTGTGGTGCACGATTCCTCCAATTGGGTCCTGACAACTCCGCCAGTGGCTTTATTGTCAGCACTACTTCAGGTACTAACCCTTGACCTTCACGCCTTCGTTCTTCCAACGCTTTACGAAGAAGGGCTTGAAGCTGGGCCACTTGTAGACGTCGCCAGTTGCCTGAACGTTGTCCGGAGTGATCAGTGTGTAGGGCAGTGGGTGAATGCTCATGCTGGTAACCCAGTTCTTCTTGTGCAGAATGAACTTATTGACCATTGAGTCAAACGCGTACCAACCACTGTCGTAGACCGGTGAGTCGGCAACTGCCATTGGCTGGGTGCTACCCGAGGCCTTGGCGGCGCGCAAGATACCAAAGTCAACTGGGTCCTGGTAGTAGGAGAAGACTCCAACCTTGCCAAGATTCTGCGAGGAGATCGTCTGCAAAGCAGTCGAGAACTCGAAGTCCTGGAGGCCCCAAATCATATTGATTGAAGGGTTCGCGTGGAGTGCGTCAGCCACTGCAGTTTGAGTGTCGGACACGGCGTTCGCCAAGTCAGTTTCGTGGGTTGCGGCAACCTGCACCACACCCGACGTGGCTTGGGCCAAAGTCTGGTAGCGAATCACAATCGCGAGAATTGCCGACGCGTTAAGGCTGAGGGCCTTACCACCATTCGGGTAGTCCTTCAAGATTTGCGCCGCTAGAAGCTTTGACATTTTGGCGTCACTCGGTGCGTACGTTGCCGCGGCGTAGTGCTGCGGGTCAATCAACGGTGCTGCCTGAGCAAAGATTGGTATCCCCTTCTGCTTGGCGGCAGCAAAGGCAGCTGGAGCCTGTGAAGGGTTGATTGCGATGTCAATGATTGCTGAGACGTTCTGGTTAACGAGCGCCGACATGATCTGAGCCATCTGTGCTGGGTCGCCATTCGCGTTCAAAATAACAACCTTGAACCCGAGCAACTTGGCGGCCATCTTGTCGTATTCCAGTTGCTGCAATACGTTCGGCGACTGCTCAGTAATAGCGGCAATTCCGACTGTCACTTTTGCTGTCTTAGCGGTAGCCGCTCCAGCGGGAATAAATGATGCCCCCGCCAATACGGCAACGGTAGCAACGGTGGCGATTGCCCTACTTCCCTTACTCATAAAACTCTTTCGAGCCACTACTCCATGCTTCATCGGTCCCCCTAGGATCGCTTAGTTAATGCAATCGAGCCGCTAGTTGCGCACTTGATGTAATTGATTATAACCATTCGGCGAGTAATTAAAAGAGCGCCCCTCATTTTTATCATAAATCCTGATCAGATGGCTTATGCACCGACCAAAAGTCAAAGTCATAATTTCGGTGATTTCTTCTCACTCAGGCCCCTTTACGGGTCGCTTCAAGAACTATGTCGTCAGACCGCAGTCCGCAACCAGATTCTGCCCGGTCATCGCCGTTGCGTCAAGAGCGAGGAAAAGTGCCGTTTTACCCATCTCTTCAACCGTCGCGGCCCTTCGCATGGCCGACATTCCCTCAAGCAGCGGGATCATCTCGTCCTCGCTAAAACCCATCGCTTTAGCGATACCGGGCATGGCCGAGTCAAAGATGGCGGTGGTGGTCATCGCGCCGGGGGTTAAGACGTTGACCCTCACCCCTTCCGGGCTCACCTCGGCCGCCAGAGTGCGGGCAAATCCAAGCAGCGCTGACTTGGTCGCCGCGTAAGGAGCGGCCAGAGGAAAGCCCCGCAGCACGCCGGCGCTCGAAACCAAAACAATCGATCCTCGACCCGTGGGCAGCATCTGTTTGAGAGCGGCCTGCGTTACGAGAAAAGAAGAGAAGAGATTCGTGTTAACGACGTGGTTCCATTCTTCGACCGAAACGTCTACTAGACGCATTGGTGTGCCGTGGGTCGCCGCCGCGTGAATAAGTACCGAGCAAGGACCGAACGATGACGATGTCAGCGCAAAGAGCTTGTCAATATGTTGTTTATCGCTGACGTCGCCCGCAAGCGCAAGGGCCTCTCCACCAACGGCTTTCACCGCCGCCATCGTTTCATCCAGTGTCGCTTGCGTGCGTCCGGTCACCACAACTGATACCCCTCGCTGGGCAAGTTCAACCGATACGTTGCGCCCGAGACCGCCACCGCCACCCGTCACTAAAGCTACTTCGCGCTCCATGCTTCCCCCCATTACTATCTGCGCTCGCCTCGATTGACGACCTAACAGTGATTATTGTTATCAGTAATTCATATCGGGTGTCAATCTCGCGTCATACCCCAGCAGTGGCGCATCGTTCAGTTGAGTGCGTTCGCTCGTTAGGTGAGCCATTCGCGCGGTATCACGGCAACTTTTCCCACGACCTGTCGATTTCGGATCGCCCGAAGTGTCTCACTTACCTCGGCCAGCGAGACAGTTTTTGGTTCTAGGGGGTGGTAGTGCCCTTCACGCAGACCCGTCATTACGTCGTCGTACAGAGATCGAGCTAGTTCGGGATTTTTTTCAAAAGCTATAGCCGACTCAACGCCAATAACTGATCGGTTATTGAGTAAAACAAGATTGAGAGGGATTTTGGGAATTGTGCCCGAGGCGAACCCGACAACTAAATAGTGCCCCCCATAGCCAAGGGCTCGTAGTGCTGGTTCCGCGAGCGTTCCACCAACCGGATCAACCACCACATCTACGCCAGTGCTAAAGAGCTCGCGGGTTCTCATTTTGAGATCTTCGGATGCGGGATCGATCACGTGCTGAGCACCCAATGACGTTGCTGCCCTGCGCTTCTCTGGGCTTGACGCCACCGCCACCACCGATGCGCCAAGTGATATCGCCACATCCACACACGCGAGACCAACTCCGCCGCCAGCACCCAACACGAGAAGTGATTGACCCGGCACCACCACTGTTCTTCGAGTTAACGCGTAGAGCGCCGTGGAATAACTCTGCAGCACCGTGGAGGCGAGGGTGGTGCTGATCCCCACTGGGACTTTCGTTAGCTGAAGTCGCGAGACGGCTACGCGCTCGGCCAGAGCGCCCACTATTGATTCACCAGCCACCACATCACCAACCGTGAAATCGCTGACGTACTCGCCAACTTCGACCACGCGACCCGCGAATTCGCCGCCCGGAATAAATGGCGTGGGGTGAGCAATCTGGTACGTACCCTCAATGAAGACAGCATCGAGATACGAAAGTCCTACGGCCTCTACCTGCACGACGACCTGGTCAGACCCGACCACAGGCTCGTCGACGTCATCAACCTGAAGATTGTCAGACAAATTCAAACTATGGCAAACCACGGCACGCACGACGCCGAGTCTGCCACGAGTGCGCCACGAGCGACTGCTTTGTCATGATCTGCATTGCGCGTTTGACAACGACGACGTTCTTGACAACACTTACTAGTGGGTGGCCTCAAAGTGAGGTGCCAATCCCCTTCGGACAGTAATGGTGGGTACATGCCTGACTCAAATGAAACTGAACGACACGCGCCTAATGACCCTGTGGTACACCAACCTCGGCTGAACGTAGCAATAGAGGCTGGCATCGGACGCGTCACCCTCGCTCGTCCAGACGGAGCGAACGCTATCGATTTAGAGTTCGCCAAAGAATTCGAAGCCGCCGCACAAACTTGCCTCGAAAGCCACGTTCGTGTCGTACTCATAAGCGCACAGGGGCGACACTTCTGTGCCGGTGGTGACGTAAAGGCATTCGTGGATCAACCAGATCTTCCCCATTATCTAGAAGAGGTAACGAAACACCTGCACGCCGGTATCGTCGCGTTCGTCGAGATGGATGCTCCCGTCGTGGTGGTCGTGCAGGGGTCGGCTGCGGGAGCGGGAATTGGTCTGAGCGCTGCGGCAGACATTGTGATCGCGGGCACATCCGCCAAATTCGTTATGGCCTACACGGCCATTGGGCTCACGCCGGATGGATCGTCGAGTTGGTTCCTGCCACGACACGTTGGGCTCCGTCGGGCCCTTGATCTCACGCTCAGCAATCGTGTGCTCTCGGCCGAAGAAGCACTCGCGTGGGGGCTGGTGAGTCGAGTTGTCGCAAATGAGATGCTCACTGCAGAAGCTGAGCAACTTGTGGCGCAGCTGGCAGCTGGCCCCACTGCCGCTTACGGAGCAGCAGCGCGACTGTTGCGAGCAGCCGGCGATAACACACTCCGTTCTCACCTCGAGGCCGAAGCGGCTTCGATTGTGCAACATTCGCGTTCGGCCGATGGTGTTGAAGGGATACTCGCTTTCACGGAGCAACGCCCAAGTAAATTCATCGGATTGTAGAGACTCTGAGCCACTCGGGGTTGTCTATTCAAGTTCACGATAGTGAAATCTGACAACTACCCCTTTGGTGGCGTCTTCGTTGCGGCGGCGCTCAACTGAAATAATGACAGTCGGCAGACTGACCGAGAGCCGCCACCGGGTGACCATAAGCGAATCTCCACCGTATCTTCGGGCAAGGGTGGTAACTGGGCAAAATGATAGGGCCACCATCCCTTAAAGAGCGGATCATGATAAAAGTTCTTTGCGGTAATCGAGAAGGGAAGGATGAGCGACTGCATGCCTACCGCTTGGTTATCGTACGACCGTGCCAGAAGCTGGTGCGTGTCAGCGTCGAGAACCTCGAGCACGAGAGGAGTCTGCGAATCGACACTCACGACCGCTTGATACGTTCCCAACGGTAGGTGCTGGGTCAGGCGCGACACAAGGTAGCCGCCTCCCGATTGGTGGAAGGAAAGACATCCCTGATTCGTGACGTGAGCCTGAGGTTCTTCGCTCGTGGGAAATGGCAGGACGCTTCCAGGGATATTGGCGTACGACACGTCTTCGTACAAAATATTCTGACCAGGTTTGCGATTGTACGAAAAGAGCCACACCTGGTCCTTGTGGTACACCAATTTCACTGCTGAATCGCGTGAAAGACCGCCCAGAATTCCAATTTGGTTTGGCCCCTGCAAGGCCAGTCCCGTCCATGGCGCCACAACGAAATCAACTTGTGGCGTCAACAGACGAAATCCCAGTTCTTTATGAAGGTTTACCTTGAGCGGGAACGTACGTAGATACTGTCGCTGTCCGAAGCGACCGAGCACGGCCCACGAGCCAAAGACTTGATTTTCGTGGGGCACAAGTTTCAAGATGTGGCTAAGTGCGTCGGCGGTGCCGGGCCGAGTGAGGTTGATGTTGTGCACCTCGTCGGGAATCCACATGCCGCCCCATATCAGGGTATTTAGAAGCAGAACACTGACAATGGCACGCTTGTGTCGTAGCGACCATGGACCGAGACCGCCGCGTCGACTCATGATCCAGCCGATGGCGATAACTGAGCATGGAGCCGCCATGTACGTTGCGGCAATCATCTGCCAGGGGGACATTGAAATTGAGCCAAACGTGTGGCCCGCCTTGCGGCCCAGTCCACCTTCGAGCAACGTCAGCATCATCGGACCACCAAGAGGACTAAAGATGCCAACTAGTCCACCCGCACTGAGGTAACCAAAAATTGAACCCATGGCGTGGCCTAAGTGCACCGCGGCGAGAACCGGATGTTTCGCGATGGCGACGACTACGTCAACTGATGTCGCTTTTCTGGCACTGGCACCAAGCAGGTAGCCGAAGTGCAACTTAAGGTTGGAGCCAGCAGCCCCACCCATTTTGGCGACGAACTTGATCCAACCGAAACCAGTAATCAGTAGCAGCACACCGGCGAACCGGAATCGCCACTGGCGCCACCCCACCAGCAAGATACTGGCGGCGACACTAAGCAAGAACGGACCGGCGAGGTCTGCGCAGGAGAGACACAATACGGTGGCAACGCTCATCTTCACCCACTTCTGAGCGAGCGCAAAGTAGAGAACCAGGATGCCAGCCGCGGCCATACCTATCGCGTGAAAGTGAGCATCATCACTCGCCGCCCAAAAAATCCATGGGTTCATCACAAAGAGCCCCACCGTAATCCACTTCGTTTTTAATCCTGAAGGCCACCAGGACCTCTGAGCGAAGAGCTCCACCAAAAGGATCGCAGCCACTTCTCCCATCGTGATGAAACTGTTCTGAATGATGAACGCCCAAAAGTCGTAGGGCCAAACCTTTGACAAAAAGGAGAGTGGCAGACTGATCAACTCAAAGTGGTCGGCAAGAAAGGTGTGATGCCATAGCGGAATTCGTGGGTTCCAATTTCCGTGGGTCATTCCCCACCAACCCATGGAAACACCAGCGAAGTCAACTCGCACATTGAAAAAAGAAAAGACGCGCCAGCACCAGGCATTCAGTGCTACCCACTGCAACACGAGCACGAGTACCACCCCTCGAGTGAAAATTCTCGCCGGTGGTACTGCGTCGATTGCTGGAACTTCGAACTCAAAAATTCGGTCTCGTTCGACCTCGTCGAGGTGAGGCTCGACGAGTGGCCGAGGCATCAAACCAATACTCATAGAAGCCTGAATCCTAATCCGTGATTGACGAAAAATTTAAAGTCGTCAAGACTTTGGTCGAGCACTTTCGCCGAACCAAACTTGAAGCAGGGATCGTGGTTCACAGATTTTGAACACCATCGTTGTGTGAAGGCTTCGTGAACAACGTGTCACGTACAACTACTAAGAGCCCATCGTCGCAAGAATGGTCCGCAGTCCTTCTCGCAATCACGGGTATTGAGTCAAATAACCAGTCAACGGAGCCTCGAATCAACGAGCGCTCCGGGTCTGCATCATTCACTCAAAGTTCACCTTCTCGTATGCCAGTAGCCCGATTCGTTCACTAAACCGTAATCTCGATTTCGTAGGTTTGGACCGTGAAAAGGTTGACGGGACACGGCCTCTGGGGTTTCGTGGCGGCCATTTTGCTTACCACGGCGATACTCCCGTCGGTCAATGCCCCCGCAGCATCTGCCGCGGGGGCCAGCTACGCCGGAGGTGCCGTCGGGGCGAACGTCCGACTCGCTTCACTACGCGTGCTTCTCGCGGTCCCCATGAGTAAACGTGGGGGAAGTTACGTAGTGAGAAACTCACGAATTCCCATGACGATTGTCGTTCCACCTAATGACTTCGGCCCACCCTACAAACTCGTCGTGGCACTTTCAATACCTCAACTAGTGCCCCTCAAGGGAAAGACAACGCTGAGCGCATTTTTTATCGGTGTCTTTCTCGGCGCCCGCAGTATTGTCAAGCCCTTTCCAATCCCAATCACCGTTATTATTCGCTCCAACCGAATCACCATTCACGACGGAGTGTACCGAAGCGTGGGTCGAAAGTGGGTTATCTACAGTGGCCGCGCGATTCAATCGAGTGCGGCCACAGCCAGCGTACGAACGAGTCACGTGGTAAGTAAAACGCCGCCGAAAACTACCGGAAATCAGATCCGGCCACACGTAGCGATACTCAAAATTCGACTCAGCGACTTCTACCAGTTGGTTGCGCCACGTCCGGTTACCCACCCTCAATACCTCCTTTGTACAATCCCCTTTAATTTCGGCTCTTCAAAGATTCCTCCCGCCTCAAAAGCTGCCGCGATTATCGCTAAATGCTCAAAACTCATCGCTCGGGGCCACTTCGCGACGATTACCATCACCGGCCGAACCAACTACTTGGGGAGCGTCGATTACAACAAGACCTTGGGCCTGGGCCGAGCCTTCTCAACACAAATTGCGATCGAGCACCAACTAGTTCGGCTTCACGCTCCGCCCGTCAAGTTCATTGCACGACACGCGACGACTTCGGCACACATCCGCACTCTGAGCGCGAATCGAACCGCAACCGTCACGGGAGATCGACCACCACCGACCAAGCCAAAGCGAAAGGTGGTCGTCAAAACCAAGACGAAGTGAGGACAATAGAAGTGCCTCGACTGGCCCAACAATCTTCTCAGATTCACCACAAGCTAACTATCCGAAAGGTATGAATAAATGAGTATCAAGAATTCAAAGAGAAACGCGATCATCGTCTCAATCACGGTGATTGGGTTACTGGCTGCGGGTGGCGGTGCCTACGTGTACAAGCACCACGGCCGCGCTCATTCAGGATCTTCCGCTAAACCACTCTCGGTGGTCCCCGCCCCCGCTGGTCTCATCGGTGGCACTTCACTTAACCTTGGGGGAGATATTTTGACCCTCGTCAACCTCAATGGTCGAGCGAACTTGCAGCTGATCAAGACATCAGGTCAGGGGACGACGACGATTGTGCCGGTTTCGAGCGCTGCTACCTCAGTGGCCGCCAACGTCAACAACGTCGTGGCCCTCGGGCTTAATACCGGCACCGGCGGCGCCGTACAGTTTTTCTCGACCGAAGGATTTAAGAGTCTCAGTACGGTTTCAGTGTCAGGCCCAGTTCTTGCGCTCGCTAACACCGGTGGTGCTGACTTTTACGCTCTCGTCCAGGTTGGACAAGTTATGAGTGTGGCAATCATCGATAGTCAAAGCCACCGCATCATCGCCTCAATTCCTATGCCATCTCGAACAAATTCAGTGGCGGTAAGCCCCGATAACACCTCCGTGTACGCGTTGCAAGGCTCTGGTGTGGTATCCGTAATCAGCATTTCAACGAGCAAGGTGTTTCAAACATTCGCGGTGACCCCGGGCGCACGACAGCTCGCGTTTAGTCCCGATGGATCGAGGCTGTACGTACTTAAAGGTGCGGGCGGGGTGAACAATATTGCGGTGGTAAATCTGGCCACGCAGTCCACCGTGCAAGTCCTACCGGCCCCGGCTTACTGCCAAGCAATTGTCGTCGGCAACAACGGTAATCTCTACGATCTCGTGGGTTCACCCCAGTTCGGCAACATCCAGGTTTACGCGGCTCCGTAATCACTGACTGTTAGAGGACGTCTAGTGAGAATCCAGGGTGATCGCGTCGCGTGGGTACTGGTCGGAGCGACCATATTCACGTGGTGCTTTCTCCTGTTCGGTTATAACGACTCGTACCCTTGGCTCGCGCTCGCTGAAGTCGGAGGTGGATTGTTCGCGATGGTCATCGTCAGTACCGCGTTGTCGAACAGTGGGAAAACTAATCCCGCACCGCTGGGCGCGAGTGCGTTGATTGTTTCAACGATTCTGTTCTTTATTTGGTGTTGGATCCAGATCCGGATCGCACCCTCATACGGAACCGACGAGGCCGCTTTCGACCAGTACGCGGCCCAGCTCTTCGTTCACGGTCATAACCCCTACGCCGCATCGATGGCGCCATCATTTTCAATCTTTCACGTCTCGCCAGATGGTTTTACATTTCGGCTCGACGGTACGCCCGTAACGCAGTTGAGCTACCCAGCTCTGAGTTTTCTCCTCTACGCACCGCTCCTACTCGTCGGCGTCACGTCACAGGCGGCGATTCTGATGAACGTGGTGGGCTGGGCGCTCGCCGTTGCCATTGCTTACTTTCTGCTTCCACGAGAGTTCAAACCACTGGCAATTGTGCTCGGCTCCTTCGTCATTTTCACCGGCTTCGCCGTCGGTGGTGTGACCGACGCTCTGTACGTGCCGTTCCTCATCATCGCGGTGTATCGATGGGATCGATTCATCAACCTCTCAGGTTGGCAGCGTTGGGTTTCACCAGCCGCAATGGGACTATCGCTGGGCATTAAGCAAACCCCCTGGTTCATTGTGCCGTTCCTGGTTATTGGTCTCTATTTAGAAAAGCGACTGGTGAGCCCCGAACCGACACGCCCGTACTTTGTCGTGTGGCAGTACCTCTGGCGGCTCCTGGTTGTTTTTTTGATTCCCAATCTCTACTTCATAGCGATTAACCCCAGTGCTTGGTTTCGCGGAATCCTGACGCCCTTCATTGATCACCTCGTGCCGGCCGGTGAGGGCATCGTGGCGATTGCGAACTTTATGGGGCGAGGTGGTGGTTTGCTCGCGGCCTATAGCGCGCTCTCGGCCGCAGTGTTGTTGTTCAGCATTGTGCTCTTTGTAAATTCTTACCCACGCTCTAAGGGTCTGCTGGTCTTTATTCCTTCGTTGATTCTCTTCTTTTCAGAACGATCGTTTTCAAACTACTTCGTTATGTTTCTACTTCCTGCCGTGGTAGCGGCGAGTTCACTTCGTGGTGTGCCCGAAACAGACCTCACTATCTGGGCCAATCTTCGAAAGACTGGTCGGCGCCAGGCGGCTCTTGCTCTTTCGCTTTTGCTCGTCTTCTTATCACTCGCCTTGGTTACCTTGTCCCCTCAACCAATATCGCTCCACGTAATTTCGGTCTCGACTACCGGTCAACTCGCGACGGTGATTAGAACTAAAGTTTCCGTTACCAACCGAACGAATCACGTGCTCACACCGGTCTTTACGAGTGAGGGCGGTGGCGCCATCACTGCACCGTGGCTCGTCATAAAGGGTCCCCGGCAACTCCGTCCCGGCGCAACGACTATTTATCGGCTCCAGGCACCCAATTTCCCTGCGCAACCGGCGCTCAGTGGTGGATTCCAAATGGTTGCGCTGACAACCTCACCCGCCGCGATGAGCGTATCGGCGCCCTTCACTCCCACTTTCTGGCACGTCGCGCTCAACCCTCAGGCGTTCAATAAACCAATCCCCGTCAATCAGTACGTAACCTTCGCTGCGCAAGTTCTCAGTCCCACCGATAACCCCGTCAACGTCGCTGGCATTCCTGTGTATCTCGGTCAAATTAGTTACACGCAACAAGGGCTCAGTTACACCGAAGCCGTCATCAATTCGGGAGCCCAAGGTCAGTCGCCGGTCGAAGCTCTCACTGACTCGCACGGAGTTGCCTACTTCACGTTACGAGGAACTGTGGTGGCACGCGACCCCGTCTACTTTGAGGCCAACCTCGTCAATGGTCAATCGGCCTACCCGTATGGCTACTCAAATATTGTGCCGATCCTCTTCAGCCCTATTCAATAGTGCATTTCGTAGTTAGCGGCCCTGCGTACCCTTCGAGAGGCGGGCGCACCACGTAAATCAGAGGCAGTTCTAATTCAACCAAATCGTCCACTAATGTAGTCCACGGTTCTCGAGTCATCTGGGTTCGAGAAGAGTTTGGCGGTGGGTGAAAACTCAATTAACTCGCCGGCTCGATCGTCGGCCATGAGCAAGAACGCGCAGTCGTCAGAGATCCGTGAGGCCTGCTGCATATTGTGGGTAACAATGATAATGGTCGCCAACTCTTTTAGTGAGGTCATGAGCTCTTCAATTTGACCAACCGCAATTGGGTCCAGTGAGGATGTTGGTTCATCCATGAGTAGTACTTCAGGCTCGATGGCGAGTGCCCGCGCAATGCACAGACGCTGTTGTTCTCCTCCCGACAGAGAAGATGCTGGACTCTTCAGTCGATCCTTCACCGAATCCCATAACGCCGCCGCGCGAAGGGACTCTTCAACTGAGTCTTGAATCAGACTCTTGCCCCGCACGCCATTAAAGGTCAGCCCCGAAGCCACGTTCTCAAATATCGAGGCTGCGGGAAATGGATTAGGTCGCTGAAAGACCATCCCCACGCGACTACGCAAGACACCGGGAGCCATTGCTTTCCCGTAGATGTCCACCCCGTCGAGCGTGATGGTGCCAGTAACTTGCGCAGTCTTGGTTCGGTCATGGAGTCGATTCAAGGCGCGTAACAATGTCGTTTTACCCGAACCCGACGGCCCAATCAGAGCCGTAACCCGATTGCGCGTTACGTCGAAACTAATATCACGCACTGCGGGACGACCAGAAAATGACACCGAGACCTGCCGCAGTTCCATGACAGTGGCGTCAATCTGTGGAGGTTCGAAATCTCGAATACCATTTACGAAACTCGACACCTGTTCAATTCTTTCAACATCACTAACGCTCATTACGAATTCAACTCCCGCTGGCATGTCATCGTGACTTCGCCAAGAACGACCGACCAATGATATTTAAGGTAAGCACTCCGGCCATTAAAATTATGGCTACGCCCCAACATTCTTGACGCTGGCTGGGAAAGACACCTTGCAGCAGTTGCCACACCAGCGTCGGCAAGGCAGTGGTCTGTTTAAAAGGATTCCACTGCGGCGTTGACGATATTCCAATCACCAGCAAGATCGGAGCTGTCTCACCCGACGCCCTCGCGAGGGCTAAGAATATGCCAGTGATGATTCGTGGGAGCGCCATTGGCATCGTGACCCGTGACATCACCTTCGATGGCGCAGCGCCGAGGGCAAGAGCCGCCTCGACGTAAGTTTTAGGAACGCTACGTAGCGCCTCCTCGCCCGAGATAGCAATGACGGGAACCATCAGAATGCTGAGCGCAACTATTCCTGCGACGCCCGAGGATGGAGCATGAAACCGGAGAAGAAATGCTGCGACAAATATTCCAAAAAGTACCGAAGGTAGGCCGAGCAACACGGCGAGGCTCGTGCGCAGAGTCTCAGTCACTGATCCCTTCAACTCGCAGAGCGCGACGCTAATTCCAATCCCGATAGGCACCGAAAGAGTGAGTGCTAACCCGACGACCACAATCGTCCCCACGAGACCATTAACGATGCCGCCCACTGCGTCGAGGTGGGTAATGGTTGGTTCAGCCGGCACTTTCGTGAGAAAGGACCACGTAAGGAAGTGGTAGCCATTGGAGATAATGGTCTGCAGCAGCAGCACCAGCGGGACTAATGCAATGATCAGTGCCAAAATAGTCAAACTCAAATAGACCGTCGAGAATGATTGGCGACGGCGATTGGTTGTCGCCGATACATGCTGTATGTATCGCCGCTTCCAACCCTCTTCGGTCGACTCCACAGATTTTTTCACGAAAGCCTGCTCAGATTTCGCCGGAAGATGATTCGCGCATACAGCGACGCGGCGGCAACAAGAACGAAGAGTACTACTCCCAAGCAGTACAACACCGAAGTATTCCCTTCTCCAGAACTGAAGTCGGTCACGATTCGCGCCGCCAAGGTTGAGCCAGTGGCCAGGAGACTTTTAGGTAAGGGCGTTGCGTTAATTCCACCTAAAACTGTCGCCACCGCGACCGTTTCCCCAAGAGCCCGCGCCATTCCCAGACTTACGGCTCCCACCAACCCGGAACGACAACTCGGGAGAATGACTTTTCGTAAAATCCGTCCACGAGTCGCGCCCAGCGCGAGGGCCCCTTCAATCACGTCGTCGGGCACTGCCGCGACCACGTCGGAGCTCATCGCCGTGATAATTGGCAGAATCATTACGGCCAAAATGATTGAGCCCACCATGATGCCCGCACCACGAGGAACTCCCGAGAAGGGCCAATGGCCGTGGGAAATTTGGATAAGCCAGGGTTCGGCGTTAAAGCTTGACCACTTCACCAGGGTCAGTACGCCCCAGATTGCGAAGACGATTGACGGGACGATGGCTAAGAGCCCGATTACCGAAGAGATCAGAAGTTGCAATCGCTTGGGGATTAAGAAGACGATCGCGAGTGCCGAACCAATCGCAATGGGAGTCGCGAGAACGAGCGCGAGCAGTGTAGTCAGCACGGTGCCCACAACAAGAGAAAGTACGCCGTACGACTGGCCGTAGACCCAGAATTGGTTCGACCAGAAGCCGTGGCCAATGACTTTCCAGCCCGGAGCTGATTGCCAAGCCAGAGCGCCTATAAACAGCAGAATAAAAATACCAGTCGCCGTCATAATGCCCAACAAACTGAATCGATAGAAACGATCAGTACCCCCCGAGAGTTGATGCTCTCGGGGGGTACTGATCCGTTCAGCTACGGATTCGACAACCGCCACTTGTGGCGGAAAAGTCGGATCCACTTACTATTCCTAGTTTGCAGTAGTTAAGGCGAACGCCGTCGCAGCACCAACACCGGTCGGGTAGGTCACCGTTCCGAGCTTGGTTTCAGCCAAAGCTTGCAGCGCTGCTGGCAGTGCCACGTAACTTAACGCGGCAGCATTGGACTGACCATACGCAGTGCCAGTGTGAGTTAAGAACTCAAGGAACTGGACAATTGCCTTCGCTTGGTACTCATTGGTCTGAGCCTTGCGAACGATTGCCCAACTCACACCGACCATTGGGTACGAGGTCTTACCTGGCTCGTTAACCAACGCGTAGTGTGAAGCTTGGTCAGCGGCAAAGTTCGTTCCAATGACAGCCAAGCCCTTCTTCGCGGCGGCCCCGATGGTTGCGGTGGTGCACTTCACGTACTTCCCACTCGCATTCTTCACGACAGCCACATTCAGCGTGCCCGGAGTAGCAGCGTTGGCGATGATTGCGTACGACGACTCAACGTACCCAATGGATCCGTCAGTGCTACCAACGGCGGCAGAAAGCAGCGCGGAGCTTGAGCTCTGGACCATTCCGGTAACCGTGGGGAGTGTGGAAAGAGGATTTGGGAATTCCGTCGCATCAACCTTTTGCAGGTACGTCGAGAACATAAACGTCGTACCTGAGCCAGCCGTACGGTCTTCGAGCGTAATGGTCTGCGTCGTCAAGTGGGCCAAACAGTTGTAGGGCGTAGTTCCCTTTGCACCCTTGATCTGCAGACTCTTGTTCGTGGCAGCAATCGCGGCAGCGTTCCAGTTAGTGACCGTACCCTTGAAAATCTGACCAATGGTCTTGCCATCAAGCTTCAGACCATTCTTCGTGAAGTTCGTCTGACAAATTGCGTTGGCATCACTGGCGAAGCCGATCTTGAAAATAATTGCAATTCCACCAATAGTTACTGGAACTTGCACATAGTCTGCCGCACTCTTACCGGAAGGATAGAGCGCTGAGTCAAGTGGAGCAGCAACTGTCTCGTTGTCTAGTGAGATATCGCTAAAACCAATTGCGCCGTAGCCATCAGTGGGAATTGTTGGGCAACCACTACTGTTTGAAAGAGTGGCGGGACTGGAACCCAAATAACCAAGGGCCAGTTCACGTCCACAGAGTGAGTTTTTCGACCCGTAAGTGGTAATCCAACCAGAGTTATTGGCGCCGGCGGCATTGAACTGTGTAATCGCAGCAGCGACGAGCGGCTGGTCAAAACTGGATCCACCAATTGCTAGCGCGGCCCCGGTCGTTCCCGATTGCGCAGCAGCGATTGACAGTGAGTTTTTCAACGTGGGATTACTCTTGCTCTTCGCACTCGCTGGCATGATGCCAACCGCGAGCACTGTCGCGCCGACAGCCAACATGGCTACGGACGACCGGTAAATTCGATTCATTTGCTTCCTCCTAGAAGATAGTTTGTGCCTCGAATTCGTCACGACTCCCATCGTTGTGAACCCAAGACCTGCGTAACTTAGGATTCAAAAATGAACTAAAGGTGACCATATGCGGACTACAGGGTGAGCACCATGCACCAATTTGGCAACTATTTCGAGTGGTGGAGGATAATCGACCGGATTAGTCCGAACCTTAAAATCTGCGCAAAATCTTCGACGGGGCGCTTTCAACAAATGCGCGAACTTTACGGTCAACCGAAGCGTTTTCGTCACGATCTTTGTAAAAACACGACCCTGAGGGAAATGACACTGTTTGAAGCTAAGCAATCTGGAGAGGGTACGCAACCTAGGAAAGAAATTTGGTCACCACTGCAGCGATGCCCTGAGCGTCGAGTCGATAGTGCTGGTAAAGAGAGACTGGTGGGCCAATGAGGACATACTCGTCGTGCACTCCATGGCGTAAGAACGCGACACCCGTCGAATGATCAGCTAACACTTCGGCGACCGCACCGCCGAGGCCCCCAATGACGCTGTGCTCCTCCACCGTCACAATTGCTTTCGTTTCTGCAGCAGCCGCGAGAATTGCCTCCTGGTCTAACGGCTTGATGGTGTGCATGTCAAGCACCCGTACCGACAGACCCTGAGACTGCAAAATTTCTGCGGCACCAAGTGCTGGATGTACTTCGGAACCGG
The DNA here is from genome assembly GCA_903893745.1 of uncultured Actinomycetes bacterium. Taxonomy (GTDB): domain Bacteria; phylum Actinomycetota; class Acidimicrobiia; order Acidimicrobiales; family RAAP-2; genus RAAP-2. The sequence continues at coordinate 119,285 of CAITNF010000001.1, forward strand.
TAGCAATGATGGTGACGTCGGAACCTTCTTGCAGCTTCACCGCACGACCAAACGAGAAGTCTGCGGGGACTTCGCTATAGACCTCGGGGTCACGCCCTCGACCAAGTCGCAGGTACAGCGCACCCGGTAAATCTAGTGATGCACGCAACATTGCCCGTAACTGATTCCCGTCAACCGCACAAGCCACCGTCAGGTCAGCTACGGCACGCATCGCCGCGAGGTCTTCCAGCGCATGATGGCTTGACCCGTAGTAGCCGAGCGACATGCCCGAGTGGTGAGCCAAAATTCGAACCGACATTCCCGGGTACGCACAGTCGGTCCGTATCTGTTCGTAACCGAGCAGGGAGGCGAAAGAGGCGAAGGTCCCCACGAAGGGGATGAGTCCCGTGGAAGCCATGCCCGCCGCCGCGCTAATCATGTTCTTTTCCGCAATACCTAAATTGAAAAATCGATGCGGATGACGACTCGAAAAATCATTTAAACGATTTGCTGACGCGAGGTCGGCAGTGAGGACAACAACTCGCTCGTCGGAGTCAGCCAAGTTCGCGAGCTCCTCACCCGCCACAAACGCGGGCACTGATGCTCGAGCAATCCCTTTACCGGTCTCACGATCGGCCTTCGCCGCCGTGGCTACTCCCCGGAATACTTCACTCTGATCTTGACCCTCATGGGTCGAACGAGAACTCATCGGATAGTCCCTTCACGCAGCTCTTGTTCAACTGCGGCGTAGTCCTCGGCATTCAAGTTCCCCACGTGCCAGTGCACGTCACCCTCCATTCGCGCGACTCCCTTTCCCTTAATGGTGTCCGCAATAAGGACGTGTGGTCGATCTGATGTACTCGAATTAATTCGATCGAAAGCACCGGTAATCGCACCTAAATCATGACCATTAATGCGCTGTACGTCCCAACCGAATGCGCCAAAGCGTTCGTCGATTGGTTCAGCAGTCATAATCTCCTCAGTCGGACCGTCAATCCCCAAACGATTACGGTCCACAATGCACACAAGCGACTCGAGTCGATAGTGACTCGCCGACATGACCGCTTCCCAGACCTGACCTTCAGCTAATTCACCATCACCGACCATGACGTAGGTGCGATAGTCACGGCCCTGTACTCGAGCGCCCATCGCCATCCCCACGCCAATGGAGAGGCCGTGACCGAGTGAACCCGAACTGAAGTCGATGCCGCGAATCTTTCGCATATCGGGATGGTCGCCAAAGGCACTGCCCAGTCGGGTGTAGTCGTCAAGCTCCGAAGGTTCGAAGTAACCCAAGTCAGCGAGCACTGGATAAAGTCCAATCGCCGCGTGGCCCTTGCTCAAGACGAATCGATCCCGATCGGGCCAGTCCGGTCTCAAGGGATCAAGGCGAAGTTGGTGGTAGTAGAGCACGGCGAGTAGTTCCGCCGCCGAGAACGTGCCGCTGTAGTGACCCGCACCAGCAATGCGCGAGAGGCGTAACGTTTCTAACCGGATGAATAGCGCTCTATCTACTAATCGATCAATCGTTGCGGATTGATTCATACTGAACCTCCTCGTGGCGTCGGCGCGGTGTGACTTGGATGGGCGGCGAGCAGCGACCGGGTGTAGTCGTGTTGAGGGCGGTGAAAGACTTCCGCCGTTGGGCCAATCTCGACAATCTTTCCTTCGTGCATGATGGCCACCCGGTCAGCAACTTCAGCAATGACCGATAACTGGTGGGCTACGAAGATAATAGAAAGTCCCAACTCATCACGAAGATCCAGAAAGAGATTAAGCAATTGCGTTTGAATTGATACGTCCAAAGCACTCACTGCTTCGTCGGCAATCAAGACTTTTGGACCTACTGCCAGCGCACGAGCAATCGCGACGCGCTGTCGCTGCCCTCCGGAAAGTTCCTGCGGAAAGCGGCGAGCAGCACTCGCGGGCAGACGAACTAGATCGAGTACTCGGGCGACGAATGCTGCTTCGTCGTCGACGCCCGGCTGGTGGTGAACTTTTCCCGCTTCAAAAATCGCCGCTCCGATACGCATGCGTGGATTAAGCGATGAATAGGGATCTTGGAAGACCATCTGCATTTGACGGCGAATTTCTCGCAGCGCGTGACCACTGGCCGCACGCACGTCACTATCGCCGAACATGATCTGCCCATCGTCCGGTTCGACCAAGCGAATCAACATACGCGCGAGTGTCGTTTTCCCGCTCCCCGAACCGCCAGCTAGTCCGAGCACCTCGCCACTGCCTAACTCAAACGAGACGTGGTCAACTGCGGTGTGCAACACTCCAGGTCGACGAGCCACGCGATCGCCCAATGTGCGACGTAAGACAAACTGCTTCACCGCTTGAGTCACTCGAAGAAGTGGCAGTGTGTCAGGGGACGCGTTCACGAACCACTCCCAATCGTGACCGGGCAGGCGCTGGTATGACCAGGACCGACTTCGCGCATTGAAAGTTCCAGGGTCCGACAAGCGTCACTTGCGTAGCTACAGCGATTCACGAATGGACAACCTTGTTCAATTTCTCCCAAACTTGGCGGTTGGCCCGGTATGCCGTCGCGTCGAATCCGCTGACCGGCTGACTCGATTGTGGGGATTGAATCAAGTAGTGCTCGCGTGTAGGGATGCTGCGGTCGATTGCAAATATCGGCGACTGGTCCGAACTCAACAACGTAGCCGCCGTACATCACGGCAACTCGATCGCAGACTTGGGCAATCACTCCAAAGTCGTGTGATACCAGCAGCACCGACATTCCGATTTCGCGTCGCAAACGCACAATCAGGTCGAGTATTTGTGCCTGCGTCGTTACGTCAAGAGCAGTTGTCGCTTCGTCCGCAATCAATAATTTAGGTTTCGTCGCTACCGCAATCGCGATCATCACTCGCTGTCGCATCCCTCCGGAAAGTTCATGCGGATACGCGAGATAACGCCGTTCTGGTGAAGAAATTCCTACATCTTCTAGTAACGAAAGTGCCTGAACTTTCGCCGCTTCACGATCCAGCCCTACGTTCACTCGCAGCGTTTCAGCAATCTGCTCACCAATTCGTTTGGTCGGATCTAAACAACTAAATGGATCTTGAAATATCATGCCCACGTTGTGCGCCCGGTGTGCTCGCAAGGCATCGCGATCGAGCGACTGGACATCGACACCTTCAAAGAGCACCCGATTAGCGGTCATTTCGCCTCCGGGTGGCAGCAATCGAATTACCGACCGACAGGTCAAACTCTTGCCAGAACCGGACTCGCCTACTAAGCCCACTACTTCGCCAGAGCCAACTTCGAGCGAGACGCCATTAACGGCAGCCACTCTTCGATCGTCCTTTCCAAAGGAAATTCGAAGGTTTTCAATGCGTAAAAGAATGTCGCTCATACGGTGGCCATTGAAAGTTCGCCTCGAGTGAGACCATCACCAATCATGCTGACGCCGATGCCAAACAGCACCAACACCGTGCCCGGGATCGTCGTAATCCACCACGCCGTCAGCAAGTAGCCCTGCCCACTCGCAATAATCGAACCTAAGTCAGCACCGGGAGCTTGTTGACCAAGCCCGAGATACGACATGCCCGCCAAAACCAACATATTGACGACTACGTCGACCGTTGAATAGACGAGGCTGCTGCGCACCAGGTTCGGTAGTGCGTGGCGAAAGATCGCCCGTGGCGTGGAGTAACCGAGGGCACGAGTAGCAAGCATGAAGGGCTGCTCACGCATCGCCAACATTTCAGAACGTGCGAGCCGTGAGTAGAGCGCCCAACCGACTAACACAATTCCAATCGCCACTCCTTTGAGACCAGGGCCCACAATCGCGACCACAGCAAGCACGAGGACAATGAAAGGAAACGAAACCACAGTGTCCGTCACTCGACCAATAATGGCGTCGAGCCATCCGCCAAAGTAACCCGCCACCGTTCCGATGATCACTCCAATAACCAAGCCGGCGTAAGTGATGAGCGCCACTACGAAGACGTCAATTCTTACGCCATACAGCACGCGCGAAAAGACGTCGCGACCAACGAAATCTGTACCCATGAGATGCGAAAATGACGGCGCCTGGAGACTGTGAAGAATGTCGATTTGATTTGGCGGATAGGGAGCCAGTAGCGGCGCGAAGAGTCCCGCGATAACAATGATCCCGAGCATCGCGACCCCGAGGGAAAGTTCCCAATTTCGTATTCGAAAACGGAAACGAGTGGTGCGGCTAGTCGTGGTGAAAGTGTCAGACACTCTTACCTCCAAGGCGTACGCGAGGATCCACGATTCCCTGCATAATGTCAGTGGAGAGATTCAACAGAACGACGACCGCACCCGACAGCACCGCGAGTGTCTCAACGAGTGGATAATCGCGTTGTTGTACCGCTTGGAACAGCAACGTGCCAAGTCCCGGAATTTGGAAGACCTGTTCGAGCACAACAGTGCCGCCAATGAGGAAACCGACGTTAACGGCCAGCACTGTTGCGGTAGGCATGATGGCGTTGCGCATCACGTGCTTAAAGAGAATTCGAGGAGTTGAGAAGCCCCGAGCCTGCGCCGCCTCAACGTACTCGAGCGATAACACGTGGCGGACACTCGAACGTAGCGTTCGCACGATGACCGCAAGCAACGAAAGACCCAACGCAATGGCCGGAAGCGTGAGCGAACGCACGATCCCGACAAATCCCGGCGTGTAACCCGACACTGGCAGCCAGTTCAACTTCAACGCAAAAATCAGCGCCAGCACTAGCCCCGACCAGAACGTCGGCATTGCGAAGCTCACCGTGGTAAAGATTCGTATTCCGTGGTCAATCGGCCGGTCGCTGCGTAACGCCCCCACCACGGCCAGTGGCACACCGATCAGCAGCGCCACCAACGTGCCAAAGAGAATCAGCATCACGCTGGGCAACAGACGCTGGGAAATGAGTGAACCTATTCCCTGACTAAAGGTGAAGGACTGACCGAAGTTTCCGGTCAGCAGATGGCCAAGAAATCCCAAGAACTGGTTAATGAGGGGGCGCGTCAGGCCAAGGGCCTCACTCACCTGGTGCACCTGCTGGGGCGAAGCTCGTCCACCCAGCATGGTGCGAACCGGATTGCCGGGAACGAGATGAATCAACGTGAACGAGAGCAGGGCCAAACCTAGTAACTGAATCACGCTCGACCCGACTCGCCGCGCCAAGTAGTTCAGCATTTAGTTACCCTGCTCCCGTCACCACGTAGATTGCACTAGCCCCGTAAGGCGACTCGGCTGAACTCCCTACTTAGCGATCCAGGTGTACTGCAGCGAATCGGCTCCGAGTGGGTTCAGGTAGGTCCCACACACGTTGGACTTGTGCGCGTTCACGAATGGCAGGTCCAAAATGTTAATGAAGGGCGTCTGGTCAAACATTGCCTTTTGGATTTTGGGCCACTGTACGGCACGCGTTGCGTCACTCGCGGTGTGAGTAAAGGTGGTCACCATCTTCGCGATTGTGGGGTTATTCCACCACGAGTAGAAGCTGTAACCCCCACCGGCGTACGTCGTCACAAAGGGCGCGTACTCGTCAGGTACCGTCACGTCACTCGTGAACTCAGCGTACGGGAACGTCATGTCATACTTACCGCTGGTGTAGTCCTGCGTCTCCGTTGCCTGGTCCATGCTCTGCAACTTCACTTTGATACCCAGCGCAGCCCACTCGGCCTGCAAGACGAGCACCAAGTTGGTGTAGGCCGCGTAGCCGCTCGGGTACTGCAAGGTCACCGAGAATCCCTTCGGGAACTTTGACTTTGCCATCAGCTGCTTGGCCTTAGCCAGATCAAAGTTGTAGGGCTTGATCACGCTGTTGGGTGCATCAAACCTCAGCTGGGGCAGGACGCTATTGGGATTAGTTCCCAGGCCGGCGTAGATCTGCGAATTGATGAGTGGGCGATTGATGGCGTATTCCATCGCGAGTCGAACGTTCAGGTCCTGGAAGGGCTTGCGCTGGTGGTTTAGCCACAGGCCAACCCAGTACGGAACTTTGGCGCTCTGTACTGAGATAGTGCTGTTCGCCTTCAGCGACTTAATTTGCGCGAATGGGATTCCATCGGCGATTTGTGCCTGCCCGTTTTGTAGATCAAGTAACCGCGTGTTGTCATTAGCCGCGTACAGGTAGGTCACCTTGTTCAAGTAGGGCAGACCCGACTCCCAGTAGTAAGGGTTACGAACAAAGGTTATTGACGAGCCACGGATCCAACTCGAGAGCTTGAACGGACCAGTACCAACCGGGTTGTCCCAGAACTTCTTTCCCTCTTTTTGTACCAGCGCCTTGGGCACAATGAACGCGTCAAAAATGCTCATGTTGTACAAGATCCCCGGGGTTGGCGTAGTGAGGTTCATCTGCACGGTTGATGCGTTGACTACGACCGAGTTCTTATAGCCCGACGAGAGCACTGCGGTCTCGTCCAGTTTTGGATTGGCGAAGTAATTAAGTGAGAACACTACGTCTGCCGCGGTCACTGGTTGTCCGTTAGAGAACTTGATACCCGGACGAAGGTGGAACGTGTAGCTAAGTCCGTCTTTCGATTCAGTCCAACTGCTCGCGACCGCCGGTACGACGTTCTGAGTCGCACCCTTGGGGTCGGGCATGATGAGCCCCTGGTACAAGAGCGTGTCAGCGAAGATGTCGCCGTTACCGTTCGTAGGGAAGAACGTATTGAGTGTGAGCGGACCAGTTTGGCGCGCGTACACCAACGACCCACCCTTCACGGGCGTACCCTGGCAGGCCGTTGACGTGTTCACCCCTGATGATGAGGAAGAACTCGAACCCGCCGGTATCGAGAACAGCGAGACGGCGAGTGAACTCGCCGCAATACCGGCCACCACTTTCAGTGATCGTTGACCGATTCCTCGATGACTATTTCGTAGACGCTCGAACATTGTTTCCCCCCCGGTTAGCCGTTCCAGAGAAGAGGCCCTTAGGCCGCCCCCCAAAAACAACATTGTTAGTTAACTTTGCTGCTCGGGCGAGCATACGTCGTCACGACCTCCAGCGCAAGCCGAGCGTCCGATTAAAAATAATGCCCGCTGACCTTATTTGAGGGCCAGTGCATTTGCTGGTGAACCAATGCCCCCACGAACATAAAGCGGGGCGCTTACTACTAAGAACTCGTAGTTTTGGTCTTGGGAGCAGTCCGCGGCCAGGGCCTCGAGGTCCCAGAGTTCGCCAATCGCCATGCCGAGTCGACCTATAAGAACTCGGTGCAAGAACCCGAAAGGCTTCGCCTCCTCGGACCAGTCGGGCGGCCAGACCTCAGTCGAAAAGCTGTCCGAAATAACGGCGCTGATTCCGCTATCCCAGAGATAGCGGGCCATCGCTTCGGTGTGTTCAATACCCGGAGCGTGAAGATCACTACTTAGTGAAGTACGAACCGACTGATTTTGCTCGCGATACCAAGCGAGAAATCCCGTGCGAATAAGCATCATGCAGCCCGGACTGTACTCAACCCCCGCACGCACGCGAGCTCGCTCGAGATCATCGACGCTCAAGGCCACTGAGCCGTGCGAGGTGTCGTTGGCCCCTTCGAGCGAACGGTGCACGTCGAGCAGTACTCCACGACCGACAATGCCCCGTCGAGCCCAGTGGTCAATCGTGTTCACACCGCGCTCGAGTACATCTTGTTCCGAAGCACCGTTATAAAAGACACCGGGATTCGCCGCGATATGGGCGAGTGAGTCCCACTGACTCGCAATCTGGGGAAAGTAGTCATCGAGGACATCATCAAAATCCTCCACACCCGCCTCACCGCCGCCACGTAGCACCCGATGACGGGTACGTGCGCGCGTTTCATCGAGCGGGGGGTCAAACTCGTCAACGGCGACATTGAGAGAAAAGACTGCGCCCTTGGTCGCCAACTGGAGCGCGCCACGGACCTGGTCGGCTCCGAGCAAACTAAGCCGACCGATGACATCGTGCTCGTCGCTCAGACCCCAGGCGCTTCGTCCTCCTCCAGGTGCGGCGGGTAACTCGTCGTAGTGGGGAAACGTCACGCGGAGTGAGGAGGCGCGATCCCCGCTTCGCGTAATTCCCCGAAGGCCGAGTTAGTCCCCGACAGCGCGAGAGCGAGGTCCGCTTCCGTCAGGGCCGCCGAGACAAACCAGTTATGGCGAGGGTGCAGGTAAACCCCGTGTCGCAGCGCGGCGGCGGCGAAGAGACTCCCCACGGCCCGATCATCGTCTCCTACAAAACTCAAGTACGGCATCTGCACCGGACCCGTCTGGCGAATTTCGTAACCCCACGTCTGTGCCTGGGATTCGATTCCTTCACGAAGTTTGGTTCCCATCGACACCATATTGTTCATGGCGTCGCCCCGCTCCAATACATCAAGGGTCGCCAGACTCGCGGCCATGGCCACCGACGTGTACCAAAACGAACCCGTGGTGAAGAGCGATTGCGCGGGGACTCGAAAACGGTCATTGCCCAGCACGGCGGCCAAGGCGTAGCCGTTCGCGATGGCCTTACTCCACGCAGAAAGATCGGGCTCGACCTTGATTGACTGCCAGCTGTGTCCGAAATCAAGACGGAACCCACAGCGCACATCGTCCAATATCAGCGCGGCCCCAGTTTCGTCACAGAGTTGTCGTAGTCCGCGTGCGAAGTCAGGGTCAACCAGTTCTTGGTCGTAGCCGGCGTCGTGGCGAAAGGGCGAGACCAGTATTGCCGCGAGGTCACCCGAAACACTCTGCGCGGCGGCCCGAACACTTTCGAGGTCGTTGTACTCGTAGCGCACGAGGTTGCTACGGTCCTCAACGGTGGTCCCCGCCTCCACTGGCGTGCACCAAGGCGCCGCACCGTGATACGCCCCGCGAGCGACCAGAATCTTTTTCCGGCCGGTTGCCGCACGGGCAATAGTGCAGCAGAGTGTGGTGGCGTCCGTCCCATTTTTTTCAAACATCGCCCAATCAGCGTGTGACACAATCGAAACCAAACGCTCAGCGAGTTCTACCATCCGCTCCGACGGCCCATTGAGGCAATCACCTAGTGCGGCCTGTCGCGCGGCCGCTTCTTCAACTTCTGGGTGACGGTGACCGAGGATGACGGGACCCCAACTATTCATCAAGTCGACGAATTCACGACCGTCAACATCAACCACGCGGGCACCTTGGCCACTCGCAAAGAACTGTGGGTAGTCCGCGGGCATCAATCGCATGTTGAGGTGACCGTACATACCACCCGGGATTACCGCCTGCGCTCGAGCCCGCAGTGACTGATCGTGCGGCCCCGAGACCCCACCGGTCAAACTCGTCGAATTAGTTGTACTGACCATCGCCTTCTCCTCTAACTTATTTTTCCTCGTTGTTACTCAACCGACGTGCGGCCGATTGTGCCGACTCGTCAGCCGACATCCCCGCTACTAAACCGCGAACTTGTTCAAGGTCAACAATGCCCGCGTCGGAACCGAGCCCGGTCGCGACCAGGCCACCACAGACCGTGCCGATCCATGCCGCTTCGTGGGGCGACGCTCCGACCAGCAACCCAAGAATGAAACCGGCATCAAATCCATCACCGCACCCGGTGGTATCGACCACGTTGACCTTCATCGCCGGCACCGCCAGAACCTGGACTCCGTCATCAATAAGTGAGCCCTGCTCACCCAGCGTCACGGCGACTCCGCTCACGCCCAGGCTTCGGATTTTTGTCATGGCCACTTCGAGGTCGCTCTCACCCGTCAAGGTTCGGAGTTGGTCATCGTTCGGCAAGAACCAATCAATTACCGCGAGCAGTGGAGCGAGACGAGCCAATTCATCGGGCCCCCCAGTGCGTAGTACATCCATAGTGATAATGGTTGATGGCCCCTTAGCGGAAGTGAGAAAGTCTGCCAACTCGCCAGGATCAAGGGCGCTGAGTGCGTCGGGGCCACCCACGTGAATAACTTTGGCTTTCGACAGAGCGGTGCCATGATCAGCGTGGAGATCACCGCGAGTGAACTCACCGCTCGCGCCCGGTGCGTGGAGCGCTGGACGTTCGCCATTTGGACGAATTGGCAAGATCGTCGCAGAAGTTCGTTGCCCAACTTTGCGTGTCAAGAGTGAGGTATCGACGCCGTGGCGCTCCAGCAGTGTCACCACCAAGTCACCGAGCACGTCGTCACCGACTGCCCCCATGTTGGTGACTGTCACACCCAACTTGGCGAGGTCGACACTCGGTCCAGCGGCCGTACCGGCAGCCGTCGCTCGAATCTCATCCAGTAGAACTGATTGTTGGCCGGGCGGAATCACCGTGACGGGGCGACCCAAGACGTCCAAAATGTGCACACCCAGGCACACCACTGGCCCTCGCGTCACGGCGCCGGCTCCGTATTCGCGGCTGGGCCACCGTATCGACGACGCTGCACTTCGGCGGCGACTTCGGCCATTTCCTCAATGCTCAATATCCTGGGACTGCCGTAAGTGAGAGAAAGCCGGTAAACCTGAGCGAGCCATTCGAGTAACTGAGCTCGCTCGTACGCTTGCACAATTGTTTCGCCGTACGTCACCGCCCCATGGTTTTGCAATATTGCGGCGGAGTGTTGCGCCAACACGTCAACCGCCCCTTGGGCGAGTCCATCAGAACCAAATCGGGTGTAGCCCACTACCGGTACTGGCCCACCAAGACTGTGAATGGCGTAATGAATTGAGGGCAGCACGTCGCGGCTCACTGACAGGGCAACTACTTCTGGAGAGTGCGTGTGCACAATTGCCTTAGCACTCGTCGTACGGTAAATACCCGAATGCATTGGCCACTCCGACGAGACTTTGGCTCGTCCATCAATCTGCTCGCCCTCGAGCGTCAAGATGCAAATGTCTTCAACTTCAATTTGGGCGTACGGGATACTGCTCGGGGTGATGGCGATCAGATCACCAACTCGAATACTTAGGTTGCCCGCCGTACCGATGGCGAGTCCCTCCGCCAACATTCTGCGCCCCACCGCAACCAACTCGTGACGTGCGTGGTCCACGGCACCCGAAGATAAATCAGTCGTAGCCATTTCGCCCCCATACCGCCATTGGAAAACCCAATAACCCACTGGAGGCGGATGTTACACGGATGACCGAAAAAAATCAAGGGGGGCGAGATGTCCGGAGCACTGACGCAGCGCAGCGACTAAACCCGTACCAGGAGAGTGTGGGAAAGCGGGGGGTCGTGCCGAAGATTGTTGACTGGGATGCTCGGCGCGATGAGATTCTTGACGCCACGTGGCGCGTTATCGCTCGAGACGGTCTCGTCAACACCACCGTTCGCGCCATTGCCCGTGAAGCCGGTTGCTCCCAAGGAATTCTGTCGCACTATTTCAATGATAAGCACGACATTCTTGCCGCGGCGCTGCTCATGTCGCATCGACGCGTCCGTGAACGTACCGAAAAAAAAGTTGAAGGTCTTAAGGGAATTGCGGCGCTACGAATCGCCATGCTTGAGGCCCTCCCGCTCGACGCCGAACGTGACCTCGAAGCACGAATCGAAGTGAGTTTTTGGGGACGGATTGTCTCCGATCAAGAACTGGGTGAGCTCGGCCGCAACGAGGTCAATCAATTGTGGGCCCGACTAGGTAGCCACCTACTCGAAGCTCGCGAACTAGGTGAACTTGACGACGACCTCGATATTGAGCTCGCCACCCACGAGTTGGTGATGCTCATTGATGGTCTCAGTGTTGAACGAGTGCACGTCCCGCACATCGCTAATCCCGAGCGCCAATTACTCCTCCTCGAACGGCTATTAGCTAGATTCACTAAATCGTAAGTGGGCTCGTAAGTACTGCGCGGTGAAACCCACCGCGCAGTCGTAACGAAAAGGTCTAGGCCTTGCCCCAGGGAGTATTGAGATTCGACTGGGACTCGCGCAGGGCAGTTAGTTCACCGCCCGCCGAGAAGTACCGCTTGCCGGCAACGAGCAACTCTTCAGCGGGGAACTTCGTAATGACTTCGCAGCCCGTAGCAGTTACGACAACTTCTTCCTCGATGCGCGCCGCCGACCAACCATCCTTCGCCGGCCAGTAGGTCTCGAGGGCGAAGACCATGCCCTCTTCGAGTACTTCGGGGTGATCGAGCGAGATCATACGGCTGAATATTGGACGCTCCCAGATCGAGAGTCCAATCCCGTGTCCGTACTGGAGACCAAAGGCGGCCTCCTCACTCGGGAAACCGAACTCTTCGGCCTTGGGCCAAATCGACACCACATCAGCGGTCGTCGTTCCTGGCTTGACCATCGCAATCGCGGTGTCGATCAATTCTCGACACTTCGTGTACGCGTCACGTTGGGCCACCGACGCACTGCCCACCGCAAACGTCCGGTAGTAACACGTGCGATACCCGTTAAAGCTGTGCAAGATGTCAAAGAACGCCGGATCGCCAGGACGAATGAGTCGGTCCGAGTAGACGTGGGGGTGTGGTGAGCAGCGCTCCCCCGATATGGCGTTGACGCCCTCAACGTGTTCCGAGCCCAAGTCGTAGAGGGTCTTATTAACGAGACCCACGCACTCGTTCTCCTTTACGCCGGGGCGAAGAAATGAGTAGAGCTCTTCGTAGGCGGCGTCCACCATGGATGCCGCCTGGGTGAGCAGGCCGATTTCATCCATCGTTTTGATTCGTCGCGCTTCGAGAAAGACCTGTTGGCCGTCGACCAGCGTGATGCCCTCCTTCGCAAACGCAGCGAGAACGGGCATTTCAATGACGTCGACCCCCACCGCTTCATTTTGCAGACCGAACTGCTGGAGGACTTCTTTAATTTTGGTCGCTACCGTTCCCGCGCGGTCCGCTCCGGGTGGAATTGCTCCGCGCAACGTGGAGATACCGGCGCGCGCACCTTCGTAGGGAATTTCGGTCCCGTCCGGACCAATTTGCACTCCACTCAACCACGGGTTGTAGAGCTGGTGGTGACGAGCGGCCGAACCAAAGTCCCAAACAATGGGCTTGCCGCCTCGCGGCAACAGGGCGAATCGAATCAGCTTGTCCATGGCCCAGGTGCCAATGTGGGTACCCGTCATGTAGCGAATGTTGTGGAAGTCAAAGGTCAGCAGGGCACCCAGATCCGAGCGCTCGAGTTCGGCTTGCAGTTTGGCCAAGCGCTCCTCACGCAAGCGTGGCATGTCAATACGGCTCTCCCAGTCAACCGAGTTCGTTCCGTTGGTATGAATTCCCATGATTCCTCCTGGTGGTCGGGTGAGCTGTACGAACTAGCGGCGTCGCGAGCGAGCCCACGCGTCTAGACCGACCGCGATGAGCAAGATCAGTCCGAGGACAATCTGCTGATAGAGCGGGTCAACGCCGAGCAGGTTAAAGCCGTTGCCGATGAGCGCGATAAAGAGAACTCCAATGGCCGTGCGCCACACTGATCCTTCACCACCAGCGATTGACGTTCCACCGACCACAATGCCCGCCAACACCGTGAAGGCGAGGGCCGTGCCGCCACCCGAAGCCTGGGCGCTCAGCAATCGTGAGATATCGATGACCCCACCGAGCCCGGCGGCTCCACCACTCAAGACAAAAGCAATTACTCGAATGCGGTTAACGCGAACTCCCGCGAGGCGAGCCGCCTCGGCGTTGCCACCCGAGGCCACCATGTAGCGACCAACCGTGGTGCGTGAGAGCAAGAGTCCAAGTACCACCACAAAAAGCAGCGTGACCCACACGGGACTGGGTACCGAGAGAAATGATGACGTGGCGAATTTGGCAAATCCGCCGTCACCCGACAGAACAATGAGATTGCCCGCGGCAACCTTGAGGGCAATACCACCAATAACGAACGACATAGCCAACGTCGTAATCAGGGCGTTGATTCTGAAGACGGTAACGATGATGCCGTTGATCAAGCCCACCAGCAGCCCCACCGCGATGGAGGCTCCCATGGCGAGCAGCGCCGAGTGGTGCAGACCTATCTCTCCCGAGACCACCGTGGCGAGTCCGTAGGTGGCCCCCACCGAAAGGTCAATACCCCCCGCGACGAGTACCAGGGTTCCCGCGGCTGCGATACAGAGGGTGGCCGCCTGCTGGTCGAGGATATTGATCAGGTTCGACGTGTGGAGAAACGGTTGACTGGCGGCCGAGAGCGTGATGAAGAGGATGATGAAGGGGATTGCAATTCCGGCAGTGCGCCACGACCCCAGTAACCGAAGGGACCCTAGACGGAGCCCTTGGTGTCCATCTAGATCATCAACGAGTTCGTTGTTTGGGGTGGCTAGATCATTCGTCATCTGGTCTCCTCAGTTGGCAATGGTTTCATCAAAGGCCGCCGCGAGCACGGCCTGCTCGTTCATGTCCGAACCAGTTAGGTCCGCCGTAAAGCGTCCATTTCGCATCACGAGCACTCGGTGGGCGAGTCCCAACACTTCGTCGAGTTCTGACGAGATCACAATGATACCCATACCATCATCGGCCATCTGAGCGAGTAGGTCGTAGATTGCCCGCTTCGAACCAACGTCGACTCCTCGAGTTGGCTCATCGGCAATAAGTACTGACGGCGTTTTCATCATCGAGCGCGCGAACAGAAGTTTTTGTTGATTACCACCCGAGAGCATCATCGCGGGTAGCGCCATGCTGGCCGCCTTTACGGTGGTCTGTTCCATTACCCGTGCCACTTCGCGTCGTTCGCGGATACCGGCAATCCAACTAAATCGGCTCAGGAGGTCGAGGCGAGAGAGCGAAATATTCTCTCGTACCGAACGGCTCATCATGAGACCCATTGATTTACGCGACTCGGGAATTAGTACCAGTCCACGGTGAATGGAGCGGTGAGGACTGTGTCCCGCGAGTTCGGTGCCGTCGAGACGCACAGTGCCCTGGGAGACTTTCGCGTCGCGAAAAATTGCTCGAGCGAGCTCTGAGCGGCCTGCGCCAACCAGCCCCGCGATCCCGAGAATCTCTCCGCGCCGCAGGACGAACGAGCAGTCGTCGACACCGGGTGCGCGCAACTGATCAACTTCCAAGACAATTGGTGCGTCGGAGCCAGCCAACTTTTTATCGGGGAAAGCTGATGACAAGGTTCGGCCCAGCATGCCTTCAATGAGTGACTCGGTCGTGGCGTCCTTGGCCTCCACGGTGCGCACGAGGTGTCCGTCACGCAAGGTGGTGATGGTGTCCGCGAGCGAAAGAACTTCAGAAAGAAAGTGTGAGATAAGAATGACCGCGCTACCACGGCGGGCCAGAGAGCGGATAATTTCGTGCAGTGCTGCGGCCTCGTTGCCCGAAAGGGCCGCCGTTGGTTCATCCATAACCACGATCGAGGCGTTACGCGACAGCGCTCGCAAAATTTCGACCTTCTGCTGATCAGCAGTGGACAGCGAACCAGCGAGCACGTCGGGTGAGAGATCAAAGCCAGCTCGGTGAGCAAGCTCTCGAAATCGCCGTCGAACTTCGCGTCGCCGAACGAAACCGGCCGTCGCGAATTCAGAACCAAGATAGACATTTTCCGCCACAGAGAGCCCGGGTACGATAGCGAGTTCTTGGGCAATCGTGATGATGCCGTGTCCAATTGCTTCGCGCGGTGATCGCAGTACCAGGGGTGTGCCACCCATTGTTAAGGTGCCCGAATCGGGCTCGAGTACCCCAGAAATGATTTTTCCGAGGGTCGACTTTCCCGCGCCGTTTTCACCAATAAGCGCATGGACCTTTCCCGGCTCAATCGTGAGCGATACATCGCTCAGCGCCGGGACACCACCAAAACGCTTCGAAACCCCGGCGACGACCAAGTCGCCGCCGGGGTTATCAAAGCTTGAAACAGATTGTTCGTCAAAAGTCCGAGTTGGCATAGTTATTAAGAACCTATTTCTTAGTACGGACTCTTGCCTTCTTACTTGACGCGGATCAACCTGGCCATTCACCAGTGAAGCTGCGTGCGTTGCTCGCGTTAAGGATGCCGTGGTTCGGCAGGCCGGCCACTGGGTTCTTCGAACCCTGCGACTTACCAGTCTTCATTGCCTTGATGAGCATGCTCATTCCGAGCTGGCCCTCAGTGGCGGGCATCTGCAGTACGTCAGCAAACCATGGCGTGTTCGCCACGAGCAACTGACCCTGGCCAGTTGCGCTACCGCCGTAGCAAACCAACTTCACTGTGGTGTTGTGGGCTGCGGTCAACGCCGACTGGGCGCCTTCACAGTCCTGGTCAGCACCGACGATTACGTTGATGTCCGGGTGAGCGGTGAGCATGTCTTGAACCTTGGGCTGGGCAACACCCTTGTCGTAGAAGCCATCGGCTTCAGCAACAATGGATAGAGCCGAGTGCTTCGCCACTTCCGCCTGGAACGCCACGGTAATCGCGCCGTCTGGCTCGTAACCCGTGAAGTTGTGGACGAGACCAATCTTGCACGGTGAAGCAGTGCCACAGGCCGAATTAGCCAACTGACCCAACTGCGTACCAATCCTCGAGGGGAAGAACACGACGTTGCCGGCGAGTCCCTTCACCTGAATCTGGTCCGTGGTGTACGAAGTACCAAGAATCTGGTCAATGTTGACGACTTTGATGTGCTTCTTGATCGCCACTTTGACTTCAGCAATCATCGCCGCACCGTAGACCGGCTGGAGAATGATGCCCTGGTACTGGCCCGAGTTCACGACGTCTTGCAACTGCGACACCTGCGTGGTGTACGAAGTGCCCGAGTCAAACACGACCACCTTGACACCGTTCGCGCCAGCAACTGCCTTAGCCGCCGCCAACATTGGAGCGTCATAGCTGTTACCAACACCGTACGATAGGTACGCCACTTTGTACGTCTTGTGCTTCGTGGCAGCCTGAGCAACACCCAGGCCAACGAGCGCCGACGACATGAGCGTGGCGCCGGCGGCTACGCCAACGAACCAACGCATCTTGTTTTTCATCATCTATTTCCCCTTTTAGATTTCGAACGCTATCCGCGCACGACTGATACAAACCGCCGTCCCGACCAAGGGACTACTGCACGGCTGACTTGAGAACCCTAGCGACCCGACCATCGATAGTCAATCCACCCTGAAAATTATTCAGTGGATTACCCCTACGACCAAGTACCCGATGGGTCAATTTGGACTGATGGGCGCCCTATTTGTTGTAGTGATAGGGGTTATCAATTTCGTGCTTGGGCGGTAACTCTGGGTGCATACCTGAGTCCCACGCCGCCTCGCCCAAGGTATCGGCCAAGAAGCCCACGGTTGACTCAACCGCGCTCTTTGCCTTGGCGAGGTCGATCCCGATCAAACGGTGCTCGTGCTTCACGATATTGCCGTCAATCACCACAGTGTGCACGTCGGCGCGTTGCGCCTGCATCGCTACGTGGCCGTAGGGGTTGACAATGGGGAACATCACTGGCGACTCGTCATTCTTCAAGAGCACGATGTCGGCACGTTTGCCAACTTCAATACTCCCAATCTTGTCGTCGAGTCCGAGGGCTTTACTGCCACCTCGCGTCGCCCAGTCAATGACCTCTTCACAGCGCAGGTCGAGCTGGGTGACCGTCTCACCCTTCAAGTGCGCTTCGAAGTGCTGGCGCGAACGGTCCGCACCCAGCGTCGTGCGCATGGCGGTGAACAGGTCGGCGCTCCACCACACTGAGGTGTCGTGCGAGAGGGTTATCGGAATATCGAACTGACGCAACTTCCACGACGACGGGTAGCCCTGCCCGGCACTCTGCTCACTCTCCGTCGATACGGATACCGCGCTGCCCGACGCCGCAATTCGCTGGTACGAGTCGTCCGACAAAGTCGCACAGTGCACCAACACCGTGTCGGGCGTCATAAATCCATTTTCGTGCATCAAACGGACACTGTCATCGCCATTCGCCCCCAGCACACCCGCGTGCGTGTTGACCGATACGCCAAGGTCCCGAGCGACTTCGAAGGCGGCGCGCTCGGGGAACTCTGGTCCCGCCACGACGTCAAAGGCCAGTTGAAAGCCAAGCATGTCGCCCTTACCGTCCATGCGGCGGCTGTAGAAGTCCTGGAACTGCTTTTCTGCGGTCCACTCCCATGGTGCTCGCTGAATGTTGCCGTAGGCGAGCACGAAGCGCGCCGGCACCAACTCGAGCGCGTCAACGGCCGCGTCCGCGTGATCGATTGTCTGGAGTCCGTGCGACCAGTCCACTGACGTCGTCACTCCGGCGTCCACTGCCTCAATCGCGGAGAGCAGGTTGCCAGCAAAGACATCCTGGGGTCGGAAGTTCTTACCGTGCTCGAGGTAGTACCAGACAAAGTACTGCGACAAGGTCCAGTCCGCACCGTAGGCACGCATTGCGGTCTGCCACATGTGGCGGTGGGTGTCGATCATGCCGGGCATGATGATGCCGCCCTGGGCGTCAATGGTGAGCGCATCGTCGGGAGCCTTAAGATTCGGCCCAACCTCTTTGATTACTCCGCCCACCACGAGTACGTCGCAGTTCTTCAAGAGCCGGTGCGCGTTGTCCATCGTGAGAACAATGCCGTTGCGAAAAATAATGGACCGGCCGTGCTCGAGCGACTCACCGGTTGTGCTGACGGGCTTGTTCATGCCACTCCTTTATTCCTAGATTCCTTCAGATGGAGAATGAGCGTATCACCGTGTTCGACGGTGTCAAGAGGGAATGTACCTCTCGCAGTACTTGGTCACTGCTGACCCGCTTCGGGTAGGTTGGGGCACACCTAACAGAGCGAGGGGGCCACGTGCCAGAGTCGAAATCAAGTGCCGCCGGACGAACATCAGTCGTCATCGGGGGAACCCAAGGTATTGGTAAAGAGATAGTCAAGACACTCGCCGCGAAGGGTTCGACCGTCTACGTTTCGGGTCGAACCACTGAGTCGGCGGAGCGCGCTGCACAAGAAATTGGCCACGGAACTATTGGTATTGCCGTCGACCTCGCCGAACCTGACACGATTGCCAAGGCACTCGCTTCAGTACCAAACGTGCACAACCTCATCATTCCGGCTATTGAGCGTGACGCCAACACGATTGCCGACTACAACGTGGCGCGAGCAATTCGTTTAGTGACGCTAAAACTCGTTGGCTACGCCGAAGTGATTCATGCGTTACGCGACCGATTCAGTCCCGACGCTTCCATTGTGTTGTTCGGTGGTCTCGCCATGCAGCGCCCCTACCCCGGATCGACCACTGTTTCAACCGTTAATGGTGGCGTCGTCGGTCTCGTCAACAGTTTGACGACGGAGCTCGCCCCTGTACGCATCAACGCAATCCACCCCGGGATTATTGGAGACAGTCCCTTTTGGGAAAACAAGGACAACAGTCACATCATCGCGCGCACTCCGTTGGGGCGTCTCGTGACCATGGATGAGATTGTGGGCTCCGTTGAGTTCCTCCTCGATAACACCGGGGTCAATGGTGTCAACCTCGCCATGGACGGTGGCTGGTTACTCAAGTAACGCGACTGTCGTTGTCAGACACCAACGACATCTAGGTAGGAGAAGCGATGTATTACGCAACGAAGCTCGACGAACAAACTGCCGTGCTGCCACCCAGCTACGAGGGACACTCCACGGGCTATCGCCGTCAGGTCCTCGTCTCGCAAGAAACTGGTTCGCCGCACATGACCTTGTCGGTTGGTCACTTGGCCAACGGCGGACGGGTGGACCCGGTCTTGCACTCGTTCGAAATAAGCATCTACGTCCTCTCGGGTCGTCTCGCCGTCACGACACTGGGCCAGACCACCTTGCTCGAAACCGATAACTGCCTGTGCTTGCCCCTCGCGACGACCTACTCACTCGAGTCAGTAGAGGGTCCCGTCAGTTGGTTGCAGATGGCCTCACCCGCCGAAATTACTGACGGACGCCGCCGCGATACGTTCTTCACTGGAGAAGCGTTGGTTGGGTCCGCCCACGTTGTACCCGACATGCGCGACCCGCGTAATCGCAACGCGGCTCGTTTCGACGCCGACGCCATGGACCTGCGCCGACTCGCGGGCGGATCAGACGTGAACGCGCCGAGCGTGTCGCCCAGCATGTCCACGGCCCTGCTGGCCTACAGTGGCATTGGCGTAAAAATGCTGATTGATCAGCAGGTTGGAGCACTGCTGCACACCATGTTTATGGTTGCCTACCAACCAACGGCCATTGCCCATCCCCATGATCACCCCTTTGAGGAGGCCTACGTCTTTGTCGAGGGCGAGACCCACGCTCTCATTGGCGGCGAACTCATGATCTTTCACCCCGGCGATGTTCTATGGGCCAGTGTCGGCGAGGACCACGGCTTCGAAAATCGCGGGACGGGATTGGTGCGCTGGATTGAAGTGCAAGCTCCCCAACCACCCTCACGCCACTCCTACCGCTTTAGTCGTGAGTGGGAGCACCTGGCGGCAAAATTGGGACACCAGCACTAATCACCTCGGCAAGTACCACTGGTCAGTCGTGACCGTGATCCAACAACGCGGCTCAGTGATTATCCGTATCGGCGCCTAACGTACCGGCACGTTTCATTCGTACCAACGCGCCTAATGGGCGAGCGAGCAACGTCAGCTCGCGCGACCTGGTGAGACCCTTGGGGAAGATAATGAGAACGAGGAGCATCACGACGGCGAGACCAACCGGCTGAATACCAACGGGTCCCTTAATGTTGACCCCACCAACTAGCACACCGTCTTGAATTTTGATCAAAATCTCCGAGAACGTTGAGATAGCAATACTGCCCACTACCGCGCCCGACAGACTCGTCATACCGCCCACAATCAACATGATGAGAATCATCGTGGTGGCACTGATGTAGAGCGTCTCGGGAACGAGCGCCCCGAGTAACTGCACGTACAGCGCCCCCGCAATCCCCATGAAGAGTGCTGACAATAAGAAAGCAATACGTCGGTCGGTATTTATCGAGAGCCCGAGCGCGCGCGCGGCAACTTCGTCCTCACGCGATGCTCGAAGACGCCGCCCCCACCGCGACTGTTGGAAGAACAGGGCCACAGCAATGACGGCTAACGCCACCAGCCAGAGTTCAGTCACGTTGGGCAGGAGTGGAATCCCGGTAATACCAAGCTCTCCGTTGGTGACGTTGGCCCAGTTCGCTGCGACGACGTACACAATCTGCAAGATCGCCAGTGACGTCAACGACGCAGTGAGTCCGGACAACTTAATCAGGGGAATTGAGACCACCAGGGCGACCACTGCGGCCGCGAGACCAGCAATCAAACAGGCGACGAAGGGGTCGAGGTGGGCTACCGCGAGAAAGTGAGGCAGGTTGGGCTGATTGAGTTTCTTATTAGCCGGCGAGATCATGAGAAGCGAGCCGACGTACGCGCCAATCGCCATGAAGGCAATATGGCCAAAGGAGAAGATCCCCGAGTTACCAACAAAGATGTAGAGCGCCACCGTCGCAATCAGCATGGTGAGTCCCTGCGCGATGACTGGCTGAATGGGAACTGCGACCCAGTTCCACATGAGCGCGACCAGCGACACGATAGCGCCGAGGGCCACAAAAGTCGCGAGCGACTCAATTCGAGGGTTACGCGTCATACGCGCGTCCGTGGTGAGCGCCACGTCAAGAGACCCTGGGGCCGGTAGACGAGGATGGCAATCACGATGGCGTACGTAAAGGCCTGCGTGAAGCTTGAGAGGCTTCTCGGAAAGTACGCACCGATGAATACCGTGATTATCCCCAAGAGGTAGCCCCCAAAGACGGCGCCCGAGAGACTGCCCAGTCCTCCAATGGTCGTGGCGACAAACGCGACGAGCAACAGGTTGACGCCCATCGTCGGGTAGACCTGACCACTTTGGGCCACCGTCAGGTACGCCGTCACACCCGTGAGCAGACCACTAATCGCAAAGGCAATCGCGATAATCCGATTGGCGCGCACGCCCATTAGGCGTGCGGTCGTGAAGTCTTCGGCGGCGGCACGCATGTAGACACCGGTGCGGGTCTTGGCGAGGAACCAGGTCAACGTCGTGAGGAGAAACGCCGTCGCGCCAATGGTGGCCACGTCCAGCCAGGGCACCAAGAGACCCGCGACGTGAAAGGGGTGGCCCAGGGCGGGCGCGAGACTGACGCCACGCGGCGTCGACGTGAGGAAGAGCAGCACCAAACTCTGTAGTAAGTAGCTCACCGCAAATGAAGTGACGAGCAGAGTGGAGTCACTCGCGCCGCGGACTGGGCGAAAGGCAATCCGCTCAATTACTAAGGCAAACACCACGGGCACAACGAGAGTTATCACGAGAGTCAAAATCCACGGAGCGTGCGTCGCGAAGGCCGACCCGTAGGCGCCAACCATTACCAGGTCACCCTGGGCAAAATTCACCAGGCGCATGATGCCAAAGACCAGGGCGATTGATAGCCCCATCACCGCGTAAAGACTCCCGAGTGAGATTGAATCAATTAAGTGTTGGAAGAACGCGTGCATCAGACCTTCTTGCCCAGGTAGGTCTCGAGCATGTCCTCGCGCGATAACAGCTCGGCGCTGGTTCCCTGCGCACGAATATGTCCAGCTCCCAGCACGTAGGTTCGATCGGCGGTGGCGACGGTGCGTGACGCATTTTGTTCCACGAGGAGAATCGTTACTCCATCACGTTGCAACGAAACCAACACTTCAAAGACTGAATCAACCATGAGAGGCGCCAGCCCGAGTGACGGCTCATCAAGAATAAGAAGTCTCGGACGCGCCAGTAAAGCTCGGGCAATGGCCAGCTGCTGCTGTTCGCCGCCCGAGAGTCCGGCCGCACTGTCGCGGTAGTACCGACGAAGTATCGGGAATCGATCGAGCACCGCGTCGTGAGTGCTTGCGTCAAAGCCCCGACCGCTGGCGTAACCGAGAGAGAGATTCTCCTCCACACTTAACGTTTGAAAAATATGCCGGCCTTCGGGTACGAAGCCAACACCGAGTCGCACAATGTCTTCGGTGGCCTTGCCGAGCAGACTGTTTCCATCAAAAACTATCGAACCTGACGTGGCCTTTACGAGCCCCGCAATGGTCTTGACCAGCGTTGACTTGCCCGCTCCATTGGGGCCAATGAGACCAACCAACTGGCCCTCACCAACCTCCAACGTGACCTCGCTAAGCGCGGGGACCTTGCGGTAGGCCACTGACAGTCCTTCTACTCGCAGCACGACTACGCCACCCCGAGGTAGGCCTCGATGACCCGAGGGTCACGCTGCACTTCACTCGCCGTTCCGCGCGCAATAATCGCGCCCGAGTCCAGCACATCAATTCGTTCACAGAGACTCATGATGAGACGCATATCGTGTTCGATAACACAAATTCCACAGCCGTACGCATCGCGAACCCTGGCGAGTATCCGACCCAGTTCATCACTCTCCGCTTCGTTCAAACCGGCCGCCGGTTCGTCGAGTAGTAAAAAACGAGGCAGCGCCGCCAGGGCCCGACCAATCCCGACGAGACGCTCAAGTCCGTGCGACAGCGACGACGCGTCACTTTCGAGTGAGTCGTGCAGGTCCAAGACTTGAGCCACTTCCTTGGCGCGAGCCGTCGCCGTCGCCACACTGGTGCGTGCGCGCCCGAGTCCGCTCGCAATGAGATTCTCAAAGACCGAAAGCCCGGAAAACAGTCGGACCGATTGAAACGTTCGTACCAAACCAACCTGTGCTCGACGATGACTCAGTTTTGCGGTGATGTCGACACCGTCGAGCCACACCAAACCTTCAGTGGGCTTTTGGAACCCTGACAGTACATTGACCAAAGTCGACTTACCGGCTCCGTTGGGACCAATGAGTCCCATAATCTCGCCTTCGCGCAATTCAAAGTCGACGTGGTCAAGCGCACGAACCCCACCAAAGACCATCGTGATGCCCGCGCCGGCGAGTCCCGTATTCGTCATGGAGCCACTCATCATTTCATTCTCGACAACTTAAAAGGCGATGGGCCCGTGTTACCACGGGCCCATCGACTTCCAACTTAAATGGGTCTAGCCGCAGGATCCGGCGGGAATGTGCTTCGGCTTAATGGTGGCCACGTACCGTTCGGTGCCATTCGCGAAGTCCGCGATGATCATCGGGTTCCCCACACGCGAGTGGCAGTTCTTGGTCCACGTGGTTGGCCCAATGGCCAAAGCGTGATTCTTGAACTTCTCAAAGTAGGGACGAATCTTGTTCGCACTGATACTGCCCGTCGCCGTCACGGCCTCGGCAATAGCCTGCAGAGCGCTGTACGCCTCGAGGTATCCGAGCGAGAGCTGCACGGGGCGCTTGGCCTGCTTGAGCGCTGCCGCAATACTGCCGGCACTCTGGCCTCGAGTCGCGACACCGTAACTCACGGCGTAGCTGTTCGAAAGGTCCGAAACCCCAGACTCCCAGAAGTTACCGTCAAAGGCGTCGGTCAGCATGACGGGCGTCTTGATGCCGTCGTCACGAATTCCCTTCAGCACCGAAGCACCCGATGGTGGGTAGCCACAGAGCATGATGACGTTGTAGGACGACGAAGCGGCCTGCGCAGCACTTACGGCCGCGGTCTGCGCGGCGGTTGTGCCGTCGTAGGTACCGTTACCAGCGATGGTCCCGCCGAGCGTTGTAAAGGCCGAAGTGAAGCCCTTGCAGTTCGCCGACATTGCCGCCAGTGTGGTGTCCTCGATGACGTACGCCTTCGTGGCCTTCAAGGTGTCGTAGGCGTACTGGGCCAAGACTGAACCCGCGTTGCCACCCGACGTGTCGAAGTTGAAGACATTGTTACCGATGCTCTTACCCATTCGCGGGTCGTCGGCAGCGGAGATCGTGATCAGGTTGTGTTGCTGAGCAACGCCCGCCGCCACGCCACCAAAGTTGTAGTCAACGGTGGGCAAGATGAACTTGGCGCCCTTGGCGATGACCTGCTGTGCGGCCGGTCCACCCTGGGGGATGCTCGAGGCGGTGTCCGCCGTGACAATCTTCACCTTGTGCCCGAGAATGCCGCCCTTAGCGTTCAGCAAGGCAGCTTCCGTCTGGGCACCGAGCAGCACCTGGCTGTCGTAGAAGTTAATGAAGCTGGTGAGGCCAATGGGTAGACCAATAACAATTGGACCCTTGGGGATCGACGTCGACGCTGCCCCAGAACTCTGGCTCACCCCAACCGCGATCAATGACGTCACCATCAGTACTGATGATGCCGCAATGGATATTTTCTTCAGTCTCACAGAACCTTCTCCTTGATTGATAAACGATGTACGACAACGCAGCCCCAATGACCTGACGCCACTACAGCAACTAATTAATGACTCTAACCGAAATTGTTGAGGAATTTTCACCAGTCTGCAGCAAACATGCTGGCGGCAAATGAAAGTCTCGCAGTGGCTCAAGCGAGGCGGGGATGCCGAGTGATCCCGGTTGCGAATCACCGAGCGGCGCATTTCTCGAGTGAGCCAGCGCACGTGCGAGCTCGAGCTGCTGACGTAACGACAAGCCAACTGGTGCTTCAAACTCGCGGTTCTGGCTAACGCGCCAGCTTTCAAGGTCACCCAGAAAAAGAGTGGCCGGTGGAGCAGGAGTCTTATTCCACCAAACCCCACTTAAGGGATTGAAATAGTAGTCCTCCAAAAATCGCTCGCCGAAGTCGGCCACGAAGTTGACGGCATCAATCAGATAGTCACGAACCTCATCGTCAACGAAGTAGTTGAAATTGATTCGGACCCATCCGGGCTTGAGACCTTCCCAACCTTGGCAGATCACCTCTTCGTACGAGTGTGCGTGCTCGCGGTCAATGCCCAGCAATCGCATTCCGTAGGGGCCGGCACACGAACAACCACCGCGCGCCTGAATGCCCAACAGATCGTTCAAGAGTGCGACCACAAAGTTGTGGTGGAGGTACCGCTCGCCACAACGGATACGCAGCGAGATTATGGAGAGTCGTTTCGCGTCAATACTGCCCAGCACCTCAATACGAGGGTTGGCCGCAAAGCGCTCAAGCGCCGTACTGAGGAGCGCATGTTCACGCCGTTCAATCTCCTGTGGACCCACCGCCCGCTTCAGTTGAAAGGCAAGGCCCGCACGGATGGACCCAATGATGTCGGGTGTACCAGCTTCTTCACGTCGTACGGGGTCGTCGGAATAGATTCGACCCTCTTCGCTCACGAAGCTCACAGTCCCACCACCGGGCGCAGTGGGTACGGCGTCGCTGAACAGCTCGCGTCGCAGAGCCAACACGCCAGGCGAGCCTGGACCACCCACGAACTTATGTGGCGAAAGAAAGAGACCATCCTTGTAGGCGAGGGGGTCAGACGAAACCATGTCGATCTTTACGTAGGGTCCCGCGGCCGCGTAATCCCAAAAGGCCAAAGCGCCGTGCTCATGCAGCAGTCGCGAGACCGCATCCGTATCAGTGATGATCCCGGTGACGTTGCTGGCGGCGGAGAACGAACCAATCTTTAGCGGTCGATCGTTATAGAGCACTAACGCGTCGGCGAGAGCCGCGAGATCGATGTGACCGTCACGATCCTCAGGAATACGTATTAAGTCAGCCACCGACTCACGCCACGGCAGGTCGTTGGAGTGATGCTCGAAGGGACCAATGAAAACGACCGGCCGCTCGGCGGCGGGGATGTGCTCGCTGAGTTGGTACCGGGCGTTCAACTTCGTTGGTAAGGCAATGCCCAGAATTGCGACGAGACGATTGACCGCACCGGTGGCCCCCGAACCCACGAAGATCACGACCGTACTGTCGTCACCACCAAGTCCTTCGCACACGGCCTGGCGCGCCTGTTCACGAAAGGCCGTCGTCTGCAGCCCCGTGCCACTTGATTCACTATGCGTATTGGCGTACCAGGGGAGCACCATCTGGCGAATGGCCTCTTCAATAAACGTCAGCGAACGTCCCGAGGCGGTGTAGTCGGCGTAGACCACTCGCCGTGGACCATAGGGCCCTTCGAGTACCAAATCGTCGCCAATCACTCCTTCGCGAATCATCGCGATGATGGTGTCGGCGTCGCGCACGTCGGCACCTGGTGGCGTTACTACGTTCTTCATACCGAACCAATCTGGTGTGAGATGGTCACGACGCTCTCATGAAATCGCGCAGTGACTGGTTGTACTTCTCGGGCCCTTCCCAGAACATCGCGTGACCGCCACCCTCATCGGCTTCGAAGATGACAAACTGCGAACCGGGTAGGGCTTCGTGCATCTTGCGCGCGATGTCCAGCGGAACTTTAGAGACTCGTCCCCCAATCACCAGCGAGGGCACCTTGACGAGCGAGAACGCGTCCCACCAGTCGCCAAAGGCCGCCCAACGAAACAGCTTGGCCATGAGCGGTCGAGGCAGCTTCAGTCCCTCGGTGTAAAAGGCGTCCTTCGCCTCTTGCGGTGCGTCATCGGTTAAGAACTGATCGCTGAATCCCTTAGAGAAGGCAATTGCGTCCGGACCTTCAAAGGTCGCAATCGCCGTGAGGGCCTGCTCAGCGCTGAAGATGCCGTCGCGCAGGTGACACGGGGAGTCGTCCGAAAACACAATGGCGCGCAGCCGCTCTCCCCCATAGATCTCTAAGTAGGTAAGGATAATCTTGCAGCCACCCGAGTGACCAAGAATGGTCACGTCGCGTAGATCTAACGCTCGCAGAAACGCGTCGAGGTCCTTGGCCAGCGTGTGGTAGTTGTAGCCAGTGGCGGGCTTGTCTGATTCGCCGTGACCGCGTGGATCTAAGGCCATGACGTGAAACTCGTCACCCAGACCTTCGAGCTGATACTTGTAGAGCGACGCGGCATGACCCAAGCCCGGCAGCATCACTAGCGGTCGGCCCTCGCCGGACTCCCAGTAGCGCAAGGTGACGCCGGGTGCAACCTCAACACCTTTTAATGTGGCCTGCAGCTCCATCACTGAACCCTTTCTTTACCGAGCACTAGCGAGAGAGCGACGTTCGGCGCGCAGCGCCTTGGTCGCCTCTTCATCAACCAAATCATTACTAATAACTACGGCGTAGTCGCGTTTGGCGCCTTCGACCGTTACCTTCTCGTCTCGGAAGTCCTCCAAGACCAGTGACACGTCACGATCAAGGGGATCGCCGTAGCCACCACCCGACGCCGTTACGTGACGGTGTCGATCACCCGCGACCACCATAATGTCGGGCTTGGTTGGGAGCAACGTCTCGTTATCACTTCCCCGATTCAAAATATTCGCCGATCCCGAACCCTTGTGACCACCGCGCAACCCGTAGGGCGGAAAGTCGCGACGGTCCGAGCGTCCCCGCAAGGTCGCCTCGCTGTAGAGCAGGGTCATGTCGCGAAAGGTCGCAAGGCCCCCACGGAACTCTCCGGGGCCACCGGTATCAGCGAGGTAGCCGTAGCCATCGATTCGAACGAGTCCGGCCCGTTCCATCTCTTCGATTGGTGTATTGGCCAAGTTGGCCCCGAGTGAACTGGCACCATCAAGTCCATCTTTGCTCGGTCGAGCTCCCCACGCACCACAGAGAATGTCCCAGATCACGACCGAACGACCATCTTCATCGGTGATGCCAACGGCCACCGTGTTCGGACTACCGTCACCACCGGCGGGCACCGTGTCGGGAAAGGCCGACGCGAGCGCTCCGAGCACCAGGTCAATAGTGCGCAGCCCGGTTAGTCCCCGCGCACCTCGGGCAGCTGGTCGGATCGGATTAAGAATGGTGCCCTTAGGAATCGTGAACGTAATCGGACGATAGAAACCGGCGTTCGCGGGAATCTCTTGGCCCACGGCCCCCTGGAGCGCGGCGTAGGCGGCCGACTTGGTGAATGACGCCGTGGCGTTGAGCGCCGACGCGACTTGGGGCGAGCTCCCGGTGAAGTCAAAGTGTGCGCTCGTCGCGTCGATCGTCACGGTGACCTTTATCGGAATTGGACCCGAGCCCAAGCCATCGTTATCGAGCGAATCCTCAAAGATGTACACGCCGGCTGGCACGCGCGCGAGTACCGCGAGCAGCAGTGTCTCGGAGTAGTCCAAGAGGTTTGAGCACAGGTCGGCAAAACCCTCATTGCCGTAGCGTGCCGCCAGATCACGGATGCCGTTCGCTCCGGCGTGACAGGCCGAGAGCTGCGACTCGAGGTCTCCCTGAAAAAGTTCCGGCTCACGGCAGTTGCGCATAATGACTCTCAGTAACGTGTCGTTCAACACGCCCCCATCGACGAGTCGTGAGGGTGGAATCTGAATACCTTCCGCGAAAATACTGGTCGACTGGACCGCCATTGATCCAGCGGCCCAACCACCGACGTCGGCATGGTTCGCAATGGCCACGGCAAAACCTAAGAGGTGGCTGCCAACGTGGATTGGTTCAATCACGAACAGGTCGGGCAAGTGCATGCCACCTTGGTCTGGATCGTTCAGAAGGTAGACGTCGCCGGGTTGAATCGAATCACCAAAGTTCTCAAAGATTGCGGCCATTGCTTCAGGCGTTGAACCAAGGTGCACGGGAATCGTGTTGGCTTGGGCAATCAACTGTCCCTTCGCGTCACAGAGCGCCGCGGAGAAGTCCATGCTCTCAGCCACAATCTGTGAGTGCGCGGTGCGCAAAATGGTGATGGCCATTTGGTCAGCGAGCCCAGAAATCGCGTTACGAAAAACTTCAAACGTCGCGGGGTCTCGAACAGTACGAGTGCTCACGAGCGACTCCCTTCACTCCAGGCAATGACGATGTTCGCGAACTCGTCAAGCCGAGCATTCGCCCCGGGCGGCACCAACGTGGTTGCGTCCATATCCTCAATCACCAACGGACCAGCGACTGGCTTGGTTCCTAGTGCCGCACGTGACAGCACGGGTGTCTCCAGCACTTCATCGAATCGACAGCTTCGAGACGAACGTACGACTTCCCCAGCGGCTCGGCGGGCGAGAACTGACTCGACGGTGACTCGGTTAACAATGCGGCCGCGCAGACGCAGATTCACGAACTCCACTAATTCATCGGGACCCGATCGTCCGTAGGTCTTTTGATGCTCCGCGTGAAATTCCTGGCGCGCGAACGCCAGCGAACCTTCGTTGAGTTGGCCATCGGGCAACGTGACGCGCAATTCAAAGCGCTGACCGCGATAGCGCGCGTCGAGTAATCGGTCAAACACGATTGCCTCGTCACCACCACCTTGAGCGCGAAGATCATCAGTCACACTCTGGGCCAACTCGTCGTACGCTGCGCCCAATGCCGCTGGATCGACGTGGGCGTCGCGGAAGGGGGCAACTTTCTGTCGTTCCACGTCAGCCACCAAGAGACCGAGACTGCTGAACAGTCCGGGGAAGGGAGGCACAATGACCGTCGTTATACCGAGTTCCTTGGCGAGATACGCACCGTAGAGCGGACCGGCACCACCGAAGGCCACCATGGTTGACTCACGCGGGTCGCGTCCACGTTCGCTGGTGACCGACTTCACAGCCTTGGTCATGTTGCTCACCGCTACTTCGTACGCACCACGAGCAATGGTGCCGGCGTCGACGCCAAACTCTTGCGCCAACGTCGTAAGGACCTGCTCCGCGAGTGACGGCTCAACCTTGACGTTCCCGCCCGCCAGTGAGATGGGATTCAGATAACCAAGTACCACGTTGGCGTCGGTCAGCGTGGGTCGATCGCCACCTTGGGCGTAGCAAGCGGGTCCGGGTCGCGCGCTGGCGCTCTCGGGCCCAACGTGCAGCGAGCCAGCTAGGTCGCGATTAATTATGCTGCCGCCGCCGGAACCAACTTCGGCAATGTCAATTGACGGGACTCGCACGAGGTAGCCGTCACCCTTGCTCAACCCTCTCGAGGCGCTCATGCCACCGCCGACTTCGTAGTCAATCGCGACGAAGGGCACTCCGTTCTCGATGAGCGAGGCCTTGGCTGTGGTACCGCCCATATCAAAGGCCACCACGTTGGTCAACCCCATTGCGTTCGCCAGTTTTTGGACGGCGGTCACTCCGGCCGCCGGTCCCGATTCAATGATCTGCACGGGAGCCGTGGCAACCGCGGCGGCGGGTAACAGACCGCCACTCGACTGCATGATGAGGAATGGTGACGATATGCCGTACTCGCTGAGTCGCTTGCCGAGGTCAAAGACGTAGCGTTCCACAATTGGCCCCACGTAAGCGTTGACGACAGCAGTACTTGTTCGCTCGTACTCCTGCAGGGCGGGTGAGATATCAACCGACGCCGTCACAAACACGTCGGGCAGTAGCACTCGAAGTTGCTCGGCCACGCGACGCTCTTCTTCGGGGCTCGCGTAGGAATTCAACAGACAGATAGCGACGGCACCGACTCCTTCGGCGCGCATCGCGTCAGCGATCTGAACCACTTCATCATGATGAACCGGCTTTTCGACCGAACCATCGGCCAGGAGTCGATGGTCCAATTCGTAGCGATGACGACGGCGCACCAGGGGTGCGGGCTTCGACCAGCCCAGATCGTAGAGCGTCGGTCGGCGAAGGCGACCTAGTTCGAGTACGTCTCGAAAACCTTTGGTAGTCACGAGCGCGGTAGTCGCACCCGTCATCTCCAAAATGGCATTCGTCGCCACGGTCGTTCCGTGCAACACTCGCGAAATCGCCGGCGCGTCGATCCGTGCGTCGCTCACCACTCGATCAACTGCGGTCAATACTGCCGTGGCAAAGTCTGGCGGGCTCGAGAGCACCTTGTCAGTGACCACTTCGCCCGACGGGCCAATCAAGATGATGTCGGTAAATGTTCCGCCGATGTCAACGCCAACTAACCATTCACCATAGCTTTCTGATTTGGATTCCTTCGTCACGTCATCCACCCTTCGTCGAATCGCCAACCAATAATCGGAGCCCCTCAATAACCCGAGCAACGTCTTCGGTTAAGCCGCCAAACATGATTCGTGCGTGCGTATTGGGACCCATAAAACCGTCGCCCGCCACCGCCGCAATCCCGCGCGCCAGCAGCCCCGCTTCAAGCTCTCGGCCACGAAGCGCGATCGACGAGAAGTTCACTAGCGCGAAGGGCCCACCTCGTGGACGAACCGCACTCAGGCCGATCTTTGCGAGGCCATCCATGAGTTGATCACGATTGGGCTGATACGTCGCCAAAACTTTCTCAAGCCATTCTTGAGGGCCATCAATAACTGCGCGAGCTGCGGCTTGGGGCACGGGACCCACGTCGAGGGCGTCCCACTCAAATTGAAGATGGATTCGTGACAAGAGTGGTTCAGGTGCGTGCACGTAGCCAACTCGCCAATTAGAGAATCCGTAGTTCTTGCTAAGGCTGGTCACGGTGACTAGACCCTCGTAGTCGTTTCGAAATTTCATCTGCGGCGTGTAGACATCGCCATCAAAGACGAACCGTGCGTAGGCCTCGTCGGCGACGACCAGCAGCTCTTTGGACGCGGCCCAGTGCACTACGGCTTGCACCAAGTCGCGCGAAGGCACGCTGGCGGTGGGGTTATTGGGGTTGCACAACATCAAGGCACGAGTGCGCGGAGTGACTTTGGCCGCGATTCGCTCGAGGTCCCATTGCCACTCGTCGGCTTCCAGAAGGTCCACGTAGACCGGAATCGCTCCAGTGGACCGAATTGATTCGTCAAAGAAGAACGTGGGTGCTGGAACAATTACTTCATCACCTGGTTCAAAAAGTGCCCGAAATGTCACACTCAAACCGTGCATTGCGCCGTGGGTAATAAGGAGTTCTCGCTCCGGATCAGCCACTACGTCATAGGTCTGCGCCAAATACTGGCTAATGGTGTCGCGCAGGGCGCGAGCACCGCGAGTATCTCGATCGTGCACCCGACCGGCAGCCTCAATGATGGCTGTTTGCACGTGTTCGGCCATAACGAGCGTGGGGGAGCCAAATGTCGGGATAATCGCCGCACCGTTCAAGGCAGCATTGCGAGCATCCTCCGCAATCTTCATGGCCGGCAGCCTCGTAATCATCGCTCTACTCTCCATCGCGGACGTCGGGTCAATGTGGTCAGCCACTTACGACGGCAAACTAACCCGAGTTACTAATTCACGGTAGCAGAGGACTACCCAACTTCACTGGTGAACGTGCGGCGTCACGACGTTTCGCACGCAAAAAAAGTGAGTGGGAACTTCTGCGCACTCCGCAAACGCTCTAGACGGCTCTGCGGGTGCGCTGAAGTCAGTTCGCGAACCACCAGTTGAGTTCAACTACTCGCAAGTTGTGATGAAAACATCAACACGGCCACTCACTTTCACAGGCCAACCACAATGCCTACTTATGAAAGTTAATTAGTAGTTTTGTCGACTTTTCTAGGTCGCGACCACTGCGACACGGCGTCCTTACGTCGCGGACGACTCCGTGGTGGCGTACTCAACGAAGGCACTCAGCGTCGAAATCAAGCGCATCTCTTCAACACTGCGTGCTCGAGCGTTTAAGAGTTCTTCGGTACACACCAAATAGGCGAGACAACGGGCCCGGCTTATTGCCACATTGAGTCGATTACGACTAAAGAGAAACTCTGGGCCCCGTGGCATATCCTCACCCGTCGATGTGGTCATGGTGAAAAACACCACTGGTGCCTCGCGACCCTGAAACTTATCTACTGTCCCGACCTGAACCCCCGCGAGTCGACTATCGCCTTCAAAGTGTTGTTGTAACAGACGCACCTGATCGTTGTAGGGGGCTACGACCATAAAGTCGCGCGGTTCGAGACGAAACTGATCGCCGTGTTGGTTGACCCAAGGTGAACCCAGCATCGTGCCAATCTGTTCGGCCACCATTGTTACTTCTTCGGGCGATTCAGTTGAGCGGGCCTCGTGGTGCGCCTCGAGCCAGCGAAGTCCGGTACCAAACTCCGTTGTCTGTTGCGCGCAACTCTCGTGACTCGTGAGTCGACCCTCGTAGATCTGGTTCGAGATGAAACGACAGATATCGGGATGCATTCGACGAGTCATCGCAATGAAAACGCCGTCGGTGTCGGGCACGGTGGAATGGCCACCGAGCACGTGTTCCAAGACGCTCGCCCCCGAACCACCCGGGTGTTCGGCCTGCGCCACCTGGGCCAATTGCAACGGATCGCCGAGTAACACCAGATTGTGTGCGGCGTTCGCCGAGGCCAGCGCGTCAGCGAGTGCCAACTGGCCCGCTTCGTCAATCAACAGCACGTCGACGGGATAGGGGCGCATACTCGGTCGAGCGAAGAGCCACGTGGTGCCCGCGACCAAGTTGTACGCCAGACTTTCGCAGTCTTCATTCGAGCCATATTTCACACCCTCAAGTGCCCCAACTTTTGGTTTGGTACTGCGACGAACCGCCTTTAGCAAACTCAGTTCACCCTTTTCTTTGAACACTTCGTAGGTCGCGAGGAGCAGGTTATCGATTGCGTTGTGGCTCATGGCGGTGATACCAACGCGCTGCCCACTGCGAATAAGGGTGTAGATAATGTGAGCGCCCGAATAAGTCTTGCCCGTTCCCGGAGGTCCTTGAATTGCAACGTAGGAATTGTCAAGCCGCGTCACCCACTCCAGCATCTCGTCCAGCGAGTCGCGAAAGCGTCCCGACGCGGGACCGCGACCCTCAACAAACCGCGGGCGATTGGCCGCGAGTAACTCCATCGAGACCGGACTAACTGGATCGTCCGGTGAGGGATTTAGTAGCTGCTGCGCCAAGTGAAAGAGGACGCCCGGCTTTTCGCGCGGGGTTACGTAGTCATCAATCGTCATAGTCGCCGGGAGCCCCCCGGCATCTTCTTGGAACTGATTCCAGTTCATCGTGACCCGACGTTGCTCGCGATCCAACTCTGAGACGTAGCCGTAACCGTGTTCTACTCCCGGGCCGGTGTAGAGCACGCTGATTTGACGACGCCACTTCTGATCAAGCAACTGTTCGGGGTACGTGAACACTGCCACCTTCTTCGTGGTGTCACCGCGTCCCGCCACTGTTTCAAAGCCAAGGAACTGCAGGTTGGCGAGATAGTCACGATTGCCGTAGAGCGTGGTGAAATCTGATTGTGCCTCGGCGAATTTTGGTGAGGTATTGGCGGAGCGCTCTCGGCGCCAGTAGTTCAAGAGATCGGCCAAAAGAAACTCCGGTGACGTGTCGCCGCGCAGTTTGAGCGCCGCGACCAATTCATCGGTATCGATGCCGTACTCATCAAGGGCAAAGACCGGGTCACGCCACGGTGTGGACTCGGGTCGCTGCGCAAGCAGCCAATCTCGTAACGCCTTCGTCGCTTCCACGTCATCGGCGTTGTACTTGGCGATGTCCACCAGCAGTTGCGGATTGCCCGAACCCATCCACGACTCGTACTCAACTACCGCGCCCGCACCCTGCTCAATACCGGCGCGGCGATGAAAGTCAGTCAGTTTCTCCATATGTTTCAAGCCGTAGGACTCAGTGCCCACCATGAGGGCGTTACGCACTACCGGAAAGAGGTCGACGAAGAGGCCACTTTGTACCAAGTTGGAAAAGAGTTGCTCGGACTCGGTTCCTCGAACGAGACGCTCCATCACGGTGCGTTCGGTGTGGTTGTAGTGATACACGTGCATGCCGGGATAACGCTGTCGTCGCTCATCGAAGAGCAGAACGAGTTGACGGATCATTTCGTGTTGATGTTCGAGGTCGTGCGCCCAAATCTCTTGATAGCCCCACGCACCTTCTTCTACTTCTAGGTGTAGTCCAGCTAAGAACATCAGTTCACATTCGGGACTCCAAAAGGGGTGTCCCTCAAAATCAAAAAATACGTCACCGACTGCGGGCTCGGGCAACTCCTCGAAACCGTGACCGTAGACGGGGTCATCGCCGGCTTCAACTAACGAGAACTGAGGCTTCTCGTCGGGAGTAGCGCGTGAGGCAACCTGCAACGCGGCCTGACGTTGAAGTCGTTGCCGATTTTCTTGGTGCAAGTCGTGAACGTCATCCTCGTGGTGAGCCAGTTGCACTACCGTGCGCACGCCAGCCGCTTCGAGGGCGAGACGATCCGGTTGACGAATATTCGCGACGTACACGAGCGAATCATTCGCGCGCCACTCACGTTCGCAGGTCATCTGGAAATCACAGGTCTCACAGTGCGAACACGGCTGCGGCTGCGTGTCAATTATCTCAGCTGACTGTTCGAGCAGTACTTCTAGTTGGCGCCGCAAACGACGCCAGTAGGGACGAAACTGTTCCACGAGGAGTGTCTCGAGGTCACCCGAGCCAAGCCACAGATGCATTGACCTAGATGGGGCGCCGGTCAGGGTCTCGATGGCGTCAGCGTAAAAACAGAGTTGCAGCACGTGTCCCGGCTTGCCTTCACTTCGTGTCAACTTGGCGTCAATTGGTTCGTACGTCGCGTAGCCATCGTGAGGTTCATCTACTTTGATGAGAAAATCGGCAATACCACGAATACCTTCGTGCACGAATGGCATCTGGTAGATCACGTCGTAGCCCTGCTCGAGAGGATTACCAATTCGCGTTACCCACGCGGCGAAGTTCTCATCAGGATTTCGTCCTGGTACGTGATAGACGAAGAGGCCCCGATCTTCAAAGTCTTGGAGGCAACGACGTTCGTGGCTGAGGCCCTTATCGGCCAACAGCTCGGCCAGCGGGTTCATCGGAGTAATGGTGAAATCGCGCAGTCCGGCATCGACCTGATTTCGAAGATTGAGCGAGTGGGCACATTCGAGCCACGCGCTGATCTTGGATGGGGTTAGTAGTCGTTCGGTAGCCAAGCGCTCATACTCTCACAGCGGCGTGACACGCCAGCGAGCTAATCGGCGCGCTGGCGTCTAGGTATCAGCCCGCGCCGGCCAGCGGCTGACCATTCGGTGCAATCACCTTTTGAATAGCGTTATAGAGCCGAGGGAGGTTAAAGCCCCCCAGAGTAGGTGTCTGTCGCTTTCCACCTAGATAGACCGTGGCGCTGGGACAACCCGCTAACTCAAAATCAATCCGAAAAAATGACGCGTGCGCCGACGAGGTCGAAAATCTCACCGTGAAGGGCTCCAAGTAATTCAGTGGGCAGATCTGGTTCTTTGGATACGTTGATACGCCAATATTGTTCACCATCGTGCGAACACGCTTGATGGTGGCGGCATTAGTAATTTTCATCGTCGCCAACTTCGCTCCCGTGCCCAGTGGCATCGAGTAGGTCCAGTAGAGCGCGGTGGCGCCAGCCGGTACTACGAGTCGTGTCGGTTTCATCTTTGTTGCACTCGACCCGGGGGTGCTCAGCGCGAGCGACGACGTCGCACCCAGCGCGAGCACCAGTAGCCAACGACGGTGCAAGGCCAACACTGATTTCATCTCTCTACCCTATTGCGGGCGGAGCAGTTTTTTACGTCGGGGCCAACTGGTCTCGTTAGTCAGCTTCCTCCGGCCTAGTCTGAGAACAACGTTCGAAGGAGAGCCCCATTGTTGGCTATCGCTACCGCGATTAATCAAGTTGGCGAACCCACGATGTTGGCCATCATGACGGCCGGGGCCTTCTTCTTTGGACTGAGCGGTGGACTCTCCGGAGCCGAAGCCAAACTTGATCCTTTCGGCGTCATTGCCCTCGGTGCCGCAGTGGGACTCTCCGGTGGCATTATCCGCGACACAATGCTGGGCATTCCCGGTGTGACCATTTTGGACTGGCGCGTCATACTCGCGGTCGTAGTAGCTGGCGTGATCGCGTACTTCGCGAGTCATTTCTTATTGCATATTCACAACTCGATTCTCTATATCGAAGCTCTCGGTATTTCACTCTTCTGCGTCATCGGTACCGGTATCTCGATTCAGCACCACGCGGGACTGGTGGGCTCGGCCATCTTGGGCACCCTCACTGCCGTTGGCGGTGGCATTGTGCGCGACATTGTCTTACGACGAATTCCGGTGCTCTTTCGAGAGGGATTCTACGGCACCCCGACTTTGATTGGTTCGATTGTGGTGGTCATTGGCCACGAAATTCACCAGGACACCCTGTGGTGGTACGCGCTGGCCGCAACAATCTGCTTCATTGCACGAATCCTCGGGATGCGCTACGAAGTCAATCTTCCCGCGGCACGCTTTCCCGTTTCGCGCGACGAAAGCGGCACTCTGCCGTAGCCACGAGGCGCGGTAGTGAGCCAGTGAGTACATTACCCACATGGACTACATCAATCTTGGCCCGACGGGTCTGAAGGTCTCACGAATCTGTCTCGGCTGCATGAGCTACGGCGAACCTACGCGCGGCAACCAACCGTGGTCACTCGATCGTGACGCCGCGGTTCCTTATTTCCGCCAGGCGCTCGACCTCGGTATCAACTTTTTTGATACCGCCAACGTGTACTCGGCCGGCAGTAGTGAAGAGATCACTGGTGCCACGTTGCTCTCAATGGTCCCGCGCGACGAAGTCGTGATCGCCACCAAAGTGCACGGTCGAATGCGGCCCGGACCCAACGGCGAAGGGCTTTCGCGCAAGGCCATCATGGCCGAGGTCGACGAAAGTCTGCGTCGACTCGGTACCGACTACATCGACCTGTACCAGATCCACCGATGGGACTACGAGACGCCGATTGAAGAGACGCTCGAGGCACTGCACGACGTCGTGAAGGCTGGGAAAGTTCGCTACCTAGGCGCATCGTCAATGCACGCGTGGCAGTTTGCCAAAGCACTGAGTATTTCGCAACAACACGGCTGGACCCGCTTCATCAGTATGCAGAACTACTACAACCTGATCTACCGCGAAGAGGAGCGCGAGATGTTGCCACTCTGCGCGGACCAAGGTATCGGGGTCATTCCCTGGAGCCCACTGGCTCGCGGACGACTCACTCGGCCCTGGGACGAGCAGACTGCTCGGAGTCAATCTGACGAATTTGGCCGCTCACTCGCCTCCGACAGGGATCAACCAATAGTCGAAACCGTGCTGCAAATTGCCCAGCAACGCGGTGTTGCTCCCGCGCGAGTAGCCCTGGCGTGGGTTCTGCGTAGTCCCGTCGTGACCAGTCCCATCATTGGTGCGACCAAACCGCATCACCTCGACGACGCCGTCGCCGCACTCGAGCTCGCCTTGAGTGATGATGAAGTCAACGCACTCGAGTCGGGCTATCGCCCGCGAAAAACTCAGGGCTTCCGCTAAATCAATTCACTTGCTCGTACACACCAACGAGCAGGGCGCGAGCGATTGCTCGACTGAAGAGATTAAATCCAAGATTGGCCGGTGTGGCGTTCGGCGCCAACTCCAGACGTTCGACGTCGAGCGCGTGCACGGCAAAGTAATAGTGATGCAATCCGTGTCCGGGTGGAGGGGCGGCGCCGACGTAGCGAGCGAGTCCCGCGTCGGTGGTTAATTGGACCGCGCCTTTGGGTAGTCCAGTACCGGCATCATCACCGGCGCCTGCGGCCAGCGAGGTGACCGAAGCTGGAATATTGGCTACCGCCCAATGCCAAAAGCCCGACCCGGTGGGGGCGTCGGGGTCATAGACGCTGAGTGCGAAGCTCTTCGTCGTGTCGGGAAAGCCCGACCACGAAAGTTGGGGCGACGTATCAGAACCGCCCGCCCCCATAAGACCACTGCGCTGTGCGACGGGGAGTGATGCACCATCAACAAAGTCGTCAGAGACGACTCGAAATGTTGGTAGTACGGGAAGTGACTCGTAGGGATTTTTTGACATTGCTTCCCCTCTGCGTGTATTCGGCGGTGACGACAGTCACTACTCTCTCAAACTCTAGGCACCTCGCGGTGCACTTGTGAGTTCTGACCGCGAGCCCTACACTCAACAGCCGTGCGTCGTCTTATCCCCTACGTGATTATCGGATCAATGACGTTGGCGAGTTTGCTCGTCGCCATGCTGTCTGCCCACCAGCCCGCAGTGACGTACGGAGTGGGCCTCGAGAACTGTGCTCGGAACTCGCAGCACGAGCCCGCGACCGTAATCCTCTTCTGCGCTGACGGCAACGCGCTGGTTGGTGACCTGCACTGGTCCGACTGGGGAAGTTCACGCGCAACCGCGACTGGCGTCGCCCAATGGAATACGTGTGTGCCGAGCTGCACCAGTGGCGTCTGGAAGAACGCCAAGGTGACGGTCCACGTCTTTAGAATTGAGCGCGGGCTCTACACCCGCATCACCGGTACGAATGACACGCTGTTCGCGAAGGGTCCACTAACTCTCCCTTCGTAGCCCTAGCGATTGTGCAACCAACTGGGCGTGCTCGTTGCCGAGCGACCGGAACCTCATCCGCACGCTTCTTATACTGGGAGACACTGCATTCTCGCAACGTGGGAGCCCCAATGAAGTACACACGTATGGTCGTTGTTGCCACCGCGCTGATGGTGCTCGGCCCGTGCACCTACGCGAGTGCGGCAGGTGCGCCAACGTGGCGCACTGCGCAGAAGGTCGTGCTTCCTTCTGGAGGAATCGGGCTACCCCAGGGCTACCTGCCCGCTCTGTCGTGCGCCACGCCCGGCAACTGCACCGCGGCCGGGGCTTACAGTGACAACAACGGCAACACCCACGGACTAACGCTGCGCGAAGTTGGCGGAGTTTGGCGTCCCGCCACTGCCATCGCGCCACCCGCGGGCGCAACGTCCATCGGACTCACGCCCTACGCGGTTTCGTGCGCCACCCCGGGCAACTGTTCGGTGGTCGGGGCCTACCGAATTTCGGTCACGAACGTACAGCCCTTTGCGTTGATCGAACGAAGTGGAATTTGGAAACCCACCAGCAAGATCGTGTTGCCCAAAGGCGCACTCGTGGCTGGTCAAAGTGCGGCCCTGCGGGCCGTTGCCTGTTCGTCGTCCACGAGTTGTGTTGGGGTGGGCATCTTCACCGCGGGTTCCGCCTCGGCTCCACGTCGTGAGGCCTTTGTGGCTCGTGAAGTTGCCGGGGTGTGGCGAGCAGCCACGCTGATTGCGGTCCCCACCAACGCCAACTTGAATCCTTACGTATCGCTCAGTCAACTCGCCTGCCCCACGGTGACTTCGTGCGTCGCGGCCGGTACGTATATTGACGCGAACAACGTGACGCGTGGTCTATTACTAACGACGACGGGTCCAACATGGTCGGCTCACGTCATAACGCCACCAGTCAACGCGAGTATCTACGCAACGATGTCAGTTGGTGGTCTCAGTTGTGCCAGTGCCGGCAACTGCACGGTCCTAGGTACGTACGTCACCGCACAAGGTGCGACCCAAGCCTTTATCGAGAGTGAGTCAAATGGTCGCTGGGCTCGAGCGCTGCCACTCACGATGCCCAACGGTGCGGCACCGAATCCCCACGTTTTTCTTTATAACTTCACGGATATCTCATGTCGCTCCGTTGGCAACTGCAGTGCGGGCGGACAGTACCGCGACAGTGCCGGGAACTACCAGGGTTTCTTGGTGAACCAGCGCAGCGGTACCTGGCAGAGTGCGACCACGTTGGCGCTCCCTAGTGGCGCCGTATCGACGGGTAAAAACGGTGGGGTCGTCAGTGTCTCGTGCTCGAGTGCGGGCGAGTGCAGTGCGGGGGCGGCCTACCTCGATAGTGCCGGGAACTACCAAGCGCTAGTGGTGAACGCATCTGGCTCGACCTGGCGCAGTGGCGTGAAGATTGGACTTCCCAAATCGGCCCTGACGGTGGGCGTCGATGGCGGGGTGTACAGCCTTGTCTGTCACGTCGGGGGCTGCAGCGGGGTGGGAAGTTACCTAAGTTCTCCAACCCTTTACGCGGGTTTCACCCTGGCTGCGAACTAATCGCACGCCTCGAACCAAGCCAAAGGTTTCATCTCTTTGCCACCAGACGGTAGCGCGGGTTTCACCTGCCGATAACCCGACCTCCCTACGGTTACCAGGTGGCCAGTCGTCGTCTTATTCCCCTCCAGGCTTGTCGATTGGCCGCACCTCGATGCAGTACCCGCGCCACAGTTCCCCCCGGTCACCATGGTTGATCCCGAGGGTCGAAGTGTCGTGCTCGTCGTTGAGGACGAGGAGAGTTACCAAGATGCCCTTAATGTTGGGCTGACCCTCGAGGGTTTTGTGGTCGTGGCCGCCACGACTATTGGTGAAGCTCGAAAACTGCTCGAAAAAACCAAGCCCGACCTCATCTTGCTCGACGTCATGCTGCCCGATGGATCCGGCATCGACTTCTGTCGCGAGATCTACGACACCTCCGCCGCCCCCGTCATCATGGTGTCCGCGCGGGCCAGTGAAGTCGATATTGTGCTGGGCCTCGAGATCGGTGCCACTGACTACGTCACGAAGCCCTACCGGCTTCGTGAGCTGGTGGCGCGCATGCGAGCGGTGCTGCGCCGACCGGCCGAAGTGGGTAGTTCCGACGAAATTATCTTTGGGCCCTTCCGAATCAATTTTGGACGACGTTCGTTCAACCGCGGCGAGCAGGTCATCGAGCTCAGCCGCAAGGAGTTCGAACTACTCTCCCTCCTCGCGACAAATCTCGGCAACGTGGTTACCCGTGAGGTCTGTCTCGACACCGTGTGGTGGGGCCTAGAACTTTCCGACACCCGAACACTCGACACCCATATCAAGCGCCTGCGGCAAAAAATTGAGCTCGATCCGGCCAACCCCCGGCACCTCATTACCATCCGAGGAGTGGGCTATCGACTCGACGCCTAGTCTGCAACTATGCAACCAGGTGACCTCGCCCCCGACTTTGAACTCGTCGACCAAGATGGTGTGAGCCGACGTCTTTCGACGATGCTCGCTGACGGACCAGTCGTGCTTTTCTTCTACCCCGCGGCCATGACGGCCGGCTGCACCAAGGAGTCGTGCCACTTTCGCGACTTGGCTAGCGAGTTCCAGGAGCTGGGGGCTCAACGCGTAGGTATTTCAATGGACGACGTCGCGCGTCAAGCCACCTTTACTGCGAAAAATTCACTCGACTACCCCCTGCTCGCGGACGTTGGTGGTGAAGTGGCGCGTCAGTTCAACGTCAAGCGGGCACTGGGATTCTTGAAAGTGAAGCGAGCCACCTTCGTTATCAATCGTGATCGACGAGTCGCCGCAGTAATCACTAGTGAGCTCAACATGGCCGTACACGCTGATCGAGCTCTCGAAGCTCTTCGACTTCTGCGCGCCTAATTTCGTAAGTTTGCACTTACCCAGTCGTGCGAGGAGTGACGCTCACTAAATCACTTGAAGCGGAATCGAGCGTCGTTTGGGGTTCGTTACTTGGGCCAGCTGGCCACAGGCCGCGTCGATCGAGCGACCTCGAGTACGTCGAACGGTCACCGTCACTCCCAGCGCCTCGAGACCTTCTCGAAATTCGCGAACGCGCTGGGAGGAAGATCCCCTCACGAGGTAGCCCGGGGTGGGATTGAGTGGAATTAAGTTCACGTGCGCGCGCAGTGAGCCGGCGTACTCGGCCAACTCACGAATTGCTTGATCGGTATCGTTCACTTCGTCAATTAACGCCCACTCGAAACTCAACCGACGGGTAGTGGTCGCAATCCAGTCCACGCACGCCGCGTGCAGTCGATCGAGCGGATAACGACGATTGAGCGGAACGAGCTGGTTACGCGTTTCATCGTTCGCCGCGTGCAGACTCACCGCCAACGTCAACGGGAGTCCCTCTCGAGCCAGTCGTTCAATCGCGGGAGCGACCCCCACCGTCGACACGGTGAGGTGACGCGCGCTCAACCCACGAAAGTCATGTAGTCGGCGAAGAACGTCAACCGTGACGGCGTAGTTGGCTAGTGGCTCACCCATGCCCATGAAGACCACGTTGGACAGTCGTCGAGGCGCGGCGGCACGAGCAGCGACCATCACCTGTTCAATCACTTCGCCCACCGTGAGGTGACGGGTGAAGCCGGCTTGGCCAGTCGCACAAAATGTGCAGCCCATGGCACAACCGGCCTGACTCGATACGCAGACAGTCGCACGGTCCTCGTAGATCATCAGCACCGTTTCAATCGTGGC
Organism: uncultured Actinomycetes bacterium; assembly: GCA_903893745.1. Classification (GTDB taxonomy): domain Bacteria; phylum Actinomycetota; class Acidimicrobiia; order Acidimicrobiales; family RAAP-2; genus RAAP-2. Next base: position 162,772 of record CAITNF010000001.1, read on the forward strand.
GCCTCCGGCGAGTTGAAATACCCATTTTCGAGTCGATCCGTGATCACTCTCCACGTCGTGCACGGCGCGAAGCGCGGGGGCGAACTCCTCAGCCAAGCGCGCTCGCAGGGCTTTAGGTACGGTCGTGATGTCGCCCACTTCTTGGGCCTCACTCCACAGGCCGTGCCAGAGCTGGTCGACTCGATAGCGAGGTTCCCCCGAAACTGCTTGCGCGAGCTCATCTTTGGAGAACTCGTAAATAGAGGGCATCATCCAAGGTTAGGGGGCCCGTCCACCCCCCTTGGAATCTCTGCGACAACCCCGGCCTGCGTCACGGCCCATCGTTTCTCTGCTTGACTCGGTAGCGGTTGGAACCCCAATGACCAACCGAGAGACAGGAGCAACATGGAACTCAAGCACACGTCAGCCGTCGTCACCGGAGGTGCCTCGGGGCTTGGAGAAGCCACGGCTCGAGCACTCAGTGCGCGAGGCGTCAAGGTAGTACTCGCTGATTTAAATCAAGAACGCGGTAGCGCGATCGCCAAGGAGATTGGTGGTGTCTACGCACACTGCGACGTGACCAACACCGAGCAGGTCATTGCGGCAATCGAAGCCGCCAAGGAGCTCGGACCACTCTGGAGTGCGGTGAACTGTGCGGGTATTGGTTGGGCGACGCGGACCGTTGGCAAAGATGGTGAGTACAGTTCGGCGCACGATCTCGAGCTCTATCGAAAAGTTATCGAGATCAATCTCATTGGCACCTTTAACGTCTGTCGCCTCGCCGCAACGGCAATGAGTCACAACACGCCCGACGTCGACGGACTGCGCGGCGCGATTGTGAATACTGCGTCGGTCGCGGCCGAGGATGGGCAGATCGGTCAGGTTGCCTACTCTTCGTCCAAGGGCGGCATCGTCGGGCTGACCTTGCCACTCGCACGCGACCTCGCCGCGATTGGTGTGCGGGCCAACTGCATTCTCCCGGGTCTGATTGACACACCCATTTACGGCACCGGCGCGGCATCAGATGAGTTCAAGGCTCGCCTCGGTGCGGGCGTGCTCTTTCCCAAGCGTCTGGGTTACTCCGAGGAGTTCGCGTCACTGTGTGTCGAACTCTTGTCGAATAGTTACATGAATGCCGAATCGATTCGTATCGACGCCGGTATCCGGATGCAGCCAAAATAGTCAGTACCGTCCAACGTCGAGTGTGCGTACTCGGCGTTGGACGTGACGTTCTACTTCGACGTGGGGAACGAGAACGACGCGTCTGACGTAGCGGAACGCTCGGGCCACCGCGAAGTAACCACCTTGGCGCGGGTGTAGAACGAAACACCTTCGGGACCGTGTACGTGGTGATCACCAAAGAGTGAATCCTTCCAACCACCGAACGAGAAGTACGCCATCGGTACTGGAATCGGCACGTTGATGCCAATCATGCCCACCTTCACCTCGCGGTGAAAGCGGCGGGCCGACTCGCCGCTGGACGTGAAGATGGCCGTTCCGTTGCCGTAGGGGTTGGCGTTGATGGTGGCAATGGCTTCGTCCACACTCTGCGCGCGAACAAAGGAGAGCACCGGGCCAAAAATCTCTTCGCGGTAGACGTCCATTTCAGTGGTGACGTGATCGAGCAAAGTTGGCCCCACAAAGAATCCCTCTTCGAATCCGGGCACTGTGATTATTCGACCGTCGACGGCGACTCGCGCGCCCTGGCGTTCGCCACCCGTGATGAGTTCGACAATACGGTCACGAGCGGCACTCGTTACCACCGGACCCATCTCGTTCGTCGCGTCGCGACCCGAACCAACCTTGATGGCGTTCGCTAATTCGGCGACGCGCTCGAGGAGTGGTTCGGCAATGGCACCTACGGGTACGGCCGCGGATATCGCCATGCAGCGCTCGCCCGCTGAGCCAAAGGCGGCCGCCACAAGATGTTTCGCCGCGAAGTCAACGTCCGCGTCGGGCAAGATGATTGAGTGGTTCTTCGCGCCACCCAGTGCCTGGACGCGCTTGCCATTTGCCGTCGCTCGTTCATGAATCGTTCGAGCAATTGGAGTTGAACCAACGAAGGAGACTGCTGCCACGTCCGGGTGATCGAGTAACGCGTTCACCGCGGTCACGTCGCCTTGCACGACATTAAAGACGCCGTCCGGTAGACCCGCGTCTCGCCACAGTTCAGCCATGAGTAGTGACGCACTGGGGTCACGCTCGGAGGGCTTCAGGATAAAGGCGTTCCCACACGCAATCGCGATTGGGTACATCCACATCGGAACCATCGCGGGAAAATTGAAGGGCGTAATACCCACGACGACACCAAGCGGCTGGCGATACGAAAACAGGTCGACGCCGCTGGATACTTGATCGGAGTATTCCCCCTTCAATAGCTGGGGGATGCCGCACGCGAACTCCACCACCTCTAGCCCACGTTGCACTTCGCCACGAGCGTCGCTGGTCACCTTGCCATGTTCGTCAGTAATCGCCACGGCGAGTTCATCGGCTCGACGGTTCATCAATTCTCGAAAGGCGAAGAGGATCTTCGTGCGCTCGCTCAGCGACGAGTCGGACCACGTCGCGAAGGCCCTCGATGCACTGGCGACCGCGTCGTGGACGTCCTCGACTGACGCCAGCGCCACGTTGGCCTGCACCTGTCCCGTGGCGGGGTTGAAGACTGACTGTTGTCGATCTGAACGTCCCGAGGTCTCACGACCGTCAATCCAGTGGCCAATGGTTCGCATGGTGACCCTTCTTCCCGGCGCCCCGCTACTCGGCGTGTTCGGCGGGGGCCACTTAGCGCTCGCGACTAGAGATCGCGCGCATCAGCCACGTTATCGAATCGGGCGAACTCCCCACGCCAGGTCAGGTGCGCACTGCGCGTGGGGCCGTTACGGTTCTTGCCCACGATGATTTCGGCATCAGCCTTCATGTCATTAGCGACTTCACCGTACTGTTCAGGACGGAAAAGAAAGAGCACTACGTCAGCGTCCTGTTCGAGCGAACCCGATTCTCGCAAGTCCGACATAATTGGACGCTTGTCGGCTCGATCCTCAAGCTTTCGTGAGAGCTGCGAAAGGGCAATGACCGGCGTCTCGAGCTCACGGGCCAAGATCTTTAGGGCTCGGCTCATCTCAGAGACTTCAACTTGTCGGTTCTCTGCTCGGCCCCGCGAACTCATTAGTTGCAGGTAGTCGACGATCACGACGCCGAGGTCACCGTTTTGTTGTTTAATTCGCCGGGCCCGCGCACGCACGTCCATCACCGTCAAACTTGGGTTGTCGTCAATAAAAATCTTTGCCGACTGCAAGAAACCGAAGGCGTCGTGGGCACGGTTCCAGTCGGCGTCGCTCAGGTCGCCGGTTCGCAATTTGCCCGAATCAATTCGCGCCGTCGAAGCCAAAATGCGCTCGGCTAATTCCTGGCGACTCATTTCCAGCGAGAAGTAGAGCGCCGGTCGCTTCACGACGGCCCCAACGTGCACGAGTAGACCAAGAGCAAACGCCGTCTTACCGGTACCCGGACGCGCGCCGATAATCGTCATACTGCTGGGCTGTAGACCCTGAAGCACCAGGTCCAGTGATTTGTAACCAGTCTCGAGGCCATTGAACTGTCCGCGCGTTTCACCACGCTCTTCAAGAATGTCCGCCTCGGTCAGCAAGAGTTGCTGAAGTGGGGAGACTGAATCGAATTTTCGGTTATCACCAATCTGGTTGATCTTTCGTTCCGCTTCATCAATCAGCGCAATCACATCATCAGTTGGGGCGTACGCATCATCAACAATTGAGCCCGCTACCGCAATCAATCGGCGTTGCTGCGCTTTGTCACGAACAATATCGGCGTAGTGCTGCGCGTTCGCCGCCGATGGAGTGTTCATCTGTAGTGACGAAAGGACTGCGAGCTCGATCACCATCGAACCTTGTTCTTGTAACTTTGCCTGCACCGTTACGTAGTCAACGGGCTCGCTCGCGTTGGCGAGGGCAATGATTGAAGTGAAAATCTGCCCGTGCAAGGGTCGATAGAAATCTTCAGCCTGTACCGTCTCGTACGCAATACTGACGGCCTCCGACGACAGCAACATTGCACCGATGAGCGACTCCTCCGCTTCGAAGGCACTTGGTGGTACTCGACCACCAGAGGGGGCGGTACGGGAACGGTCTGATTCGAGTTGTGTCATAAGACCTCAACGGTTGCTCATAGGGGCTGTTTGGAACAAGAACAACAACATGGGGATATCTCTGTGTCTAACTTCACCATCCAGAGTGCCCCGAGGGTGTGACAGCAGCAACGATGCCGGGGCCAAAGACCCCGGCATCGTTAAATTTCTAGGGTTATCGACGATTACTTAGCGACAACCTCGAGTTTGATTGTTGCCACCACGTCACCAAAAATTGTGGCGCTCGCGGTCGCGGGTCCCACCTGCTTGAGGTGCTCCGTCATGTGGATGGCGTGGCGATCCAGGGAGATTCCCGTGGCGCTGCGCAGAGCGTTGACGACGTCGGCCTCGGTGACCGATCCGTAGAGGTGACCGTTCGCTCCGGCCCGAGCCAACACCGTCACGGTGGCCTGCTCAATCAGGGTTCGCTGCGCTTCGGCCGATTCACGGCTCTTGGCGTCACGTAGATCACGAGCTTTACGCATCGAGGTCGCCTGCAGTTCAGTTGCGGCACCGGCCTTCACTGCTGCGCCCGTAGGCAGAAGGAAGTTGCGTACGTAGCCGGACTTCACTTCGACAATGTCACCACGACGTCCAACTCCACGCACATCAGTTCGTAAAAGAACTTTCATTCGCTGACCTCCTCGGCACTCGCACTCTCAAAGACTTCAGCAGCCACGCTCGCGTCATCGAAGTCGGCGACGTCAACGACCACGTCGGACTCAACTGCGACACTCTCGCTCGAGGATTCGCCACCGTCTCGGCTCGGGCGTGGAGTGCGCGGGCCGCGATCGTCGCGTCCGTCTCGTCCACCACCACGACCACCGCGTCGCTCGGTCACGGTGCGCTGGGTGTAGGGCAGCAGCGCCAACTCACGAGCCGTCTTGATGGCATCGGTCACGTCACGCTGATGTTGCTGACAGTTACCCGAAACTCGACGTCCACGAATCTTGCCGCGGTCCGAGATGTACTTGCGCAGCTGGGCCAGATCCTTGTAGTCAACAGTGTGCACGCCGTGCTGGCAGAACGAGCAGGGCTTCTTCTTGATCCGACGATTGTCGATCTTCGGGGCACGCTTTGGCGGTTTTGGATTATTAATACGGGGCATTAGAAGGGCTCCTCATCAAAGGCGTAGGTAGTTGGTTCATTGGCACGTGGTGCCGCCGCGGGGCGGTCATCCGAACGGAAGTTTCCGCCTTCGGCTCGGGGGGTCTTGGTGACGACTGCGGTCGCGTAACGCAACGACGGGGCAATCTCGTCGGCATTAATTTCAACGATCGAACGCTTATCGCCGTTCTCGGTCTCCCAGCTTCGCTGCTCGAGTCGACCACTCACGACAACGCGAGTCCCCTTCGTGATTGAGTTCGCCGTGTTCTCGGCTGTCGCCCCATAGGCGACCACCTCGAAATACGAAACGCGCTCTTCCCACTCTTGGGTCTGGCGATTCTGCCAGCGGCGATTAACCGCCACCGAGACGCGAACCGCCGCTTGGCCGCTATTAAGAAACTTCAATTCGGGGTCACGGGTTACGTTGCCCACAACGGTGATGCTGTTATCAGCCATTATTTTCTCCTTTGGTCGCTGCGCCCGAACCTACGCCTGCGCCGCAACACGGCTGGGCTTAGTTCGCTCATTGCGTCGGAGAATCTTGAAGCGGAGTACTTCGTCTGACAGAGTCAAAATTCGGTCGAGCTCAACCACCGTGATCGACTCGCCGCTGAACTCCACTAGTACGTAGTACCCCTCTTTGCGCTTCAGAATTTCGTACGCTAGGGGACGCTTGCCCCAACGGTCGATGGCGCCGGGGTTTCCGCCATTTGATCTAATTGTTTCAAGTGCTCGGTCGAGCGCTACTTGAATGGTCTGCGCGTCGACGTTCGTGTCGAACACAATCATGGTCTCGTAAGGCCTCATGGCCGGTTTCCTTTCCCTCTGGTCCGGCTAGGCCGGGCTCTGTGGAAAACAGAGCAGGGTTCATTTGGTACTTCCCCATGTCTATGGGAAGGACAATGCTAGTCCAGATGGACGATTTCTGGCTAGTTGACCATGCCCTCGGGGTTGGGATAGGTCTCGGCGGCACTGGGAAACTCCCCACTTCGCACGTCCTGGGCGTAGTGGGCAATGGCTTCGGTGATCATTACGCCAATTTCGGCGTAGCGACGGACAAAGGTCGGCGACTTGCGATTGCTGAGACCCAGGAGGTCGTGCAGGACCAAAATTTGGCCATCGGTGTCGGGTCCGGCTCCAATGCCAATGGTCGGAATTTCCAGCGCGTCCGTGATTCGTGAACCAACGATGCTCGGGACCGCCTCAATAACTACTGCGTAAATCCCCTCGGCTTCGAGCGCGAGCGCGTCGGCGATAAGCACCTCCACCGCTTCGTTCGTCTTACCCTGCACCTTAAAACCACCGAATGCCAACACACTCTGCGGAGTAAGTCCGAGGTGCCCCATAACCGGAATTTCCGCATCGAGCAGCGCCCGCACCGCGGGAAGTCGCACTACGCCACCTTCTAGCTTCACGCTGTGCGCTCCCGCACGAATAAGCGATGCGGCATTACGGACGCTGTCGGCAGTGTCAACGTGATAACTCAGCCACGGCATATCCGCAACGAGGTGAGCCTTCGGATGTGCGGCGGCGGCGGCACGAACGTGATGACACATCTGTTCGACGGTGACATGGTGTGTTGAGTCCTGACCGAGCACGACGTTGGCGAGCGAGTCGCCTACCAGAATGATGTCAACGCCAGCAGCATCAGCCAAACGAGTAGTGGGCTCGTCGTACGCCGTTACCACCACCAGGGGTTCGCTGCCGTGGCGTCGCTTCCGACCTCGAATGGTTGGTGCGCTCAAACTCATCGTCCCGCCTTCTTTTGCTGAGCCGGTTGTGTCTTTCGCGCACGTCGCCCCCCAGCGGACCATTTACGAACGAGGTGGTGAAATGAACAAGTGGTACAGACTTCGACCGCGTAGCACTGCACGGGCTCTTCACGACGTTCCAGTTTGAGCAGATCAGTACGCGTAGCGGGGCATGTGCCACCCGCGGGTAGGCGAGCCCCAAAGACGTACGTCACCTCAACAAGCTCGCTGTCGTGACAGACCGGACAGGTCTCACCAGTTGATCGGCCCAGGTTCTTTGCCGCGCGCAAGAGTTCGGGGTGCGCGTCACAGATATCCTCGTGTCGCAGTGCACCGGAGGCCAACTTCGCCAGTAGGGCGTGACGAACCAGCCCGAACTCGACGACGGCGCCGTCGGCAGTACTGGTTCGGAAGCTCATTTCCATTAAGGGTGAGACTACCGCCCCCCAGAATCAATGAACTTTCAGCCAGCATCGTGTCGATATATCGAAGTGATATGATGATTCGCGTGTTGGACATCGCCATATTGGGCCTTCTCATGGACCGTGATCATCATGGTTACGAAATTCGTACCCAACTGCGCGACCGCCTTTGCATTTGGGGGAACGTCTCGTTCGGCTCCATTTATCCCGCCCTCAACCGCCTCGAGCGTCACGGACTGGTCGAAGCAGTTGCTCCGTCTGATTCACGGCTCGGCATCTTGTCCACTGGATCACTTTCGGGAGAACGTGCGTCGCTTCGCTCGTTGCGAAGCTCACCCGGTATAGGTCGTCGGGCCCGCAAGGTCTATCGGATCAGTGAGCGCGGCCGCGAGGAGTTCACCACCATGCTCGCCAATCCGGCCACGATCGACGACGGCAAAAACTTCTCCTTGCGTATGGCGCTCGCCAAGTATCTAACCCCCGGACTTCGGGTGGGTCTACTAGAGCGCCGACGCGGTGACCTAATTGAGCGACTGGCCGAGGTCCGGGCCGGAGCTCGCAACGATCAACTCGACACCTACGCGCGTGGCGTTATGGAACACGCCGCTCGGGGCGTTGAGTTGGACCTCGAGTGGATTGACGCATTGTTATCTGCTGAACGCAATAACCAACAAACCTTCGCGCGAGACGCGAAATAGGAAAGGTAACTCATGGAGAAGATTCGAGTAGCAATCGCCGGTGTCGGCAACTGTGCCAGTTCACTGATTCAAGGCGTCACGTACTACAAAGACGCCAAGCCGGGTGATGATGTTCCGGGGCTGATGCACGTCGTACTGGGTGGCTATCACGTAAGTGATCTCGAGTTCGTTGCCGCCTTCGACGTCGACGCCTCGAAAGTCGGCAACGACCTCGGCAAGGCCATCGATGGTGGCGCCAACAACACCATCAAGTTCGCCGTAGTTCCCTCACTCGGAGTCACCGTGCAGCGCGGTCCGACCATGGATGGCTTAAACAAGTACTACCTCGCCGCGATCGAGGAGTCCCCCATCGAGCCCGTTGACGTCGTGCAGGTGTTGCGTGACTCTAAGGCCGAGGTGCTCGTCTCGTACCTTCCAGTCGGATCGGAGGACGCCCAGCGCTTCTACGCTCAAGCCGCACTCGACGCCGGCGTGGCATTCGTAAACGCCATCCCCGTGTTCATTGCGTCAGACCCCGTTTGGGCCAAGAAGTTTGCCGATGCCGGCGTGCCAATTATTGGTGATGACATCAAGAGCCAGGTCGGAGCGACCATCGTGCACCGCGTGCTCGCTCGTCTCTTCGAGGACCGCGGGCTTTCACTCGACCACACCTACCAACTCAACGTTGGTGGCAACATGGACTTTAAAAACATGCTGGAGCGCGAACGTCTTGAATCGAAGAAAATCTCGAAGACCCAAGCCGTCACCTCCCAGTTGGAGATCAGCCATCTTTCGGCCGATGACGTGCACATTGGACCGAGCGACCACGTACCGTGGCTGCTCGACCGCAAGTGGGCCTACATCCGCATGGAAGGCCGCAACTTCGGGGACGTGCCGCTTAACTTGGAACTCAAGCTCGAGGTTTGGGATTCACCGAACTCAGCCGGTGTCATTATTGACGCCGTCCGCTGCGCGAAGGTGGCGCTCGATCGAGGTATCGGTGGACCAATTCTTGGTCCGTCGGCCTACTTCATGAAGTCACCACCCGTGCAGTTCCACGACGACGTGGCGCACGACATGATTGAGGCCTTCGCCGACCGGGGTGAGCCAAACCCCGTCTGGCCATAACAGAACCAATCGCTCACAACCCCCGCCCGGTGGCGGGGGTTGTTTGTTTACTGGGACTGCTGGGACCACCACTCACGCACAAGTTGCTCGGCCTCATCAACCGCAATCTCACCGCGTTGGTCGCGGATCTCCATTAGAAAACTCAACGCGCGTCCAATCACGGGCCCGGGAGTGAGCCCCAATAACTTCATGACCGCGTCACCATCGAGTGCGGGACGCTGTCGGTCTAGGTCTTCGCGAGCTCGCAACTCCAGAATTCGTACTTCGAGTTCATCCATCCGGGCGGCCAGAACGGCCGCCTTTCGAGCATTACGGGTCGTACAGTCGCAGCGGGTGAGCTCGTTCAGGTCCTCGAGTAATGGACCAGCGTCACGAACGTACCGACGAACGGCACTATCACTCCAACCCATCTTGTACGTGTGAAAACGCAGGTGCAGTTCAACGAGGGTGCTGACGTCGTCAATCATCTCGTTGGAGTACTTGAGCGCACTCATCCGCTTTCGTGTCATCTTGGCCCCGACGACTTCATGAAATCGAAAAGTTACGCCTTCGTCGGTAATGGCGCGCGTGTTGGGCTTACCAATGTCGTGAAATAACGCCGCCAATCGGAGTCGTAGTCGTGCTGAGGTCTTATCAACCACCGCCCACGTATGCGCCAACACATCTTTGTGCTGATGAATTGGATCCTGTTCAAGTTGCAGTTTGGCCAACTCGGGGAAGAAGTGCTCGGACAGACCCGTACGTACGATGAAGTCCAGACCCAGTGACGGTTGGGACGTTTCGAGCAGCAGATCGAGCTCTTTTTGAATGCGTTCGGGCGAGACCTTCGTCAGCGCGGGGGCCTTCGCCACCGCCGCCGCTTCGACCGACGGATCAATCGCGAGTTGAAATCGCGCAGCAAACCGAGCAGCTCGGAGCATTCGCAGTGGATCATCACTAAAGAGCGTTTCGGCATCGGTCGGCGTTCGCAACACTCGATCGTTCAAATCGCGGTAGCCCTCAAAGAAGTCCGACAGGGTGGCCGTGAAATCAACCAAGGTGAGTTCGCCCGGGAGCTTCGCCGCCAACGTAACCACGTCAAGCGCGAGCGCATTGATCGTAAAGTCTCGGCGGCTGAGGTCTACTTCGAGTGAGTCGCCCCACTCCACCGCCGGTTTACGCGAGTGGTCAACGTACGCTTCCGAGCGAAACGTGGTCACCTCCGCCTTCACGCCACTCGACCGCAGCATTCCACCAATGGTGCCAAAGGCTCGACCTTGCTCCCATAGTGCTCCACACAGCGGTTCCATCAGACGAGCAATGTCATCGGGTCGCGCATTCGTCGTGAAGTCGATCTCAAAATCTTCAGTTCGCTCAAGCCCCAGCAGCGCGTCACGAACTGAGCCTCCAACGGCGTAGAGGGAGAAGCCCGCTCCGGCAAATGCCCCGGCCAGTCCACTGGAAAGTTGGGCAATTTCGCTGAGTCGAGCGTGAACCTGTTCAAATGAAGTCACTGCGAATGAAGGGTAGTAGGCGGCGAACGGGGGTTCTTGCCGCCAGTAGCCTAGTAATGCATGTTCCACCGATTTTCGACCTGGTGGCGGGCGCTCAGCGTCGTACTCCTCAGCCTCGCAACGGTGACGTGGCCATCGGCCGCGCAGGGCGCGGCGACGCCCGCCTTTCTCCTGATGCACCAGGATTCAGTGGTCCGGTTGCTGAGCGGGTCTGGCCAATTCGCGGTCACGCTGGAACTTCCCGCGAAGGACCTCCACGCTCGAGCGAATGTCGCACTCTTTGCCCGGGTCGATACTCGATCGGCGCTGGCACCAATTCTGAGTGGATCTGGTCTCACCACCCCATCGATCTCGTCCACCGGTTCCTTCGCCCTCAGCTGTCATGCTCACCAACTCACCAACTTTTACGTTGGGGTCTACATTGCGGCGAGTCGTCCTGGTTCAGGACCGTGCGGGAGCCATCCACGACTACACCTGGCCTGTCCCTCGCTCAACTGCGGTGGCGTCTACCCGATTCGCTACACCGTCACCAGTAATCACGTCACCCACCGCGAGTGGTCACTATTGGTTGTCCAATCAAGCCGCGTACTTCGACCACTGCAGCTCAACTGGATCGAAACCGTGGGCTCTCGCACTACTTCCGCGCAATCTGCGCAGGCCCTTTTGGCGCTAGGCAAATTTCCCTCGTCGGCGCTGACCTTGGGCGTTGACTACCGCGCCCTTAGTTACGCGATGAACGCAACTGGTAGTGCGGCGGTCGCGTGGCGTGGCGCATTGAACCACGCGTTGGCGAGTCCCTTACATCGACTTAATGCGTTACCACCCGAGTCAATTGACTTTGCCGGACTGGCCGCAAATGGATTTGCGTCGCAGGTGACGAACCAGTTTTCGCTAACCAGTGATCTGGCGCGAACCTTCAACGGTCGTTACCTTGATGGTCCGGCGATTCTCTCTTCGACCCCCACCGCCGCCGACCTGCAGGCCCTAGCGGCGAGCGGCGTCAGCAACGTCGTACTACCCGAGTCTGCACTCAGTGCTGCTCCCTCGACCTCTCTCTCGTGGGGCACACCCTTTCACGTCCCCGGGGCGGGATCACTCAGCGCACTGAGTACCGACGGCCCTCTCGAACAGTTAGTGACTGATAGCGCGATTGTCCCGGGTCTTCGCGCCACCCTGACCGCGGGCACACTCGCGATGCTGTATTTCGAGGCACCAAATGCGCGCAGCCCACGTTCGGTGGTCATCACCGCTCCGCTCGAAAGAACCTCCGGTGCCTTTCTTAACTCCTTCTTTCGCGAAATAGCGAACGATCCGTTTATTCGAGCGGCCAACCTCGTCCCGTCATTTAACTCCAGTCTTATCGGGGCTAATGGTTCACCACAGACCCGTACGCTCACCCCCACCACCGCATCAACCTGGTCGCCAACCAACGTTGACTCACTCATGACGGTGGCCAGCGCCGTTAACTCCTTCACGAAGAGTCTGCGAGCACCCCTCGTGAGTGAGACCCTGCGCGTCGCACTCGCCCAGAGTGAAATCGTTGGCTCTCCTCAAGAACGTGAAGCCGCCATCGTGAACGTCAGTGGCGCACTCAATACACAACTCCAACTCTTTTCGGTTGATCCAAGTTCAATCACCCTCACGGGTACTGGCTCCGCTCTACCGATCACCCTGCTCAGCCGCGCGAACTATCCAATGCGAGTTCTAGTGCACCTCGTCACCGACCGCTTAAAGTTTCCGGGCGGTCAGTACTTTGAGACGACGCTGAACTCACCCACCAAAGCGATCCGCGTCGTGACCGAGGGTCACGGGGTCGGTAGTTTCACCTTGCAAGTCGTTGTGACCACCCAGGACAGCGGGATTACCCTTGCTCGAGCCGCTATCCAAGTTCGAAGTACGGGGACCTCAATCGTGGGCTATCTATTGACGGGTGGATCGCTCGCGGTACTCGCGTTGTGGTGGTGGCGCACACTGCGACGTCGAACGAAAGGTCGTCACGCCCGATGAGTGAACACGCCACACACCGCTCTCGGGTGCTCTCGATGGTTGGTGGCACCATGGCCTCACGCGTCACCGGACTCTTTCGAGTACTGGTGCTGGCGTGGGTGCTCGGCTTTACTCCGCTCGCCGACGCCTTCAACCTGGCCAACACCGTGCCAAACATGTTGTTCGATCTCGTCCTCGGTGGGGTGGCGACCGCTACGTTTATCCCCGTCTTTGTTGAGCGACTCGCTCTGGACGGTGAGCGGCGAGCCTGGAAATCAATCTCTACCGTGCTGAGCGCATCACTAGTGGTGCTCTTCGTTGCCTCCCTGGCGTCGTGGGTGGCCGCGCCGTGGATTGTTGACGGCTTTACCGCCCTCAGTCACGCCAAGAGCACCAACTCACTCGCCACGTTGCAGCAACAACGCGAGGTTGCGACGTCGTTACTGCGGTGGTTTGTCCCCCAAGTCTTTTTTTACGGAGTCATTGGCATTGCCACTGCCCTACTGAATATTCGTCACCGTTTCGGCATTGGCTCGTGGGTTCCAGTTGCTAACAACGTCATTTGCATTGGCGTACTCGTATGGTTCCACCTCGTTGATCCATCTCCAACATTGGCCAACGTCGCGGGCACCTCACACCTGCTTTGGCTCGGACTCGGCACCACGTTCGGCGTGGTGGTGCAGTTTCTCTGTCTGTTGCCGTCGCTCGCTCGAAGCAATCTCTGGCGCCTCTCGCTGCGCTTTGATCGCCACGACCCCGCCCTCAAGGCCGTGGGGCGACTGGGCAGCTGGACGTTACTCGTCGTCGTGGCCAATCAACTCTCGCTCTACGTCATCTTGGCTTTCGCCTTCGGCGTCGGAGGAAATGGACCGGTCAGTGCCTACACCTACGGCTGGTCGTTCATGCAGATGCCCTACGCCGTACTCGTCGTATCAGTGCTGAACGCTCTCACCCCTCAACTCGCCAGTCTCGCCACGAACAACGACTTAAGTGGGCTGAGCGAACGACTCCGCTTTGGTCTGCGCCAGTCACTCGTAGTCATTGTGCCCTGCTCGCTTCTTCTAATTATCTTGGCCCAGCCCATTGTCGCGATTCTCTTACACCGCGCCGACGGCACCCACGTGCTCGCCGCCGGCACGGTGCTGGCGGTACTCGCGGCCGGGCTGCCGGGATTCACCGTCTTCCAGATCTGCGTGCGTGGTCTCCAATCAATGCAGCACGCTCGCGACGTCTTCTACCTCTACGCCGGCCAGAACGCGCTCACCATCGTGCTCGCCATGGTCGTGGGGCGACACTCACTCGGCGGACTCACCGCCGGCGTCGCCCTGGCCTACAGCGTCGCCGCGGTCTTCGCCCTCTGGGCACTTTCGCGCCGTGGAGTGCACATCGCTGCCACCATTTGGTCTCGCTACGTGCTGCGAAGTATGGGTGCATCACTCGCCGCAGCCGTCGTGACCGTACTCGCGTACGCCACCTCCTCGGCCTCCCACGGAGTCGGTCTCGTCGTTCGCTTAAGTGGTGCAGTGCTCTTGGGGCTACTGGCTTATCTCACGACGGTGGTTGTCCGCGAAGGTCGAAGTGCCCGCCAGCAGAAAAAAGGTGCAAGGCTAAGAGGGTTCTAGGGAGGACCCGTGGCTCGAATTCGTGTACTGACTGACAGTGCCAGTGATATTCCAGAATCGATAGTTCGTGAACTCGACATCGCCGTGGTCTCACTAAGTATCCGCTTTGGTGAAGAAGAGTTCACCGAGCGCAACCAACTCTCCCCAGCTGAATTTTGGGCGAAGTGCAAAAAATCCAAGGTACTACCCGAGACCGCAGCGCCCTCGCCCGGCTCCTTTCAAGCGGCATTTCAGCAAGCGGCCAATGACGGCTGTGATGGTGTCCTCGTGCTCACTTTGTCCGCGGTACTTTCGGCCACCAACCAAGCCGCCACCCTCGCGGCGGAGGCGATGCACGACATCATTCCCGTTCGAGTGATCGATACGCAGGCCGTGTCAATGGCACTCGGTCTACTCGTCATTGAGATTGCCGAGATGGCTCGAACTGGCGCTGATCTTGATGTGCTGGCCACCAAAGCGCTGTCGCTCATCGACCACGTTGGTGTCTGTGCCACGCTCGACACCCTCGAACACCTCGTCAAGGGTGGTCGAGTGGGTGGAGCGCGGGCACTGTTAGGTCAAGTGCTTTCGATCAAACCTCTTTTGGAATTGAAAGACGGCGTCGTTGCCGAGGCCGGACGGCAGCGCACTCGTGCGAAGGCGCTCGCCGCAATTGCCGAGGTTGCCCGGTCCCACGCCCCACTTCGCCGCCTCGCGGTGGTGCACGGTGACGCTAACGACGTGAAGGCGTTGACGGACTTAGTGGCCGACATTCCAAGTGAGTTTCCACTCATCGTGACCGACATTGGACCAGTGGTGGGCACGCACGGTGGTCCGGGAATTATTGGTCTCTGCTGGGTTGAGGCGTAGGTCGGCCACGCCACTAAGTTCTAGGTGTGAGTGAAGAGCGCGAACCCGACGTTGTCGACCGGGCACTGCACGGTTTCGACCACCTCTTAGACGTCGTCCACGACAAAATTCTTCGGCCCATCTTGTTGGTGGGACGCACGATTGCTTTTAGCTTCATCTTGTTGCTCATGGCGATTGTGCTCGTCACGACCTTGGTGATCGGGCTAATCCGACTCCTTAACGTGTACGCCTTTGCCGGACGTGAGTGGCTGACTTTTGGTGTCGTGGGGATACTCGCGCTCGCAGTCGGACTATGGATCTGGCGACGTCGCCGGCCAGTGGCCTTAAGGAAAAAATGACCGAACACACCAGTGTGCTGATTATTGGCTCGGGTCCCGCCGGACTCACGGCCGCGATTTACACAGCTCGGGCCCAACTGAACCCCATCGTGATCGAAGGCGAACCTTCGTCAACGACCGACCAGCCCGGTGGCCAGTTGATGTTGACTACGGACATCGAGAACTACCCGGGATTTCCCGAATCAATTACTGGTCCCGAACTTATGGCGAACTTTCGCGCGCAGGCCCTACGTTTCGGCGCTGATCTACGAACGACCAAGGTGCAGCGACTCGATACTACGACTCGCCCATTTCGCGCGTGGTTAACCGGAGACGACGAGCCGAGCATTAGCGCCGATGCGGTCATTCTCGCCACTGGGGCCCAGTCGATGATGCTCAAAGTACCTGGTGAGGATCGCCTCTTAAGTCACGGTCTCTCGACCTGTGCCACCTGCGATGGGTTTTTCTTTCGAGGTCACGACATTGCGGTCATTGGTGGTGGCGACTCGGCAATCGAAGAGGCCACGTTTCTTACTCGCTTCGCTTCGAGCGTCACCATTGTCCACCGACGTGATTCACTGCGGGCGTCAAAAATCATGCAAGAGCGCGCGTTCGCCAACGAGAAGATTCGCTTTGTGTGGAACACCCAAGTCACCGAAGTCCTCGGGGCCGAAAAGGTCGAAGGATTGGCGGTGCGCAACCTCGTGACGGGAGAGCAAAGTGTGCTCAACGTCACCGGGGTATTTATTGCGATTGGCCACATTCCTAATACCACCCTCGTAACCGACCAGGTCGACCTAGAAGACAACGGCTACGTACGAACCGGCCTCGGCTCATACACGTCGATTGATGGTCTCTTCGCCGCCGGCGACGTCCAAGATCACGTCTATCGACAGGCCATAACTTCGGCGGGCTCTGGCTGCGTCGCGGCCATTGACGCCGAACGCTGGCTCGAGGCGCAAGCCGACTAGGCCTTGGTCGCTAAGGTGGATAGTGCGACGTTCGACTTGAACGTCCTTTGGAGGTAGGTATGAGTAACAACATCACCACACTGACTGATGCGACCTTTGACGAAGTCATCGGATCCTCGGAAAAGCCGATACTTATTGACTTTTGGGCCGAATGGTGTGGCCCGTGCAAGATGATCGCACCAATTTTAGAAGAGCTGGCGACTGAGCAGTCGGACAAATTTGTGATTGGCAAGCTTGACGTTGACGTGAACGTGGCGACTGCCACCAAGTACTCAGTTATGAGCATCCCCACCCTTTTGCTCTTTAAGAATGGTGAGGTCGTCGCCCGTCTAGTTGGCGCCAAACCCAAGGGTGCGCTGTTGCAAGAAATCACTGCGAATCTCTAGGTTCCGCTGACCATCGAACTGCTGCACTACGGCGCCACTGGCTCGCGGGTCCGCGAACTGCACGAGCGCCTCGCCGGGGTGGGCCTGGTGACCACCGATGAACCAGGTCAGTTTGGTGACGGGACCGTCGCGGTGGTGGAGGCCTTCCAGCGAACCCGCGGGCTCGCCATCACTGGGCAAGCCGACCCCACGACGTGGGCCCGACTTATCGAAGCCGGTTGGCACCTTGGATCACGGCTGCTCTTTCAGACGACGCCGATGCTGCGCGGTGACGACGTGGCTGAACTCCAGGTTCGCTTGGCTCAACTCGGTTTTAATCCGGGACGAATCGACGGAATCTTCGGGAACATCCTCGACCAGACACTGCGCGATTTCCAACAAAACGTTGGATTAGTGACTGATGGAACCTTGACTCGGCGAACACTGAATGAGGTTCTTCGCCTCAGTGGTTCCGCCTCAGCGCGCCAACTGGTCAATGACGCTCGGGACCGAGCCGGCTTTGATGAGATTGGCTCGGGCCCGGTCATTGTCTGGGGTGACGGGGAACTCGCCCACGAACTCGCTCGCGGCCTACCCGAAATACTTGATGGTCGTCACCTCGTGAAAGGTTCAAGTGAAGAGACCGCCCGATTCGCGAACACCCTGGGAGCGGCGTGCGTGCTTTCGACCGAACCGGTCGATGAACTTGAGGGTCTGCGTCTTCACTATTGGATGAGTTATCGTTCACACTCGCGGCGTGGTGAGCAGTTAAGTAACGACCTCGTAGCGGCGTTACGGCGAGAACTCCCCCTCCTTCACGTGGAGAGTTCGGGAATGGCCCTGCCAATCTTGCGAGAGACCAAGATGACGACCTTGCATCTGCAACATGGTGACTTGACCGGTTCGTCGGCCAGCGACGTCGCCCGAGTCATTTCGGCGGTCCTGGGTCAAGTTTTCCACAGGTAGCGACGAGCTACTTCGTGCCGAAACTTGGTAGTAGTCCCCTTAATTAGCCTAAAACGTCGGGGATTAACAGTAACCCACAAGTTCATCCACAACTTGGGGATAACTTCAACTTGAGGGTTAAGTTCAACCTTGAGGGTTACTTCGCCTGCGAAATTGCAATGTAGAGGCGCTCGAGGTCATCGAGATCGGCAAAATCAATGATGATGCGACCATTTCGGCCCTTTAGATCAACGTGGACTCGAGTATCGAGGTAGTCCTCAAGTAGCTGCTCTAATTCAGCAACGCTGGCATCGGGCACCGGCCGAAGTCGAGGCTTACCCCCGACGTCGGGCTTGGTCGGGGTCTCACCCGGCGCCACCGGTTTAGGTTCAAGAAAGATCTTGACGATCTCTTCGGTGGCGCGAACTGAGAGTTCACCCTTGATCACACGGGCAACCATGGTCGCCTGTGACTCCGCTGAGGTGATCGCGAGGAGGGATCGAGCGTGACCGGCGCTGATTTGCGAGTTCGCCAGGGCCGCCTGGGCGACCTCACCGAGTTGCAAGAGTCGTAACGTGTTCGTAATATTTGCTCGGCTCTTGCCTACTCGTTGGGCGACCTGCTCGTGTGTGAGATCGAACTCATCGATGAGCTGCTGGTAGGCCGCCGCCTCTTCGAGAGCATGGAGATCAACCCGGTGAAGGTTTTCTACCACGGCCTGCTCGAGAGAGAGCCGGTCGTTTACTTCGTCTTGGACCAAGACCGGGATAGTCTCGAGACCGGCCAAACTCGCCGCTCGCCAGCGACGTTCGCCAGCAATGAGTTCGAAGCGGTCCAACTCCCCCTCAACCGGCCGCACGATGAGCGGCTGAAGAACGCCGAGCTCTCGCACCGAAGCCGCCAGAGCCTTCAGGCTCTCGTTGTCGAAGGCCTTGCGGGGCTGGAAGGGGTTCGGGCGAATTGACGCGACGAGCACGGTACGCAGTGGACTCTTGGGGGCGGGGGCGGTTTCTGTGACCGACCTTGGTGCGCTCTCGGGAATGAGCGCTCCAAGCCCCTTGCCAAGACCAGGTTTCCTAGCCATTCTTCATCTCCTCTGCTAGTGCTCGGTAGGCTTTTGCCCCTTTTGACGAGGGGTCATAGACGGTAATCGGCTGGCCAAATGAGGGGGCCTCAGCCAGTCGGACGGTTCGCGGGATCACCGTTTTGCAAAGTTCGGTGGGGAAGTGTCGGCGAACTTCGGCCGCGACGTCAACGGAGAGCGTATTTCTCGAGTCATACATGGTGAGAACGACCAATGAGATATGGAGTGCCGAATTCAGATTCTTCTGAACTAACTCAACAATTCGACGCAGTTGAGTCAAACCTTCGAGGGCGTAGAACTCGGTCTGGACCGGAACCATAATCTCCGTAGCGGCCGCAAAGGCATTGATGGTGATGAGCCCCAGGGATGGGGGACAGTCAATAAAGATGAAGTCAAAGTCGCCGTCCACCGACTCAAGGGCCTTTTTCAGGCGAAGTTCGCGAGAGATCACCGAAGTCAATTCCTGCTCAACTCCAGCCAAATCAAGGGTTGCGGGGGCAACAAATAGGTTGGCAAAGCCAGTCGGCTCGACAATGTCAACAATAGGGACGTCATTCAAAAGAACGTCGTAGACCGATTGGTCAAATTTTCTCGCGTCAACGCCTAGCCCCGTAGTGGCATTTCCCTGGGGATCGAGGTCAATTACCAGCACTCGCTTGCCCATCTCAGCCAGGGCGGCCCCAACCGAGGTTGTGGTCGTGGTCTTGCCCACCCCGCCTTTTTGGTTTGCTACGGCGATAATCCTTGTTTTTACGGCGTCAGCCATAGCCTCTTCCCGGTTTCGAGTGTCCACTGGTTGCGTGAGCTCCCTGCCATTCAACACGCTTTTTGTGGCTTCGTCAAGTCTCGATGTTTCACGTGAAACATTCTTGGATACCGGTAACTACTTCCACGTTTAGAACTAGGTGTTATCTACTGGACTTCCAGTGTTTCACGTGAAACATTCCTGAGCGACCTATAACGACCTAGTCGGATGTTTCACGTGAAACATTAAAACAGTGGGCGCTTCGCTGGCGTTCCAATTGAACGGGGGTAGTCCGCTGGTGTAGGCGTCTCTTTGCGAATTATCTGAAAATTAGCGCCGTGGCGGACCCTTGCTTGTAGGGACAGTCCCATAAGGGCAAGTCCGGGGACGCTCCATCGGCTTGCGTCACCCTCAGTGGGAGGCTCCGAAACTACGAGGATTCCGCCGATTTTCAGAAGCCGGGCCGCGCACTCGGCGGTGGCTGATGGTGGACCAAAGGAGCGGGCTGTGACCAGGTCAAAGGTTCCATCAAACTCTGGCCACCGGGCGACCTCTTCAGCCCGTCCGAGCACCACCTCGCCGCCCGTCGGTGCTCCAGGCCAAGCCAGTACTTCACGGAGGTACTCGATTCGCTTGGCCATGGAATCGTTGAGGACCCCACGTTTTTCCCACCGAGCTAACAGCACCAAGCCGGGGAGTCCGCCCCCGCTCCCCAAATCGAGGAAGCTATCTGGAGGAGCATCGGTATCTTGTTCCCAGGCCAAAGCAAATCCCTCGGCGTGCAGAATCTGTGGCTCGATCGCCCCAGGACCTAAAAAACCCCGCGCCCTTGATTCCTCAAGGGCGCGGGGTAACCATGAAGAAGTCATGGCAGTAATTATGCCGGAGCGACCACCACAAAGCGGCGAGGGTCGTCCCCTTCTGAGCGAGTTACTACGGTCGCACTACCCGTCAGGGCGTCGTGTACGGCCTTTCGGTCGGCGGCGGACATTGGCTCTAAGGCTCGCTCTTCACCAGTCGCAGTGACCTCTTGCGCCACCTGCTCGGCAAATCGTCCAAGTGCCGCGACGCGACGCTCTCGGTACTGAGCCACGTCAACGAGGATTCGGTCAGTGCGTCCAGGGCTCTTCGCCTGCACCACGGTCCGTGTCACCTCTTGAAGGGCCTGGAGGGTTGTCCCCCGGGGGCCAACCAAAACACCCAATTCAGTGGGGGGATTAGCGTTTACGGAGATCTCAACGGTCTCTTCGTCAATTTCCCTCACCGCAACATCTGCCGTAATATTCATCGATTGCAGCAGTCCAATCAGGAACTCCTTCGCAATCGAACCCTGCTCGGCGAGAGTGATTCCTTCTGCCATGGTGTCCTCCTTTATTGGACTCTTTTCAGAACGTGGGGGGCGACTCTCGCCACCCTGTTTTGGCCGTGCTGCACTACTGGGGCCTTTAGGCGCTCGCTCACGACGGGGTTCGGCCTCAGTGGACCGCGGTGTTCGGGCTTTATCACCACGTGCACCACCCTGTCGGGACCGACTTTCGCTACCCGAGCGCCTTGATCGCTTGGGACGAGGGCCTGAAGGCCGAACTCGAGCTCGAACTCGTGCTTCACCACGAACTCGACCAAAGAGCCCGGCTTTGGGCTCTTCAATTACTTCCACGTCGGCATCGTCACGGTGCACTCCGAGGTGTGCCAGAGCCCGATCGGTGGCCTCGTCAATTGATTTTCCTGTTGTTTCTACCCAATCCATGGGTTACCGCGCCTTTCTTTTCCGTTTGGTCTTTGACCGTGATTGAGGGTTGAGGGTTGAGGGTTTTACCTCTTCCACCACCGCTTCCTTGGCTGCGGCTGGCAGTACACGCTCGCCACCCTTGTGGGGGTTAGAGACTCCAGCTCGGAACATCAAGTCTTGAGTAATAATGCGAATAACTGTTGAAACAATCATGTACAACACGACAGCTGCTGGAATCACCATGTAGAAATATGCAAAAATGATGGGCATAAAGCGCTGCATAGCCAGTTGCTGAGCGGGCATTGCCTGTCCAGTTTTTTTATTACGGTTATTCATCTGCGCCATCTGGAAGTACTGCAAAATCACGGCGATGATCACGAAGATCCAAAACGGGATCGAACGGACAAACGATCCGTGGCTGCTGAAGACCTTGAGGTTCAAGTCCATGCCAAAGACCTTGATCTCGCCACCCGAAGCCACCAGATTGTGGTACATCTTTGACGTCGTGGGGATATAGCGGGGGGTCACCACGCCAGCCGCGGTGACATTGGATAGACCCTTAATAACACTGTAAAGAATGAAGAGAAACGGGGCCTGTAGCAGGACGGGGAGGCAGCCACCAACCGGGTTCGCACCCTCTTCGCGATAGAGCTTCATGAGCTCTTCGTTCAGAACTTGACGGTTTTCAGCCCCCTTGTACTTTTGCTGCAGTTTTTTGATCTCGGGCTGCAACTTCTGCATCGCCATCATTGATTTGGTGCTCTTGACCGTAAAAGGGGTCAGCGCACCCATAATGACGACCGTCAACAAGATGATGGCGACGGCGTAATTAGGAATAAGCCCGTAGAAGAAGGCGAGTAGCCAACCAAACAGGTGGAAGATTGGTTGGAATATCGATCCAATGCTGTGGGTAATGGAAGCCATTAGCGAAAACTCCTTATTTTCTTGGGCTCGGGGACGAGATCCACACCGTGTGGGCCTAGGGGGCGACAACGACTCAGTCGACGCAGTGCGAGTGCGCCACCGCGCACCGCGCCGTGAACCTGCACAGCCTCGAGTGCGTACTGGGAGCACGAGGGGTAGAAACGACAGGGGGCGACTCGTCCTGCGCGTAAACGCTGGTACGTAACGAGAATTGCGGTGAGTCCTCGGGTGGAACGTGAAGTTCTACGAGTGGTGAGAACCTCGCCCGAGTGCTCGGATGAGATGGTGCTGGAGTTCATCATATGAAAGATTTCCTGTCTCAAAACCACATCTGATCAGGTATAAACCAGATTCTGGTTGAGGGTTAAGGTCATCGAAAATTGCTCGGAGTCGGCGCCGAATTCGGTTACGAATAACGGCGTTTCCCACCTTCCGGCTAATCGCGTACGCCACCTCCACTGAGGGGTTTTCACTGGCCTGAGCTACGAAACTAATCCGCAGTGGCCCGCTTTGACCCCGTCTCGTTGGAGAGGCGAAGAGCGCGAACTGCCGGCGGGTTCGGACCCGTCCGGGCATGTTCCTTAGACCGTCAGTTGGTGGCGACCCTTATTGCGTCGGGCCTTCAGGACTGCTCGCCCAGCACGGGTTCGCATACGGGCGCGAAAACCGTGGGTTTTTGCCCTTTTCCTCTTATTTGGTTGATACGTACGCTTCACAGAGACCTCTTCTCAAATTCTTTTCTTTGCGCTTCGCGGTACCCCCGGGGGGTCGCTGGCGCGCTCGTGGGAACAATCCTACCCCACTCAACCAACCCCCTGAGCGGAGGTGTTCAAAGCCGAGTATGGTGGCACTCCCTGGGGGCACCTCTGGTCGGAAGGTGTGCCGCTCTGGTTGTGGATAATGTCAGATGCGGTCTGTGGAGGATACTTATGCAAAGTGGCGAAGAGATTTGGTCGGTCCTTCGTGACTCCTTGCGAGGTAACGCTTCTGAGGCTGTTTGGTCCGCTGGTCTTAACACTTTGCGCCTTGTGGATTACCACGACAACCACCTCATTATCGGTGCGCCCAATCAAATCCAACTTCTTCGCGTACAACAGCGCTACTTGCCCTTTATTACCGAGCAGGCTCGTGAACTAATCGGGCTCGATGTCGAGGTCTCACTGACGTTGAGCGAGGCCGACACCACTATTGATGATGCACCCCTAGACCTGGTGACTGAATCAACCCCCGAGACAATCACCTTTGTGTCGAGCGTGGACCGACCGGCTCGGCTCGACCCCCGGATGACCTTTGACTCCTTTGTGCCGGGATCGTCAAACCGCCTGGCCTTCGCTGCGGCCCAATCAGTGGCGGAGACCCCGGGGCGTGCCTATAACCCCCTGATGATTTACGGAAACTCGGGTTTGGGCAAAACCCACCTCTTGCACGCTATTGGGAACTACGTGCAGTTGAACTACCCCGGGCGAAAGGTCTTGTACGTCTCGACGGAGACCTTTTTGAATGACTTCATTCGAGCAATCCAGACCCGGACCCAGTTGGCCCTTCACGAGCGTTATCGCGAGAATGACGTCTTATTGATTGACGACATTCAGTTCATGGAGACCCGTGGTGAAACCTTCCATGAGGAGATCTTTCACACCTACAACGCACTCCATGGTGAAGGCAAGCAGATTGTTCTCACGTCGGACCGTTCACCACGCGACCTGGCTGGACTCCAAGAACGCTTCCGGAGCCGCCTACTTCAGGGTTTGGTCACCGAAATCGACCAGCCAGACCTGGAGACCCGCATTGCAATCCTTCGAGCAAAGTCAGAGGGGGAGGGCGTTGAGCTCCCTAGTGATGTCGCTGAGTGGATTGCCCACCGGGTTCGCGACAACATTCGAGAACTTGAGGGTTCGGTAACGATGTTGCGAGCATTTGCCAATCTCCGCCAAGAACCCATTTCTTTAGAGTTGGCCAAAAATCACCTCACCAATTTGGGCCAGGAACAGATTGTCTTGAAACCAGAGACGATTTTGAGTGTGGTGGCTGATTTTTATGGACTTTCGGTGGAGGATGTCCGTGGATCCAAGCGTTTACGTCCATTGGTGCACGCCCGACACGTCGCGATGTATTTGGTGCGTGATCTCTTGAATAACTACTCTTACCCAATGATTGCTCGAATCTTTGATGGCCGAAACCACACGACCGTTATTAGTGGTGTTGAGAAAATTAAAGAGCAGTTGGCGGTCAATGGCGACACTTTGGCTCAGGTGAACCAGTTGAAGCGGCGTTTACAAGGGGAGAGTTGAGATTGGGCTGTGGGCAACCATTGGATGTGGTTGTTGAATACCGGTGGAAGATAGTGAGTTCTTCCACAGAACTTGAAGGTTGAATCGGAAGGGTTGAAAGAGTTAGCCACAGTGGTGTGGGAAGTAGGGTGTTTGATTAATCGTTCTTTACCAGGGTTTTTAAGGAGTAATCCACAAAACCACAGACCTACTACTACTAAACACCTTTTCAACCATGATGAACACACGTATTCTCAGTAGTTAACGAAAGGCAGTTCCATGAAGTTCAAATCAGAGCGCGACATCCTCGTTGAGGCGTTGAGTGCTGCGAGTCGGGTGGTTGCTACTCGACTCATTGGAGCCTCGTCGGGAATCCTTCTCTCATTAACTGGTAATCAACTAACCGTGACTGGTACCGATCTTGATATCACCGTGCGCACCACTGTTGACGTTATTGGTCTAGAAGATGGTTCCGTAGTGGTACCAGCCCGACTTGTGGTTGACGCAGTCCGATCACTTGAAGCTGGAGCCGTCACCATCGCTGGTAACGACGAAAATGTGGAAGTCTCACTTGGCCGGGCCAAATTCTCCCTACGAACCTTCCAGGTGATGGATTACCCCAAACTGCCACCCGTAACCGGTGCGGTTACTTCAATTCCCGCCCTCGATTTAGTACAAGGTTTAAATCAAGTGGTTCGCGCGGCCGCGAATGACGATGCGCGGCCACTTCTTACCGGAGTCCTCTTCACCACCGAGGACAACAAACTACGACTTATCGCCACCGACTCCTATCGTCTCGCGGTTCGTGATGTTCCAGAAGTCAATGGGGTTGGCGACCACGACCTACTTGTTCCGGCTCGTGCTCTCCAAGAGTTTCAGCGTGCCGCCGCGTCCCTCGCGAGCGATGCGGAGGTTGGTATCACCCTCACCGACGCCGAAATTTGTTTTGTGGTTGGTACCACCAGTATTGCCTCACGGTTAATTGATGGGAACTACCCCTCGGTGTTGCAACTAATTCCGGCGAGTTATCCCAACCAACTCAGGATCGCCAAAGACACACTGCTCACCTCACTCAAGCGAGCCAAATTGCTCGCCAAAGACTCCACCTCATCGGTTCGCTTAACCATGAAGGACAAGGGTGTAGAGATTCGAACCCAGAGTCACGACACCGGCGACGTAGAGGACAACGTTGATGCGGACTACACCGGTGAGGAAATCACCATTGCCTTTAACCCCGGATTTCTTATCGATGGAATTGAAGCGGTTCCCGGCGATGAAATAATTCTCGAGATGTCGGACTCGGTTCGCCCCGCCATGGTGCACGGTGTAGAGGACACGCGATTCCGCTACCTCCTTATGCCCGTTCGCGTTCAGTAGCTCCGTTTCGATCATCGTGGGTCTCCACGAACTACTCCTTCGAAACTTTCGTCTTTTTGATGAACTTTGTTTCACCCCTGATCCCGAGGCCGTGACGGTACTGCTCTCGGCGAACGGGTCAGGTAAGACATCGGTACTAGAAGCGGTGTACGCCCTCGCCACCGCATCCTCATTTCGTACCACCTCAGCCAGTGACATGATTCGCACCAATGCCTCGTTGGCAGAAGTTCACGGGGTGCTCTTTCACCAAGAGCGGCGAGTACAGGTTGATCTGACACTCACACGGGGTGCTCGCAATACCACTAAACGAATGTTGGTGAACGGTCAACGACCGACTTCACGAGCCAAACTCTCCGAAACCCTGCCCCTCACCGTTTTTACCCCCGAGGGCGTTGACATTGTGCGACAAGGACCCGAGGGTCGCCGGGTTTTTCTTACTAATCTGCACACGGACGTCGATCCTCCCAGTAGTGACATCCTCGAGCGATTTAACCGGGTGTTGACGCAACGTAACGCCTTGTTGCGGGCGTTACAGGGCGAGTATCCCTCTAACTCACAACGTGATGAACTTGAAGTATGGACCGCGGACTTTATCGATAGTGGTCTTCAACTCATCGAAGTTCGTGAGCGAGTACTAGCCACCTTGACCCCACTCGTTCAAGTGGCGTATCACGAGCTTTCAAAAAATTCCCAGCAGGTAGATCTCCACTATGACCGATCATGGTCCAATGAGTTGGCCCACGCCCTGTCACAATCCCTCAACGATGATCTTCATCGTGGTTACACCACCGTTGGACCACACCGTGATGACGTTGCGGTCACTCTTGATGGTCGTGATGCTCGTCGCCAAGCATCACAAGGTGAGCAGCGCTCACTCGCGCTGGCCCTACGCCTCGCGGGTCACCAACTCGTACAACTTGAACGAGGGGTGGACCCACTTTTATTACTCGATGATGTCTTTAGTGAACTCGATCCCGCCCGCAGTGAGCGACTTCTTCAACTCCTACCAGTCGGCCAAACTCTGGTAACCACCGCGACACCCCTTCCGCCATCAATGAGCCCAGCAGTAATCTTGGATCTATCGACGATGACAACATGAACGACTTTCGCCCCGAACCCGCGAGACTTGGTGACGTCCTCAATAAAATTGCGGGTCGACTCAAAAAGGTCGATCTCCGACTCATCGACGAAATTCGCACACTGTGGCCAACACTCGTCGACCCCGCGTTGGGTGAACACTGTCGCCCCGAGTTCATCAAAAACGGGGTCCTCATCGTGAGCGTCCCCTCCGGGGCATTTGCCCAACGCGTCACCCAGGACAGCCCGTCGATCATTTTGGGATTTTCGGTGTTGGGAGAGCGAGCGCCTTCACAACTTCGCACGGTGATTTCAACCCAATAATTCTTCCTCCAAAAAGGGGTCAAAGCGACCGTTGCGTGTTGGATTCTTTCTGCACTTCGGGTAGGATAAAGGCACTGAAATTGCCGTATTCGGCTGCGCGTACGCGCCTATTTTTTGAGACCGAAAGGAATACTTCGTGGCCGAGAAGTCCAAGGGATCAGCAAGTTACGGAGCTAGTGATATCACCGTTCTTGAAGGACTGGATCCAGTTCGGGTTCGCCCCGGAATGTACATCGGTTCTACCGGTCCCGCAGGACTTCACCACCTCGTGTGGGAGGTCGTGGACAACGCCGTCGACGAAGCTATGGCGGGTTACTGCACCCGTATTGACGTCACCATATTGGCCGACGGACGGTGCCAGGTTGTTGACGATGGTCGCGGTATTCCGGTTGACGAACACCCGCAGTATCCCGGAAAGAGCGCCGCAGAGATCGTTCTAACCGTGCTGCACGCCGGAGGAAAATTTGGTGGCGAGGGTTACAAGGTCTCTGGTGGCCTACACGGAGTCGGTGTTTCGGTTGTAAACGCCTTGTCCAAGGAGCTCATCCTCGGGATTGACCGAGACGGCGATCACCACGAACTTATTTTTAAAGACGGTGGAAAACCACAAGGAAAACTGAAAGTAACTGGATCTGCACCCCGCGGGCGTACGGGCACTTCGGTGACCTTCGCCCCCGACCCCACAATCTTCGAAGAGATTGACTTTCGCGCGCAGACCGTACTGGAGCGTCTCCAGATCATGGCCTTCTTAAATCGCTCACTGGAGATCCGTTTCGAAGACCAGCGACCGGGTCGCGAAGCCAAAGAAGTCTTTAAGTACAACGGGGGGATCGTCGACTACGTTCGCCACCTCAATAACTCCAAAGAGTCACTCTTTCGCAAGGTTGGTTTCTACGAACAGTCCGAAGAGGGCCAAGAAGTCGAAGTTGCCTTTCAGTGGAATACCGGTTACTACGAGAGCATCCACTCTTTCGCGAACGGCATCTCCACCATTGAAGGTGGAATGCACGAAGAAGGTTTTCGTAAAGCGATTACGAACGTGGTTAACCGCTACGCGCGAAAACGGAATCTTCTGAAAGAAAAAGACGACAATCTTCTTGGTGAAGATATTCGCGAAGGTCTAACCGCCATTATTTCGGTGCGTCTCGCCGAGCCTCAGTTTGAGGGTCAGACCAAGGGGAAGCTCGGCAACGTATCAATACGCTCCCTGGTAGAACGAGCAACCAATGAGAAGTTGGCCGAATGGCTCGAAGAGAATCCCAAAGAAGGTGGCCAGGTTGTTGCCAAGGCCGTGCAGGCCTCACGCGCTCGAATGGCTGCTCGACAGGCTCGTGACTTAACCCGACGCAAGAACGCACTCGACGGTGCGGGACTGCCCGGCAAGTTGGTTGACTGCTCGTCGCGAGACCCGCGAGAATGTGAACTCTTTATCGTTGAAGGTAATTCTGCCGGGGGTTCAGCGAAAGATGCCCGCGACCCGCGCACGCAAGCAATCCTGCCGATTCGCGGAAAGATTCTTAATGTTGAAAAGGCCCGCACCGACAAGATTTTGAAGAACACCGAAATTCAAGCTCTGGTGGCCGCCATTGGTGCGGGAGTGGAGGCGGACTTTGACGTAAGCAAGGTTCGCTACGACAAAATCATTTTGCTGGCCGACGCCGACGTCGACGGGAGTCATATCCGCACCTTGCTGTTGACATTCTTCTTCCGGCAAATGACCGAGTTGGTAAATAGTGGACACGTCTACGTGGCTCAACCCCCGCTCTATTCCACACTGGTCGGTAAAGAAAAGTCCTACCTGCGCGACGACGGAGCCAAAACCAAGTTCCTCGAGCAGCACCCCGATCACAAGAACGAGTTCCAGCGCCTTAAGGGTCTTGGTGAGATGGACTACGACGAGTTACGTGACACGACCATGGACCCCACGAAGCGTGCGCTCCTACAGATCACCGTGGAACAAGCGGCCCTGGCCGACGAAGTCTGCTCAATTCTTATGGGTGATGACGTACCGCAGCGGCGTCACTTTATTCAAACCAACGCGAAAGACGTGCGCTTCCTAGATATCTAGGAACGGAGGATCATGGCAGGCAAAAAGAAAAACGAAACCGAGTCTGAGGCCGCGGTCGCGACTGAGGTTATTGGGTACATCGAACCTATTGAGATCAATCTCGAGATGGAGCGTTCCTTCCTCGAGTACTCCATGTCAGTTATTGTCTCTCGCGCACTGCCCGACGCCCGTGACGGCCTCAAGCCCGTTCATCGTCGAATTCTTTATTCGATGTTTGACCAAGGACTTCGTCCTGATCGCCCGCACACGAAGTGCGCCAAGGTGGTTGGCGAAGTCATGGGTACATACCACCCTCACGGCGACAGCGCAATCTACGACGCGCTCGTGCGAATGGTTCAAGACTTCGCGATGCGTCACCCACTCATTAGCGGGCACGGAAACTTTGGTGGCACTGGTCCCGACGAAGGTGCCGCGGCAATGCGCTACACCGAGTGTCGTCTCGCACCACTCGCGCTTGAACTACTTGATTCAATCGACGAAGACACTGTTGATTTTGAGCCCAACTACGACAACTCAACCCAACAACCAACGGTATTACCCGCGCGCTATCCCAACCTCTTGGTTAACGGATCACAGGGCATTGCCGTTGGTATGGCCACCAAGATTCCTCCGCACAACCTGGGTGAGGTCATTGACGCCACCTTGCACCTGCTGGCTAATCCTGAAGCGACCCCCGATGATTTGATGGCCTTCGTACAAGGTCCCGACTTTCCAACGGGAGCCCAGATATTGGGTCGCCAAGGGATTTTGGATGCCTGTCGAACTGGACGTGGGTCAATCAAGATGCGCGCCATCGCCGAAATCGAAGAGCACAAGGGTGGGGTGCGCATTGTCGTGACCGAATTCCCCTACGAAGTTTCCGTGGAGTCGGTTGAAGAGAAGATTTTCGACCTTGTTAAGAACGGCGACCTGGACGGTATTGCCGAAGTACAAAACGACTCGGCGGGTCGCCAACCACGTCTCGTTATCCGCTTGAAGCGTGACGCCAATGCCAACGTGGTGTTAAACAAGCTCTACAAGAACACCTCACTACAGACGACGTTTGCCGTGAACATGCTGGCGCTGGTTGATGGGGTGCCCCGAACGCTGAACATCGCGCAGGCGCTGACTTATTACATAGCTCACCAGGTCGAAGTTGTCACGCGTCGGACCCAGTTCCGTTTGCGCAAAGCCGAAGCCCGCGCCCACATCGTTGAAGGTCTCTTAAAGGCAATCGACATGCTCGACCAGGTGATCGCCGCCATTCGTGGCTCGGATGACCGGTCGGCTGCTCGCGCGTCGTTGATGTCGCCACCCTTTGATTTTTCTGAAGAGCAGGCCAACCACATTCTCGATATGACCCTGGGTCGCCTGACGCGTCTTGGTCGGACCGAGCTTGATGAAGAAATGGCCAAACTGCGAGAGACAATTGCGGAACTGCAATCAATTCTGGCGAGTGATACCAAATTGCGTGGTGTGATCGCTGAGGAAATTGCGGTGATTCGCGCAAAGTACGCGAACGAACGGCGCACGGCCATTGTGCACGACCCGGGCGAACTCGGTGTGGAGGACCTCGTCAAAGATGAGGACATTGTCATCACGATGACCCAGGCGGGCTACGTAAAGTCCGTTGCCGCCGACGCGTTTCGCGTGCAGGGCCGAGGTGGACGTGGCGTACAAGGGGCGAAGTTGAAGGACGAGGACTTCGTCGATCAGATCATTCACACGACCACGCACGCCTACGTGCTTTTGTTCTCCAACCGAGGAAGGGTCTTTCGCCTACGCGGCCACGAGATCCCGATGAAGGAGCGTACCGCCAAGGGAACGGCCATTGTCAACCTTTTGAACTTGCAGCCCAACGAGTCGATTCAAGCGATTGTGACCACGAAGGACTTCCCCAAAGACGAATTCTTGGTTTTCGCTACCGCCCAAGGGACCGTAAAGAAGACGCCATTCAGTGAGTACGACAAGTCTCGTCGCGAAGGGTGGATCGCTATCAAACTTCGTGAAGGTGACGAAGTGGTGCGGGTCGTGGCGACCAGTGGCGACGACGATCTGATGATGGTGACCTTGAGGGGCATGGCCATTCGCTTTAGCGAAACCGAAGTTCGTGAAATGGGTCGAGACTCCACGGGTGTGCGAGGCGTAAAGCTAAAGGCCGATGACCAGGCCATCTCACTCGACGTGGTGCGTGACGACGCGGACCTTTTTGTGGTGACCGATACCGGCTTTGGCAAACGAGTCAAAGTCGAACGCTTCAACCGTCAAGGTCGAGGTGGTCAGGGCGTGCGGGCGATCAAACTGACGGCGGCGCGCGGCTTTGTCGTCGCGGCCTTCATGGCGGGACTCGGTGACGAGTTGTTACTGGCTTCGAGTGGCGGAGTGCTCATTCGAACGGCAGTGCGCGAAGTCTCCTCGCAAGGTCGTGACGCGACTGGTGTGCGGGTCATGAACCTCGATGAAGGACACTCGGTGGCGACTGCTGCGGTCGTGCCCGCCGACGTCGACTAGGGCGTTACTCGTCGGGCCCAAGCCCTCGCCAGCACGTCGGTCATCTGCTCGACGCTCTGGGCGCCCACAATCATGAAGCGGCCATCAACCAGTATTGAGGGAACACCGCTGATGCCTCGCTCGAGCGCCTCGTGTTCGTCCGCGCGGACGTCATCAGCCAACGCGTTGGCTAGCCAGAGGTCGTCAACGTTGGTAACCCCAATCTCACTCGCGAGGGTCGAGAGCACCGTCCGGTCACTGATGAGGGACCCTTCGCTGAAGTAGGCACCAAAGAGTCGGTCGCTCATCTGATCGGCGAGACCCTGCTGGCTCGCCAGGGCAATGAGCCGGTGGGCGTCAAAGGTATTGGTGGGTTGCGCACTGGTGAGTGACCAGGTGAGACCGAGCGTCGCCGCTTGGGCTTCGAGGCGTTGGTGCAGCACCTTGGCCTGTTCAATCGGCATGGAGTATTTTTTCGCTACGAGTTCGTCGAGGGGAAGCCCAGTGGTCACGGCGCGCGGATTAAGTTCAAAGGCTCGATGGCGAATGACCACTTGACCTCGGTGCTCGAAGCGCGCCACTGCCTGGTCCAGATTCTTGGCACCCAGGTAGCAAAAGGGACAGATGACGTCACTCCAAATGTCGAGGGTAAAGGGAGTATCCACCCCTAGAGTGTCGCACTCTTCGCCACCTGACGAGGAGACTTTCCACTAACCCAGAGGTGACACCGAGGTGACTCAGCGGGCCACCTAGGGTAGAGCGGTGCTTATTGTCCGCGACTTAACTATTGAGATCGGGGCTCGTCGCATCGTGAACCCGGTTTCGTTCACGGTCGGTGGCGGGGAGAAGGTCGGCCTCGTTGGGCGAAATGGCGCGGGAAAGTCGACCCTTCTATCGGTTCTACTTGGCGAAACACCCGAACACTTGCGCATCAGCGGCACCGTGCAACACCAAGGTACCTTCAGTCACTTGCCCCAAGAACCAGTCCCGCGCGGACTGGGTGTGGAACCCATTGGCCTCTCGCACGTGCTGTCAGCGCGAGGTCTCGACCTTCTCGACGCGGATATGCAGCACGCCCGCCACGAACTCGCGGCGAATCCCACCGAAGAGACCATCGAACGCTTTACGACTCTCGAAGCCGAATTTGGTGAACGCGGCGGCTACGAGGCCGAGTCGGAAGTTGCTCGACTCGCGGCTGGACTTGGACTCGCCGAAGAGCTGTTGCTCGAAGACCTCGACACGCTTTCGGGTGGGCAGCGACGTCGTGTCGACTTAATGCGCGTGCTCTACGAAAATCCCGCCACCATGGTGTTGGACGAACCTACGAATCACCTCGACAAGGCAGCGAAGCGGTGGCTCTTCGACGAACTCGAACGGTTCCGTGGCACCGTCCTGGTTATCTCGCACGACCTGCCGTTGCTCGATAAGGCTATTGACCGGGTGTTGGCACTACGCGAAGGTCAACTTAAGGAGTACAAGGGCAACTACACAAAGTTCCTCCAACAAGAAGAGGCGCAGCGCCTGAGCGAAGAAAAACTCGCCACACAACAAGACGCCAAAATCACCCAGCTCAAGACGCTGGCGGACTCGATGCGAGGCCAGACCGAGAAGCGCGCGCGTCTGGCCAAGGTTCTCGACCGTCGTGTGGAGAAGTTGCGTGATGATCGCGTCGAGGTGACGAAGAAAGAGCGCAAGGTGACCTTTAAGTTGCCCGCCCCACCGCGAAGTGGTGACGTGCCCATGACGGTCGAAGGGCTCTCGGTGGCCTACGGATCACTCGAGGTCCTGCGAGAAATGAACTTCATCACCCGCCGAGGCGATCGCATCGTGATTGTGGGCCGTAATGGGGCCGGAAAGTCTTCACTGCTGCGGTGCCTCGCGGGAACCCAAAGCGCGAAGAGTGGACACGTGAAGTTTGGCGCCAACGTAAAGGTGGGTTATTTCGCCCAGGAACACGAGCAACTGGACTTCAGTCGCACGGTGCTCGACCACCTTGAAAATGCCACGGTGGAGACCGAAGTCCAGCGCCGCTCGTTATTGGGGGCGTTTGGTTTGAAGGGCTCCGCCGCGCATCAGTTACCCGGCACCTTGTCGGGTGGAGAGCGAGCTAAACTCGCGCTGGCAATTCTGGCGGCGTCGGACGCGAACCTGTTGTTACTCGACGAGCCCACCAACAATCTTGATCCGGCGAGCGTGGAGGCTCTCGGGGAGATGATGCGCCAGTGGAAGGGCACCATTGTCGCAGTGAGCCACGAGCGCGGATTCGTTGAAGCCCTCGAGCCAACC
Organism: uncultured Actinomycetes bacterium; assembly: GCA_903893745.1. Taxonomy (GTDB): domain Bacteria; phylum Actinomycetota; class Acidimicrobiia; order Acidimicrobiales; family RAAP-2; genus RAAP-2. The sequence goes on from CAITNF010000001.1 coordinate 196,878, forward strand.
CACGCCGTGTTGTTGCCCGAAGAGTACTTCGACCTGTGGCGCGATGACTATATGGACCTCATCGAACGACGCTAGGTAGCGCGTAAAAAAACGGTACGTGAACTACTCGGTCGCCCAGATGGTGACACCGTGCTGGGTCGTAATTGCGAGCGTGGCGTTGTTGAGGACCCGCAAGGCGTCGCTGGCGTGACCAGTTGTTGGTGACGTCCAACTCACGGTCCCGTCGCTCGTCACGAGTTCGAACGCCCCATTGGAATTGAGCACGGCGTGGCGAGTGGTCGTGGCCAGCTGCGTCGACCAAAACGTCTGGTGGTCGGGTGTCACGAGGGCGAGCTGTCCGGACGTGGTCATGGTGAGACGGCAACGACCGTTGGGTGACGAGACGTACCAACCCGGCTCTAGAACGTCCCCGCTGTGCAGGGTCGTTAATCGTGAGTGACTCGTCCACACCTCGGTAGTACCACTCGCGAGAGTGAGCTCCCCGTTGGACTTAAGTCGCAACTCGTCGGCGTTGGTGGTGCTGGTTGACCACAACAAGGTGCCGTCGGAGGCGTTGACCCGCAGCGCACCACCGCTCACAGTGGCGACGGCTCCGAGGTGTCCGCCGGTTGGTGACGTCCACAGCATCGTGCCATTGGTTTCGGTGTAGATGAGCTGGCCGTTAGGTTCCATGGTCAACGTGAACTGACCACCCGGTGACGTGTACGCGTCGCCACTCGCCAGTGTGGTGCCGTTAGCCAGCGTGCTGAAGGTGGTGGGGGGAGTTGGCGCGCTGGGTGATCCGCAGACCCCGGGCGGCCCGGTACGGCCCAACAGGTCAACGAAGGTGTAGTGATGACGTCGAAAGAAGTTAATGATTCGCGGCAGTGCGCTCACCGTGGCGGGGTTAGCGCCTCGCTGATCGTGCAAGAGCACCACGGGGTGGGGTTGGCCCACCGCGCCCTGGATGACGGCACTTTCAATGTAGTGAATCCAGTGCGAGGAGTTCGAACCCTTGGCCTCCCAGTCACCGCCACCTTCGCTCCACTGCCACAATGACATGTGGTTACGTTTAGCAATGGCGAGCGTGGTGGCATTGTAGATCCCGTAGGGGGGACGAAAGACACACGGGACCGAACCAGTGAGCTGTCGTTGTAGCGCACTGACTTGACCAATCTCGGCCGACTGGCGCGCTGGTGAGAGCGTGCTCAAATCCGGATGGCCGTTGGTGTGGTCACCGAGGAGAAAACCCTCAGCTGCTTCGAGACGAATGAGCTGAGGGTAGGCGTGAAAGTTGAAACCGACATTAAAAAATGTCGCCCGCACGTGATACGCCTTGAGAATTTTAAGAATAGCGAGCGTACTTTGTCCGGGACCATCGTCAAAGGTCAACGCCACCGTTTTGCCAAGACCACTCAGCGCGGGTGCTGTTCGCAGGGCATTGGCATTGGCCGCGGGACACGACTGCACCACTGAGGTGAGTGACTTCGTCGCGGCCTCGCTGGAAGTAGTGGTGTTGGCCACGAAGAACCCAGACGAAATGACCACGACTGCCAAGTTGACGAGCAGTACTTTGGGCCGACGCACCGTTCAAGTCTGATGTATTTGGCGAATCTAGGCAAGTCGGCGTCGCAGCAAGTGGGCTCACGCGACTTGATCTGGTCAAAGCGAAATTCTTATCGTTACCCAACGCGACTCCTACAACGCTGTCCTAGGGTTGCACAGTGCGCCGAGTCAAGAGTGGAACTCATTGTCGCGCTCTCATAGTTGGAGTTACTGGTTTAGGCCTGGTCTTTTCTCTCACCTCGAGCGTGGGCGCTCAGTCGCTTAGTGCCCCTCAACCACTACTCCCCTTCGGTGGTGCGCACTACGTGGGCGAGGGGCAGTGGGTGGCCTCAGGCCGTCTCACCCACGGCGTGCCGGGTATCTACGTCACCACCCTGCGCCTAGCGGACTCGACCAATCGGGTTGGCGTTGCCTGGCTCAACACCTCGCTGTTGTCGGCCAAGATCTACTCGGGCAGCCTGAGCCCGGGTGGACGCTTTTGGCACTACACGGCACCAATCCAGCGCGCCGCCGCTCGAACGCTGGTCGGCGCATTTAATGGTGGTTTTCTGTTGAACGCCTCCAATGGCGGCTATCTAAGTGAGGGTCATCGGGTGGCACCACTGCGCGTGGGCGCGGCGTCACTCGTGATTTATCGAGATGGCTCGATGACGGTCGGTCAGTGGGGACGTGACGTGCGGTCCAGTCCGAGCGTGGTCGCGGTTCGTCAGAATCTGAATCTGCTCGTTGATGGGGGCCAGCCAGTTGCGGGTCTCGTGGCCAGTGATATTTCGAAGTGGGGCGCTGCTCTGCACGCAGTGACCAACACCATGCGCTCGGGTATTGGTCTCACGAAGAGCGGTGCGTTGGTGTACGTGGCGGGACCAATGACGATTGTTGATCTTGCGAAGGTGCTCGTGCGAGCGCGAGCCGTGCGAGCAATGACACTCGACATGAATCCACTATGGCCTATCTTTGCCACCTACAGCCCGGCCTCACCCACGGGCTACGCCAGTGCGGGTAACGGCAAAATTCTCATTGACAGCATGCAACAGACGGCCGGGCGCTTTTTTCAGCCGGCCTACTCACGTGATTTTGTCACGTTGAGTGTTCGTTAAACCCGACTGGCGCGCCCCACTAAGGTCACTGCTGGGTTCCGGGGTGAGTGTGGGGCCCAACGTGGCGAGTGCGCCTGAGGAGAATCTATGAACAAAGTGGTAGCGAGCGCGGCACAGGCCGTCGCCGACGTGACCAGTGGCTCATCAATCGCCGTTGGTGGATTTGGACTCTGCGGCATCCCGAACTTACTCATTGCCGCGTTACTCGCAAGTGACGCAACCGACCTAGAGACGGTGAGTAATAACTGTGGCGTGGACGACTGGGGGCTCGGTGTACTTCTCGCCGCGAAGCGCATCCGTCGCACGACTGGCTCGTACGTGGGTGAAAACAAAGAGTTCGAGCGGCAGTTTCTCTCGGGTGAACTCGAAGTCGAACTCGTCCCTCAAGGAACGTTGGCCGAACGACTGCGAGCCGGTGGCGCGGGTATTCCGGGTTTCTACACGCCCGCTGGGGTCGGAACCCAAGTAGCTGAGGGTGGACTGCCCTGGCGCTACGACGGGCATGGTGGCATTGCACTGGCGTCGCCGGCGAAAGAAGTGCGTGACTTTGACGGGGTGACGTACGTACTCGAACGGGGTATTCGAACTGATTTTGCTTTCGTGCACGCTAAATACGGCGATCGCGACGGGAACCTGATCTACGAGATGAGTGCGCAGAACTTCAATCCGCTGTGCGCCGCCGCCGGGCGCGTCACCATTGCCGAGGTCGAAGAGCTCGTTGAACCGGGTGAGCTCGACCCTATGCACGTGCACACGCCGGGCATCTTTGTCCAGCGGGTGCTGCATACTCCCAACGTGGAGAAGCGAATTGAGAGAAGGACGGTGCGCGCATGAGTTTGACGCGTGATGAACTCGCGGCGAGGGTAGCCAAAGAACTTGGTGACGGCCAGTACGTCAACCTGGGCATTGGTCTACCGACGCTCGTACCGAATTTCGTACCGGCCGATCTGCACGTGATCTTGCACTCAGAAAATGGAATTCTTGGGGTCGGTCCCTACCCCAGCGAGGCCAATATCAATCCCGATCTCATTAACGCGGGAAAAGAAACCGTGACGGTACTACCCGGAGCGTCCTTCTTCGACTCGGCCGCGTCGTTCGCGATGATTCGCGGTGGTCACGTCGACGTCGCGGTCCTTGGAGCGATGCAGGTTTCAATTCGCGGTGATTTAGCGAACTGGATGATTCCCGGAAAAATGGTCAAGGGAATGGGTGGAGCGATGGACCTCGTGCACGGAGCTAAGCGGGTCATCGTCATGATGGAGCACACCTCCAAAGATGGCGAAGCCAAGATTGTTAATGAGTGCTCGCTTCCATTAACCGGTCGTCACTGTGTACAGCGGATCATTACGGATATGGCGGTGATTGACGTCGAACCCGAGGGACTGGTTTTACGCGAATTGGCTCCAGGCGTGTCGCTCGAAGAGGTGCGTCACGCGACGGAACCCGAATTAATTATTGCGCTCTAGCGGGTAATCAATCTGCTCGGCACCACCGGCGACGATGCTGAGTTTGGCAGTCTATTTTTGGTGGGCGAGGGGGGACTTGAACCCCCACATCCTTTCGAATACAGGCACCTGAAGCCTGCGCGTCTGCCATTTCGCCACTCGCCCTAGGACCAAAGAACAATAGTCCAAGTCCGCACTGCACTTTCTCGACACGTTCGTCAACCAAGTGACCGGTACAGTTAGAGGTGTCATGGTACTGAAAAAGGTTGAAAATCAGTTAGAACGACTCTTCGTGCGGGGGCTGTCACGTCCCTTCAAGAATGCGCTCCAACCGATTGAGATTGGTTCACGAATTCTTCGAGAAATCGATTTAACTCGGCGCCTGTCATCCCAAGGCCCACTTTCGGCTAATTCGGTCAAAGTCTGGCTCAGTCCCGAGGACGCTGATCGATTTGACGGTTTTCAAAAGGCCCTGGTTAGTGAGCTCGAGGAGTCAATTCGTCAGCACGCCCTCTCGGAGGGCTACAACTTTGTGGGGCCCGTCACGGTGGAAGTCTTCATTGACGACGACCTCAAAATTGGCGGAGTTGAAGTAAAGACGGAGTACGTGGGTGGCGAGAGTCAGCCCCGGGTTATCGCGAGCGACGGCAGGACCTTCGCCGTCGCTGAGCGCGCGTTGGTGGTGGGCCGAAGCCCCGACGTCGACATTGTCGTAAACGACGTCAATGTGTCGCGTCGTCACGCGGAGATTTGGCGAACGAGCGAGGGAGTTGCGGTTCGCGACCTGGAGTCGACCAATGGCACGTTCGTTAATGGGCATCGCATTACGGCGGTATCACTTTCACCACGTGATGACGTGACCGTAGGACCAGTTCATTTTCGGATCGAGCTCGCTTGAACGTGATCGTCGCGACGACCAACTACGCGGCGATTGTTCGTCCACTCCAGGTACTGGTGATGGTGATTGCCGTCTTGTTCTTTGCGCGCGTGCTTCGCTCGGCGTCCGTGCAGGCCCGACCCACCGATCAAGAGCCGGTCCCACGAGGTCGCCGCGGTGGCGCACTGGCCCTCGAATTTATTGAACCCACCGAACGCGCCGGCGAACGAGTGGAAGTTGATCCGGCCGTGACCGTGGGACGTAGTGCAGAGTGTGATCTCCAACTCGTCGATACGTACCTCTCTTCTCGTCACGCCCGAGTAGCCAATGATGACGGTGAACTGTCGATCGAGGATCTCGGCTCGACTAACGGCACGTACGTCAATCAGGAGTTAGTGCAGGGTCGTCTGGCGCTGGAACGCGGTGACATTGTGCAGGTCGGTGGGATTCTCTTCGAGGTGGTTCGTTGACTCGCTGGCGATACGCCGCCGCGACGGACATCGGGCTGGTTCGTGATTCGAATCAAGACGCTATTCACGTTGATGAGGGATTGGCCCTCGTGGCCGATGGTATGGGTGGTCACGCAGCTGGCGAAATCGCGTCACTACTTACTACCAAAATTGTGTCCGAGGCCTTTCGCGACACCCCGACGGTAGAGGGACTTAGTCAGGCAATCCAAGAAGCGAATCGCGCCATTTTGGCCGACGCCAAGGAGACGCCCGAGCACTTTGGGATGGGTACCACCATCGTGGCCGTGGGTATAACAACCGAGGGCGACGACAGTGCGTCGCCGACACTCTTTAACGTTGGTGACTCGCGTGCCTATCAACTCCGTGACGGCGCACTTCGACAGCTCAGTGACGATCACAGTGTGGCGGAAGAGTGGGTTCGCATGGGTCGACTTACCGCCGAAGAAGCCCTGACGCACCCCAATCGTCACCAGTTGACTCGAGCCCTGGGCGTCGAGGACGAGTTGCACATTGACGTTGTGTCGATTGAGGCCCTGCCGGGTGATCGAATTCTGCTCTGTAGCGACGGACTTTCGAACGAACTCTCACCTGAAGCACTGGCTCGAATGGCGAGCGCCCCGGCACCTTTGGATGAAGCAGTCCAGCAACTCGTTGAAGCGGCGCGAGCGGCGGGAGGCCGAGACAACATTTCAGTCGTCCTCATTGAGTTTGATGAAGTGACGGTCGCCGCGGTGCCCGTAAAGAAAACCTTTCGCACTGCTCCACCGGCACTCGCTGGCGCACCGCGAGCTGGAGCGGGGCGCCATGTTCGTCGCCGACGCTTCACGTGGCGAGTCTGGGCGGGATTGGCGTTTGTCGGAGCGGTACTCGCGGGAGGAGTGGCGGTCGTGCACTGGTACGCCTACTCGAGTTACTACCTCGCACCAGATAATGGAATGGTCGCCGTCTATCAGGGACTCCCCAACGGCGTGCTCTGGTACAAGCCGGTGAAGTTCCTTGACACCACGTACCCCGTTTCGCAACTTCGTGCCTCTGATCAGGCACTGCTCACCGCGACCATTACCGAGCCAACCCTGGCGACGGCGTTGCGTTACGCGGCGTATCTGCACGATGAGTGGCAGTTGACTCAGCCAGTCATGCCCACCACGACCACGACGTCGAAGGCGAAGGGTTAGTCGTGTCGAGAAGACTGTCAATGCTCGCGACGTTACTTCTGCTCTTGTTGTTGATTGCGGCCGCACAAACAGCCAACATTCAATTCTTCCGAGCGCCGGCGTTGGACGCGTCGCCTCTAAACCCGCGCGTGTCGAGTTCGTCAACGCAGTTTGCGCGAGGAGAGATTCTTGGCGCCGACGGCACAATTTTGGCTGAGTCCATTCCCCAAGGATCGACGTGGCAGCGGGTCTATCCGCTTGGTTCGTTGACGTCGGGCGTCGTTGGCTTCTCCTCAACGGGCTACGGGAACTGGGCTCTAGAAGCGCAGTACAACAACTACCTCTCGGCCCACGCTCAACCCGCGCAGAGTTTTGCTCAGGTGCTGGCACCGACCAGCGCGGCCGACTCCATCACGCTCACGCTGCAGCCAGCGTTGCAGAAGATTGCGCGTACCGCAATGGGTGGACAGGACGGCGCCGCCGTCGTACTTGATCCTCGCAGTGGGGCCGTGCTGGGTATGTACTCGAACCCGAACTTCAATCCCGCGCCCATTGTGTCGACGAACTACGCCACGGCATCGGCGGCTTGGAAGCTCATTACGACAAAAAACGCCCACGGCTTTCCTCCACTCGGCCTGGTCGCCACCCAACAGACCTTCCCGCCCGGTTCGACGTTCAAGGTCGTCACTACGGCCGCGGCGGTCGTTGGCCGACCGGATTTAGTGACCAAGAAATACCACATTGGGGCCTTCACGAAACTGCCCCAATCGAACAAGCTGCTCTACAACAGTGGCGGCAGCCCGTGCGGTGGCACGGTGGCACAAATGCTCCCCCCATCATGTGACCCGGGCTACGCGCTGCTCGGACTCGACGAGGGAGCAGACCTGTTGTCCAGTACGGCGAATTCGTTCGGCTTTAATGCGACGCCACCGCTGGACCTGCCCGGTGTCGCGGCCAGCTACTTCCCCGACGCCGCAAGTTTCGCTCAGAACCTTCCCGGACTGGCCTACTCCGCCATTGGACAAGAAAACGTGCGTGCTTCAGCGCTGCAAGACGCGCTGATCGCGGCCGCCATTGCTGACGGGGGCTCCATCATGGTGCCCCACCTGCTTTCCTCGGTTACGGCCCCCGATGGTTCAGTCGTGCGTCGATTCCTGGCCACGTTATGGAAGCAGCCCCTCAATCCGTTCCAAGCTGGCCAGATTGTGCCCCTGATGCAGAACGTTGTACGTTACGGCACGGCGTCAGGGATCTTCCTCGCGATTGATGACGTGGCCGCCAAGACCGGCACCGCCCAGACCGGCAACGCAAAACAGAATACCGATGACTGGATGATTGCCTTCGCGCCGGCGACGCACCCCACGGTTGCCGTGGCCGTTGTGATGCCCTTCCAGGACGTCTCGAATTTTGGAGCAACGGTGGCTGGTCCAATTGTGAAGTGTCTCATCGAGGGGGCGCTGGCCATCCAGGCCGGTCAGCGGCCGACCGGTACGCCGACCACCTGTCCGGGCTAAGCGAAGCCGCGAGTGAGTAACGAGAGCGTAGGCTAAAGAACATTATGGAACCCGTAAGCGACCAGCGAATCTATTCGAATCGGTACCGGGTCACGCATCTGATTGCGCGTGGTGGGATGGCGCTGGTCTATCGAGCCGACGACACGCTGTTAGGCCGGCCAGTTGCGTTAAAAATTCTTTACCCCGAACTCAGTGCCGATCCACTTTTCGTCGAGCGATTCCGCCGCGAAGCGCAAGCTGCCGCGAGCCTTTCTCACCCCAACATTGTGCCGGTCTTCGACTGGGGTGAGGATAACGGAACCTACTTCATTGTCATGGAACTGATTGACGGCACGTCACTGGCCGACGTGTTACGTGGTTCGCGCACCATGACGCCGAGCCGCTCAGCCCAGCTCATTGCGCAGGTCGCCGCCGCTCTGGGATACGCCCACCGCAATGGCGTCGTGCACCGCGACGTGAAGCCGGGAAACATCTTGATTACCAGCGACGGTCAGGTGAAGGTGACCGACTTCGGTATTGCTCAGGCGGTCGCCAGTGAAGATCAGTTCGCCGAGGCCGGATCAGTCATGGGCACCGCCACGTACTTCTCACCCGAGCAGGCCGAGGGTGCGGCGGTCGATGGACGAAGTGACGTCTATTCGTTGGGCGTGGTGCTCTACGAGATGTTGGTCGGACGCCCCCCCTATATCGGTGATTCACCGATTGAAGTGTCGCGTCAGCACGTGCACGCCACCGTGCCACCAATTTCTCAGTTCGCTGACGCAATTCCAAGTGACCTAGAAGCCATTGTCATGATGGCCTTGGCCAAGTCTCCCGGACAGCGCTACCAAAACGCCGACGAGCTACGAGCCGACCTCTTGCGCTTTAGCGAAGGACGTCCCGTGAGTGCGGTCTCGCGCGAGGGGGCCTTTTTCGGGGCCGACGCCACTCGAGCGGTCTCGGCCGTTTCATCAGGCGAACGCACTCAAGCGGTTCCCGTAATGACGGGACCGCGCACCGACGTGCGTCGTCGACGCCGTGGCCCTAACTACTCATTGATCACGACGGGCGTGGCCATTTTGGTGGTTGTCGTTGCGGGTCTGGCCTACTTCTTGACGTCGGGCAAGTCGGGCGTGAGTTCGATGCCCAATGTGGTTGGCCAACCAGTGGCCTCGGCTATTTCGACGTTGCGCGCTGACGGACTCACTATTGGTAGCACCATCACCGAGTCATCGTCCAAACCCAGCGGCACGGTGCTCTCGACCGACCCGCCCGCCAACGCTCACGTCACTTCGGGCCAGGCGGTAAATCTTAAGGTGAGCCTGGGCAAGTCCACGGCGCCGGTGACGGTACCTGACGTCACGACGCAGTCACTCAGTAACGCCGAAAGTGTGCTCTCGCAGGATCTCTTGACGCCGAAGGTCGTCTTTACTTCGGTGATTCCGGCCTCGGGAGGTAGTCCCGGTACGGTGTTGACGCAAAATCCGGCGGCCGGCACAAATGCCCACACCGGTGACGTGATTACGTTGACGGTGCTGTCACCCAGTGCCGCCTTCCCGGTCCCTTCGGTGATTGGTCAATCAACCTTGCAAGCCGCATCGATTCTGGGTCAGGCCGGCCTCACGATTAGTCAGACGACGGCCACCGCCTGTTCGAACCGTTACGACACGGGACTCGTGGTCTCGACCAACCCCGGACCATCAACGTCAGTGAAGGCGGGAACGTCAGTCGAACTCATCACGTCGTCAGGCTTTTGCCAGGTGGTTGTACCCAACGTCATTGGGATGTCCCAGTCCGATGCCACGACCTCGCTGAAGGCGCAGGGCCTCGTGCTCGGGCTCACGTCAACGGCGAGCGATCCGGCGTGCACTATTGGTAACGCGGGCACCGTTTTGGCCCAGAGTGCCCCTCCTGGATCGTCGGTACTGTACTCGTCAGCGGTGGACCTGACCTTCTGCCCGTAGGGACCGAACTGAGTAGTCCAGTGGGATTCGGTAACATCATGTCCTATGGCCAATACTGCACCGAAGCGACGTTCGAGCAAAGCAATGGGTCGCTACGTTTCGGCCGAGCAGCGTGGTCGTTACACCGCTCCTCGTCCGACGAGCGAGGACCACAGCCCAAGGTGGTACGGGTGGCTACTGATTGACCTGCTGCTCTTTGGCGTGTTGGTCATCACGTTGAACTACCTGCAGGTACTACCCGGCTCGACGTCCTCGTGGTACCTCGTGCTGGGACTCGCCTCGATGTTCGTGGCCTTCTTTTTTGCTACGCGCTATCGCTAGCGCGAGCGCGCGTTCGTGGACTAACCCAGACGCTCGATGATGGTGGCGTTGGCGAGTCCGCCACCTTCGCACATGGTCAACAGACCGTAACGGCCACCAGTTCGCTCGAGTTCATTGAGTAGCGTCGCACAGAGTTTGGCGCCTGACGCCCCCAGTGGGTGACCGAGGGCAATGGCTCCACCGTTGACGTTGACCTTAGACATATCGGCCTGATGCTCCTTTTGCCAGGCGAGGACGACCGAGGCAAAGGCCTCGTTGATCTCGACCAGATCAATGTCCTTCATCGTGAGGCCAGCTCGCTCGAGCACCTTGGTGGTCGCGGGAATGGGTCCGGTCAGCATGGTGACCGGGTCAACCCCAGCCAGCGCGAAGGTGTGAAACTTGGCGCGCGGGGTTAAGCCCAGTTCGCGGGCCTTCTCTTCGCTCATGATGAGAACGGCCGCCGCTCCGTCAGTAATCTGGGATGAGTTGCCGGCGGTGACGTGTCCACCCTCTTTGAAGGCCGGCTTTAGATTCGCCAGTGACGCCACTGAAGAGTCGGGTCGGATACCTTCGTCACTCGTCATGAGCTCGTCGGTGGCCTGTCCCTGCTCGTCGCGTACGTAGATGGGAATGATCTCTCGCTCGAACCGACCCTCGGCGGTAGCGCGCGCGGCACGTTGGTGGCTTTGCGCCGAGAAGGCGTCAAGATCTTCGCGTGAGATACCCCACTGATCGGCGATCATTTCTGCGCCAATGCCCTGATTGACCAGTCCACCTTGGGGTTCGTAGCGGGCCATAACGCGCGGACCAAAGGGCCAGCCCACGTCAGTACCAATCGATGAGCCCATGGGCACACGCGACATCACTTCAACGCCGGCGGCGATGACAATGTCGTACGCACCCGCCATGACACCCTGCGCGGCGAAGTGTAACGCCTGTTGGGAAGAACCGCACTGGCGGTCAATGGTGGTCGCGGGTACGGATTCGGGCCAACCCGCGGCGAGTACCGCACTGCGGCCCACGTTAAAGGTCTGTTCGCCAATCTGCGAGACGCAGCCCATGATGACGTCGTCAACGAGTGCCGGGTCGAGATTGTTGCGGCTCGCCAGGGCGCGTAACGCCTCGGAGGCCAAGTCAGCCGGGTGCCAGTTCTTCAATTTGCCGTTGCGCTTCCCACCGGGGGTTCGCACGGCATCCACGATGACAGCAACAGTCACGGCGGTCCTTTCGTTCGTAGTGGGGAGCCCCACGAAGTGAATCTTAGACGGGCCGCGCGAGTAACGTCACGGGCGTGACGACGACTCGAGACATGGACCGTTGGCTCGGCGACGGAGCGATGCCGATCATCAGCGCCATCGGTGGGTCCCTCGACGCCTACGGCGTGGACGGTGAAATGCTGGGTTGGGTGACGGGTCGCTTTACGCCGACCGAGCTGGCCTGCAATCCTCACGGCACCGTGCAGGCCGGCGTGCACGCGGTGCTGCTCGACGCGGCGATGAACTTCGCAATCAACGCGGCCCTCACCGGTCGTGATCGCACGCACGCCACGATTGAGATATCGACCGAACTACTTCGCGCGGCGCGACGCGGCGATCACTACACGCTGCGGGGCGAAGTCGTGCGTCTCACTCGTCAGATTGCGTACGCCGAAGCAACAATTTCGAATGATGAAAATGAACTAGTGAGTCGAGCCACGGCAACCTTTATGGTCTACCGCGAACCCGCAACTACTTAGATGTGGTTCGCGGGGATCTGACCGAGTCGCCCGGCCTGGTAGTCCTCGAAGGCCTGCTGCAGCTCCTCGCGCGTATTCATGACGAATGGCCCGTAGGTGGCCACTGGTTCGCGAATTGGCTCGCCACCGAGAATGAGTACCTCAAAGGCCTGGGTGCGCGAGTCTTGGGTTTCGTTCGCCGACAAGACAAGGAAGTCGCCGTCGACGTGCACCGCCATTTGACCTTCCACCAGCGGGTTTCGGTCGAGCCCTACGGTGCCCTGACCCGCGAGGGCGTAGGTCAGCGCGTTGTAGGCGGGGTTCCACGGTAGGACGAGTTGACCACCCGGCATCAGTGACACGTGCACGATGGAAATGGGCGTATGGGTCACGCCCGGGCCACCGGCGTCGCCGAGGGAGCCCGCGATGACTCGAATGATGGCGTCACCTTGATCGTTAGTGAGCATCGAAATGGCTTCGGCCTCGATGTCCTGGTAGCGCGGCGTTGTCATCTTGAGGCGCGCGGGGAGGTTCACCCACAACTGAAAACCGTGAAAGAGGCCCCCGGAGTCAATGAGGGCGTCCGGTGGTCGCTCGATGTGCAAAATCCCGGCCCCGGCGGTCATCCACTGGGTGGCTCCGTTTTGAATTACCCCACCGCCTCCGATTGAATCTTGGTGGAGGAAGGTCCCCTCAATCATGTACGTAACGGTCTCGAACCCGCGGTGCGGATGCCACGGGGTGCCCTTGGGCTCGCCGGGTCCGTAGTCGATTTCACCCATCTGGTCGAGGTGGATGAAGGGGTCGAGGTCCACCATGTCAATGCCGGCAAAGGCGCGGCGCACCGGAAAGCCCTCACCCTCGATACCGCGTGGTGCGGTGGTAATCGACTTCACCCGACGGGGTCGGTCACCCGCGAGGGTCTGTACGACGCGAGGGAGTTCTAAGGGATTTTCGACGGTAACGGCAGGCATGTAGCCATCGTACCGGTCACGACGGTGAACTGGGCTCGATCAGTCCCGCGAGAAATTTCTCCGGGTTAACGGTGACAAAGAGACCCTCGGCCTCGGCGACCACCACCTCGTTTGCACTAACTACTGCCTTGATGGTTAGTTTGCGGCCCTGTCGTTGTTCAAACCAGGCCCGGGCCTGAATGGGCTCGCCAATTGGGGTGGGTGCGCGATACGTAATGTCGAGTTTCACCGTGAAGGCGAGTGCTCCTTGAATACCCATGGCCAGCCCCATGGTTTCGTCAATTAACGCGGCGATGACTCCACCATGGGCTCGACCGGGCGCTCCCTCGAAGGCCCGTCCCAGCACCACCTCCATGACTGCTACGTCGCCGTCGCGCCAGAGTGTCGCGCCGAGTCCCATGGGGTTAGCGCCACCGGAGATGATTGAGTCGGAAAAGAGTTGATGGCGTTCGCGCTGCCCTTCGGCGGGAATTGAGAGCGCAAACTGCGCCGCCGCTCCACTGCGCAGTCGCCGATTGCGCACGGGGGTCTGTCGAACCCGATCGAGGAGTTCGGCAACGACGACCCGGGTGTCCGCGAGATCCTCGTCACGAAGGTCACGTGCGACAAATTCGTGGCCGAGTTCGCGAAGCATCGAAGCGACGTCGACTCGCAGTTGATTGTTCGCCGGGTCGTCACTGCGCAACCCACGCTCTTGTTCGGCCATGCTGTTCCTTACCGAGAGGTCTGCATGGACGCTAACGTACTCGTGAAGACGGGCGTGCGCTCTGGTGAACCCAGCGGCCGACAAAAGTCCTGCGCCAGAAGCACTGACCAAATCCCAATGTGGAAGTAGCAATTATTGACTGACCAGGGCCATGTTGGTGGGGCTAGTAAGAATCGAACTTACGACCTCGTCATTATCAGTGACGCGCTCTAACCGACTGAGCTATAGCCCCCGCAGGGACACCAATCTACACCAGGCCCGTAACCGCCTCAGCTCGTCGGTGGCTCCCAAAGTTTTGACGCAATTGTTTGGCTCGCGGTAGCGAGCAGCGTGCCCGACTGACTCCAAAGAAATGCGGTTCCCTGCGCAAAGCCGCCCGCGAGTGCGTGCATGTGGATCTCACAGAGAACCCACTCGGTGGGTTCGAGGGTGGCGACGCGAATGGTGTTGTCAAGACTTCGACCGAACGCTCGTCGCCCCAAGGGTTGCGATGCGCCGCCCGAGACGTAGTCACCAAAGATGGCGAGCGTCGCCGCGGACGGCTCGAAGTGTCCCGGGACCCGCGCCCAAATTGCTGAAACCGGCTCACCGGGGGTTCCGTCCATTTCGTCGTAGCGACGGCCAATTGCAATTCGGCTATCCACGTGTTCAAAGATTGATGAACCAATGGTGATGGGTACGTCACGCTGCTTGCACTGTTCGGGATCGGGGACCGTAGGCATAGTCACCCACGGGGTGGGTGACGTGAGATCGCCAGTGCCGAGGGCCGCGTGCACCGTCAAGATTTCACGACCCTCGGCCCTAGCGGTGGCTCGAGCTTGGGTGACGTGACCGCCAACGACGGCGAGATCGGTCGTGACTACTACTTCGGCGTTGGTGGGAGCGTAGGAGAGATAGTGCGCGCTACCCCAGATGGTGGGCCGCCCACTGGCTTCTTCTAGTGCAACTAATCCCGCCGCGAGACCGCAGCCCCCAAAGAGAAACTGCCCGGGCGTGATGAGTCGTTCGGTAACGACGAACGACCACGTCTGCTCGTCGCGCTGCTCCATACCTAAGAAGTTCCGCGCGTCCATGGCCGTTCAGGCTATCGGAGACCTCGAATCTCTGTTGAAGTACGTAGTGGCACACCTAGCCACGACTTCGGGCAGACTGAACGGATGCTTGACTCTCGATTTATCTGGGTGGCGGTCGCCGTTTCGCTCTACGGGGCGTTTACCTACATCCGCGACACCATCCGTGGCGTCACGTCGCCGAATCGAGTCACGTGGGGGATTTGGGGGATCGAAGGTCTCTTAGCGTTCGCGGTTGAGGTGCAACAACACGTGGGGCTGGCCGCAATAGTGACGTTGACGTTTGGGCTCGTACCCTGCATGGTGGTAGTGGCGTCGTTTCGCAACTCGCACCTCGCGTGGAAAATTGGCCCCTTCGATATTTTCTGTGGGGTTATTTCACTCGTCGGCGTTATCTTTTGGGGCTTTATTAATCAGCCGACTATTGCGCTTGTCTCGTTCACGGTGGCCGACCAAATTGCCGCGTTGCCGACGTTACGCAAATCGTGGTTGGCGCCCTCCACCGAGACTGCGCAGGCATTCTTAATGGGCGTCATCAATACCGGGATCACCATTCTTTGTCTGTCGAAGTTCACGACGGCGGGAGCGCTGTTCCCCGGTTTCATCTTGATTGTTGATCTCATTATCTTCATTGTGATTGTTACTGAAATGGGCCCACGATTTCGTGGCGAGAAAATTGCGTTGCACTAATGGCACCACGCTGGGTTGTCTGATCTCCAACTGATGATGTCGCTACTGCCCTTTCACTGGCATTTGGTTGAGGTTCTCGTGCTGGTGCTCGCGACGCTGTTACACCGAGTTGTCGTGACTGACCCATCCCAGCGCCGCTTCGCCCTCGGAGGGTTGGTCGCGCTCCTGGCGGTGACGGTATGGCCGTTTGGCGACCTCGCGGCCTCGGTGTCACTCACTGCGGCCACGGTGCAACGGCTTGTCATTATGCTCTTCGTTGCCCCAATGCTGTTGCTCGCTACTCCGGTACCGGTACTTGCTCGCTTGACTCGTCGCGCGCCAGTCGACTGGGTGACTCGTCACTTGGCCCACCCCGGACTGGCCATGATTCTCGTGACCGTAACGGGGACGCTCACCTTGTCGGTGCCCATTGTTGATTTTGGTGCGCGCTCGAGCATCGGCCGTGACCTAATTGTGCTCAGTACCATCACCACTGGTCTCATCTTGTGGATACCGGCGCTGGGCGTGTTGCCCGGCGCGAAACGTCTGTCGGCGGCGGCTCGAGCGGGTTACGTTTTTGCGTCAGCCCTCGTCGTGACGAGTCTCTCCTTCGTCTGGATATTTGCGCAACATCCGCTGTACCCGGCGCTGCAGCACCAGTACGCGTTACTGCACCTCACCCCACTCTTTGATCAGCAACTGGCGGGCTTTGTGGCCAAGTTGGGCTGTTACCTACCAATGTGGATTGTCGCCTTCTTAATTTTCTTTCACGCCGAAGATCAAGGAGTACCGGTGGAAGATACCCCGTTACATTGGGCCGACGTGGAACGTGAACTCGAGCGAGTGGACCGTCAGCGTGCACGGACGCTGCGCCGTCATCGACCGCAGTAGTGCCGAGTTGGTAGAGTAGGTACCCGTCGGGGACGTAGCTCAGTTGGTAGAGCGCGGGCTTTGCAAGCCTGAGGTCGTGGGTTCGATCCCCATCGTCTCCACCACGCGGCGTTCCATCTTTGGAATTCCTGGTGTCGTGTCGTTAATACCCCAGCTAATGATTACCTGGGGACTAATTCGAAAGCGCGGAGCTTCTTCGTGGATTTCAACGACAACCGATCCCACAACTTTGATGCCCCGGGGACTCCACGGATTCGTTGACGCCAGATCGTCAATCACTATCGTTGCGCGCGGATTCGTGCTGACATTCTTGTAGCGAACAGTACGGGTGATGTCGAAGCCCCCAGTGACCACGTCGTCACCCTCGATCGAGAAGACGACCGGAGCAACGTCGGGCTTACCTTCGGGTGAAGCGGTCGCAAATCGCATGAGTGGCTGATTCTTCAAGTACTCGAGTTCACGCTCAGTGAAGGTGCTCACGCGAGAGCCGTTCTTTTTAACGTTGGGCAACTGTACGGCGCGGCCACTACACGTGGCACAGGAGTCCACCGTCAACGGTAAGGACCTGTCCGGTGATGTACGAGGCATCACTCGAAGCGAGAAAGGCCACGGCCGCCGCCATCTCATCGGGTAGACCCTGTCGGCCCATCGGCACCGTGCGGGCAATGAGCTCTTCAATGTCATTCTCGGTCATTGAGTCGTGGACGAATTGGGGATCATTAAATCCGGTGTCCACCCAGCCGGGACACACGCAGTTAACCCGCACGCCGGATTTGGCAAAGTCAATCGCCAGCGACCTAGTCATATTCACGATGGCGGCCTTCGAGGCGGTGTAGGCAGTGAGGGCTGGTTCGCCAAAAAGACCACTGATTGAACCCGTCGTGACAATCGCTCCCGCACCTCGCGCCTGCATGTGCGGGAGAACCGCTCGGGTCATGAGGTACATCGACGTGACGTTGGTGGTCATGATGCGATTCCACTCGTCAAGGTCCATCTCGAGCACGGTGCCCGCACGAAGTCGGCCGGCGTTGGAGTGCAGCACGTCAATACCTCCGAAGTCCTTGACTATCTGGGCGACGACCGTCTCCACTTGCTTGGCGTCAGTGACGTCAGCGATGTAACCACGACTAGTCGGTGAACACTCTTTGGCGGTTTCGTGCGTGTCGTCACGGATATCGACCACGGCCACGTTGGCGCCCTCAGCGGCGAAGCGCAGTGCACAGGCCCGTCCGATGCCGTGGGCGGCCCCCGTAATTACCACTGTTTTTCCGTCAAAGCGTGCCATGGTCTCTCCTCGTTTTCGTGCTCTCAATGTAGCGGCCCGCGCACCCCGTGTTACACGGAGTGCGCGGGCCGTTTAAGGCTGGACGTATTTACTTACCGAAGTCAACCTTGCGGCGCTCGGCCACTTCTTTGAAGAACGGTGAGTCAGCGCGGGTGTAGCGCACAATGATGCCGAGTGAGTACATCAAGACGAGGCCTACGACGGACACCACCGCGACGACCGCCACCTGCGTATTCAGCGCGTAGATGTACACCGCCAGCATCATGAGGCCACCAATGAGTGGCAGGCCACCCAGGAGCAGGAAGTTTTTCAAGCTCTTGCGTAAGTGCGAACGGTAGAACCAGACGCTGCTGGTGGCGATGACGAAGTACATGAAGAGCCCCATCATGCCGTCGGCGCTGATGACGTAGCCAATGGCGTGACTGGCTGACGTGCTGGCCAGATACGGAATCAAGAGAATTGGCGGAATCGCGGCCAACACAATGAGACCAATCCAAGGCGTCTGGTGCTTTTGGTCAATGACCCCAAAGAACTTCGGCACCAGCTTGTCGCGCGCTAAGGCGTAGAGCACACGACTGGGCTCCGTCATTTGAATCTGGCACGTACCAATAACCGCGATGAGTACGGCGAAGGGCAGGGCTCGTCCCCAGAAACCGGGTACCAGAAGAGTTCCGGTGTACGCGAGGACGTCGGTTCCGTGCGAGAGCACGTTGGCCTGGCTCGAGACACCCTGGAAGACCCAGATCAAGAAGGTGTACCAGATGGTCAAGAACAGCGTTCCCATCATCATGGCGCGACCAGGGTGAATGTTCGAGTGCGTTGACTCTTCACCCAAGACGGACGTGGCCTCCCAGCCGAGGTAGAGGAATCCACACGGCACCGCTGCTTTGGCGAGCCCCGCAAATCCTCCAATCCCATTCATGGCATGACCAATGGTGAAGTCGTTGAAGTGAGGCAGCGTTGCACCACCCGTACCGTGCGACTCGTGAATCAGCGCGAGAATAACGAACGCGATCATGGAGCCGTACTCCAGAACCACGAAGGCCATCTGCACTTTCACCGAGGGCGAAATACCACGAATTGATAGCCAGGCCAAAATGGCCATGATGGCCGTGGCGATAAGCCAGGTCACTGCTTTGGGGAAACTGGAGCTGGGGGCTACAACAAAGAGCAAGTAGGCACCGGCCAGGGTTATGTTGCCGACGTTCGCGAACGTTGAAACTGCGACGTTCAAGAATCCCGTTCCCACACCCACGGCGGGGGTAACGGCTTCACCGACCCAGACGTAGGGGGCACCGGCGTGGGCCTTCCAGCGGTTCAAGCTGGCGTACCCAATTGAACACAAGAACATTCCGAGGCCGACCACGAGCACCGCTAACGGTGCGACGTGTCCAGCGAACGAGACGAGCAACGCCAGGGTGAAGGCCACACTGCTCGACGGCGCCACGTTGGCGATCGAAACAATGAAGTCACCCCAGAGGCCCACCGAATTTGCTCGGAGTCCTTTCTGCTGGGTGGTATCAGTTGATGACACGAATATCCCCTCTTCTTTCGTTTGGTCGAGTCAGTCCGGGTGGACAACTCGACAAGGGGAAGTTTCCTCGTCGTGCGGGGCTAAGTCAAGGACATTTGCGGTTACTTCTGGGTAAAGCGGCTCATTTGGGGTGGACTCACCGCTCGTGACGCTGCGAGTCGAGAGTTAGCATCACGATGTGCAACTCCGCGTGGCGGTCGCCCCCCTCACTTCATCGTGGCTCGACGACGCAGTCGTTGACGCGGTGGTTGCGGGTGGCGGCGTGGTGGTGGATGTGCACGCCGCCCCCGAAGCGCTGATCTGGATCGACCCCACAAAATTGATCGAACTACAGGCAGTCTTAGACGCCACACCAACTATTACTTGGGTACAACTACCACTCGCGGGAGTAGAGAAGTTTTTCGCGGCTGGAGTGGTAGACCCTCGACGTACGTGGACGTCCGCGAAAGGGTCCTACAGCGAACCCGTGGCCGAGCACGCTCTGGCGCTCGCGTTGGCCGGTCTGCGCATTTTGCCAGAACGTGCCCGGGCTCGGACCTGGGGTCGCTCGGCCGGACTCAGCCTCTTTGATGAAGCCGTCACAATTGTTGGTGGTGGGGGGATTACCTCGTCGTTGCTCCAACTATTGGCACCGTTTCGAGTGCGCGCAACGGTGGTTCGCCAACGACCTGAGCCAATGGCGCGAGCCGCCCGGGTCGTGGGAACCAATGCGCTGATGGAGAGTCTGACCGATGCCCGCGTCGTCTTCCTGGCCCTGGCCCTGACCCCGACGAATCGGCACATGTTTGCGAGCGCCCAGTTCGCCGCGATGGACTCCAACGCGTGGCTGGTCAACGTGGCTCGAGGAGGATTGGTGCATACCGACGACTTGGTGGTGGCGCTGCGCAATGGAGTTATTGGTGGCGCGGCCCTCGACGTCACCGACCCCGAACCCCTACCGGATGGGCATCCTCTGTGGGACCTTCAAAACTGTTTGATTACTCCTCACGTGGCTGACACTGACGAAATGGTTCGCCCGCTCCTCGCCAGGCGAGTCACCGAGAACGTACGCCTTCGAATCGCCGAGCAACCACTGGTTGGTCTAATAAATCTGGAACTTGGCTACTGACGTTCGTGGCACGAGTTTGCCAATACGAGGGGCCGCAGTAACGTCGCGGGGCAAATCTCGGTTCAGTTTCCAGTAGGGTTGGAGTGCGCAAGTTACCCACTCAAGGTGGAGTTTTTCGTGCACGTACACCAACAGAAGGGTTTCTCGTGGCCAAGAACCGTGAACAGATGTCGAGTGTTGATCGAGAGAAGGCATCGGTCTTCCATTCGTGGTCGGCGCAGTCAACCATTAACCCCTTCATGGTTAAGAGTGCCCACGGTCTCTACGTCACCGGTGAAGACGGTCACGACTACCTGGACTTTTCCTCGCAACTGGTGAATACCAATATTGGTCACCAGCACCCGGTGGTCGTGAAGGCTATTCAAGAACAGGCCGGCGTACTGTGCACCATTGCCCCCCAACACGGCTACGAGGCTCGTTACCGCGCGGCTGAATTAATCCTCGACCACTCCTTCGAGGGAGCGGCCAAAGTTTTCTTTACCAACGGTGGAACTGAAGCCGTCGAACACGCGGTTCGAATGGCCCGTCTGCACACTGGTCGTCATAAGGTCTTTGCGGCGTACCGCAGCTACCACGGCGCGACGTCGACGTCTATTAACTTGACTGGTGATCCACGCCGCTGGCCTAACGACACTGGTTCTTCCGGTGTCGTGCACTTCTTTGGGCCGTTCTTGTACCGCAGTGAGTTCTTTGCGGAGAACGAAGCCCAAGAGTGCGAGCGCGCGTTGAAGCATCTCGAAGAGATGATCTACTTCGAAGGACCGACCAACGTCGCGGCCATCATTCTCGAGTCAGTCCCGGGTACGGCGGGAATCATGACTCCGCCGGCTGGCTACCTCCAAGGAGTGCGCGACATCTGTAATAAGTACGGCATCGTCTACATCGCCGACGAAGTGATGGCCGGTTTTGGCCGCACCGGTAATTGGTTTGCTTACCAGGAGTACGGCGTGAGTCCCGACCTCGTGGCCTTCGCCAAGGGTGTGAACTCGGGTTACATTCCCCTCGGTGGTGTGGTGATGAGTGAAGCCATCTCCCAGACCTTCGACGATCGGGTCTACCCCGGTGGTCTCACCTACTCGGGCCACCCGCTGGCCGTCGCGTCGGCCGTCGCCACGATTGAAGTTATGGAGAATGAAGGACTCGTCGAGAATGCGCGACGTCTCGGTAATGAAATACTGCGACCCGGGCTCTTAGAACTGCAAACGCGACACCCGGTCATTGGTGACGTTCGTGGACTTGGCGTCTTTTTCGCGGTCGAGCTGGTCACCGACCGAGCAACGAAAGAACCCCTCGCGCCGTACGGTGGTTCGTCGCCGGCGATGGGCGAGCTCATTTCGGCCGCGCGAGCTGAGCGGATGTTGGTCTTTGCGAACTTCAACCGAATCCACATTGTGCCGCCGTGCATTACGACCGATGACGAAGCTCGCGACGGGCTCGAACGTTTCGACCGAGCACTGGCGAAGGTTGACCACTACTACACGGGTGCCATTTAGACCTCTAGTGAGCCGTTTCGAGATGGTCACTCTCGATCCCGCGCAGTATCGCCGTCGTACTTCATCTACTCAGCGAGGAAGGTCTTTGTGCTGAATCGAACACGGGTCACGAATTGGTTGGTCGCTTTGAGCGTGGCGGCGACAGTGTTCGCGGTGGTGCCCGCCGGGGCGAGTAACGCGGCCCCGCGAACGAACTCGCTCTACGTGGCTTTAGGTGACTCCTACTCGTCGGGTGAAGGACTCGTGCCCTTCATTGCCGGATCGGGATCGTGCGACCGCTCCACCCAGGGCTACCCCGCCTTGGTGGCGCACGCACTGCGTACGCTCACGCTGCGTTTCGTGGCCTGTTCGGGAGCGACCTCGGCTCAGATAAGTGCTCAGGTCGGTACCGTTTCGAAAAAGCAGTGGCGTCAGACCGCATTGGCCACGGTCAGCGCGGGTGGTAACGACCTACCCTTTTCGGGCTTGATCAGCGCCTGCATTGGGGCGACCACCAAGAGTGCGACGCCACTCTTCTTCTACAACCCGGGCGTCAACAGCTCGATCGACTGCCTGGCGGCGGTGACGAGTGCCGCACAGCTCTTAGGTGGCGCACTGACAACCACGAATGACGCGCTGACCATACCGAGCGCGGCGCTCACCCTCCCACTACGCCAACCGTCCACTATCGAGACGCGGCTGCGAGCGCTCTACCTCAAAATTATGCGAGCCCAAGGCGTGGTACTCCATCGTGCCAAGGGACCTCGATTGGTAGTCGTGACGTACCCCTCGCTGCTCGCCACGAGTGGTGCGGGGGCGTGCGTACTATCGCCGACCCCACTGCCGATTGCCGGACCCCCCGGCACTGACGGTCTGCCCCAGTCACTGCTGGCGGCCTTTACGAGTCCGGCGAGCTACCTGCTGAGTGACCTCAATACGTACCTGCAGCTCGAGACTTCCATCGTGGTGGCGCAACTTCGCTCCGAGGGCTACCTTGGTCTTTCACTCGCTCGCGCCACTTCGTTTGCGCCACTCGACTGCTCGACGGGTACCTCGCCAGATTTGAACGGTCTGCTGCTCGCCAGTACGGCGACCACGTCCTCGGGCGGATCATTCCACCCAACGAGCGCTGGTCAGTCACTACTGGCGTCGTCGGTGGAGGCCGCCTGGCGCGCGTCAGTGGGGCGAGCGACGAACTAGTCGTTCGGACTGATGACGTACGACGTCATCGAAAGTGAACCCATGACGCACCCGTCAACGATCACCTCGGGCGTCGCACCGCGTGCGGCGGCGATGCCCGCAAGGTAGGCGAGAGGAAGAAAGTGGTCGGGAGTGGGCACGCTGAGTTGATAGTCGGCGTGGTCGCGTAGTTTCGCGAACGCACTAGGTTCGTCCAGCATTACGTGGCGCGCGTCATCATCAAATCGTTGGGCCCAGTCGTAGCCGTGGTTGGGCGCGTTCCAGTCAATGGCGCCGAGATTATGGACGACGTTGCCACTCGCGAGGATCAAGACGCCCTGGTCGATGAGCGGGGCGAGTCGTGAGCCGAGGTCGACGTGGTAGTCAAGGGGCTTGTTTGCGTCAATCGAGAGTTGCACCACGGGTACGTCGGCGTTGGGAAAGGCGTGCGCGAGTACCGACCACGTGCCGTGATCGATTCCCCAACTATCTGCGTCGAGTCCCACCCAGACGGGTTGGACAATCTCGGCCACGAGCGCCGCGACTTCGGGCGAACCCGGAGCGGGGTAGTCGAAGTCGAAGAGGGCTTGGGGAAAGCCGTAGAAGTCGTGAATCACGCGAGGGTTCGCGCTCGAGGTAACGGCCGTGGCGTTGATGTACCAGTGCGCCGAAATTGCGACGATGGCGCGCGGTTGAGGATTTGATTGACCAAAGTCGCGCCACGCGTCGGTGAAGCGATTGTGTTCAATCGCGTTCATGGGACTGCCGTGTCCGATAAACGCGGCCGAAGTAGCTGTCATGTTGACCTCACGAACTCGTCACTACTTCTACCAGTAAATCGAGAGGGCGGGGGCCGAGTCGGGCCCCGCAGGACCCGACTCGGATGGAGGGGCGATTACTTCTGGTCGCGGTAGTGTTCGCGCCAGATGAGTCGGTAGACCCTTGATCGCCGCGGAATTGAGCGCAGACCGGGTATGAAGGGGACGAGGAGCAAGAGGGCCGAAAGCAACATCATCAGGCCCCACACCAGTACGTCAGCGTTGGCGCCCCAACTCGAGTTGAACGGTGGGATCTGGTACCAGAACGAGTAGAGCCAGAGCCAGGCCTGGCCCGGGTAACTACCAGTCTCGTTCATCATGCCCCACTGGGTACCCAGGAGGTGCTGCTTGGTGGCCACACTTTCGAGGTACGCACCGTCGGCCAGAAACAACAGTGGTCGCGTGTAGTCGGTGGTGTAGTAGCCAGA
This sequence comes from uncultured Actinomycetes bacterium, assembly GCA_903893745.1. Taxonomy (GTDB): domain Bacteria; phylum Actinomycetota; class Acidimicrobiia; order Acidimicrobiales; family RAAP-2; genus RAAP-2. Next base: position 221,074 of record CAITNF010000001.1, read on the forward strand.
CTCGGTAATGAGTGCTTGATCGAGTGCTCCGGTGCGTGCCATCTGCGTGAGGTCGTTAATAAAGATTGGCACCGGCCCCGCGTTGGCGGCGGGTACCGTCACGACGCTGTTGGTAAAGGTCAGTTTGTCTGCCGCCTTGGTGTAGTTGGCGACCCACGCGTCTTGGGTCGACGTCGACGCACTAATCCACTGCGTCAGTGCGTCGCGCAGGGCTGGCTGGCTCGGCATGGCCCGAAGTGGACTGATGACGAAGTCCTTCACGGTGTTGATGGGGATACGAACTCCCACCCACTTGGACAACTGCAGCGGGCCGAGCTGTTGGCCGGTGCTAGCGGTGTTGTAAGGCGCACCGTACTGGGCCGTGCCCGACGTGCCGTTGAGCTCACTTAGTGCGGTGGTGGCAAAGTCAACGGGTGCGGCGTTGCTCCACGTCTTAATAGTGATGGCGCGTTCGTCGGGTGAACCAAAGACGATGGCCAAGATGATGGTCAGCAGTCCCACGAGCACGATGGCGATCGTGCCCTCTTTGATGATGTCGTACGGGCTGTAACGACCGTGATACTCGGGCGCGTCAACGTCGGGGCGAAATCGCTTCGAACTCATGAGTGGACCTCCACCTTCTCGGCGAACGGTGGCACGACGCCCTTGACCCGCACGAGTAGCACGTGCAGCGCAGTGAGTACGACCGCGGCGAGGGGCAGTAACACGATGTGCCACATCAACATCTGGCCCAGATTCAAGACGTTGAAGTACGCCCCCGCTCCGGTGGCGTTAATGCCGTCTTTGGCCTGGGTGGTTATCCACTGGGAGTCAAAGTTGGTTTGCGACGCGTAGCCGGTGAAGGCCGTCGCGATAGAGGCGAGGAAGGTCACGACGCCCGTCATCCAGGTCAGAGTTCGTCCACCGCGCCAGGCGGCCATAAAGAACTTGCCCCACAGGTGCACGATCATCGTGAAGAAGAAAATCTCCACACTCCACAGGTGCAGTGAGTTCACGAAATGGCCGTAGACCGACCCGTGCCACCACAGTGGTCCGCGGATGGCCAGAATGCAGCCCGTCACGATGACCATGATGAGCGCCGCCAGGGTGGCGACCCCGAATACGTAAATCCATGACGCGACGTACGTCGGTTGGGTGTCGGGTAGGAGCTTTTCGGGTGGCAACTTGCCCGTGGCGCGCTGGCGCAGGCGAGTGGTCCACTGGCGATCGATTTCGGTGGTGCTCATTGGTGCTCCTTACGACTCTTGCGTCCGGGAAATGGCGCGAGAATCGCCGCCAGGAACGTCGCAATCATCAACAAAATGATGATGAGGTTGCTGAGACTGAGGTAAATGAAATGCCAGTGGAAATAGTGTCCAAAGTGGTCGAGCGGCACGAGTGCGCCGAGGGCAGTGAAGAACGCCATTACTTCCTCCTTTACAGCTGTGTAGGTACTTCTACGAAGTGTTACACGAGGTGGGAAGGTAGGGACCGGGACCAAAGACCCATAATGGGCCGTTCATCAAGTGGTACGTATGCGCTTGGTGCCGGGCTCGCGGTCGCGAGCACTTTGGCGTAAGTGAAATTGGGTAACCCCAATGGCCAGTGACGTCGCCCCCGCGACGTGTAGTTCAACGAGTAACGCCGGCAAGTGCGTGAAGTACTGAGTAACGCCGATAAGGCCTTGTAGGAGGGTCAGCACGACCAGACGGCGTACCCCGAGTTGGAGCGCCACGGGGGCACTGGTTGACCAGATGGCGAAGAGTAGCCCAGTCACGAGACCGAGAAACAAGACGGCAGCGACCGAGTGAATCCACGCCGCATTGGCCAAGGCGATGGGCAGTCGGCGAGCAATCAACTGTCCCTGCGAGGCGCCGGCGTGGGGTCCCGACCCGGTCGTGAGCGTTCCGGTCGCGAGCAGTATCACGAAGGGAATCCACAGCAGACGCGCCAGTGTTCGAAAGTGAAGGTCGCGCACGTTGGCTCGCGCGCCGGGTCCGTAAACGTACTTGGACCGGTGGTAGAGAATCGCGCCGATTACGACCATCGATAGTGACAACAAGAGGTGCAAGGAAACTAACCAGGGATTGAGTTTGCTGTAGACCACGAAGGCGCCGAGTACGGCGTCCGCGACCACCCCGAGTACCAAGAGACCAGAAAACACGACCAGGTCGCGGCGCCGTGGCGAGCGCGCGAGGGCCGCGAGGAAGGTCACGATGGTCACACAGACCAGCACGACCGTGATCACGCGATTGGTGTACTCAATGAGTGGATGAATACTCCACGAACCGGTGACTCGATTATGAAAACAGGTGGGCCAGTCGGGACAGCCCAGCCCCGAGCCGGTCAGGCGAACGGCCGCGCCCGACAGGACGATCAGAATCATTGAGAGAAATGCGGTGAACGCGAACCAGCGAAAGGCCGGGATTGACACTCGATATCGTTGCATGACTCCACACTACGGAGCGACGCGAGGCGCCCACCAACCCGGACTCGTAGGATGGAACTCGTGACCCAAACGGCAGCTCGCGAGCGCTCAACCAACGAGGTCCTTAAGGGCTACCTGGCGCTCACCAAACCCCGCATTATTGAACTGTTGCTGGTCACCACGATCCCGACCATGGTGGTCGCGGCCCGAGGCTTTCCGAGCTTGGTTCTGGTGCTGACGACGCTGCTCGGGGGCACCCTGGCGGCCGGTGGGGCGAACGCGTTCAATATGGTGATCGACCGCGACATTGACGCAATCATGGACCGGACCAAGCATCGTCCCCTGGTGACCGGGGTGATGTCGCCCCGAGCGGCGACGATCTTTGCGACGGGTCTGGAGGTCGCGGCGTACGCGGTGCTCGCCATTTGGGTAAATCAGTTAGCGGCGCTGCTGGCGCTGTCGGCGACGGCCTTCTACGTCTTTGTCTACACCATCTGGTTAAAGCGGCGCAGTAAACAAAACATTGTGATTGGCGGAGCCGCGGGAGCCGTGCCGGTGCTCGTGGGATGGGCCGCGGTGACGAACTCACTCTCGTGGACGCCGGTCTTGCTGTTTATCGTGATTTTTATCTGGACCCCGCCACACTTTTGGGCGCTGGCCGTGCGCTACCGCGACGATTACGCCGCCGCCAACGTTCCGATGATGCCGGTCGTCGCGTCGCTTCGTCGCACGACGCTCGAAATTCTCGTCTACAGCGTTATCTTGTGGGCCGTCACCGTGTTGATCGGACCGACCGCGCACCTCGGTTGGATTTACGCCATCTCGGCGACCGTGCTCGGTGCGATGTTCACCTTTTTTTCGTGGCGGCTTTACCGGCACGCGAAGTCCGACGTCGCCATTGTCAGCGAGGCCATGCAGCTCTTTCACTACTCGATTACCTACCTCACCGCGTTGTTCGTGTTGATGGCGGTTGACGTCCTTGTCCACCCCCACTAAAGCGCCACGCGGGCGACCATCGCCGATGATGTTCGTCTCGCTCGGTATTGGCACCGTGCTCGCCGTGGCTTTGATCAGCGTGGTTTCGTTACTCACCGGAGGCAAGGTGACTGATCAAAGTGGACAACCCACGAGTGCGCTGGTTGGCCAGCACGTCAAGGCCTTTACGTTGAGTGGTCTCGGGACCACCACGCAGCGAGCGCCCTGGGCGTTGGGTCACGCCAGTGTGTTGATCTTCTTTGCGAGTTGGTGCACCCCCTGCCAAGAGGAGTTGCCGCGCGTGGCGGCGTATTTGGCCCGGCACCCGACGGGGTCGGTTGCCGTGTTGGGGATGGACTCCAACGATCAACGCGCCGCCGCCCAGCAATTTGTGAAAAAGATGGGCGTGAAATTTCCAGTGGCCTTTGACGCGAATGGCACGGTGACCAGCACGGTCTTTGGTTTTGGCCAACTTCCCGAGACCGTATTCGTGAACGCCCAGGGGATCGTGACCACGGTGCACTTTGGGGCAATTGATACCAAGTCGCTCGCGCGCGGAATTAGCGCGTTGCGGGCCGCTTAATCAAAGCGAAAGGTGCGCGCCGCGAGCAGTGGTGCCGCCACAGCCCACGCCAGTAGTGCGATCCAGTCGCCAACTGTGGGCGCGAGACCGAGTCCTAGTACGCGGTGCAGTCCTTCAGCGAGCGCGCCCGAGGGCACCGCAATCACCACGCGTTGGATAACGCTCGGCAGTGACGTCAACGGTACGACAATGCCCGACAACAACAAGAGAACGAGGTAGAGCCCGTTGCTCGCCGCGAGGTTGACTTCGGCGCGGAGCTGTCCCGCGAGCGCGAGTCCAATACCGGCGCACCCCGCCGAACCCAGCAAGAGTAAGGCCAGAACTTCTAAACCCCCGGTGAGGGCCCCGCGCGGGTGCCAGTGCAAGAGCAACGCCACCGCCCCCAAAACAACAATCTGGATAAATTCGGTCACGAGGACGCTGGTGATCTTGGCGCCAATGAGTCGGCGCTGACCGAGGGGGGTCACGTGAAGTCGACGCAAGACGCCGAACGATCGTTCAAAACCGGTGGCGATGGAGAGGGCCACGAGTGAGGTCGAAAGAACACAGAGGGCCAAAATACCCGGGGCGATGAAGTCAATGCGGTGCACCGTGGGGGTGGCGCTGACGCGCGCCAGGGAAAAGAAGACGAGCAGCAGCACGGGAATGCCAATAGTGAGCAACAGCGTCTCGCCGCGGCGGATAGTCATGCGAACCTCGCTACGCGTCTGTGCCCACCAAGCCTTCATGAGCGCTCACCCTTGCGCACGTCACTGATGAGCTCGAGGTAGCGCTCCTCGAGCGACGCGCGGGTGCGCAGCGAAACCAAACTCGCGCCCACGCTCGTGAGGTACTGCGTAATCAGACCCAGTCGCTCGGGCGACGAGGCAATTCGACAGTGCAGTACGCACGGACCGTCGAGAGTCACGTCAGCGCCCAACAATGAGCGCAGCTCCTGGGGGTCGACTGGTATTGACGTTTCGATGATCATGGTGGGCTCACCGGCGAGCTCGTCGAGCGTTCCGGTCACCACGACGCGACCATGGTGAAGAAGTACGAGCCGGTCCGCGAGCCGTTCGGCCTCATCGAGCTCGTGCGTGGTAATCAAGATGGCACAGCCTCGGTCGCGCTCGGCGCGAATAATGTCGCGAATAACTTGGCGACCTTCCGGATCAACGGCCGTGGTGGGTTCGTCGAGCACTAAGACGTCGGGTCGTCCAATGAGCGCGAGCGCGAGCAGGGTGCGCTGTTGTTCGCCACCACTGAGGCGCCGCCACGCAGTGTGCGCGCACCGTTCGAGGTCTAACAGAGTGAGTAGCTCGCGAGGGTCGCGAGGCGCGTCGTAGTAGGTCGCGGTTAGGTCTACTACCTGCGCCGGAGTCATGGGGAACCAGACGCCACCGCGTTGCAAGAGTGCACCGGTGTGGCGCACGACTTCGCGATGGTCGCGTTGGGGATCAAAGCCGCGCACGCGTACCGAGCCCGCTTGAGGTGCACGAAAGCCGAGCAACGTTTCAACAATGCTGGTTTTGCCCGCTCCGTTGGGCCCGAGCAGGCTCACCACCTGGGCGGGCTCGACTTCGAAGGTGACGTCGTCAACGGCCACGAGCGAACCAAAGTTCACCCGAAGGTTCACCACGGCCACGGCGGTACTCATAACACTCGAAACTAACCGTTTCTACGTGGGACCAGAACCAGTCTCGGTAGGCTGGCGGTCGTGATTGATCTTGCGCAACTTCGTCGAGAACCCGAGGTCGTAAAGGCTGCGCTCGCCCGGCGTGGCGTGACGTCGGCCACCCTTGACGCGGTCATTGAACTGGACGTGCAGCACCGCCAACTCCTCCAAGAGGCCGAAGGCCTTCGCGCCCAAGTGAAGGACCTCTCGCGTCAGGTAGGTGAGGCTCGACGCCAGAAGGATGACGCGGCCGCGTCGGCGCTGGCCGAGACCAGTCGAACCCTCGGCGACCAGGAGCGTGAGGCGTCCGCAGCGCTCGATGAGCTGGCGGCGACGCTACGCGAGCAACTGCTCTTCGTCCCGAATCTCCCCGCGCCCGAAGCACCCGACGGCGCGGACGAACATGACAACGTCGAATTGCGTCGTTGGTGGGTAGGGATGGACGAGGGTGCCGCTCAGCCAACCTACGAAGCACACCAGCGCGTGGCGCACTGGGATATCGGTACTGACCTCGGCATTCTTGACCTCGAAACCGGGGCGAAGTTGGCCGGTTCAATGTTCCCGCTCTATCGAGGCTTTGGGGCGCGACTAATTCGAGCGCTGGGCTTCTTCGCGCTCGACCGTCACCTGCCCGAGTACGAAGAGATTCGTCCCCCGAGTTTCGCGTTGACCGAGACCATGATGTCGACGGGCCATCTGCCCAAGTCGGCTGACGACATGTACGAGATCGGGCGCGACGGCCTTTGGGCAATTCCTACGGCCGAAGTGCCACTCACGTCAATGCACCGTGGTGAGATTTTGGCCGAAGACCAACTACCTATTCGCATGACTGCGCAGACCGCGTGTTTTCGCCGCGAGGCCGGAGCCGCGGGGCGCGACACCCGGGGACTCTTGCGGCTACACGAGTTCGACAAGGTGGAGCTCTTTGCGTACTGCACCCCCGAGCAGGCCCTGGAGGCGCACGCCGATATTCTTCGCCGCGCCGAAGGTCTCCTACAGGCCCTCGGCCTGACGTATCGGGTACTCGACCTGTGCACCGGCGATCTTGGTACGTCAGCCGCGCGAACGTTTGATCTCGAGGTCTTTAGTCCGGGAGTGGACCGCTGGCTCGAAGTGTCGTCGGTGAGTTGGTTCCGAGACTTCCAGGCACGCCGGGCCAACGTTCGTTACCGCACGAGTGACGGTTCGACCGCACTGGTGCATACGGTGAATGGATCGGCCCTGGCGTGGGCGCGTATCTGGGCCGCCCTCGTGGAGACCTACCGCCAGGTCGATGGTTCGGTGGAACTTCCCGCGGTGTTGGCCCCGTATTTGGGGGGCCAAACGAGAATTCCTACTCGCTCTTCGTGAGTTCGAAGCGGTAGCCCACGCCCCGCACGGTCGTGATGCGGACCGGTTCTTTCGGGTTTGTTTCGACGAGCGAACGCAGGCGTTTAATGTGCACGTCCAACGTCTTGGTGTCGCCCACGTAGTCACTGCCCCAGATTCGGTCAATGATGACCTCTCGAGTAAGGACGCGACCGGGATTTTCAAGTAACAATTGCAAGAGGGCAAACTCTTTTTTTCGCAACTTGATCTCGTCGCCATCGACAAAACAGCGACGGCCCTCAACGTCCATTTCTATCGGGCCACGCGATATTCGTTCGTCACCACCTTCCGTTCGCTCGTGCACCTCACGACGACGGAGCACTGCTCGGATTCGCGCGACGAGCTCGCGCAGACGATACGGTTTGGTGACGTAGTCATCTGCTCCGATCTCGAGCAGCAGTACCATGTCAACTTCTTCACCCTTCGCACTGACAATGATGATTGGCACATCACTAGTCATTCGAATTGCTCGACAGACATCGAGTCCCGACATCTTGGGCAACATGAGATCGAGCAGCACAATATCGAACGTCGCCTGGGCGAAGGCCTGCACCGCCTCTTGTCCGTCGCGCGCAATGGTGACCGTGAAGCCCTCGCGGTCGAGCCCGATACTGAGGGCGTCGATGAACGACTCCTCGTCCTCGACCACCAGGACTCGAACGCGACCCTCGGTACTCGACGATTTGGCCATTAGGTGTTAATTGGTAGTTCGAGGGTGAAGACGGAGCCCAGACCCTCTCGAGAGTCAACGACGACGTTCCCCCCGTGGTTCTGCGCCACGTGGCGCACAATGGATAGCCCCAGTCCGGTGCCGCCGGTCTCGCGCGCTCGGCCGGGATCGACCCGATAGAAACGCTCAAAGATACGTTCGAGGTCCTTGGCGGGAATGCCAACGCCCTCATCCTTGATCGTTATGTTGACAAATGGTCCGACGGACTCGCCACTCTCGGTTAGTCGAGACTCGGTCCGGCCAACAGTGACGGACACGGTCCCGTTGGTGGGCGAGTAGACGACGGCATTTTCCAGTAGTGCGTGCATGGCCGAAACGAGTTGACGCCGGTCGCCCACGGTAATGAACGTGGCTTCGGGCTCCACGAAATGCAGCGTAACTTGACGCTGCTCAGCCGCGGTGCGCATCCGTTCAACCGCGTCGGCGACGAAGAGCGCGACCGATATTGGTTCGCGTGGTGGTGACCCCTCACTCTCGATTCGTGACAGGTCCAAGAGATCTTCAATAATCCGGTTAACTCGAAAGGCTTCGTTATTGATTCGCTCAGCGAGGCGTTGGGCAATCGAGGGGTCTCGTTCGAACTGCAACGTCTCAGCCAACAGGCCCAAGGCTCCCATTGGCGTCTTCAGTTCGTGTGAAACGTTGGCAATGAAGTCACGTCGAATGTCCTCAAGTCGTCGTCGTTCGGTGGCGTCCTCGATAACCGCCATCACGCCCAGAGGGCGCCGTCCGTCGTCGATAACTGATGAACGAATGTGCAACGTGCGTCGTGGAGGACCGAAGATATCAATTGTTCGCTCACTTGAGCCGTTGGTCCACCCTTCGGCGAGTAGATCGGTGACGGCCTGGGCCGCGAGCGCGTCACCGTAACGGCTAGCCATGAGGGTCTCGGCCAGGGTGTTGCGAAAGGTAACCGCTCCACCTTCGTCACAGAGCACGAGACCGAGCGGCAACGTGTCAAGTGAGCGGCGAAGTCGGATGGACTCGGCACTCGATTCGCTGATTGCTGAGGACGCCGCGCCCGTGACCTCTTCCAGGTACGCGAGCGCCGTCTCCACTCGACCGTCGAGGCCCTGGGGCTCCACGCCGAGTCGCGACCCGAGTGCGGTGAGTCGTTGAGCGATTGCGCGGTGGCCCCGACGACGATTAAGGAGGACACCCAGCGCAATACCCAAGGCGCCAACACCGGCCGCCGCGGCGTAGAGGGCAACGGGGGACCACGAGACGGCGAAATTGGCGACGGCAGGCATGACCCCATTCTCGCAGACCCAGCGAGGTTGCGTTGAACAGCGACCGTTGTGATTCCCTTCGAGGAAAGAGAGCCCTGATGTTGTATGCGAATGTCTCGTTGAATCCCTCCACCACCGCTTTACCGGGCGGCGCCGCGTTACAGCAGTTGGCGAACGGCATTGCGTCGTGGGCGCTGATTGGTTCGTTGGTGGCCCTTTTGCTGGGCGCGGCCCTTTGGGCGGTTGGGAGTCATACCCAAAACATGCACCAGTCCATGGCGGGGCGTCGAGCGGTCGTCACCTCACTCTTAGCGGCGGTATTAATTGGAGCCGCCCCAAGTCTCATTAACTTCTTCTTTACGACGGGGCTCAGCGTTCACTAGTGGGAACGCTGAGCTGTCTCTTCTCACCAGTTGCGTGTACGGCGACGTCACTCACCAAGGCCACCCTGGGTGGGATTTTTGATGCGTTAACGGGGTGGATCGTCGCCAGCGTGCAGTGGTTGTTGAGTGCGGCGGCCCAAGTACTGACCAGCGCGAGTGAGCCAACTGCAGTAGTTAGTGCCGCCAACCAAGAGTTTTCGACTCTCTTGGTACTGGCGCCACCTCTACTCATGATTGGATTACTCGTTTCAACCATTCAGGGACTACGACACGCCGACGGAGCCGCGCTATGGCGGGTCTACCTGGGAGTGGCGCCAGCCAGTGTGCTGGCCATCTTCGTTGCTCGTCCGTTGGGACTGCTGATCCTTCAAGCGGTCGACCAACTGTCGAGCACCGCGGCCGCCACGGTGGCGCAGCATCAGGCGACTCTCGCCACTTCGTTCACCACGCTCCCCACGTCGACACCGGGCTTCGGACTCTTTTTACTGGCGCTGGGTGTGGTCGTGGGCACGTGGTTGTTGTGGTGCGAATTGATTGTCCGCACGGTGGTGCTCACGCTACTGCTCGTCCTCGTGCCGGTGATCGTGCCACTGTCCACGTTTCCGTCAATGCGCCGAGTGGGGTGGCGCCTTGGTGAGACGTTTCTGGCTATTGCGGCGAGCAAGTTTCTAATTGTCGTGACGTTGTCGTTGGGGCTGAGCGAGCTACAGAGTTCGTCGACGACACAGATCATTACGGGTGCGGTCACGATGGTGCTCGCGTCGTGTGCCCCGTTGGTTTTGTTGCGGATCATCCCCTTCGTTGAGGCGTCGGCGCTGCACCATCTGGAGGGTCTACGCGGTCGAGCCACTCAAGCGCTCCGGGCCCTGCCAACGTCACCAGTGGTGAGCGCGTTTCGAGCGCTTACTCCCGACATGGAAATGCCGGGCCCACCCGAGCGACCCGCCGATCTGGGAATTCCATTGGCTGAAGGTAACGGTGAGATAGAACTTGCGCCCCAAGATGGCGAACCCCCGCCGCCACCGATTGGCCAACCGCGAGTTCGTAAGGGCCACGTGGCGTACCGCAGTGACGAAATGGGACCGGTCGTTGGCTGGCACTTTGATGACTGAGTACTTGGGACTGGGCGAGAGTGACGCCGCGTCACGCTGGATAGGTATTCGTCGTCATCAAGCGGTGGGAGTAATGCTGGGTATTGGCTTGAGTGGAGACTGGCTCTTGCGTGGCGCGCGCCGACCCCTCGAGGGACTACTTGGTCTAGCTTGTCTCGCATCAGCGCTACCCCTCTACGCCAAAATGACGGGAGCAGAGTGGGTCGCCGTCATCACTCGCTACCTGTTTCGCTCCTTTTGGGTGCACGTGACCCTCGTCACGAGCGCCGAAGGTTTGCAGCTCTCGGCGCGGGGGCAGACTCGATTCTGTGGTTTTCGACTGCACCATCGGGGACGTTTAGACCTCGCTGGACAGGACCATTCGCTCAGCAATTCCCTTGCGGTGTTACTGGACGCGATGTCGTCGGCCGACGCCGCCCAGCACGTGGCCCTACACGTCTGTCGAGTCGAGGACGAGTTCGTCAGCGTGCTCTCGCTGCCTTGGGGTACGACACCACCGAGTGTCTGGCTTCGTAGTGATTCGAGCATTGGTGAGGTTATCGAGATCAATCGCGCTGAGTCGAGTGCGGACCTTTCATTTTGGCTACTGGAACGTTGGAGTTACTTGCGTGCACCCGAACGACTCCTTGCGGTCGTGCGCATTAGTGATTTCAGCGCGGCTCGTAGTGACGCCTTGCTTGAGGCGGTCCAGTCGGGCACGTCGAGTCAGAGTGTGGCGTTGCACGTGCACGTAGTGGGAACCAGTCAGGCTCGTCGAGTGGCCGAGCGCGCGGTGCATCGTCACCGTAGCGACGTGTCGGCGCAGGGTGCGGTGGGCTTTCGTCGAACTGCTCGATCCGAACGTGCGCTCGAACGACTGCGCGAGCGTGAAGTACTGGTGACGAGTGGTCGTGCGTTACTGTGCGTCGCGGTCTACGTCACGGTGACCGCCGCGACCCGCGATGAGCTGGAACGAGCGATCGAAGAGCTCGAGCGGGTCGCCAATCTCTCGGGGTTACGATGCGATCGAGGCCGCGGTCGCCAGGCGCTGTGGTACTGCTTTGCGCTGCCGGGTGGCCCCGGTTGGTAGCGCGACCCTGGACTCACTGGGCCACCTCACGCGATCTGGACGCCCTGCGCCTGCCGGCGCACGACGCGGGCACCGGCTTAACGGGCAGATCACTCGGTACGTCCCAACGCGGAGGGTCGTTCGTGTTCGATCCCTTTGACGGCTACGCCGCCGGATTGATATCGAATCCGAACATGATTGTCGCGGGCTCCATTGGCGCGGGCAAGAGCACCGTCGTGAAGATGTTGTTAGATCGCGCGCTGGTGCGTGGGCGCCGGGTTGTAGTCATTGATCCCAAGGGCGAGTACGCCAGTCTCGCGAACGCCTACAGTGCTACCTCAATTGCTCTTGGGCGCGATGGTTGGTGTAGTCCTTTCGCGATGAGTGATCGCGATGGTCTGGACCTCGCGCGCGCGTTGCTGGGTAGCGCCCAAGGTGACGCACTCTCGAGTGAGCAGCATTTCGTTCTCGACGAGGCGTGGCGCCAACTACCTACTCCTAGACCTTCGCGACTACTACGTTCGCTCTACGAACTACTCGAAGAGTCAACGCACAGTGATGAGCCATCGGGTCGGCGCTCGCTCGCGCTGTTGCTGTACCGATTTATCTACGGGGACCTCGCTGGTCTCTTTGATGGTGAGGGTGAGCCACTGGAGTTCACTGGCGACCTAGTGGTCTTAGACCTTTCGGCGCAGTGGGCGGCAAACTCACTTTCGGTAGCGGCGCTGAGTGCCGTTGCGGCCGCACAACAGGTGGTTTCGGCGCAGGGGACCTTTGGCTACCTCGTCTTGGACGAAGCATGGGCGTTGCTGGCTGATCCGCACGCACTGCGCTGGCTACAAGGTTCGTGGAAGCTGGCGCGGGCGCGCGGGCTTAGTCACGTGTTGGTGCTGCATCGATGGTCCGACGTGGCGGCTGCGGGTGACGCCGGTAGTGCGCAGCGCGAACGGGCACAGGGTCTTCTTCGCGAGTGTGAGACCGCGTGGCTCTTCCGCCAGCCCCCCGATGAGGCCCGTGAAATGGCTCAGGTGCTCGCACTGCACCCCAAAGAACAGCGCTACCTCGCCAGTCTCGCCAAGGGCAGCGCCCTCGTTCGTTACGGACGCCATCGGTCAATCGTTTCTTTTAACCCCGACCATCGCGACGTTCGCTTCATCGACACCGACGCCGCGATGCGAGACGGAGTGCGGTGAACTCGCTACGCTGCGCCAATGGAGAACACAATTCCGGCACAACCTGCGGGAATACTCGCGATTGATGTAGGGGCTACCTCTATCAAGTTCTGTGCGGTCAGTCGTGAGGGCGAGTTACTGGGGTCGGCTCGGCGTCGACGAACTCCCTACCCGTGCACTCCGGAGCGTCTCGTTGACGTACTGACTAATCGAATCGTCTCGAGTCGGTACCAAGAGGTGGGGGTGGGATTCCCCGGTGAGTTTCGCGATGGCCGAGTCGTCCACCCCGGCAACCTCGCGCGCTTGGGCGGTATCGCGACCGATATCGATCCCTCACTCGATGAGCGGTGGCGGGGTTACGCCCTTCAAGATGCGCTGTGTCAGGCCACATCGAGTGACATACGCGTCGTGAACGACGCGACGTTGGCGGCACTGGGTTCGTGTAACGGGGCTGGCGTGGAACTAGTAGTGACGCTCGGCACGGGTGTCGGGCTCGCGATGACGCTCGACCGTGTGATCGTGCCGGTTCGTGACGTCGGTGCGGAAATCTTTTTTGACGGAATGACGTTTGACCAAGCGTTAGGTGAACGCGCTCGGGCGCGAGATAACTCCGGGTGGCTTCACCTTCTCGAAAGAGCGCTGAATCAATTCGAGAAAGAGTTCTCACCCAGCACGGTGCACCTGGCTGGTGGAAACGCTCGACGAGTCTCAATTAGCGAACTAAAAAGTGTGGTGACTCGTGTCGTGATTGATGGCAACGAGGCCCCGCTGCGGGGGGCGGCGAAACTCTTCATTAGTTAAGCCAGGTTTTTCAGACGTGTTCGAATGCGCCACTTCTTGAAAAACGTCGTGATCGCGAGAGACAGTCCAGGGAGGCGTTGGAACGGCTTCGGCTAGGATATGGGGCCAGCAACACTGCGGCTGTAGCTCAGCGGATTAGAGCATCGGTCTACGGAACCGAGGGTCGGGGGTTCGAATCCCTCCAGCCGCACCATTTGCGCTACACGGGGAAATGAAATGCTGCTAATACACCGAGCAGTCCGGCCCCGACCAGCGGATAGACGGTTGAGCCCTTGCGCCACAACAGCCA
>CAITNF010000002.1 GCA_903893745.1 uncultured Actinomycetes bacterium
GCGGCCCCACTGGGCGGGGTGTAGTAGTCCAATTGGGTGGCGGAACCCGCGCTGACGTTAAACGACGAACTCGTGGCGCTGGAGAGCGAGCCAACCGTGGCGACGAGCACGACACCCGACGCCGCGAGATCGATCTCACAACCGGTGAAGGTGGCCACGCCCTTGACGGCCGCCTTGGTGCAAACAGTAGTGCCCGAACCAGTCGTGAGGTGCAACGTCACGGTACTGGTATCAGACTTCACGACGTTGTTGTTGGCGTCTTCGATCTTTACGACGGGCTGGGTGGAAAAAGCTGCGCCCGACGTGGCCCCACTGGGCTGGGTGGTGAAGACCACTTGGGTGGCGGCACCCGCAATTGCCCCGTCAACTGACCCGATATTGCATGATCCAGCCGAATTGGTAGAGCCAGTTTGGTCTACTTCGGAATCTTGGCACAACGCAATGTTGTAGATACCGTTACTTAATGGGTCGTGATAGAGAGGTGTGTTGTAAGTAGAGGTTGTGCCAATGGGAATCTTGCCAATTACTGGCGAGCCGGTATTGGGTGCTCGTGTCTGCGTTACTCCGCCGTTATCTGCCAGCGAGCCAAGATTGGCGGACGTTCCTTGGGTAACCCCCGCGGTGGTGAAACCACAAGAGTTACTTGAATCGAGGTTATAGCCCCCGTCGGTAATTCGGTCGCACAGAGTGGCGGCGGTGCCGGTAATAACTGAGCCAATGACTACGAAACGGCCTTCGTCCGATCTAAGAGCTGGACCATTTCCCGAGCCGTTGTCGATGGTCGAACGGTAGATTATTTCGACTCCGTTGGCGTAATAGTAGCCAGAGCCAATAGTGTCCCCGAATCTCGAAGGTTCCAAGGCGTAGTTGTTCGAAAAAGTTGAATAACTTACTGTGAGAAAGCTGAAGTTGTAACCCCCAACATAAATGGCACCGCCACCGTCAGCGTGGTTATGTACAAAAGTAGATCCGGTAATGGTCATGGAAACGAAGGAGTCGACAAAGGAGTTGTATCCATAAGCACCGACATCGATTGCCCCACCAAAACCGCTGGCGTGATTGTCCGTAAACGTTGAGCCGGTAATCGTAACGCTGCTGTAGGCACCGTTCCATTCACCGGGAGTGGTAATGGCGCCACCATCACTGGATGAGAAGTTATTCGTAAACACACAGTTGGTGATAGTGAGGGGCATGCCCGTCTGGTACTTGACCGCGCTACTTTGACTATTTTGAAACTTGAGGTTGGTCAACGTGATGGATCCATTACCACCGAAACCATAGCCACCGAGGAGAAGAAGATTTCCGTTTATCTTTGCCCCATCCAGTGTTGATTGATTGCTTCCCCCGATGCCAGGATCAGTTTCGATAGTGAGGTCGGCCCCGGCCCCGAGGTACGAATAAAGACCATCGTGCTCTCCTTGGTAGAGCGACGAGTTCGATGATCCGGTGTCCTCGAGGTAGATCGCTACCAATCCAGTAGTCCTGCTTTGTGCCACGTTGAGGGCATCTTGTAGACCACACTCAACGCTCGCGGTACTGGTCAAGTCCGTCGGGCACGTTTGACTAGTGGCGTTGGTGCCCGCCGCGTAGGCGTAGAGAATTGTTGGTGCCACGGTCTGTACTTCGAAGGCCCCCGCGTCACAGTTACTAACTCCCACGCCAGGTCGAGGTAGTCCACGCTCGTCGGTCGCAAGGCATCGAGCCGCGGGAATAAAGGCCAAAGCCGGCCCCGTCGAATAGCCGATACTGAGCGTCTGGGCGTGGTTGCTGGAGTTGGCGGCCAGGGTGTTTGAGAGATTGAGAAACACGGGGGTCGACTTTGAAGTATTGCCAAAGCAACTACTGGTTTGGTCACTGACGTTGTAGCCACCGTCGGTGAAGTTTTGACAGTCAGTTTGATAAAAGAGCGAGTTCTTCACGGTCGTGGGACCCGAGGAACCGTCAACGCCGCTGCCGTTTCCGTTGCTCGCGAACGTATCGAAATTGAGCAGCGTAGTCACGTTGCTGGGGCTGTACACCGCGGCGGCCGTACTGCTGGAGTTCCCCACGAAGGTCGAGTTTTCGACGGTGAAGGAACTGGCGTCGACCACGTAGATTCCCGCACCTGCCCCTGACGCGTAGTTATTGTCGATCGTGTCGCGTTGCATGAGGACGATGACGTCTTCGTTCGCTGACCGAACGCCACCGCCGTATCCCCCGGAGTTGGAACTAATGGTGGAATCGAGAATGGTGACGGTACCACTCGATTGAATTTGAACGCCAGCACCCACCTGCCCCCCAGATTGGTTGTGCGCAATGATGTCGTTGCTCAGCGTCGTGTTCCCACTTCCGGAGATCGCCACACCCGCGCCGAGCCAAGGGTTGGAAGAATATCCATGACTCACGGTCAAATTTGAGAGCAGCACGGTCCCTGATCCGGCGATCGACACGACGTTGCCGCCAAGCCCGGAGCCACTAATTTCGGTAGCACTCGGACCATCGCTACTCGATATGGTTAGGGTTTTACCCGAGCCGACCGAAGTACTAACGACTTCGTTGTACGTTCCGGCGGCCAACAGAACTTGGGCCGAGGCGGCACTGTTGAGGCGGTTCTGAGCCGCGTTGATAGCACCCTGCACTGTGCACTGCGTACTGCTGACGCTGCTCACTGCGCAGCTGTCGGTGTTCGATTGGTTAAGGTCAGTACCAGTTGGGTAGGCGTAGAACGTACTCACCACCGCTCCGGCGGGTGAGGACTCCAGCACTACCGGGACCACGGCCACCAGCGGCACCCAGATTAGTAGTGCACCGAAAAACCTAACGAGTCGACGAGCCATTTCGTTTCCTGACGGTTAGGACTGTGCAAAGTGGGAGCACAATAGATTTAAACCGACAATTTAGTAGACAAATAATTGTCAAGCCATTGAATTGCCCGATTGACGCGCAGATCTCGTGAAATTTGGCTCAATGTAAGCCAATTGGGCCGATGGAGACCGAGCTGGCCAGCTAGTGAACGACCGATGCGCCCTGGTTCTTAGGGGAACTCACTTCTCTTGGATGGTCACGGACTCAATCACGACGCGTTCGCGCGGTTCGCCCGAAGGTGAGCCCACATCGTTGATGACGGCCACGACGTCGAGACCCTTGACGACCTTGCCAAAGAGGGCGTAGAGCGGAGGTAGCCGCACCCCATCGGGTCCCGAGATGACGAAGAACTGCGAGCCATTGGTATTGGGTCCGGCGTTGGCCATGGCCAACGAGCCGAGTTCGTAACGACCGGCCTTGGGCAGTTCGTCGTTGAAGCGATAGCCCGGACCACCGGTACCAGTACCAGTGGGGTCGCCACCTTGCAACACGAAGCCGGGGATGACGCGGTGAAAGACAATTCCGTCGAAGTAGTGCCAACGAGCGAGAAAGACGAAACTGTTGACCGTGACGGGCGCGCTCAGTGGATCGAGCACAATTTCGAGTGTGCCCTTCGACGTCACCATGGTCGCGGTGTAGGTCTTGGCTGGATCGATGATCATCGGCGGCGGCCCGTCAAATTTCTGTCGCGCTTCGCTCGAGCCGTCGGGGTTCGGAATCTGGTCACTCATGAGATGTTCATCCTTTGTTGTCGTACGTAGGGGGCGCTAGCCGATTTTTAGTAGGTCCACCACGAAGACCAGCGTGTCGTTCGCCGCGATACCAGCCCCTTGGGCGACGTTGCCGTAGCCAATTGATGGGGGTAGTACTAACTCGCGGCGTCCGCCAACTTTCATGCCAACGACGCCCAGGTCCCAACCCTTAATCACTTGACCCACGCCCAGGGTGAAGGGGAAAGGTGATGACGTCCACGACGACTGGATTACTTTCCCGGACGAGTACGTCGCCAAGACGTACTGCACCGTCAACTTGTCGCCAGCTTTCGCTGCGGCTCCGGTGCCGGTAATGAGGTCAGCTCGTTCGGGCGTGGTGGGCGGCGCACCCGCGGGGACAGTCACCGTAGGTGCGGTGCCAAAAGTACCGGCCGCAGAGGCACCTTTGAGCGCGGCCCACGTGATCGAGTTTGGCGCCGTAGTGGTGCTGACCGGTGCGGTGGTGGACGTCGTGGAGCTCGAATTGGAACTCGACGAAGTCGTGGTCGTCGTGGGCATCGTCGTCGTGGTAGTTGTCGCGAGGGTTGTCGTGGTCGGCGTCGCACTGGGGCTCGACTTGCCCGAGAAGAGGAGTACCGCCGAGCCAATCACGACCACCGCGATGACGGCGATGATGACACTGCGTCGGAGGAGTTGGCGCCGCTTGGCGTCGACCTGCTGCTGCTCGAGCTTGGCGCGACGAGCGGCCTTTTGACGTTCACGTTTGGTTGTAGCCATGGGGCAACTTTAGTAGGCCGGCGCCGACCCCTTTTTCGCTCAACTAACTTTGTCGTATGGCACTGGTCGTTCAAAAGTACGGGGGGACCTCGGTCGGCGACGCCGAACGGATCCGGGCCGTGGCCGAGCACGTGGCGCGAACCCGCCAGGCCGGCAATGAAGTGGTCGTCGTGGTGTCGGCAATGGGTAAGTTCACCGACGATTTAATCCGTTTGGCTGGTGAGATCTCGCAGACGCCGCCACCTCGTGAGCTGGACATGCTGCTCACCGCGGGCGAACGAATCTCCATGGCGCTCGTCTCCATGGCGCTCGCGCAACTCAACGTCGAGTCCGCGTCGTTCACGGGATCGCAGGCGGGCATCATTACCGACACCGATCACACGCGAGCGAAGATTCTCGAAATTCATCCCGATCGGATTCGCGCCGCCCTCGACGCCGGCCTCGTTCCGGTCATTGCTGGATTCCAGGGTGTCTCGGTTGAGCAGAACATCACGACCCTTGGTCGAGGCGGGTCCGACGTGACCGCAGTGGCGATTGCGTCAGCCCTCAACGCCGACGTTTGCGAAATCTACACCGACGTAACGGGCGTCTTTTCGGCCGACCCGCGCGTCGTCACGAAAGCTCGGCGGCTCGCCAAGGTCTCATTCGATGAGATGATGGAGATGGCCGCGACCGGTGGTCGCGTGCTGATGTTGCGTTCGGTCGAGTTCGCTCGTCGTCACGGCGTCCCGCTGCACGTACGTTCGAGTTTTACCTGGGAACCAGGAACCTGGATTGTGGAGGAGGACCCCACCATGGAAGAAGCAGTTGTCGCCGCTATTACCGATGACACGTCTGAAGCAAAAATTACGGTGGGGGGAGTGCCGGACCGCCCGGGTGTCGCGGCGCAACTATTTCGTGAGTTGGCGAACCAGGGAATCAATGTCGACATGATCGTGCAGAACACGGGTACCAACGGTATGACCGACATTTCGTTCACCGTGGCGAAGACTGACCTCGTCGCTGCACGCGACTGCTGCATCGAAGTGAAGGATCAACTGGGTGCTGCTGAAGTTACGTCCGACGACGGGATTGGTCGAGTCTCGATAATTGGCGCGGGCATGAAGTCGAGTCCGGGCGTTACCGCATTGATGTTTGAGACCCTTTCTAACAATGGCATCAACATTGAAATGATCTCCACCAGTTCAATTCGAATCTCGTGCGTCGTGCGGGCTGAACGAGTTGGTGACGCGGTGCGTTTCTTGCACACGGCCTTTGGGCTCGACGCCGCGTAAGACTTCTAGACTGGCCCCTATGCGTATTGCCATTGTTGGAGCTACTGGTCAGGTTGGGACCGTCATGCGAGCGATTCTGCGCGAGCGTAATTTCCCGATCGACGAAATACGATTCTTCGGATCCGCCCGCTCGGCGGGGACCACCCTGGAGTGGCAGGGTCACTCGATAGAGGTCGAGACCGCCTCGACCGCTGACTTTTCGGGCATCGAGATCGCGCTGGCTTCGTCGGGGGCCTCCTCATCGCGAGAGCTCGCCCCCCGGCTGGCGGCGGCCGGAGCCATTGTCATTGATAATTCGTCGGCCTGGCGCATGGACCCTGACGTGCCGCTCGTCGTGCCGGAGGTCAACGCGCACGCGCTGCGTTCTATCCCCAAGGGCATCGTGGCGAATCCCAACTGCACCACGATGGCGGCGATGCCAGTGTTGAAGCCGTTGCACGTCGCGGCGGGTCTTCGCACAATGACCGTGTCGACCTACCAAGCGGTGAGTGGAGCCGGACGCGAAGGTGTTGACGAGTTGGCGGGGCAGTTGTTACTCGATGCTGGCGTGGACGTGCGGGTGTTGACGTTTGATGGCGCCGCACTGCCACTCGTAAAGGGCGAGAAGTTTCCGACGAGCATTGCGCACAACGTGATCCCCATGGCCGGCTCCATCGTGGACGATGGATCGCTCGAAACCGGTGAAGAACAAAAACTCCGCGACGAGAGTCGAAAGATTCTCGAGATTCCCGGACTACTCGTCGACGCGACCTGCGTTCGCGTGCCGGTCTTCACAGGTCACTCGCTCTCAATTACCGCGAGTTTCGAGCGCCCCCTTTCCCCGCAAGAAGCCACTGCGCTGCTCGCGAACGCCGCCGGTGTCGTGTTGCACGAAATGCCGACACCTCGACTGGTGGCGGGTCTCGATCCCACGTACGTCGGACGCATTCGACGGGCCGAGACGGTGGCTAATGGCCTCTCGTTCTTCTTGAGTGGTGACAATCTTCGAAAGGGCGCCGCGCTCAACGCGGTGCAAATCGCCGAAGCACTGGTCGCGCTGGGTTAGTCGGCGCCGTGGCGTCCAGCCTGGCGACGGGCGAGATTGACACAGTGATCACCAAACCGCTCGTAGAAGCGCGCCAACAGTGCCACTTCGACGGCCACGGGCAGGGTCATTGACCCCGACGTCAACTCGGCGGTTAATGAGACGTGCAACTCATCGAGCTCGTCGTCGATATCTTCGAGGGCGCCCGCCGCTTCGAGCTTGCCGTCAATAATGACGTCCGTCGCCTCGCGCCAGATGGTCGTGGCGACTTCGCCCATACGTTCAATGAGACCACGACTACGCGGTGACATCTCGTTGCCGAGTCCTCGAGCCGCGCGTCGTGCCACGTGCTCGGCGAGGTCACCGTTGCGCTCGACTTCGGGCAAGATCCGCATCAGGGTCAGGAGAAGTAGCCGCCCTTCGGCGTTTAGTGTCTCGTCGTGGAGGAGTCGATGCTCGGCGTTCGCCATTAGCTCGTTGACGAGATCGTCAATCACGTCGTCTTGCTCGACAATGCGCTTGGCGAGCTCGCGGTCGCCAGCCAAAAGTGCGTGGGTCGCCCCGGCAATGGCTTCGCCCACTAGCGCGAAAAGTTGGACGACCGTGTGGCGCACTTCACCCGCAATGTCGGGGGCGACGACCGGCACGTCAACGTTTGGCCGGTTGAGCCCAAAAAGTCGTGTCATAGACACACGATACCGTCATGTGACACCTTCTCCCTAGGGTGGGTAGCGATCAACGAAGGGGTAGGCGACATGACTGGTTTGGTGGGGGCTCTAGCGGGATTAGTAGTGGGGGCGCTCGCAATGTGGGCGTGGACGCAGCGTCGAGCGCAGTTGCTGCGCGACGCATCATCGAACTCCGCCACCCAGTTGGCAATTCGTGATGCTCAGCTGACCCAAATGGGTGCGACTCTGGAACACGAGCGCAGTGAGCACGCCCAGGCTCTACTCAATATGGAGGTGGTGTTTGAAAATCTTTCGAATCGAGTCTTGTCTAATACCGTTGAGCAGTTCAATCAGTCGCAAGAACAAGTATCCAAAGTTCGTGACTCCAAACTTGATTTAACTTTGAAACCCCTCGAGGCATTACTGGAGGAGTACAAGAAGAACTTGGCGGAGTTCAACGAGAAGCACTCGGGCGCACTCTTTACGGTGCAACGCAGCGCGAGCGATCTACTCGAGGCCCAGCTCCAGACTCAAGTTGAGACTCGGCGTTTGAATCAACTACTCGGACGAAGTGATCAGCGCGGTCACTGGGGTGAAGTGCAACTCGCGAACGTGCTCGAGGCATCGGGACTACGCCGCGATATTGACTACGACCTGCAGGTCACTAGTACGACGGATACTGGCCGAGTACGGCGCCCCGACTGCGTGGTGCGAATGCCCAACGGCACCTCTATTGCGGTCGACGCGAAGTTCCCCTTTGACAAGTTCGAAGCGGCCCTCGCCACTGAGGAGTCTGAACAGCGAGAGATGCTCTTTGGCGAGCACGCCAAGGCGTTGCGCGGACACGTTAAGACGCTGAAGGAGAAGTCCTACTGGGAAGTGATTGCCCCGGCGCCCGAGTTCGTTGTCTGCTTCGTCCCCAGTGACTACGCCATTTCTATGGCGCTGCACGCCGATCGCGAACTTCAGGCCTACGCGACCAAGGAGCGGGTGCTGATCTGTGGGCCAACCACGTTGCTCTCGCTCCTGTGGTCCGTCGCGATGGTGATGCAACAGCATCAGGCCGCGCTTAACGTCGAAGAGATCTTGCAACATGCCGAACAGATCTTCGACCGAATTCGACTCGTCGCGGAGCCAATTGTGAAAATGGGCAAGTCACTCGACGACAGTGTGAGCTCGTATAACAAAATGGTCGGCTCCTTTGAGTCAAGGCTCATCCCCGCGGCGCGCAAACTTCGGGGGCTGGGCGGGGCGCTACGGGCTCGACCTCTGCCCGAATTGGGTGAGTCACACGAGGCGACCGTGCCCCTGAACGCGGATCGCTGGGGGATGGGACCGGGCTCGGCGCTACCCGTTGGCGTATCGGAGATTATTGACGCCGATGACGACGAGGACTTCAACGAGGAGTAGTTCGAAGGTTAGTGAGTAAGTTCTTACTCCGTGGCCCGTTCCCGTGCGTATCGACGTCGACGTTTCGTGACCATCGTGGTCGCGTTGGCGGTGCTCGCGGCGTTCGGCGTGCTCTTCACCCGCGACGTCTTTCGTTCGGCTCACGACGTCACCACCGCACGCCAGAGCGAAGACACGTCGTTCGCTCGCATGGCGAACGACGTGGTCAATCGCCAAAACTTTGTCGACTCGAGCCTGGTCACGCTGCTGAGCACCGGCTCATCGATGACTCGTCCACTGTTTGCGGCCCAACTCAGCAAACTCGCGAATGAAGTGTCGAGTTGGTCGACGGCCGGCGCACAACTCATCGTGACGGGAGCTGATCACCAACTCGCGCTCACCATGGAGCAGTTATTGAGTGAACGCAGCGTTGACTTCGCTACCCTCTTGGGCGTCGTCGCGACCAAACTCGCGCTGCCGTTCGCGACCCCCGTGGACCCAACACGTACGCCCCAGGTGGCCCAGCAGAATCTCGTCGCCACGAGTCGCCAGTGGCGCTCGCTGCAGTATTCCTTGGTCCACGGTCCCGGTCGAGTGACGCTGCTGGCTCCGAGTGCCGCGTCAGCTTCGATCCGTCTGGGTTCCGCCTTGGCCAACTTGGTGGCGTCACCGCTACTTTCAGTGTCTCGGGGCGTGGCAATCACGGCAGTTCGAGTCGATCCGGCACCGCTACCGGCGGTTCCGGGAACGTTGCTGCTGCCGCCCGTTACGTCGATCGCGCTCGGGATTACGGTGACGAATACGGCCTACGTGGATCAGCCCGTGACGCTACTGATTACCTGGACACCCATTGGCGTTTTGGGTCGTCCCCAGCACGAGACGTTGACGGGGGTGGTGGGGCCACTTCGCTCACTGGCCTTAGTGCCCCGGGCGATCAGTACACTCGCGAACGAGTCCGCGACGCTCACCATTGGTGTGCGCGGCGTGGCGACGCCAATTGGCATGTCGCGAACTCGAACCTATCGGGTGAAAGTATCGGGCTAGGGGCCAAGCGCGGTTTTGGTTACTGGCCAGTTCGCCTACGATAGAAGCGACCTACGTAGGAAATGAGGATTCGTGGCGCAGTCGATAACCGTGACCGACAACCGAACTGGTGAGACGCGCGAGATTCCCATCGCCAATGGGGGCATCGCGGCGAACGAATTCGCCAAGGTCGTACCTGGCGTCTGGTTCTACGACCCGGGCTTCATGGCTACGGCCGCGGCCGAGTCCGCCATTACCTTTTTGGATGGCGACGCGGGCATTCTTCGTTATCGGGGCTACCCCATTGAGCAGTTAGCCGAACACGCCACGTACCTGGAAGTCTCGTACCTCTTAATTAACGGCGAACTGCCCACTGCAGTGCAGGCGGCCGAGTGGGAGCGTGACGTTACGTACCACACCTACATTCACGAGAATGTTCGCAAGCGCTTCCTCGAAGGTTTTAACTACGACGCCCACCCCATGGGTATGTTGGTCTCCGCAGTTGCGGCCCTGTCGACGTACTACAAGGACGCCAAGGTTCTTGACGACCCCGAAATTTTGCGTAAGCAAATCGTGCGACTCATCGCCAAGATGCCGACGTTGGCCGCCGCCGCGCACCGATTCTCGGTCGGCATGCCGTTTGTCTACCCCGACAACTCTCTGGGCTACACCCAGAACTTTCTTTCGATGATGTGGAAGGTCGCCGAGCCTCGCTACGAGCCAGACCCGATTCTCGCGCGCGCCCTCGAAGTGTTGTTCATCTTGCACGCCGATCACGAACAGAACTGTGGCACGACGGCGATGCGTGTGGTGGCGTCATCGCACGGGGACCCTTACGTGGCGACTGCCGCGGCGACCGCCGCGCTCTACGGCCCCCGACACGGCGGCGCGAATGAAGCGGTACTGAAAATGCTGCGCAAAATTGGCAGCATTGACAACGTCCCCGCGTATATCGAAACGGTGAAGGCCGGAAAAGCGATGCTCGAAGGCTTCGGTCACCGGGTTTACAAGAACTACGACCCGCGTGCGACGATTATCAAGAAGACGGCCGACGCCGTCTTTTCGGTAACCGGAAAAAGCCCGCTGCTCGACATCGCGTTGAAACTCGAAGAGATCGCACTGAAGGATGACTACTTCATCTCGCGTCGCCTCTACCCGAACGTGGACTTCTACTCGGGTCTCATCTACCAGGCGATGGGCTTTCCGCCCGAAATGTTCACCGTACTGTTCGCAATTCCACGGACGTCGGGTTGGCTTGCGCACTTTCAAGAGCTCTTGGCCCAGGATATGAAGATTGCTCGACCACGTCAGCTCTACATTGGTTCTGACGTTCGCGACTACGTGCCGATGACGCAGCGCTCCTAGCGCGACCTACGAGGGGTCCACCTTCGACGGGGCGGGGCGCACGCGAGTGAGCCCTTCTTGCACCATCGAGACGCACAGTTCACCAGCTTGGTTAAAGAGTTGGCCTCGAGAAAGTCCCCGAGCACCGTGGGCGATTGGTGAGTCGGTGTCGTAGAGGTGCCACTGGTCGGCGATAACGGGGCGATGAAACCACATGCAGTGGTCAATACTCGCGCCCATGAAGGTGCCGTCATCCCAGCGAATTGGGTGGGGGGCGAGGATTGCGTCCATGAGGCTCATGTCACTGGCGTAGGTAATCACGCACGCGTGGAGCAACGGATCATCGGGAAGATCGCCGTCGGCTCGAATCCATAGTCGCCCACTTGGTTCGTGGTTGGCGTTGGGCCCCCAGGGTAGGTCCCCAATAAAGCGCTGGTCAATTGGATGGTGACGCTTAAACCACTCGTCGGCGTTACCCCACTCGTCACGGACTCGTTCGTAGAGGGGCTTGATTGTTTCGGGGTCGGGCGCGTCGGGCATGGCAACTTGGTGCTCGAGACTCGACTCTTCAATGTGAAAACTGGCCTGCATGTTGTAGATCGCGCGACCATGTTGCAGCGCGACCACGCGGCGAGTGGTGAAACTGCGTCCGTCGCGAATTCGGTCCACTTCGTAAAGGATGGGAATTCGAGGATCGCCGGGTCGCAAGAAGTAGGAGTGCAGCGAGTGCACGCGTCCCTGAGTGACGGTGCGACCGGCGGCCATCAGCGCCTGCGCGGCAACCTGGCCGCCAAACGTGCGCTGGCGCTCTTCTTCGGGCTGCTTGCCTCGATAGATATTGACTTCAATCGTCTCGAGGTCCAAGAGCTCGACGAGAAAATCAAGGGCGGAGGACACGTCTCCATTGTGGCATCTCGCGCCACCACGCGAAATGGTCGGCCAGTAGGATGGCCCCCGTGCCCAAGAATCTTCGCGAACTCGTGGCGTGGTCCCAGTCCCATCAGGGCCGCAAGATTATTCGCTTCACCTCGGTTTCTATCGTGTCAACGGCCGTTTCGTTCACCTCCATTGCGGTCTTCTACGGCTTTCACATCATTAGTGGTGTGCTGTGGGCCACGGTCGCGGGCAACCTCGTGGCCACCCTCCCGTCGTACTACTTGAACCGCAGTTGGACCTGGGGCAAGCGGGGGCGAAGTCACTTTCGCAAAGAAATCATTCCCTTTTGGTCCATGTCATTTCTGGGTATTGGCGTTTCAATACTCGGGGCGACCTGGGCACGAGCGATGGTGCGCGATCACCTCTGGTCGCACTTGGCCAACACGGCCCTCGTCTCGTCAACGAATGTCGCGAGCTTTGGCCTGTTTTGGGTTTTGAAGATGATGGTCTTCAATCGAATCTTCCACGTGCACCCGCTCGAAGAGATTGACGAGCACCTCACGATCGAAGAGTCCGAGCGCCGCTAGTTAGTCGCGGAAATTAGTGAACTGCAAGGGCACGTCGAGATCGGCCTCTTTAAAGTGGGCCATCGCTGCTTGCAGATCGTCGCGCTGCTTTCCAGTGATCCGAACCTGATCACCTTGGATTGACGAACTGAGATTCTTGAGCCCAAGGTCCTTGACCATTTTGTTGATCTTCTTGCCGACATCTTGGGAGATGCCCGCTCGCAGGGAGACTTTTTGACGCGCGGCGCCTTGGCTGGCCTCTTCGATCTTGCCCGCGTCGAGAGTCTTCAGTGACACGGAGCGCTTGACCAACTTTTCTTCGAGCAGTTGGTAGAGCGCTCGAAGTCGATCCTCGGTCGACGCGCTGAGCGTGAGTTCTTTCTCCGTGAACTCGATCTTGGCGTTGGTGTTCTTGAAGTCAAAGCGGGTGGTGGCTTCGCGGTTGGCTTGATCGACCGCGTTACGGACTTCTTGTAGGTCGATCTCTGAGACGACGTCAAAACTTGGCATGGGGAAATGCTAGAGCCTTCGTCGGTTGGAAGCCCGACCCTCGTGGCAGTAGGATGCTCCACGGGTCGGTGCCCGAGCGGCCAATGGGATCTGGCTGTAAACCAGACGGCTTTGCCTACGGGGGTTCAAATCCCTCCCGGCCCACCAAGGCCAATTCAGCGTTCGCTGGATTGGCCCTGCCCAGAAACGGATCTTCGGAGTACGGTGGCTCTGTTCGTAACGAGAGGAGGGGTGTGCGTCGACTGCAGTCGTTGGCTCGAACCATCCGGCAACGCTATGAACAAGTAGCGGCTCGTTTTGAATCGGGCGTGCAGCTCCTCGAACATCGCTACACCCCGCTGGGCCGCTTTACCCCAGGCCCCTTTGAGGGTTGGAGCTTTCTCTGGCAACCCGCACTACTCGGCTTCGTGGCCATGATCTTGATTCTCGCGAGCGGTTCGTTCACCAACTCACCCTTCAAACTCAACATGACCGGCACGTGGTTCTTCGGTGAGCCGCTCTCGGGCAACGTCGGACTCGGCAGTGAGACCAAGTTGCTGCTCTCGATTGTCTTTATGCTCGCCGGACTTTTGTTGCTCATGCGCGTCTGGCTGCGTCTGGCTGAAGTAATGAAACTTCATCCGGGGGCCAAGCTCAAGTCGCTCTACTGGATCTTGGTGCTGTGGGCCACACCCATGATCATCGCGCCACCACTCTTTTCGCGCGACGTCTTTAGTTACGCGGCCCAAGGTGAGATGACGAGTCACCACCTTTCGCCCTACATCTTGGGTCCCTTCTCGTTGGGTTCGAGTCCATTCGTGAATCCGGTAGACGCGCTGTGGGGCAACACGCCCGCGCCGTACGGTCCACTCTTTCTCTTTCTCGATGGTTCGATTGCGAAGTTAACGGGTCATAATCAACTCGCCACCGTGGTGGGGCTGCGGCTACTCGAAGTGGGGGCGGTCGCACTCTTGGGTTTTGGAGTCACGATGTTGGCGCGCGGACTTGGTCGCGACCCCGGCGAAGCCCTCGTGCTCAGTGCACTGAATCCTCTCGTGCTCTTAACACTCGTCGCGGGCGCCCACAACGACGCATTGATGGCGGCCCTGTTGGTGTTGGGTATTGCGCTCGCGGTGCGTCGACGTCCGGGCTGGGGCATCATCTTGTGCGCCTGCGCCGCGTCGGTGAAGGCACCCGCGGCACTCGGCATTGCCTTTATTGCGTGGACGTGGGCCGGTCCGGGCGCCACGTGGCGCCGGCGCCTGCGCCAGATCTCGATCGCGTCGGGGGTAACCGCGGTCGTGCTCTCAATCTGGACGCTGCTCGCGGGCTTTGGTTTTGGATGGGTGCGCAATCTCTTGACCAACGGCACGGTGCGTTCGTGGGCGGCTCCGGCCACCGCGGTGGGTCTCGCGGTGAGTTACACCCTTCGCGCGCTCGGGGCAACGGCAATTTCGGTAGGAGGGACGCTGAGTGTGACCCGGCTGCTTGGTGCGCTCGTCGCGCTCTCGTTCGCGGGGTGGCTGCTGGTGCACGCGAGTCGCCGAGGCTGGGTGCGCTCACTGGGACTGGCACTCGTGCTGATTGTTGAACTTGGTCCCGTGGTGCAACCGTGGTACTTGGCCTGGGGGCTGATGCTGCTCGCGGCCAGCTATCAAGGTCGTGAACACTTCTGGCTGCTACTGCTCTCCATTACGGGTCCCTTTATTGGGATCCCGGGCGGATCGACGTTGCTCGCGGGTCTCTTGCACAGCAACCCGTTGCTGATCGTGCTGGCCTTTGCGCTCTTGGGCGGCGTGTTAGTGGCGCCGATGGGCCGCTGGACCCAGTGGTCGTGGCCCGAGCAGGTCGCCGAACTGTCGGTCTAGTGGCGCCGTTCGGCAACGACGTACTGGTACTCCACGACGTCGAGCCAAATCCCGTGTTTACGTCCGACTTCGATTTCGGTG
Source organism: uncultured Actinomycetes bacterium (assembly GCA_903893745.1). GTDB lineage: Bacteria > Actinomycetota > Acidimicrobiia > Acidimicrobiales > RAAP-2 > RAAP-2. Next base: position 14,937 of record CAITNF010000002.1, read on the forward strand.
CCTACCAGGGTGAAGCCACACTTTTCGTGCAGCCGGATGGAACTTTCGTTCTCGCCCACGATTCGAGCAATTAACGAGTGAAAACCTGACTCTTGAGCCGTCGCAATGAGCTCACGCAGCAGCACCTCACCCACGCCGCGTCCACGCGCGTCACGCTGGACGTAGACCGAGTTTTCGACCGTGGTGTAGTAGGCGGGCCGCTCGCGAAAGGGTGACACCACCGCAAAGCCGAGTAGTCGATCACCGTGCGCGCCGATTTCGCCGGCCTCATCTTCTTCATTGACCGCCACCACACAGGGGTGCGTCGCCTGGTGGCCGAGAATCCACTCTTGTTGCTCCTCGAGCGATCGGGGCACTAAATCAAAGGTTTTGGTCGTTTCGACGACTTCGGGGTTGTAGATGGCCATGAGCGCGGGCGCATCATCGAGTTCCACCAGTCGCGTTCGCACGTTCTAAGGGTAATAGGCGTCACGCGAGGCTTCGCTCTCTCGCGCCAGTGGAGCCCCTGCACGAAGGTGCCGGGGAACTCGAGCACCGCTAAAGCCCAGACTCGACCCCACACGTACTGGTCCAGGTCGTTGATGGCGACAGGGCGGCTCTTCGTCTGGAAATTAGGCTTCGCGGGGGAGTAGAATCTCACCTCGCATTGATTTGCCCTCTTAGCTCAGTGGTAGAGCACTTCCATGGTAAGGAAGGGGTCGTCGGTTCAATCCCGACAGAGGGCTCGCCAGGCGGCGTAGCTCAGGTGGTTAGAGCACACGGCTCATAATCGTGGTGTCGCGGGTTCGACTCCCGCCGCCGCTACCAGGCAGGCCCCTTGGGGTCTACGAAGTACCAGTACGAAGAGAGGAAACGAGAATGGCTAAGAACGAAAAGCGGATCCAGGTCACCCTGGCCTGCGAGGAGTGCAAGCGCCGTAACTACATCACTATGAAGAATAAGGTCAACGACCGCGAGCGTATCGAGATGAACAAGTACTGCCAGTGGGAGCGCAAGCACACCCTGCACAAGGAGACCCGCTAAGGAAGCCCTTTCTTTGGGGTGGTAAGATTCACCTTCCCTACGTCATTGCTCGAAACGGTGGTGACGCAGAGGGCAGTGGCTCAATTGGTAGAGCACCGGTCTCCAAAACCGGGGGTTGGGGGTTCGAGTCCCTCCTGCCCTGCTCGACGAAGTAATCGAATGAAGTACCCAGTGATAACGAGAGACGTGAGATGAATCGCGAACAGAAGCGAATGATGCAGCGACAGGGACAGGTTGGCGCCGACGGCGCCGCCGCACCTCGACGCGCCACGTCCGTGCAAGACGTCCAACGACGTCGTAGTCAGCGTACGAAGCCCGCTCAGTTCATTCGAGAGATCCGCGAAGAAATGCGTCAGGTTGCCTGGCCTACTCGTCCCGAAGTGATCAACTACACCACCATCGTGCTCTTCGTCCTCATTTTTATGAGCGCATTGATTTTTGGTCTCGGCTACGGCTTTTCGAAGTTCGTCACGTTCCTCTTCCAGAAGTAGGCCGCTATGAGTGATATTGAAATCCACGAAACCGTCGAAGTGAGTGACGAGACGACCGACCACGACGAGATTCTTGACGTCACCATTTTGGACGACGGTCTCGAAGAAGAGCCCATCGCCGAAAGCGCCTTTGACCGACCCGGTCGTTGGTACATCGTGCACACCTTTGCGGGTCACGAGCAAAAAGTCATTGGGGCGCTCAACAACATTGTCAAGAGTCGCGAGCTTCAAGAGAGCATTTACGAGATCTACCTGCCCGAAGAGGACGTCACTGAATTCAAGTCGGGCAAAAAAGTCACGGTCTCCAAGCGCATGTTCCCGAGCTATTTGCTGATTCGCTGTGAGCCAGATCCCGAAATCTTCTACGTCATTGGCTCGACGCCGGGCGTGACGGGGTTCGTGGGCGCCGAAAAGACTCGACCAACCGCGCTCACGCGACGCGAGGTTGACAACATCATCCGTCCGCAGATTGAGGGCGTGGAGCAGCCCGTTACGAAGCGCCGCATGCCGACGCACGAGTTCGAGGTAAACGACACGGTGCAGATCAAGAGCGGGCCGTTCGCGACCTTCTCTGGTCACGTGGCCGAGATTAACGAAGACCAACTCAAGGTCAAGGTGTTGGTCGACATATTCGGACGAGAGACCCCCGTGGAGCTGGACTTCACGCAGGTCACGAAGCTGTAAGGGAACGAAGGAGAACAGTCATGGCTAAGAAGGTTGTTGCAATCGTCAAGATTCAGCTAGAAGCGGGCGGCGCCACGCCCGCGCCGCCGGTTGGTACCGCGCTCGGGCCGCACGGTATTCAGACAATGGAGTTCTGCAAGCAGTACAACGCCGCAACGGAGTCCATGAAGGGCACCGTTATTCCGGTGGACATTTCAATCTACGAAGACCGTTCCTTCACCTTCGTGCTGAAGACGCCACCGACCCCGGTGTTATTGCGTCAGGCCGCGGGTGTACCTAAGGGCGCGCACTTGGCCGGTCGTGAAGTCGTCGCCTCGGTGACGATGGATCAGGTCGAAGAGATTGCGAAGACCAAATTGAAGGACCTCAATACTGACGACCTCGAGATGGCGAAACTGCAAGTAGCGGGCACCGCTCGCTCTATGGGTATCACGGTTGCGGGCTAGGAGAAAATAGTGAAGCACGGAAAGAACTACAGAAACGCTTTAGCGCAGGTCGATCGCGAGGAACTCCTCACGGTCGTCGAGGCGCTCGAAAAGGTTAAGACGTTGTCGAGCGCGAAGTTCGACGAGACCGTCGAACTCGCTATCCACTTGGGTGTCGACCCTCGTAAGGCTGAGCAGATCGTGCGTGGCACGATCTCGCTGCCGGCCGGCACGGGAAAGACCAACCGCGTGGCGGTTTTTGCCGCGGGTGAAGCCGCTCAGGCCGCTCGCGACGCCGGAGCTGACGTGGTGGGTGCGGAGGACCTGGTCGCCAAGGTGGCCGGTGGTTTCCTCGACTTCGACGTCGCGATTGCGACACCGGACCTCATGGGTCAAGTCGGTGGCCTCGGTCGCGTGCTCGGACCACGTGGTCTGATGCCTAACCCCAAGACGGGCACCGTGACTATGGACGTGGCGAAGGCCGTCGGGGAGTTCAAGGGTGGTCGCGTGGAGTACCGCACCGACAAAATTGGCAACGTGCAGTTACGCGTGGGCAAAGTGAGCTTCTCGCGTGACGACCTCGTGAAGAACGTACAGGCCGTGATTGACGAGATTCTGCGCGTCAAGCCCGCGAGTGCGAAGGGTCGCTACCTCTTGAGCGTGACGGTTTCGTCAACGATGGGACCCGGCGTGAAGATTGACCCGGCTCGTGCGCGTGCCGTTGATGAGGTGCTCGCCTCGGCGTAGCCGAGGTTTTGACGACGAGGTAGCGAGGCCACTACGATGGCGACCTCGGACGAAGTTGTGCCACAGATTTTTTAAGAACGCCGAAGACATCCGGTGGGGGAGACCCCGTAAAGGACAGCAGTCCACCTGACGAGGAGTTCGAGTCTTACGAGACTCGTTCGCTGGGATGCCCGAGGCCCGTACCGGGCGGCATCCGGTGAAGGAGTCAGCATGAACAAGGTTCGCACCGCCAAGGTCGCCACCGTCGACGAACTTAAAGTCCGCGTGGACGCGACGTCGACTGCGGTCGTCACCGAGTACCGCGGCATGACCGTGGCCGAGATCTCGGCCCTTCGTCGTCAACTGCGCGCGTTGGGCGCTGACTACAAAGTATTTAAGAACACGCTCGTGCGTCGCGCTATTGCGGGCAGTGCCGTGGAATCACTGGGTGAGTTCCTCGAAGGCCCCACCGCCATTGCCTTCGTTGATGGCGAAGTCTCGGCCGTCGCCAAGGCCCTGCGCGACTTTGCCAAAGAGACTCCGGCCCTGATCGTTAAGGGTGGCGTGGTCGATGGTAAGTCACTCTCCTTGAAGGATCTACTCGCTCTGGCCGATCTGCCGAGCCGCGACGTGCTGCTCGCCCAGTTGGCGGGTCTCATTGCGTCACCACTTCGCACCATGGCCGGTCTCTTGAAGGCCGTGCCACAAAACTTCGCCTACGGTCTTTCGGCCCTGATCGACAGCAAGGGCGGCCCCGTCGCCCCCGTTGTCGAAAAGGTCGAGGCCGCCGCGACTCCGGCCGGGGTCGAGGAAGCTGCACCCGCAGCGAGCGACGACGCCGCGGCAGCTGTCGCGGAGGTCGCAGTGGAGGAGGAGACCCCCGAGGTCGTCGCCGAAGCTGAAACCACCGAGGCGCCCGTTGAGGACGCCGCGAGCGAACCGGCCGAATAACCACAACCGCGTTACCAAGGAAAGAAAGGAATCAACATGGCAACCCTGACCAAGGACCAGATTCTCGACGGCATTGCTGCATTGACCGTCATTGAGTTGAGCGAACTCCTGAAGGAGTTCGAAGAGAAGTTCGGCGTAACTGCGGCGGCTCCTGCGGCCGTGGCCGCGGCACCCGCAGCGGGTGGCGGCGGCGACGCCGGTGCCGGCGCTGAAGAGAAGAGCGACTACGACGTCATCTTGACGAGTGGTGGCGAAAAGAAGATTCAGGTCATCAAGGAAGTACGTACCTTGACGAACTTGGGTCTGAAGGAAGCCAAGGACCTCGTGGACGGTGCCCCCAAGCCCGTACTCGAGAAGGTTTCCAAGGCGGACGCCGACAAGGCCAAGGCTGCCCTCGAGGCCGCTGGTGCCACGGTAGAAGTCAAGTAGCCCAAAGAATTTGGCTTAAAGCCCCGGTCGGTACGCCGACCGGGGCTTTTTGTCGCCGTGGTACTTGACCGCGGGCCTAACTGTGCCTATGGTGAAGCAATCGCCTCGGCGAGCGCGTCCCGCTGGGGAGCGCCAGTTGCGCATCCCCTCGGTGAGCCACTAGTGTTGAAAGACCGTGTCCCTGCGCTCAACTTTGCCGACCCTTGGCGTCGTTGGTTGCGTGGTCACGGACGAAACATCTTGTAGCCGCCCACTTACACGGAGGATAGACCGTTGACGTCTCGGTCCACTAGCCCCGAACGCTTTAATTTTTCGGCCTTGGGTGAAGCTCACCCACTACCGAATCTTCTCGAAATCCAGAGGGACAGCTTTGACCTGTTCATGAAGCAAGGACTGCGTGAGGCCTTCGAGGCTATCTCGCCAATCCAAGACTTCACCGGTCGACTCTCACTCGAACTCGAGTTTGATCCCGACGACGCGGACTTGAAGAGTCCACCGAAGTTCACCGTCGAAGAGTGTCGTCAACGCGCGACTACTTACTCGCAACCCATCTTCGTGCGAGCACGTTTCTTGAACTCCGAAACGGGTGAGATCAAAGAACAGACCGTCTTCATGGGCGACTTCCCGATCATGACCGAACAGGGCACCTTCATTATTAACGGTACCGAGCGAGTCGTCGTCAGCCAGCTCGTGCGTTCACCCGGCGTACTCTTCCAGCCCGGCAAGGACGAGAAGGTTGCCTTCGAAGGCACGATTCACCCGAGTCGCGGTGAGTGGTTGCAGGTCGACCTCGAAGAGAAGAAGAACAAGCCCGCGAACGCGGGTGCGCGTATTGCGCGTAAGCGTCGCGTATCGATCTTCACTCTGCTGCGCGCGCTCGACACGAAAATGGATGAGGCCTTCTTCACCAAGTTCGTAGAGCACTTTGAGTTCCTCGACGACCAGTTCCACGTGGACTGGAAAAAGGCTCTTACCGAAATCGCCAAGCACATGGACAAGTACAACCTTGACGACACGCCCGAGAACTTTGCTCGCGCCAGCCAAGAGACCGCGTGGCTCGAGATCTACCGTCGCGCCCGTCCGGGTGAAGTGCAGACTATTGAAGCGGCTCGTCAGTACTTTGAGGGCGCCTTCTTCTCCGAGAAGCGTTACGACCTCAGTCGAGTTGGTCGTTACAAGCTCGACCGCAAGCTCGGTAGCGAAGTCGCGAAGAACCTTGAGCTCTTTGGCGACCTGCTCGAGCGTCCGAACCCGGACCTGCACGTGTTGTCCAAGGCCGAAGTACTGGCTGCGGCGACCTACCTGTTGAACTTGGCGCGCGACCGCACCGCCAAGGAGACGACGTACCACATCGACGACCAGGACCACTTCGCGAACCGCCGTATCCGCAGCGTGGGCGAACTGATTCAAAATGCTTTGCGTACCGGTCTGTCGCGCATGGAGCGAGTCGTACGTGAGCGCATGAACACCCAAGACGTTGAGGCGATCGCGCCCCAGACGTTGATCAACATCCGACCAGTGATGTCGGCGATCAAGGAGTTCTTCGCGACGTCCCAGCTGAGTCAGTTCATGGACCAGAACAACCCGCTGTCGGGTCTGACCCACAAGCGACGACTCTCCGCGCTGGGACCAGGTGGTCTGTCGCGTGAGCGTGCCGGTCTCGAAGTTCGAGACGTCCACTCATCGCACTACGGACGTATGTGTCCGATTGAGACGCCCGAAGGCCCCAACGTGGGACTTATTGGCTACCTCGCGAACTACGCACGTATTAACTCCTACGGTTTCATTGAGACGCCGTATCGTGTCGTCGAAGGTGGCCGCGTCACCGGTGAGATTAAGTACTTCACCGCCGACGAAGAAGAGCGTTTCGTTATTGCCCAGGCCAACACCGAAGTCGACGACAAAGGTGTACTGAAGGGTGACCGCGTACTCGTACGTCGTGGCCCACTCGGTACCGGACTGCGCGTGGGTTCGGCGAACAAGTCCTCGTCGACGACGTCGGAGATCGACTTTGTGAAGCCCGACGAAGTGCAGTTGATGGACGTATCGACCAAGCAGATTATTTCGGTCGCGACCTCGCTGATCCCCTTCGTGGAGCACGACGACGCCCAGCGTGCGTTGATGGGCGCCAACATGCAAAAGCAGGCTGTACCTCTGATCATGCCCGAGGCGCCCTTCGTGGGCACCGGCATGGAGCAGCGCGCCGCGTTGGACTCGGGTGACGTTTTGATTGCCGAAGGCGATGGCGTTGTGCGTCTCGTCTCTGGCGACCGCGTCGTGGTGGAGTACGAAAAGCACGTCACCGACCGTTACGGCAAGGCCTTGGGCAAGAAGCAGTACAACTTGAACAAGTTCCGCCGTTCCAACCAAGACACCTCGATCAACCAGAAGCCCCTCGTCTTTGGTGGCGAGACGGTCAAGGCCGGCGACCTGCTGGCTGACGGAACGAGCACGTCGCACGGTGAGCTCGCGCTCGGCAAAAACCTGTTGGTCGCGTACATGCCGTGGGAGGGCTACAACTACGAAGACGCCATCATCTTGAATGAGCGTCTCGTGCGTGACGACGTCTTGACGTCGATCCACGTCAAGGAGTACGAGATTGACGCGCGCGACACCAAGTTGGGTGCCGAGGAAATTACGCGCGACATCCCGAACCTGCCCGACGACATTCTGGCCGACCTCGACGACCGCGGCATTGTGCGCATCGGTGCCGAAGTGCAGCCCGGTGACATTCTCGTGGGCAAGGTCACGCCCAAGGGTGAGACCGAGCAGTCGCCCGAAGAGCGTCTGTTGCGTGCCATCTTCGGTGAAAAGGCGCGCGAAGTGCGCGACACCTCGCTGAAGGTCCCCCACGGTGAGTCCGGCAAGGTTATTGACGTCAAGGTCTACTCGCGTGACGAAGATCACGAGATGCAGCCCGGCGTGAATCAGCTGGTCAAGGTCTACGTGGCCCAGAAGCGAAAGATCTCCGAAGGCGACAAGCTCGCCGGACGACACGGCAACAAGGGTGTCATCTCGAAGATTCTACCCGAAGAGGACATGCCGTTCCTCGAAGACGGTACCCCGGTGGACATCATCTTGAGCCCCCTTGGTGTACCGAGTCGAATGAACGTGGGCCAGGTGCTCGAAAGTCACTTGGGGTACGCGGCGCGTCACGGCTGGGCCGGTATCACCGTGAACCCTGCGGTGGGCACGTCGGGTCATGACGACCAAAAGGGCGCCACGCGTCCGTACCGTAAGACTCGTCCTCGTACTGAGCCCGCGGTCTACGTGGCGACGCCGTCGTTTGATGGTGCTCACTGGGACGAAAAGGAACGGGCGAAGGATAAGCCCACCATTCAAGAGACGTTCGCGACGCTCAACGTCGACGGCGCGAATGGCAAGCGACTACTGGCGGGGGACAACGACGGAAAGGTCACCCTCTTCAACGGTCGCACCGGTATTGCCTACGACAGTCCAATTTCGGTTGGTTATGCCTATATCTTGAAACTCGCCCACATGGTCGACGACAAGATTCACGCACGTTCGACTGGTCCGTACTCAATGATTACGGCCCAGCCCCTCGGTGGTAAGGCCCAGTTCGGTGGTCAGCGATTTGGTGAGATGGAAGTCTGGGCTCTCGAGGCCTACGGTGCCGCGTACGCCCTGCAAGAACTCTTGACCGTCAAGTCTGACGACATGAAGGGTCGCGAGCGCGCCTACGAAGCCATTGTGAAGGGTCAGAACCTACCCGAGCCGGGTATCCCCGAGTCGTTCAAGGTATTGATCAAGGAAATGCAGTCACTCTGTCTCAACGTTGAGGTACGAGACAAGAACAAGCAGCACGTTGATCTGGCCGACACCGAAGAGGACTTCTTCTCGGTCACGCGTGAGTTGGGTATTGACATCAGTCGACCCGAGCGTGGCAGTGACGAAGAGGACGCGCGCCGTGCCGCCGAAAGGAAGTTGTCATGAGTCCGTTAGACGTCAACCAGTTCGAAGAGATCAGCATTGGCCTCGCGACGGCGCAGAACATCCGTAGTTGGAGCTCGGGCGAAGTAAAGAAGCCCGAGACCATTAACTACCGCACCCTGCGTCCCGAGAAGGACGGTCTGTTCTGCGAGAAGATTTTCGGCCCCCAAAAAGCCTGGGAGTGCGCCTGTGGCAAGTACAAGCGAGTTCGTTTCAAGGGCATCGTCTGTGAGCGCTGTGGTGTTGAAGTAACGAGTGACAAAGTTCGTCGTGACCGTATGGGCCACATTGCGCTGTCGGCGCCGGTGGTGCACATTTGGTACTTACGAGGTACTCGTTCATGGCTCGCGTACCTGCTCATGGGTACCGCTCCCAAAGAAGAGCTCAAGGCTAAGCAGTTAGAGAAGGTCATCTACTTCGCCGCCCACATGGTTACGCACGTCGACATTGATCGTCGACACGAGGACCTCGCGGATCTGCGCGCCGGTCTGGCCGACGAGCAGTTGGAGATTGCCGAGCGTGAGGCGAAGGCTCTGGACAACAAGCTGAAAGACATCGAGCTGCGCGCCGCCAAGCTGGAAGAGGACGGGGCTAAGGAGTCGGAACTTCGAGCGCTCCAGCGCGGCACCGAGAAGGAGCTCGACGGGGTTCGCTCACGATTCGCCGAAGAGCGCGACCTCGCCAAGGCCGCCTTTGACGCGTTCGAGGGCCTGCACTCACGAGCCATCATCGAAGACGAAGTGCTCTACCGCGAAATGGAGTTCCGCTACGGCGAGTACTTCGAAGGCGGCATGGGCGCTGACGCAATTTTGCAGTTGATCGACCGCATGGACCTCGACGACGAAGAGCGCAAGATGCGCGAGATGATTGACGCGAAAGATGGCCGCAAGCCCCTGAGCGCACAGCGTCACGCCAAGTTCTTGAAGCGTTTGGCTATCGTGCAGTCGTTTAACCGACGCGACGATCAAGGTCGTCGCTTGAATGACCCGCGAGCAATGATTCTCGAAGCCGTGCCGGTTATTCCTCCGGACCTGCGCCCCATGGTGCAGCTCGACGGTGGCCGTTTCGCCACTAGTGACCTCAACGACCTCTACCGTCGCGTGATTAACCGCAACAACCGACTGAAGCGTCTGTTAGACCTGGGCGCGCCCGACATCATCGTGAACAACGAAAAGCGCATGCTTCAAGAAGCAGTGGACGCCCTGTTCGACAACGGACGACGTGGTCGACCCGTGGCCGGCCAGAGTGGTCGTCCCTTGAAGAGTCTCTCGGACATGTTGAAGGGTAAGCAGGGACGATTCCGTCAGAACTTGCTCGGAAAGCGCGTGGACTACTCCGGCCGTTCGGTCATTGTGGTGGGACCGACGCTAAAGCTGCACCAGTGTGGTCTGCCCAAGATGATGGCCCTCGAGCTCTTTAAGCCCTTCGTCATGAAGCGCCTCATTGAGACCCAGATGGCTCAGAACATCAAGAGCGCCAAGCGTATGGTCGAGCGGCGTAAGGCCGTGGTGTGGGACGTCCTCGAAGAGGTCATCCGCGAACACCCGGTGCTGCTCAACCGAGCGCCGACGTTGCACCGACTGGGTATTCAGGCCTTCGAACCAGTACTCGTTGACGGTAAGGCCATTCAGATTCACCCGCTCGTCTGCAAGGCGTTCAACGCGGACTTTGACGGTGACCAGATGGCGGTGCACGTGCCACTGTCGGCCGAAGCGCAGGCGGAAGCACGAATCTTGATGCTCTCGACCAACAACATCTTCACGCCGGCCACCGGTCGTCCAATCACGGAGCCGTCCCAGGACATGGTCTTTGGTGCGTACTACCTCACGTTGCCCGCAGACCAGGAGTTGGCAAACCCGCGAGTCTTCCGTCACGTCTACGAGATCGAAAACGCCATTGGTGATAAGACCCTGACGTTGCGAACTCCGATTGAGATCCGTCCCCTCGAGGGCTCCTCACTCGACACGCGTCTGGACGCGGCCGGTATTGAAGTCAAGGGAGCGAGTCGCAGTTTGGTGACGACACCGGGTCGAGTCTTCTTTAACGAAGCGCTGCCCTTTGGCTTCCGCTACGTGGAGTCGGTCATTGGTAAGAACGCCATGCCCATTGGTGTCATCGTCGAAGAGATCTCGGGTGGCTTTAGTCGCCAAGAGGTGGCCGAGGCGCTCGACGCGATTAAGTCATTGGGCTTCCGCTTCGCGACGCAGTCGGGTCTCACGATCTCGATTTCGGACGTCGTCACGACGTCCGAAAAGATGGCGATCTTGAACAAGTACGAAGAGCAGGCCGCCAAGGTGGAGACCAACTACCGTCGCGGCGTTATTGTCGACGACGAGCGTCGCCAGCAAGAGATTGAAATCTGGACCAACGCGAACAAGGAGGTCGGTGACGCCACCGACCGCGCCATGAACGCGACCTTCGATAACCCGATCCGCATGATGGTGGACTCGGGTGCTCGTGGTAACAGTCAGCAGATTCGCCAGATTGCGGCCATGAAGGGCCTCGTATCGAACCCGCGTGGTGAGATGATTCCTCGTCCGATCAAGTCTTCGTTCCGCGAAGGCCTCTCGGTGCTCGAGTACTTCATTTCGACGCACGGTACCCGTAAGGGACTGGGCGACACCGCACTGCGCACCGCGGACTCGGGTTACTTGACCCGTCGACTCGTCGACGTGGCCCAAGAGCTCATTGTTAAGGAGTTCGACTGTGGCACGACGCGCGGCATGTGGATTGAGCACGTGGCACCCGATACTCGAGCTCAGCGTGCGCACCTCGAGACGAAGCTCTGGGGTCGCGTGGTCGCCGAGGACGTCACCCTAAGTGACGGCACCCTCTACGCCGCGGGCACCATGTTGATGATGGACGATGTTGAGCGCTTGCGCGACGACGCGGCCGTGACGCGCGTGCGCGTGCGCGCCACGTTGACCTGTGACGCGGTGCAGGGAGTCTGTGCCGCTTGTTACGGACTGTCACTCGCGACGCACCAACTCGTCGAGCTCGGTGAGGCCGTGGGCGTCATTGCCGCGCAGTCGATCGGTGAGCCGGGGACCCAGCTGACGATGCGTACGTTCCACTCCGGTGGAGTAACCGAAAGCGACATCACCCACGGTCTGCCGCGAGTCGTGGAGCTCTTCGAGGCGCGTACCCCTAAGGGTGCCGCCAAGGTGGCTCAGCACTCGGGCATCGTGCACGTGGAGTTAATTGGACGTGAGCGCAAGGTCACGGTCGTCTCCAACGAAGGTGAGCAGCAAGAAGAGTCCATCTCGATTGCTCGCCACCTGCACGTCGAAGACGGTCAAGAGGTTGAGGTCGGTACGCCGTTGCACGACGGACCGCTTGACCCCAAAGAGATGATGAAGTTCCGTGGTACTCGAGAGACCCAGCAGTACTTGACCGAAGAAGTCCAGAACGTCTATCGCGACCAGGGTGTATCGATTCACGACAAGCACATTGAACTAATCGTGCGCCAGATGACCCGTCGCGTGCAGATTGTTGACGCCGGTGAGTCGGTGTGGCTGCCCGGGGCGATGGTCGACGTCAAGCTCTTTAACGACACCAACGACGAGCTCGAGGCCAGTAACAAGGAAGCAGCCGACGGTCGTGCCCAGCTCATGGGTATTACCAAGGCCTCCCTGGCGACTGATTCGTGGCTCTCGGCAGCTTCGTTCCAAGAGACGACTCGGGTACTCACCGAAGCGGCGATTGAGGGTAAGCGCGACCACCTGGTCGGCCTGAAGGAGAACATCATTATTGGTAAGTTGATCCCGGCCGGATCGGGCCTGGACTACTACAACCGCAGCCGTTTGCGTCTGGATATGCCCGACGCGGTGCTGTTGCCCGACTGGGCGCAGGTCTCCGATGATGAACTCGACTTCGCCAACCTTTTGGGTGAACTTACGAGCGACGACACCTTTAGTGCCGACATGGCGGCCTTCCAGAACATTGGGGCCAGTTATGACGAGTCGGCGCTGCCCGAAGACGACGCGATTAACCCCGAAGATCAGTTAGGCGGTCAGGCTCTCTAGAGCAGGTCGGGCACCGGTAACGGTGCCGGGCTTGCCGTAGTGGGTCTGGGTGTCGTAGGATAGTCAGTCCGTGTGCCGGCCCCAGCCGGCGCAGTCCAGAACGAAGTACAACCAGAAGAGGTTCCGCGTGCCCACAATTGCACAGTTGGTCCGAAAAGGCCGGCAGGACAAAGTATCCAAGACCAAGACGCCGGCCCTGAAGGGGGCCCCGCAGCGTCGTGGCGTGTGCACTCGCGTGCACACGGTCACGCCGAAAAAGCCGAACTCGGCTCTGCGAAAGGTCGCGCGTGTGCGTTTGACCTCGGGCGTTGAGGTCACGGCGTACATCCCCGGGGTTGGCCACAACCTCCAAGAGCACTCCATTGTGCTGGTGCGTGGCGGTCGCGTAAAGGACCTCCCCGGTGTGCGCTACAAGATCATCCGCGGCGCGCTCGACACCTCAGGCGTGCGTGACCGCAAGCAGGCCCGTAGCCGCTACGGCGCAAAGAAGGAGAGCTAATGCCTCGTAAAGGCCCCGCTGAACGTCGCGAGCTCGTTCCCGACCCGATCTACAAATCGGTGCTCGTGACCCAGGTCACCAACAAAATTCTCGAGCGCGGCAAGCGCACGATCGCTGAGCGCATTGTCTACACCGCTCTCGAAACCGTCGAGCAAAAGACGGGCGCTGACCCCGTCGCGGCCCTGAAGCGTGCCCTCGAAAACGTGCGTCCCGAACTCGAAGTTCGCAGCCGCCGCGTTGGTGGTACCACCTACCAAGTACCGGTCGAGGTTCGTCCTCGCCGCGCAACGACGCTCGCGATTCGCTGGCTCACCGACTTCGCTAAGAAGCGTCGTGAGAAGACGATGGCCGAGCGCCTCGCGAATGAAATTATTGACGCCAGTAACGGCGTGGGCGCGGCCGTGAAGCGCCGTGAGGACATGGCGAAAATGGCCGAGTCCAACAAGGCGTTCGCGCACTACCGCTGGTAAACGAAGAAAGATCTGATCACTGACATGACCGCGCGCGAGTTCCCCCTCGACAAAGTTCGCAATATTGGCATCATGGCGCACATCGACGCCGGTAAGACCACCACCACCGAACGCATCCTCTTCTATACCGGTAAGAACTACAAAATCGGTGAAGTGCACGAAGGTGCCGCGACGATGGACTGGATGGTCCAAGAACAAGAGCGGGGCATCACGATTACTTCGGCCGCGACGACCTGTCAGTGGGATGGTCATCGCATCAACATCATTGACACCCCCGGTCACGTGGACTTCACCGTGGAAGTCGAGCGCAGTCTGCGCGTGCTCGACGGCGCCGTGGCGGTCTTTGACGCCGTAGCGGGGGTGGAGCCCCAGACCGAGACCGTGTGGCGCCAAGCCAATAAGTACCACGTGCCGCGCATCTGTTTCGTCAACAAGATGGACCGCGTCGGGGCGGACTTCTTTCGTTGCGTCGACATGATTGCCGACCGACTCGACTGCGTTCCAGCCGTTATTCAGTTGCCTATTGGGGCCGAAGGCGGTTACTTGGGCATTATCGACATCTGCTCGATGAAGGCCACGATCTACCACGACGACAAGGGCGAAGAGCTCGAGGTCGTCGACATTCCCGCCGAGTACCAAGCTCAGGCCGAGGAGTACCGCACCAAGTTGCTCGACGTGCTCACCACCTTTGACGACGCCTTGATGGAAAAGGTATTGGGCGAAGAAGAGATCACCACGGCCGACATCCGTCGCGCGCTGCGCGTGGGTACGCTCGAGAATCACTGCGTGCCAATTCTGAACGGCACCGCCTTTAAGAACAAGGGTGTCCAGCCCATGCTCGACGCGGTGGTCGACTTCTTGCCTTCGCCCGTGGACCTGCCGCCGACTCAGGGCACCAAGCCCGGTAAGGAAGACGTCCTCGAACGTCGTCCCGCCGACGACGAGCAGTTTGCGGCGTTGGCCTTCAAGATCATGACTGACCCCTACGTCGGTAAGTTGACGTACCTGCGCGTCTACTCGGGCACCCTCGAAAAGGGTGACACCGTGGTGAACACCACGAAGGGCATGAAGAAGGAGCGCCTCGGGCGTCTCTTGTTGATGCACGCGAATAACCGCGAGGACCTCGACACGATTCGCACCGGCGACATCATCGCCGCGGTGGGTCTCAAGCAGGTCACGACCGGTGACACGTTGAGCTCGATCGACAATCCCATCCAGCTCGAAACCCTCGAGTTCCCCGAGCCCGTCATCCACGTCGCCGTCGAACCCAAGACCAAGGCCGACCAGGAGAAGTTGTCCAAGGCGCTGTACTCACTCTCCGAAGAGGACCCGACCTTTCGCGTGCGCACCGACGAAGAGACCGGCCAGACCGTTATCTCGGGCATGGGTGAGCTGCACCTCGAAGTCCTCGTGGACCGTATGTTGCGCGAGTTCTCCGTTGACGCCAACGTCGGTAAGCCCCAGGTGGCCTACCGCGAAACAGTTCGAAAGACCGTCACCAAGGTCGAAGAGAAGTACGTGCGCCAGACCGGTGGTAAGGGTCAGTACGGCCACGTCGTTATTACCCTCGAGCCCACTGGGCCCGGCGGGGGCTACGAGTTCGTGGACGAAATTTCGGGTGGTGTTATTCCCAAGGAGTACATCCAGCCGGTCAACCAGGGCATCACTGAGGCGTTGACCTCGGGCGTGCTCGCGGGTTACCCCATGGTCGACGTGCGCGTGCGACTGACGTTTGGTAGCTACCACGACGTGGACTCTTCAGAAATGGCCTTCAAAATCGCGGGATCGATCTGCGTGAAGAAGGCGGCTCGCATGGCCAGTCCGGTCCTGCTCGAGCCCGTTATGGCCGTCGAGGTCGTGACCCCCGAGGACTACATGGGCGACGTGATTGGTGACCTGTCGAGTCGCCGTGGTCGCGTCGAGGGCATGGAACAAAAGGGCAACAGCCAAGCAATTCGGGCCCTTGTGCCCCTAGCGGACATGTTCGGCTACGCTACTGACCTGCGTTCTCGCACCCAAGGGCGCGCGACGTACACCATGCAGTTCCATTCGTACGCGGAAGTACCTGAGGCGATCGCAAAGGAGATCGTCGCTAAGGCCACTGGCGCGTAGGAGCTGGGCAACCAGTGCAACCAAGGTCCAAACCGTCGTCGGGGAGGGCCGAAACCAACCAGACGGATCCACCGTGGATCAGTCACGAGAGAGAAAGTTAGTCCCCGACAATGGCAAAGCAGAAGTTCGAGCGAACGAAGCCCCACGTAAACATTGGCACCATGGGTCACATTGACCACGGCAAGACCACGTTGACTGCGGCTATTACCAAAGTACTGTCCGAGCGCATCCCCGGATCGGCCTTCACCCCCTTCGATCAGATCGACAAGGCCCCCGAAGAGCGTCAGCGCGGTATTACGATTTCCATTGCCCACGTGGAGTACGAGACCGCGAAGCGTCACTACGCCCACGTCGACATGCCCGGCCACGCCGACTACGTGAAGAACATGATCACCGGTGCGGCCCAGGTGGACGGCGCTATTTTGGTCGTGTCCGCCACTGACGGTCCCATGCCCCAGACTCGTGAGCACGTGCTGCTCGCTCGTCAGGTTGGTGTGCCCTTCATCGTGGTCGCGCTCAACAAGTCCGACATGGTCGAAGACGAAGAGCTCCTCGAGCTCGTCGAGATGGAGATTCGTGAGCTGCTCACCAGCTACGACTTCCCCGGTGACGACACGCCCATTGTGCGCGTCTCGGCGTTGAAGGCCCTTGAGGGCGACAGCGCGTGGGGCGACAAGGTCATGGAGCTCATGGACGCGGTGGACAGTTACATCCCCGAGCCCGTGCGTTCGACCGAGAAGCCATTCCTCATGTCCATTGAGGACGTCATGTCCATCACTGGTCGTGGCACCGTGGTGACCGGCAAGGTTGAGCAGGGCATCATCAAGGTCGGTGACGAAGTCGAGATCGTGGGTCTTCGTGACACGCAAAAGACGACCGTTACTGGTATCGAGATGTTCCGCAAACTGCTCGACGAAGGTCAAGCGGGTGACAACCTCGGCGCCCTGCTTCGTGGTACGAAGAAGGAAGAAGTCGAGCGTGGTCAGGTGCTGTGCAAGCCCGGTACCATCACGCCGCACACCCAGTTCGAGGCCTCGGTCTACGTGTTGACCAAGGAAGAAGGCGGCCGTCACAAGCCGTTCTTCGCGAACTACCGTCCCCAGTTCTACTTCCGCACCACCGACGTCACCGGCACCATTGAGTTACCGGCCGGCACCGAGATGGTTATGCCCGGTGACAACACCGAGATGACCGTCACCCTGGGTAAGCCAATCGCCATGGAAGAGGGTCTGACCTTCTCCATCCGCGAGGGTGGCCGTACCGTGGGTTCGGGCCGTGTCGTGAAGATCCTGAAGTAGTTAGGTCATGGCCGACAACCGACAAACCATCAGAATCCGGCTGAAGGCCTTCGACCACGGCGTCTTGGACCAGTCCACCGCGAAGATCGTGCAAACGGTCGAGCGCACTAACGCCCGCGTGCAGGGTCCCGTGCCGCTGCCGACCGAGAAGCACCGTTACACGGTGATTCGCGGGCCGCACAAGCACAAGGACAGCCGCGAGCACTTCGAGATGCGCGTACACAAGCGCCTCTTGGACATCGTGGACCAGACCCCCAAAACGGTTGATGCGCTACAGCGCCTCGACCTGCCGGCGGGTGTGGACATCGAAATCAAGATCCGCCAGAGCTAGTAACCACCACCGGACCCCGCCCGCGACTTTGCGCTGGCGGGGTCCCATGGTGTACGGTAAGTATCCCTGCATTTAGGGTCTGGCGAAGTTTGCCGGAGAACAGTTGATGTGTTCAGTTGCCTCACCCGAGGGACGCTGAACCAAACCAGTCGAGCGCTCCGTTCGGGTTTTATGGCCCGGCGGAGCGTCTGTGTGTCGGATGAACCGATACGCGGAACCAGTAGAGAGAGGCACACGTGGCGACCAAAGCGATCGTCGGCGAGAAGGTGGGCATGACCCAGGTCTGGGACGACCAGAATCGAGCGATTCCGGTAACGGTCGTTCGCGTCAGCCCAGCTCGAGTCGTCCAAGTTAAGACTCCCGAAAAAGAGGGTTACAGTGCCGTGCAGGTCACCTGGGGCACCCGTCGTGTCTCGACGCTCTCCAAGCCCGAGATGGGCCACTTCGATAAGGCCGGCGTCACCCCGGGCAAAAAGCTCGTGGAGTTGCGCCTCGATGACGTAACCGGTTACAGCGTGGGCCAAGAGATTTTGGCCGACACGCTGGTGAAGGGCGAAATGATTGACGCCACGGCCGTGTCCAAAGGTAAGGGCTTTGCCGGTGGCATGAAGCGCCACAACTTCAAAGGACAAGGCGCCGCGCACGGTAACCACAAGCACCACCGTGCTCCGGGTTCGATTGGCGCTTGCGCTACGCCCGGCCGCGTCTTTAAGGGCACGAAAATGGCTGGGCGGATGGGTGGCGGTCAAGTCACCACCACCAATCTTGAAGTAATCGGTGTCGACCTCGAGCGTCACCTCGTGCTGGTCAAGGGTGCCGTTCCCGGCCCCCGTGGCGGCGTCGTGGTATTGCGCACGTCGGTGAAGAATCCCATGAAGGCCGGAGGTAAGCGATGAGCGACGTCTTTACGCTGCGCGGTCCGATCAAGAAGGACCGTCCCGCACCCCAGAAGCGTTCGGCGCAACGCAAGAGTCTCGACGGCACCACGTTGGGTAACGTCAGCCTCGAGCCCACCATCTTTGGTATCGAGCCCAACATGGCGGTACTGCACCAAGTGATCAAAGCCCAGCTCGCCGCGAAGCGTGCGGGCACCCAGTCCACCAAGACTCGTAAAGAGGTTCGCGGTGGTGGCAAGAAGCCGTTTAACCAAAAGGGAACTGGTGGCGCTCGCCAGGGCACCATTCGTGCGCCGCACTACCCGGGTGGTGGTATTGCGCTCGGACCCAAGCCTCGCAAGTACGACCAAAAGACGCCCAAGAAAATGATTCGCTTGGCCCTGCACTCCGCGCTGTCGGACCGCGCGTCCGAGTCGCACGTCGCGGTCGTTGACAGTTTCGCTAACTGGACCATGCCACGCACCAAGGACGCCGTGGCAGCCCTGAGCGCGATGGGCCTCGAGGGCAAGATCCTCGTGGTGCTGGCTCGTGAAGACGCCGTGGCCTTCCACTCATTTCGCAATCTGGACTTCGTCAAGACCATCGACGCTGGCGAAATCAACGCCTACGACGTCTTGAACTCAGACTGGGTCTTGTTCACTGACGAAACGTTGCCCAAGGCCAAGGAGATTGACTGATGCGTGACGCCATGAGCATCTTGATCCGTCCGGTCGTGTCCGAAAAGACCTACGCCCTGATGGAAAACCACACCTACGTGTTCGTGGTGGACCCGCGCGCCACCAAGATCGACGTGCGTAACGCCGTCGAGCAGGCCTTCAACGTCAAGGTCACCAACGTCAACACGCTCAACCGCAAGGGTAAGTCGACGCGCAATCGTCGCACCGGAGTCGTGGGCCAGCGCCCCGGCTCGAAGCGGGCCATTGTCACCCTGCGCCAGGGCGACTCGATCAACCTCTTCGAGAATTAAGGACAGGCATGGCACTGCGTCACCGCAAACCAACTAGCCCCGGTCGTCGTTTCCAGACGGTCTCGGACTTCGCTGAGATCACCAAGCGCACACCCGAGAAGTCACTGCTCGACCCCAAGCCCAAGACCGGTGGTCGTAACAACTACGGCCGCAAGACCTCGCGACACCGCGGTGGCGGTCACAAGCAGCAGTACCGCATCATTGACTTCAAGCGCAACAAGGACGCGATCCCCGCGAAGGTCGCCTCCATTGAGTACGACCCGAACCGCACCTGTCGCATTGCGCTGTTGCACTACGCCGACGGCGAGAAGCGCTACATCCTCGCGCCGAACGGTTTGAAGGTTGGCGACGTCGTGGAGTCTGGTGCCAAGGCCGACATCCGTAACGGCAACGCCCTGCCCATGCGCTTCATTCCCACTGGTTCCACCGTTCACAACGTCGAGCTGCGCCCCGGTGGCGGCGGCAAGATGGCCCGTAGTGCGGGCATGAGCGTGCAGTTGGTCGCCAAAGACGGCGGCTTCGCTACGTTGCGACTGCCCTCGACCGAAATGCGTCGAGTGCCCATTGACTGTCGCGCCACACTTGGCACGGTGGGTAACTCGGAGCACGAACTCATCAAGATCGGTAAGGCCGGCCGTAACCGCTGGAAGGGCATTCGCCCCCAGACTCGTGGTGTGGCCATGAACCCCGTTGACCACCCGCTGGGTGGTGGTGAGGGTAAGACCTCGGGTGGTCGTCACCCGGTGTCGCCGTGGGGTCAACCCGAAGGTCGTACGCGCCTGGCCAAGTCCAGCGACGCGCTCATTATTCGTCGTCGCCGCGGACGCGGATCGCGGAGGTAGGTAGAACATGTCACGCAGTCTCAAAAAGGGTCCGTTCATCGATGCCCACCTCTTGAAGAAGGTGGGCGCGATGAACGCCGCCAACGAGAAGAAGGTCATCAAGACCTGGAGCCGTCGTTCGACGGTGATCCCCGACATGGTCGGTCACACCTTCGCCGTGCACGACGGACGCCGTCACGTGCCGGTCTTCGTAAACGAATCCATGGTGGGACACAAGCTCGGTGAGTTCGCCCCGACGCGGACCTTTAAGTTCCACGCCGGACAAGAGAAGACGGGTAAGCGATAATGACCGGTCCCAAGCTGAACGAACGTCCCGGCACCCGCGCCACGCTGCGCAACTACCACATGTCGGCCAGCAAGGCCCGCGTGGTGTTGAACCTCGTGCGTAACGAGGACGTCAACACCGCTCGCGAAATTCTGGCGGGTACCACTCGTGAGGCCGCCGACGTGATTGGCAAGGTCTTAGCCTCCGCCGTCGCCAACGCCGTGAACAACGATGGCATGTCGGCCGACGAGCTCTACGTCTCGGCCGCCTACGCCGACGAGGGCGTCACCATGAAGCGCTTCACCCCCCGAGCGCGTGGTCGCGCCGGCAAGATCTTGAAGCGCTCGTGTCACATCACGGTCATCGTGTCGCGACTCGACGAGAGTCGTCTCGAAGTACTTCGCGCCGCCCGCAGTGCCCAGGCCGCCGCGTCACGCACGCGCCGCGTGGCGTCATCGCGCCGCCGGGCCGACCAGCAGGCCAGTTTGAACAAGCGTGAGACCGCCGCCGAGCTGGCCGCGGAGAACGAAGCAATCGAGAATGAGGCGATTGAGAACGACGCGGTCGAGATCGAAAACGTGACGACCGAGGTTGCCACGGACGAGTCGGCACACGACGAGGTCGTCGATGAGATCGCGGCCGACGAGACGGTGTCCGAGGACACCACTGAGGAGACGGACAAGTAATGGGCCAGAAGGTAAATCCCTACGGGTTCCGACTCGGTATTACGACGGACTGGAAGTCGCGCTGGTTCAAAGAGCGTGGCTACAAGGACCTCGTCATCGAGGACTGGAAGATTCGCGACTACCTGACGCGTCAGCTCGAATCCGCGGCCGTGAGTCGCATCGAGATTGAGCGCAACTCGGACCGTATCCGCGTGGACATCCACACGGCACGCCCGGGCATCGTTATCGGACGACGTGGGGCCGAGGCCGAGCGTTTGAAGAAGGACCTCGAAAAGATCACTGGTCAGAAGAACAAGATTTCGCTGAACATCCAAGAGATCAAGCAGCCCGAGCTCGACGCCGCTCTGATTGCTCAGGGAATCTGCGACCAGTTGCTGCGCCGCGTGGCCTTTCGTCGCGCCATGAAGCGTGGTATTCAGACCGTGCAAAAGGCGGGAGCCCTGGGCGTACGTATCCAGGCCTCGGGTCGTCTCGGTGGCGCCGAAATGTCGCGTCGCGAGTCCTACCGTGAAGGCCGCGTACCCCTGCACACGTTGCGCGCCGACATTGACTACGGCTTTCGTGAGGCTCGTACCTCCACGGGCCGCATTGGCGTGAAGGTTTGGATCTACAAGGGCGACATCTTGCCCTACCAGTTGACTAACGACGAGAAGATCGTGCGCGAAGCGGCTATGGCCGCGGGCGACGCGGTGCCGGCTTCGGCCACGAGTGCAGCGCCTAAGGGCGTCGTGCGAGCTGGTGGCGGACGCCGTCGAGTGGACACCGAGGCCAGCACCGAGAGCGTGACCGACGAGACGTTGGTCACCGTTGACGTCAACCCGGCCGACCTGCTCGAGGCGAACGATGAGGTCGAGCGCCGACTCACGGTGGAAGAAGAGATTGAGCGTCGTACGGCGCAAGATCAGTCCGACACGCCACACTTCCGAAAGGACGCGGAGTAACCATGTTGATGCCCCGCAAAATGAAGTACCGCAAGCAGCAGCGCGGTCGCATGACCGGAATGGCCAAGGGCGGCACCGAGCTGACCTTTGGTGACTTTGGTATTCAGGCCCTCGAGGCCGGTTGGATTACTGCTCGACAGATTGAGGCCGCGCGAATCGCGATGACCCGTCACGTCAAGCGCGGTGGCAAGGTCTGGATTCGTGTGTTCCCCGACAAGCCGGTGACGCAAAAGCCCGCCGAAACTCGAATGGGTTCGGGTAAGGGCAACCCCGAGTTCTGGGTGGCCGTCGTGAAGCCGGGTCGCGTGATGTTCGAACTTGGTGGCGTGGACGAGACCTTGGCGCGAGCCGCCATGGACCGCGCCATTCAGAAGCTGCCAATTAAGGCGAAGTTCATCGTGCGTCCCGGGACCCACGGTGCTCCGGAGGTGACGATCTAATGGCTAAGACTCGAGAGCGTGTGGCAGAGATGCGACTACTCGGCGACGCGGAATTGCTAGAGCGTTTGGCCGACAGTCGTCGCGAGCTGTTCAATCTGCGATTCCAGTTGGCCACCGGCCAGCTCGACAACTCGGCGCGACTGGGCGAGGTGCGTCGTGACATTGCACGACTCGCCACGTTCGTACGCGAGCGTGAGATCGCGGCCCACGAGGCCGCAGGAGAGGGTGCGTCGTCATGAGTGACATCACCAGTAACGAAACGAACGAGCCGGTCGAGACGCCCGTCGTCGAAACCGTCGCGAGTGTGCCCACGCCCGCCCCGGTCTCGACGCCCGCCGTCGACGACGAGGGACGCGACAACCCCCGCAAAACGCGTGAGGGTATCGTCATCTCGGACAAGATGAACTCGACCGTAGTAGTGGCCCTGACCGAGCGTGTCAGTCACCCCCGCTACGGCAAGACCGTGCAGCGTACGAAGAAGCTCTACGTCCACGACGAGAAGAACGACGCCAAGATTGGTGACCGGGTCCGGGTCCGCGAGACTCGTCCGCTGTCCAAGCTCAAGCGTTGGCGCCTGGTTGAAGTAGTGGAGCGTGCGCGATGATTCAGCAAGAGTCCCGTCTCAAGGTCGCGGACAACAGCGGCGCCAAAGAAGTGCTGTGCATCCGAGTTCTCGGGGGCACGCGTCGACGCTACGCGTCGATTGGTGACGTCTTTATCGCGACGGTCAAGGACGCCATCCCGGGTGCCGCGGTGAAGAAGGGTGACGTCGTGCGTTGCGTGGTCGTTCGTACCGCCAAAGAGCGCCGCCGTCCCGATGGTTCGTACATCAAGTTCGACGAGAACGCGGCCGTGTTGATCAACGATCAGCTCCAGCCGCGAGGAACGCGAATCTTTGGACCGGTCGGCCGTGAACTTCGTGACAAGAAGTTCATGCGCATCATCTCACTCGCACCGGAGGTGCTGTAATGAAAATTCGTAAGGGAGACGACGTGCTCGTTCTGGCCGGTAAGTTCCGCGGCGAGCGAGCCAAGGTCGAAGAGGCAATGCCCAAGAGCAATCGAGTCATCCTCGAAGGCCTCAACAGTGCCAAGCGACACACCAAGCAGACCGGCGCCACCATGCAGGCCGGCATCATTGACAAGTTGATGCCGCTGCACGCGTCGAACGTGGCGCTGTGGTGCAGTGGTCACAAGGGCCCCGCGAAGGTTGGTTTTAAGGATGACGACGGCACCAAAGTACGGGTCTGTCGCAAGTGTGGAGAGGCGCTATGAGCACGACTACTAAGCCGCGTCTAAAGGCGCGCTTTGACGACACCATTCGCCAGCAACTCAAAGAAGAGCTCGGCCTCGACAACATCATGCGCGTACCGCGCTTGACCAAGATCGTGCTGAACTCGGGCGTGGGTCGCGCGACCCAACAGGCCTCGCTGCTCGAAGGCGCTCAGCGCGACCTCGAACTGATCACTGGGCAAAAGCCGGTCGTGACGCGGGCCAAAAAGTCCATCGCGAGCTTCAAGTTGCGCGAAGAGCAGCCCATTGGTGTGAAGGTCACCCTGCGCGGCGACCGCGCCTGGGAGTTCTTCGACCGCCTGCTCAGCCTCGCGATCCCGCGAATCCGTGACTTCCGCGGCCTTTCGCCGAAGTCCTTTGACGGCTGTGGCAACTACACGTTTGGTATCAACGACCAGTTGATCTTTCCCGAGATTGACTACGACAAGATCGACTCGCCCCGGGGTTTTGACATCACGATTGTCACCACCGCCGCGACCGACGAGCAGGGACGCGCGTTCTTGCGCGCCTACGGCTTCCCCTTCAAACAGGAGAATCGATAGACATGGCGAAGAAGTCGCTACGAATCAAGCAGCAGCAGACCCCGAAGTTCTCGACGCGTGCGTACACCCGCTGTGAGCGGTGTGGCCGCCCACGCTCGGTGTACCGCAAGTTCGGGCTCTGTCGAATCTGCTTGCGCCAGATGGTCCACGCCGGTGAAATCCCCGGTGTGACGAAGGCAAGTTGGTAGGAGGACAGCTATGACAATGACTGACCCCATCGCCGACATGCTCACGCGTATCCGCAACGCTAACTCGGCAATGTTTGACAGCGTGAAGATGCCGAGCTCCAAGTTGAAAGAAAACCTGGCCAAACTCCTTGAACGAGAGGGTTTTATCGCGGGCTTTAGCGTCACCAAGAGTGAGAACCGTCCCGGTTCGACCCTCGAAATCACGTTGAAGTACTCCGAGGACCGCAAGAAGACAATCGTTGGTATCAAGCGAGTCTCGAAGCCCGGACTACGTATCTACAAGAAGTCGGACCAGATGCCCAAGGTGCTCGGCGGCGTCGGCGTGGCCGTTGTCTCGACGAGTCACGGACTGATGACTGACCGCGAAGCTCGAAAGGCCAAGCTCGGCGGCGAGGTGCTCTGCTATGTCTGGTAACTCGAGTGCGAACAACCTGGAGGTGCGCTGATGTCGCGTATTGGACGTAACCCCATCACGGTTCCCTCATCGGTGACGGTGAGCGTCGCCAACGGTGTCGTCACGGTTAAGGGACCGAACGCCACGATGAACCGCAACCTACCCGACGGCATCACGTTGGCCCAAGAGGGTGACGTGTTGACGGTCGATCGGGCCAGTGACGAGACCAACCACCGCGCCTTGCACGGTCTGACGCGCACGCTGGTGTCGAACATGATTCACGGCGTGACCGAAGGCTGGAGCAAGGAACTCGAAATTATCGGCGTGGGTTATCGCGCCGCGGCCGCGGGGGCGAACGCGCTCGACCTGGCGCTGGGTTTTTCGCATCCGGTGAAGTTTCAAGCTCCCGAGGGCGTGACCTTCGAGGTGCCAAGTCCGACACGCGTCATCATCAAGGGCGCCGACAAGGAAGTCGTGGGCCAAGTTGCCGCGACAATCCGCAAGATTCGAAAGCCCGAGCCCTACAAGGGCAAGGGTGTGCGTTACCTCGGCGAACGAGTGTTGCGCAAGGCTGGAAAGGCTGCGAAGTAATGGCTCGTACTACTCGTGAACTACGTCAGCGCCGTCACAAGCGCATCCGTCGTCGCCTTTCGGGCACGGCCGAGCGTCCGCGCGTCGCGGTGAGCCGCACCAACCGCCACATCTCGGCGCAGATCATCGACGACGTCGCTGGTCGCACGCTGGCCGCCGCGTCGTCAGTCGAAGCCAGCATGAAGGCGACTTCGGGCGGCAACGTTGAGGGCGCCAAGGCCGTCGCCGCGGTGCTGGCCGAGCGCGCCAAGGCCGCCAACATCACCACCGTGGTCTTTGACCGCGGCGGATTCGACTACCACGGTCGCGTGGCCGCCTTTGCGGACACGCTGCGCAGTGCCGGACTGGAGTTTTAATGAGTGACCTCGAGCAGTACGAAGAGCGGACCATCAAGGTCAATCGCGTGTCCAAAGTAGTCAAGGGTGGACGTCGGTTCTCCTTCACGGCGCTCATGGTCATCGGTGACGGCAACGGCAAAGTGGGTCTCGGCTACGGCAAGGCCAAAGAAGCGGGACTCGCCGTGCAAAAGGGCATTGAAGAGGCTCGAAAGAATCTCTTTGACGTGCCCCTGGCCGGAACCACCATCATCTACCCAGTACTGGGTAGCTCCGGCGCCGGTCGCGTGCTCATGAAGCCCGCCGCTCCCGGAACCGGCGTTATTGCCGGTGGCGCCGCGCGCGCCATTTTGGAGATGGCCGGCGTGAAGGACATCATTGCCAAGTCGCTTGGTTCGAGCAACGGGATCAACGTGGCGCACGCCACGATCGAAGGACTGAAGCAGTTGCGTCGTCCCGAGGAGATTGCCGCGTCACGCGACAAGCCGGCCGATCACGTCATCCCGTCGGGGACGCTGCGCGCCTACCGCGAACGTCAGCGCGAGGGTGACCTGTTCAAGGTCACGGAGGCCTAAGCATGACCCAACTTAAAGTCACCCAGATTCGCTCGGCGATTGCCACCAAGCCCAAGCACCGCGGTACGCTGCGCGCGCTCGGACTGCGCGGCATTGGCCAGAGCAACGTACTGCCCGATCGTCCCGAGATTCATGGGATGATTGCGCGAGTACCCCACCTGATCAAAGTAGAAGAGGTCAACTAATGAAGTTGCACGATCTCCATTCGCCCGAGGGCTCCACGCACCGCAAGAAGATTGTTGGTCGCGGTATTGGTGGTAAGGGTGGCAAGACCGCCGGCCGTGGTACCAAGGGTCAAAAGGCTCGTCGACAGATTCCGGCGGGCTTCGAAGGTGGACAGATTCCGCTCTTGCAGCGCATCCCCAAGTTGAAGGGTTTCACCAACCCCTTCCGCGTGGCCTACACCCCGGTCAACCTCGACGCGCTGGCGCAGCTCGGCGTGAGCGAGATAAACCTGGACGTGTTGGTCACCAACGGTTTGGCGCGAAAGAAGGACTTCGTCAAGATCTTGGGTCGCGGCACGCTGTCGTCCGCTCTCCAGGTGTCGGCGCACGGCTTCTCGGCTTCGGCCAAGGCCGCAATCGAGGCGGCCGGTGGTACGACGATTGTCGTAGACCTGCCGTTCTCGGTTCGTCCTCCCGCAGCGGGCAACCAGCACCAGAACCGCTAGGCCACGCACGTGCTAAGTCGTCTCGCGAACATCTTTCGGGTCCCGGACCTTCGTAACAAGGTTCTGTTCACGATTGGCATCATCTGTCTGTACCAACTCGGAGCCAATCTTCCGATCCCTGGCGTGAGTTGGTCCCAGGTCACGTTGCTGCAGTCCAAGGCCGGCGCCAGTGGCGTGCTCGGATTCTTGAACCTGTTCTCGGGCGGGGCGCTGACGCGCTTGGCCGTCTTTGGACTTGGCGTTATGCCCTACATCACGAGCTCCATCGTGATTCAGTTGCTCACGACCGTGATCCCCAAGTTGACCCAGTGGCGCGACGAGGGAGCGACCGGTCAAAAGAAGATCACCCAGACCACGCGGTACTTGACCATTGGACTGGCGCTGTTGCAGTCAACCGGTCTGATCTACGCCTTCCACGGTCACGACCAGGCGCTGCTCGGGTTCAATATCGACCTCATTCCTAAGTTCAGTCTCGGGCTCGGCCTGTTCATGGTGATCATCATGACCGCGGGAACGGGATTCGTGATGTGGCTCGCCGAGCTCATTACCCAGCGCGGTATTGGCCAGGGCATGAGTCTGTTGATCTTCGCGAACGTCGTGGCCGGTCTACCCTCGGGGGGCCGAGCGGTCTACGCCGAAGGTGGCGCGCTGAAGTTCTCGGTGATCCTCCTGATTTCCATTGGACTCTTAGTCCTCATTGTCTTCATGGATAACGGCCAGCGTCGTATTCCGGTGACCTTCGCGCGTCGAGTGGTCGGGCGTAAAGAGATGGGTGGCAACTCCACCTACATTCCGTTAAAGGTCAATCAGTCGGGCGTTATCCCGATTATCTTCGCCTCGTCGGTGCTCTACATTCCGGTGCTGTTGTCGAACATTGTTCCCTGGAGTGGTTTTCAGAACTTCGTGAACCGTTCGCTGCGTCCGACGAGCTTGCTGTACATTGCCTCGGACTTCGTCTTGATCTTCGCCTTCACCTTCTTCTACGTCTACATTGCCTTCGAGCCCCACCAGCAGGCCGAACTGCTGCGTCAGCAGGGTGGCTTCGTGCCCGGAATTCGTCCGGGACTGCCGACCGAGAAGTTCTTTGCGAAACTGCTCAGCCGCATTACCGTCGTGGGCGCCTTCTTCTTGGCCTCGGTCGCCGTGGTGCCGAGTCTCTTGATGGCGCTGTGGAACATCAACCGCTTTCCCTACTACGGCACCACGTTGTTGATTGCGGTGGGTGTGGCGCTCGAAACGATGCGCCAGATCGACAGTCAGTTGATGATGCGTAACTACGAAGGCTTCTTGAAGCGTTAGCCATGACGACGCGCCTCAACCTCGTCATCCTGGGCAAGCAGGGTGCCGGGAAGGGAACCCAGTGCAAGCGGCTCGCCGAGCGTTACGCCATTCCCCACGTCTCTACGGGCGACATGTTGCGCGCCGCGGTGAAGGCCGACGGTCCATTGGGCCGCGAGGTGAAGTCGATTCTTGAAGCCGGGGCGTTGGTGTCGGACGAACTGGTGAACCGACTGGTCGTTGAGCGTTTCGCTCAGCCCGACGCTGAGCGCGGCGCACTGCTCGACGGCTTTCCGCGCACGTTGGTCCAGGCGCAGGCGCTCGAGTCGCTGCTCAGCGACGACGGCGTGAAGCTCTGCATCAATCTGGACATCTCGAGTGAGAAGGTCACCGAGCGACTCTCGTCGCGACGAGTCTGCCAAGAGTGTGGCGCGATCTACAACGAGCACGACCCCGAAGCAATTTCGGGCACCTGCGCGACGTGCGGGGGCGACGTCATCCAGCGCGCCGACGACTCACCCGATTCAATTCGCAAACGTCTCGAAACCTACGAACGCGATACCGCGCCCCTGCTCAACTTTTATCGCGAACGCGGTCTGCTGGTCACGGTTGACGGGGACCGCGACGCCGACACGGTCAACGCGGCCATCACGGCGGTGATTGGCGAACGAGGACTGGCGTGAGGCGTTCGTCCGACGAGCTCAACAAGATGCGTAAGGCCGGCAAAGTGGTGGCCGAAATGCACGAAGTGACCCGCGCCGCTATTGCTCCCGGGGTGACGACCGCGCACCTTAACGAGCTCGCGGCCCAAGTGCTCGAGCGGCGTGGCGCGCGTTCAAACTTTCTTGGTTACCACGGTTTTCCCGCGGTGATCTGCACGAGTCCCAACGACATGATTGTCCACGGCATTCCGGGCGAGTACGTCTTGCAAGAGGGCGACATTATCTCGGTGGACTGTGGCGCAATTATTGAGGGCTACCACGGCGACGCCGCCTACAGCGCGGGCGTGGGCGAGATCAGTGCGCTCGCGACTCGTCTGTTGCAAGTCACCGAGCGATCACTCTGGGCCGGCATCGATCAGTTAGTCGCCGGGACGCGACTACACGAAGTCGGTCGCGCCGTGCAAGACGTCGCCGAGGCGGCGGGATTCTCGGTGGTTCGTGAGTACGTGGGCCACGCAATTGGCACCGCAATGCACGAGAGCCCCCAAGTGCCCAACTACTGGCCCGGTTCGCCCGGACCGACCCTCAAGACCGGGATGGTCTTTGCGATTGAACCAATGGTCAACGTCGGGGGTCCCGATACCTACATGCTCGACGACGGTTGGTCGGTGCTGACCAGCGATCACTCGCTGTCGGCGCACTTCGAGCACACCATTGCCGTCACCGAGAACGGACCCGAAGTCTTCACCGTGGCCTAGGTCGGCGGATGATGGCGATCGTGCTGGCGTTGGGCGAAGAGCGCGGCTTCGGTGCGTCGCTGAAAACCTAACTTCGCGAGCAGGTTCGACACGTAGTTCTTGACGGTCTTTTCGGCCAGAAACATTTCGGCCGCAATCTCGCGATTACTAAAGCCCTCGCTCAAGAGTTCCAGGATGCGCCGTTCTTGGTGGCTGAGACTCTCGAGGCGAATGTCCTCAGTAATCTGGCGGCGCAGCCGTTCACGAGCGCGTTCGACCTGATCAGTGGTGAGGAGCATCTCACCCTTCACGACTCGGCGAATGGCGCGCACTAGTTCGTCACCGCGCACGTTCTTTAAGACGTAGCCGCGAGCTCCCGCGAGCACGCTGGCGTTCAGGGCCTCGCTGTCGGCAAAGGACGTGAGCATGATGACGTCGAGGTCGGGGCGTTGTTCGTGCAGGGTCCGACAGAGGTCCACGCCGCTGCCGTCGGGGAGTCGCACGTCGAGCACGGCCACGTCAATCTGGTCAAGGTCGACGGTGCTGGCCTCG
The DNA here is from genome assembly GCA_903893745.1 of uncultured Actinomycetes bacterium. Lineage (GTDB taxonomy): Bacteria > Actinomycetota > Acidimicrobiia > Acidimicrobiales > RAAP-2 > RAAP-2. Next base: position 45,205 of record CAITNF010000002.1, read on the forward strand.
AGCAGGGAACCGGCTTCGGCGATGACGCGTAGGTCATCGTTGGCTTCGAGTAGTTCGCGAAGCCCCCGTCGCACAATTTCGTGGTCATCAACGAGGAGGAGTCGAATCACGTCAACTCAGTCGATTCGCGGTCCATCGCACCAGTGTGCCACGACTTGGGGCCGACTCGACCGTGCACTCGCCGCCCAGTTCGCGCGCGCGTGACGTGAGGTTACGCAGTCCGCGCCCCGGACCAATCGGTGCGCCAAAACCCACGCCGTCGTCAGCTACTTCGAGCACGAGTAACTGATCGTCGTGGGCCAGCGAGACGCGCACCGCCCGCGCCTGCGCGTGGCGCGCCACGTTGGCGAGCATCTCGCGAAGGGCCTGCACGGTGTGATGCGCACAGCGCGGACCAATACCGTCGTCGAGTTGGCTCGCCAGCTGGTAGTCCACCGTCACCCCTAATCGTTCCGCCACCTCACCACAGAGAGTGGCCACGCGCTCGGAGAGTGGGCCGCCCTCGTCGTCGCGGTCGATCTCGAAGATGGTGGTGCGGATCTCGTGAATGGTGGTGTCGAGTTCGTCGATGACGAGATTCACTCGACGACGCACTTCGTCGTCGAGGGGCGCCGAGAGGGCGATCTGTAACGTGAGTCCCACGCCAAAGAGTCGCTGAATAACGGTGTCGTGGAGGTCTCGGGCCAGCCGTTCGCGTTCTTGTTGCAGCGTGAGTTCGCGCAGCTGGTCTCGCAACATGGCTTGATCAATTACCAAACCGGCGGCGCGCCCGAAGGCTTCGACTAATTGTTCGTCTTGTTCATCAAAGGGCTGCTCGTCGAGTCGATCGGTCAGGTAGAGGTTGCCGTAGATGTGACCGTCGCCGGTCTTGACGGGTACGCCCAGAAACTGGCGCATCGGGGGATGGTGCGCCGGGAACCCCTCGAAGCTCTTCGAGGCCACGATGTTGTCGACGCGCAATATGTCCGCGCGATGAATGGCTGCACCGAGCAGACCTCCGCCCTTGGGCGGGGCGCCAATTTTGGCACGCAACTCGTCGTCGATGCCGGTAGTAATAAAGCGTGACAGTGACGTGTGATCGTCGCTCAACACCCCGAGGGCGCCGTAGCGCGCGCCAACTAAGTCGGTCGCGTGCTCGACAATTTTGCTCAGCAGTTCATCGAGGTCCGCCTCGACTTCGATGAGCAAAATCGCGCTAATCAACGCGTGGAGTCGCTGGGGATCAGTGATCTGATGAAAGGCCACGAGACCACCCTCTCACAGGCCCGGCTGCGCTGTTCAATTGATGCGCTCGCCCACGACCACCGAAATCGGCAGGACAAAGAGGGCGGCCCCGCGCAGCACGGCCTCTTGCAGGGGGAGGGTTAGGGCGGGTTCGCTCGGGGCCCGCTCGGCAATGCCTGACGCCAGCACCGACCACGTGGCGCCGCTCGGCTCCAGCCCGTCAATCTGGATACTCAGCACGTCCCCGCGCCGCGCCGCAATCAGTACGGTCTCCTCACTCGAGGCGAACATGAGGTGGCGATCATCAATCAGGCCAACGCGCACGGGCAGGGCGGCGGGCAGGCAGCGCACGGAAAGCACCACGCGAGCGAGGGACTGTTCGCCCAAGAGACCAAGACAGTCCGCTCGCGTCAGTGAGGTGCGAACTGGGGGTGGGGATGAATCCATCCTTCCAGCATGAACCCTGCAATTGCAAGGGGTCTAGGGTCGCTGGTCACATTCTGGGCCCGGGGGGACCGGTCGCTTTGAACCCCGACCTCGACCGTCGCGCGGCGAGTGCGGTGGGTCGCGAGTCGGGCTTTTGCGTTCTGTGGAGAATCCGGTAGAATAATCAGCCGACCTCTGAGCTGTAGCCCAGAAGTCTTCCGTGGAGGAGTTTTTGCTCCGCCACGCCCCGAAGTGTCGTAAATAAGGAGCAAGAACCTGAGTAAGCCAAAGGAAGACGCGTTTACCGTTGAGGGTACCGTCGTCGAGCCTCTTCCGAACGCCATGTTCCGTGTGGAGCTAGAGAACGGCTATACCGTGCTCGCCCACAGTTCGGGCAAGATGCGCATGCACCGCATTCGTATCCTTCCCGGCGACAAGGTGCAGGTCGAGATTACGCCCTACGACATGACCCGCGGCCGCATCACCTACCGCTACAAATAACTCAGTTTCCCCAGTCGAGAAAGAAAAAGTATGAAGGTTCGCGCCAGCGTCAAGACAATGTGTGAGAAGTGCAAAGTCATTCGACGGTCGGGTCACGTCCGCGTGATCTGCGAGAACCCCCGCCACAAGCAGCGCCAGGGCTAGGAGAGGAAGAATATGGCCCGTATTGCCGGAGTCGACATCCCGCGTGACAAGCGCACCGTGATTTCGCTGACCTACATCTTTGGAGTTGGTACCACGACCGCCGAGCAGATCTGCGCGGCGACGGGGATTGACGAGTCGACGCGCGTGAAGGACTTGGCCGAGGCCGACGTCAACAAGCTGCGTGCCTACATCGACCAGAACGTGACAGTCGAGGGTGACCTGCGACGTGACGTGCAACAAGACATCAAGCGCAAGATGGAGATCAACTGTCTGCAGGGTATTCGTCACCGCAAGGGACTTCCCGTTCGCGGTCAGCGCACCCGCACCAATGCTCGCACCCGCAAGGGACCCAAGCGCACCGTCGCCGGCAAGAAGAAGGTTACGAAGTAATGGCTAAGCCCACCGCGGCCCGCAAGGGTCGTCGCAAGGAACGCAAAAACGTCGCCTTTGGCGTCGCGCACATCAAGAGTTCGTTCAACAACACCATCGTGTCGATCTCGGACCCCGAGGGCAACGTGCTCTCGTGGGCCTCGTCGGGCAACGTCGGTTTCAAGGGCTCGCGTAAGTCGACGCCCTTCGCCGCGCAGCTCGCCGCCGAGAAGTGCGCTCGTGCGGCAATGGAGCACGGCGTGAAAAAAGTTGACGTACTGGTGCGCGGACCGGGCTCGGGCCGCGAAACGGCAATTCGTTCGCTGGCCGCGGCCGGCATTGAAGTCGTAGCCATCAAGGACGTCACTCCGCTACCCCACAACGGCTGTCGCCCCAAAAAGCGTCGTCGAGGCTAAGGAAGATCATGGCTCGTTATACCGGACCCGTCTGTCGACTCTGTCGTCGAGAGCGCACCAAACTGTTTTTGAAGGGTGAGCGCTGCTTCACCATGAAGTGCCCCGTCGCCGAAAACTCCGACCGCCAGATGCGGGCCTTCCCGCCGGGCATGCACGGTCGCGACCGCCAGCGTCAGGGTTCGGAGTATTTGAACCAGCTGCGTGAGAAGCAGAAGGCTCGTCGAATCTACGGTCTGCTCGAAAAGCAGTTCCGCAACCTCTACGAAGAGGCCAGTCGCCGTCCCGGTATTACCGGAACCAACCTGCTGCAGTTCCTCGAGCTGCGCCTCGACAACGTGGCCTACCGCGCCGGTTGGGGCGCCTCGCGCGCCCAGGCCCGCCAGTTGGTGCGCCACGGTCACGTGAGCATCAACGCTAAGCGCGTCACCATCCCTTCGTACCGCGTACGCCCCGGCGAAGTCGTGTCGCTCAAGGCCGTCACGCGTGAGAACTTCAACGTCAAGCGCAACCTTGACGTACTCGATCGCACCATGCCCGGCTGGCTCGAGGCAGGCGACGGTGGTTTTGCGGTCACCGTGCGCGTCGTGCCCCAGCGCGAGCAGATTGACGAGTCAATCCGCGAGCAGCTCATTGTCGAGTTGTACTCCAAGTAACCCAACGCGCTAGAGACTGTAAGGAGTCACCATGTTGATCATCCAACGACCCACCATCGAGGCCCTCGGCGACGAGCTGAACAACCGCCAGGCCTTCGGCATCGGACCGCTGGACCCCGGCTTCGGGCACACGCTCGGCAACTCACTGCGCCGCACGCTGCTGTCGTCGATTCCCGGTGCCGCCGCGACCCGCGTGAAGTTCGACGCCGTATTGCACGAGTTCGGTGTCATCGAGGGTGTGAAAGAAGACGTCCAGGACATCTGCTTGAACCTGAAGGACCTGCTGCTCAAGGTGCACAGTGACGAGCCCATCACGTTGCGCCTCGACAAGCGAGGCGAGGGTCCGGTCACCGCGGCCGACCTGTCAACCACCGCCGACGTCGAGATTTTGAACGCCGACCTACACCTGGCCTACCTCACCACGCCCAAGAGTGCGCTCAGCTTCGAGCTGACCGTGGAGCGTGGCAAGGGCTACGTCGGCGCCGAAGGCAACAAGGGCAGTTCGACCATTGGAGTTATTCCCCTCGACGCAATCTTCACCCCCGTTCGTCGCGTGAGCTTCGAAATCGAGCCGGTGCGCGTCGAGCAGAGCAAGGACTTCGACCGCTTGGTACTCGACATTGAGACCGATGGTTCCATCAGTCCGCGCGAGGCGCTGGCCTCATCGGGTAAGACCCTCGGGGCCCTGATTGAGTTGATTGCCAACTTTGACGAAGAGGCTCCGGCCCTCGAACTCGGTGACGTGGGCACCGCCCAGGCCGCCGCGAGCGAGCTCGACATTCGCATCGAAGAGCTCGGTCTGACCGAGCGTTCGCGTAACTGTCTGAAGCGGGCGGGCATTAACACCATTGCGCAGTTGATTAACGCCACCGAGCGCGACCTCACTTCGATCACCAACTTTGGCGCCACGTCGCTGAAGGACGTCACCGACCGCCTCGACGAGCGCGGTCTCTCGTTGCGACTGGAGGACTAGTCATGCGCGGTACTCCCACTAAGGGCAAGCGGTTCGGGGGCAATAGTGCTCACCAAAAGGCGATGATGGGCAACCTCGTGGCGTCGATGATCGCCGCCGAGTCCATTGTCACGACCGAAGCCAAGGCCAAGGCCCTTCGACCCATTGTCGAAAAGGTCGTCACCGCCGCGAAGAACTCACCCGAGGGCTCCGTGCACGCGCAGCGTCGCGTCGTGGCGTTCATTCGCGACAAGGACATGACCCACAAACTCTTCACCGAGATCGCGCCGCGTTACGTGGAGCGACCCGGCGGGTACACGCGCATCTTGAAGCTCGGGCCGCGTCAGGGTGACAACGCCCCGATGGCGCGCATTGAGTTCGTCTGATCCTTTGACGCTGCCGACTCGTCGGTGGCGTCTGGACCTCGCCTACGACGGCGCCGGTCTTCGCGGCTTTGCCCACCAAGCCGGCAAGGTGACGGTCGTTGGTCTCTTGCGTGCAACACTCGCGCGGACATTACGACTCGCGAGCGAACCCGACATTGTGGGCGCGGGACGCACGGACGCGGGCGTGCACGCCTTTGCCCAAGTGGTCCACGTGGATCTTCCCGAACCACTCTTTGCCACCAAGCGTGGCCCCGAAGCCGATCGGTTGATGCGTTCGATCAACCAGCAACTGCGCGGTCAGGTGCGCGTGCTCGACGCGCGGATCGTGAGCGACGAGTTCCACGCCCGATTTTGCGCCACCTGGCGCGAGTACCGTTACCTGGTCTTGGCGAGCGAGCCGCCCGCTCTGGCTCAGACCACGACGTTTTCGTGGTCGGTGCGCGGGCCGCTGGACCTGGACGTCATGAATCGAGCCGCGGCCGCGCTGGTGGGCACCCACGACTTTCGAGCCTTCTGTCGTCGCCCGGCTAAGACCCTCGCGAGCGACCCGCTGGTGCGTGAGGTGCTCGTCGCCCACTGGGACCAGCTCAGTGACGAGTGGTCGCTCAACCCCACCGGGTTGCCAGCCCTGCGGCTACGGATCCGCGCCGCCTCGTTCTGTCACCACATGGTGCGCAGCCTCACCTCCACCATGGTCGCCATGGGGCGAGGCGACCTGGCGCCCACCACCATTGAAGAACGGCTCCAAAGCCGGCAACGAGCCGGTCTGCCACCCCCGGCCCCGGCCGCGGGGCTCTGTCTCGTGGGGGTGGGCTACGAGCAATTTGCCGGGGGACCCTCCGGTTTTGTAAGGTAGAGAGTCCACTGCGCCTCGAGGCGCGGACCCGAGAAGATCGCTGAAGGAAGAACTGTGCGCACTTACACCCCGAAGGTCAACGAGATTACCCGTGAGTGGCACGTGCTCGACGCCGAAGGCCTCGTACTTGGACGCCTCGCGACGGTGGCCGCGTCACTACTTCGTGGCAAGCACCGCACGTTTTTCGCGCCCCACGTCGACACCGGTGACTTCATCATCATTATCAACGCCGACAAGATTGTCGTGACCGCCAACAAGGCCAAGCAGAACTTTCATTACCACCACTCGGGCTACCCGGGCGGACTTAGCCAGACCAGCTGGCAGACCCTGCTCGATCGCGACCCCGCGAAGTTGGTCTACGACGCCATCAAGGGCATGGTGCCCAAGAATCGTCTCGGACGCGCCCAAATGGAGAAGCTCTTCGTCTACGCCGGACCCGAGCACCCGCACGCGGCCCAGCAGCCCCAGAAGTTTGACACCTCGGCGATTCGCCGCGGTTAAGGAGAAACAACAGTGTCCAGTCCGCTAACTCAGACCACCGGCCGTCGCAAGGAGGCGCGCGCTCGCGTGCGTCTGCGTCCCGGCTCGGGAACCATCACCATCAACAGTCGCGCCTTTGACAACTACTTCACCTCCGCGACCCACCGCCAGATGGTTATGGAGCCCCTTCGTCTGATTGACGTGCAGCAGACCTACGACATCGACGCCACCATTGAGGGTGGCGGCGTGGCTGGCCAGGCCGGCGCGCTGCGCTTGGGGATTGCCCGCTCACTGCTCGAAATCGACGAAGCGGTCCGTCCGGCCCTGAAGAAGGCCGGACTCTTGACCCGTGACTCGCGCAAGAAGGAGTCCAAGAAGTACGGACTCAAGAAGGCGCGCAAGGCTCCCCAGTACTCGAAGCGTTAATGGCGATGGCCGTGCGATTCGGCACGGACGGCATTCGGGGGCGCTACCCCGAAGAGGTACACGAGGACTTGGCCTACCGGCTCGGTCGTGCCGTGGCTCAGGTCTTTCCGCGGCCCGTTTTTCTGGGCTACGACACCCGAGAAAGTTCACCGCTACTCGCGGCCGCCCTCTACGAGGGTCTCGTCGATGGGGGAGCAGTAGGCATCAATCTCGGTCTTTTTACGACTCCCGGGGTTGCGGTGACGGCCAAGGCCCGCGGGGGCGTGGGCGTGGTCGTGTCGGCCTCGCACAATCTCTATCAGGACAACGGTCTGAAGGTACTGGGGCCCGGTGGGGGCAAACTCGATCACGCCACCGAAGCCGCCCTGGAAATCGCCCTGCGCGAGGCGCCGTCGCCCCCGTCAGGGGATTTTCATCTAGGGCCACTGGACGAATTGGCCGAAACGGCCTACGTTGCCCACCTGCTGGGTGCCGCCGCGGCGCGACTCGACGGACTTCGGGTGATAATCGACTGCGCCAACGGCTCGGCAAGTCACGTGGCCCAACGTCTGTTTAGCCAAACTGGGGCCCACTTCACCCTGCTGAATAGTCAGCCCAACGGCCACAACATCAATGATCACTGCGGTTCTACCTCGCCCGAGCAGCTTCGCCAAGCCGTGCTCGCCGAGGGGGCCGACCTGGGTCTGGCCCTCGACGGTGACGCGGATCGCCTCATTGCGGTCGACGCGCAGGGCACCGTTCGTGACGGAGACGACCTGATGGCGCTCTTTTCCCAGGATTTACAGCGAAATGGCCGTTTGGGCGCCGGCGTGGCCCTGACCATCATGAGTAATTTGGGGCTGCGAAAGGCCCTCAGCGACCTCAAAATAGAGGTGGTTGAGACCGACGTCGGCGATCGCCACGTCGCGGCGGCTTTGGAAGAGCACGAGTGGCACTTTGGGGGTGAGCAGTCGGGACACCTTTTATTTAGAGACCTGGCACCCAGCGGTGATGGACTCCTGACGGGCCTGCTGCTGTTGGCCCTCGTGGCCCGGCACGGACCGCTCGCGACCCAATGTGACGCTCTTTGGCACCGAATTCCCCAGGAACTCGCAAATTTTCCAGTTATGTCCTTTGATGAGGGGGCGGCGAGGGATCGATTCTCGCGGCTCTGTGCCCAGTATGGCTACCGTGAACAGGATGTTCGCCTGGTGATTCGCCCATCGGGCACCGAACCGGTAATCCGAGTCATGGTGGAGGCTCCCGACGCGAGTTTCATCGAGGAGTTTCTACTTACCCTGCAGTAATACTCGACAGTTTGTTTAGTTGGGTTTCCAAGCGCTAAGCGAAACTGATTTCCGTGGACTGCTTGGCAAATCCAAGTGAGTATTGATTTCAAAGACCGATTTGCTAGATTAGAAGTCTGTAAAAAAAAAGCCCAGCTTTTCCGGTAAAAAATTTTTGCCAGCGAGTTTTCAATTGTAAGAATAGGGGGGGCTCGTCAGTAGGCATTGCGCATCCTTCGTCCGAGTCAATCTCGTGACACTGGAATCATCGGGAACGATGACGTCCGCTGTCCACCTCCAACTCCCAAGCAGTAATGCTCGGAGCCGTTCGTGATAGCGAACGTGTCGAAGTTTTTCAGCTCCAAAATACTCGGCGCCACTCTAAGCGCTGTCCTACTGGCTTCTCCACTCGCGTCCTTTATGAATGCGCAGCCCGCCGGCGCTGGTGTCAACACCAATACCAACATCAGTAATCCACAATATGTTTCTTCAACCGGTACCACCTACAGCGGTTTGACGAACGGCACGACCTACCGTATAGGGGCAGATGCATCATCTGGCACGCTAAAGGTGACGCTCAATAATACCTCGCAGACAGTAACTGCAGTAACTGTGGGTGGCGTTACTGACACCGCCACCCCCAGCTTTGTCACGAGTACCAAGGTCTATTCAATTGCTGTTGGCCCTTTGGCATTTGGCGTGACGACAGTTAGCATCACTATTCAGGCCAGTAATGGAAGTACAACCCAGACGTACTCATATCCATTGAGTCTTCCCTACAGTGTCTCCTTTGACGAAAACACCCAAGGTCGTGGGACAATTACGAACCCCACTGGTTCTGGATGTCCCAAAGCAGCGGCCCCAATTGCCTCAACTTTTTATACGGATCGTAATGCAACCATTCCACAAAATACTTGTGCCGGACTTGACGGCTACAGCTTCGAAGGCTGGGCCACTTCGGCCGTGGCCACAACACCAACCTTTGCCACCACCGACTTGCCCACCACCGCCGACGGCACCTTTATTACGGGTCCTACCACGTTCTACGCCGTCTGGAGAGGACTACCAGTACCAACAATTGTAGAAACTGCCACAGACTCAAATGGCGATCCCCTCCTTACGTTCGATGTGGGAACGTCGGTGACGTTGACCGCGACTGAATACGACTCTGGCGACCTCACTACACCAACTGGCGACGATGGGACCTACGTGGATTTCAGTCAGTCCGTACATTGGTTTGGAAGTAATCCAAGTATTGGCGGCTGCAATCTCAGTAACGGAACCTGTTCAATAACGGTTACGACCATTGCTGGAGGTTCCAACACTATTACTGCCACAGTTGCCGCCAACTCGCAGTACTTCAAGGGTTCTACAACAATCGACTTGGCCGTCTTTCGACTACAAGCAGTGCCCTACGTCACCGCAACAGATGGAGCCACACTCACCGGTGGAAAGTACGTTGCGTCTACCTCTACCCCCGTAACGCTTAAGGCGTTTTTCAACACCAGCGCGTTGTACCCGAGTGAAGTTGGCACAACGGCCACGTTCTATGACGGATCAACACCAATTGGAACATGCAACGACGCCATCTACGACTACGGCTGCACTATTTCACCGTCATTCAGCGCTGGTGATCACACAATCACAATACGGACGGCTGATGGAATCGACCTACTTGGGGCAACGTCGGCTGCTATCACCGTTTCGGTGGCAAAACCTACCCCAACAATTTCTCTTAGCCAAACAGCGGGTGGCGCTTCGCCAAGTTACGGCTCTTCAGTGAGCTTCTCCACAATTGTGAATGCCACCAACGTCAGCGGTGAGACGGTCACCTTCTACGCAAACGGTGGATTTGGCGTTGGCAAAAATCTTGGAACATGCACCCTCGCGACTGTTTCAACGATTTCCACCTGTGCGTTCACTACGAGCGCCCTTCCACTTGGATCGAGTGTCCCAATTGTTGCTTACTTTGCGAGTGACGCCAACTGGGCCAGTGCCACGTCGAGTGCCGTAACGCTCAATGTCACCGCGGCGCCTGGCAGCGTGGTCGTTGAGGGTACGGGCATTACCGGGACGAGTTCTCCCTACGCGCTCAGCCTCGCAAAGGGTCAGTCGCTACCTTCGCTAACGCTGAGTGACCAAGACACTGTTGCCCACACCAACAACACCATTACCACCGGATCACCCGATACCTTCACTTACGCAATTTCCGGAACGGGTAACACCGCGAGTTGCAGCATCAATTCTGATGGTACGGGATTTACTGAAACGGCCTCGGGTAACTGTGTACTGGTCGTTACTTCAGTAAACACCGACGGCTACTACAACAGTTCCTCATCGTCAATAAACATCAAGATCGGGAAGGCCGCGCTTTACGTAATTCCCGATAACCACCGCGTTACCTATAACGCAACGGACTCGGCCTACAGCTTTAGCGTATGGACCGGAGCGGGTGGCACCGGAACACAGATCACGAACCCGAGCGCACTCGCTGGTTACGGCGCACCGACGTGTACGTCGGACTTCGGCACCACTGGGTACATCAACGTCGCAACCTACAGCGCTGACGTGACGTGTAGCGGAGGAGCTTCTACGCTGTACACCTTCGCCACCACAGCATCGGCAGACCTTATTATTCAAAAAGCCGCGCCAACCATCACTGCATTTACGGTGCCAACACTTACCTACAACAGTGCGAGCACCCTCAGTGCTACTTCAAGTGTTCCGGGGACTATTACCTTTAACGTGGGTGGGTCAGCAATTAGCGGTTGCACAAACGTTGTTGAAGATGTTTCCAATACCGCAACCTGTTCCTACACCCCCACTGATGCTACCGAGCTAACTTTTACCCTTGACTTCACGCCAACCAGTTCGAACTACTCCTCGCTAACGGCAGTGAACTCCACTGCAGCCACTCCGGGGAAGGTGACCTTTACGGGCGGGACCATCAGCGTTAATAACACCACGACGGCAACAAATCCCGCATCAAGTGCCGTCTACAACGACGCCCTAGAAATTACTGTTTCGGGTCTACCAATTGATTCAGCGGGTCACGCCACGTTTTACTACCAGAACAGTATTGGTAGTTGGATCAATATAGATCCCTGTAACTCCCTGGCGGTGGTTAGTGGTTCAGCCACCTGCACTCCAAACATTTATCTGCTATCCGCCGGTGCACTACCGCTTGGCACTTCTCATATTCGTGTCATCTTCAACGGCTCGACGGGTTACGCGGGTCGACAACTTACGGATATTCAGTTTGTCGTAACCTCGGCTGCCGCTACCCAAGTGGTCTTCACTACCCAACCGGGCTCGACCTACGCCAGCGGGGCCAAGATCGCGCCAGTCGTGAAGGTCGAAGACGCCGCGGGCAACGTCGTGACCACCGACAGCACCACGTTCGTGACCTTGAGTATTACCAACTCCACGGGCACTGCGGGTGCCGCCCTCACTACGTGTTCCATGAAGGTAGCGA
>CAITNF010000003.1 GCA_903893745.1 uncultured Actinomycetes bacterium
CAATAGCCAGAGCCCCCTCCCGAAGGAGGGGGCTCTGGCCTTAGTACTGCGAGTGAACTACTACTTCTGGCTGTAGCTCACTGACTTGGAACCATTGGCGTTGCTCACCGTGATGTGACGCACCCCGCGCTTGGCCGTCTTCTTGACGCTCACCGTGAAGGTGACCGAACCCGATGACGTGCTCAAGATGCGGATCTTGGTCAACTTGTCACTGCTCTTCACCTTGGTACCAGGACCAAAGTTCTTACCAGTGATGATGAAGACCGTGGTGCCACCAATCTTGGCTGGTCGACCCTGAATTCGTGAGATCGACAGCGGTGTTGCTGGTACCGGAGCCGGTCCACCGTTGAGCTGGAAGCTCACCGAGAGGCCGTCACCGTTCGTCAACGTCACCGTAGCTGAGGTACCGGCAATGGCCGCAGCCGTGGTCGAGTACGTCAGCGTTGCCGAGCACAAGTGGGTGATGTCATCACACGTAGCGCTCAGAGGAGTTGACACCAGGCTGTACGCCCCAGCGGTGGCACTCGTGATGGTGGCGGTCAACGTACCGGCGTCGAACATCGTTCCGGTCACGATCAACTGCTGGTTCGTCGCGAACGTCGGCACGTAGTACGGGCCGCCCGTCACGGTCGGAGCCGGATCGGCGTAGAACAGGTAGTTGCCACGGGTACCCGAGATAGTGGTGGAACGACCATCGGGGTTGGTGACCGTCAAGCCACCATAGATACCCGTCACACCAGTAAAGGCGCCCACGGTTACCGGCACCGCAATTGTTCGGTAGCCGTACCCGTTGTTGTTCGAGAACACGGGTGTGCCAATCGTGAACAGTGAGTTCGTTGACACTACCGTGGCACCCGCCTGGAAATTATCTCCATAGGCGTAGACCAAGTACTTGCCACCCGGGACCATCTCAGAAGTGGTGAGTGGCGAACCGTCAAGGTTGTACCAGTTATAACCTCCGTCTAGGTACGGCGGGTACGTCCAGTCGAAGCTGACGTTCCAGTTGCTGTAGTCGCCATTGACGTAGAAGTGACACTCAGTAGCGGCATTCGCCGTCGTCGTGACGGTCGCCGTCAACGTGTTGGGTGAAACTGAATTCGTCACCACGGTTACTCCCGATCGACCAGTCAACGTTGGGTCGCTGCATTCGTAGGTCAACGTCGTGTTGGGCTGGAAGTTGAATCCCCAGACCGTGACGTGTGACGTGCCACCAACAGAGACCGTTCCCGAAGAACCGTAGACGTGAGCTGCCGACACGATTGAAATCGGGTTCGAGTCCTGCCAGTCACCGGTCGTGTTCGACTGCAGCGAAACTACGACCACGTCACCTGCGGGGTAAGTCCAATGCCAGTCCTCGTTGACGTTCACCGTCAGCACATTGGCCGAGATGAACTGTCCGCCGCGGCAATAGTAATCGGCTACATAGCCAAGCGCTGGGGTCAGCACCGTAATGCGACAGGCGTTGGAGTAGTAGGTCCCGGGGTAGTCCAACTGGGTGTAGCCCATGTTCGTGGTCGTCAGTGTGATGGCGGTGTAGGTGCCATACACCAGCTCGCTCGGTGAGGCGGACACCGTCGGACCGTTAATGGTGACGAACGGCGTGCTGCTGATCGCTGAACCACCCCAGCCCGCGTCGGCGAGCACGGTGTCAGTTCCTGACGTCGAGCCGTAGCGTGCGTGGAAGTAGCACTGCAGTTGCGTCGACGTAGTCACGGTGCACGGGGGGGTATCGAAGAAGGCCCCATTACTCGCGTAAACCGAACCCGCATCGGCTGCGCCGGCCTGCCAACCCGTGCTCGGGATGGCGTAAAGGTCGGCTCCACTGAGGCCCGTACCGTTCACGGTCACGAGACCGCCAACGTTGTTCGAGCTGTCAGGGGTCAGCGAACCGAGGTTGGTCACCGACGTAATGGTCGGACCGGCCACGATTGACAGGTAGCCACTCGTGGAGGTCTTCGAGCCTAAGAAGCCGTTGTTGACCGTCACGGTCAGCGGCACGTTATTACTGAGCGCAGCGCCGGCCTTCACCGAAAGCGTTCCGTAGATGCAAGTGCTGTTGTTGCCATCCACCGTAATGGTGACGTCGGGGTTACTCGAGGTCAACGTGGTCTTCGTGTTAGGCCACGCAAAACCAGTTCCGGAGACCGAGAAGTCGACCCCGCTGGCACCCTGGCCAACTGAGTACGAACCGGGGTCTGTGCAGTTCTGGTTTTGCGCCACACCGGTAATGGTGATGGGGCTGTTGTAGGTACCGAGCTGGAAGGCGTTGGGGATGACGTCAATGGCTCCGTTGGCGCCAAAGATCACCGCGTCTACGCTTTGCACGTCGTTGGCACCAGCACTGAGCACGACGTCGGGTGAAGTCCATACGGTATCGGCTTGCGGGAAGGTGAACGTTGACGCTGCGGAGAACGTGACGTCGTACCAGGTGCTGTCCGCACAATTAGAGACAGTGTTACTTGATGAGAGCACGTTGAACGTCTGCGTGTCGCCAGTCGTTGTGTTCGTTGCCGTTACGGTCGAACCAGCCGCGAGTGCGCTAACTGGGTCGGTGGGGTCCGTGTTCTGGAGACAAACTTCGTGGTCACCGATCACAAAACCGCCGTCTTGATTCATCGGGGCCGTGATCGAGCTCGGGGCGGTCACCGTCAAAGTGGCGGTGCCCGTTGAGGTCGCGCTGAGCGTACCGGACCAACCTGGCGCCGGCTTCAAGGTCGTCGAGTCAACGTAGGCGACTGACGATCCTGCGCCGAAACCGAAGCCCGGCAGCTCACCGTAGTACGTCGCGGTGGTACCAAAGGCAATGTCCACGGCAGTGTGGTTGGGGTCAACGGCTACTGAGCCCCCCACGTTATAGAAGGGGTTGTTGTGGCTGTCAATGAGGTAGCCGGCACCGTAGTATCCACCAACCAGTGATCCACTGTCGAGGTCAACCTCGGCGTTGGCCTTCAACTGGGTGAGGGGTCCTTCGACCTTCACTTCGCTGCTACTGGCCGCAGTAGTCGCACCAGTGGTGATGACCATCTGGTAGCCAGTGAGGCCCAGGTACTTGTAGGGGGAAACGTACGGCGGGGTAAACGCACCCTCGATCGCGACGCCACTGGCGTGCGCAGCCGCAACGGGTAGTGCCAAGGTCAGGCTGCCGAGACCAGTTGAGCCAGCATTAGCGTTGCGGCTCGTTACGACGTCGGCCTGTGAGGTGAGTCCATCAGAGATCATGATGTGCTCGCCCGGAAAGTAACCGCCCACGTTGGCCACAAAGATTGTCGTGGCTCCCGCCGTGATGGCCTGGGTCGCGGTCGTTACGTTAAAGCGTGGTGGCGTGGTCGTCACGACGGCCTCTTGGAAGCCACCGAGCGCGAAGTTCGTGGTGAGCGTTCCGGTGAAGGACTTACCCGAAAGAGCGTTCGAGAACGTCACCGTCGAGCTGTTCGTCCAGTTGTTACCGTAGCCAACAACGTAGAGATCGGTCGTTGAACCGTCGTTGAGCGATCCGAGCACATCGAAGTTGGGCTGTGGTGCCACAACTACGAGACTGGCGTTACTACCAACACCAAGAATGTTGTTGGTGGTGTCAGCGGTCGTGCCGTCAGGATTGGTCACACGAACGTCAGCGGTGAAGTTGGAGCACCCAGAGGTCGTGGCAACTACGGTGATCGCGGTCGCGGTGACGCTGGGGGTGCCAAGGGAGATACAGGCATCACCAGATGGTGGGTCGAGTGTCACGGTGGCGCCGGCCTGGAAACCAGTTCCCGAGATGGTGAGACTTGTGACACCAGTGCTGGGTAGCGACGTGTTCACACCAGTGATGGTTGGTCCAGTAATGGCCATGGTCACGGCGTTCGACAGTGCACCAGCGGTGTTTTGATTGTCCTGGCTCGGCTCGGGGTTCTGCCAGACGAAGCTGATGTTGTCAGCCTGCCATGGGCCAAAGTCCGAGCAGTCGAAGCCCCAGTTGAAGGTAACTGTGGTGCGGTCCGAGGTTACGTTGACGTTAGAAATGCAGCCCTGATCAGAACCGTACTTGTCGTACGCAAAGAGAGAGCCGTCCGGATTCAGGTTGGAACCGGTGAGGGTCACGACCTGATTGATGTTGTCGGCCAGTGAGGCGGGTGACACCGAGTTAAGGACGGGACCGTTACCAATACCGAGGCCCTTCGCGAGGGTCACGGTGCCGTTGTCGTCGGTCAACGTGATGTCGTAGAAACCGGGAGTCGTCGACGCGGGCACGCGCACGTACGCAATGGCGTGCGTGCCGCTCCACTCATGGACACCAGAGATGGTGACACCGGGAGCGGTGGTGGTCATCGTGACCGGACCGTTGTCCGTGGCGAAACCAGTACCGACCACGAAGATCTTCGTGGAGAAGGCGCCCTGGTCGGCCTCAGCGGCGTAGCAGACACCACTCGAGTAGTAGGCGTACGTAGTCACGCACGTAAGGGTCGGATTACTTGTAGCGGCCCCAGCTGTGGTGCTGGCCATCGCGGCTGGCAAAGCAGCAGCAACAAGCACGGCTCCAGCAGCAACTGCCTTCACCATGTGGCGAGATATCCGTCGCAAAGTATTCATAACGAATCCTTCCTTCGTAGCGGCGTATGTGTTCACTTCACTCCATTCACAGGGGTCGACTCCCATCGACCTTTTACTTTGAGGTACGGCGTTAATGCAGAATTACGACAAAAGGCTCACGCCTCGTGACTAAGCACGGCCGTTTTCCTCTGGGCCAAGTATAGAGAGGTATTAAGGCCAGATGCGAATGGGTTAAGGATTCTTTGAAAACTCCCAAATTGGCGTCATTCGTCATTGTTTTCACGAAAGGCCTGATAAATAAGGCTTTTGACGGACCAGATCTGGGCAAAACATTGGAACTGGGCAAAATTAAAAAAACGTCACAGAGTCGTAACTGAAGCGATGGGTCAAAAATCCAGTTGACCGGGGGTGCTCCGGACCCCGGGTTCGGCGAGTGGTCGCGGCCTCGACGGCACAGTGAAACTCATCTAATTAGTTTTCTTGAGATTAAAAACTTGCGCAATGAAGTACCTAGGGACTAGGTAATAAAAGAAAACTTAGCGACTTAGGCGATGGCGCAACGATTCGGACCAAGCTCGAGCTCGGCCGATTCGTTAGTCGCCAGTTCGAACCCGGCGTTGATGGCCACGATGTGCTGATAGTTAGGTGGACGGTCCTTTACGTTGGCCAAAGCCCAGGCCACGAAGTCCTTTTCGCTCAACGCCAGGGCCGGCAAGGTGCCCCGCAACTCGCCGAGTTGACGCGAAGTAAAGCGTCCGGCCGTAACGGGCACATCCGCACCGTAGTGCGCAGGAAAGATAGTCATCGAGTCGCCCAGGGGCAGCACTCGTTCGTGGAGACTCCGGTAGAGATTGTGGGCAAAAGGCTCAGCCTGATCAGCCAAATCGGGACGCCCCACGCTCTCGAGAAAGAGGGTATCGCCAGTAAAAAGGGCGGAGTCGCCCAATTGGTACATGGTGG
The DNA here is from genome assembly GCA_903893745.1 of uncultured Actinomycetes bacterium. Taxonomy (GTDB): domain Bacteria; phylum Actinomycetota; class Acidimicrobiia; order Acidimicrobiales; family RAAP-2; genus RAAP-2. The sequence goes on from CAITNF010000003.1 coordinate 5,491, forward strand.
AGCCTTCGGTATGGCCCGGCACGCTGACCGCCGAGACCCCCAGCGACACGCCCGCGGCGAGTTCAATAACTCGTCCGTCGCTCAGGGGCTCAAAGTCAAAGGTAAAGGGGTCGTGCGCGTTCAACCACAGCGCCGCCCCGGTGGCGGCGACCAATTCACGAGCACCGCTGAGGTGATCGGCGTGCAGGTGCGTATCGACCACGTGCGTAATCGTCCAACCGTGTCCGCGCGCCACGTCGCGATACTGCTCGATGTCGAGTGAGGGATCGATCACCACGGCCGACGACTGAGCCCCCACGACGTAGGAGAGACAGCCCTTACCTCGTCGACGTACTTGCACGACCGTCGCCCCACCGAATTCGCCGCTCACTCGGTCGTACGTCGACGTCCACGAGCCCATGCCGCCTTCGAGCACCGCACTGGCAATGCCGTGGGTCGCGAGGAGTTGTGCACCCTGTAATGCTCGAGCACCCTTCGCGCAGATGACCACGAGGTCACGATCAAGAGGAATTTCGTTCAGTCGTGCTTCCAGCGAACCGAGCGGCACGTTGTGCACGCCGGGAATCTTCCATTCAGCTACTTCGTCGGGCTCGCGTACGTCAAGTAAATACAGTGCCGCGTTGTCATCCAGTGTGGCGACCAACTCGTTGGTGGTACGCGTAGAGATGAGTTCATCGAACGACACAACGAAAGTATAGGAGTAGATTGCTCATGAATGACTCATTCCTAAAGACCAGTAGAGGATCACCATGACTGATGTGCAAAGCGTGCAGGTGGACGAGGTGAACAGCCTCACCGCGAATGGTGCGCTCTTGCTCGACGTGCGCGAAACCGAAGAGTTTGAATCGGGTCACGCCCCTCAAGCAGTGCACGTGGCCTTAAGTGACGTGCCCGACCACCTGGGTGACTTTGACTCGAACCAACTCATCGTCTGCGTCTGTCGCAGTGGGGGCCGCAGTGGGCGGGCCGCCAAATTTTTGGCCGAACAGGGCTACCTCGTCGCGAACTGTGAGGGCGGCATGTTGGCCTGGGCCGAAGCAGGACTCGACATGGTCGCTCACGCTGGCGAACCATTCGTCCAGTAGCGACGTGACCCAGTCCCGCGGACCCTTGCACGCACTCGCCAATGCGGTGCGCGCAAAAACGCTGAGCGCGCACGATCTGGTTAGTGCATCAATTACCCAGATCGAACGTCACGACCTACTACTCAACGCCACCACCGAGCGCGGCTTTGACGACGCGCTCGCCCGAGCTCGAGCAATTGATGAAGGTCACGTGGCCCCCGGCGTACTGCTCGGGGCACCCACTCTCGTCAAGGACCTCGATGACTGGGCGGGCCACCCCACGAAGAAGGGCTCACTCACACTCGCCCAGGTCGCCCCGGCCACCAGCAACGGTGTGGTTCCCTCGCGACTCCTCGAGGCTGGTTGCGTCGTGGTGGCCAAGTCAACGTTGCCCGAGTTCGCGATTGAGGGTTTCACCGCCAACCTCGCGACGGGCATCACGCGTAACCCGTGGAACCTAGATCTCTCACCGGGGGGCTCGAGTGGCGGTTCGGCGGCGGCGCTCGCGGCGGGGCTCGTCCTGGTCGCCACGGCCACCGACGGTGGTGGTTCGGTGCGCATTCCGGCATCACTCTGTGGACTCGTGGGTTTAAAACCAACCAACGGTTTAATTGGTCGCTGGCCCGCACCCGATTGGATTGACTACTCCACCGACGGTCCATTCGCTACGTCAACCGATGACCTTCGACTCTTACTCGACGTGATGGTGGGACCCATTGCGGGCGATCCCACCACGGCGCCTCGCGTGCTCTACCAAAACTTGCGACGACACGAAGGGCGCCCCCTGTATCTCTTCGCCGCCGAACGCACGTCACCACTGGGTCCTCTCCCCCACGACGTTCGTCGCGCACTGCACGAAGCGGTCGCGCTCTTTAGCGAGCTCGTCGGGCGACCCGTCCAGTGGCTCGAATCCAACGAGGTCTTTCACGGCGGCGACCCCGATCTGGACTGGTTCACGATCACGACGAGCGAACACGTCAGTGCTCTGGGTCGCCCGTGGGTGATTGAGCACATGGAAGATTTTCACGTCGCCACGCAGGAGTACTTACGCGCGGGGCTCAACGTCAACATCACGGACTACCTCGACGCGCGGCGACGTCGCTACCACTACGTACGACAACTTGACGAACTACTGGGTGACGACGGAATCCTGCTCACGCCGGCAGTCGCCAGCACCGGGTGGTACGCCGACGGTCGCATCACACCCGACGCACCGGTGCACGGTCTCGCCCCCGAGGTCTACTCCACCGCCATGCAAAACGTCACTGGCAATCCCGCGCTGAGCGTTCCCGTGGGGCGCCTCGAATCGGGTCTGCCCTTTGGCCTGCAGTTAACCGCACCACACTTTGATGACGCGCGGCTGGTGGACCTGGCGGCACTGGTGCAAGACGTGCACCCGTGGCCGCGTTACGCACCGGGTTACCAAGGACTCGACGAACTACTCGGACTGCGCGATTAGGCGCCGTCGGTCACGACCGCTACCTCGCGAGTAAAAAACTACGCTTCGCCTCGCTCCGCGATTTCATTGTCGAGGTAGTTGACTTGTCGTCGCGCCCGCTTCACGGGCTCAATCAAATTGGCCACTGACTCGTCGAGCGCTTGGCGCAGGTGCCCGTAGCCTTCAGCAAAGAGTCGCTGGATTTCGGCCGCGTCGTCGAGCGTTGAGATCATCGTGCGTCGTTGAAGTTCCAGTTCGTCGAACATGGCGTCGCGGCGCTTCAGCGCGGCCTTCAAGATTTCGCCCTCTTCGGTCTTCGCCTTAAAGACCATGGCTCCGGCCTCTTCGCGAGCCTCCGTCAAAATCGTCTCGGCCTGGGCCCGCGTGCTGGCCATTAGTTCGTCAGACTTCGAGTCAACGTCGGCCTGAAGGTTCGCGGCCTTGGACTGCGCGTCGGCCAGTAGCGACTGGGCCTCTTCGCGCGCTTCGTCGAGTCGATTCTGGGCATCGGTCTTGGCGGTTTCAAGAATCTTTTTTGCCTCGCTCACGAGCGCGTCATTCTCTTCTCGAGCTACTTGGAGAATATTGGTTGCGGCCTCACTGGCCATAATCGCGAGTTCGCTCGAACTAAAACGGGCGAGGTCGGGCTTTTGGTAGGCCCGTTCGAGCTGCGCCTCGAGAAACTGAATTCGCGTTTCGAGGTCGGCAATGACCTTTTGCATCTGTCGCGCTGGCGAGTCACTCGCTCGACTGGACGACGGCGAGTTGGTCGGGTCGGCCGGGGTCAAACGCTTCTTTAACGAAGCACTTTGCGTTGCCCAAAAACGGCTCGCCCACGATCCGGCTTCGCTACCGTTAACACTTTCGTCTGGTCCAACCATTTCAGCAACCTTTTCGACTTGCGCCCCCGTTTGAGAGCCCGACATTCGCAACGCCTGAGTGAAAACCTTACCATCACGAGGAAAATCGCCCCCCGTGACTGGTTGGTCCCCAGCTCCTGGTGGCGATATAAAGGAATAGTGATTGGTGTAGCGCTCTTCGCCTCGTGATTGGGTGTGCTCCGACTCGCTCATCGCTACTTTCCCCTCGCCTCGTCCATCCCCACGGCAACGCGTCACTTTCAGGCAAAACTTACTAACTATCGAATATTCTACCCTACCGATAAACCGAGATGTCGGCTAGACCCCTAACGGAATTCAGCGCACCTGGGAGCCCCAACGGAATTCGAACCCATTAGCGAGTAAACCCGGCCAGCGGGCATGACCAAGGTGATACTCGACATCAATGCTGAACGGATTATGAAGGTGCTGACCGAACTCGACTTCGGCTTACTTGACCGAACGGCTGAAGATCTCCAATCACCAAGCCCTGAGGTACAGCTTGGCTTTCCACTTCAGGGCATTGACCTACTAACCGGTATTGACCGTGTCGAATTCGAAGATGCCTGGAGCCGTCGATTCGAAGGGCAGGCCAACGCAGTCAATGTCCCCTTCACTGGCCGTGAGGATTTAAGTACCAAGAGAAGGTCAGCTAGCCAAATACAAGTTCTGGCAGATGTCGCACGTCTCGAGGAGTTGAAAACCAAAAATCGGATGCTCGAACATCGCGAACGTCGAAGAATACGGCAGTCCCAACGGGATTCGAACCCGTGCCTCCACCTTGAGAGGGTGATGTCCTAGGCCACTAGACGATGGGACCATGAAACGTGTGAACCAACCGTGGCCATCCACACACTTCGCTCGGGGGCAAGGACTCGAACCCTGAATAACTGGACCAGAACCAGTTGTGTTGCCAATTACACCACCCCCGAAGGGCTGGTCCATCCTACCCGAGGCGTTGTCTCAACCGCCAGAGGGGACCTTCAGATTACGAAGGTCCGTAGCGGTGGTGGTCCACGAACTCAACGTCGAGTAGCCCACAATTCGTCCGACCGCTACGTCGAGGGTCTCTCTGGCGTAGTAGTACCAGAGTGAACTCTTGATCGTTGGCGAACTCGGCACGGGCGCCGCTTGAGGCGAAAGGCCCTGAGCCGAGGCAATTGCCTTGGCGCGGTATTCGTGAAAGGGGTCGGTCACGGTCAGTACAGTCGTGAGGTGACGAGCTCGCAGGGCACCCACAATGGTTGCGACGTTTTGCCACGTGTCGTGACCACCACCGCGCAAAATTCTTGACGCCGGGACGCCGTGCGACTCGAGGTAAGTCGCCGACACCCCCGCTTCGGTGTAGACGTCGCCGGGCTGCTTGCCGCCGGTCACCGCAATCCACGGCGCTCGCTTGGCCCGATAGAGCGCCAGCGCCTCGTCGAGTCGCGCCGCGAGCACCGCCGAGGGGCGTCCGTTGTCTTCGGTCGTACCAAAGACCACGATCGCTTGCGCGTTACTCGTCGGGTGCTGACCACTGGTCATCCAAATCTGCACAAAGGTCACGGCTAGGTAGAGCACCACGAGGGTAACGAACCCAGAAATAATTTTAAGAACGAGCTTGAATGGTCCAAAGATCACGAGGTGGCTCGCTCACTCGCCGCGCGAAGGCGCGCCAGCGTTTTCTCACGACCCAAGAGTTCTAAAGACTCGAAGAGAGGTGGGCCAACCAGCGAGCCGGTCACCGCGCAGCGCAGGGGGGCTTGCGCCTTGCGAAGCGCGAGCCCGATCTGCTCGCCGAGCGCACTCGTCGCGTCGTGCAGCGACGACGCGGTCCACTCCAGATCCGCGAAGCGCGCCAGGGCCCGGGTGAGCATCTCTCGGCCCAAGGGATCGCCACCGATTGATTTCGCGAACGACGCCTCATCAATGACGGGTTCGTCGAGGAAGAAGAAGGCAATCATGGCCGGTACTTCACCCAAGGTGGCGACGCGCTCTTGCACGAGAGGTGCCACGCGCGCGAACAGCGCTGGGTCAAACTGCGACTGCGTCCACGCGACCGTGTAGTCCGTGGGGCGCCACGAACTCGACCAGGGGCGAACCCAAGGATCGACGCATTCGATGAACGCCTCGGGCGAGAGTTTTCGAATGTACTCACCGTTGAGGTGCGTCATCTTCTTCACGTCAAAAAAGGCCGGTGAGTGGGCCACGTCGTCGAGACGGAACTGCTCAATCAACGTGGCGCGCTCGACCATCTCCTGGTCACCTCGAGGACTCCAACCCAGCAACGCCAAATAGTTTACGAACGCGTCGGGAAGGTAACCCAAGTCGCGATAGTGCTCAACCGCGACGGGATCTTTGCGTTTTGAAAGTTTCTTTCGCTGTTCGTTCACCAGCATCGGCAGGTGCGCGTACTGGGGCAGTTCCACGGGGGGCACGCCGTCACAGTTGTTCAGCGCGACCCACATCATGACCTGTTTGGGGGTGGTTGGCAAGAGGTCCTCACCACGAATCACGTGACTAATGCGCATCGTGCGATCATCGACGGCGTTCGCTAACGGATACAGCACCGTGCCGTTGGATTTGACGACAATGAAGTCTTCGTAGCTGTCGTGGGGAAAGGTGATGTCGCCACGAATTATGTCGTGCACGACCGTCTCACCCTCGTCGGGCACGCGAAAGCGCAGCGCCGCGCTCGATGATCGCTCGACCTTGCGGTCCCGGCAGTAACCGTCGTAACCCGGTTTGTCGTTGCCCTTAATGCGTTCATCGATTGCCTCTCGCGTGCAGTCACACGCGTAGAGGTGGCCCGCACGTACCAGTGCTTCGGCCGCCGCGAGATGGTCGGCCAGTAGGGCACTCTGTAAAAAGGGGCCTTCGTCGAAGTCGAGTCCCAGCCAGCGCAGCGCACTAATAATTCCCTCGTGCCACTCGTCGCGATTGCGTTCGGTGTCGGTGTCTTCAATCCGCAGGACGAACGTGCCACCGGTCTGACGGGCGAAGAGCCAGTTAAAGAGACTGGTGCGAGCCGAACCGACGTGGAAGTAGCCCGTTGGCGAGGGTGCGAAGCGGACCCGCGGTCCGGTCACCGACTATTCCTCGATGGAGATCGCGCCGTTCGGGCAGCTCGCCGCCGCCTCACGAACTCGATCGGCCAGCTCGGGGCCGGGGTTCTCTTGCAAGATGTAGAGGTAGCCGTCATCGCGGACCTCAAAGACTTCGGGCGCAATGCCCATGCAGACAGCGTTGCTCGAACAGAGATCGAAGTTGACGTTGACTTTCATGGTGACTCCTTTATTTCCCTCCATCGTAGTAGGGCTCCCGGGGGGACGTGCTCACGAGGTGGATGGCCTGCGTACACTTTGAGCGAACGAGGAGACGTCATGGAACGACGCAGCATTGGTTCGCTCAGCGTGTCAGTCGTGGGCGTGGGCTGTAACAACTTCGGTGCACGTCTCGACTTGGACGGCACGTCCAGCGTGGTGCACAGTGCCCTCGACGCCGGCATCAATTTCTTTGATACCGCCGACACCTACGGCGACACGCAGTCGGAAGTTTTGCTCGGACGAGCACTGGCGGCGCGACGCCACGAAGCGGTGGTCGCGACCAAGTTTGGGATGCCCCTCGACGACACCCATTACGGCGCCCATCCGAACTACGTGCGCCAGGCCTGTGAGGATTCGCTGCGTCGACTCAACACCGAGTACCTCGATCTCTACCAACTGCACTACCCCGACGACACGGTGCCCATTGCCGACACGTTGGGGGCCCTGTCGGAACTCGTTACGGCGGGCAAGGTGCGCGAGATTGGCTGTTCGAATCTGACCGTGGCGCAACTACGCGAAGCTCGCCAGGCCGCCGTAAATGGCGTGCACTTTGTTTCGATTCAAAATCAGTACTCACTGCTCGCGCGCGAACCCGAACACGACGGCGTGCTCGACGTCTGTGACGAACTCGAACTCGGCTTCTTGCCGTACTACCCGCTGGCAAACGGACTACTCACGGGCAAAGTGCGCCCCGGCCAACCAATGCCCGAGGGCACTCGCCTCGAAGCCATGTCGAGTGAACGCAGCGCGCACTGGCTCAGTGAGAGTTTTCAGGCTCGCGTCCAAGCGCTCCTCGACTACGCCGAAAAGACGGGTCAACCAATTCTCACGCTCGCCTTTTCGTGGCTACTCGCCCACCACCAAGTCAGCTCAGTCATTGCCGGCGCCTCGAACGCTGAGCAGGTTCTCGCCAACGCCCGCGCCGCTACTACCCTCGACGATGAGGATGTTCATCAACTCAATCAGTTGACCCACGTCGACACCACCGGGTGAAAAGTTAGGTGAGCTTCACCGCGGCGACAATCTTGGTCAACGTGTCCTTCGCGTCGCCAAAGATGAGTGTCGTCTTGGGGTTGTAGAGCAGTTCATTCTCGATGCCCGCAAAGCCCGGGCGCATTGAGCGCTTCAAGAACAAGACGTTTTCGGCCAGGTCCGCGTTAATGATCGGCATTCCGTAAATCGGCGAGCTGGGATCGTCCTTGGCGGCCGGGTTCACGGTGTCGTTCGCTCCCACCACCAGGGCAACTTCGGCGGTCTGTAGTTCCGAGTTCGCCTCGTCCATTTCCTTTAACTGTTCGTAGGGGACGTTGGCCTCGGCGAGCAGCACGTTCATGTGACCAGGCATTCGTCCGGCCACCGGATGGATGGCGAAGAAGACTTCTATGCCGCGACCCTCGAGAATTTCGGCGAGTTCGCGCACCACGTGCTGAGCCTGGGCGACGGCGAGTCCGTAGCCCGGAATGATCACAACCCGACTGGCGTAGCTGAGTAGCACCGCCGCATCTTGGGGGCTACCCGAACGAACGGGGCGAGCGTCGGCGCCATCACCTTGACCGCTCGCGGTCACGACCGAACCGAAGGCCGAGAAGAGCACGTTGGCCAAACTGCGACCCATGGCCGCACTCATCAGTCGAGTGAGCAAGATGCCCGACGCCCCGACCAAGGTGCCCGCCACGATCAAGAGGTTCGATCCGAGGGTAAACCCCGACGCCGCAACGGCGAGTCCGGTAAAGGAGTTCAGCAGGGAGATCAACACGGGGACGTCGGCGCCACCAATGGGCAGCACGAAGGCAATACCCAGCACGAAGGCGAGGGCTAACAAGATCCAGAGCAGCAACGTGGAGGAGCCCACGAGAATGATCACGATCAACACCAGTGCGCCCAAACCAAATGCGGCGTTGATCACCTGCTGGCCGGGGTAGGTCACCGGACGCCCAGTCATTAGCTCTTGCAACTTCGCAAAGGCGATCGCGGAACCCGAGAACGAGACGGTACCGATCAACACGCCGAGTAGTACTTCGAGCGTCACGTACGTTGCGGGGTGTGACGACTTGATGTGCACAAATTCAGTGATGGAAACCAACGCGGCCGCGCCACCACCCACGCCATTAAAAATCGCCACCAACTGTGGCATCGCGGTCATCTGCACGAAACGTGCAACCGGCACCGCGACCACAGTGCCAATGGCCATACCGAGGATGATCAGTCCGACGTGGTGAAGCGGGTGACCGTCAACGTACTTAAAGAATGTGGCGACCACCGCCACCAGCATCCCCAGGGCCGCCACCGCGTTACCCAGGCGCGCGCGCTTGGGACTGCCCAGTCCCTTCAGCGCGAGCAGAAACGTCGTGGCGGAGAATAGGTAGAGCAGATCAATGAGGGTCTCGCGACTCACGAAGGCTCCGTTTCGCTGGACTCACTTCGCGCGGGACGCTTCTTGGCGCGGAACATCTCGAGCATGCGGTCGGTAACGACAAAGCCACCCACGACGTTGAGCGTGGCGAGAATGACCGCCAGAAATCCCAAAACCTCTTCGAGGTTGGTGTTGGCGGCGCCCAGAACCAGCATCGAGCCCACCAGAATCACGCCGTGAATGGCGTTCGAGCCACTCATCAGTGGCGTGTGCAAGATGCTCGGCACTTTGGCGATGATTTCAATACCCACGAAGATGCTCAGCACCAACACCGTGGCGTACTGCAGTAGGACGTTACCCATTAGGCCTCTTTCACTTCGGGCGTGATCGCGACGTGGGTGACCCCGAGCGCCTCAGCCGTCGGACCATGATTAATTGCACCGTTACGAGCCACCGTGACCCCAATGACGACTTCGTCATTCCAGTCGGGGTTCAACTGACCCTTCTCGCCAAACAGGCCGAGCAACTTCGCCACGTTGTTCGCGTACATGAAACTGGCGTGGGCGCCCATCTCGGCGGCCGGATTCGCGAGGCCGACCACGCGGACGCCGTGGTGCTCAACGACCTCGCCAACTTTCGTTAACTCGCAGTTACCGCCACCGTCAGCGGCCATGTCAATTACCAATGAACCCTCGCTCATAGCCTCGACCATGGCGCGCGTCACGAGAATCGGCGCCCTTCGTCCCGGCACCGCGGCCGTCGTGATCACGACGTCGGCACTGGCGACTTCACTCGTGAGGGCGGCTTGCTGTTGGGCCCGTTCCTCATCATTCAGCTCGCGGGCGTAACCACCAACCGCGTCCGCGGTTACCGCCAGTTTCACAAAGACCGCGCCAGCCGACTCGGCCTCTTCCTTCGCGGCCGAGCGCACGTCGTAGGCCCGCACTTTGGCCCCCAGGCGTCGAGCGGTCGCGATGGCCTGTAACCCGGCCACCCCGACCCCCATCACCAGAACCTTGGCCGGGCGAATGGTGCCCGCCGCGGTCGTGAGCAGTGGGAAGAAGCGATCAAAGTAGGTCGCGCCGGCCAAGGCGGCGCGGTAGCCCGACACCGTGGCCTGGGAGGAGAGTGCGTCCATGTACTGGGCCCGCGAAATGCGCGGGAGCAGGTCAAACGAAAGAATCGTGATTCGACGGTCATTCAATATCTTGACGACGTCAATCGCGAGTAACGGTGAAAGGAACGAGAGGTGCAGCGATCCTTCCCGCAGCGCCGCGGCTTCGCTTGCGGTGGGGGCGTTCACTCGAAGATTGACGTCGCCCGACGCGCTCTCTACCATCGTCGCGCCGGCCGCCTGGTAGGCCTCGTCAGAGAAGTGCGCTCGAACCCCCGCACCTCGTTCGACCTCGACGTCCCACCCGTCGCCCGCGAAGGCCTTGACGTTGTCGGGAGTGAGCGCCACTCGAGTCTCCCCGGCGCGCGACTCTTTGTAAACGGCAATCTTCATAGTCTCTAGTTCTAGCAGCCACGCCTCCCCCTTCGACCTCTTGGTAGATGACGTAGGTCACGACGTTGCGAGAAAATTCACAATCGTGTCGACGACCAGTTCGGGCGCTTCTAGAGGTAGCCAGTGACCCGCGTCGTCAATTCGCGCGTACTTAAAGCCTCGCGTACAGAACTGGGCCGAGTCGGTCATCTGATGTTCACTCAAGGCCGCGTCGCCGCTCGACCAGATTCCGAGCGTCGGCGCGAGGATGGGAGGAAGCACCGGGGGGTCCGCCACGAAGGCCTCGGGTGGAATGTTCGCGCGATACCAACGCAGATGGGCCGACATCTGACCATCACGCTCCAATTCTTCGATGATGCCTTCAACGCGCGGGTGACCGAGCCAGTGACGCATGGCGTCGTAGTCGTGCTGGCGCAAAAAGGCCTCACCGACTCCCTCGTGAAAGAACAGCAGGGTGTACCAACTCTTGATCTGCTGTTCGAGCCCGGCCGAGCGAAATGCCGTGGGGTGACCAACCGACAGCACAATGAGTTGCGCTACGCGCTCGGGTAGGTAGGCGGCAGTGACCCACGCCAGGTTGGCTCCCCAGTCGTGGCCCAGAAGCGTCACCGAGGTGACGTCGAAGGCGTCAAGAATATGGCGGACATCCTCGACGAGATGGTGCATGGCGTACTGGTTAGTCTCGGTCGGTTTGTCACTGCGGCCACAGCCGCGCAGGTCGGGTACCAAGACCCGGTAGCCCGCGTTCACCAGTGGACCAACCATCTCGTCCCACAGCGCGGAGGTGTCGGGCCAGCCATGGAGCAAGAGCAGCGTCGGGCCCTCGCCTTCGAAGCCCACCGAGAGATTGACTGCCCCGCTCGTCACCGTGACCCGTTCCATCTGGCGAACGGTACACCGAGTAGAACGGTGTCGTGGCGACCTTTCGAGTCAACGTCAAATCCTCCGCCGGAGTCTGGGGCGTGGAGGGCAGCGAGCTGGGGGTCAGTCGAATCTGTCTACCGCACGAATACGCAACTGCTTCACGAGGAACCGCGCCCGAGCCGGTCGCGCTCTGCGCTCACGAACTAGGTCAGTACTTCGCCGGGGCCCGCACGTCGTTCACGACCACCTTGGCACCGGTCGTGGCGACTGATTTTCAGAGAAGTGTCTGGCGAGCGCTGCAAGCAATCCCCTACGGCACCGTGCGCACGTACGCCGAGTTGGCTCAGTGCGCTGGTCATCCGCGAGCGGCCCGAGCGGTGGGTAACGCCAACCACGCGAACCCGTGGCCCATCGTGGTGCCGTGTCACCGAGTGGTGGCGCGACAGGGACTTGGCGGTTACGGCGGTGGCGCGATGGTGAAGCGCTTCTTACTAGAGCGTGAGGGATTCGTCTACGACTGAAGAGCGCGCTCCGAGCGGAATCTTTCGCACGGACATCATCGCGAGCGACGGATCAAGACTCAAACTATTAGCTAACTGTCGAATCGCGCGCCAGGTAATCCAAAACAACACCAGCGCGGCGGGAATCTCGACGAGTAGGCCAAGGACGCTCTGGGCGAGGTCGCGGTAGCGCGCCGTCGTAACGTCAAACCACGCATCAACCAGCAACAATGTGGCGGCCGAACTCGCAAAGAGAATCAGTAGTGCTCGGCGACGCCACGCCGCCCACGCGGCACCCAACAGCATCAACGTCTGGCTGACGTCGAGTCCCACCCACGCCACGTCCCAGTGCTCCACGGTGTAGTGATGAGGAAGGCGTGACGCCAAAAGAATGGTCCAGACAATTTCGAGCAATGCCGCAATCGCCAGACCAGTGAATACCTTGTCGTGTAGGACGTGGCCCAGTCGGCGCGTGGCCACGTCAGGATTGAACGGGCGCGGGATCACTCAGGGCATCGACCAACGCGCGCGTACCGTCAGCCAGTTGCTGGCGCTCGCTTTCGTTTAATACCTCGAAACAGGTGGCCATCGACGCTGACGTCAGTACCTCGGCCATCTTCTTTTTCTCTTCGAGTTCGGGCGTCACCGTCGGCACGTCATCGTCGGTGTAACCGTGGAGTTTAAAAATCGTCGCGTCACTGAGGTAACAGGCCTCGGCCGGCGTCATGCCAGCGTCGTGCACCGCGTGAATATGGAGTCCACCGCGCAGCTCACGCAAGAGAATCGTACCGAGGTAGGCGGCGTGCACCGGTGAGGCTGGTTCGGGTTGGCGAAGGTACCCCTCCACGAGCGCACATCGACCCTTGGGGGCCATCGTTGCCACGCGACGGGCCCCTTCAGCGAACTTGGTCAACGTGTTCGTGGGCACCGCACCAAACGTGCGGTCCGCAAACTCGTTCGCAGCCTGGGCGTAGGCGGCGGCAGTCGCCACGGGGTCGGCCTTGAGGCGCGGCTGGTCCCACAGTGCGTCGTACAACGAAGGTTGAAAGAACACGAAGGCCGCGTCAATGGCGGCCGCGTCAACGTTACCGAGCACGCCACCGCGTCCCAGCCCGTAAAACTCGAACACGTTAAGTCCGAGCTCCTTGGCGCGCGCGGACGTGCCGGGATCAAAGTAGTAACTCATGCCGAGCGTCTGAATGGGTTCGGCGGTCAGTGAGGAGAGTTCGTAAGCATCCATGCACGCACTCTACGTGGCGCCCCGACCTCCCGGCTACTCAACGAAGGATGCGTAGTTCAAGCGACGTGCCCTCGGCTACCGGGAGAAAACGGGCGGTACCGCCGTGGACCGTGACAATTTCTTTGACAATGGCCAGGCCCAGTCCCGACCCCCCCGTGAGGCGGCTACGGGCGGAGTCGGCGCGAACGAAGCGCTCAAAGTAGCGCTGACTCTGGTCCACGTCGAGACCCGTACCGTCATTGTGCACGGTAATGACGGCCATTGGTCCGTCATAGTTGCTCGTCAGATTGACGGCGCGCTCGGCGTAGCGCATTGCGTTATCTACGGCATTACGAATCATCCTCGCGAGAAAATCATGATTGCCAACGACCCGAGTTGGCTGCACTCGCGCGACATCGAAGGTTAGAGCCGAGAGTGACTTCGCACGCAGCACCTCGTCAAAGAGCAGGTCATCCAGATCGACTTCCGTGGGTTCGGGGCGGGGGCGACCTTCGTCGTTACGAGCAAGCCAGAAGAGGTCGTCAATCAAAGTTTCGAGACGATGGCCCTCTCGCTGAATTACCGCTATCGTTTCTTCACGACTGATGGTTGATGTTCCCGCAGCCGCACGATCCACCGTGGCGAGCAGGGTGGTAAGCGGGCTACGAAGTTCGTGACTGGCGTTCGACATGAACTCGTGCTCTAAGCGTGTCGAAATTTCGAATCGATCGAGCATGGCGTTCACGGTTCGAATCGCGCGAGCAATCTCGTCATTGCCACCGGGGTCCGGTAGTCGCTGGGCGAGATTCTGCGCAACAATCGTGAGGGCTTGGCGGCGAATCCTCTCCACCGGTGATAACGAGAGTCCCACACCCAACCAAATCAGTGCACCAACGACGAGCAAAATCAGGGGGAACGAAATCAGCGCGGCAACGAGCACTGAGCGTTCGCCATTGGCGATTGAATTCCCTAGGAAGAACGCGTAGACCAGTCCCGTACCCTTGCTGGTATGGACCTCGGCCACCGCGGCCAAATGAAGTTGGCTCACGATGTTGCGCAGCGCCAGATTACGTGAGAGTTGAGCGCGTAACCCGTTGGGCTCGCTAAAGGTGGCGCGGGCGTACGCCAGTGCCGGCTTATTCTCCAACGTCGAGCTGGCCGCCCAGACTTTGGTGCCCGCTAAATTAGTGACCTGGACGACCACGTTGTTCGTTGTCTCAAAAATCATCTCGTCAGCGCGAGGTAGCGACACCGAAGCGAGGCGAGACTCGGTCCGAGTAATGGCGGCCTCGACCTGACTTTGCGCATCGCGAACCAACGTGTGGTGCGAAAACCCTACGAGCGCCACCGCCGCGAACCCCATCACGACCGCCACCGCCACCATGAACGACAGTGTCAGTCGAGCGCGCACCGAGAAACGACCCAGTGGTTTCACTAGGTTCTCGTCATTTGGTAGCCACGACCGCGTTGGGTACGGATTAATGAGTCCGATGAATCCACGTCGATCTTTCGCCGCAGGTAGCCAATGTAGACCTCCACAATGTTGGGGTCGCCACTGAACTGATCGCCCCACACTGCGTCAAGGATCTCCTCTTTGGTCACGACGACGTCAGCGTGACGCACCAGAAACTCCAGCAGTTCGAACTCTCGAGGGGTCACGGCAACGTCGTGGGCGCGCACCGTGACCCGGTGTTCCACTAGGTGCAGTGTGACCGGACCGGCACTTATGAATCGCTGCACGTCGTGATCGTGACGGCGCAGCAGCGAGTGCACCCGCGCCAGCAGCACGTTGTGCTCGAAGGGTTTACGCAGAAAATCATCGGCCCCGACTTCGAGCCCCTCAATTTCATCGAGCTCGCCATCCTTCGCGGTCAACATCAGCAGTGGGGTGTGTACGCCAGCCAGGCGAAGATCCGCACAGACGGCAAAACCGTTACGTTTGGGCAGCATCACGTCCAACACGATCAAGTCATAGTTTCCGTCACGGGCCTCGCTCAGTCCCGTCAGCCCATCGTGACGCTGGGTGACGACGAAACCATCATCCTGGAAAATTTCGGCGAGGGCCTGGGCTAGTGCGAGGTCGTCTTCCACGACGAGTAGACGTCGAGGCTCGTTGCTCATTGTAAGTAGATGTAGCCGTCAGGTCCTTCGACGACGTGCAACTTCGTGAGACCCTGCGGTGCTGGTCCCGAGATCACGTCGCCCGTTGCCACTTGGAACTGTGAACCATGACAAGGACAGACCAGCGACTTGCTTTGCGCGTAGTAACCCACCTGGCATCCCGCGTGGGGACAGACCGAGTCGTAGGCCACGAACTGGCCGGGGGCCGTAGCAATAATCACGCCGGGGTCGCCCGTCGAAGGAACAGTAAATGTTGCGGACTCTCCGACCGCCAGACTCTTCGCGGGTCCCAGCTTCGTGCCCGGTATCGCATTTGGATTCGAAGTGGTCGTGGCAGTGCCCGGCGTCGTCGTGGTCGTGGGTCCGGCGGTGGTCGTTGTTGAAAGATTCCCAATGCCGTTCGTTGATCGCAGGTGCGCATTGCCGACCATTTTTCCAATATCGGCGGCGGCCCCACCGAGTACCAGCGTCGCCCCCCCGACTACGGCCGCGGCGGTACTACCGAGCACCAGAGTGCGTCGATCGATGGTGTCGAGGGTGACCCTGGTCGCCAGTGGAGCACGCTCGCCAATCAACACCGGGCATTGACTTGATTCACAGGCCAGCCCCGCTCGAGCCGCGCAGTGGCCCTTGGTGAAGTGTCCGCAAAGACTCTGCACGCGGGCAAACGGAACCGCCACGAGTTCGGGATTGGGCGCTCCAAGTTTTGCGGTTACGCGCTTGGCTAGCCAGGCGTCCAGGGAGAGTCGAGTACCGCCCCCCGACACCACCAGGGGCAGCCAGGCGAAGAGAAACACGATATCGGCACCCGTGTAAAAAGGTGTGGCGTGAAAACTCACGGTGAGAAAAAGTATGAGTGACATCAACACGCCACCGAGCGCGGCGATGCGAGTCCACAGTCCCAGTAGGGCACCAAGACCAATGGCGAGTTCACTCAGCGCGAGTGCAATCCCCAGGGGCTTCGCCCCACCTTGCAAGTGAGCGAGCAGCGCGTGCAACGGACTCACTCGGATCGACGCGGCGAACTGTGCCTGCATCCCCGACGGATTTTTTGGATTAAAAAATGTGGGGTTGGCCAACTTCTGGAGACCCGCAAAGGCGAAGGTCACTCCGAGAAATACTCGTAGCGGTAGCAGCGCCCATTCGGCCATGGCCCAGGCCCGCACGGGGGCGCCCCACGGCGCGCGACGGCCCTTGCTCTCGGTGCGACGGACCGGACGGCTGGAAGGCATAACGCTATGTTGCCACAGGCCCTGATCAGCGTGGTCACTTGCCACGCGTTCATCAACCAGACTGGGGGGATGCAGACCGCGTCCGTCATTGCCTTTCTCCTAAAGGAGATCCATCAACTGCCCGCAGGCCTGGTCTACGGCCTGGTGACCCTTTTGGTCTTTGGCGAGGCCGCCCTCTTTGTTGGCTTCGTCCTGCCCGGCGAGACGGCGGTGATTGTGGCGGGGGTCGTCGCGAGTCAGGGTCACGTCAATATTGCGGTGCTCTGTGGACTCGTAGTCGTCGCGGCCATTGTGGGCGACTCGGTGGGCTACGCCATTGGTCTGCGTTACGGCGAACAGTTGCTCGGCCTACCAATCATTCGCCATCGGCGAGAACAACTCGAACGCGCATTAGAAGGTCTGCGTCGTCGCGGACCGATCTACGTGTTCGTTGGCCGGTTCACCGCCTTCTTACGTGCGGTGATGCCCGGACTCGCCGGCATGAGCAAGATGCACTATCGCCGATTTCTGTGGGCTAACGCATTGGGCGGCTTGATTTGGGGAGTTGGATTCACCCTGCTCGGCTACTTTGCCGGTCACGCGCTCGCTCGGGTCGAAAAGTACGCGAGTTGGTTTGGAATCACGCTGCTCGTGCTGGTCGTGGCACTCTTCGTGACGTTGCACGTCACCCGCAAGCGACGAGAAGAACGTGAACTCACCGAGTGGCGCACCGAGCACGGCTCAGAGCAGCGCGACCAGTAGCTCGCTGCTAGCGCTCGCGACCCAGCCATCGTCGCGTCGCTCGAGCAGGCCGGCCGGGGCCGCCGTCGGACCCGAACCGCGCACTAAGGCGCGAACGTAAATCTCCTCGAGATGGGGCGTCGAAGCCACTCGGGCGAACTCCTCAAAACTCTGGTCAAGTGAAAGAGTTGCGTAGTGAGTGACCAATCGGGGGCCCACCACCTCACTGGCCGCGAGTAACTGACGCACGTGGTGCACCTGCGCGGAGGCGTCGGTGGCGTCGGCCGAAGCTCGAGTACGCCACGGTGGTGTCGTGCCGAGGAGGAAGCCGTTACTAATCATTGCATCGGGCGCGGTGAAGTCGACGACCCCCGTCACGTGCGCGCCCAGTCGTTGCACCACCCGATGGGCGTGAGCGACGACGTAGTCAACGGTCCACGGCAGTAGCCAACATTCGAGACCGAGCCACGACGGCCAAACGGTGTCAACCAGAGCAATAGTGACGTCCAGCCCGAGCGCGCGCGCGGCGAGCACCACCTCGGCGTAACGCTCGAGAGCCGACTCGTCAACTTCGCCACGACGTGGTTCGACTCTCGCCCACTCCACCGTAAGCCGAATGCCATCGAGCCCGAGCGCGGCCGCGGGGGCGAGGACCCGTTCGTAGTCACGCCAGAGTTGCTCGGCGTCATCGGGGCCCCGGACTCGTCCGAGGGCGACTTTGGGCGAGTAACACGTGGAGGGGCAATATCGTCGATCGAAGCCACCCTCAATCGCGTAGCCCTCCAGGGTCGCCAAAACACGGGGCCGATCGCTCACCCGCCTAGTTTCGCACCTCCTCACGGCGCTCACGCCCACTAACGTGCACACCGAGCCCCGAGGGGGCCGTTCAAAGGAGAGTTATGGCTGACGAAGTACTACAGGAGCGGCGCGGACACGTCGAGATCGTAACCATCAACCGACCCGAAGCTCGAAACGCTATCAATCGCGCCACGGCGCTCGCGCTCAACGACGCGCTGGACCGGGCCGAAGCCGACGACGACGTGTGGGTCGTGGTCTTGACCGCGGCGGGTGACAAGGCGTTCTCTGCGGGCATGGACCTCAAAGCCTTCGCCACGGGCGAACTGCCCTTCACGGATAACGGCTTTGGCGGCATCACGAATCGCACAATGAGCAAACCCATCATCGCGGCCGCCAACGGCTCCGCTCTCGCGGGCGGGTTTGAGATCATGATTAGTTGTGACATGGTCGTCGCCGCCGATCACGCCAAGTTCGGTATTCCCGAAGCTCAGCGCGGACTCGTGGCCGGCGCTGGTGGTCTGATACGCCTGCCCCGGCGAGTTCCCCTCGCGGTGGCACTCGAAATGGCGCTGACCGCCGACCCCATTGACGCCGCGCGTGCGTACGAACTCGGAATTGTCAACCGCGTGGTGCCCGGTGACCAAGTGCTCGACGTCGCCATTGCCCTCGCCGAACGAATCGCGAAGAACGCGCCACTCGCCGTTCGCACGTCCAAGCGCGTCATGCGCCTGGCCTCGGACATAAAAGAAGATGAGGCGTGGGTTATTAATAACGAAGCCTTCGGCATGATTGGCCAGACCGCCGACGCGCTCGAGGGTGCCGTGGCCTTTGCCGAAAAACGTGAGCCCAACTGGCGAGGCGCGTAGTCGTGCACGCGCCATCAACGCTGGAGCTCGCGTCATTCGTCACAGTGCTGCGCGTAACACTGCACGTACTCTGCGCCACCGTGTGGGTGGGTGGTCAACTAGTCCTCGCTGGTCTGCTGTCGACGGTGCGCGGCTTCGGTGACGGTGCGCCGCGCGCGATAGCGCGAGCCTTCGGTCGTCTCAGCTGGCCCGCGTACTGGCTCTTGCTCGCCACCGGTATCTGGAACTACCTCGCCATTGACCATCAGCACGCGTCGAGCGCGTGGAACGCGGTCTTTGGAACCAAGATGCTTTGCGTGGTGGTGGCCGGGGTGGGCTCGTACGTGCACACCAAGGTCACGAGTCCCGCGGCGCGCGGCGCCTTTGCGGGCGTGGGGACGCTCGCCTCCATCGCGGCACTCGCCCTAGGAGTCGCGATCGCGGGCTAGTGCCAGTGGTAGACCACGGCCGAACTAACGGCGGCGATCACGACGACCACGGGAAACGGCGCACGGGCCACGAGCGCGGCCAGTGCCGCGAACAGTCCGACCAATCGGTGATCAACGACGACGTGGGTCTTGGTGACGAGACCTTGCGCGACGACGAGTGCACTGAGTAACGAGATTGGAATCAACGCGTTGATGCGTTGCAGACGAGCATTCGCAAACCAGCGCTCGGGAACGACGTGTCCGAGCAGCTTCAAAACAAAACAAAACAAACTGGTGCCGAGTAGCACTATCCACAGTGAACCGGTACTCATCGCGCGCGCCAGCCAAAGATCACGGCCACCAGCGCCGTTGTGATGATTGGAAGTCCCGCCGGCAGCCACGGCGTCACGACTAACGCAAAGACCATTGAGACTCCCGCAACCACGCGCAGAAAGTTCGTCTCGAGTCGCGGCCACACCAGTCCGAGAAACGCGGCCGGCACCGCCGCGTCGAGCCCCCACGAAGCGGGGTTACCCAACGCGCTGGCTCCCAACGCACCGAGGAGCGTAAAGAGATTCCAAAAGAGGTAGACCCCGAGTCCGGTCAACCAGAAGCCCTGGCGCATCGCACTCGTACCGAGCGAGGCCTGCGACAGCGCGACGCCAGTCGACTCATCGATGGTGACGTGCGCGGCGAAGACCCGGCGAGCACCGCGCACCTGGAGCAGTGGGGCCATCTGCACCGCGTACAGCGCGTTACGCGTGCCGAGCATCGTGGCCGCCGCGATGGCGCTGGTGACGACGCCGCCCGAGGCCACCACCCCCACCGCGGCGAACTGACTCGCACCGGTGAAGGTCAAGAGTGAGAAGAGACAGGTCTGGAGTGTCGAAAAGCCGGCCGCGACGCTGGCCGCGCCAAAGGCCACTCCGTAGGCCCCCACCGTCAGTGAGACACTGAGTGCGTCACGCAGGGTCGAACGGACGAGCGCAGGCACCGCCCCAGTCTGACCCAAACTTGTTCGCCAAGGCGAACGGCGGGTGCGGGGTGCGACGCACTACTCTGGGGGCAGACAGGCAAAGGAGAACCCAGATGTTCGGCGAAATATTTGGTATGGACGGCATCATTGTGGTCGTCGTGGTAGCCGTCTTGTTATTCGGTGGCTCCGCGATACCGAAGTTGGCGCGCAACCTTGGATCAGCAAAGACTGAGTTCGAGAAGGGTTTGAAGACGAAGCCCACTGACGCAGCGAACGCGGCAGCGGCGGAGACAAAGGCTTCCGAGACCGAACAGTAAGCCAGTGGATATCGTTGCACTCGCCGATCGTCTTTGGCGAGGTGAAACTTCCACCAGCGAGCATCATCCCGTCGTCTTCAGCGGCGACCTCTGCGAGATTGCGACGGGTGTTGCGTTCTTACCCACCTTTGGAAACTGCACGGCCTTTCAAACCGACGACGGCCTCTTCATGGTCGATACCGGTTCCGCCTTCACCGCCCCCAAAATGCACGAGCAAGTGCGTACGTGGTCCAAGGACCGACTCAATACAGCGGTGTACTCACACGGCCACATCGATCACGTCTTTGGTGTGGGAATCTTTGAAGAAGAGGCCGCCCAGCAGAAGTGGCGCGCGCCCCACGTCATTGCGCACGAACATCTGCCACGACGATTTGACCGCTACGTCTTGACCGCTGGTTTTAATCAAATTATTAATCGTCGCCAGTTTGGATTTCCTAATCTCGTCTGGCCCACCGAGTACCGCTACCCCGACGAGACCTACACACTCGATCACGCGTTGAACGTGGGTGGACTTGACGTACGTTTACGTCACGAAAAAGGTGAGACTGATGACGCGACGGTCACGTGGATCCCCGAACGCGGGGTGCTCTGCACCGGTGACCTCTTCGTTTGGTCCTCGCCGAACGCTGGTAACCCCCAAAAAGTGCAGCGCTATCCGCGCGAATGGGCTCAGGCGCTTCGACGAATGGCGCAACTCGGAGCTGACGTCTTGTTGCCCGGTCACGGTATGCCCATCATCGGGGCGCCACGAATTCACCAAGCACTCAGTGAGACCGCCGAGTTCCTTGAATCAATTGTGGATCAGACCCTCGCGCTGATGAACCAAGGTGCTCGCTTCGCCGACGTACTCAGTGCGGTGCAGCCACCGGCGCACTTACGTGACCGGCCCTTTCTTCAGGCCGTCTACGACGAACCCGAATTTATTGTGCACAACATCTGGCGACTCTACGGCGGTTGGTGGGACGGGAACCCCGCCAACTTGAAACCAGCCAACGACCGTATCGTTGCTGGCGAGCTGGCCGAGCTGGCCGGTGGGGCGGGGCGTCTGGCCGAGCGAGCCGAAGAACTCGCCGATGGTGGCTCGGATGCGGATCTTCGCTTAGCTGGCCACCTCATCGAACTCGCGTGGTTAGCGCGACCCGACGACCCGGCAATTCAGGCCTCTCGTCAGAGGATTTTCACGGCCCGAGCCCACGACGCCACCTCCACCATGGCTCGTGGTGTCTTTCAATGGGCGGCACGCGAGAGCACCGGCGAGTTCTACTAGGACGGGTGACCGGCCACGCCCGGCCAATGCGGACACGGTCGTGACGAAATTGACTAGTGTCGAGTCGTGGAAATCCGCACTCTGCCCCCACAGGGTGCGGCGACACGTAAGCGGCCCTGGCGTCGACTACGTCGTGTCGTCGCGCTCCCTCTTGCCGCACTGGCCCTATCGGGATGCACCGTGCCGTCGTTTGGCGCCAGCCAAGGCGTCACCACGAGCTCACGATCGGTCTTCCACCTGTGGCAGGGCTTTTCCATCGCTGCCGCCATTATTGGCGTCTTCGTGTTGCTACTTATCTTGTGGGCCGTACTCGCCTACCGACGCAAGGGTGACCGCATCCCTAAGCAGTCGCAGTATCACATTCCGCTCGAACTGGCGTACACGGTTGTGCCGATTCTCATCGTCTTTGGACTGTTCGCGGCGACCCTCGTCGTGGAGAACAAAGAGGTCGCCAATCCCGCGACCAAGGTGACGATCAACGTCAACGCGTTCCAGTGGGGCTGGAAGTTCTCCTACCCCGGCAGTAACGCGTTCGTCGTTGGACAGACCACGCAAGATCCCGTCATGGTCATGCCCGTTGACACCAACGTTCACATCAACCTCACGTCGACTGACGTAATCCACGGCTTCTACGTGAAGGAGTTCAACTTCTCGCGTTTCGCCCTACCCGGCGTCAAGAATCAGTTCACCTTCCGAGCAGTCAACACCGGCACGTTCTTCGGCCAGTGCACCCAGTTGTGCGGGCTCTACCACTCGCTTATGTACTTCAAGGTAAAAGTAGTTTCCGTGAGTGACTACCAGAAGTGGCTCGCCTCATTCAGCGACAACACCGCCGCCCAAAACCAGCAGAACGTCACGAACCAGCAGACTTCGACTGGCGTACCTTCCAAGCCAACCTCAAGTTCAGGAGCTAACTAAATGACTGACGTTCTCGAACGCCCCGTCGATGCGCACGTGCCCGACGATCACGGCCACGACGAGCATCACGGTCCGACCGGAATTTTGAAGTGGCTCACGACCACCGACCACAAAGTCATTGGTCTCTCCTACACCGTGACCGCGGTCATCATGTTGGTCATTGGGGGGCTCTTCGCCGAAATCATCCGCGGTCAGTTGACGACGCCAAACGGCTCACTGGTTTCGCTGGCCCAGTACAACGAACTGTTCACGATGCACGGCTCGGTCATGATCTACCTCTTCGCCGGACCCTTCGCGTTCGGTGCCCTGGCCAACTTCGTCGTACCGATTCAAATCGGTGCACCCGACATGGCCTATCCGCGCCTTAACGCCCTGTCGTACTGGCTCTACCTGACTGGTTCGATCACGATGTTGTCGGGCTTCTTTACCGCTGGTGGCGCCGCCAACTTCGGTTGGGTTGGTTACGCCCCGCTTTCGAACTCCCTAAACACGCCCGGCTCGGGAGCCGACCTGTGGATCGGTGGGCTCTTGCTCACCGGCTTCTCGGCGATCTTTACCGGCGTGAACCTCTCGGCCACAATTTTCTACCTACGAGCGCCCGGCATGACGATGTTCCGCATGCCGATTTTCACTTGGAACCTCTTGGTGACCGCGATTTTGATTCTGCTGGCCTTCCCGGTCCTCACCGCGGGACTCATCATGCTGTACTGCGACCGCCACTTTGGTACCCATATCTTCTCGGTCGCTGGAGGTGGGGTACCGGTGCTGTGGCAGCACATCTTCTGGTTCTGGGGGCATCCCGAGGTGTACATCCTCGCGCTGCCGTTCTTTGGCATGGTGACCGAGATCATCCCGGTCTTCTCGAAGAAGCCCGTCTTTGGCTACAAGGGAATGATCTTCGCCACGATTTCTATTGCCGCGTTGTCACTGGGCGTATGGGCCCACCACATGTTTACGACCGGCGTGGTGTTGTTGCCCTTCTTCTCCATCATGAGTCTGCTGATTGCGGTCCCCACCGGAATCAAAATCTTCAACTGGATTGGCACCATGTGGCGAGGCGAAATCTGGTTCTCGACCGCGATGCTCATGTCGATTGGCTTCGTCGTGACGTTCCTTATTGGAGGACTTACCGGGATCTACCTCGCGAGCCCACCACTCGACTTCTTCACGCACGACACGTACTTCGTCGTGGCCCACTTTCACTCCGTGGTGATGGCGTTGGTGCTCGGTGGTATGGCTGGTCTCTACTACTGGGGTCCCAAGATCACTGGCTATCTCCTTAACGAGACGATTGGAAAGTTTCAGTTCTGGTTACTGTTCCTCGGAACGCAGGTCTTCACCTTCCCCCAGTACCTCTTGGGTCTCCAAGGTATGCCCCGTCGCATGGCCGTGTACCCGCACGATCCGCAGTGGCAGAATCTCAATATCTGGAGTTCTATCGGTGCGGCCATGATCGGCATCTCAACACTTTTGTTCGTGATCAACATCATGGTGAGCTGGAAGAAGTACCCCGCCGGTGACAACCCATGGGATGCGCACACCCTCGAGTGGTTTACGACCTCACCGCCGCCCCACCACAACTTCTACCGTCTCCCCCAGATTCGCTCTGAGCGTCCCACCTGGGACTACAACCACCCTGAGCATCTCGCGATTGCCCACGGCGAGCACGCCACCGAGCCCGAGAAGGTCACGTCCGCATGAAGGTCGAAGCCAAACTCCTCTTAGGACTTGGTCTCTTCTTTGGCGCGATGTGCGCCGTCTACTGGACGTGGAGTCTCGAGAACGCCGGTGGCGTGATGATGTTTGCCGCGATGCTGCTCGGCTTCTTGCCCGGGAGCTACTACTGGTGGTGGAGTCGTCGGATGAAGGCTCGCCCCGAAGACGATGCCAACGCCACCCAGTCCGAGGGTGCCGGCGTGGTTGGTTCGTTCCCCGGTACTTCGATCTGGCCCTTCATGTTGGGCATGGGGGCGTTCTTCGTTGTGCTCGCACTGGTCTTTGGTATCTGGTTCTTGGTGCCCGGACTGGCTCTCGCACTTTGGGCCATGCTCGGCGGTACCGCCGAGGGTCGTCGAGGCGGCAAGGTCTAAGTCAACGCGTCACGATTGCGAGTCAGTGTGCACGATTATTCGTGTGCGTACTCGCGCGTCAAGAGTGCCGCCACGCACGTAGTGCGATCACCCGCGCGTGGAGCACGACCCAAAATTTATTTGAGACCCCTCGAGGCGACATAGCAGTCGCTCACGTTGCCTAGTATGGAGGACGTTACGTCGACCGGATTCGACCGGTTGCCCGAGAGCTGTTGAGGAGTTGTCGTGACCGCCGTAGAAACTTCGACGAAAGTTGTTCTAGGGGGTGCCCGTGGTGGTCCCGACGTAGCGACCCTGCGCCAAGACCGCTGGTGGCTCCAGCCCGTCGTCACCGTCTCAGTACTAACCGCCTTCATCATTTACTCGACGTGGGCGGCGTTTCAAAATAAGAACTACTACGTGGGCGCCAGTGCGCACCGCGATCTCATTAGCCCCTTCTACTCACCGTGTCTGGCCCAGAGTTGTGTGCCCGGCTCGAACGCGGCCTTCGTGCTGCACTGGTGGACGCTCTCGCCGGCACTCATCATTTTGATCTTCCCCTTGGGCTTTCGTTTGACCTGTTACTACTACCGCCGCAGCTACTACCGCGCCTTTTGGTGGTCACCACCTTCGTGTGCGGTGGCTGACGCGCACAGTTCGTACTCGGGCGAAACTCGATTTCCGCTCATTATGCAAAACGCCCACCGCTACTTCTTCTACTTCGGACTCTTGTTCAATACGATGCTCACCTACGACGCGATCCGGGCCTTTCACCAGCCCGGGGCTGGCTGGGGCATGACCGTGGGCACCGTCGTGCTGCTCGTCAACGCGGGCCTCTTGTGGGCCTATTCACTGAGCTGTCACGCCTGTCGCCACCTCTGTGGCGGTGGCGTGCGGAGTTTTGCGGCCCACCCCATTCGCTACCGCTTATGGAAGATTCTCACCCCGCTCAATGCCCGACACATGAACCTCGCGTGGGCTTCGCTGATTTTCGTGGCGCTCACTGATGTGTACGTGCGACTCATCGCCTCGGGCGCGATGACCGACTTCAAAATCTTCTAGAGAAGGACCATCGTGACTGATTCCCCCTACGAACATCACCAGTACGACGTACTGATCATCGGCGCCGGTGGCGCCGGACTGCGTGCCGCGATCGAAGCGAAACAGCGCGGCTTGAAAGTCGGCATCATCACCAAGTCGCTCCTCGGCAAGGCCCACACCGTTATGGCCGAAGGTGGCATGGCCGCGGCGATGGGTAACGTCTACTCCGAGGACAACTGGATGGTGCACTTTCGTGACACCATGCGCGGCGGCAAGATGCTCAATAACTACCGCATGGCCGAACTTCACGCGAAAGAGGCCCCCGACCGCGTCTGGGAACTCGAGCAGTGGGGCGCACTCTTTGACCGCACCACCGACGGCAAGATTCTGCAGCGCGACTTTGGTGGCCATCGCTACGCGCGCCTGGCTCACGTGGGTGACCGCACCGGTCTTGAACTGATTCGTACCCTTCAGCAAAAAGTCGTCTCGATGGGCACTGACGTGTTCATGGAGTGCAAGGTCCTCAAGCTCGTCCACGACGACGACGGACGCGTCGCGGGCTGCGTGGCCTACTGGCGACCGAGCGGTGAGTTCGTAACCTTTGAGGCCAAGGCCGTCATCATCGCCACCGGCGGTGCGGGTAAGTCCTGGAAGTTCACCTCGAACTCGTGGGAGGGCACCGGAGACGGCCACGCCATGGCCCTGTGGGCCGGTGCCCAGCTCATTGACATGGAGTGCATCCAGTTCCACCCGACCGGCATGGTCTGGCCCTTGAGTGTGCGAGGTCTCCTCGTAACCGAGGGTGTGCGTGGTGACGGTGGCGTACTGCGCAACTCCGAAGGCCAGCGCTTCATGTTCAACTACGTGGCCGACATGTTCCGCGCCGAAACGGCCGACTCCGAGGACGAGGCCGACAAGTGGTACGACGACCACAGCGCCGGACGCCGTCCACCCGAGCTGTTGCCCCGTGACGAAGTGGCGCGAGCCATTAACACTGAGGTCAAGGCCGGACGCGGTAGTCCCCACGGTGGGGTCTTTCTCGACATTGGCTCACGGCGAAGCGCCGAGTTCATTCGTCGCCGCCTGCCGTCGATGTACCACCAGTTCATGGAGTTGGCCGGCGTGGACATCACCACCGAATCAATGGAGATCGGTCCGACCTGTCACTACATCATGGGTGGCGTGAAGGTTGACGCCGAAACGGCCGCGACCCGAGTGGCCGGACTCTTCGCCGCCGGTGAAGCGGCCGGTGGCATGCACGGTGCAAACCGCCTCGGCGGCAACTCGCTCTCGGACCTCATTGTCTTTGGCAAGCGCGCCGGCGAAGGTGCCGCCGCCTACGTCGAGTCGGGTGAGGCCGCGCGAGGCTTCAACATGGGTGAAGTCGACGAAGCGGTCCGCGAAGCACTCGAGCCCTTCGAACGCGAACACGGTGAGAACCCCTACGACGTACAGCGTGACCTTCAAGAGATGATGCAGGCCAACGTCGGTATCATTCGAACCGGTAGCGAACTCGACAACGCCCTCGTACAGCTCGATGGCTTCACCGAGCGCGTGAAGAATCTGGCCGTGAAGGGTGGGCGGGCGTACAACCCAGGCTGGAACCTCGCGACCGACCTGCCGAGCATGCTCACCGTCTCGCGCACGACCGCGCTGGGCGCAAGCGACCGCAAGGAGTCTCGCGGTGGTCACACGCGCGATGACTTCCCCAAGGCCGATCCCGAGTTTGGCAAGTTCAACTTGGCTCACTCGAGCAACGGCGGTAACTGGGACTCGCCGATCACGACCGACCGGGCCCCGCTCTTAGCAATTCCCGAAGAACTGAAGGCTCTACTTGAGGAGGCGAAGTAATGACTGACGTATCAATGCGAATCTGGCGTGGTGACGCCACCGGTGGCGGCTTTCAGACGTACACCATCAGTCAGAACGAGGGTGAGGTCGTCCTCGACGTCATTCACCGGATTCAGGCCACCGAGGCCCCCGACCTGGCCTGTCGCTGGAACTGCAAGGCCGGCAAGTGCGGCTCGTGCTCCGTGGAGATCAACGGCAAGCCCCGACTCATGTGCATGACCCGAATGGACCAACTTCCCGAAGGTCCCGTCACCGTCACGCCAATGAAGGCCTTTCCCATCATCCGGGACCTGGTCACCGACGTCTCATTCAACTACGCCATGGCGGAGAAAATACCGGCCCTCTTGCCCCCGCCCATGCCGGTGGGTGGCTATCGAATGTTCCAAGCCGACGTCGAACGTGGTCAGGAATTTCGAAAGTGCATCGAGTGCTTCATGTGCCAAGACGTCTGTCACGTCATTCGCGACCACGAGGAGAACAAGGCCCACTACGCCGGTCCGCGTTTCTTCATCCGCGTCGCCGAACTCGAAATGCACCCGCTCGACACCAACGACCGTCGCGAATTCGTTCGTGACGAGATGGGTCTGGGCTACTGCAACATCACCAAGTGCTGCACCGAGGTCTGCCCCGAGCACATCCACATCACCGACAACGCAATTATTCCGCTGAAGGAGCGAGTGGTCGACGCGCACTACGACCCCATTGCCTGGTTGGGCCGAAAGATCAAGCGACGCGTGATCACTTCGAGCGCCGACGCGGCCGTGCAGCCCGCACCCTAGTTAGTGGCCTCATTCCTCTCGGACGAGTGGTTTAGCGAACTCAACGCGACCCTCGCCGCGGCGGGGCCACCACCGTTAGGCCAAGCGGCAATTGCGCGAATCGTCTTCGTCTTTGACGCGGCTCCCACTTCCACTCCGCACGCGCTGACTTTTACACTCGAACCCGAACGCGCGAGTGTCGATGCCGGGGACCACTTAATGGCCGACACCGTGATCCGTCTGCCCTACGACGACGCCCTCGACCTCGTGGGTGGCTCACGCGATAGCGCCGCCGCACTGCGCGAAGGTCGTATCAAAATTCGTGGCGAGGTGAGTACCGTGACGGCACTGCTGACCTGGCTTCAGCAGGCCCACCCGCAGCGCGCGAGCTAAGTCTCGTGGACCTCGCCCTACTCGAAGACGACCAAAATGAGCCGGGCGTCATTGAAGCGCACATGTTTCACCCCGTCAACGTCGACGTGCCCAAAGTTGCGGTGCTCTGTTTCTTTAATGATCTGCTTGCGCAACTCGTCGAGCGTGGTGCACTGGAGCAGATTTACACTCTGCGCAGCGAGATTGGCAGTAATCCGGTCTACC
The DNA here is from genome assembly GCA_903893745.1 of uncultured Actinomycetes bacterium. GTDB lineage: Bacteria > Actinomycetota > Acidimicrobiia > Acidimicrobiales > RAAP-2 > RAAP-2. The sequence continues at coordinate 34,560 of CAITNF010000003.1, forward strand.
GCTACGACACCCCCGACGGAGCCGTTACGGTGGTGCACCCCGGTGTCGGGGCCCCACTCGCGGCCGGCTTCACCGAAGAGGTGGCCGCCCTCGGCGTGACGACGTTGGTCGCTTGTGGGGGCGCGGGGGCGCTCGCGGACGACCTCGCTCTCGGTCGGGTCATGGTGGTCGCTTCGGCCCTGCGTGACGAGGGCACGAGCTTTCACTACGCTCCCCCGAGCCGCATTATCGATGCCGACCCGCTGGGGGTGCGCGTGCTCGAAGCGACCCTGCGTGAGCAGAACGTCGACTACTTCGTGGGCCGGGTCTGGACGACCGACGCCTACCTTCGCGAAACTCGAAGTCGGGTCCAACGACGAATCGATGAGCACTGCGCCATGGTCGACATGGAGTCATCCGCATTTATCGCCGTGGCGCGCTACCGCCAACTGCGCTTTGCTCAACTGCTCTACGCCGGAGACTCCCTCGCGGGCGTCACCTGGGACTCACGCCAATGGACCAGCGCCCGTGACGTGCGCGAACAGCTCTTTGACGTTGCGGTCCGAGCCGCCCTGGCCCTGCACCACGCCCATCCTTCGGTCGCTGACGCGACACCCGCTCCTTAGTTCGTAAACCAGTAGCGGGTGTAGTCAGTAGCCAACTGGCTGAAGTTAAGTATGCCCAAACCGGTGGCCGGGTTAAAGAGTGTCCCCGCAGTGCCGGTGTAGAAGTCGTTATCGTTCGACGTGCTGGCACTCGACAACGGCGTGAGCGGCGAGTGTGGCCCGCGCGCCAGTGAGTACAGGGCCGGATTCCACAGACCGACCCGGTGTCCCACGGCCGACGCGAGTACGGCGGTCGCCCCCGCGAACTGGGGAGCGACGAAGCTCGTCCCACCGTAGCCACCCTGCAGGGCCGGTAACGGCACGGCGGCGGTGAGGGCCGACGGCTCATAGACCAGGTACCCCGTCAACGGATCGGCATTGGCCGAAAGGTCGGGAGTGGCGCGAGTCGAGGGTGCGCGGTGCGAGCTGGGCGTGGGCGCTGGATTGAAGTTCCAGTCGGTCGGGAAGTACAGACCGTACGCCGATACGAAAGTTTTCGGCGTCAGATACTGCACGGACGTGTACGTCGAGATGCCCGAGACGCCACTCTGGTACGAGGGCTGCGGTTCAAAGGCGCTGTAGCCACCGCCACCGCCCGCCAGGAACAATTCAAACAGCGTGGCCGGGTCGACGGGACTCAATGGGTTCGCGCTCGAGAGCGCACTCGACAGGTAGTCCCAGCCCCACGCCCGCTCACTCGTCACGTTGATGTTGGCGCTGTTGTCCAATAACCCTGGAATCGCCACCGTCGAAGACCACGGCAGGGTGGTACCACCGGCCGCCGTCACGTAGGGGCTGTCCGAGGGGTTGTCGATCGACAGATTGGTTGAACCCAGATCAGCTGACGCGTCATAGGCTCCCGCGTCGCCCGAGGCCACGAAGGTGGACTGACCCTGGGCGGCTAGCTCGAGGAAGACCTCATCAAACGCGGCCGCGTAGCCTGGTGACTCATAGCCAGCATTGATACTGGCCTGTAATATGGTCTCCGACGATCCCCAGCTGGCCGAGACACTGTCGGCCACGTTCTCACTCGCCGCCGCGAAAAATGCATCCACGAAACCGTTATCAGTATTGGGAGCCTGATAGACCACGACGTTGGCGCCCGGCGCCACACCACCGGACTGTTCCACGTCGAGGTCCGTCTCACCAGTGCCGCTGGCGTCGTCTGGGGCGCCGGGACCACCGTCAATGTTCTTGACGGTCACCCGGTCGTGGTTCGAGTACAAGTGCAGGTAGTGCTGCCAGAAGTACTCGGGCGCACCCGGGTCGAGCGCGGCGAGCGTCACGATGCCGATAGTGCGGCCTTGGCCAACTTTGTTCTGCTGGTAGAGCGCATTCATTGAGTAGTGCTGCGCGAAGTTCGCCGGTGTGTTGCAGTCTTGCGGGAAGTCCGTAAGCGCCACGCAGTCAATTGAATTGGAGTGCTGTGGCGTGGCGGCCGACGTTACCGTGGCGGCCGACGTTGCCGTGGCGCTGCGCGGTGCGTGACGAACGTGATCAACAAAGGGCGCGTAAGTCGACAGACCCAATACAGCGGTGACGTACTTGGCAATACGGTACGGCAAGCGGACGCCACTCGTCGCCGAGCGCACCGTCTGAGCCGGCGTGGCCAGGATTCCTGCGCTACCCGGCCGTGCGGGCACGTGGAAGAGCTGCTGACTCACGCCGAGCGCTCTGTTGAACTCGCCAATGTTGCCACTCGCCACCACGTCAACGTTGCCCGGATAGACGGTGGTCGTAATACCAAAACCCGAGAGGTACGTCTGCAGTTGGGCAATATTGTCAGCGCTTTGACCGTACTGCGCGGCAAACTGATTCACACTCAGAAAACTTTTAAGTCCTTGACTCACTGATGAGCGCAGTTGATACTGATTTTGCTCTTGCAAAATGAACGAGACGGTTTCGGCGTCGGTCGGAGCAGTCGTGCCGGCCGGTGTGACCCCGGCCATGGTGGCGACGTTGACGTCACCGGGCACGGCGACCATCGTGTTCGGACCAGGGGTGGCGCCAGTTGCTTCGCTGGCCAAGGGCAGCGCGACGGCCCCCAAGAGACTTAGAGCGGCCACGGTACGAATCGAGAACCTGCGAGTCATGCTTTCCTCCCTGATGACACTCGGTGTGCCAACAAAATTTGCACCGCCCAGTACTTGGAGAGGTCCAGGAATTAACCGTAGGGCCCGAGTGGTCTCGTTGTCAATCAGCACTTTGCCAAGCGCGGCCCCGCCAATGCTCGCAGGATTAATTCGTACAGCCCAGGCGTAGGCAAGGAGCCCTCACCCCGGGCGTTCTCGCCCTTAGATCAGCCCGAGCTTCTTCACTTCGTCACGTTCTGCGAGCAGTTCGTCCGCGGTGATTTTGATCTTTTCCTGAGCGAACTCGCCGAGGTTGAAGCCCTCTTTGACCTTCCACGCACCCTGACCATCGGCCTGAATTGGGAAGCCGAAGGTGAGACCCTCGGGCATTGCGTACTCGCCGTTACTCGTCACGCCTACCGACACGCAGTCATCACTGGCGGTAGGAGTGGTGAGACTCACCACGGTGTCAATCGCGGCGTTGGCGGCTGAGGCGGCCGAACTTGCTCCGCGCGCCTCGATGACCGCGGCGCCACGCTTTTGCACCGTAGTAATGAACGTGTCACGCAACCAGGCCTCGTCAGTTATGACCTCGGGTACGAGTCGTCCGTCGACGGTCGCGTTGGTGAAGTCGGGGAACTGGGTGGCCGAGTGATTACCCCAGATGGCGAGGTTCTTCACGCCCTTCACGCCCACGCCCGCCCGTTTGGCGAGCTGGGTCTCGGCGCGATTTTGGTCCAGACGCGTCATGGCGAACCAGCGATCGGCGGGCACTTCGGGCGCGTTCGAGCGCGCGATCAAACAGTTGGTATTACAGGGATTACCCACGACCAGCACGCGGACGTCACTGGCGGCGTTGGCCGCAATGGCGCGACCCTGAGGCTGGAAGATTCCCCCGTTGACGTTCAATAGGTCACCGCGCTCCATGCCGGCCTTTCGCGGGATTGACCCCACGAGCAGGGCCCACGACGTATTGGTGAACGCGACGTCGAGGTTGCTGGTCGCCTCAATGCCCTCGAGCAAGGGGAAGGCGCAGTCGTCAAGTTCCATCACGACGCCCTCGAGCGACTTCATGGCGGGCTCAATCTCGAGCAAGCGCAACACGATCGGGGTGTTGGGGCCCAGCAGTTGTCCCGACGCGATGCGAAACAGTAACTGGTAACCAATTTGGCCGGCAGCGCCGGTGACGGTGACGTGGACGGGGGTGGTCATGATGCTCCTTTGGGGGGTGGGGGTTTAGAGGTGGTCGACGATGGCAGCGGCGAACTCGGAACACTTCACTTCGGTCGCCCCTTGCATCTGGCGAGCGAAGTCGTAGGTGACGACCTTGTCGGCAATCGTTGCTTCGAGCGCGCGCACGATGTCGTTCGCTGCATCCGTCCAGCCGAGGTGCTCAAACATCAACACGCCCGACAGCAGTACCGAGCCCGGGTTGACCTTGTCTTGGCCGGCGTACTTCGGAGCAGTGCCGTGGGTGGCCTCAAAGATGCCGTGACCGGTCACGTAGTTGATGTTGGCGCCCGGCGCGATACCAATACCACCGACTTGAGCCGCCAGCGCGTCCGAGAGGTAGTCCCCGTTCAGGTTCATCGTGGCAATCACGCTGAACTCGGACGGGCGGGTCAACACCTGCTGGAGCGTGATGTCGGCAATGGCGTCTTTCACGAGGAGCTTGCCCTCGGGCTTGCCGCCACAGTCGTCCCAGCCAACGGCCACGTCAGCGAACTCATCTTTGACTAGTTGGTAGCCGTACTTCATGAAGGCACCTTCGGTGAACTTCATGATGTTGCCCTTATGGACAATCGTGACCGACTCACGGTGGTGATCGAGCGCGTACTTGATTGACGCACGAATCAAACGCTCCGAACCTTCCTTCGAGATGGGCTTAATACCAATGCCGCTCATTGGACGAATCTCCCAGCCAAAGTTCTCCATGAGGTAGGTGCGTAGCTTCTCCGCCTCGGGCGTTCCCGCTTCAACTTCCATGCCCGAGTAAACGTCTTCGGTGTTTTCGCGAAAGATCACCATGTCCACGAGTTCGGGGTGCTTTACCGGTGAGGGCACGCCCTGAAACCAGCGAACGGGTCGCAGGCAAACGTAGAGATCAAGGATCTGGCGCAGCGCCACGTTCAAGGAACGAAAGCCCCCGCCGATTGGGGTCGTCAGGGGACCCTTGATGCCAATGAGGTACTCACGAAAGTCGGTAATGGTCTGGTCGGGCAGCCAGTCGCCGGTCTCGTCAAAGGCCTTCTGGCCCGCGAGTACTTCTTTCCATTCAATATTCTTGCCGTGCTTTTTTGCGGCCGCGTCGAGCACCAACTTGGCCGCGGGCCAGATGTCGACGCCGATGCCGTCGCCTTCGATGAAGGGGATAATGGGGTTGTCAGGAACGTTCAAGACGCCAGCGGCGCTCATTGTGATTTTTTCAGCCATGGACCCAATCCTACGAGATTTTTGATGGGTCAATTTTGGGTACAAAGTCCTGGCGACGAAGTACACGTGACCCTGAATTATTTTTTGGCGCTGGCTCGCCCGCCCCACTCTCTAGCCAAAGAGCGCGTGGTGTAACTCTCGGGTGGCCGTCGAACGATTCAACGTGTAGAAGTGCAGACCCGGCGTCCCGGCTCCCAGCAGCTCCTCACAGAGCGTGCGAGCCGCCGCAATGCCTTCGGCCCGAACCGCCGCGGGCCCACCCTTGAGCGACGCCGCTTCGAGTCGAGCGGCCAGTGAGGCGGGCACCGCCGCCCCCATGGCGGCCATGCGCGAAATCCCCGACAACGTCGTGACCGGCATAATGCCGGGCAGCACGGGCTTGGTCACGCCGAGCGCGTCGAGGTCATCAACCAGACGAGCCCACTCGTGCAGTTCGAAAAAGAACTGGGTGACCGCGAAGTCGGCGAGCCGTAGTTTCGCCGCGAGGTGGCGTCGATCGGTCGCAAGGTCGCGAGACCGGGGATGACCGAGCGGATGGGCCGCGACGCCAATCGCGAACTGGCCAACCTCGCGAGCGAGTTCCACGAGGTCAATCGCGTGGTCAAACTCTGACGTGACGAGCGAAGGGTCTTCGGGGACGTCACCGCCGAGCGCCATAACGTTCTCCACGCCCGCGCCTTGGTAGCGCATGAGCACGTCACGCATTTCGTCGCGACGGTGACCAACACAGATCAAGTGCGCCATGGCCGTCAGCTGACCCGCGTGCTCAATCGCGCTCACCAGATCGAAAGTGCGCTGACGTGACTCGGGCCCCCCGCGATACGTGACCGAAACGAATGAGGGGTGCAGGGGTTCGAGCTCGCTCAGCGTGGTGTCGAGGACCCGTCGTTCTTCATCGGACTTAGGGGGGAAGAATTCAAACGATCGCGTGACGCCCGACGCTAACAGCGTGTCAATACGCACGAGTTAGTTGGCGCGGCCAAAGTCGTCTTCGAGCCGCACAATGTCGTCCTCGCCAAAGTACGAACCGTGCTGCACTTCAACGAGCACGATGGGGACGCTTCCGCGATTCTCACACCGGTGCGCTTGGCCGATCTCAATATCAATACTGTCGCCCGGATCGAGTTCGTACTCCATGTTGTCGAGAATGACCGTCGCGTGGCCACTCACCACGAACCAGTGCTCGGCGCGCTTGGCGTGCTGTTGGTAACTCAGCCGCTTACCGGGCTCGACCACGATGCGCTTGACCTTGTGGTCAAACATCTCCTCGTCGAGCACCGTGAAGCTGCCCCACGGTCGTTCGTCGTATTCACGACCCTTGTCGTCGGTACTCGTAGTCATCGCACCTTCTCCGCAGCCAGAACGGCATTGCGTAACAGCATTGCACGGGTCATGGGGCCCACGCCACCGATGCGTGGCGTGATCCAGCCCGCAATCTCGGCCACCTCGTCGGCCACGTCACTCAGTAGTTTGCGGCCCGACCAGCTCGTCCCCGCTCCCACTACGGCCGCCCCCGGGCGCACCATGTCGGGGGTCACCAGTCCAGCGACCCCGGCCGCGGCCACCACCACGTCGGCGGTGCGCGTCAGCGCCCCCATGTCACGCACGCCGGTGTGCACGACGCTCACCGCCGCGTTACAACCGGGTCGCTTCATCGCGAGCAACAGCGCGAGTGGTCGACCGATCGTGAGCCCGCGGCCAATGATGACCACGTGACGACCTTCCACGGGCACGTCGTGCGCGGCTAACAGTTCGACGATCCCCGCGGGCGTGCACGGCAGCGGTCCCGGCGCGCCCATCACGAGACGACCGAGGTTGGTCGGATGCAGACCGTCGACGTCCTTGGCGGGATCGATGCGTAGCAGCACCTTCTCCTCATCGAGCCCCGCCGGCAGGGGCAACTGCACCAGAATTGCGTGCACGCGGCTGTCGGCGTTCAGTCGGTCGATTACGGCCTCAACGTCGGCTTGGCTGGCCGTGGCGGGTAGGTGTTCGTGGAACGACGCAATCCCCACTTCGGCGCAGTCGGCGTGCTTCATCGCCACGTACTTCGCGCTCGGTCCATCCTCGCCCACGAGCACCGTGCCCAAACCGACCGGGCGACCTTGCGCCGCGAGTCGCGCGGCCCGATCGGCGAGTTCCATCCGGATGCGACCGGCCACGCGCTCGCCGTCAAGAAGTACTGCGCTCATGGTGGTCTCCTAGTGACGAAAGTGTCGTTCGCCGGTGAGCAACATTACGATGCCCGCCGCGTTCGCCGCGTCAATGACTTCTTGGTCGCGAATTGAACCGCCCGGTTGCACGACGGCGACGACTCCGGCGCTGGTCAGCGAGTCGAGCCCGTCCGCGAAGGGGAAGAAGGCGTCCGACGCCGCCGCGGCGCCTCGAGCAAATTCGCCCGCCTTGGTCGTGGCAATACCGGCCGCCACCACGCGCGACTGCTGACCGGCTCCCACGCCCACCGCCACGCCATCACGCGCGATTACGATCGCGTTGCTCGTCGTACGCGCACAGACGCGCCAGGCAATGGCTAAGTCTTCGAGCTGTTGCGCGGTGGGCTGCGCGTTCGTGACGCAGCGCCACTGCGAGGCGGGCACTTCGAGTTCGTCCGCGTTCTGGACGAGGGCGGTATTGCCGAAAGTGCGCACCGATATCCCCAGCGGCTCCGGGTTCGGCGCACTCAGTAGTCGGGTGGCCTTGCGACGGGCAACCAAAGTGGTGATGGCGTCGTCGTCAAATCCCGATGCAATAAACACGTCGGCTTGGGGACCCGACGCGATGAGCGTCGCGAGCGCCTGATCGACTCGTCCGTGCAGCGCGACAATGCCCCCAAAGGCCGACTGGGCGTCGGCGGCCAGGGCCTTTTCGAAGGCGTCACCGAGTGACGTGCCGAGCGCCGCACCCGACGCGTTGGCGTGTTTGATAATCGCCACAGCCGCTCGACCCGGGTGATCGGCCGCCAACTCGTGCACGAGTCGCCACGCGGCATCGGCGTCAAAGATGTTCAAGTACGACAGGGCCGTACCGGCGTGCTGGACGACCTCATCCCACCACGGCGTCGTGCCCGCCAGACGGTAGCGAGCCCCAACCTGGTGGGGGTTCTCGCCGTAACGAACGACTTCCGCTCGCTCGAGCGAGAGGTGCAACGTGGCCGGCACCGTCTCGTCACCCGGGGTCGGCGTCGGGCCGATTGCCCCGCCGCCATCGAACCAGCGCACGATCGCGGCGTCGTAAGCGGCACAGTGCGCAAAGGCCGCGCGAGCGAGTTCGTGACGAGTCGCGTCACTGAGCACGCCGCTCGCTCGAAGCTCCTCGAGTACCGGTTCGTACTGGGTGGGGTTCGTGAGTACGCCGACGTGCTGATGATTTTTGGCCCCAGCGCGCACCATGGTCGGCCCGCCAATGTCAATCAGCTCCACCGAGGGATCAGAGGAAAACGGATAGAGGTTGCACACCACGAGATCAATCGGCGTGATGGCGTGAGTCACCAGATCGTCTTGGTGCTCGACGCGACTGCGATCGGCCAAAATCCCGCCGTGCACCTTGGGGTGCAGCGTCTTGACCCGACCACCGAGCATCTCGGGCGACCCGGTTACGTCGGCCACGTCGAGGTGCGCAATACCCGCGTCGCTCAGCGCTTGCGCCGTGCCACCCGAGGCGACGAGCTCCACGTCTAACGCCTCGAGACCGCGCGCGAGATCGAGCAGACCCGTCTTATCCCACACGCTTAACAACGCCCGCATCAGCTCTCCCCCGATTCGGCGACCGAGCGGGGTTCGAGACCCTGCGCCAGTGCCGCCATTACCCTACCGACCACGAGCGGATAGAGCGTCCGCTCGACCTCCTTGATGCGCTCGTGCAGCGTGTCGCGGTCGTCACCGTCGAGTACCGCCACCTTTCGCTGCGCGAGAACTGGGCCGTCGTCGAGCTCTTCAGTGGCCACGTGGACCGTGCACCCGCTGACGCGGACCCCGGCGGCCAACGCGTCGTCAACGGCGTGCCACCCCTTGAAGGCGGGCAGCAGACTCGGGTGGGTGTTGAGTACCCGACCCGCGAAGTCGTCGTAGAACGATGGTGCGGTTACTGTGCCAAAGCCGGCCATGGCAATTAAGTTGATGTCGTGCTCGAGTAATAACGCACTGAGCGCCCGACTGTAGCGGTCACGATCGAAGGACGCACGAAAGCCGCCGTACTCGCGACGATCGAGTAGCAGCGCCTCGACGCCGTGGCTCTTCGCCACCTCGAGGCCCCGACATGGTCGGTCACTCGCGACCAGCGCGATCGCCAGACCGGCGTCCAACATGGCTTCGAGAATCGTGCCCGACCCCGAGACCAGCACGCCGAGCCGCACCATGGTCAACTCGTTACAGCGCCTTGACGATCTCAACCATTTTGAGTCCGGCCTCGGTGGGGTTCTGACAGACGAAGACGCCCGCCTCACTCAGTGCCGCCATCTTGGCCTGCGCGGTGCCCTTCGAGCCCGAGATAATGGCGCCGGCGTGGCCCATCTTTCGCCCGGGCGGGGCGGTAACGCCGGCCACGTACGCCACGACCGGCTTGGTCATGTGTAGTTTGATCCACTCGGCCGCACGCTCTTCTTCGGAGCCACCAATCTCGCCAATCATCATGACCGCGAGCGTCTCGGGGTCGGCCTCAAACGCGGCCAAACAGTCAATGAAGTTCGTTCCCGGCACCGGGTCGCCACCAATGCCCACGCACGTCGTCTGACCAATGCCCTGCTGACTGAGTTCGTGCAGCGCCTGATAGGTCAACGTGCCCGAACGCGACACGATGCCCACTGGACCACCGGGGAGAGCAATGTCGCCAGAGGTGATACCAATGTTGCACTTACCGGGGCTGATGATGCCCGGACAGTTTGGTCCGAGCAGTCGCACGCCCGGAAACTCTTCAACGAGTCGGTTGTAGGTAACGGCCTCGTCGTGCGCCGGGATTCCTTCGGTAATCGAGACAATGAACGTGATGCCGCCTTCGGCAGCTTCGAGAATCGCCGCGGCGGCAAACTTTGGTGGCACCACGACGAACGACGCCGTCGCCCCAGTCGCGTCCACCGCCTCGCGAACGGTATTGAACATGGGAATGCCCTCAACGTCGGTGCCACCCTTGCCGGGGGTTACTCCGCCGACAATCTTGGTGCCGTAGTCGCGATTACGAAGTCCGTGAAAGCGACCTTGGCCACCCGTGAGACCCTGGACAATGACCTTGGTGTTTTCGTCAACAAAAATGCTCATAGTTCTTCCTTAGTTCGTCGCGAGGGCCACGGCGCGGCGAGCCGCGTCGAGCATGGTCGCTTCAGTGATGAGAGTGCTACTGAGGTGCGGGGCCAGAATTGCGCGACCCTCGACCGCGTTCGTGCCGTCGAGTCGCAGCACAATGGGTGACGTAATCGACACACGCTTCAGCGCTTCGAGAACGCCCTTGGCCACCTCGTCAACGCGCGTGATGCCCCCAAAGATATTGACGAAGATCGACTTCACCTTGGGGTCCGCGTTGATGACCTCGAGGGCGGCGGCCATGACGTCGGCGTTGGCGCCACCACCAATATCGAGGAAGTTCGCCGCCGTGCCGCCCACCTGATTGACGACGTCGAGGGTGGACATCGCTAGTCCCGCGCCGTTGGCGATAATGCCCACCGAGCCGTCGAGTCCGATGTAGTTGAGGCCCTTTTCCTTGGCCATCTTCTCGCGCGGGTCCTCAGTCTCGTTCACGCGAAAGGCCTCCCACTCGGGGTGGCGAAACGAGGCGTTCTCATCGAGCGTCACCTTGGCGTCGAGCGCGTGCACTTGATTATCGGGCGTCAAGATTAAGGGGTTGATCTCGGCGAGGTCGCAGTCGCCGCGGGTGTAGCAGTCGTAGAGCTTGACTAAGAGTTCCGCGGCCTGTTCGCGAGCGACTTCGTCGAGTTCGGCCTCGGCGACCCACCGACGAGCCGTCGCGAGGTCGAGCCCGCGAACCGGATCAATCGAAAGAAAGGCAATGGCGTCAGGGTTCTCCTCGGCGACGACCTCAATCTCAACCCCACCTTGAGCACTCAGCATGCCCAAGTGCGTCTTGTTAGCCCGGTCCAACGTGAACGAGGCGTAGTACTCCTTGGCAATGTCACTGGCGTGCTCCACCCAGAGTCGGTGCACGACGTGACCCTTGATGTCGAGTCCCAAAATATTGTTCGCGTGACGACGCACGTCATCGACGTTGGCGGCGAGCTGCACGCCACCGGCCTTGCCACGTCCACCCACCTTGACCTGGGCCTTAAGGACCACCGGGTAGCCCACGCGCTCGGCCACGGCGACGGCCTCGTCAACCGTGTCGGCGATGTCACCGGGTGAGACCGAAATCCCGTACTGCGCGAAGTACTGCTTGCCTTGATACTCAAAGAGGTCCACGATGTTCTGCTTTCTTGCTGGGGGGTAACCACGAACTGCAAACCACAAACTACGAAGTGAGACTCGTCTCTCGACGGTCGAGGGCTGACTCCATCCACTCACCAATTTCGCCGAGCGACGCGCCCGGGGTAAAGACCTTGGCCACGCCCGCCGCTTCGAGCGTCGCAATGTCGTCATCGGGAATGATGCCCCCCACAATTAACAGCACGTCGTCACGTTGCGCGGCGGCTAAGAGCGCCCGCACTCGAGGTACCAGCACCAAGTGGGCGCCCGAAAGTAGCGAGAGGCCCAGCGCGTCGGCGTCTTCTTGGACAACCGCCTGCACAATCTGCTCGGGCGTCTGGTGCAGCCCGGTGTAGACCACTTCAAAACCAGCGTCGCGCAGGGCTCGCGCGATGACCTTCGCGCCCCGGTCGTGTCCGTCAAGGCCCGGCTTGGCGACGACTACTCGGTAGGTACGTTCCATTAGTCCTTCATCATAGAAGGCGCCCACCTCGCCAAATTTCGTTCTAGGGCCCAGCGAGTGGCCCTCGAGGCCCGGAGTAGCGTTGTGGGGTGACCATGGACGCTACGCCCCCTCGCGGCACGCTTCGAGCGCTGGTCTCGGCGCTACGGCCCAAACAGTGGGTAAAGAATGGCCTCATCATCATCGCTCCGGCGGCGGCGGGGCGTCTCACCCACCTTGACGTGGCGCGTCACACGTTGGCCGCCTTTGTCGCCTTCTGCCTCTTGTCGTCGGGGATCTACCTGGTGAACGACCTGCGCGACGCCCCGGCCGATCGCCAACACCCCACCAAGCGGCACCGGGCTATCGCCGCTCACCAGCTCTCACCCTCGTTGGCCATCGGGGTCGCCCTCGCCCTCTTCATTGGCGCCTTCAGCGTGCCGGCGCTGCTCTGGCGGCCCGGGGGTCTCTACTTGGTGCTCGTGCTCTACCTCGCCATCTCACTGAGTTACAGCTTTGGGGTGAAGAACTTGGCCATCTTCGAATTGGCGGCGGTAGCCAGTGGCTTCTTCTTGCGCGCCTACAGCGGAGCCGCCGCGTCACACCTCTACGTGTCGACGTGGTTCCTCGTCGTCATCTCGTTCGGGGCGCTCTTCTTAGTGGTGGGTAAGCGTTCCAGTGAACTCCAACGGGTCGGGGTAGGCTCCACCCGTCTCGTGCTGGGCGAGTACACGCCCGCTTTTTTACGCTCCGCGTTAACGCTCTGCGCGACGGTCGTCGTGACGGGCTACTGCCTCTGGGCCTTTGACACGTCGGCGACGGGCCTGTCGTCCGTGCGTCACTTCACCGTGCCCATCCGGCTCAGCGTCATCCCGGTCGTCTTGGCGATTCTGTTCATTATGCGCGCCGCCGAAGCCGGCAACGCACAAGCACCCGACGAACTGCTCTACAGCGACCGCACCATCCAGGTACTCGGGGCCGTCTGGTTCGCCCTCATGGTCTACGGCGTCTACGGATGAGTCGCCAGGTTCTCTACGGCTGGGGCCGCACCGCGTCGAGCGTGGCCCAGGTCGTCACCGCCAGTGATGAGGCGGCCGTCGCCTCGATTCTCGCCACGTCACCCCACGTCGTCGCGCGCGGACTCGGACGTAGTTACGGTGACGCCGCTCAACTCAGTGGCGGCGTCGTGCTCGATAACCGCGAGCTCGGCGGTATTGGCGACATCAGTGACGACGGCGTGGTCACGGTCGGCGCCGGCGTCTCGATTGAACAGTTACTCACGCGCTCGATTCCTCAAGGGTGGTTTGTGCCCGTCACTCCCGGTACGCGTCAAGTGACGATGGGCGGTGCCGTGGCGGCTGACGTGCACGGCAAGAATCACCACGTCGATGGTTCGTTCGCGCGTCACGTGCTCGAACTTCGTCTCGTGACGCCCAGTGGACCGCTCACGGTCTCGCCGACCACCGACGCCGAACTCTTTTGGGCCACGATGGGCGGCATGGGGCTCACGGGCGTGATGACGTCGGTCACCATCCAAATGTTGAAGATCGAAACCGACCAGGTACTGGTCGACACCGACCGCTTCGCTGACCTCGACGCCGTCATGGCGGCCATGGCCGAAGGCGACCAGCGCTATCGCTACTCGGTCGCTTGGGTTGACTGCATGACGCGCGGCGCCCACATGGGTCGCGCTATTTTGACCCGGGGTGATCACGCCGCGCGTAGTGACGTCCCCACTCCCCAACTGCAGGCCCCGAGGGCGGCCAAAATTGCCGTGCCCTTTGACGCGCCGAGCGGGCTACTTAATCCGCTCACGATCAAACTCTTTAACGAGGCGTGGTTTCGTAGCGCCCCGAGCCACCGAGCGCGACAGGCCCAGTCACTTTCGACGTTCTTTCACCCCCTCGATGGCGTGCGCGACTGGAATCGCCTCTACGGACGACGGGGCTTCGTGCAGTATCAGTTCTGCGTACCCGACGACGCGGGCGAGACCGTCGTCGAAGCGATCCGTCAACTCTCGGCGTCGCGCGTGCCGAGTTTTCTTGCGGTCCTCAAACGCTTTGGCGCGAGTAACCCCGGACCCCTCTCCTTCCCAATGCCCGGCTGGACGCTCGCGCTCGACCTGCCCGTCGGACCAGCGAAGCTCGCCGGAGTCCTCGACGATCTGGACGAACTGGTGCTCGGGGTGGGTGGACGGCTCTACTTCGCCAAAGATGCCCGCCTCGGTCCCGACAAGATCCGCGCCATGTATCCACGTCTTGACGAGTTTCTGCGCATCAAGCACCGGGTCGATCCCGAAAACCGGCTCACCAGCGACCTCGCCCGTCGCCTTCACCTAGTAGGAACGTAAACATGGAAAACGCCTTTGGTCAGCCCCAAAACATCATCGTTCTCGGCGGGAGTTCCGATATTGCTCGCGCCATCGTGAAGAAACTCTGCGCGGCGCGCGCACACACGGTGGTGCTCGCCGGGCGAAACGCCACGCTGCTCGACCAGGCCAGCGCCGAAGCGCGTGAGTACGGGGCGACCAAAACCGAGACGGTGCTCTTTGACGCCATGGATCCCAGCAACGCCGTGCGCACCATCGCTGAATGTTTCGCCAAAGTGGGCGACCAGGTCGACCTGGTACTCATTGCGCTGGGCCAACTGGGTGACCAACGCCACGATGAGAACGACGCCAGCGCGGCCACTGGCTCTGCCATGGTCAACTACGTGTGGCCCGTGGCGGCGCTGGCCGAACTTCGCCATCGACTCGTCGAGCAAGGTCGCGGAAGAATTGTCGTGCTCTCGTCGGTCGCGGCCGTGCGCGTGCGACGCAGTTCGTACCTTTACGGCGGGGCCAAGGCCGGTCTCGACCGACTCTGCGACGGACTGGCCGACTCACTCGAGGGCACTGGCGTCACTTTGCAACTCGTGCGCCCGGGCTTCGTGCGCTCCAAGATGACCGCCGGGCAAAAAGAAGTGCCCTTTACGACCGGCGTCAACGAAGTCGCCGAAAACGTGCTGCGCGGTCTCGCCAGTGGTGAGCGCGTGATCTGGAGTCCCCCGATTTTGCGCTACGTGTTCGCCCTCTTGCGACACCTGCCCGCGCCCCTATGGCGAAAGATTGATCGCTAGCCCTTGGCGGTGGTCGTCGTCGTGCTCTCAGAGCGAAGGTTCATCGTAAAGAAATCCCGGCTCCACCAGCTGGCGAACCAACGACTCGGTGAACCCGCCATTGCGTGCACCAAGTTCGTACCCTCCGCGCCGTTCACCGCGGCGTTGGGCGCGCCCGTAAACGTCGTGTACTGGACCCAGTCGGTATTGATATCGGTCTCCATCGCGCGCACCGCACCCGCGTGCACCAGCACGTTCGCCAGCGCACCAATCGACAGACTCGGTCCACCCACGTAGACGAGGGCCCCGTTCTTCGTGACGCCGACCCCCGATCGCCAGACGTTGTAGGCCCCACCGAGGGTCTTACCCCACTTGAACGTATTCTGGGCGGTCAATCCCGCGACCGGTTTTCCATTTTCCACAATGAGGTCCAAGTTCTGTCGCACCGAGGAAATATTTCCTTTGGTGAGTTGGCTCGCGCTCACGTCACGACCCCACTGGCCCACCGTAATGAGGCCGTCTTTAAAGATGACGATCGACGCGGCGCCCACGCGCAACGGATCAATCATGTGACCGTCGGTGTAGTAACCACCCTGCGCGTCTTGCATCCGAAAACCCGCATTAAAAGCCGCTACGAGCGAGCGTGAACTGTGCGTGGTGATGGGGGCGCTGTAAGCGAAGTGCACGTGACCACCAGGGATGAACGAGCCCGAGTACAGCTGCGCGCGTAGCAACGTCGTATCCATCCACGCCACGCCCACCACGTAACTCGTGTGCACCGGGTCGGGGCGTACGAACGCTTCGTAGACCGTCGGGATGCCCGTGGTGGTGGTTCGTCCCGCGACGTGCCAGACCCCTTCACCGGGTAGCGAGGGGCCCGCGGGCGACGTCATGCGCGCGGGTTCGGGTAGGTGGCCCGAGGCGGGCACGTTGACTCGGGTGGGACCCTTACCGAGAAAGGCACTGGCCGGTGGTTTGCCGCCGACCTTGGCGGGGTGCAGTTTGTAGAACTCGGCCTCGAGCCAGGTCACCGCGCCACCAATTCCGTGGGTGCGTCCCCACTCGGCGAAGCGCGCCGAGTAGGAAACGCCAAACGACTGATTCGTCAGCGCAAAGCCGAGCGAAATCCCGAGGTAGCCCACCACCGTGATGAGCGACACGAAGATCACAACCAGGACGCGACGACGCCAGTACACGTAAGTGGGGTATCGGTACGCTCCTCGAACGGGAGGACGAGCGACCGGCCGTCGAGTTTCCATCACATCTAGTCAAGCACCTGCGCGCCGAGGTAGTGGGGGCCAAAACCCCTATTCTTACTACTCTCTTAGCCCTACTCAGGCCCGACGAAGTGGGGTCATGGCCAACACCAACTGTTTGGTACCGTGCTCGTCAAACTTCACCGAGGCTCGCGCGTGCGCCCCTTCGCCGTCCACCTTCTCGACGGTTCCTTCGCCGTACCGGTCGTGCACCACCCGCTCGCCCACCACTAGTCCGAGTAGTTGGGCCCCGGTCGAGCGCACCGGTGGTGCCGTGCCGGTGCCAAAGGCCCGACCCTCGGTGAACTCCGTCGTGCGTCCCACAAAACCGTCGCTCTCGCGCGAGAAACTCGCTCGTCGCGTCGGCAGGCTCGACGAGATGTCCTCAACCAGCTCGGCCGGGATCTCCAGCAAAAACCGACTGGCGATTGCTTCGGTGTGCTGACCCCACATGGTGCGACTCCACGCGTGAGTCAACACGAGATGATCTTTTGCTCGAGTAATTCCCACGTAACAGAGCCGGCGCTCTTCTTCGAGTTCGGCTTCGTCGCTCAGTGCCCGACGATGCGGAAAAATCGTCTCCTCCAGACCGGTGATAATAACGACGGGAAACTCCAGACCCTTGGCCACGTGCATCGTCATGAGCGAGACCGCGCCGGCACCGGGGTCGAGTTGATCGGAGTCGGCGACCAGCGCCATGCGCTCCACAAAGTCGAGCAGCGTGTCGTACTGCGACGCCGCCGAAGCGAGTTCGCCCAAGTTCTCGAGTCGCGAGTACGCCTCGTCGGAGTTCTCCTCGCGCAGTGCGTCACCCATGCCAGACTCGCGCACGATGGCGTCAATCATTTCGCGCGGTGATAGATCATTGGCGAGTGCGCGCAGTTCGTCGAGCATGAAGGCGAACCGTTCGGTGCCCGCCAGCGCTCGCGACGTCAGACCGGCCGCGCTCGCGTAGTGGGCCGCCTCGGCGAACGAAATCCCCTGTTCGGCCGCGTAGGCGCCCAGCTTGGCCTGCGCCGCTTCGCCCACCCCTCGTTTGGGCTCGTTGATGACTCGTCGTGCGGATGCTTCGTCGCGCGGATTCACGATAAGTCGGGCGTAGGCCAACGCGTTCTTAATCTCTTTGCGGTCGTAAAAGCGCATCCCCGAGATGACCCGGTAGGGCAGACTGGCGCGCAGCATCTCTTCTTCGAGCACGCGGCTCTGCGCGTTGGTACGGTAGAAGACCGCCATGTCGCTCCAACTCAAGTGGTGCTCGGTGCGCAGGCGTCGAAGTTCGCTCGCCACCCAGCGGCCCTCGTCGTACTCGTCGCCGGCGCGGTAGAGGCGTATCTTCTCGCCCTGATCGCCCTCGGTGAACAGTTGCTTAGGTCGACGACTCGCGTTCTTGGCAATGACGGCGTTGGCCGCGTCCAAAATGGTCTGCGTGGAGCGGAAGTTCTGCTCGAGCACGATGACCGTGGCGTCGGGGAACCGCTGCTCGAACTGCAAAATATTGCGCACGTCGGCCGCCCGGAATCGGTAGATCGACTGGTCCGAATCACCCACGACGCAGAGATTGCGGTGCTCGGCGGCCAGGGTCATCACTAACTCGTTCTGCACCCCGTTGGTGTCTTGAAACTCATCGACCAGTAGGTACTTAAAGCGACGCTGGTAGGAGCTGCGCACCTCGGCGTCCACGCGTAACAGCGCTACCGCGTTTAACAACAGATCGTCAAAGTCCATGGCGTTGGCGAGTTTGAGGCGGTCCTCGTAGAGACGGTAGATCTGGGCCACGCGTCGGTGCAGTGGATCGTCACTGGTGCCACCGTCGGCGTAGGCACTCGCCGAGAGCATCTCATTCTTCGCCGCACTGATTTGCGCGCTGACGCTGCGCGGGCTGAGTCGCTTGGTGTCGAGTCCCAACTCCTTCATAATTCGCTCGACCGCCGTCTCGGCGTCCCCGGCGTCGTAGATCGTAAAGCCGCGTTGGTAGCCCAGCACCTCCGCGTGCGCGCGCAACATCCGCAGACAGGCCGAGTGGAACGTCGACACCCACATCCGTTCGGCGTCCGAACCAACCAGCGCCACCACGCGACGACGCATCTCGTCGGCCGCTTTGTTCGTGAAGGTAATCGCCATGATCTCCCAAGGCGCGGCGTCACCACTGGCCAAGACGTGCGCAATGCGTCGCGTCAAGACGCGGGTCTTACCCGATCCAGCCCCAGCGACCACCAGCAGTGGTCCCCCGCGCTGGAGCACGGCCTCGCGCTGGGGTTCAGTCAGACCTTCGAGTAGCGCGCGGGGGTCCGCAACCTGTTCGGGTTCGAGTGGACCATTCGTCCACAACGACTCGTCAGAGAACGGGTCGCTCGTCACTCCCACTCAATGGTGCCCGGTGGCTTGCTCGTGACGTCAAGCGCGACTCGGTTGACACCCTCGACTTCGCGAATCAGTCGGTTAGCAATTCGTTCCACTAGGTCGTAGGGCAGACGGGCCCAGTCGGCGGTCATGGCGTCGTCACTGGTGACGGCGCGAATAATGATTGGATACGCGTACGTTCGTCCGTCTCCCATGACCCCCACGGTACGCACCGCCGGTAACACCGCGAAACTCTGCCAGAGTTCGCGGTAGAGTCCGGCCTTTTTTATCTCGTCGACCACCACGAAGTCGGCGTTACGCAAAATCTCAGCCCGTTCGCGCGTGACCTCACCCACGATGCGTACCCCGAGCCCCGGACCTGGGAAGGGCTGTCGCCAGACAATTTCGCCGGGGAGCCCGAGCTCCTCGCCGACCTGACGTACCTCATCTTTAAAGAGACTGCGCAGTGGTTCGATGAGATCGAACGAGAGGTCTTCGGGCAGTCCCCCGACGTTGTGGTGACTCTTAATGGTCGCCGCATGACCCGACCCCGATTCAATGACGTCGGGATAGAGTGTGCCCTGGACGAGAAAGCGCGGACCATCACCGGCGCCCGCGAGGTCGCGCGCCACTGCCTCAAACTCACGAATGAAGAGTTCGCCAATTATCTTGCGCTTCGCCTCGGGGTCAGTGACCCCGGCCAAGGCGTCAAAGAATCGGTCCTGGGCCTTAACGTGAATGAGTTCGACGCCGAACTGTCGGGTGAAGGTCTCTTCAATCTGATCACCTTCGTGTTTGCGCATCAGCCCGGTGTCAACAAAGACGCACGTTAACTGCGAGCCAATGGCTCGCGTGACGAGTGCGGCCGCGACGGCCGAGTCCACGCCACCCGAAAGTGCGCACAGCACGCGCTCGCTGCCAACCTGCGCACGAATCGCCGCAACCTGCTCGTTGATGATTGACGTATTCGTCCAGCTCGGTGACAAATTGGCGACGTGATAGAGAAATTTTTCGAGCAGGGCTTGGCCTTGCTCGGTGTGCACGACCTCGGGGTGAAACTGCACCGCGCTGAAGTGGCGGGTCGCGTCTTCCATTACCGCCACTGGGGCTTCGGGGGTGGACGCGGTGACGACAAAACCGTCAGGGGCGCGCACGATGGCGTCACCATGACTCATCCAGCACGTCGAGCTCTCGGGCCAGTCCGCGAGCAGCACCGACGAACCACTGCGCGTCAGTGCGGTGCGGCCGTACTCGCCCGCTCCGGTGCGCGCGACCTCGCCGCCGAGCTGTTGGGCCATTAACTGAGCGCCGTAACAGATACCCAGAATGGGAATACCGAGTTCGTAGATGGCCGGGTCGAGCGACGGCGCCGGTGTTTCGTAGACGGACTTAGGACCACCCGAAAGAATGATGGCCCCGGGGCTCAGCGCCGATACTGCAGCGGCGCTGATCGTACTGGGGACTATCTGAGAGTAGACGTGAGCTTCGCGTACGCGTCGAGCGATGAGTTGAGCGTACTGCGCGCCAAAGTCAACAACGAGAACGTTGGTCAATGGCCCATGCCTACGCCCTGCGAGCGCTGCAACTGCTTACCTTCTGTCTGCAGCGACGGGGCCAGCATGATCTCCGCCTTCTGGAACTCCTTGAGCGTTTCGTAACCACACGTGGCCATTGAGGTGCGCAGGGCCCCAAAGAGGTTCAGGCGTCCATCGTTTTCGTGAGCCGGCCCGAGAAGAATCTCCTTCAGCGAACCACGTACTTGGGTTCGCACGCGCGTTCCGCGCGGCAACGTGGGGTGAAAGGTCGCCATGCCCCAGTGAAAGCCGCGCGCCGGTGCTTCGAAGGCACTCGTGAGTGGAGAGCCCACCATCACTGCGTCAGCCCCGCAGGCAATCGCCTTGGCAATGTCGCCGCCCTTGCTCATGCCGCCATCGGCAATCACGTGCACGTAGACGCCCGTTTCGTCGAGGTGACGCATTCGCGCACCGGCGACATCGGCAATCGCGGTGGCCTGAGGAACCCCAATACCGAGGACCGCGCGCGAGGTGCAGGCGTTACCCGGTCCCACCCCGACGAGCACACCGGCCGCGCCGGTACGCATGAGGTGTAGCGCGGCCTGATAACTCGCACAGCCACCCACGATGGTCGGGATCTCAAACTCACGAATGAACTTCTTCAAGTTGAGTGGCTCAGCGGTCTTAGAGACGTGCTCGGCCGACACGACGGTGCCCTGAATCACCAGAATGTCCAGACCAGCGTCCATGATGGTCTTGGCCATCCACTGCGTACGCTGGGGTGTTACCGACGCCGAGGTCGTGATGCCGCCATCTTTCATCTGCTTAATGCGCTCAGCGACCAGTTCAATCTTGATTGGCTCGAGGTACATCTGCTGCATACGCGCGGTGGCCTTGTCGTCGTCGAGTTCGCGAATCTCGTCAAAGAGTGGTGTCGGGTCCTCGTAGCGAGTCCACAGTCCTTCGAGGTTGAGGACACCAAGCCCACCTAGACGGCCGAGTTCGATCGCGGTCGTCGGGGAAATGGCGCCGTCCATGGCCGAACCAAGCAGCGGCAACGCAAACTTGTAGGCATCGATCTGCCACGAGATGTCAACGTCCTCGGGGTCGCGGGTGCGTCGCGACGGCACAATGGCGATGTCATCAAATCCGTACGCCTGACGCGCCGATTTGTAGATACCAATCTCTACTTCCGCCATGATGTCCTCCGCCAGATAGACCGAGCACCACGCAAAGGGCGCTGCGGTCCCTCCAATCTACTAGGCCCTAGGCCCACATTCGCTCGGCGTCGGGCCACGGGCTCTGCGTCACAAGACAGAGCAGCTCGGTTAAGACCCGTCCGGTCGCGCCCCAGATGAGGTCACCGGGGACTCGGTAGAAGTAGATCGGAAAGTAACCGTCCGCGTCGGCCCCGGGGCGTGGTGTGGCTCGACGCCACTGCTCGTGGGCATAATTGTCCTCGTCGAGCAGGTGGCCCAGCGCCACCGTAAAGGCTCGGTCCACTTCGTCGGGATTCGCCACCAACGACGGGCGCCCGTCGAGAACCGCAACGACCGGCCAGATTGCCGAACCCGAGGCGAAGGTCACAATCGGGTTCAGCCAACCCACGGCTCGCACGGCGCGCGGGTCGAGGCCCACTTCTTCGTGCGCCTCACGAATGGCCGTCTCGATTGGCGACTCACCGGGCTCACTTCTGCCACCAGGTAGCGCAATCTCCCCGCGATGTTGGCGCAGGTCAAACGAGCGCCGAGTCAGAATTAGGTGCACGTCGCCGGCTTCTTCGAAAAGCGCCACCAGCACCGCTGATCGCGTCGTGATGGGGCGGCTCGTTGCGTCGGCCACGGCCGCCATCTCGGCCGGTTCGTCCGGTAACGGGTGGTGTGCGAGATGCTGACCAGCGTTGCGCAGGCGCTGTTCGACCAATTCCAGGGTGAACCCACTGCGCTTCGCGGGCTCAATCGACGCCCACGGAGCGGGTTCGCCAGGAATGATTTCGTCCGGGACGGGGATCACCTGGGGATACTCGTGGCCGTTAAAGCGAGCTCTATCGCCGTCTGACAACACGTCATACTCCTCTAGGCTGGCGGGGCGATTTGTCGCCGAGTGAATTTTACTCGCCCCCTACCCAGGAGTAACCAATGAAGAAGCTCGCCCGATTCAGTGTCCGACGTCGCTGGTACGTCCTGGCCATTTGGATTTTGGTCTTTCTTGGCCTGAACGCCGCCGCCCAGTCGGCCGGTTCGGCCTTCGCCAATACGTTCAGCCTGCCAGGGACCAACTCAACGCACGCCTACGAACTCTTAGCCAAGGGTTTCGCCCAAAAGTCCGGTGACACTGACCAAATTGTCTTTCACGTGCGAAGCGGCTCGCTCGACGCCCAGCGCTCCACGATTGAGCAGATGCTCGCTCGAGTGGCGAAGCTTCCCGAAGTGGCCGCCGTCACGTCACCCTTTTGTGATTCAGTCGCCAACGTCTGTCCCGGCGCCATGCAGATGAGTCGCGACCACACCATTGCCTACGCCACCGTGAACTTCACCGAACCGGGCTTTCGACTGAAGCTGCCCATCATTCGGGCCGTCGAAAACGCGGGCATGACTATTCGCTCGACGTCATTGCAAGTCGAGTTTGGTGGCAACGCCTTTGGTCAGTTGGACCGTCCGGCGGGTAGTCCGGGTGAGATCTACGGACTCATCGCGACGGCCGTGGTGCTGCTGCTCGCCTTTGGTTCGTTCTTCGCCATGTTGTTACCCCTGGGCGTCGCGCTCTTTTCGCTGGGCATTGCGTCGGCCGCGACCACCCTGTTGAGCCACGGTCTCGCGATTGCCCAGTTCGCCCCAATTCTCGGTTCGCTCATTGGACTAGGTGTCGGGATTGACTACGCCCTCTTCATCGTCACCCGCGCTCGACAGGGATTGAAGCGAGGTCTGAGCGTGGCCGACGCCGTCACGACCGCACTCGACACGTCGGGTCGCGCCGTAATCTTTGCGGGCTGCACGGTCTGTATCGCCCTACTCGGCATGTTGATTCTTCGTCTCTCGTTCTTAAACGGCGTGGCCATCGCCGCATCGGTGACGGTTGCCATCACCATGTTGGCTTCCATCACTTTGCTACCGGCCCTACTGGGCTTTATGAAATTTCGTTCGCTGAGTCGACGTGAACGGCGCTCACTGCGTGAGCACGGTCCGGAACCAATCGTCGTCGAGGGTGGCTGGCAGCGTTGGGCCCTCTTTGTCTCTCGTCACCCACGTCTGCTCGCGGCCGCGGCGCTGGCGATCATCATCGCCATTACCGTGCCCTACTTCTCGCTGCACCTCGGCAGTTCTGACCAGGGCTCGAACCCGCCACAGTCCACGACCCGTCACGCCTACGACCTCTTAGCGAAGGGTTTTGGTCCCGGTTTTAACGGTCCACTCACCATCGTGGGGGTCATTCACTCCCCAGCCGATAGGGCCACCATGGACGCACTCGACGCGTCGTTGCGAGGAAAGCCGGGCATCGTGGCGGTCGGTCCGCTGACAACAAGCCCCGCGGGTGACGTGGGTCTAATTTACGTAGTGCCCAGTACGAGTCCCGAGGCTGTTGCCACCTCCAATCTGATTTCGTCACTACGTAACAACTACATTCCCGCCGCGACCAGCGCGACGCACACCGCTGTCTACGTTGGTGGTATCACTGCCATATTCGATGACTTCGCGACCGTACTTGGTTCTAAGATCCCCCTCTTCGTAGGAGTCATTGTGCTGCTGGGCTGCCTGCTCTTGATGGTGGCCTTTCGCAGCATCCTGGTACCTATTGTTGCGGCCGTAATGAACTTGCTCGCCGCGGCCGCATCATTTGGGCTCGTCGTCGCGGTCTTCCAGTGGGGCTGGGGCAGCTCGCTCATTGGTGCGGGCTCGGGGCCAATTGAATCGTTCCTACCCATCATCATGATCGCTATTCTTTTCGGACTCTCGATGGACTACCAAGTCTTTCTCGTCTCGCGTATGCACGAAGAGTGGCTCAATACCGGTGATAACGAAGAGACAATCGTGCGAGGTCAGGCCAACACCGGGCGCGTAATTACTGCCGCGGCTCTGATCATGATCAGCGTCTTCGTCTCATTCGCTTTCGGCGGTGAGCGGGTCATCGCCGAGTTTGGAATTGGTCTCGGTGGAGCGGTATTGATGGACGCCTTCATTTTGCGCACGGTGCTGGTGCCTGCGGTGATGCACTTTTTAGGTCGAGCCAACTGGTGGATGCCCCGATGGCTCGATCGCATTGTGCCGCACGTCGCGGTCGAAGCGACCGAAACTGAGGAACCAGCCGCCGCTTAAGCTAGGTCGAAGGATAAACTTCGAATGAAGCACTGTCAGACGACGAGTACCCGTTGCCAGCAGCGATAAAGATGTAGCTCACGTAGTGGGTACCCACACTGGAGCAGTCGCCGGTGCAAGTGACTGAGTCACTCGAGACGTAATAGTTGCCCGAGTTGTCACCCGTGACGTCGGCGCTGCACCCGCCCGACTGATCAGTCCCGTCGTAGGTCGCGTCGGAACAGGTAATGGTGGTGGTCGTGGATTCGGGGTTAATGGTGAATGAAGTGCTGTCTGACGACGAGTC
>CAITNF010000004.1 GCA_903893745.1 uncultured Actinomycetes bacterium
ATCCCTAGTACGAGAGGACCGGGATGGACGAAGCTCTCGTGTGCCAGTTGTCCTGCCAAGGGCACGGCTGGTTAGGGACCTTCGGGTGGGATAAGCGCTGAAAGCATCTAAGTGCGAAGCCCGTTTCAAGATAAATTCACTCACTGGGTTAACCAGGTAAGGCCCGTGGCCAGACGACCACGTTGATAGGCCGGAAGTGTAAGTGCGGTAACGCATTCAGCTGACCGGTACTAATCGGCCGAGGGCTTGGAATTTGATGTTCGTGCTCGTTCTAGGACGCTCAAGGAGCTGGCTGACGCCAGTTCCGATCGCGAAAGCGGTCGAGCGCATGGTTTCCGGTGGTTATGGCGGTGGAGATATACCTGTTCCCATTCCGAACACAGCAGTCAAGCCCACCTGCGCCGATGGTACTTGGGGGTCCCCCCCTGGGAGAGTAGGTCGCCGCCGGGATTTCTTGAAAGACCCCCACCGAAAGGTGGGGGTCTTTCGCATTGTGAAGTGCGCGAACGATGGATTGCACTCACGAGCAAATAGTCCCGTTGTGCTCGGGCTCAGTGAAATGCCGGTGCCGTCTCGAGCGATGGGTTTTAGCCGCTACCTATGCACGCCTCGAACCATAAGCCTGATGATTTGGGAGGTGACGTGGTGTTCAGTCTGCACAACTGATAGTTCATTGGAAAGATCAATCGCTTCACCACTTCGACATCGTCTTTGATCGAGTGTGGACAGTTCTCACACCAGACCTAAATATCGTCACATCCAACGCGATTAGTATTGAAGGATGCCTTCGCCAAAGCCTTCACCTCGTCGCGCCCCGGCAAGATCATCAAAGATTGGCTCTCGAACGGCGAGTAGCGGCTCCGGCGCCAAGTCTTCGGGCTCAATGCGGCCGAAACGAGGCGCTGGTTCAGACTCGGCTGGAGCCGAGAAGTCGAAGAGAACAACGGGGGCACCCTCGGCGCACCGGCATTCGGGCGAACGTCCATTTCGACGCTTTGACGACGATGACGTCGCAAGCCGTTCTCGAGGACCAAAAAGAACGAGTTCTGGACGTGCGCAATCGTCGACGAGTGAACGCGACAGTGATCGACCATCGCGGCCAACTTCAAGGCGCACTGGTAGTGGAACTACTTCTCGTCCCGAGCGTGATGGTTCCTACAGCGCGTCAGGTCGTCCGGTAAGGGGCGCACCTCGAGGCGCCGCACGCAGTGGCGCACGCCCGGTTCGCGTTCTGACCCCTGAAGAGATTGAGCGGAAGCGCGCCGCCGCCTTTGGTCAAAAGAAGGGCTGGGGAGGCGTTGCTCGAAAGGGCGGCGTCAATATCCGCAGCACCGGTCAAGAGATGGCGGTCACGCGGTCGAAGTCTGGGCCAGCTCCGCAAGACCAGTGGGTCGAAGATGCGCGACCGAGCGTAACGCCGGCTGCGGCCAAGGCCAAGGCTCGCGTGAAGTACGCCCTGCCCGGCGACATCGCTTCAGATATTCGCAAAGCTTTTATTGGCACGTCCTACATGCGTGAAAAGACGGTGGCAACGCTCACGCGTGCGGCGGAAGCGTACGACCGCAAGCGATACGAAGAGGCCCTGCGCCTGGGTCGTACGGTCGCTGATGCAGTGCCGGGTGTTGCTCCGGTGCGAGAGTTGACCGGTTTGGCGGCCTATCGCGCCGATCGATGGAATATGGCAAAAATTCACCTCACGGCGTACTTCACTATTACTGAAGACCCCGAGCACCTGCCACTGGTAATGGACTGCGATCGAGCTAGTCGACGCTACCGGGCGGTTGAGAAGGTCTTTGAACAACTTGAGTCAAGTGAACCAACCGCCGAGGTCTTGACTGAAGGACGAATTGTCATGGCGGCCGCCTGGGCCGATCAAAAGAGGTACGCCGAAGCCATTGACCTTCTCACGAAAGCGGGAGGTACCAAGCAGTTACGCAACCCCTCGTATCGACATGTCCGACTCTGGTATGCACTGGCCGACGTCTTCGACCGGGCTGGTGACATTGTCTCGGCGCGAGAGCTGTTCGCTCGAGTGGTGCTCGCCGAGCCCGAAGCGTACGACGCGTCATCGCGACTGGCGGAACTCGGCGCCACGGCACCACGTAAGAATCGTAAACGACGCACGACGCCGGTGTCGAAGAAAAAAGTCGACTAACTTAACGCGGCCATGGTGGCAGCCACCGCCAGATCGGAACCGCGCGTATCGCCAACCAATCCGACTCGCATCTTGTTCATCATGTAGGCAACAGTGA
Source organism: uncultured Actinomycetes bacterium (assembly GCA_903893745.1). Lineage (GTDB taxonomy): Bacteria > Actinomycetota > Acidimicrobiia > Acidimicrobiales > RAAP-2 > RAAP-2. The sequence goes on from CAITNF010000004.1 coordinate 2,253, forward strand.
GTTCGAGGTCCTGGTCCATAATGATCACGGAACCGCCAAAACCTCCCCAAAAACACGAGCGCGGTCCTAGCGGCATGACGGAAGTCGACAGCCCGTAGCCCATTCCGAAACGAAACTCTGTGCCCAAGACTAGGTCGATGCCATTTTGTTGAGTCTCGAATATGAGATCGCTAGTAGCGGGAGAGAAAAACTCTTGATCATGGAATCGACCGCGATTGGCAATGATTGATTGAATCGTGGCGACCGAACGCGCGTTACCGTGACCATTGGCCGCGGGAATCTCGGCCGCACGCCACCAGCGGTGTTGAGGCATGGTGGCATCAACCGCCGGTGAGGTCAACGTTCTATAGGCAATTGAGTCAACCGGCACACCGTCTAAGTTCAATTCGCTCGGCGGTATGACCATGCTGACGCGATGCTCTTGACTGGCGGGAAGTCCGATGTGAAAGTCCGCCCCTAAAGGCGTGGCAACTTCGCTGGCAAAGAATGAGCCAATTGACGTACCAGTGATGCGACGAACTACCTCGCCAATGAGGTAACCCTGAGTGAGTGCGTGGTAGCCCGATGCCGTGCCGGGCTCCCACCACGGGGCTTGCGCGGCCAGATTTGCGGTGCAGCGTTCCCAGTCGGCGAGATCTTCGGGGACCATTGGCGCAGCCCAGCCCGAAAGACCAGCAGAGTGACTGAGCAGGTGTCGCACTTCAATACTTGCTTTTCCGTTGGCCCCAAACTCTGGCCAGCACTTCACTACTGGTGCAAAAAAATCAAGCTCTCCGCGGTCGGCCAACATGAGCGCAACGAGAAAGGTCATGGTTTTAGTGGTGGACCAGACGTTCACAATGGTGTCAGCTACCCAGGGAGCGCTGCGCGTTTCGTCGAGGTGTCCACCCCAGATATCGACAACTAACTCACCCTTGCTGTACACCGCGACCGAAGCACCAACGTCAGCGCCACTCTCGATGCTGTTAGCCAGAACCTCGCGCACGCCCTGGAACTGATCGGTGGTAAATCCTTCGGTGGTGGCCATAGCTTCCTACTTTCTCTTTTGTTGGTGACGGGGCAGTGGTGGCGGCTTCACGAAGTCATTCCACCCAGTCCCACGAGCGAGCGAGCGTGCTCAATCTCGCCCATGTGGCGCAGGGCGTGTTGATAGATCCACGATTCCAGAGCGTCACTACGCGAAATACCGTTGGGGCCACCCACGCGAGCTGAAAACGTATTGGCCACGGAGGGACCGTACGGCGCTGCGACCACGATATCGCCCAACGTGGTGGGGTCCATGGTGCGCACAAACGATTCGGTAGATTCGAACACGAGATGTTGGAATTCAAGGAAGGCGCCGTAGTCGCCGATTCGTTGGTCCATCATTTCGGCAACGCTGCGCTCTTTGCCGTGGTCATCAATAGCCAAACCAATACGTGCGCGCCACGTGTCGTCGTATTGAGAGTTCGGGCCACCGGCAAAGACCAAGGTGGCGTCTTCAATAAGTACTTGATGCACGAGCGAGAACGCGATGGGAAGCGTACCGTCCACCACGACTGCATTGACTTGCTCGAGTGACATTGATTGACAGGCATCTTCGTAGAGCGAATGAACTGTCCGTAGTCTGCGCGACAGTGACGATTGGTACCAGGAATTCACCCATTATTCATACCGCATTTGCCGCCCACCGGGGGAGGAGATGGCCAGATCAAACCTCAGCGGGCTGAGCTCATCTTGTACCATTGGCGTATGGATACTGAAGCGCTCTTGGGTAGCGAAGCATCGTCACTGCTGGGCCACCGCGCCACCGCGTTTCCCAAGGAGGGTCTGACGCTCCCTGGTCCGTCATTTGTTAATGACGTGTGGACGCTGAGTGACCGAACCCCAACGGTGCTGCGCAATTTGGGAACCCTCTACGGCCACGGGCGACTCGGGGGTACCGGTTATCTGTCCATTCTGCCGGTCGATCAAGGCATCGAACACTCGGCGGCGGCTAGTTTCACCCCAAATCCGCGTTACTTCGATCCAGCAAATCTCTGTGAGCTCGCGGTGGCCGGTGGCTGCAACGCGATTGCGTCAACCCTGGGCACGTTGGGCGTGGTCGCTCGACGATTCGTGCACCAGATACCGTTCATTGTCAAACTGAATCACAACGACTTTCTTAATTTCCCCAATACCTACGACCAGATTCAATTTGCCTCGGTGCAACAAGCGGCCGATCTCGGAGCAGTAGGCGTGGGGGCCACGATTTACTTTGGTTCACCAGAGTCAGGTCGTCAGCTACAAGAGATCTCCGCGACCTTTCGCGAGGCCCACCGCCTTGGGATGTTCACGGTCCTGTGGACCTATTTGCGTAATCCCTCGTTCAAAACGAAGGATGCCGACTATCACGTCAGTGCGGACCTCACGGGTCAGGCGAACCATCTGGGCGTAACCATCGAAGCAGACATTATTAAGCAGAAATTGCCAGAAAATAATGGTGGTTACAACGCGCTCAAGTTCGGTAAGACTCACGAGCGCGTTTACTCGGACCTCACTACGGATCACCCCATCGATTTGGCTAGGTGGCAGGTCGTGAACTGTTACGCGGGCCGAGTGGGATTGATCAACTCCGGCGGAGAATCTAAGGGCGATAGTGACTTGGCCAATGCGGTGCGCACTGCGGTAATTAATAAGCGTGCGGGTGGACAGGGTCTCATCGTGGGTCGCAAGGCCTTTCAGCGCCCGATCGACGAAGGGGCGGCCTTGGTTCACGCAGTGCAAGACGTCTACCTGGACTCGTCAATCACCATTGCCTGAGCGGGTGGGCTGTGCATGATGGCTCCGATGCGGGATGGCGCACTTGGCCCAATCTCGTCACGGTTGTTCGCCTGGCACTGATACCTGCTTTCTTATGGCTGCTGTTTTCAACCGCACACCGCGCGGATGCCGCGTGGCTACTCGCGGGCCTGGGAGCGACCGACTGGATTGATGGCTTCTTGGCCCGTCGTCTGCACCAGACATCAAACATTGGAAAAATTATTGATCCAGTAGCGGATCGACTGCTGGTCGTAGTTGGTCTTCTGGCGGTGGCGGCAGTGGGGGCGGTGCCGTGGTGGTTCGCGATTGCTACTTTGGTGCGCGAAGTGATTGTGTCCACGATGACCATTGCTCTCGCGGCCTTGGGTGCGGCTCGCATTGACGTGCTGTGGTGGGGGAAGGTCTCAACGTTTGCCCTGATGGCAACGTTTCCACTGTTTTTACTCACCAGCAACGCGCACGAGGCTCCGCTGGCTGGCTGGCAGCAGGTCGTGCGAGCGGGTACGTGGGTGGGAGGCGTCCTGGGCTTAGCGCTTTCGTGGGTGGTGCTGTTGGGCTACGTGAAGCCCGCCCTGGTGGCCCTACGAACCGGACGCCAAGGGCGAAAAATCTTGTAGATTCGAGATGTGCAAATTCCTGAGAACCTCCGATACTCGAACGATCACGAGTGGACGGATTCGTCAGGTGAACGAGTGAAGGTGGGTATCACCGACTACGCACAAGACGCGCTAGGTGACGTAGTGTTCGTACAGCTACCGGTCGTGGGGACTGTTGTGGCGGCCGGTGACCCTATTGGCGAAGTCGAGTCGACTAAATCAGTGTCCGAAATCTACGCTCCCGTGAGCGGAACCGTGTGCACGATAAACGACGCGCTCACTTCTGGTCCAGAACTAATCAATAGCGACCCTTACGGCGCCGGCTGGATCTGTGAGATTGAGGTTGAGGGGAGCGAGCAACTATCTCAGTTGCTCGACGCCCAGGGCTACGGCATCCTAACCAATAATTAGCCTGGACATTGGGGCGAAATATTAAGTAGGGTTGCCCGATGAACTGTCGCCGATGTGGGGAGATCCTCAACGCCAACGCAAATTTCTGTTGGTCGTGTGGCGCACCTCAGCATGACGCCTCGTCACCCGAAACAATCGCGGTGCCCGTCGTGAGTTTGCTCGAATCGCTTCACCCCGATGCCAACGAGAGTTCGCGCGGCACACACCTCGATGAATTAGTCGTAGCTTCTGGACAAACCGCTGGTACGCGATTCGAGTTAGTCAAGGAAAGCACGACTGCGGGTCGCCACGAGAACAGCGATGTGTTACTCGATGACGTATCGGTGTCGCGTCACCACGCCGTCTTTACGCGCACGGCAAGTGGGCGAGTGACGTTGCGCGATTTAAATTCGCTTAATGGAACATACGTAAACGGAGCACGAGTTGAAGAGTTAGCACTTCACTCGGCTGATGAAGTACAGATCGGTAAGTTCAAACTCGTTTTTTGGGAGGCCGCGTCGTGAGCAGTTCAGTGGGAAAGATGCGAATCGGAGAAGTCCACGCGCAGTTGCGACTGGACTATCCCGATATTGAGTTGTCGAAAATTCGTTATTACGAAGATAAGGGGCTCGTCGAGCCCGCTCGAAGTCGCAAGGGCTACCGTCTGTACTCTGAACGTGATGTGCAATGTCTTCGAGAAGCAATTCGTTTAGCGCAACAAGAGTTTGTGCCCTTGCGAGTAGTGCGTCTGCGTTTAATTGAGCAGGGACTCCTGAGTGACAACTCACCCGTCGCGGTGGTACGTCAGGTCGCGAGTGAACACGTAACACAAGCAGTAACTACCCTGGCGCCTCGAGAAGCCGTTCGTCCCAGCACGTACGAACCACCAGCCCTTTCCGAACCCGACGCTTCCCGCATTGAAGCGGTGGCGCCCGCGCCGACCATGGTGGTGCGAGGCTCGAGCGATGGCTACCTCACGCTTCGTGAGTTTCTGCGGTTGACTGACCTCGACGAGCGCATGCTCCAGCAGTTGGCCGATATTGGTTTGATAACGCCAACCTTGGTAGCTCGTGAGACCGTGTACACGAATGCTGATGTCCAGGTGGCGACAACGGCCAAGGGTCTACTGGCTCGTGGTGTCGACGTTCGGATTCTTGGGGGACTACGTCGCGTAGTTGATCGGGAGTTGGGTCTGGCCACCGAGCTTGTTGAGTCGCTGTCTGGTCCAGGCTCTTCGCTTAGCGCCGATGATCTGACACGGATTGTCCGCGAGGTATCGCTCGAGGTGGCGATCCTGCGTGCAGCGCTGTACGAACGAGCTTCACGAAACCAGTTTGACATTTAGCTGTGCGGCTTTTGGCCCGAACGGGGTCTAGGCTAGAAGCATGGTTGAAGTGATACTGCGAGCGGTGAGGGTTGACGTAGGGTCCTCGACTCCGCTCCTGCTGCTCGAAGAAGTCGGTGGTTCGCGCGTGCTGCCAATTTTCGTTGGGGCACCCGAAGCCACCGCCATTGCGTACGCCTTGCAGAACCTCGCAACTCCTCGACCAATGTCACACGACTTGCTGGGCTCAGTTATCGAAGCACTCGGGGGGCGACTCTTCGCAGTTGAAATTAGTGATTTGGTGGACAATACCTTTTACGCGAATCTGCGTATTCTGCGCGACCGTGAAGAGATTGAGATCAGTGCGCGACCGAGCGACGCAGTGGCCCTGGCGCTACGCGTTGGTGCACCAATTCTGGTGAGCGACGATTTAATGGATGCTGAGGGAAAAATTATCGCGCTAGGCGATGAAACTGACGAGCATGACACCAACGACACGGGCGAGTCAGAGGCCGACCTCGTGGCGGAACTTCGCGAGTTTCTTGACACCATTCGCCCAGAAGACTTCAATCAATGAGTCGAGCCTGGAAGTCCCTGGCGGTCTTTTTTGCCTTTGTCGCAATCTATACAGTGAGTCGCCATACGGTGCACTCGGGAGTAACGCCCTCTACATCTTCGACGACATCAGTTTCGACGTCGACGTCGACCGTCATTGATGCGCAGACCACGTGCCTGGGCAGCGACTTTCGTGGAGTCTTTAACCAAGGTCAAGGAGCGGCTGGCACCATTTACGCCAGCGTGACTTTGAAGAAAATTACGACCGGTTCTTGCACGATTAAGGGTTGGCCAGTGCTCACGTTGCAGGACCGAACTGGTGGGGTCTTGGTATCAACGCCTCACAATGTGCCCGACGGTGGCGCCCCGTTGACGTTCACCGACTCACGCGCGAATAAGGCGCCGTCACTGGTTACCGAGTTCATGAATTCGACTACATCGTTCTCGCTGGCGTACTCGGATGTTCCAACTAATGCTGCGACGTGTCCGGACGCAGTGAACATTGCGGTGGCCTTCAAGAGTGGTGGATCCGTGGTATCGGTGACGCCATCATTTCCCGTGGCGCCCTGCAATAACGGCACCCTTTGGCTCAGCCCCTTCTATTAGAGAAGGCAGCGTTTTGAATTAGATAGTGGCCAGGTCGACGAGAATTCGACCGCGTGTGGCCCCCGAGCGCACCACCTCTAACGCGGCCTCAATGCCATCGAGACTTACAACTCGGTCGGTGAGCGGCTCAAAATTCAAGGTAGGGGCCAAGGTGCCCAGTGTCGACCACACCTCATCTCGAGTTTTGGAGGTGGCCTGCACTGCATCAATGCCCAGCAAGTTGACCGCACGCGTGATGAAGGGGTACACCGTGGTCGTCAACTGTGATCCAGCCACCAAGCCACTCGCCGCTACCGAAGCTCCGTAACGCAGCGATCGAAGGATCTGGTGCAAGGTGTCGCCACCAATACAGTCAATCGCTCCCGCCCAACGTTCAGCGTCCAGGACTCGATCGGGTCGTTCACTAATTTCTGTCCTACTAATTATTCGCTCGGCGCCTCGTTCGCGTAACCACGCAGCCTGTGAAACTGCTCCGGTTGACGCAACGACTCGATAGCCCCGCGCGGCGAGCAGAGTGACCGCGAACGATCCGACACCGCCGGTGGCCCCGGTCACGAGGATCTCCCCATCTCGGTCAAGCTCGCGATGTTCCAGTGCCAGCACGCTCGCCATCGCGGTGAATCCGGCCGTGCCAATGATCATCGCCGAACGAGTGCTGATCGTGTCGGGCAGCGCGCTGAGGTACGCAGTCGGAGCGTACACAAAGTCGCCAAAGCCCCCATCTCGTCCGACACCGAGGTCGCCACCGTGCACGGCGACTCGGGTGCCCACTCGAAACACGGGATCGGCCGATTCCATCACGATCCCCGCCGCGTCCACTCCGCCGACCAGTCGCGAGGAGCGACGAATTCGGCTCGGGGATGCGGCGACCATCGCGTCTTTAAAATTGACACCAGAAAATTCAACTTTGACGAGTACGTCACTGGGCTGCGTGGCTGCGCTTTCGTACTCGCGCACCCCCCACGTGGCGACGTCCCCGGTTTCTTCGATTATGAATGCTCGCACGTAGTTAGGTTACGAGAACCTCATTGAGCGACGTAACATGGGCTCAATGGCGACTATCGAACTTCGAGGACACCCCACTTGGGTCAAGGTCGCCAAGAATAAACGACCGACCTTGGTACTTCTGCACGGCGGAATGAGTAGTAGTGGCAGTCTGCAGCGGTCAATAGGTCGACGCTTAGCCAAGGATTTTCGTATAGCCGCTTTCGACCGACGCGGACATGGCCGCACCGCTGATACCGCCGCCCCCTTTCACTACGAAGATATGGCCTTGGAGACCATCGCCTTCCTGGAGTGGCTGGGAACCCCGGCTCACCTCGTCGGTCATAGTGACGGGGGCATCGTGGCGCTACTGGTAGCTCTGCGCCGTCCCGACTTGGTCAAACGGATGGTCGTGGTGGGGGCCAATTTCCACTTCAGCGGACTGCTGCCAACTCCACCTTTTGATTACGCAAGTACCCAGTTCGAACAGTGGCGTGAGAAGTATGCACGCACGTCGCCCGATGGTGCCGATCACGCGAGAGCAATCATTGAAAAGACCCTCACCATGTTTGCTACCGAGCCCACGATGACCACCGAGGACTTGAAAAAGATTGAGGTGCCCGTGCTCGTCATGGCGGGCGATGACGAGGTTATTGACTTGGCTCACACTGCGGCGCTGTATGAGGCCCTACCAAATTCGCAGCTGGCGATTGTGCCCGGAACGTCGCACGCAGTTCTCAAAGAGCGCCCACGAGAAAGTTCTCGTCTTATTCGTCGTTTCTTGCGCCAACGCCAGGCGCCAGAGACTTACATGCCCTATCGTCGCCGTGATGACGCAAACCCCTCGCTACTCTGATTCATGAGTACAACTCTGGGCACGCCAGCACAGCGCGAAATACTTCACTCTCTGGTGGCGAGACTTGCGAGGATGCAACGGTCGTTAGTCCAACGATGGTTATCGTTGAGCCCCCTCACGTCGGACGCGATTCTCTACGCACTGGCGGCAGTATTCGCCCTAGGGCTTGGTTTCACCTCGGGTGAAGCCGCTCAGTGGCACTGGGGTTACTTGGCTTGCGGCCCCTACGCCCTGGTCGCACTCGCCGCGTTTGTTCTTCGTAAACGAATGCATCGTGTGGATATTTTGCGAATAGGTCTTTTACTGGTGGTTCTTCTAGGGGCAGTCGCAATGCCCCTCGCACTCGAGGCGCGTTGGCGTCAGTTGGGCAATGGTCAAGGTTTCGCTCAGCCCGAAGTCTCCGTGATTGAGCGAGCCGGCGGAGAGCTCGCCCAGGGTCAAAGTCCGTATCGCACGTACGACTCTCACGGACATCTGATCAATGTCATCCCCGGAATTCCTCGCTACGAGTCATTCTTCCCTTACTTTCCCTTAATGAGCCTTTTTGGACTGCCTTCGGCGGAAACATCACACCGCAGCAAAGGCTTGACTGATCCTCGAATCGTGATGTCGATCGTCACGCTCCTGGCGAGTGCTTTGGCGCTGAAGTTGCTGAAGGCCTCGCGTGCCCACAAACTGCGCGTGGCCCAAGTTCTTCTCGCGCTTCCGACCGGTGCCCTCTTTTTGGCCACCGGTGGTGACGACATGCCGATTTTGGCGCTGATGCTTCTAGGTTTAGTCGGTCTGCAACGTCGCTCCAACTACGTGACGGGCGTGAGCTTAGGTTTGGCCGCAGCAATGAAACTGACCGCCTGGCCAATGGCCCTGGGTGCCTTAGTGGTGTCGCGAACTAAGCGCGGAGATCGCTCGTGGCGCACAGTTGGTTTGTTGATTGGACTGATTGTTATCGCGACCATCGCACCATTTGCGATTCATTCACCGTGGGCGTTCCTTTCTAACGTCTTCGCCTTCCCAATGGGGCTCACCAGCGTGCATTCACCCGCGGCGAGTCCACTACCGGGACACATCGCTGCGGTGTTGTGGACCCCACTGGGTCATATTTTGCCCCCCACGGCCTTCGTGGTCGGTGGCTATTTTGCGATGAAGTATGCCCGCAGCCGTTGGCCACTGTCCCTGGCGCAACTACTACTTCTCTTAAGCACCAGCATGTTCGTCATGATCTGTGTCGCACGAGCTACCCGCAACGGCTACTTGATCTATCCGCTGAATCTGTTTCTCTGGTCGAGAGTGTGTGCCGCTGACACGGTTACTCGGACAGTCCTCGACTAAATAGCGCTCGAGTTTTGGTAAATGCGATACGTCCATTTCGCGTCGCCGCCGATTTGCGAGTCAATCGTGATACCGACCACCCAGTAGAAGGTGTCTGATCCGGCTTTTTGAAAGAGCAGCTGAGGTTTACCAGTACTCGAACCCCTGGAAAAGAGTGTCCAGCCCAGGGCTTGAAGATGGGCGCTGTAGAAGCCGAGCAGCTGGCTCGACGGGGCCTTCGTGACCAGTGCGCGGTAGCAGTCGTAGTCGCCCGCGCCACCGTTGGGGTGCTTCGTGGACTGCGTGGCGGTCGAATCGACGGGCACCATCAACGCCGACGCAATATCGGCTGGGGGAGAGCCCGCCTGGTGACAACCCGCGAGCAGACCGTTAGTCGGGGCGCTCGCCAGTCCGCCCACCACAATCGGAATTGTGGTCGCCGTGGGGCGCACGGAGGGATTGGCGAGAAGATTAACGCCGAGAAAAATACCCAGCACCGCCACCGCAATGCCCAGCACAATTGCGGCCGGAAGGATACTCGTCGTGGTGGTCAGGGGTGGCTTGGCGACGTCGTTCACTGATTCCATCCTAAGTGGTCGATTGGCCCTCGGCCCTGGCCCAGTCGCCACGACGCGGCGCTGGTGAGGGCGGCTAGCACGAACGACTTGGCATCTCGAGTGGCGTCTTCGACCCCACGACCTAACCCCAGACCAGCGGCGATAGCCGCCGACAGCGAGCAGCCAGTTCCGTGATCGTTCGAGGTCAGCACTCGGGGAGCGTCAAAAAGCACAACGCTGTCACCATGGACCAAAATGTCGGGCGCTCGACGCTCGGTGAGCGTGGCTGCAGCGAAGTGACCACCTTTCACTAAGACATACTGCGGTCCCAGTTGGAGCAACTGGCGCCCTAGGTCGAGCATGTGGTCATAGGTGGTCACGTCACGAAGCTCCACATCGCACAGGACCGCAGCTTCGGCCAAATTAGGCGTCACGATGGTGGCGAAAGGTAGGAGAGCGTCACGATATGCCTCAACGCCACCGCTGGCCATCAATCGATGGCCAGTTGACGATACGAGCACCGGGTCAACCACGAGATTGGTGAATCGTCCTTCGCGCGCTAACGACGCAATCGATTCGACGGTGCTGGCTTGACCCAACATGCCCGTCTTCACGGCCGCTACGTTGAAGTCGTCGAGCACGGTCAAAATCTGGGCCTCCACTACAGATGGTGCGAGTAGCTCGACGGCGGTAACGGCGACCGTATTTTGGACTGTGACGGCGGTAATCGCGCAGGTTCCGTGTACCTCGAAGGCGCTGAAGGTCCTCAAGTCGGCCTGTATTCCCGCTCCACCACCCGAATCTGATCCAGCGATTGTCAATGCAGTGATGGGATCCACACCCTCAACCCTAGTGAGGTCCAATGACGAATTAGTACGCTGGGAGCGTGCAAGAAGTTCTTCAGGTCGGCTCAGTTACTTCCTCGTCACGTCTCGTCGTCGGTACGGGTGGGTTTCGCACGATGGAGCTCCTCGAAGCCTCGTTACTCGCCTCAGGTTCGACCATTGCTACGGTCGCGCTACGTCGGGTAGATCCTTCGGTGAAAGGGTCGATCTACGACCTATTAGGGAAACTCAATTTCACGCTCCTACCTAATACGGCCGGCTGCTTTAGTGCCCAAGAGGCACGCAAAGTTGCCGAGCTGGCACGAGAAGCCTTTGAGACCAACCTCGTAAAACTCGAGGTAATTGGTGATGACGTGACCTTGTTGCCCGATACCACCGAAACGTTGCTCGCCGCTAAAGAGTTAGTGCAAGCCGGTTTCGAAGTATGGGCCTACACCAGTGATGACCTAATTGTGGCCCAACGACTCGAACAGGCGGGATGTGCGGCCGTGATGCCCCTGGGTTCGCCGATCGGGTCGGGACTGGGCGTGCTCAACCCCCACTCCATTGCGCTGATCTGTGAACGACTCGAGGTGCCAGTACTGCTCGACGCCGGTATCGGCACCGCCTCCGATGCCGCACTCGCAATGGAGCTGGGTTGCGACGGGGTGCTGGCCGCCTCGGCCATTAATCGAGCCCTAGAACCGGTACGCATGGCCGAGTCCCTGCGAGCAGCGGTCCAAGCGGGTTACTTGGCCCACCACGCCGGACGGATTCCGCCACGGGTACACGCCGAAGCATCCTCACCAATGCTTGGTCGTCCAGACCTTTTTGCCCAGTAGACACGAGCGTAACTACACTGGTGTAGTCCTGGGCGTTAGTCTGGGGAGACCTCGGTCGGGAGGATGACAAATGACTGTTTCTCTGACGAATGGATTTAGTGGCCCTGCGGTCTGTCGCCTTACTGGCGTCACGTACCGCCAGTTGGACTACTGGGCGCGAACGGGGTTAGTGACGCCCTCGATCACCGCCGCCACGGGAAGTGGCTCGAAGCGGACGTACGCCTACGGTGACCTGCTCGAAGTGAAAGTAATTAAATCGCTACTCAACTCGGGCATTGCCCTATCGAGAGCCCGTCAGGCCGTCGAGTGCCTGCGAAGTGCGCTAGGAGCGGACTTGGCTTCGAGCAGTCTCGTGATGAGTGAAAATGGTTCGGTGCTCGCTCACAGTGATGGTGACCTGGTTGACCTACTGCGTGGGGGACAGGGAGTCTTCAATATCGTGCCCCTGGGAGGTGTGGTCGCCGAACTTACGACCACACTCGACGAAGTGCAACACCAAACGTCGGAGAGGGAGACCCGAACGGCGTGACGCCCGCATCGCCGATTGACCATTCGCGTCGTCGGCACCCCAGCACAACATCATCTCACGAGGCCAACTTCGCGCACCCCAGCGAGCGCGTGTTTGCCGACCTGCTGAGTGTCTACGGACGTTCGTGGCACTACGAGCCGGTCGAGTTTCCTCTCGCATGGAACAGTGAGGGATCACCGGTTCAAGGGTTTCGCCCCGATTTCTATCTCCCCGAGCAAAACCTCTTTGTTGAACTCACTGTTTTGGCCCAAAAATTGGTCACCAAAAAGAACCGCAAGGTTCGACTCTTTCGTGCGCTCTATCCCGAAGTGACACTGATCGTGGTCTACCAACGCGACTTCGAGCAGCTTCTGGCCCGCCATCATCTCGCTGGACTATCGAGTCTCGCGGCATAACGTGGGCACATGAGCGATCGCCGACCATTCCTCTACGACGCGCACGTCGCGCTGGGCGCGAAGATTGTTCCCTTCGGCGGGTGGGCCATGCCCCTTTCGTACGCCGGCGGCACAGTCAGTGAACACGCGGCGTGTCGGCGTGATGCGGTGGTCTTTGATGTCAGCCATTTGGGAACGGTGCGCTGTGATGGACCGTCCATGCTCGACAGGTTGCAAGATACCCTCACTAACGATCTTCGAAAGATTTCGCCGGGGCGAGCGCAGTACACGCACCTTCTCAACGACGATGGTTTCGTCGTCGATGACATCATCGTGTGGTGGGTGAGCGACAGCGAATTTGATGTGATGCCCAATGCTTCGAATACCTCGGGAGTACTGAACGCGTTACCCGGCACTGACGTAACGAGCGAACGCTGTATCTTGGCAGTGCAAGGTCCTGATGCGCGTAGCAAAGTCGGCCGAATTGATGCGCGCTTCGCGCAGGTTGCTCGCTTTGGCGTTACTCGTTTTGACTACCGCGGCCACGAGCTACGGGTGGCTGGTACGGGTTACACCGGCGAAGACGGTATCGAAATCGCCGCACCAAACGAAGTAGCTGAGGAGATCTTGAGTTTGATCGTGGGCCAAGGTATTACGCCCGCCGGCTTAGGCGCGCGCGATACCTTACGACTCGAAGCGGCGCTGCCGCTGTACGGCCACGAGCTAACGCTGCAATCGACCACGCTTGAGGCTCGATTGGGCTGGGTGCTCGGCTGGGAAAAAGAAACGTTTACGGGTCGCACCGCAGTTGAGCGTGAGCGCGAGCGTGGCCCGAGCCGGCTGCTCACGGGAATCATGGCTGAAGGGCGTCAGCCTCTTCGTGATGGAGCTGAAGTGCTCCACAACGGTGTGTCGATAGGTATTTTGTCGTCGGGGAATTTCTCACCAGTACTCGAACGAGGAATTGGCTTGGGGCTACTCGGAGGTGACCTCGCGGCGAATACGCCAGTCGCGGTGTCGTTGCGGGGACGTGAAGTGCCAGCGGTGACCACCGCTCTGCCATTCATTCGAAAGGTGAAATAACGTGGCCGACTACCTACCGCACACGTCAACTGAAGTCGAAGAGATGCTGTCGTTTCTTGGAATGAATTCAATGGATGAGCTCTTCGCACATATTCCCGCAGCGGTGCAACTGGCGCAGGGTCTTGATCTCCCTGCGGGCGTGAGCGAGCCCGACGTGGCGGCCAGCTTTGCCCAACTCACCAGCGCCAACCGAGCGACCACGACGGCGTTGACCTGCTACGCGGGGGCCGGAGCGTACGACCATGAGGTGCCCGCGGTGGTCAAGGCCCTAGGTTCGCGTTCAGAATTTATGACCGCCTATACCCCCTATCAGCCTGAAGTGGCGCAGGGGATTTTGCAGGCAATCTTTGAGTATCAAACTCTCATCGCGCGACTGAGCGGTCTGCCCATCGCGAACGCTTCGCTCTACGACGCCGCGACCGCACTCGTCGAAGCACTCAATATGGCGCACGGGGCGACTGGCCGTTCGAAGATGATTGTCTCGGCGGGTGTCCATCCGCACTGGCGCTCGGTAATCAAAACCTTCGCTTTGGGCACCGGGCACGAGATTGTCGAAGTGCCGCTCCATAATGGGACCACGGACTTGTCATTGGTCGACGTCTCGAACGCGGCGGCCGTGGTGGCGGCGTATCCCAACTATTTAGGGGTCCTCGAGGATCTGACGACACCCAAAGAGATCGCCCGGGCCAATGGGGCGCTCTTCGTGATTGGTGGTGATCCGGTGGCCGCGGGAGTCTTGAAGACCGCGGGCCAGTGGGGTGCAGACGTCTTTGTGGGCGAGGGACAACCCTTCGGTACTGCACTGAGCTTCGGTGGACCGTATCTCGGTCTGTTCGCGTGCACGCAAGAACAGATTCGTCGTCTACCGGGAAGAATCGTTGGCGAGACGGTTGATTCCAACAATCGACGCTCATTTGTCACGACCTTGCGAGCGCGCGAGCAAGATATTCGACGTGAAAAAGCGACGTCCAACGTCTGTACGAATCAGACATTGATGGCGGTAACGGCCGCCATTCAGCTGGGCTGGCTCGGGACAAACGGTCTTCGAGAGGTGGCCACTCGCTGTGCGCAAGGCGCTCACTACCTCTTTGATCGCGTGGTCGAAGTCGCCGGAGTACGGGCCGTATCAACAGAGCCATTCTTTCGAGAATTTGCCGTGACGTTGCCAATGAGCGCCAACGAAGTCATCAGCAAGATGGCCGACGAGGGGATTCTGGCTGGTATTGCGGTGCGCGCGCTCGCGGGGGAGCGTGACGCCTCACTAGCCACGGACAACGAAAACGTTCTGTTGATTAGCGTCACCGAGCGACGAACACGAAGTGAGCTCGATCGCTACGTCAAAATTTTAGAAAAAGTGGTTGCCAAATGAGTCGTACTGCCGCACCCGGGGGCCGTGCCGCCTCGGCCCCGCTGCTCGGTCACGAGATCGAGCCCACGCTCTTTGAACTCTCCGTAGCGGGGCGCTCCTCGTATCAGTTACGAACTACTGACGTACCAGCAACACCCCTGAGCGATCTCGTTCCCATCGAGCACCTCAATGACGAGGTAGTGAAGCTCGCCGAAGTGTCGGAACGAGATTTGGTAGGTCACTTCACGCGACTGGCCCACCGACAGTTTGCCGTGGACTTAGGCGCGTACCCATTGGGTTCGTGCACGATGAAGTACAACCCAAAGTTCTGTGACGCGGTGGCTGGTGACCCCGGTCTCAACAGTGTGCATCCCGCAGCACCCGCGCACCTCTGTCAGGGTTGGCTCGAGCTGCTCGTCACCCTCGAGGCCACGCTCTGCACGATTACCGGCATGAAGGCCGCCACGTTGCAACCAGCGGCGGGTGCGGCCGGAGAACTGACTGGTCTGTTGTTGATGCGCGCGTATCACACGGCAAACGGTGACCCTCGTCGACGGGTGCTGATTCCCGATTCGGCCCACGGCACCAACCCGGCGTCGGTAACGCTGGGCGGCTACGAGGTCACGACGATCCCTTCGACCGATCGGGGGCTCGTAGATATTGAAAAACTTAAAGCTGAACTCGACACTGACGTGGCGGGCATCATGCTCACCAATCCCAACACCGTGGGTCTATTCGAAGAGCAGATCGTTGAGATCGCCCAAGCGGTACACGAGGTTGGCGGGCTGCTGTACTACGACGGAGCAAACCTCAATGCGATTTTGGGAGTGGTCCGTCCCGGCGACATGGGCTTTGACATCGTGCACATGAATCTGCACAAGACTTTCGCCACCCCTCACGGAGGTGGGGGACCTGGGGCTGGCCCAGTGGCGGTATCGGCGCGGCTGGCGGACTACCTGCCCGGACCCAAAGCCGTACGCCTCCATGACGGCTCGTTTGATTGGTCGACGCCGCCTCGATCGATTGGTCGGGTGCACGGATGGCACGGGAATGCGCTCGTGCTCGCTCGAGCGTTGGCGTATATCCAAGTGCACGGATCGGACGGCCTGCGGCGAGTTGCACAGCACGCCGTGCTGAATGCCAACTGGTTACGCGTGCGTCTTCGCGCCACGCTCCCCGCGGCGTACGACACAACCTGTATGCACGAATGTGTGCTGAGTGCCTCGGCGTTAAAGGCCGACTACGGCGTGCGTGGTCTCGACGTGGCGAAAGCGCTCTTGGAAGAGGGATTCCATTCACCCACGGTGTACTTCCCACTAATTGTTGATGAAGCCCTAATGTTCGAACCAACCGAGACTGAAAGTCCCCAAACGCTTGAAGCGTTGGCCCAGGCACTAGAACGGATAGCCGCGCTCGCGGTGAGCGATCCCGAGCGGCTCCATCGAGCCCCCCAGACCACACCGGTTTCGAGGGTCGACGAGGCCCGAGCCGCACGGCAGCTGGTTTCGACCGAGGACGCCGCGGGCCGTTGACGTAGTTGCTCGGCGTCGGGCAAGTTGGTGCACCATCTGAGGGCAGTTTGACTAGCCGTAACGTGGCCAAGGGTTGCACAACTCATAGGATGGAGCTGTGGCTAAACCTCTGATTGGCATTACTGGCCGTCGATGGCCCGCAACGAAGCTCGGCGTGAATATTGCTGCAGCGATGACGGATTTGACCTTCGATTTACATTTCTCGGACTATTCGAAGTCGGTAGCTTTGGCGGGCGGACTGCCAGTCGAGTTGTCGCGTGACGCTGAAGTGGGGGAGATAGTCCAGCATCTTGACGGACTGGTCTTAAGCGGTGGAGCGGACATTGAGCCAAATCGCTACGGTGCCGATGAACATCCGGATTTGGGCGATACCGAGCCTGAGCGTGACGAGTGGGAACTAGCGCTGCTGGCCGCGGCTCGAGCCAAGGGACTACCCATACTGGCAATCTGTCGCGGAATGCAATTGGTCAACGTGGCCTTTGGCGGAACGTTGCATCAACACGTGACTGTCGACGAGGGGGCGGGCCATCCAAAGTGGGACGACGATGGGCGAAGCCCCGCTCACGGTGTGCACGTGACGCAAGGAACGATGACGTCATCGGTCCTGGAGAAAGACTTAGCTGTTAATTCGCTCCACCACCAAATCGTTGATCGCGTGGGCGAAGGCTTAATCGTGAGCGCGACGGCATCTGATGGAGTGGTCGAAGGACTCGAGACACCAGACGGCAACATACTGGGCGTCCAGTGGCACCCCGAACTCTTGGCCGCTCCTGACCCAACGTTCTCGTGGCTGATACAAAAAGCGCGCGAAGCATCAAATCTTTCGCGATGAGCTGCTCGCGCAATCGTTGCCTCAGTGGGCGAGGGACATTCCTAGAGCAAAGAATCCTCCACACAGCAGTGGGGTAGTGACCACCAGCGTGGCCGCGTAGCGCCAATGGTGTTCGCGTTGCAACAGTGCCGGGATCGCTAGGGCCGAAGAGAACGTGGTGAGTCCCCCGCAAAATCCGGTTAGGACAATGGAGCGAATGTGCTGACTGTCCATACCCACCCACCGGTAAGCGGCCCAACCGGCTAGACCACTCCCGAGAACGTTCGCCGCCACGGTGGCCCAGGGACGCTGAGTGGGGTGGCTACGACGCACGGCGTACTCGAGAACGTAACGAACGACACAACCCAGTCCCCCAAAAAGACTGACCAGCAGCAGGGTCATTTCGACCGCCATTCTCGAAGCCCCAACCAAGCAGCGCCCACCCCACCCGTCACGGCCCCGAGACCGACCAAAAGAGCTCCCACTGCACTCTGGTGCCAAATCGCCGCCAGAGCCACGAAGAGACCGGAGTAGGTAGTAAACCCACCCAGGAAGCCAGTGATCAGTACTAGGCGCCCAAGGTCGTTAGGGTCGCGGTGGCGCAGCACGCCGCGTAACAATCGCGTCGCCAGGTAAACCCCCACCAGATTGACACTGAGCAGGGTCCAGGGGATAAGCGAAACCCACGACGGGGGTACCGCGACCAGCTGGGCACCCGAGAGAACGAATCTGCTGGGTCGCCCGGCTTGGTCGAGTTTCACCAGCAGGTCTCGAAGCAACGTTCCCGCGGCGCCGCCGCCGGCCACGACACCGAGCGACCGCACGAGCTGGCTCGGCTTCAGGGTCTGCGCTACGGTCATGATGGAAACGAACTTACTCAGTAGCCGCTGGTTGACTGATGATGAAGGAGTGACTACTGCATTCCTGGCATTTCTATCACTTTACATAACGTACATTATCGGCGCATACTGTTGAAAACCCTGCTAACCTTGATGCATGCGTCGGGTCATATTTGCCGTCATGTTTTTGGCATCCACAATGGGTTTCTTCGTCGTGCCAGCCAGCGCCGACCCCGTAGACCTCTCGAAGCCTCGATTGTCATTTGACTTAAGTGATAACAACGCACCGGCTTCGGCCTCAACGGGTGTGTTCAACATCATCGTGAATATTCTGCCTGAGGTGTCGAGTGGCTCGATTCGAATTGTCGCTTTTGCCCCTGACACGTCCGACGTTAACAATCTCGTATGCCGTTACCGGGCCGTTCAAGACAATCAAGTCGAATGTGCGTTTAATTTCACCGATAATGGAAAATGGCTGATTCGAGCACAGTACGCAGAATCTCCCCAATCTCCGGTGATCGGCGTTGCGGTTACCAACCTGCGCGTAACTGACTAACGTTCGCTGAGGGCTTTGTCGGGGCGACGCTGAGTCGCTCATTGGGCTGTTAGCCGGCAATGGAAGTTTCCCTCTACACTTCGCTGTATGAACGACTTATTTGATGTCACGGGCAAGATTGTCTTGGTGACCGGTGGCAGTCGAGGGATCGGTGAGATGATCGCCCGGGGCTTTGTCGAAGCGGGGGCAATTGTCTATATCTCCTCTCGAAAAGAAGCAGTCTGTCGAGAACTAGCCCAGCAGCTTTCTCTGGTTGGCAGCTGTACTCCCCTGCCCGCCGATCTGTCCAGCGAGGCCGGCTGCAAACAATTGGCTGACGATTTTGCTCGACATGAGTCACGTCTTGACGTGTTGGTTAATAATGCCGGTGCCACTTGGGGTGCGCCCATGTCCGACTACGACAGTGCGGCGTTCAAGCGTGTCTTTGCTCTTAACGTCGAAGGTGTCTTTCACATGACGAAGTTTCTTCGTCCACTGCTGGAGCTGGCGGGAACCGCCGACCTGCCTTCACGAGTGATCAATATCGGATCGATTGATGGTATTCATGTTCCGCTCATGGATACCTTTGCGTATTCGTCCTCCAAAGCGGCAGTCCATCAACTCACTCGCCATCTCGCGAAGGAAATGGCTCCAGTCGTCACCGTGAACGCAATTGCGCCGGGACCATTCGAATCCAAGATGATGCACGCCACGCTTGAGGCCTTCGGTGAGCAGATAGCCGCTGGTGCGCCTCTCCAGCGGATTGGACGACCATCGGACATGGCCGGTGCGGCCATCTTTCTCGCCTCGCTCGCGGCGAGTTACATCACTGGGACGATTCTGCCGGTCGACGGGGGCATCGCTACCGTTGGCTAACCACCAGTAGTCGAACTGAGTACGGCCTTTAGTACTAGATGCTTGGCGCCACGGACAATCGAAACAGTGACGTGGTCGCCGGGGTGGTGCTGAGAAATAATGCTCTGCACATCTTGAGCACTGTTTACTTTCACGCCCCCAATACCAATGATCACGTCGCCAGCTTGGATGCCGGCCTTGGCTGCTCCGGTGCCGGGAATGACGCTCGTAATGAGTGCTCCGACTGCCGTGGTGAGTCCGTACTGGAATTGATTGGCAGTGCTGTTGTCTTCAACGAAGACACCCAGTCGGGCTCCATGGCTGACGACGCTCTCGCCGGCGATGAGCGGCTTGAGCTGTGACTCAATGGTACCCACGGGGATTGCGAAGCCAATGTTTTGTGCGCTGGTGCCATCACTCGTTGATCCCGCGACAGCAGTATTCATTCCAATGACGGCGCCCTGCGAATCAAGAAGTGGCCCGCCCGAATTACCGGGATTGATGGCCGCGTCAGTTTGAATCATGTTCGACAGTGTTTCAGTGGTACTAGAAGTCCCCGCGGTCACGGTGCGACCCAGGGCGGACACAATTCCTTGGGTCACGGTTGGCGTACCCGCCGCTAAACCAAGGGCGTTACCAATCGCCACTACGGCGTCGCCCGCCACCAATTTGCTTGAGTTGCCAAAGGTGACGGTAGGCAGACCCGAGGCACCGTTGATGCGAATTAACGCCACGTCGTCTATCGGATTCGTCCCAATCAATGTTGCGGGCAGAGCCTTCGTAGATCCGGTTCTCGTGACTGATATGGTGCCGCCACCATTGGTCGCCGCGGCAATGACGTGATTGTTGGTTAACACAAGTCCGTTCGCGCTGATAATCATCCCAGTGCCTTGGTCTTCACCCAAGGACGACTTCACGTCAATCGACACGATCGAGGGCAGAACCTTCTGGACGAGAGCCGGGATGGTCAACCCGCTGGGCAGTACCGCAGCTCCGGGACTGGAGTTCAGTGAATTAATAGTGACCCCGCCACTCCCCCCGTTTGAAGAAGGAGCACTGAAGTGGCCGGCCAGACCCCCCACTATTGCCGCCACTAAAAGCAGCGAGAACCTCGACGACCACGATGATGAGCGCACGGATTTCACAGCGATAACTTGGTCTGCATCAACCGTCTCGGTGATGCCAACCTGGGTTGGCAGATCGGCCGACGACGGAGCGAGCCCCGGTGGGGTCACTGGGTTGAGTACGTAGCCGCGCTCAAGGACTTCGTTCTGGCTGACGGGGGCTGGGACTTCATGGTTGACGGGCGGGAATTCGTTCACGACGCCATGCTAGGCACTGGAACCTAAAATTTAACTAAATTGCGCTGAAATTTTCCTATAGGACGAAACGACTAGATTAGGAGCCTATGTCTCGTCGCATTGAGATCGAAATTACCAGCGTAAACGGCGAGGTCGCTACCTGGCGCGCCGCCGGAGCCAAACTTCCTAAGGGAGTGCTGAACGTTGCGCTCGTGCCGGGCCAACCAGTTGTCGGCGGCGTCTATCGAGCCGACGTTGAACAGTACATGGAGGGCATGGACGTTTTGGCGGTCCTGGCCCCTAAGACGGCCTCACCGCTTGACCCACGCAACGAACGCCTCCAGTTACTGACCACGCAGAAGAAGGACTCTGAAGTCACGGTTTCGTACGCGTCGAAGGGCCGTGGTCCTCGACGTGATGATGATCACGACGGTGAACGCCGAGAGGGTTCTAAACGGCCCACTGGACGGCCCGGTCCCAAGTCAAAGTCTTCCTCAGAGCGTGGACCTCGCCCCGACCGTGGCGAGCGAGCCGATCG
Source organism: uncultured Actinomycetes bacterium (assembly GCA_903893745.1). Lineage (GTDB taxonomy): Bacteria > Actinomycetota > Acidimicrobiia > Acidimicrobiales > RAAP-2 > RAAP-2. Next base: position 23,621 of record CAITNF010000004.1, read on the forward strand.
TCCGCCTCGCGCTGAAGGGGCTGCACGTCCAGATCGTGGCGGACGTCCAGACCGATCGAGTCGACCCGACCGCAGCGCCCGTCCGACCACTCCCCCAATGACGACAACGTTCCGCAATGCTCTGCTGGCCACGTTGTCACCAGAGCAGCTGCCGGTAGCCGAGCAGCTACTTCGTGGTGGCATGCCATCAGTTCGTGTGGCCGTCGCGGAGCAAAACAAGAACGCCACGGCCCAAGGACGAACCACGGTGGATCCCGAGACAATTGATCGCATCGCCGAGGAGCTGTTGGGCAAGACCACTTTGGCCCTTTGGAAGGATCGCGCTGCGGGGGGAATTGGTGCCGGTCGTGAGTTCCGACTTCGCGACCTGCGTGCAGTTGTCACGTCAGCCAAAACTGTCTCAATGGACGACGAGGCACGAGAACAGCTCAAGGAGCTCAAGGCTTCTCTGACCACGAGAATTGAAGCGCTTCGGGTTCAGTGGACCGAAAAACTCGACAACGCGGTCAACGGCGGCAATGTCGCTGAAGCGTTGCGACTCGTCGCAAGCCCACCAGACATGTCGACGCGCGTGAGCGCCGAGATGGCGACCAAGGTAGCAACGATGGCGTCCGAGGCGCTCACGGCGACTCTTGAGCCGGTTAAGTGGGTTGAGATCGTCAACCTCGTTGTTGATACATCTATGCGCCGAAATGTGAAGCCGATTGGCATTCCCGCAGACGACGCATGTAAGAACCTGGCGGTGAAAAGCGCGGGAGCGATTCCAGAATTGGCCAAACTTCTTGGCATGAAGGTGCCGCCACCGCCACCGCCGACTCGTTCAACGCGACCCGTTCGACCAAATCGACGTCCCGCTACTCGGCCCGCATCGTAAGAAGTCGAGCCTTCCAGCCAACTGATTCGTAGAGCGACTTGGTGGATCGATCGCCGGGCAGTGAAAGTCCGTCGCGTAAATTTGGCATTTCGCGAAGTAATAGCTGCAGGGCTGCGCGCGCGATTCCTTGCCGTCGAACGGTTGGTTTCACCATGAGAGCCATCAAGGTGAAACCTTGCACCACCGCAAAACCGGCCAGTTCCTCACTCCTCGAAATTTTCCAGACACAGTCACGCTCTACGAGAACTGCTAGGTCTCTCTTATTGTCGTCGAATAGTTCATCGATGAGCGCAGTTCCGCCTCGGTGTGCCAGGGCTGCCACTACGAACTCGCTAAAGAGCTCGTTTAACTCGTTCGAAACGAGATCGCAACGACTAATCCTTAGTTCATCATTTGCCACAGTTGGGGAGTCGGATGTGCCCACTTACACACAGTCGCGACAGAGGGACTTGGCACGATTGGCCAGCTGGCTCGTTTTTTTCAAAAGTCGGCACGACTTGCAGCGGAACTCATCGTCTTGCTTGGGCAAAATTGTTTCAGATGGGTCTGCCGTCGGATCGATATCAACCGCAACTTCATCGTCGTCCTCGGGGGTCGTGGCTCGCCGGATTGTCTCGGCGAGCACTTCGTCAAGCGCGAGCTCAACATCGACGTCGTCGGCAACGTCCTCTTCCTCTTCGGGAACTGCGACTTCTACCACCACTTCTTCTAAAGCGATTACGTCGTCACCTTCTACATCGGCATCATCAAGTTCTTCTTCGGCGCCAATAATCTCTTCGTCGAAGCCGTCGGCGAGTTCCTCTTCGTCGAATACCTCGTCCGTACCTTCATCACTTGCCATAACATCCTCTTCTGTAGCGCTGGCAGTGTAGAACCTTTTTGGGCCCTCCAGGTGTATTCTCACCAAAAAACTAGATAATTTATAATTTTTTTAGCTACGTTGCGTTCGCGCGCGCTCCGCAGCCCGCTCGGCTTCCAGCCGTTCCAGGTCGGTATCGGAAAAATCAATAAATTCCATAGATTCGGCAATTCCCCGGTGTCCGGCCTGGTCGCGGATGAGACGCGCCATTTCGTGCGCCACTTTGCGGTAGCTGGGGTGGCCCTGAGGGCCCGATCGAAGTTCGATCAGGTGCATTGCTTCGCGAGCGTTCATTTGAATCACGTAGCGAATCTTGAAGGCGAGTGCCACTGCGTACTGCGCCTGATGTGGGAATTCAGTCCGCAGCTCATTGAAAAGGTCCCGCGAACGTTGCAGCGACTCCTCGAAAAGTCCATCGAGGCCCGCTTCGCGAATCATGTCAGGAACTTCGTAACCGAGATCAACCGCGAGCGACTGCCATTCAATGGTGCACAAGCGGTGTCGTTGTAAATCTCGAAAGGCACCATAATCAGTTACCAGTTCGAATCGGTAGTCGGTCCGCTCGTAGGCCCGCCCCGGGCGATGACGCCGATTACTGCGTGGTCCGATGTAAGTGCGAAGTAGTTCCTGGCGTTGAAGCGCGTCTAACGAAGCCACCTTCGCCGTAATATCCTCAGTCGACATCGCCGACGAGGCAAAAACTATGGCCTCAAGCACCTTGGTCTCGCCGTCGGGGTCAAAGTCGATCAGGCTAACCAGGTCTTGGTCAGTGTCGATGCGCTCCCCCGGCCAGAGTGATTCGACAATCGAGCTAGTTGCATTCTTCGTCGAAGCCAGATAGTCGACCCACACGCCACCACGCTCCGGGACGTCGAGTCGGCGTAAAAACGAAGGGATGACTTTGGTGAGTTCTTGAATCATTAATTCTGCGTAGTGGTGCACCTCTGGCAGAGGATGCGCTCGCATGCGTAGGAGGAGCGCTTCGTAAGCTTGGCCCGAGGCGTAGATGCCCAGATTCGATAGCGCGCTCGCAGGTAAAAGGCCCCTCGTCGCATCGAGTGCTTTGGCTCGTATCGCTTGACGGTAGACAAAATCGGTGTCCTGTGCAGTTTTGGGGTACCGCTTGGTCAGCCACTCAGTCATCTGTGGAAGCAAATGACTGTACGTATCGAACATTCGGTCCATCTCGCCAACGTAGCGAGCGCCAAAACGTGATTCGAGAATGTCGTGATCTCTATAAAAGCGATAGTGGCCGTTCGCGAGACGTTTGTCATAGCCGAGATAGCGCGTCGACTGCTCGAGATAGCTCATCAGTCGTCCCCACTCGAGGACCTTGGTCAGAACATTGCTAGCTTGCTCGCAGGCGAGATGGACGCCACCCAGCTGCGCCACGGAGTCATCGCCGTATTCGTAGAAGATGCGCTGATAGAGATCATCGGCCCGCGCTAAACCAACGGTTGCGTCGATAGAGACATCGCCAGTCAAATCCAAATCACCCACGAACTCATCCAAAAAGAGGCGTCGTAGGCTTTTTGATGAACGCGAATAGCGAGCGAAAAGCGCTCCCTTCACAACTTCGGGCAGGTTAACGAGAGCGAACACTGGTCCGTCGAGATTGGTGAAATATCGACGAAGAATCTCTACTTCAGATTCACTGAACTCTTCGGCGACGTAGGGGTGCATGGATTAACGAGATTAGAACCGAAACTACGCAAGCGGGTGGACGCTCGAAGCCCCCGCAACGACACTTCTCAAAACCATGTCCTTGGCTGCTTCTGCCGACTCGGCCAGTGAAGGCATATGACGAAGGCGCGAAAACTGCTCACAGAGGTCGGCAACTTGTTTAGCGTTTCGGACAAAATCCCCAGGTGATGTCTGGCCTATTTCGACGTCCGCGAGGTCCAGAACCGTTCTCAGCGACGCTCCACGCGCCCACGCGGAGATGGTGGTCGAAAACTTTCCGTCCGGTTCTTTGGCGTGAGGAACCCGATATCGATCCTCAACCTCACGGATTGTCATCGACACAATATGTATTTCGGCCAACTGATCGCGCAACTTGCCACGGCGATCAGAACCGAGTCGATCATTCAGGTTTCTGGTCTTTTTGGTAGTGACCTGTTTGGCAGCATTCAGGGTTTTCGAGGCGCGCTTCGATTCGAAGACAAAGGCCGAAAGAAGTCCCGCAAGCTGCGACGGCTCTAGGCCATCAAAAATTCCTTGACGCAGCGATTCAGCAATTGCCAAATCACACTCGTGGTACAGCGATCGGAGCAGTTGGCCGTGCTCGGTCAACTTCCAACCTTCGGCATAGCCCAGCTCCTCCAGCACGTGATGTCGAGCCACCATCTGCTCGGATAGAGGCCATTTGGAGACCGTCGCGCGGCGATCCGCTTCAAACTGGGCGTAGGAACGCTGCACGACCTCTATGGCCGTTTCGTATTCGAAGTGGTTGATGAGGTTGCAGGTGAGGTTGTAGGTGGGTCGAAACGAGGAATGTAGATCTGAAGGTGGGGCCAAGGCAACCCGCGCAACATCCTGCAGCGCGACTTCGTTGGCGAAACAGACAATGGCGTGGCCCTCGTCGTCGAGACCACGTCGTCCGGCCCGACCGGTCATTTGCGAAAATTCACTGCTCGAGAGAAATTTCCGGCCTTCGTCTGAATACTTTGAAAAACGCTCTAAAGCAACCGAGCGAGCAGGCATGTTGACGCCAAGGGCCAACGTTTCGGTGGCGAACACGACAGCGAGCAGATTATTTTCGAAGCATTTCTCGACAATCTCACGAAAAACTGGAACCATACCGGCGTGGTGCATTGAAAGACCTCTACGAAGTGAGTCAATGAAGTCCGCGTACTCCAAAGCTTGGAGATCTTCGTCGCTGAATCCCAGTAGTCGTTCTGTCGCTATCGCCTCTATCTCGCGACGTTGCTCGGGGGTAGTAAATAACAGTCCGTCACGTCGGCATTGATGCACCGCATCATCGCAGGCGGCCCGAGAGAAGATGAAGACAATGACCGGAAGCAGGTCCTCTTTCTCTAATGCCTGAAGTAATTCACTTCGTCGAGGTGGTCGAAATGGTGGCGGTGGTGCGCTCGATTTTGGCCCCTTCCAACGAGGTCCCGGTCGAAACTGCCGAGTTGATTTCATCTTGTTATCGGTGCGGTGCGCATCATCACTAAGCCGGGAGTCCTGCAGCAGGTCCATTATCTCGGCCGCAGGTTGACCACGCCGGACAATCGCAAAATGATTGTGTAGCTCAATCGGACGGTCTCTTTCAACAATCACGGTGGTGTCGCCTCGAACTTGAGTGAACCACTCTCCTAAGAATTGAGCGTTGCCCACAGTTGCCGATAGTGCTACAAATCGAACCGCGGATGGAGTGAGAATCAGTACTTCTTCCCATACGCCACCACGGTAGGGGTCTTGGAGGTAATGGACTTCGTCGAGCACCACGAGACCTAAGGTCTGCAATTGGCCCGAGTCCGTGAGGAGCATGTTTCGTAGTACTTCGGTGGTCATCACAATGATGTCGGCGTCTCGGTTGTGTGACCGATCACCGGTCAGAAGGCCCACTCGATTTGCTCCAAAGAGAACGCTGAGTTCATGAAACTTCTGGTTAGAAAGAGCCTTCAGCGGAGTGGTGTAAAAAGCTCTCTCGCCTCGTTCGAGTGTTCGTCCGATGGCGTAATTGGCAATTAACGTCTTGCCAGAGCCGGTGGGCGCGCTAACTAGGACGTTAGTTCTGCGGTCAACGGCATCAATGGCTTCGATTTGGAAACCATCTAGACCAAAACCCAGACCATCAACAAAACTGGCACGATACGTGTCGTTGCTCACTTGCCGAACAACTTACCAACCCCAATTGACAAGAAATAAAACACCGTCAATGGAATCGCGAGAGCCATCATTGAAAGTGGGTCGCCGCTCGGAGTGAAAACTCCCGAGACAATGGTGATGGCAATGAGGGCGTATCGCCACATGCGCAACAGCTTCGCGGGCGTGACCACTCCAGCCAACTGCAGGGCCACCAAAATAACTGGAAATTCAAAAGTGATGCCGAATACGAACATCATCAGTAAGAAGAGACTGAGATATTGGTTGGGATTGTATTCCGTGAACAGTGACTTTCCGCCGATTGACTGCAAGAATGCGATCGCGTGCGAGAAGCTGTAGTAAGCCACGGCAACTCCGCCAGCAAAGAAAAATATTGAGGAAAATACGAAGGGTATTGCGTACCGTCGTTCTTGTGCCTTGAGCCCTGGAGTGATGAAACGCCAAACCTGCCAGAGGATAATTGGCAGTGCCAGAAATAGTCCACCAAAAAAGGCGATCTTGATCCGCAGCGAAAGCCCATCGAGAGGATTCGTGACTAGAAACTGGCAGTGGCCCGGCAAGGCTCGGCAATAGGGTTGCTGCAGAAAATGCAAAATCTTTGCGTAGAGAAGAAACGAGACAACGCCGAGTACCGAAACACCAGCAATAATGACGAGCGCCCGGCGCCGAACTTCGGCGAGATGCTCACTAAGTGTCATTCCCGTTGCCGCGCGCCTGAATGAAGTCATAGTCGTTAGTTCAGCGATGGATCATTAGCGGCCGGCACATCGCTACTCGGACGGTCCTCGCGTCGCACCGGTAGTGGCACGGTTGCCTCATCGGTCGGAGTGGGACTCGCAGGAGATTCTGGGTTCAGGGTGACGGTCTCATTCGAACCATCCCTCGCGTCAGCGCGATCAGCCAGGGTATTGAGTAAATTGACGGGATTACGAGCGATACGTGCGAGATCACCCGTGCTGGGAAGGTCCGGGAGAGATTCGCGAACCTCGCTCTCGATGCGCTCTTGCATGCGTTTGAAACCACGCCACAACGTGCCAAGTCGGTGGGCAACGTCGGGAATTTTGTCCGGACCCAGCAGCACCAGAACCACCGTAATAATCACCATGATTTTGATCGGACTCAAGGTGAACATCCAGCCATTCTAGGGCCGAATTTTCTGACTTGTTAAAGCAGCCCCACACGAGTCATGGGCCAAATTCTGAGGAAAACCTTGCCGATTAGGTAACTTTTTGGAACTGATCCCCACATCCGACTGTCGCATGAGTTCGGGCGATTGTCACCCATCATGAAGTAGGAGTTGGCCGGAACCACTACATTGCCAATTGCTCCCCCGAGGGGCTCGACGTGCGTCCAATCTTCTTTCAGAACACTAAAGGTATGGCTGCCCGCCGGTTCGTAAAGAACTCTATTCCCATTGGAGGTTAAGTGATCTCCCGGTAGACCAATAACTCGCTTGACGAGGTCCGCAACTACTTCACCGCAGTGCTCACTTGGTGGCGCTTTAAAAACGACAATATCGCCACGATGAATCGTTCCGAACTCGGTACTGAGTTTTGATACAACAATTCGATCACCAATTTGGAGCGTCGGCTCCATGGAGGCAGATGGAATAAAGAATGTTTGTAGTACGTAGCTACGCATTACGAACGACACCAGTACTGCGACCACAATAATTACGACCCACTCAGTTAGTTTCTTCGAACGGCGCTTAGGGTCCTTGACGCCGTTACTTTCGATATCGCTCTCGGAAAGGAGCGGAGTGCCGGAATCGTGGTTCTCTTCGTTAGTCACTTTTCAAGGTTACTCGTGCTTGTCACGACGCTCGAGCGAGATGAGAAGCTTGCGAAAACGCTCGTCGTCACTCTTGAAGGGGTCTTTTAGTAGCACGGTTCTCTGCATCTCATCATTTAACTTGAGGTGGACCCAGTCGACCGTGTAATCGCGCCGCCACTTTTTAGCCGTTTTGATGAACGTTCCCCGCATATGGGCGCGGGTGGTTGCCGGCGGTGTTTCCACGGCTAACGAAACTTGGTCGTCGGTCACTACTCTTGTCACGCGGCCACGTGACTGTAGTCCATAGAACAGACCGCGTTCCAGACTGGTGTCGTGGTACAGCAGGTCAAGGAGAGCAATCTTTGGATCTTGAAGTGTCGCGCCAAACCTGGACTGCGCTCTCTCAATAATCTGCAGCTTTGCTATCCAATCAACGCGATCGGCTAACAACATGGGGTCGATTCGGTACTGCTCGATAACTTCACGCCAGAGCCGAACCACTTGCACGAGATCCGGTGGCATCTCGCGCGATTGAATGAACATCTCTGCGCGTTCACAAAGGTCATCTTGAATTTCGAGAGCCGTCATGTCTCGTCCAGATACCAGGCGAACCGGCTCTTCGCACCATAAATCGTAAGAGATATCTCTCAGCGCATTAATTGGCGAAACCATGTCATAGTCACGTAACACGGTGGTGCGGTCCTCAATCATTGCGAGAACCACTGCTGCGGTGCCAACCTTTAGGAAGGTGGCGAACTCATTCATGTTGGAATCGCCAACAATAACGTGGAGCCTACGAAAACGTTCTGAATCGGCGTGGGGCTCATCGCGGGTGTTAATTATTGGCCGACTTCTCGTGGTGGCCGAAGAAATTGACTCCCAAATGTGCTCGGCCCGCTGACTCATTGAGAAGTTCGTGCCTCTGGCGTTCGTAACAATTTTTCCCGCGCCGGCGAAGATTTGACGACTAATCAAGTACGGAATGAAGACCTGTTCAAGTCTCGACAGGTCGTCGATTCTCTCGATGCAATAGTTTTCGTGACAGCCGTACGAATTGCCGGAAGAGTCGGTGTTGTTCTTGAAAAGGAAGATTTCACCTCGAATTCCCTCTTCTCGCAGTTGTTCTTGGGCGTGATTAACGAGCTCTCTGAGTATTGTCTCGCCCGCCTTGTCCTGGGCCACGAGGTCCGTGAGCGTGTCACATTCAGCCGTGGCGTACTCGGGGTGGCTGCCAACATCGAGGTAGAGCCGGCTTCCATTCTCAAGAAATACGTTGCTAGAGCGCCCCCATGCCACGACTTTACGAAATAAAAACCGAGAAACTTCATCCGGGCTGAGGCGACGTTGGCCCTTTAGCGAGAAGGTAATACCGAACTCTGTTTCAACCCCGAAGATTCGCTTCAGCATCTACGAAACCAGTACGCGATCCTCAACCGAGAATCTCACTGACCTCTCCATCACTAAGGCGAGCGAATGTACGACGATTTCCACGGTCCTCTAGAATTCCAATTTCCAAGTCGGCGACTGCAATGGTGCGGTCGGGCCCCGCGAGAGCATTGATGGCATTTTGGAGAGTGGTCTTCAGCGTTTGGGTCGTTGTTTCGGATGCCGCGAAGCGGCCCTTAATGGTTTCCGCGTCGCCCCCAAGCACGGCAAAATTAGGTTCATCAGAGATTGTTCCCTCGTAGGCCACCCGATAGAGCTTCGTCGAACGAAATTGATTACCAAGTTGCGCTACCAGAATCTCAATCTCCAAAGGTTTTGGACCTTCGGTAAACATATCGCCAACGTGCTGGGCGTAGAAATTAGCTAAAGCTCGAGCGTCAACGTCCTCGCGCGCGTAGGTGAAGCCCGTCCCGTCCGCCCAGCGAATGCCAGCTTCGCGAAGTCGATCAAATTCGTTGTATTTGCCGACGCCCGCAAAAGCAATCCGATCATAGATTTCGGAGATTTTGTTCAATGACGCCGATGGATTTTCCGCCACCATGACTACTCCCACGTCATAGATTGCAGCAATGATGGACCGTCCTCGAGCAATCCCCTTCTGAGCGAACTCGGCACGATCCTTTATCAGCTGCTCGGGCGCTACATAAAAGAAGTTGCTCATCGCAATGTACCTCCGGCGAAGCCACCAGAACTGGTACGTCGTTCGCTGATGGCCGCAAAGCGAGCGCCGGTGTCGGCTTGGGACAACTCGTTAAAACCGGTGGCATCAATAGTGACAATCATGGGGAAAATGTTACGAACGAAGTCTGGGCCCCCAGTACTTGGGTCGTTATCACCAGCTTCGTAGAGCGCCAAAGCGCCTAAATCAATCGCTTCATCGAGGTTCAGGTCACTCCTAAAACCCAACCGTAGGGTGTTCTCGGCGAACGGGGAGCCTGAACCAATCGTTGCAAAGTCAAAGCGCTCGTAGCAACCCCCGGCGCCGTCATATTCAAAGATTCGACCCACCTGGTGACCCAGGTCCCAACCAGCCAGTAGTGGCAATACCACGAGCGGCGACGTGAGGTTGTTTCTTTGAATAATGGGCGACAGATAGTTCGCCTTACCTTCGAGACTGAGCGACATGTCGGTCATCTTCTCGTAGTGTTCAAATGAGAGTTGCGCCATGCGAATGAATTCAATTCCCCGTGCCGCAGTACCCGAAACTGCAATAGCGGTGTAGCGGTCTGCCGGCTCAATTTTACGAACGTCGCGGCTGGCGATGTAGTGACTCGTAGCTTGGCGGTCTCCCACCATCACCACTCCCCCGACGTAGCGAACTGCAATCACGGTGGTGGCGTGCGCCAGCTTTAGGTCATCGGCCGCAGAGGGCTTGCTCAGACCAGCCGATTCTGCGAAACGAAAAAACGAGGGGCCCGGATCGTCATGGGCGCTAAACAGCGGAAGACCCATTGTTACTCGCCGCCCTTTTGAACATAATTTTTCACAAACTCTTCGGCGTTCTCTTCCAATACCTCATCAATTTCATCGAGAAGATCATCAAGGTCCGACTTGAGTTGCTCCCCCTTGACGCCCTCAACCGCCACCTCCGACGATGAGGTGTCTTTACGGGCGCTGCGTTGGCGCTGGATTCGTTCCTGTTCGCTCATGATGTAGTTCTACCTGTCTAGCGCTTCTAGGAGTGCATTGGCGGTCGCACTCGTTTCTAGCAAGTGAGACGTCATAGCCTCCGTACCCTTTAGCGGATCGGCCATTGGCACCCTCTGGAGGGGCCCCGTTCCGAGGTCAAATACTAATGAATCCCAGTTCGCAGCAATCACTTGGTCAGGATAGCGAGCGACGCACTCACCTCGAAAAAAGGCCCGTGTCGTAGTCGGCGCCTTGTGAACCGCTTCACGTACAGCGATGCTCTCAAAGAGCACCCGTAGTCCGGCCCGTTGCGAAAGCGACCGCTCTGGGCGTAAATCGTGGTACTGCAGATCAATCGCCTGGAGTTTGGGATCATCACTAGCTAACTGATGGCGATCTCGGTAGCCCTCGATCAGACGAAGTTTGGCCACCCAGTCAATTCGGTCGGCCACTAGTTCACGGTTCGTGTGGAGACCATCAAGTAGCTCACGCCACTGTGTAAGGAGCATTTCAAGCTGGTCGGGCGGGGCCACCGCCTCACCACCTCTTCGTTCAACGTATGACCGGCAGAGTTCCCAGAACATATCTTGGAAGTCCCATGCGCAACGTACGGCTCCGTCTTCACACGCCACGGTAGTTTTCAATGACGTATCCAATGCGAATGCTCTGACGGCGTGCACTGGGTGACGCGGTGGACTCGGGAAGTTTGTGAGACCCTCGTCTTCGAGAGCCGCCAGTATCAGCGCCGTCGAACCAAGTTTGATGAACGTGGCAGTTTGACTCATATTGGCGTCGCCAATAATGACGTGTAGTCGGCGAAACCGCTCCGCATCCGCGTGAGGTTCATCTCGTGTGTTGACGATTGGTCGTTTCAGCGTCGTTTCAAGACCAACAACTTCTTCAAAGAACTCAGCTCGCTGGCTAATCTGAAACGAGGGTGACGCGCTGCGAGCGTCATCAGTCTCTGCACCAACTTTTCCCGCTCCAATAAGAATTTGTCGCGACACGAAATGCGGCACCATCGCTCGGACAATCTCAGCAAATTCAATTGAGCGGTCAACGAGATAGTTCTCGTGGGTTCCGTACGAATTGCCTTTGCCGTCCGAATTATTCTTGTAAACCGTAATGCGGTCTGCGGAGTCGAGTATTTCGTTCGCCACCAGCATCGATCGCCGTAACACCTCTTCGCCCGCTACGTCGTACAAAGTTGCCTCCAGTGGCGTACGACACTCCGGAGACGAGTACTCGGGGTGTGCGTGGTCAACGTACAGACGGGCGCCATTGGTCAAAACAGTATTGGCGAGATGCGTTTCCACAATGGGGGCAAACGAGGTAAGACCCGGGAGTCCCCGAGCATCTAAATCTGGCGTTTCTCCGTCAAAGTCCCAGTTAATACGCGATCGTCCCTGCTGCGCATACGCGTTAACCAAGACGCTCGAAGCCAGAACGGGGTCACGGTCAGGTCCACCGGCAATTCCGAACTCGGTCTCAATTCCGAGAACCTTTTCAATGGCCATTTATCTAGAGGTACTGACCCGTGCCGACGTGCTGTATGGATCGCCCGCCCTTGACCTCGGTCTCATCGCGGTTGATCAGGGTGCGGATGAATATGATCCGCTCCCCCTTCTTGCCCGATATTCGAGCCCAATCATCGGGATTAGTCGTATTAGGCAAATCTTCATTTTCGCGGAACTCTTGTCGGATCGACTGAAGAAGATCATCGACGCGGATTCCCCGTCCCTGGTTCGAAATTTCGCGTTTGACGGCTAGCTTCTTCGCGCGACGAACGATGTTTTCGATCATCGCACCAGATGCGAAATCCTTAAAGTACAGAACTTCTTTGTCCCCACCCTGGTAGGTGACCTCCAGAAAACGATTTTCGTCGTCAACGAGGTACATATTCGCCACCGTCTCTTCAATCATGATTCGGATGGCCTTCTCGCGGTCCGCGCCTCCTGCATCCTTGACAAATTCTTCGTCGAGCGGCAAGTCGACATGCAGGTAGCGCTGAAAAATTTGAGCTGCAGCATCGGCATCGGGACGCTCGATCTTAATTTTGACGTCGAGTCGCCCCGGTCGAAGAATCGCTGGATCGATTAGGTCCTCGCGATTCGTGGCACCGATGATGATTACGTCACGCAATGACTCGACTCCGTCGATTTCGGCCAGGAGTTGAGGCACAATGGTCGACTCCATGTCCGAACTGATACCTGTTCCTCTCGTGCGGAAAAGTGAATCCATCTCGTCGAAGAAAATGATTACGGGTACGCCTTCTTCAGCTTTTTCCCGCGCCCGCTGAAACACCACTCGGATTTGACGTTCCGTTTCACCAACGTATTTATTGAGTAACTCGGGCCCTTTGATATTCAAGAAATAGGAACGAACGTTGTGGTTGCCCCGAAGCTCGCTGACCTTTGTAGCCAGGGAATTGGCCACTGCCTTGGCAATGAGTGTCTTGCCACAGCCAGGAGGACCGTAAAGAAGAATCCCCTTTGGCGCTGGCAGCTCATAGTCCTGAAACAGCGCACGATGCAGGTAAGGCAGTTCTACGGCGTCAGTAATCGACTCAATTTGGGCGTCAAGTCCTCCAACATCGTCATAACTAATATCGGGAACTTCTTCGAGAACTAGCTCCTCCGCTTCTTGGCGAAGAAGTTTTTCGGTTAACAGATTGGACCGCAGGTCGAGGAGTATCGCGTCGCCACTTCGTAGTCGCACGTCACGCAATGAATCGGCAATCTCCACGACGCGTTCTTCGTCGGTGCGTCCATAAATTAGGACTCTCCGATCGTCTAGGACTTCTTTGACGGTGACGACCTCGCCCTGTCCGTCAGCGTCACGAACTCCAATAACGGTGAATGAGTCATTAAGGACCACTTCGTTTCCACGATGAATCTGGCCGGGGTCAATCGCGGGGTGCAAGGCCACTCGCATCTTTCGACCCGTCGCGAATATGTCCACCGTTCCGTCATCATTGAAATCAACAAATGTGCCATACGCCGCGGGCGGTTGAGTCAGTTTTTCTACTTCCTCTCGTAGTGCGGCAATCTGATCGCGAGTCTGCTGAATGGTGATGGTCAGTTTCTCGTTGTTGGACCGAGTTTGGGACAACTGGCCGCGTGACTCAAGCAGCTGCTCCTCGAGTAACTCGATACGCCGGTACGCCGATTCCACGTCGTTCTCAGTTCGTTCCCGAGGGCCGCTGACCACGATTGCCTCATTGTCGATGCCTTCTGAGTCTTCGAAGGGTGGCTCACTTGGATTCATAAACTCACCATAGGTGAAGTACCGGTCCGCTGAAAGTCACGCTTTCTGGGGCTCGCGGCTAAAGTAATCACAGGCAAGTTTCTAGGGAGGACCAGGCAATGAAGGTGTGGATCGATCAAGACCTTTGTACGGGTGACGGACTGTGTGAGGAAATATGTCCCTCGGTATTCACCCTGCTCGATGACGGGCTTGCCTACGTGAAGCAAGGCACTGATGTCCTGAGCGCGCCAGGAGGTGCGGACGGCTTAGCCGTGGTTCCGCCAGAGTTTGAAGACGCCGTTGTGGAAGCCTCCGAAGAATGCCCAGGCGAGTGCATCTTTATTGACCGCAGTTAGTCCAGCGGTTGACGGCCGACTAGTCGTCGTGCCGAAGTTAAAAATCCAGTGTGCGCAACCATTCGATGATCGGGGCGCACTGATCGCCCGTCGATGTGCCAAGTACGGCGTAATATTTCGACGGTTTCTTCCATTCCGAAACTAAATTGACGCAGCGTTTCTCGAAGCAACTGAGTTTGATTAATTGTCGGTAAATAAGCCAAGAAAATACCACCCGGTCGAAGCGCTTTAATTGCGTGTTCAACCACCGCATACGGCTCGGGCATGTCGAGGATGATGCGATCGAGATCTTGTTCATCGATGCCAAGGGTTACATCACGAATCTCAATTTTGTACGAGACATCGGTGCCGAGCATCTCGTGAACATTCTTGGTTGCTTGCAACGCGAAGTCTTCACGGATTTCGTAACCCGTCACGAGCGCGCCAGCTCGCAACAAGGTCATCGAAAGTGCTCCAGATCCCACCCCCGCCTCCAGCACTCTCATGCCTGGCCCAATATCGGCCTGCAAGAGAATCGCTCCGAGATCTTTCGGGTAGATAACTTGCGCCCCTCGGGGCATTTTGAGCACTACGTCAGCCAATGTGGGACGCAGCACAATAAAACTTCGCTCGGCGTTGCCCTTCACGGTAGAACCTTCGGGCGCCCCAATGAGATCATCGTGCTGGACAATGCCCGCATGCGTATGGAATGCCGAGCCCTCACGGAGCGTAATCAAATAGCGACGATCCTTCCCGTCGATGAGCATGACGCGCTCGCCCACTTGCAGATTTGCGTTCACAAAGCCTTCCCATTTCGATTGGAGGCGCTAACCGTTTTACGCCGATCCGCTCGGCGAAGCACTACGAGAACTCCGGCCAGAGTTAGCCACTTCCACGAGCGGTGGCGAAGGGCACGGGCAAAAAAGTTGGCCGATACGAGACGTAGGAGGAACTTCATTACGAGCGTGACTTATGGGTACGTCGTTGACGCCGCTTCAGGCGACCCCATAGGTAGCCAGTGAGCAAACCGCCCACACCGGCCACCGCAATGTTCGCGCCGTCGCCATTTGAGGGTAAATCCGCGATGCTATCCACCGGAACCAGCGCTCGGAGGGAGTTCTCTAACTGACGTCGAGTTTCAGATCGATTCGTCAACGCGATCCCTTGAGTCGCCGCTTTGCGTTGCCACTCACTACACGCCACAGTGTCAAACCAAAAGCCAACGCGGCGATAACGGCCACAATGAGGTACGGCAGCCATGACAGTGATCCTTGGAAGACTCGAAACTGTTCTTGAAGAAATCGCAGCACTGCGAGTAGAAGCAGCACCAAACCGAAGCCGACAAACAGGCTGCCCAGTGCCCCGAAGGCGGCAAAGCGGACCATATCCTTCAGTGGCTGCAGCGTCTCTTCTTTAATGTAACGAACGGCCAGATCTCGAATTTCTTCAAAATCTCGTTGCAACGAGGCACCGCGCATCAACTTGCGCCAAGCGGGTATCTTCACAGTTCCAGCCTAGTCATCGGTCTTTTGTGAGGTACGTAGAACTGGCGGTGGCCACCAATCGGTCGAGTTCGTCAGTAATACGAGCTTCCACGAATGAGATTGCCGCGCCAGCTTTCAGGACCTTGGCGCTACAGGTCAGCAATGACCCCGGGCTAACCGGCCGCAGAAGCGAAACCTTCATCTCTGTATTAGCAACCGAAACTTTACGATTGACCGAAGCCGTCACCACCGAAGCCCCCATCGCTGAGTCAGCCATCGCCGCCAAAAACCCGCCTTGAAGGATGCCAGCCGGATTGAGAAAGCGGTCGTCTACCTTCATGGTCCACACGGATCGCCCCGGCGTCGACTTATCCGTGCAAATTAGTCCAAGCGAGAGGTCGCAGTTTGGGGGAATTTGCAGCGCCACAGTTCAAGGTTACAACCAGCACCTCCCATCATTCGTACCGGAAATTCACTACTGTCGTAGCCATGAGTGACCAAATGTTCTCGGGAGCTACTGAACTGGAAGGTCGAGTTATCCGCGAAATCATGGCCCTCGCTATGGACGCACCGGCCGCGGCAAATTCGGGACATAGTGGGACCGCTATGGCCCTCGCACCGCTGGGTGTTGCGTTGTTCTCACGAGTACTTCGTCATGATCCGACCGACGCTCACTGGATTGATCGAGATAGGTTCATTCTCAGTTGTGGCCATGCATCAATCTTGCAGTACGGACTCGCCCATAGTTTTGGCTACGACCTCACCGAGGATGACTTACGTGGATTTCGTAGGCCGCACTCACGCACACCGGGGCATCCCGAAAGTGGACTCACACCTACAGTTGAGGTCACTACGGGACCATTGGGACAGGGAATCGCCAATGGAGTAGGTATGGCTATCGCCGAGCGAATTCTCCGTAGCGATTACGGGCCAGAGTTAATCGATCATCGTACTTGGGTCATTGCCGGTGACGGATGCCTCGAAGAAGGCATTAGTCACGAAGCCGCTTCATTGGCTGGATCGTTAGGTCTGGATCGTTTGACGGTTTTTTATGACGACAATCACATCACTATTGATGGTCCTACCGAATTAGCGTTGCGCGATGACGTGGTGGCACGCTTTGGCTCGTACGGCTGGCACGTTATTAACATCGGTGAGCAAGCGAATAATCTGGATGCCATTGAGCGCGCGATAAGCGATGCAAAAGCCGAACTAACACGACCAACCTTGATTGTCGTGCGATCGCACATTGGCTTTCCTTCTCCAGAGATGATGGACCGAAGAGAAGCTCACGGTTCTCCATTTTCCGCGTCAACTATTAGCGTCGTTAAAGACATTTTGGGACTTCCTAATGAACCGTTCAGCTTCGATGAAACTCTCCCCCTCCAGGTTGTTGACTCCTTAGGTCGCCAGCGCGCCGAGCACGCAGCGTGGAGCGCTCGTCTCGTGGCGGCCGGGTCAATCGGTGACCAACTTTTAACTCAGTTCCAAACGTCGGGTGCGGCCCAGACCACGATTGTCGCTGAACCATTCGACGCCGGATCAATGGTGGCTACTCGCAAAGCCCTACAACGAGCTGTTGATGTGCTGGCCCCGCACACGCCTGGGCTGACGGCTGGTTCAGCGGACTTAACTGACAACACGGGAGTGATTCTCAAAGAGGGCGCCGTGCAGAGCGCGGCGCAGCCGGGTGGACGACAGATTTACTACGGCGTACGCGAGTTCGCGATGGGTGCAATCATGGTTGGCCAAGCGCTCCATGGCGGTCTTCGTCCGATGGGGTCGACCTTTTTTGTCTTTAGTGACTATGTTCGACCCGCCATTCGCCTCGCCGCTTTGAGCGAAGCTGGAGTGCTGTTCGTCTTCACCCACGACTCGGTAGGCGTTGGCGAGGACGGCCCCACTCACCAACCCGTAGAGCAATTGATGGCTCTCCGAGCGATGCCGCAGTTGCACGTTGTTCGACCTTCGGACGCGAACGAAACCACAGAATTTATCGCTCGATACATGAGCGATAAACATCCGGCTCCAACAGCTCTTATTCTTTCTCGGCAAGATATGCCGGTTCTGCAGAGTTCTGACGCAGAGACCTCACGCAGCGGAGCCGTTCGGGGTGGTTACGTAGTTCGTGAAAACGAGGCTGCCGTTTTCACCCTGGTAGGTACTGGTTCGGAGTTAGGACTCTGCTTAGAGGCGAACGACCAACTCCACACGCAAGGTATTGCGACGCGGGTCGTTGCGCTGCCCTGCTGGCGCTGTTTTGATGAACAACCCCTTGAGTATCGCAACAAAGTACTGCGTAGGACTATCCCCTCTGTTGCTATTGAGGCTGGTGCCACTTTGGGTTGGACTCGCTATGTCGACGACGCAATCGGTATCGATACCTTCGGAATTTCAGCTCCCGGATCGTACGTATTCGACTATTTCAACATCACGTCGTCAACGATTGTTGAACATGTCGCACAGTGGTTGCAGCGCCTGTCATGACGTTACTCAACGACCTCTATGACAGTTACGGTCAGAGTCCGTGGATTGACAACATTAGACGTGAGTGGTTAGCCGATGGAACACTGACCAGACTCGTCGAGCAGGGCGTTCGTGGCGTTACGTCGAATCCCGCAATTTTCGCCAAAGCCCTCAGCACATCGACCGCCTATGACTCTTATCTGGCCTCTTTGAGCGCCGTGGACCCCGAAGTTATTTTCGAGCGGTTAGCGGTCGAAGATGTCCGCGATGCTTGCGACGTACTGGCGTCGGTCTATCAATCATCGACTCTCGACTTTGACCATGGGGTCCGTCGGTACGCGGACGGCTTTGTTTCGCTCGAGGTATCGCCTCGCCTCGCTCACGACACGACCGCCACCATTGAGGCCGCACAACGGCTCGCCAGCGCAGTGGAACGGGAAAATCTCATGGTGAAGATTCCCGCCACCGTAGAAGGGCTACCTGCGGTATCGGCGGTGCTGGCCGCCGGGATCAACGTCAACGTGACGCTCATATTCTCCCTCGAGCGCTACGCAGAAGTAATCACTGCTTGGCTTAGCGGGCTAGAAGGAGCCGTCCGCAACGGTCACGATATTCGTCGCCTGGCGAGTGTGGCGTCGTTCTTCGTCTCGCGCGTCGACGCCGCGGTTGATCCCATGTTGCCCACCGACGATCAGCGCCGAGGTAAAACAGCCATTGCCCAGGTTGCCGCGGCTTATGAGTTGTACCTACTACGCACGTCTGAAGATCGAACACAGCGGCTTCTCGCGCAAGGGGCCCAGGTGCAGCGTCCCTTATGGGCATCCACCTCGCCCAAGGATCCGCTGTACGACGATCTCTTGTACGTCGACGGCATTGTGGGCGACGAGACAGTCAACACCATGCCCGATGCCACTCTGGCAACCACATTGAAGCGTGGTGACTTCAAGAAATCCCTATTGGTTGATTCCGCAATTCGAGCCAGCACGTCATCGGCGCTTCAAGAACTCCCCTCGTCGGTGGTGCTCGAAGAGGTGACCACGAAACTAGAAATCGATGGCGTGGCGTCCTTTGTTACTTCCTATGAAGAGTTACTCGGCACCGTCGCGAAAAAGCTCTCTGGAATCTTTTAATGAGTGAGCAGGACTCTGTAGTTGAGGGACTTCTCGCCAGCGACCCTTCACTGTTTACCGGTGACACCGCTCAACATTCACTCGGTTGGCTACATCATCCCGAGATGTATTTCGGCACGTGGCTGGACGAAATCAGCGAGCAGCTGCCAAGACGTCACGATAAAACAGTGCTGCTCGCAATGGGTGGTTCCTCATCGCCCGCCCGCTTCTTCAACGAATTTCGCCAGTCCGACCTGGTGACCGTTCTCGATACCTCAAATCCGGACTCAATTGCGCAAACGTCATTTCAAGATGTGAACGTCATCGCCGCTTCGAAATCTGGAGCCACGATTGAAACGAGTTCTTTGCTAACGCACGCGCTGCATAATGGTCTCTCGGCCAAAGATTTGGTAGTGATTAGCGACCCCGGCACCTCGCTTACCAAAGTCGGCGAGTCCCTGGGAGCCCTCACCATTGCTGGTGACCCCCAGACGGGAGGCCGTTTTTCTGGACTCTCCCCCTTCGGATTAATTCCTGCGCTCTATGCGGGCTGGTCCGCGCCAGAACTGCGACAGCAACTTGCAGCGTGCTGTCTCAACCGTGACCTAGTTGAACGCGCCTGCCGTGAAGTGCAAGCGCGATCGAGTTCTCTGCAAGATGGAATGGCGTTCTTCTCGCTCCATGCTGATCCAATTAATTCTGGTAGTGCGCTGTGGTTAGAGCAATTGATCGCTGAGTCGACTGGAAAGGATCAGAAAGGTTTCATTCCAATTCTCGATACCAGTGAACAGGCAGTCGCGCCTGGGGCAATCCAATACTTTCATCTCGTGGCGGCGCTCCTTGCGCGAACCATCGGTGTAGACCCGTTCAACCAGCCCAATGTTGAGAGGGCCAAGCGGGACGTTTTGGACCTCCTGAAAAGTCCCGTTTCGTGGGATGTCCCCCAAGGCGAAATCTCTGGCCTACATCAGGCAATGAGCTCGGCCTCCTATATCGCTCTGCAGGTCTTTGGACCACTCAGCGACGCTGATGACCTCATAGCCCTTCGCTCCCACGTGGAGCGGCTCTATGGACCAACCACGGCTAATTTCGGGCCTCGCTACCTCCACTCGACTGGACAGCTCCATAAAGGGGGGCCGGCGGGGGTCGTAGCGATCCAACTCGTGATGAAGCCACGCTCAAAGCCAGTAAAAGTAGCCGGTGAGCAGTATTCGTTCCATGACATTCATTTCGCTCAAGCTTTGAGCGACCAGCGAGCGATGCAGCAGGCCAATCGCCCGATGTGGCAGTTCATCGTGAATGACCTTAATGAGGCGGCGCGAATTCTTGCTGTTGAGGCCTAGGATGCCCATATGACAACAGTGGTCACTTCATTTGATGCTTTACGACTTCTGAACAGTTCAGCCGCCGAACTAGGCATCGAAGCCGTGGCGATCGCGCGAGAGACTCATGGCTTTCAGGCAACGTACTCACCCAAAGTCTTCATTCCACTCACCAAGTTATGTCGAGACCGTTGCGGTTACTGCACTTTTGCGCAGGCACCCGCCCGAGTTACCTCTCCTTACTTAGCGCTCGATGAAGTCATGGCTATCGCGCAAGATGGACTCGCCGCAGGCTGTACTGAAGCACTCTTCACCCTGGGTGAACGGCCAGAACTGCGTTACGACGAAGCTGCGCGGTGGCTTGCGGCCCGTGGCTATCAGTCAACCGTTGATTATGTCGCGAGCGCCGCTCAGATGGTGCTCGAATCGACCGGTCTGCTTCCGCACATCAATGCTGGAGCGCTCTACCAACACGAGTTGACGCAACTGCGTGCGGTGAGCGCATCACAGGGAATGATGATGGAATCGTTAGCGGAACTTCCGGCGCATCGACTCGCACCCGACAAGAAGCCCGAGCGTCGACTGGACACCCTTCGACTCGCTGGAGAACTCGCCATACCCTTCACCACGGGACTTCTAGTTGGCATCGGCGAGAGCCGAGAAAGTCGCCTGGAAACCCTCCAGGCGATTCGTGATTCACACGAACAGTTTGGCCACGTGCAAGAGGTCATCATCCAGAACTTCTTGCCCAAGCCGGGTACGGCTATGGCGAAGGAGCAACGTCCCACTGACGAAGACTTCCATTGGACTATTGCCGCAGCCCGAATCATCCTTCAACCCTCAATTCACCTACAAGCGCCCCCAAATCTCAGCGACGATCCAACGCGACTCCTCGATTTCGGTATTGATGACTTTGGTGGAATTTCACCAGTAACGATCGATCACGTCAATCCTGAACGCAGCTGGCCAGCCATAGCCAGTCTTCGTGCCGAATGTGAACAGCGTGGCGTCAACTTGGTCCCCCGTTTGACGGTCTACCCATCCTTCGTCAATTCGCAAACACCGTTCCTCGATGACGCAGTTCGGCCCACCGTGCTCGCCCAGTCTGATGCAATGTTTCTTGCTCGCAATGACGCGTGGGCGTCGGGCAGCGAAGTCACACCACCAACAATTTCATCTTCGGTGCTGCGCACCGAGCCGGTCGCACAGATTCTTCGTCGCTACGAGCCTGGCTATGAATTTGAAAAAGCTGAACTGGTCACGTTGTTCGAAGCGCGAGAAGGTGATGTTCGCGCCATAACCGAGCTCGCCAATGAAGTTCGCCAAGTGTTGGTGGGCGATCCAATTAGTTTTGTCATCAATCGCAACATTAACTACACGAATGTCTGCACCTTTAAGTGCCGATTCTGCGCATTTTCGAAGGGTCCACTTTCGCTAAACCTTCGAGGCGATCCCTATCTTTTGACCCTCGATCAAATTAGCGAACGCGTTCGAGAGGCTGAGCAGCGAGGTGCCACCGAAGTCTGTCTTCAAGGTGGCATTCATCCTAAGTTTGACGGTGAGTACTACGTCGACGTCATCGCCGCGGTTCGAGCAGGATCGCCGAATATTCATATTCATGCGTTCAGCGCCCTTGAAGTATTTGAAGGCGCACGACGTTCCAATCAGGATTTAACGACCTATTTGACGCGACTAAAAGATGCCGGTTTGCGGACCCTGCCCGGAACTGCCGCGGAAATTCTGGTGGACGAGATTCGCACAATTCTTTGTCCGGACAAAATCTCTTCCGATCAATGGCTTGATGTGCATCGTGCCGCACACAGTGTCGGCTTGAACTCTAATGTGACGATCATGTTCGGGGCTATCGAGAGTGCCGACAGTTGGGCCACGCATCTACTTCGAACGAGACAACTTCAACAAGAAACCGGCGGCTTTACGGAGTTCGTGCCACTGCCCTTCGTGCATATGGCTACCCCCTTATTTCTGAAAGGGCGCAGCCGCAAGGGCCCAACTTTCAGGGAGGCACTACTCATGCACGCCGTAGCTCGTCTCCACTACGCCACGGTGATTGACAACATTCAGGTCAGTTGGGTCAAGATGGGAGTGGCCGGTTCACGGCGAATCCTGGAGGCAGGGGCGAACGACTTGGGCGGAACACTGATGGACGAGAACATCTCTCGAGCTGCGGGCGCCGCCCATGGCCAAGAGATGGACGTTGACACGCTTCGCGACCTTGTAGCGCCTCTCAATCGTCCGCTCCACCAGCGCAACACCTTGTATCAAACGCTGTGACGAGTTCGCAGTCCGGTGGCGTCGACGACGACACAACGGGAGTTCGCTCTGCCCTACTCGCCGCGCTTCAACGCCGAATGGATTCGATCACCGCAGGCGAATCGACCACTAATGATCTCCAGGTAGCTCTGACGGTTCTCGACGAGCTGCTCGAAGCCGCCCGGGTTTTTTCGCCGTGGCGAGAACAGCCAAAACTCACCATCTTCGGGTCCGCGCGCACGAAGCCATCTCACGTGCTCTACGAGATGGCCGAGCAGTTGAGTCGTGAGATGGCCACGCGGGGCTGGATAACGGTTTCAGGCGCCGGTCCAGGGATTATGGAAGCTTCAGCTAAGGGTGCGGGTATTGGCCACACGCTAGGCGTGAACATAGATCTGCCCTTTGAACAGAACGCGAATCCCTACATCGATGCGGAATCTCGGCTGGTCGCAATGAAGTACTTCTTCACTCGTAAAGTTGCGTTGACGCGTGAGTCAATCGCGTTTGTGGTATTTCCTGGAGGACTCGGAACCTTAGACGAGCTCTTTGAACTACTTACGTTGATGCACACCGGAAAGAGCAAACCAGCACCGGTGGTGCTGGTTGAAGAACCTGGTGGAAGTTACTGGAATCAGTGGCTGGTCTTTATGCGTGATGCGGTGATGGATTCTGGATACCTTGATCAAAAGGATGCTTGCCTGTTCTCTCTCTGCCAGTCAGTGCCCTCGGTCATTGGTGAGATCGAACGTTTCTACACCAATTACCAGAGTTTCACCCTTGACGGTGCACGAGGATTGATACAGCTACGAACACGGCCGACGCCTCTTCAATTAGAGAAAACGGCAGAGATGTTTCCTATGTTCAACAGAGTTGAAGGCATCAAATGCGACGGTTCGAGTCTCACCTTCGACTTTGATGGGCGAAACTACGTAAATTTACGACTACTAATTGACGAAGTGAATCGCTGGACGCCTTAGTCGTCACTTTTGCGCAGCAACATCTCAGCCTTTTGCAGTGACCGGCGAACCATGGAAAGGCGTCGTTCGGTGGCCTTAGCCTGCGCTGGACTTTCATCACGAAGCTGTTCACGAACTGCACTAAATATGGCATCGCTCACGCGACTTTCGAGCTGCGCAACTTCATCGGCAAGTTCGCCGAAATCCGTCATGATGTGAGCGTTACGACGTCGAGCTCTCCCGCGGCATACTGGGCCCGTAGTACTTTCTTATCGAACTTGCCCACACTGGTCTTGGGCACGACATCGATAAAGGTCCAGCGTTCGGGAATCCACCACTTCGCCACGTGCTGGGCGAGAAAATCGCGAAGTTCCTCTGGCGAAGCAGTCGCTCCAGGGCGTAGCACCACGCAGCAGAGAGGGCGCTCTTGCCATTTCTGGTCGGGTACGGCAATGACGGCGGCCTCAAATACAGCCGGGTGTGCCATCATTGCTCCCTCAATCTCAACGGAGCTAATCCACTCACCGCCCGATTTAATGACATCTTTCGTGCGATCACTAATGACCATAAAGCCCAGCGCATCGAGTGTGCCAATATCGCCCGTTCGTAGCCATCCGTCGTGAAACTTCTCCGGGTCATCAACGCCGTAATACGAACCAGTTATCCACGGGCCTCGTATCTCGAATTCACCGATAGTTTTGCCATCGTGTCCCAGATCGTTACCCTCGTCATCAGTGATTCGTATGTCAACACCAGCCACCACTCGACCAGCTTTGACCCGAAAGTCAATCTCCTGGTCTACCGGTACGCCATAGGGCGGCAACGAGACTGCCGCCAATGGGCTCGTCTCGGTCATTCCCCAACCCTGGATGACGTCGACGCCGTACTTATCTCGGTAGGCCTCAATCAAGTGACGCGGCACAGCTGAGCCACCAGCCAGAATTGCTCGCAGACTGGACAGATCAGCTGTCGGATCGGCCTCAGCGACCGAGAGTACGTCGTTCCAAATGGTGGGCACTCCCAGCGAAATCGTTGGACGTAACTCCTTAATCAATTTAAGTAGCGGCGCCCCTTGGAGAAACATCTGCGGCATAATTAATTCCGTACCCGCCATGAAGGCCGTGTACGCAGCCCCCCACGCGTTGACGTGGAACATCGGCACAATCAGCAGACATCGATCTCGCTCACAAAGACCAATACTGTTCGAGGTCGTAGACGCGAGAGAGTGCAACCACATTGAGCGGTGCGAGTAGACCACACCTTTGGGATTACCCGTCGTACCACTCGTGTAACACATGATTGCGGCTTGTCGCTCGTCAAGGTCGGGCCACACAAAACCGGGCTTCTCTGCTGACAGCAATGTCTCATAGTCGAGAGTCGGGCCTAACAGGCCCTCGGTGTCGGGACCATTAACAATGATTGATTTCACCGATGGAATTTGATCGCGAACCTTGGCGAGGAGAGGTATCAACGTGCTGTCGATGATTATTACTTCATCTTGCGCGTGATTGATTACGTAAGCAAGCTGCTCGGGAAATAACCTGATGTTTAAGGTATGCAGTACTGCACCCATACAGGGAACAGCAATATAAGCTTCGAGATGAGATTGGTTGTTCCACATGAACGTGCCAACTCGCGTGTCGGAGGTGACACCAATTTTGCTGAGGGCACTCGCCAACTGCTCAGCCCTTTTGGAAATCTGAAAGAACGTCGCCTCGTTGATACCTTCGGGCGTCACGGTTATTACCTTTTTATCGGCGTAGATCCATTCCCCATGGCGGACCAAGTCGCGCAGTAGCAGTGGTCCGTCTTGCATAGTGCTGAGCATTGAATTCCCCCAAGTCAGGTTCCATCACAGATGCTACAAACTATGGCGCGATTCGTCTACCAGGACTTCTCATTCGGAGAAACGGGATGGGGCAGATTCGAGTGCCCTTGGAGTGTTTGGTCTATGGCGTGGGCCGCGCTGCGACCCTCCGCAATCGCCCACACGATCAGGCTCTGACCCCTCACCGCGTCACCGCAGGCAAAAACTGGGGCCATCCCCTCGATTGAAGAAACCCGCCAGGAGTCGTCGACGGCGAGCGTGGATTGCGTGGTGGTGTAGGGCAAATCGTTGAGACCCAAGCCGTCGAGCTCCGGCCCGATAAAACCAGCAGCAATCAACACGAGATCTGCCGGTCGCACGACCACTTCATTGGTGGTGAGGTCGCGCAGCGAAATCGAACGGACGTAGTCGGGGCCATTAAATTCCATAGTTTCCGTTGAAAACAGTCGCTCCCCTCCTTCATCATGGGCCGAGGTGATCTTGAAGACACGAGCCATGGTGGGCCAAGGTTGCTCCGCGGGCCGCGAGTCCGGTGGACGGTCCAGGATTTCGATTTGGATGATTGAGGCGGCACCCTGTCGATGCGCCGTACCCAGACAGTCCGCCCCGGTGTCGCCTCCGCCGAGGATTATGACGTGCAGCCCCTCGGCGCTGATTTGAGATTCCTTACCTTGGTGAACTGCTCGATTCGAAGTCTCTAAGTAGTGCATTGCCGGAAAGACGCCCACCAAATCGCTACCGGGCACGCCAATGAGACGTGGTCGGGTGGAACCCAGGGCCAGGAGAACTGCGTCATTATTACGCTGAAGATCAGCCAGGGGAACGCCACCCCGTCCGATAGTGGTGTTCGTGTAGAACTTGATACCGTCGGCTTCCATCACGGCTAAACGACGGTCGAGTACTGACTTTTCAAGTTTGAACTCCGGAATTCCATAACGAAGCAGGCCGCCGATTGCGTCACTTCGTTCATACACCGTCACGGCGTGTCCGACACTTCGAAGCTGTGCTGCAGCAGCGAGCCCCGCTGGTCCCGATCCGACGACGGCGACACGCCAGCCAGTATCACTGGCGGTGGCTTGACTAACTGGATGGTGGCCTTCAAAAGCGTGTTCCGCAACTTCGTACTCGAGTCGCTCAATAGTGACTGGATCACTTCCAATTCCTAAGACGCAGGCTGACTCGCACGGAGCTGGACAAAGACGGCCAGTAAATTCCGGGAAATTATTCGTGCTGAACAGCTGGTGTGCCGCCACTTCCCATTTGGCGTGAAATACCGCGTCGTTAAAAACTGGAATACGGTTTCCAAGTGGGCAACCCTGCATGCAGAAAGGAATGCCACAATCCATACATCGCGCACCTTGTTCCGCAAGGTCCGTATCGCTTTGAGGCTCGTACACTTCGCGCCAGTCACGCAGTCGCACGGGCACCGGTCGCATGGCCGGACCCCGTCGCGCGAATTCAATGAAGCCAGTTGGTTTACCCATTTCGCAACTCGTCTCGAACACGCTGATATTCCGAAGTTTCTATTCGAACAAAATGCTGCCGTGCTTCACGCCACGAGTCCACGATTGACCGTGCCACGACTGAATCAGTTTCTTGCGCGAAACGAGTGACCAAAGCCAGAAGAAAGTTATCGTCCCCATATTCCAGGGGATCTATTTCGTAGACGCCAGAACTGAGGTGAGTGTAAACCTTTTCGTCGGGATCGAACAGATACAGCGTTCCACCAGACATTCCCGCTGCGAGATTGCGTCCAACGTCACCCAAGATGACAACTACCCCACCGGTCATGTACTCACAAGCGTGATCGCCGGCTCCTTCGACCACAATTGTTGCTCCGGAGTTTCTGACGCCACACCGCTCGCCGACCACGCCGCTCGCGAAAATCTCACCGCTGGTGGCCCCGTAGCCAATAACGTTTCCGGCGATTACGTTCGTATTACTTAGGAATGTTGAAGTCTCAAATGGGCGCAGGATAATCCGACCGCCCGAAAGACCCTTACCCATGTAGTCATTGGCATCGCCGCTGAGTCGAATAGTCATACCTGCGGGGATGAAGGCCCCGAGACTTTGACCAGATGAACCTCGAAGATTCAGCGTTACTCGGTTCTCTGCCAAATCTTCCGGTCCCAGTAAGCGGGTCAAAGCACTTCCCGTCAACGTTCCCACGGCCCGGTTCACGTTGCTCACGGTACCCGAGTACGTGAACTGTTCTCCGCGGCTCACCGAAGCTACGGCCTCCTCCAAGTACTTATGATCGAGTGCGTCTTCAAGTCCGTGGTCTTGGCTGAGACTCTGACGACGTTGGTCGAGTGGAACTAGTTGCAATAAAGCGCTGAGGTCCAAACCCGACTCGAACTGGTCTGAACTTCGTAGTGAAATTTTCGAAGTGTCACCTATCAACTCGTCGAGCGTGCTGATGCCCAACAGTGCCAGATTTTCGCGGACTTCTTCGGCAATGAATTCAAAGAAATTCTCCACGAATTCGGGCTGGCCGGTGAATCGTTCGCGCAACTTGGGATTCTGAGTAGCAATCCCCACCGGACACGTGTCCAAGTGGCACACGCGCATCATCACGCACCCCGATACCACTAGAGGGGCAGTGGCAAAACCAAACTCTTCCGCTCCCAGCAACGCAGCAATGATGACGTCTCGCCCAGTTTTCAGTTGACCGTCTACTTGCAGCACGACACGACTGCGAAGACCATTTTGAGCAAGCGTCTGATGCGCTTCGGCCAGGCCCATCTCCCATGGAGTGCCCGCATGTTTGAGCGAGGTGAGTGGGGCCGCACCGGTGCCACCATCGTGCCCAGAGATCAAGATGATGTCGGCGTGGGTTTTGGCAACTCCGGCGGCAATGGTGCCGACACCTTGCTCAGAAACTAACTTCACGTGAATACGAGCCTGATCATTCGCATTCTTGAGGTCGAAGATCAGCTGCTTTAGGTCCTCAATTGAGTAAATGTCGTGATGCGGAGGTGGCGAGATCAGTCCCACGCCCGGTGTCGAGTGTCGCGTTTTAGCAATCCACGGATAGACCTTCGTGCCGGGAAGTTGACCGCCCTCGCCCGGTTTTGCGCCTTGCGCCACTTTGATCTGCAAATCATCGGCAGCTACGAGGTACCGGCTCGTTACGCCAAAGCGTCCCGAAGCAACTTGTTTAATCGCCGAGCGTCGATTGAATAGCGGATCAGAGGTGTCGAAGCGGTCTTCGTCTTCGCCCCCCTCACCAGTATTGGACTTGCCACCAATTCGATTCATTGCGATGGCCAGAGTGGTGTGCGCTTCAGATGAAATTGAACCGTACGACATCGCCCCAGTCGAGAATCGCTTCATGATCGATGCCACACTCTCAACTTGGTCAAGAGGCAGTGGGCTCGACGCTGGCACTAGGTCCATGAGACCTCGAAGTGTCACCGGCGCCCTCGTTTGATCATCAATGAGCGCGGTGTACTCCTTAAAGATGTCGAATCGTTTTTCTCGAGTGGCGTGCTGGAGTTTCTGCACTGTCCGAGGATTGAAAAGGTGAATCTCTCCGTCACGACGCCACTGGTAGTCACCTCGATTCGAGAGTTCTACCGGTTCGCCGGGCATGGGCGCGTAGGCACCACGATGGAGAGCCAAAACGTCCGAGGCGAGTTTGTTCAGCGAGATACCGCCAATTCGAGCCTTCGTTCCCGGAAAGTAACTCTCGAGGATGTTGTCACCCACACCCACGGCCTCGAACAGTTGTGAGCCCACGTAGCTGGCTACGGTACTCACGCCCATCTTTGACATCACTTTAACTATTCCCTTATTGAGCGCTTTGCCATATTGGTACCGAGCATCGAAGGCCGACTCCGTCGTCAGCTCCCCTTCAACAACCAGTGCGTCAATGGACTCATAGGCGAGGTAGGGACAGACCGCAGATGCGCCAAAGCCCAACAGCAGGGCTACGTGGTGCACTTCGCGTACATCTCCCGCCTCAAGAATGAGAGCGGCCGACGTCCGCAAGTGCACGTCGACGAGTCGGTGGTGGACCGCCGAAGTAAGCAGCAGGCTCGGAATAGCCGCGAGATCTTTTGAGGTATTTCGGTCCGACAGAATAATTACGTTGGCGCCAGCCTTAATGTCGGCCACTACTTGGTCACAGACGCGATTTATAGCCTGTTCAAGTCGCGCACCCGGTGCATCTAATCCGTGGGCAGAAAAAAGCCCGTCAACAACGACGGTTTTGAAGCCGTGGGCAAGTGAACTTTCCTCCAGGTAACGGATCTTTGCTAACTCGTCAATACTCAATATTGGTGACGGCAAGACAATTTGGTGGCAATGTGCGGGTGTTTCGGAGAGCAGATTCTCTTCGCCACCGAGAGTTACTCGGGTTGACGTAACCAACTCTTCGCGAATTGCGTCAAGAGGTGGATTGGTAACTTGCGCAAAGAGCTGCGTGAAGTAATCGAAAAGACTTCGTGGCTGGCGCGAAAGAACCGCTAGCGACGTATCCGAGCCCATCGAGCCAATTGGTTCTTCACCAACATTGGCCATCACACGAATAATCAACTTGAGGTCTTCTTCGCTGTAGCCAAAATTCTTCTGAAGTTGCACTACTGAAGCGTGACTCGGGGTGAGCATTGGTCGAGCATCGAGGGCATCGAGCGAAAACTGTTCTTGATCTAGCCATTGACCGTAGGGGGCCAGCGCGGCCAACTCATCTTTAATCTCTTGATCATCGATGATGCGGCCCTGCTCAATATCAACTAAGAACATGCGACCGGGTTGCAATCTACCCTTCAGTTCAATATTTTCAGGACTGACCGGAAGGACGCCCACTTCGCTCGAGAAGATCACTCGACGGTCTTTAGTGACCCAATATCGTGCGGGACGCAGTCCATTGCGGTCGAGGACCGCCCCGACGATTTTTCCGTC
The DNA here is from genome assembly GCA_903893745.1 of uncultured Actinomycetes bacterium. GTDB lineage: Bacteria > Actinomycetota > Acidimicrobiia > Acidimicrobiales > RAAP-2 > RAAP-2. The sequence goes on from CAITNF010000004.1 coordinate 53,958, forward strand.
ACAGAAAGTTATCGATGCCGGGCCATCCCACGGCTCCATTAAGGCCGCATGGAAGCGGTAGAAGTCACGGCGGGCGGGCTCCATCGCGGTAGAGCGTTCCCAGGCTTCAGGAATCATCATGAGTACTGCATGGGGCAGCGTACGTCCAGCGTGAACGAGTAACTCCACCACTTCATCGAAACTGCCCGAATCACTGAGCCCTTCGGTAATTATGGGGGTCAGAGCACTCATCGGAACTGGAAATTTTTCGCTCACCATCGTCGATTCGCGTGCCGTCATCCAGTTTCGATTACCGCGGACGGTATTGATTTCACCATTGTGCGAAACGTAACGGAATGGCTGTGCGAGGTCCCACCGAGGTAGCACATTGGTCGAAAATCGACTGTGCACGACGGCGATGGCCGTAGAAAGACGATCGTCGCTCAAATCTTTGAAGTAGGTGCGTAGTTGGGGCGAGGTCAACATGCCTTTGTATATCAATATGTTGACTGAGCACGACGATGCATAAATCGCCACTCGATGTTCAATCATCTTTCGCGCACAAAAAAGAGTTCGTTCGAGATCAGAGTCCTTTTCACCACGAGTCGACTCAATTAACTGTTGTGCGAAGTGTGGCTCGCTCGCCCCTGATGTGGGGCCCAGTATTGATGAGTTCACTGGTACCGAGCGCCATTCGAGTGACCTCAGACCAACGCTTTCAAGTACTGCGTTTATGGCATTTCGGGTATCGGTTTCATCGAGGTCTCTCGGAATCATCCAGTGGGCAATTCCGTAAGAACCAGCAGCAGGAACGGGGCCGTTAAAGACTGACCGAACAAAAGTGTCGGGCATCTGGACCAAAATTCCCGCACCATCACCAGACTCGATATCGGCACCAGTGGCGCCACGATGCTCAAGATTCTCGAGAATGGTGAGCGCGTCCGTTACCGTTGAGTGCGTTGACGAACCCGTCAAGTCCGCAATCATGCCGACGCCGCAGGCGTCGTGTTCAAATGAGGGGTCGTAGAGGGTTCTGGTCATGGCGTTTTCCTAGGGGCAACGCTGACCCAACATCATTATATCTGGGAATAATGATCTCAGAAACATCGTACGCTGGTCTGGTGAGTCGATTGAAAGTCGTAATTGTCGGTGGTGGAATAATCGGTCTCACGACTGCATTTCGCGCAGCGCAGTCGGGCTACGAAGTGACATTGCTCGATCCCCTGGTCGCCAAGGGAGCGACCTGGGCGGCGGCGGGAATGTTGGCACCAATCGCTGAGATTTCTCCTGGTGAGGAGGACAACTATCGGCTGCAATTGGAAGCTCTTGCTGGCTGGCGTCAGCTTGATGATGAATTGCACTCTGTCATCCATCGAAGGCTCGCACTTACTGAATCAGGGACCTTGTTGGTCGGTTGGGACGCCAGCGACCGGCGACTAGTCGACCAATTTAAAACCGTTGCGCAGTCCTTCGGTGCCCCAGTGCTACCAATCCAACGTTCAACACACTCCGAGGCTTTCAGCGGCGTCACGGCCCGAATTACGGACGGTCTTCTCCTCGCCGGTGATGCGTGGCTCGACCCTGATCAAGCCGTTGAGCATCTGATTGAAGCGCTGGGCCGTCTACCGGTGACGATTATTGGTGAACAAGTTGAAAAAATTGGCAATGACACGAGTGGTATTTGGGCAGAAACATCCACGAACCGCTACTTGGGAGACAGAGGCATCTGTGCCACTGGTTGGCATGAACTTCCAAAAGGTGTCCAACCTATCGAAGACCACCAAGTTCGACCGGTCCGCGGCGTGACCGTACGAGTGCAGGGCCCTGACCGGTCCGGTCAGCCAATGATCCGAGCCTTCATCCGTGGTCGCTCGTTCTACATGGTGAGCCGACCAGGAGGGTACTGCGTCATAGGGGCCAGCGCCGATGAAAAACCCGACCTCTTGATCGAGGTCGGCGAGCTACAGCGGCTCTTACGTGACGCTCTCGATTTGTTGCCCGAGTTGGAGAACGCTGCACTGCTGGAAACTCGAAGTGGTGTCCGACCCGCCAGCGCCAACCTACTTCCATTCTTTGGCGAGCTTTCTGTACCGGGTTGGGCGTGGTCGTCGGGCCACTACCGTCACGGTGTCACCTTGGCGCCGTCTGCGGCGAACCGAGCTCTGGACTATCTCAAAGGAGCAACGTGATACGAGTAAACGGAGAGCTACAGAACTTCATCGCCGCCACAGTCAGCAACCTCCTCAGTGAGATGGGCATTGAGACACGCGGCATAGCGGTTGCCCTGAACGGCGAGATCGTCTCTCGATCCGAGTGGTCAAGTACCCTCATCAATGACAACGATTCAATTGAAGTAGTGACGGCTGCGGCCGGAGGTTGAGTTAAGGAGATGAACATGTCCAGTGACGAATTAATTAATGCTCTCGACGAACGCCTTTTGGAGGCGCTGCGAGCCAAAGCTACTGGGGAGACAATTATGTTTCTCTGTGAAGCGCGTGCGTGGCTCACCCATCCCGACCAGCCACACGGTGCGACGCGTACTGGCGCCTAATTCACGTCGGCTAGGATTTCTCTCTCACGGGCTGTGGCTTAGTTTGGTCTAGAGCGCTCGGCTGGGGGCCGAGAGATCGGGAGTTCAAATCTCCCCAGCCCGACCATTAAGGATTAACGGTATCTGACAGCACCCACCAGTTGGGCGCCGATAGTGTTGGTAGTAATTAGGACGACCTGACGGTCGGCGTTCGAGCGAACTGCTCGGAACAGGTATTTCAGAGAGGGTGATTCCAACCGAAGGTTGGACACGGCATGGCTGAGAAGGATTCCTTCGTACTCCGGCACCTGGCTGATGTGCAGCCAGAACTTTGGTGGCTTGACTCCGACCCACTCGAGCCCGCTCCACACTCTGCACTCGTTGGTGACCTTGGTGCAGACCTTTGTGTCGTAGGGGCGGGCTACACGGGACTATGGACCGCACTTCTCGCCAAGGAGAGGGACCCCTTGCGCAACGTCATCGTGATCGAGCAGTTTGAAACAGGAGCTGGCGCATCTGGTCGCAATGGTGGTTTCTGCTCCGCTTCGCTCACCCATGGATTCAGCAATGGAGTTCACCGTTTTGCGGCCGAGATGCCCATCATCGAACGCCTGGGACGTGAAAACCTTGATGAGATTGAGCAGACAATCAAGCGGTACCAGATACCTTGCGATTGGGAGCGGACGGGCGAGCTTCGTGTGGCGCTTACCGACTGGCAACTCCGTGACATGACCGAAGAGGCGCGTTTGCGTAATGGGCTTGGCGACCACGTAGTCGTGCTCAATCAAGAGGAAGTCCAAGCTCGCGTGCATTCCCCCGTCTACAAAGGTGGCATCTTCGACCACGATGGCACCGCACTAGTTGACCCGGCACGATTGGTGTGGGGTCTCGAACGAGCCTGCCTTAGCCTGGGCGTGCAAATCTTCGAGAACTCGAAAGTGGAATGGCTCGAAGACGTCGATGACGCCGTACGAGTTCACACGCCGTACGGAGCGGTGACTGCTGCACGAGTAGCGCTTGCGACGAACGTGTTCACACCCCTCATCCGATCTGCTCGCAAGTACGTTGTACCGGTCTATGACTTCCAGCTGGTGACAGAGCCACTTACGGCGAAGCAACTCGCCAGTATTGGATGGGATGGTCGTGAGGGTGTTGCTGATTCCGGTAATCAGTTTCACTACTATCGGCTCACGAAGGAAAACTCCATTCTCTGGGGTGGCTACGACGCCATCTACAATTTCCGGGGAAAAGTTCGCCGTGAGTACGAATTCAATGCCGAAACGTACGCCACGCTCGCCAAGCACTTCTTGACGACCTTCCCCCAACTCGCAGGCATTAAGTTCACTCACGCTTGGGGTGGAGCAATCGATACCTGTACCCGATTCTCGCCATTCTGGGGAACGGCGCTGGGGGGTAAAGCGGCCTACGTCCTGGGCTATACCGGGCTTGGTGTCGCGTCGACACGATTCGGGGCCGCAACGATGCTTGATTTGCTCGACGACCTTGATACTGAGCGGACTCGACTGACAATGGTTCGGCGACGTCCAGTTCCCTTCCCGCCCGAACCGTTTAAATGGATATTCATTCGTTTGACCCAGCAGGCCCTGCGAAAGTCAGATCTACGCGAAGGACGAAGGGGGATCTGGCTGAAGTTGATGGATCTCTTTGGCCTGGGCTTCGACTCGTAAATCGCTTCTAACTTCTAAAACTATTAGTCCTCATTTGATGAACTCTCCATCAGTCCCGCAATCATGTTGACCACGAGAGGGTCGGTAAGCGTTGTGACGTCTCCGAGTGAGCGACTTTCTGCGACGTCCTGGAGTAGCCGCCTCATAATTTTCCCTGAGCGAGTCTTCGGCAGATCCGGCGTCAGGATTATCTGACGTGGTCGAGCGATTGGGCTTATAACTTTCGCGACGTGCTGGCGGAGCTCTTCGATAATCTCCGCATGATTTTGTTCGTGATCATCCTTAACAAACTTCAACGTCACAAACGCCACAATTGCCTGTCCGGTGGTGTCGTCCGATGCCCCCACCACTGCCGCTTCGGCTACTGCGGGGTGACCTACCAATGCGTGTTCCACCTCGGTTGTCGACAGGCGATGTCCGGATATATTCATCACGTCATCGATCCGACCCAGTAGCCAAATATCGCCGTCTTTATCGCGCTTGGCACCGTCACCGGCGAAGTACTTGCCCGGAAATCGATCCCAGTACGTTGATTGAAATCGAGATGGATCACCATATATTCCTCTGGTCATCGCGGGCCATGGCTTGGTAATGACTAAGTAGCCGCCTTCTCCATTGGCCACCGACTGACCCGCCTCATTAACCACGTCAACACTGATGCCGGGCATACCACGCATCGCGGCGCCGGGCTTCGCGGCGGCGACGCCCGGAAGCGGCGATACCATCATTGAACCCGTTTCGGTCTGCCACCACGTATCGATAATGGGACACCGGCTGGCTCCAATTGTTTCGTAAAACCAGATCCACGCCTCCGGATTAATTGGTTCTCCGACCGAACCCAGTAGCCGCAAGCTGGATAAATCGTGCCCAGCGGGTAATTCATCTCCCCATTTCATAAGCATTCGAATAGTGGTTGGTGCAGTGTAAAGAATTGAAACGCCGTATTCTTCGATGATCTTCCACCATCGATCTTTGCCACCTGAATCTGGCAATCCTTCGTAAAGTATTTGCGTTGCTCCATTGATGAGTGGTCCATAGACGATGTAACTGTGGCCGGTAATCCAACCAATATCCGCCGCAGTCCAGCACACATCTTTCTCTGCCTTGACGTCTAAGACGTAGTAGTACGTAGCTGCGGCTTGCGTGAGATAGCCAGCAGTTGTGTGAAAAATGCCTTTTGGCTTTGCTGTGGTTCCCGACGTATACATCAAAAAGAGCGGGTGTTCGGCTTCGAAGAACTTCGCTTCGTGCGTCGATGATTGACGGTCCACTATCTCATGCCACCAATGGTCTCTGGTGGGCACCCACTCGATTTCACCAGCCGTTCGTTTCACCACCAGTACTGCACGAACGTCGGGACATGACTCTAGGGCTTCGTCAACTGCGGGCTTCAGGGGACTTGCGGCGCCGCGACGAAACGCTCCATCGGCGGTGATGACGAAAGTGCAGCCGGAGTCCAGTATGCGACTTGCCAACGCGTCCGCCGAGAAGCCTCCAAAGATAACTGAGTGCATGGCTCCGAGCCGCACAATGGCCAGCATCGCCACTACGGCTTCGGGAATCATTGGCATGTAAACCGCTACTCGATCACCTTCCTTGACTCCTAATTCGGTCAAGGCATTGGCGGCCTGTGATACCAGACACAGTAATTCAGCGTACGTAATTGTTCGTCGTTCGCCCTCACCATCACCGATCCAGTGATAGGCCACTTTGTCACCGTTTCCTGCTTCGACGTGTCGATCGACACAGTTGACGCTGGCGTTCAATGTTCCATCAGCAAACCACTTGGCGAACGGCGACTCCCACTCCAGGATTTTCGTGGGCTCTTTATGCCACACCAGCCGATTGGCTTGGGCACGCCACCATCGTTCGGGGTCGTGGTCAGCTTCTTCGTAGATTGCAGCGTGTGCATTCGCTTGCGCCACGAAGGCAGCACTCGGCTGAAAGGTCCGCGTTTCTTCCAACCACGCTTCTAGTTTTGCCTCACCCACTGGCCCTCCCACAGTTTTCGATACCGAACAAAGATTCAAATCGACGCGCCACAACTCGCCAATAAATTATGGTTCGGTTATTTCTCACTAAACCTACTCACGATCAGATGGGCTTTCTCGAATTAATTTCGAAGCGCGTACAGAGCAGGAAAAGGAGGGAAACTCAGCTCTGGTCGAGCGCCTGGCGAAAGGAGCGAATCGTGGCTTCGATATCTTGCGGCGTCGCTCCACTCAAAATCTGCTGCACTAGGGCTGATCCAACGATGACACCATCAGCGTATGAACTGACTTCTTGAGCTTGACCAGGCGTAGTAATCCCAATTCCAACATAAATTGGAATGTCCGTTGCCGCTCGAATCGTGTCAACGACGCGATGCGCGTCACCTTCATCCGTCGACTTTCCTGTCACCGCCATGCGGGCCGAGGCGTATGAGAAACCTTCGCACACGTTCGCAATCTTCGCGACTCGGTCTTCATCTGTGGATGGTGCAGTCAAGAAAATATTTGCCACGTCATCGCTGGCACAGCAGTGCACCCACTCACCAGATTCTTCGAGCGTGAGGTCGGGAATAATCGCTCCCGTAACGTGAGCGGCACGCAACGCGCCGGCAGCCTTCAATAATCCATAGTGATGAATGATGTTGTAATACGTCATTGCCACGAGCGGCACTGACGAGGTTAGTGATCGCAAATCACTGCACGCACTGTCGAGAGTCGTGCCCCGAGCAAGCGAACGCATTGCCGCTTCTTGGATGACGACGCCGTCCATCATTGGATCTGAAAAAGGGATTCCAATCTCAATTACGTCTGCGCCACCGTGTATCGCCGCATCAACGTAATGAAGCCAATCGGGGGTCAGTCCGGCTACGAAATACGGTACCAGGGCCTTTCTTCCAGATGCTCGTAACGTTCGCAGCTGGGTCTCGAGTGATTTCATGCCCCGGCTCGTAAAATTGATCGAACTTGCGCTACGTCTTTGTCGCCTCGGCCCGAAAGATTCAGCAGTACCGATGAACCGCGAGGAATCGATTTACCAACCTCCTGGACGATCCAAGCCACGGCATGGGCTGTCTCAAGGGCCGGAATTATTCCTTCCATCTCGCTAAGAAGTTGTAACGCCGACAGCACATCTTCGTCACCGATTGGGTAGTACTCCGCACGACCAGTGGCCGCGAGGTGGGCGTGTTCAGGGCCGATTCCGGGATAGTCCAGTCCGGCTGATATGGAGTGAGCTTCCTCAATTTGACCAAATTCATCTTGTATGAGTAATGAGCGCATCCCGTGCAGGACTCCGGGCGAGCCAAGACCAACGGCGGACCCTCCGGCGGCTTCAATCCCGATCAGGCGAGCGGTGCTATTCGCGAAACCCGCAAAAATGCCGGCCGCATTCGATCCGCCACCGACGCAAGCAACCACCGCGTCCGGAGTGCCAACGTTCAAATCAACTAGCTGTTGTGAAGCTTCATGGCCAACAATGCTCTGCATTTCACGGACCATCCAAGGAAACGGGTGCGGCCCCATAACTGATCCAAGGCAGTAGTGGGTGTCCTTCACGCACGTCACCCACTCCCGCATCGCTTCATTTACCGCGTCTTTGAGTGTGCGACTTCCGGAGGAAACTGGGACAACAGTCGCCCCCAGAAGCTCCATCCGAAAAACATTCAACTCTTGCCGCTTCGTATCAACCTCACCCATGTACACCGTGCAATCGAGACCCAGTCGAGCAGCTGCCGTGGCAGTTGCCACACCATGTTGGCCAGCACCAGTTTCCGCAATTACGCGTGTCTTGCCCATCCGCTTAGTTAGAAGCGTCTGACCAACAACGTTGTTGATCTTGTGAGAGCCCGTGTGTGCAAGATCTTCACGTTTCGCGTAGAGCTCAATTCCCAGGAGGGCCGAGAGTCGACGAAGTGGCGTGACCGGGGTCGGTCGACCCCCAAACTCACGCAGCACTGTGTGATACTCGTCGAGAAATACTGGGTCGGACCAGGCCTCTATGAATGCAGTTTCAAGCTCAAGACACGCTGGCATGAGCGCCTCGGCAACAAATCGGCCTCCGAACTCTCCAAAGCGGCCACGATCGTCCGGAGCGGACATGAATGTATCAACGCGTGTCATTAACTCTCTCCCTTAAACGAAAAGTGCCGATGCGCCGCATCAACAAAATCGAGTACAAGTTTCGGGTCTTTTAGACCGGGTGCTCGCTCCACCCCCGAAGCGACGTCGACGCCGAAAGCGTGCGTCTGCCTTAGTACCGCTTCAACGGTTTGTGGCGTCAGCCCTCCGGCAGCGATAAAGGGTTTCGTAAAAGAGCGCTCTTGTAAGTTTCCCCACGAGTGCGCTACTCCACTACCCGGTACGGAACCATCTACCAGCAAGCCATCAACAAGACGGTCGTCGAAGTCAAGAAACTCAACGCTCTCGATGTCGAGTGCTTTCAGCACCACTACTCCTCGCTCGTGCAGAAGTTCGCATAAAACATCTTCGACCCTACCGTGAATCTGCACAATATTAAACCCGATGTAATCTGTCGCATTTAGTATCTCCTCATTCGAGGCATCGCGAAATACGCCAACCACATCGATGTCATCTCTCAAGCTCTCAGCGATCGCGTAAGCGGACTTAATCGATACTTCTCGACTCGAAGTCGCCAAAATCAGTCCCAGGGCAGTAGCCCCAGAGTCCACCACCAGCCGTGCGTCATCGAGCGAGGTGATGCCACATATTTTGATCATCGGCAACATGCCCTGCATACTCATGGAGCCCTATGCCTCCGCACCGAACTGAACTGTCGCACTTCGGTCGCAGTGTCTACAGCTCGGACGAACGTTTCACCTACGAGCACAGCGTCAAAACCAGCATCGCGCATCAGTTCGACGTCCGCGACCGACTGCAAGCCAGATTCCGCTACCGTAACAATCTCGCTGGGTAACGATGAGCGCACCGCTAGCGCACGTTCGGGGTCTACTTTGAAAGTTCGGAGATCTCGCTGGTTGATGCCCACGATGCGAGCACCACACTGCAATGCGCGCAGAGCCTCATTTTCATCATGTACTTCAACAAGACAATCCATTCCGCAATCGGTGGAGGCGGTATAAAAAGCTTGCAATTCACTATCACTCAAGGCGGCCACGATTAACAACACTGCACTCGCGCCCATCTCTGCAGCATCGAAAATGTCATTAAAACAGACAGTGAAATCCTTGCGCAGTAGCGGCAGAGTGGTCGAATTTCGTACCGCTTCGAAGTCACTGCGCGAGCCAGCGAACGAAGCCTCGTCGGTGAGAACCGATATCGCACTTGCGCCGCCACGTTCATAGTCGCGTGCCAGGACGGCTGGATCTAAATCCTTGGCGATCCATCCTTTCGAGGGCGACCGGCGCTTTACCTCAGCAATCACTGAAACTGCATTCGCGTCGGTTGGTCGTAAAGCCTGTTCGAATGAAGCAGTTAAACTGCTGTGGATATTTATACGTGTGCGCCAGTCACGTGGATCGCGTGCCGCATTGGCCCGGTGCTCGCTAATGATGCTGTCAAGATACGACTTTTCCACTCAACCAGCGTACCGTTCAACTTGGTAGCTCTAACCAATAGTAACTTTGGTCCATGCATAACCGAACCTGGTGTCAGCGTGCTTAATTCCTTTACGCAAGACGTGCTCACTCCCCTGGTTCGTGGGATTGATTTAGAACGCGCTGCGGCGCGTCAGGCTCTCGAGAATATTCTTCTCGGCCAGGTCGACCCTTTGCTCATAGCGAGTTTTCTCACCGCGATGACGGCCAAGGGTGAAACCGCCGATGAGATGACTGGCTTCATTGAAGCGATGATCGCCAATGCGACAACCTTTACTGTGGCCGAAAATGCCATTGACATTGTCGGAACTGGCGGCGACCAGTTGCACACGGTCAATGTTTCAACAATGGCCGCGCTGGTGGTTGCGGGATGTGGCATCCCAGTCGCTAAGCACGGAAACCGGTCCGCTTCGTCTTCGGTAGGTTCGGCCGATGTCCTAGAGGCCCTGGGTGTGCGTATTGACGTCCCCCAAGAAGTGGTACTGGCCTGCATCCAAGGTGCCGGTATCGGTTTCATGTCCGCCCCCATTTTTCATCACGCGTTTAGTCACCTCGCACCAGTGCGACGGTCATTGGGCTTTAGAACAATTTTCAACGTGCTTGGCCCGTTAGCGAACCCCGCAATGGTTCGACGTTCGCTCATCGGTGTCGCCGACGTCCGCATTCTTGACCATATGGCTACGGTCATTGCCAATCGCGGAGTCGACCACGTCATTTTGCTTACTTCTGACGACGGACTTGACGAACTGTCGCTTGGGTCTGGAGCATCGTTACGCATCGTCAAAGGAACAACTGTGGAGAGCACCAGAATGGATGCCGGCGGGGAGTTACATCGCTCCCATGCTGTCGACACGATTCGTGGTGGTGACCTTACTCACAATGTGGAAGTGGTCCGTAATTTTCTAGCCGGGACCCAAGGACCGATTTTCGATGTCGTCTGCGCCAACGCCGCCCTTGGCTTAGTCGCTGGCGGTCACTGCACAGATCTGCAAGCCGGTTTTAGCGAGGCCAGCACCAATGTTCTCAACGGTAATGCCGCCCAAGCTCTCGAGAAATTAGTCGCCCTGTCGAATAGTTAAAGTTCCCGTAATTCGTCCCGGTACCACTTTGCATTTTTGACATAGAGGGCTGCACCCGCTTCAATCGCCTCTTGGTGGCTGGCGCCTTCTTTGATCACAGCCGGGACGCCAACGGCTAAAGCGCCAGCTGGCACGGTGGTGAGGTTTCGCACGACAGCACCGGCAGCCACAGTTGCACCGCTTTGCACTCGAGCCTGATGCAGCACAATAGATCCGCTTCCGACCAGCGCGTGGTCATCAATTATGCAGCCCTCTAAGTGGGCGAGATGTCCAATAACGCAGTCGCTGCCGATAACGGTTGGGAACGCCGCGATGGCGTGAATGACGCAGCCATCTTGAATCGAAGTTCTCTCCCCAACGATGATGGTCCCGTAGTCGCCACGCAAGACGGCACTGGGCCACACCGAAGAGTCAGCTCCGATGCGAACGTCGCCGATAATCACCGCGTCGGGGTGGACAAAGGCGTCCTTATGGATGACCGGAATTCTCTCTCCGATAGCGTAAACAGTCACAGTAACCTCCTAGTGCATTAGCCACGAAACTAATTGATAGATGCGCCAGATGAGGTAAATCACCGTCGCAACAATAAAGAATCGCCACTTCCACGGCATTGGCTCGCGGATTTCGGACTCCACCACTTGACCGCATTGTTCGCACGTTTCGCCCTCAAACGGCCGATCGCAGTTCTCGCACCAGCGCACGAGTTACTCGACTCGAACGCGGACTCGAACTGGCGTGGAACCTAACTCGAAACGTTCTCGCAAGGATCGCTCGACGTAGCGCATGTAGGTAGGTGACAAGCGACCGGCGACAAACAGTGTGAAGGTCGGCGGTTCAGTGGCACCCTGTACGGCGTAGCGAATCTTGCCAGTCGGTGACGGTTGCTTGATCTGCAGGTCACGTATCGCTCGGTTTAATGCCCCAGTCGGAACACGTTTTACGTAATCCGCCGCCGCAATCGATAGTGCGGGGAGAATTCGATGGACTCCCTTGCCAGAAATGGCCGTCGTCTTCATAACGGGTGCATCGCCCAAAAAGGCCAACTTCTCGCCCACGGTGGCGAGCACGCCATCGCGAGCCTCGGTCGCGACTAATTCCCACTTATTGAGTACTACTAGCGAAGGGCAGCCCGCCGCCGAGATTCGTTCTGCCAACCTCTGATCTTGCCCGGTGGCTCCCACCGTGGCATCGATGACGAGTACCGCAATATCAGCTCTATCTAAAGCGTCGAGACTGCGTAATACGGCGTATGTTTCGAGCCCCGCTTCGGTCTTGGCGCGCCGGCGCATGCCCGCAGTGTCGATGAATCGAATAAGTCCAGCGTCCGTTTGTACAACCGTGTCGATGGCGTCGCGTGTGGTCCCAGGCATGTCGTGAACGACCGAGCGTTCTTCGCCAATCAAGTAGTTAAAGAGAGTGGATTTTCCTACGTTGGGGCGCCCTACGATAGCCACCCGTAATGCCCCGTCGTCATCGGCTTGCGCAATCTCATCAACTACTTCTTGTTCGCCGAGATGATCAACGATGAAGTCGAGAAGGTCGCCGGCGCCGCGACCATGAAGCGCGCTCACCGTGTGCGGCTCTCCGGCTCCCAAGTTGAGAAATTCCCAACTCGTCGCTTCGTGCAGAGCATCATCAACTTTATTAACCACGAGCGCCACGGGACGACCACTGCGAAGGGCCCACTTGGCCGCGTGAGTGTCTTCATCAACTAGCCCGGTCGTTACGTCCACGACAAGCAGTACCAGACTGGCATCAGACAGCGCTGCGTTGGCCTGTTCGGAAACTTTGGACTGAAGATCGTCTCCGGATTCCAACCAACCACCAGTATCAACGACGTCAAATGAAACGCCTCGCCATTCAACTTCGACCGGTTTGCGATCTCTGGTCACCCCACGTTGTTCTTCGACGACAGTTATTCGTTTTCCTGCCAAGCGGTTCACCAACGAGCTCTTACCCACGTTGGGACGGCCAACAATTACCACCTGAGGGCGACTCATGCTCCGACCAATCGTCGCGATAGAAAGCTATCCAGTGTTGCTCGAAGATCGCTTCCCGTTGTTGCGACTACCGAAATTGAACGAGGAAGGTCGTCCACGGTCGAACCGTCTAGGAATCGGCCTTCGGAGAGACAAACATCGGGCACCAGACAGACAGTTGATTCCGGAATCGTTACCAGCGCTTCAGCCAGGTCTTTTCCGGTCAGCAGGCCCGCAACCTTGATATTGCCGCCAAAGTACGTGTTAGCAACAGCAACTACTTGCACCGCTTCATAGCCAACGGAGTCCAGCAGCCTTCGCAAAATCGGAGCCCCGTACTCGCCAGTCATGATCGCGATGTATTCACCCTCCTCCGGTGTGTCGAGATCTGAGCGATTCGCTCTATAGCCCCAGGCTGGTGCTCCGTCAACTGATTGGAAGAAACCAGTACCGAGTTTCGCCATTGACGTTCCGTGAAGGAAACTCTGTTCAAAAAGAGCAACCATGCCGATCCCATTTTCAGCCTCATCGAGGCTCTCAAAACTCTCCGCCGACGGCGGCACTTGACCGGCCACAATGTAAAACTCGTCGCTGGCGTACACCAATGTTCGTCCCAGAGTCTTTCGACACAGACGTGCGAATCGCTCGGTCAGATTGACCACACTGGCCGCTTCTGGCTGCGTATGTAACCGCATCGACTCTTCACCCGAAAAGTCGCTCACTCCTACTGGCACAAGTGCAACGGAAGCAAGTTGCGGATATTTTGAAACGATATCTTCCAGTGTTCGTTCAAGGTCCGTACCATCATTAACCCCAGGACAGACCACGACCTGCCCGTGAACTTGAATACCCGCCTTTAATAGTTCACTAAGCCAGCGAAGACTCGTAGCACCACGCGGATTACGTAACATCGACGCTCTTAATTCTGGATCTGTCGTGTGAATTGATACGTACAACGGCGACAGACCCTCGTCGATGATTCGCTCCAAGTCGAACTCGGTAAAACGAGTAAGCGTCGTATAGTTGCCGTAAAGAAAAGAGAGGCGAAAATCGTCGTCTTTCACGTAGAGCGATCGTCTCATACCTTTGGGCAACTGGTAGATAAAACAGAACGAACAGTGGTTATCACACGTTCGTATTCGGTCAAAAACTGCAGAATCAATGGAAATTCCTAACGGCTCTCCCACGGTCTTTCGAATTAGCACCTTGCGTTTTAAAGCGTCCTCGCCACGCTGGACAAGCAACGTGACTTCTTCGCCATCGATGAGTTGCTGGTATTCAATAATGTCCGTGGGTTCACGCCCGTTGACCTCAATAAGTTGATCGCCAACACGTAAATCGACCCGCGAAGCGGGCGAACCGCTGCTAATGGAAGATATTTGGGCGCCCGACACGTAGACAGCCTAGGTTCTTTTTTTGGTGCAACTTCACTAGGCTTGCAGGTGTGAGCGTAGAAAAGGTCGTTCTGGCTGCACCAAGAGGCTTCTGTGCTGGTGTTGAAAAGGCCATCAAAGCGCTCGATTGGATGACCCGAGTCTTCGAACCGCCGGTCTTTTGCTACCACGAAATTGTTCATAACCAGTTTGTGGTCGAACACTTTCGGTCTTTGGGCGTGGTCTTTGTTGACGACGTCGCCGATGTTCCTCTCGGTGCGCCAGTGATGCTCAGCGCTCACGGTTCAGCTCCACAGGTGATCGAAGCTGCTCGCAAGTCCGGTGGGGCTGTTATTGATGCAGTCTGCCCACTGGTCACCAAGGTGCATCATGAACTAAAGGTACGAGCTCGCAAGGGCTACACCGTGCTCTACGTTGGTCACGAGGGGCACGAGGAAGCTGTTGGCACTATGGCCGTCGCGCCGGAGTCTGCCGTACTGATTGAGTCCATTGATGACATCAATCGAATTAGCCGTTCAGATGGTCCATTTGCCCTTCTCAGTCAAACAACGCTCAGTCTCGATGAGTGGCAACACCTTCGCGAACACGCTGAAAATCGCTTTCCGGATATTTGGATGCCCAATCGGAGCGACCTTTGCTTTGCCACCACTAATCGTCAGGCTGCACTGCGGGCAATAGCCGCCAACGCAGATGCAGTCGTAGTTATCGGCTCAGCAAATTCATCAAACACCGTGGCGCTTGCCAAAGTTGCCGAAGCAGTGGGCTGCCCCCGAGTGTTGCGAGTCAACGGGGTCAGTGACCTGCCCAATGACTTGCACGGGGTAGTCGCTGTAACGGCTGGAGCATCAGCACCGGAGTCGCTAGTTGATGAAGTACTCGAATTTCTTGATCCCGCCAACGGCGTTGATGTGAAATCGGTCACGGTGGAGGACGAGTATTTTCCCCCACCACCTGAACTTCGCGAGCTGCTGAAGGCCCTCTCGGCAGTGATTGATCTGGTTTTAACGACTCCCGCGCCCTCAAGTTTCGACGGACAAGCCGACCGCGATTTCACTGCCGCGCAAGTGCTAGCCGCAACAACTAACTAATACCCAGGTTTCCCTTCTATCTGGCTACTATTTAATGGTGGAATCTTTCCCCAGCATGGATGTTTCGACTCGAGACCAGTGGATGGAAATCGTCACTGAAACCATGAGTGCTCAACCGAGAGTTGCGGATCAGTTAATTAATATGTTGCGTGGTCTGGCGGGAATTGTTGACGGCTTTTCAGTTGATCAACAGGAACACGCGTTACAGACCGCAACGCGCGCCGAGCAAGCGGGCGCAGATGAGGAAGTTATCGTGGCCTCCCTACTGCACGATGTGGGAAAATTGATTTCTGTTCCCAATCACCCCAAAATTGCCGCAGAAATCCTTCGCCCCTACGTCCGTCATGATGTGTACTGCATGGTGGCTCATCACCAAGATTTTCAGTGGCGTTACTACTACGAGCACATTGGTCTCGATCCCGATTTACGTTCTAACCATGTGGGTGAGCCATGGTATGAACTTGCAGAGCAATTTGCTGATCATTGGGATCAGAAATCATTTGATCCGAACTTCACCTCGTACAATCTCGCGCATTTTGAGCCGATGGTTCGTCGTATTTTTGCGGCAGCCCGGTCTATTTAGGGAGCGTCATGGCCAGCACCGATCTCGAGAAACGTCGTCTTGCGCGTCTACGGACCTACGCAATTGATCAAGCTCTGGCTCGAATGCATCATGAATATCCCGGATATCGACCACATCGAATCGTTGCCTCAATATGTGCCTATGAAGAAGAGGGAAACATCGGCGGCGTTCTAGCCAAGATGCCCGACACCATCAATGGTGAGCCGTACACCACACTCGTGGTCGTCGATGGCGGCGACGACGAAACTGCGAAAGTGGCCCGCGACTTTGCCGGAGTGGTCGTCATTGAATTTCCAGTCAATTTGGGTCACGGTGTCGCCCTTCAGGTCACCTACCGCTACTGCATAGACAATGGGGTTCAATTCGTCGCCACGCTCGATGCCGATGGTCAAAACGACCCTGCTGAAATTCCGCAGGTTCTCGAACCCCTGCTCAACGATCGGGCAGATTTTGTCGTGGCGAGTCGCCGTCTCGGCGTCGACAATACTTCAGACCTATTTCGAAAAACTGGAGTTAGGTTTTTCTCGTTCATCATGAATCGAATGACTGGTGCCAAGCTCACCGATACCTCAACGGGCTACCGAGGTCTGCGCGTTTCGATGCTCGGTGACGTTATAGACCGATTAACTCAAGAGCAGTATCAAACTGCGGAACTTCTTATCACCTGTCTAAAACGAGGATGGCGTGCGTCTGAGGTGCCCACAGTTTGGCACCCGAGGTTCTCCGGAACGACGAAAAAGGGAGCCAACTGGCTCTTTGGCCTCCGCTACACCCGAGTGGTCTTCTCCACGTGGTGGCGCGAACGCTAATTTCGACCTGAAGCTTGATCGTAAACGGTCTGCAGCGCATCTCTTAGTTCATTAGTTTTTTCAGCAAGCACCGAACGCGCAATACGACCTTCCGATTCGGGGGGATAAATTGGCGCTCCAACAACAATCCGAATTTTCGCTGGACGTGGAAAACGCGAACCAACGGGCATTGCGAGATGGCTACCACCGATTCCAACCGGCACCACAATCGCTCCGGTCCTAGCTGCCACGAACATAGCGCCGTCACGTAGAGGTTCGACTCTCGGACCGTCCTTTCGGGTGCCTTCGGGGAAGAGAACCAGTGCATGACCTCGCCGCAGAACCTCTTCAGCCATCTTTAGCGACTCTCGATCCGCACTCCCCCGAGTAACGGGAAACGCACCTAAGTAGCGCACCAACGGCCCGAGGACCGGTACTCGAAAGATGGAATCTTTGGCCATAAAGAAAGCCTTGCGCGGAGAAATGAACAGTGTGAAAGCAAAATCCACGTTAGACCGATGAATCGGTGCGATGAGGACTGGGCCCTCGAGAGGAATATTTTCAGCCCCTTCAACGGAAGGGCGAAAGATAACTCGCGCAATGCCACGCAACAAAATAGTTACCACTCTGTAGCCCAGCGTCTTTGAAGGATTGAGTTCTAGCGATGTGTCGTGAGACATGCCACGATCTCCTTTACCACTTCATCAACGGCTCGACCAGTCGTATCGACAAATAATGCATCAGCCGCCTGACGCAGCGGTGAGTTGGTGCGGTTTGAGTCAGCTTCATCGCGTCGCGCAACTGACGATGCGCTCTCGTCACCTCGTCGGCGTGCTCGCTCTTCGATTGACGCGGTCAGAAACACTTTCAATGTGGCATCCGGGAAAACCACCGTCGTAATGTCGCGTCCTTCGACAACCGTTCCCTCGGATTGACTCGCCGCCCAGGCTCGTTGACGGGATACCATCGCGCGTCGCACCAGCGGTTGTGCCGCGACTACTGATACCGCTTCATTGATGGCCGGTGTTCGAATTTCGTCTTCAACATCTCGCCCATTAATGGTGACTCGCGGGAGAGTAGTGATCTCCGACTGGTCGGCTAATGTGGCAACTGCTACCTCATCGTGAATTTCAAGACCCTTAAACAGCGCCTCACAAGCAACAGCCCGGTACATCGCGCCGGTATCGAGAAACGACCAACCCAGGGTCTGCGCAACACCTCGCGCAACCGTCGATTTCCCAGAACCCGCCGGGCCATCAATGGCTATAACGGGGACACTCACTGCAGCGCCGCCAGGTCATCAAAAAACAGTGGGTAGCTCGAACTGACAGTTTGTGCGCCAGTAATTCGACAACCGTAACCGGCCGCACCGGCAATGGCACTTGACATCACCATTCGATGATCAGATCTGCCATCAAAGTCAAAGGAATTGAAATGTTTCGCTCCACCAACACCTTCTATGAAGAAGTCATCAGATTCACTCCAGGTGCGACAACCCAGCGCTGCCGCCAGTTCCATTGAGCTAGCGAATCGATCGGACTCTTTGACTCTAAGTTCGCCCATGTCACGAAAGACGCTCACTCCATTTGCCGCGGCGGCAGCCACGGTGAGAGCGGGCACTTCATCCACGGAGGGAATTTCCGAAGACAAAATTTCAGTCGCGGTCAACTTGGAACTCACACTTCGTAGAGAAATTCCCGTATCCGTGGAGGAAATTGAAAGTTGTGCAGCCATCCTCTGTAGCACCTGAATGAAGCCATTGCGCTCGGGGCTGCTATCAATATTAAGAATTTCTATTTCCGCGTCTGTGTGAATGGCTCCCAGCACCGCGAAGAATGCGGCCTGTGAAGGATCGCCCGGAATGATCCACGTCGTGGCTTGGGGTCGACTGGGTTCCAGTTCCACAATCCTTCCATCTGCCAAGTTGGTGCTTTCAACTGAGACTCCGGCGCGAAGCAACATGTCCTCAGTCGTACTTCGTGTTCGGACGTCCTCTCTGACGATGACCTTCGTAGTCGCCGCCAGACCGGCAAGCAAGATCGACGACTTCACTTGAGCGCTCGAGACCGGCAAGTGATAATCGATGGCGTGGAGTTCTCTGCTCCCTATCACCTTGAGCGGAGCCGTCACCGAGACGCCCTGACCCGACACCGTCGCGCCCATCAACGTCAGCGGTATTGCTACCCGGTCCATTGGGCGCCGTGACAGCGACGAATCTCCAATCAGTACGTGGGTACCAGCAATACCACTTACCAAACCCGCAACTAATCGCATGGTCGTTCCAGAGTTACCGCAGTCGAGTGGCTCGTTCGCCGCCCTCAATCCCAGTGTGGGTCCTTCAACGGTCACGACTGATTCACTGTACGTCACCTCGGCGCCAAGCTGACCCGCAATCACTCCGGTTGCGCGAACGTCATCGGCGCGAGAGAGCCCGGTAATCGTGCTTCGACCAGATGCGAGTGCACTCAGCAACAACGCACGATGTGACGCACTCTTATCGCCGGGCACTTGGACACTGCCGCGAAGGGCGCCTGCGGCAGCTACCGAGCGTGTCGTCATTATTCGGCCACGACCGAAAATCCCAACGACGTGATTGACGACGTCAGGAGCCCTGCTTTCTCACGATCAATTGCGAGTAACAAGGTTCCGGATCGACCTTCGATGCCGTGAGCAATCTCAATATCGAAAATATTGACACCAAGCTCGGAAGCAGTTTTTGTGATTGTTGCTAATTGACCCGGTTCATCACTCAAAACAACGCGTAGATGGGACATATCAGAACTATTTATTGCTCGTCCGGGAAGCGCACGCCGAGCGACAGAGGCTGCAATCAGATCCGACTCCAAGTTTGTTCGATCACCACTCTCAATTGATTGACGCAAGTGCTGAAGTCGTTGCTCAAGCGCCCGAAGTGCCTGCGTCACAGCAGCACGATTTTCGAAGAGAACTTCGGGCCAAATCGAAGGATCACCAGCAGCAACCCGCGTCATGTCTCGAAAACCGCCAGCCGCCATCTGAAGGAGTACTGCATCTTGTTGCGCCGCGACACTTGCTTCATTCATTAGAGCGCCGGCCACGATGTGAGGAACGTGACTCGCGAGAGCAACAAGTCGATCGTGATCTCCAGGACTAACCGCAACGACGTTGGCATCAATTTCGCGCAAGTATCCATGTAATTGACCGTACCGATCAGGCTCTGTTTCGCTGGTTGGCGTCAGTATCCATGTACATCCCTTAAACAAATCTGCCCGAGCTCCGGCTAGACCTCGTTGTTCCGAGCCAGCCATTGGATGCCCACCAATGAAACGCGCGTCCCTAATTTTTTCGACAATTGAAGTCTTGACGCCGGCTACGTCGGTAACGATGCACGACGCATCCGCGCTATTTTCAAGAAGAGATCGTGCCACGTCGACCACATCACCAGCCGGAGTGGCCACCACAAAGAGTCGAGTAGCCGGCTCTGGCAGATCCCCGTCAACCAGGCCAGTTGACAAGGCGGTCTTGAGTGTTTCACTATTCAGATCGCTACCCGTAACACGCCATCCTGCTTGTGCAAGTGCCAAGGCAACCGAGGCCCCAATTAGTCCTAGGCCCACAATGTGAGCGCTACGCTCACTTGGCGAGGTCATCACGGAGACTAACTGCTTGACGCAAGTAAACGTGACGAATTTCACTTCGATCACGTTCAGTCGAAACCACCATCATTATTCTCAAACAGCGCGGCAACGATCCCGGTACTGCAATCTCACTCGCGCACATCAATGGCACGTCGGCAAATCCAACTGAACGAGCAGCCGTTGCGGGAAATGCAGATACCAAGTCAGAGGTGCTCGTGAAAAATACATTGACTACGCTATCGATAACAATGTTGTTCGTCTCAAGCATTGCCCGCAGGAGTTCTTGCACGGCGTCATGAATGGCTTCTGGGGTGTCAATTTCGGTGGTGGTAGCCCCTCGAATAGCGCGAATCATTGATGAAGTCATGATGGCATCGTAGAGGCCATCTCGTCGGTAAGGCCAACTGCTTCCATGAGCCGACGAACTTCCATGAGCGATAGTTGCCGACACGACCCGGGCGTCAAAGTGGCATCTTGAATTGGGCCAATTCGCGTACGAACTAATCGGGTTACGTCGTGACCAACTGCCCCGCACATACGTCGAACCAGGCGATTGCGGCCCTCGTGAATGACGATGCGCAGCAGCCCATCACTCACCCGACTGACTTGGGCTGGGCTGGTCACACCATCTTCGAGCTCGACCCCCTCGCGTAAGCGCCGAATTGCCGCCGGAGATGGATCTCCCTCGACTCGAACCAAATACTCCTTGGCGATACCCGAGCTGGGATGCGTCAAAAGATGTGCCAGTCGACCATCATTAGTCAGAATTAAGAGTCCTTCAGTATTCATATCGAGTCGGCCGACTGGAAATATACGAACTGAGGATTCAACGAGCTCCAGCACGGTCGGACGGCCCTGCGGGTCCGACGCGGTTGTGACTACTCCATCTGGCTTGTTCAACAGGTAATACACGGTGTTCTGCGCCGTGGGCGCCATGGCCCCATCGACACAAATGACCTGTTGTTCGGGATCCACACGATTTCCAAGTTCGGCAGTGCGACCGTCGATGGTTACGCGGCCCTCCGCGATCAAGATTTCGCAAACTCTTCGAGAGCCGAAGCCGGCCCGAGCCAAGGTTTTTTGGAGTCGTTCGCCTTCGCTCAACTACGTTCCCTCAATCGCGTCGGAGGCTGCCTCAGTGAATTCGTCAACAATGGCGTTGGCAGTCTCCAGCGTGGGCATGAACTCTTCGATTGGTGGCAGCTCCGAAATTGACGACAGGCCCATCCGATCAAGAAAGAGTTCAGTAGTGGCGTAGAGAATCGGTTGGCCCGGGCCCGCAGCTCGGCCCCGCTCTTCGATATAGCCCCGTTGCTCAAGGAGTCGACTGACACCGTCAACGTTGACACCTCGAAGTGCCGTGATTTGGGCACGCGATATGGGTTGACGGTATGCAATGATTGCCAATGTTTCCAGCGCTGCTGAACTCAAGCGATGCGAAACATCTCGATTAGCGAACTTAGCCACCCATTCAGCAACGTCTGGGGCCGACTGCATTACCCAACCGCTCGCCAGTTCAATGAATTGAAACCCCCGCCGGTCTGCCACAAATTCGCTGCGGAGTCGACGAAGAACCTCTAGTACCTCGGTGGCGTCGGCCTCAACCACATCAGCGAGCTCCTCTGTTGAAATTGGCTCAAGCGCGACGGTCAGCATTGCCTCGAGTTTCTGTTCTAACGAAAGCTCAACCCTCATAGACGTCAATCCTTCCGAGATCGAATTCGACTGAATCCTCTATCCACTCAATATCAACATCACCAAATGTGACACCCTGCCCTAGGTTGACGCGGCCCAATTTGCATAGCTCGAGCAGGGCGAGAAAGTGCACAATGATTTCGATTCGAGTGCTGAGGCCAATAGTGAGCGTGCGAAACGACAATTTTCCGCGACTAGGTAGTGACTGCACCAGAGCAGCAACTGTTTCAGCCACCGTAACTGCATCCACCGTTACGTGGTGCAAACGCACGAGCGGCATCGGTTTTTCTTCGACCCCTCGTAGGTAGGCCATCGCCAACTGCGCCACCGAAACTCCCGAGAGTAGATCTGGTGGGGTAACGATAAACCCGTCATCAATTCCTCGAAGGCGCGGGTAGCCGCGACTTGCGCGTTCAAACAACGAAACGAAGGCATCAGCCAGTGCCGAGTAGGTCCGCAGTTCCAAAAGTCGCGCGAGCAGGACATCGCGCTCTTCCCATCCAACGAACTCCTCATCCGGTTCCGAGGTGTCTCGACTGGGTAGGAGTCGTTGGCTCTTCATCTCAAGTAAAATTGCGGCAATAAGTAGAAACTCTGAGAGTTCTTCAACTGGGATTGTCTGTGCCGTATCGCGAAGAACTGCAACAAATTCATTCACGATGGGCGTTAATGGCACATCGAGAATGTCGATCTCGTGGCGGCTTATCAACTGGAGAAGCAGTTCTACTGGGCCGCTAAAGGACGGCGTCGTCACGACGAAGGTCACAAAGAAACTCTAGTTGAAACAAGGATTTGGGGAGTGTTCCTCTACGATAGAAGCGTGCGCATACTTTCGGGCATTCAACCCTCGGGAACCATGCACCTGGGCAACTATTTGGGTGCGGTCAAGCAATGGGTGTCTGCCCAGAGCCCTGACGCCTTTTACTGCGTAGTCGATCTGCACGCCCTGACCCTTCAGATTGAGCCCTCATTGTTACGAGAACAGACTGCCGACTGCGTTGCAACCCTGCTGGCCGCCGGTCTAGACCCGGAAATCTGCACCCTGTTCATCCAGAGCCAGGTCCCCTATCACGCACAACTCAACTGGCTGCTCGAGTGTGTCGCCACGTTTGGTGAGCTCAGTCGAATGACTCAATTCAAAGAAAAGGCTTCGCGCCAAGATGGCTATCGCGTGGGTCTCTTCACTTACCCGGTACTGATGGCGGGCGATATTTTGCTCTACGAGAGCACGCAAGTACCAGTTGGTGACGATCAGCGTCAGCATTTGGAACTAACGAGGGAGATCGCCGAGCGATTTAATAATCGTTACGGAACCACATTCACAGTCCCCGTCGGGGTACATCCTCCTACTGGCGCTCGCATTATGGATCTCCAAAATCCCAGTCGTAAGATGTCGAAATCACTTTCGAGCCCTCTCGGGTCAATCTATCTTTTTGACAGTCCTTCCGATATTGAGAAGAAAATAAAAAAGGCAGTCACCGATACCGAGAACGATGTGCGATTCGATTGGGCGACAAAGCCGGGGCTCTCCAACCTCCTCGAAATTTACGCGGCATTTTCTGATGAACATCCCACCGCAGTTGCCGACCGCTACGAGCGATACGGAGATTTAAAGGCCGACTTGAGTGCTCTGATCATCGAGTCGCTCGCGCCGATTTCCGCTCGTTACACCGAGCTACGTAGCGATACCGCTGGACTTAACGCTATTACTCGACGTGGCGCCGAAAAGGCCTCGGTCGTTGCAGGTGGCGTCTATCGACGCGCGGCCCAGGCAATGGGCCTGCTTTAAAACAGTAGGTTCAGCCACCAGTTCTGAAGGCTCCCCAGAGCATGGGTTCCTACGTGGAAAAACAGCGAGTCAAGAATTACGAGGCCCATAACAATCGGCAGCGCCTTCGATCGGAGCTGGTAGTACGACGCCAACCTCTTACGAGGAATAAACCGTTCGATGATTGCCGAGCCATCAAGTGGTGGAAGTGGAATCAAATTGAACGCGGCCAGCGTGATATTTACTATCCCAAAATAGACCCCGATATTTAGTACCCAAGGGTTGATATTGAAATTCTTGATGTCCAATTTACAAAGCCCAAAAGCGGCGGCACTCAGGATGATGTTGACTAACGGGCCCGCCAGCGAAACGTAGAGCGACTGTTTTCGTGGATTACGAAGTTGCGAAAAATTTACCGGCACGGGCTTGGCATACCCAAACGCTGGGAGGCCGCTGAAAATCAATATTGCCGGAAGCAGCAACGTGCCGAATGGGTCAATGTGGCGAATGGGATTCAAAGTCAGACGGTGCATTTGCTTCGCAGTGGAATCGCCGAAGTAGTTGGCCACGAACCCGTGACTGACTTCGTGCAGCACAATTGATGGGATTATCGCTATAAAGAAATAGATGTAACTCGATGACATGGCAGTCCTTAATCGTTCGCGCGGGGGTGCGCGTTGTTGTACTCGTGTTGCAGCGAAGTAACTGAAACTGCGGTGTAGATCTGTGTCGTCGCAATAGATGCATGACCTAGCAATTCCTGCACGATACGAATGTCGGCGCCGTGCGCCAGCATGTGCGTCGCGCAGCTATGTCGAAAGACGTGAGCGCTAATTGTGTGCCGACCAATACCGGCGGCGAGCGCTCGTTTATTAATTATCAGATCGACACCTTGTCGAGAAAGCCCAGTACCGCGAGCATTTAGGAACAGACGACTTGAGGGCCGACCCAGAATTAGTCGCTCGCGCCCTTCGGCGGCAAGGTATTCATTCAGTGAGCGGCGCACGGCACCACCCATTGGGACAAGACGCTGTTTCGAACCCTTACCCGTAACCATAATTAGTCCCTCGTCGAAATCAAGATGCTCCAAATCAATTCCCGTAGCCTCAGATACCCGCACGCCAGTTCCGTACAGCAGTTCCAATAATGCCCGGTCCCGTAAGTCCAAGGCGGTCGCCGAAGGAAGAGAATCGAGCAGCGCCATGATCTGGTCTTCCGCGAGAGGTTTCGGGAGCGTACGGCCACGGCGCGTTCCTTTAAGTCGAGCTGAGGGGTCAGTTTTCAAAATGCCCTCTTCGACTAAGTAACCAAACCAGCCTCGGATCGAAGATCGTGCTCGCGAGATTGAACTTACGGCCAGGCGGCCATCTTTCAATTCGCTGAAGTATCGGTCGAGGTCGCCCTCACCAATCTGAGCGACCGCCGTTCGCTCTTCCACTAACCACGCCAGGAAACTGCGGATATCGCGTTCATACGCTTCAATGGTCGCGAGGCTTCGCCCTTTTTCGACAGCCAGCCACTCAACATACTCATCTAAGTGTGATTTATCACTCATCGAGGATCTTCCACACACTCGAGAGAGCAACCCTCATGGCGCCATCGAGATGATTTCTAGTAATCGACAAGCATCGCTCACAGCGAAGCGTTCACCGACGACGGGTCAATGATGTGTGGCTCGCGACCCTCAGCTCGAGCCGACGCCGCCTGCACCAATCCCAAGAACAACGGGTGTGGCCGATCGGGCCTTGATTTGAATTCAGGGTGCGCTTGCGTACCTACGAAAAATGAGTGAGAGGCAATCTCGACAAACTCCACCAAACGTCCATCAGGAGATGTACCGGAGCATCGCATTCCAGTTTCCTCGAAACGCTGGCGGTACCGTGAGTTGAACTCGTAACGATGACGGTGACGCTCCGACACCACGGACGTGCCATACATCTCGGCAACTCGCGAACCTTCTTCAAGCATCGCCGGACAGGCACCAAGGCGCATCGTGCCCCCCATGTCAGTGATGTCCATTTGCTCGGCCATGAGGGCAATCACCGGTTCAGATGTCGTCGCAGAAATTTCAGTGGAGTGCGCGTCACTAAGTCCCAGGACGTGACGAGCGAACTCCACGACCATTACTTGCATGCCGAGACAGATGCCGAGTATCGGCACATCGAATTCACGGGCCATCCGTACCGCCGAAATCATTCCCTCTACGCCGCGTTCGCCGAATCCTCCGGGAATGACAATCCCATCGAGTTGGCGGATTCGATCCACGTCGATTTCCGTGGGAACCCGTTCAGCTTCGAGCCATTCGATCTTGGTCGTGGCTCCAACAGCAAAGCCGGCGTGACGGATAGATTCAGCCACTGAAAGATAAGCATCGGGCATCGAGACGTACTTTCCGATGACGCCAATTCTCAGCGTGCGATTAGTCGAGTGCACACGACGCACCACTTCCTGCCACGTGGAAAGATCAATCGGATACTGCTCGAGGTCAATACCCAACGTATTGCAAACCATTGTGTCAAGGCCCTCGTGATGCAAGGTAATCGGAATGTCGTAAATACTTGGAGCGTCCACGGCGGAGATCACCGCGCTGAGCGGCACGTCGCACAGCAACGAGATTTTACGCTTCAGCGCGTCCGATATTGGCTGGTCGCTGCGAGTCACGATGATGTCTGGTTGAATCCCACGTGAGCGCAGTTCAGTGACCGAGTGCTGGGTGGGCTTGGTCTTTTGCTCGCCGGAAGGCGCGAGATACGGCACCAGAGTGAGGTGGACGTAGCAGACGTTGTCGCGGCCAGCGTCACGGCGATATTGACGAATCGACTCTATAAAGGGGACAATTTCGATGTCACCGACTGTTCCACCGATCTCCACAATCACTACGTCCGCGCCCAACGTACCGAGGCGGCGGATCCGCTCCTTGATCTCGTCAGTTATGTGGGGAATCACCTGGACCGTCTTGCCCAGGTAGTCGCCTCGGCGCTCCTTGGCGATGACATTCGAGTACACCGAACCAGTGGTGGTGTTCGACATTTTCGAAAGTGACTCGTCGATAAAGCGTTCGTAGTGGCCAAGATCTAAGTCAGTTTCTCCACCATCATCGGTGACGTACACCTCGCCGTGCTCACCGGGATTCATTGTTCCGGGGTCGACATTGAGATAGGGGTCGAGTTTGCACATCGTGACTTTGAGCCCACGAGACTTTAAAAGCCGACCAAGCGATGATGCTGTAAGGCCCTTACCAAGTGAGCTAGAAACTCCACCCGTAACGAATACAAATTTCGTCATTAAGCCATCGCCGTATTCACGGAACTCCATAGTAGTCAACTATGGCGACCGAATATGGCTTAGCGCCCTAATTCAAGGAGTCGCGACGCCAGCGCCCTCGACTCGCCGGTCATTTCGTCGCCCGCCAACATCCGAGCAATTTCGTCAATGCGTTCTTCGCCCAAAACCGGACGCAGTGTCGTCGTCGTTGAACCCTTACTGACCGATTTCTCAATGACGAAGTGGTGGTTGGCCTTCGCCGCCACCGAAGCCAGATGCGTCACCGCCAGAACCTGCTGACGACCTCCCACCTCTCGCAGACAGTCGCCTATTTGCTGTGCGACCTGGCCGCCTACCCCAGCGTCAACCTCGTCAAAGACCGCCACAACGTCCTCCTGCGCCGTTTCGAGCGAAATGGCCAGCAGGACCCGGCTGAGCTCTCCCCCACTCGCCAAAGCCTGTAGAGGGCCCTCTGGTAGGCCAGGATTCGGGGCAAAGAGAATCTGGACTTCTGAGCCATCATCTCCGTCAACCTCAAATCGGAGCGACGCATTTGCGAGAGCCACTCGCGGCAACTGTGCACGAACGGCCTGCGTCAGTTGCACTGCTGCTCTCTCACGATCACGTCGGGCGGTTCGCGCTAGCAGCACTTCTTGCTCTTGTAGTGCCCGAATCTCCTCATCGACCGTCGACAGGCGTATGGCTCCCTCCGTCATCACACTCAGTTTTTCGGCCAAATCGTCCAGCGTCGACAGCGCAGATTCGAGGGAGCCACCGTACTTACGAGCCAGACTTTGCAGCTGTGTCGCTCGCTTTTCTAACTCATCTATTGTCGCTGAATCCGAGAGATCGGGATCGGTTAAGCCGTTCAACTCACTGACTCCCTCGCGCGCCTGTACCAGAGCACTCGTCATGATTTCGCGCACGACGTCATAAGTCGATCCTGCCGGGATACGACTGACCACATGCGCAAGCCTATTCAGCAGTGCTCCGTCAGACTCACCATCGAGTTCGTCGACCAGACTTACCAACGTCGATTGGCTCTCACGGAGATCGCTGAGCCGAGTTAACTCTGAAAGAACGTCATGCAATTCGGAGGCCGATTTAACCTTGGCCGCTTCGATATCGCCAATTTGAAATTGGAGAAAATCAATTTCGCGTTCACGGTTCTCACTGTTGCCACCAAATTGGTCGCGAATTTTTTGCAATTCGTGGAGTTGTGTTCGAACATTGTCCAACTCTTCAGTGGAAACCCCTCCGCTGACATCGATAATTTTCAAGACGTCAGAGCGATTTTTCAATGAAAGCGAGTCGTGCTGACCGTGAATCACGATCAACTTATCCGCTTCAATCCTCAGAGCTTCAGCACTGGTGGTCGCACCATCAATAGCGCTGCGCAAACGACCAGACGAGCTCGATTCTCGAGTCAGTGCTAACTCGCGCCCTTCGCGAGTCAGAAAGACGGCAGCCGCACGCATCTCGTTCAAGATGGCGTGCCTCGTTGACGATCCTTCGCCGCCTAGGCAGAGATCAAGCGCTCCCAGCAGCAAAGTCTTTCCGGCTCCCGTCTCACCAGTGATGACGTTAAAACCGTCGCCAAATTCGATACGGGCATCGTCAATAATTCCTAGACCGTGTGCGTACAGCTCGATCAGTTTCGCCTTAGGCATGTCCCTCTCGGAGACTTTCGCGAAGTCGGAAACCTAACTCAAAATCTCTCGTGGCCACCACGCGAACTGGTCGGGGATTGCGACGAACCTCAATCGATTCACCAGGGTGCAACGTTCCGATAGTGCGACCATCGGCCACAATAATTGCCGGCTTCCCATCGGCGGTCAATCGAAGTACGCGGTCACCACCAACCACGATGGACCGATCAATCGTGAAATGAGCAGCAATGGGGGTGAGGACCATAACCCCAAGGGTCGTATCAACCACAGGTCCGCCCACTGAAAAGTTGTAGCCAGTACTCCCAGTCGGTGTGGCGACCATCACACCATCGGCTGAGTAAGTCAGATAGGGCTCATCCCCAACAAAAGTTTGAACTCGGACCATTCTTCCAGATTCAGCTCGCTCAACAACCACTTCATTGAACGCAAACTCGTCACCGCTGCGCGGTATTCGAATCTGTAATGCCAAACGTTCCACTACCTGAGTGCTGCCCATCGATCGCTTCACGTCCTCTATCAATTCGCTCGAGGGCACGTTCAACAAGAAACCCAGTCGACCCAAATTGACGGCCAAAATTGAAGCCCCGAATTCGTGCGCAAGTCGCGCAGCACGTAGAAACGTCCCGTCACCTCCCAGACTTATGACCAGTGATGACGAGTCCAGTTGGGGCGTTACGTCACTGTCGAGAAAGTGCAACGAAGAGGCGATACCTTGCTCTTCCAGTCGCCGGGTGCTTTCACGGGCGAGTTCAACCGCGTCGAGTCGATTACTGAACGCCGCGAAAACTAATTGGGACACGTCACACCTCGTGATAATCGTAGTAACAAAGGTTCCGGTAGTCGGTTCGATTCGAACCATCAATTTGGTGAACTGATGGGCCTGCAGTCAGAACCTGCCGCAATCGAGGGTTTTTGCAACTTTGGTGTCGGAGGCGGGACTTGAACCCGCACGCCCCTAAGGGCACCAGCCCCTCAAGCTGGCGCGTCTGCCTATTCCGCCACTCCGACGCGAGTGACTACTGTAGCCGCCCGGCGACCTTCGTATCAGCCCGGCGCGGTGACCGAGGGCACTCCCGTGAATAGCCACGATGGAATTTGATCGACAAAGCCACTGACCGAAGTGCTGGGATTCACGATGCCGACAGGGCCGGACCACTCAATTAATGAAGGCGGAGTGAACAGGGGCCGACTCAGAAAAGTTTGCAGGATTGTCTGGTCCATCGCCAGCCACGTCGTGCTCGCGTCAGTTGGATTGAAATTTGAGGTCGCCTCGGAGAACAGTCGGCCTAATTTTGGTGAACGAAAGCCACTCGAATAGGAATCTGCGTAAGCGGCCCCACTCCACGAACGGGCCATAAGCCACGGCGTGGAGATTGTTGAACGGAAAATAATTGCCACGTCATCAAGGTTCTGAGCCACCAACTGCGCCGCCGATCGGTCACTTCGGGCCTCAACACGGAACGTCGCAATGCCGGCTTGTTTCCACTGGCGGCACACGAGAGTTGCAACACTTTGGTCCAACTTGCTGGGACCAACAATTACTCGTAAGGCCAGCAGGTTGCCACGCCGATCAATCCAGCCATCCGAACTGCGCCGGTAACCCAATTTACGCAACGTCGTAATCGCACACGAGGGACAGTCTGCGAGCGCTGCTTCACCACTCGGGCTAGTCGTGGTTGGCGTATTCACAACTGTGGTGGTGGTTCCCGAGGGAACTGAGCCAGCAGTTCCTGGGTAGTCAGTCTGACCCTGCGAATAGAGCGCCGAGGCAGCGGGAGTGGGCAGAAAGGTTACCGATCCCCACAGTGCGCTAATCATCTGCTGTCGATTAAGTGACCAACTCAGGGCTTGGCGAATCGCAATGTTTTTCGTCACTGGTCGTCCAGGTGCATACCTAATCTCCTCAACGCCACTCGCAACGCCAATACGGCTGCGAGCCGCTGGATGAGCGCTCAATGCCTGTTGCTGTGCCCGATTAACCGTGGTCTGATAACTCGCGAATGGACTTAGGCGGCTACGAGGTAATAAAGAAGAGTTTGTAATGTTGATGCGATCAAAACGTTGAGGGTAGGTGGTCCAGTTCGGATCCTTAGCCAACACCACGCGGCGGGCGGTGGCACTAACCACTCGGTACGCCCCTAAGGACGGCCTTTTCAGGAGCGCCGTGAAGGCGCAGCCGTACTTGGCGCCGCGCGCTTCGACATCTCGAAAGAGGAGATTCCACGCGGGAAAACTTGACGAAAATGTTGCCGTGACCGCCAACCCATTTTTGCTCACGACCAGAGATTTGATTGACCGGTAACCATCCCCTTGCACGCTCGTTAGTTGACGTGCGTGTCGCCACCAGGCAACCAGGTCGCCACCGTTAAACGCCAATCCAGAACTCCAATGCAGACCCGCCGCCAACGTATAGACGACCGTCTCGGGTGTCAACGAGGTGAGCTCCGCAGTAGCAATGGGTCCCCCGGCTCCGTCGAGTCCCCCGGCCGCATTCGATTGAAAAGCTGACGGCCGAACTAAATCAAGAATTGCCGATGAGCTTTCGCTAATCGCCGAGTCGAGCACCGTGCACCCGTTAAAGGGCCCCGGAAGCGCCAGGGTCAGTACCGAAGGTTCCGCACTTGAAGCGGGCAGCGGTCGCTCCCCGAAAAAGAAGACACTTCCTAGGGAGAGCAGAACAACTACTGCACCAATCCATTTGCCTGATCCTCGAAGGATCATGACGGACTACTGCAGGCGTAGGTCAAGGGTCAACGTCGCAAACGTGAACACCAGCGCTACGGCGATCGTAATACGGTCAAGATTACGTTCCACCACGGTCGAACCCGAAGCCGCCGAACCCAGGCTGCCCCCCATGAGGTCCGAAATGCCGCCGCCACGTCCGGAGTGCAACAGAACTAGAAAGACCAGTCCCACGGCCGATAGCACCTCAATAGTGATAAATGTCCACGTAAACATCGAGACCTCCGATTAGCGCTTTCCAGCGTAGCAGCCGTTACAGGCGTGCACGATTGCGACGAACGACTCGGCCTTAAGACTGGCTCCACCGACCAAAAAGCCATCAACTCCACCATCCGTGATGATCGAAGTGGCGTTGTCCGCAGTCACCGAACCGCCATAAAGCACGCGCGACTCGGCCATTGACTCCGAACGCAAAATCGCCTTTACGTGCGAAGTCATCTCGGCAATCTGCTCTACCGTCGCCGACGTTCCGCTGCCAATGGCCCACAGAGGTTCGTACGCAACCGTCACAGCGCTGCGCGACTTTTCGTCCAGGCCCTCTATCGCGTGACGTAGCTGTTCGGCCACGAAGTCGAGATGCCGTCCTTCTTCGCGCACTCCGGATTCTTCGCCAACACAAAGTACGGCCTTCATGCCGCTGGTCGCCACCGTTCGGAGTGTCAACTTAACTAACTCATCGGACATTGAGTAGTTCGTGCGACGTTCGGAGTGTCCAACCAGTACCCAGTCCACGTTTAGTCGACGGAGCATGGAGAGACTTACTTCACCGGTATGCGCTCCGTTTTCTTGTGCGTTGACGTGCTGCGCACCGAGAGCAATCAGCATCCTCTCTGACGCAATGATTGACGCAACGCTTCGCAGATCCACAAAGGGTGGCGCAATTACAACATCAGTGTGCTCCGCGGGTCGATTTTTTAGGATCACGCCAATTTGTTGTCCTAAGTGCACTGCTTCAACAAAATCAAGGTTCATCTTCCAATTACCCACAACCAGCGGGCGAACATGATTTGTCATTCTTAGTACTTGCTCTCTCGTAGTGCACGCAAACCGGGAAGGTCACCGTGCTCGATAAGTTCCAGCGACGCGCCGCCTCCAGTGGAAACGTAACTCACGTCACCTTCCAAACCAAATTCGCATAGGGCCGCTACTGAATCGCCGCCGCCAACGACTGAGACTGCCTTCGAGGCCGCAATGGCTCGCGCGACCGCCACAGTGCCAATCGCGAATCGATCATCTTCAAATACTCCCATGGGACCATTCCACAAGATGGTTCCGGCCGTCGAAATGACTTCGGAAAACTCTTCGATGGTATGAGGGCCAATATCGAGTCCAACGTAGCCATCGGGAATTTCCTCGGCGAAGTCGATCACTTCATTCGTTCCACCATCACGACCGAAGGAATCACCAGTCGCGAGTCCGCGCGAGTCAACTGGAATACGAACACGACCAGTCTGCATCAGCACTGCACATTTCTCCGCAAAAGAGTCGTCACAGAGCGAGTCGCCAATAGAGCGCCCGATTGACTTTTCAAAGGTGTAGGCCATTCCCCCACCCACGACGAGCATGTCAGCCTTCTGGGCCAGCACATTTGCGATGCCCAACTTGTCAGCCACTTTGGCTCCGCCGATGATCGCCACGAACGGACGAAGCGGATTCTCCAGTAACGCGAGCAACGTTTCAACTTCACGTCGCAGGTGAGGACCAGCAGCACTGGGGACCAGTGTTGGCGGCACCACGATTGAAGCATGGGCTCGATGTGACACACCAAACGCTTCATTGATGTAGTAATCAAATCCTTCGACCAGTGAGGCGCCAAATGCCTGGTCGTTCGCTTCTTCCCCCTCATGAAATCGAAGATTCTCCATCATCTCGATCCCCGGACAGAGCTGATTGAGTCGCCGCTTTAGCGGAGCGATGGAGAACTGCGGATCAACCCTTCCGTTAGGGCGACCCAGATGGGTGCACACGGTCACCGCTGCTCCGCGCTCGAGCAGATCTTGCAGTAAGGGAACAGTGGCTCGGATTCTGAAATCGTCAACTACTTCGAAGTTTCCGTTGACTTCAATCAGAGGAGTGTTGAAGTCTGCGCGCACTAGTACACGCTTTGACGTCAGGTCTCCCCACCGTTCGTACGAAGGCAGCACTGCTTATTTACCAATATGGCTAGTCAGGTCAACGAGTCGGTTTGAGTAGCCCCATTCATTGTCGTACCAACCAAACACTTTCACCAGACTCTTCGAATCGTCAATGCGTTGCACCATTGTCATCTGTGCATCGAAGGTGCACGACGCGGGACTACCCACGATGTCGGATGACACAATTGGATCTTCCGTATACACCAGCACTCCACCAAGGACGCCCTGCGCGGCTGTTTTAAAGGCCGCGTTTATTTCTTCTACTGTGGTTGACCTCACGACTGCGGTGAAGTCAGTGATACTGCCATCGGGAATTGGGACGCGCAATGATGTGCCATCGAGTCGCCCCTTCATTGCCGACAGCACCAAACTCGTTGCGCGGGCCGCCCCGGTCGATGAGGGGACAATATTGACCGCGGCCGCACGCGAACGCCGTAAATCCTTATGTGGGAGATCAAGGAGATTCTGATCGTTGGTGTAGGCGTGCACCGTCGTCATAAGCCCCGCATCCACTCCGAAGGCGTCGTCGAGCACTTTCACCATGGGCACGAAACAGTTAGTCGTACACGAAGCATTACTCACCACGTGATGTAGACCTGGATCGTATGTTGTTTCGTTTACTCCCACCACGAATGTGGCGTCCACGTCACTCGCTGGTGCCGAAATAATCACCTTGCGAGCTCCGGCAGTCAGGTGCGCTGCGGCGGCTTCTCTGGTAGTGAAAATTCCAGTTGACTCAATCACTACATCAATCTTTAAATCACCCCAAGGGAGATTTTTCGGATCCCGTTCAGCGAATACCCTGATCATCTGGTCGCCAACTGTCAATCCGTTTTCAGAGACCGTTACGGACTGCGCGAGTCGACCTTGAGTCGAGTCATATTTTAAGAGGTGCGCGTTGACCTCGGGAGAAGTTAAATCGTTGATCGCCACCACCACCACCTCGGCGTTTTCGAGCGACGCCCGCAAAAACCCCCTACCAATGCGACCGAAGCCATTAATCGCTACACGTGTTGTCACCGACGACTCCCTAACTTGATAGTTCTTTATTATCGCATTTTCGCTTGAAGAAAATCTGCCAATTTGACCACATCGTGCACCAGGCCACCTTCTCCCGCGATATCGCTCATTTCGACAGGCAACGATGCCTCGTCAGACGCGAAAGTACTCTCGTGGTCCACGAGAACGAAATCGGGGACAACACCGTGTCGAATGAGGGCGTCAACGTGGTCTTGTAGTGCGTAGTTCTCCGTCTCGGGCACTTGATTTCTTAAATTGGCGACATAAATCTTCAATGCACTCGTGCCCGCCAGCGCTTGAAGAATGCCGGGAATAATGCACGCCGCCAGCACGCTGGTAAACAGCGACCCAGGTCCAATCAGTATTACATCGGCCCTCTCGATCGCTTCTACGGCAGAAATCGGCGCGGCAGAATTTTCTGGCTCGATGCTGACGCGCACTATCGACGATGACGCCGCGACCTCAGTCTGGCCCCACGTCTCACCGTCATCAGTAGAAGCGACCAAAACCACACCTTCACAGCTAGCGGGAATGATCGCACCAGTTACACCCATCACCTGCGCAACCGCCCGTACTGACTCTTCGAGATTTCCAGTGGCGTCGAGTAAGCCAACCAGCAAGAGATTGCCGACAGCGTGATCGCTCAACTCTCCAGTGCTAAATCGATGTTCGAACGAACAGGTCAAAGGATTATCCGGATCAGCGAGCGCCACTAAACACTTGCGAAGATCTCCTACTGCGGCAACATTCAACATTGCTCGCAAGCGACCCGATGATCCACCGTCATCGGCCACTGACACGACGCCAGTGACGTCGTCGGTTAAGCGACGGAGCGCCCGAAGAGAAGCAGCAGTCCCGTGCCCACCGCCAATGGCTACGGCTCTCATCGAGCTATATCACGGTGTAACACGGCGTGGGTGATCTGTAAACGTTGTCGCAGTTCCTCGGCGATAGCCACCGAGCGATGACGCCCTCCCGTGCAACCGATCGCGATTGAGAGATAGGACTTACCCTCTTTCGCAAATTCAGGTATCTGCCACGCCAGTAGTTTCGTCACGTCGCCAAGAAAGTGTTGAGCTGCTTCTTGCTCCAACACGTACGTCGACACACTCTCGTCTAGTCCAGAAAGTGGTCGCAGTTCCGGGACCCAATGTGGGTTGGGCAAGAACCGGCAGTCAAGCACAATGTCGACGTCTCTAGGTATTCCGTGCGAGTAACCAAAAGACAGAATCGATACCCGCAATGAATCCGAACCGTTAACCTCAGTAAAAGTCTCGACAATCCTCGAACGAAGTTGATTGACGTTGATTGAACCAGTGTCAATCACCAGGTCGGCTTTGTCTTTTATGGGTTTGAGGAGCGCTCGCTCTCCCGAAATCGAATCAACCAGGGTTGGACCGGGGAAAGGGTGGCGTCGTCGATTTGCTTCAAATCGAGCAATGAGCACATCATCGGGTGCATCCAAAAACAGCACCTTCGCGCCTTCGTGCATCGTTTGTAAATCGCGAATGACCTCTAACAGTGCATCGGTCTGAACCTTGCCCGATCGACCAACGATGAAGGCGACACCGGCGTAATCCAGTGAACCGGCAGCCGCCAGCTCGCCAACTCGCGAAATCAACTCCAGGGGAAGATTGTCGATAACGAACCAGCCGAGGTCGTCGAGCGCCGCCGAGACGGTCGATCGGCCCGCACCGGACATGCCAGTAACCAGTAGGACCTCACTCATGGTCTTCACTCACTTTCCGCGGCTTCGCTCCCGATGGACCCTGCAGATGATCGTAGAGCCTCCGTCCAATCTCTTCGGGTAGCCACTGCAGTCCAGTGAGCTGCTCAAGGGATGCGCTGCGCAATGCCTCCAGGGATCCGAACTCCATCAAGAGCCGGTCACGACGGGTTGGACCGAGTCCGACGACCCCCTCGAGCGACGTCGCCACCATCGATTTGCCTCGCTTCGATCGGTGAAACGAAATCGCGAATCTGTGGGCTTCGTCTCGAATTCGTTGGACCAAGTAGAGGCTTTCCGACCCTGGCTCCAATGCCACTGGTGAAGTGCGGCCCGGCCGGTAGAGCAACTCCTCGCGCTTGGCTAGCGCCACTAACTCAACTTGGTCTGTCAGCTCCAGCGACTGCGCCGCTCGCTGTGCGGCATGAAGTTGAGGAATACCACCGTCGATAATCACTAAATCAGATCGGGGGAATTTCGACGTGCGCTGCGTTTCAGCCCAGTGTGTGAGTCGACGGCGAACCACTTCATACATCGCGCCGACATCATCATTTCCCAGGACTTCTTTCACGTTGAAATGACGATATTCGGACTTAACGGGTAGACCGTCTTCGAAGACCACCATTGAGCCCACGTAGTTCGTACCCTGCAGGTGGCTCATGTCAAAACATTCGATGCGGTAGGGCGGCTGATCAAGATTCAGCGCTATCGCGAGCTCCTGAAGCGCCCTCGAACGAATATTGTGATCACTTTGTCGACGCAGCGAATCACGTCCAATCACTCCAATCGCGTCACTCATAGCTAGCTCGAGAACTCTGCGGCGTCTCCCCCGTTGGGGAGCGACCACCGCCACTGGTTTTCCCCTGGCCTTACTTAGGTAGTCACTCAGCAATGACGCCGCGATTGGCGCACTCGACACGACCACGACCGGAGGGATGCTTGCCGCATCAACGTACAGGTCGGGTGCCACACTTTCGACAATTTCACGTTCGGATTCGTCCATTGCCCGGTCGATCAGTTGCACCGTTCGACCAAGGATGCGCCCGTGACGAACTCGAAATCGAGTCAACGCCGCTCGCCCCCCTTCGATGGCCACTGCCAAAACATCCAAATTTGAGTGATCGTCGAGGACCACACTTTGTTGGGCAGCAGCCCTATCGAGCGCGTCCAGACCATCGCGTGCTGCAGCCGCTGCTTCGTAGTGTTGCGCCCCCGAAGCACTCTTCATCTCTTGCTGCAAGCGACGACGCAACTGCCCGACGTCTCCTTCAAAAAAACGCATCCACGCCTGCATGAGTGAGCGGTAGCCGTCTGGGTCAATTGCCCCGACACAAGGCCCCGAACATTTTCCAATGTCGTACAAGAGGCAGGGTCGACCAATTCTTTTTTGGTAGTCAAATTTGTGCTTTGTACAAGAACGAAGGGGGAAGGCTTGGAGAAGTTCATCCATAGTCACGCGCAGGGCCTTCACATCAACAAACGGCCCGAAATACTTCACACCCTTGACGTGCTTACCCCGTGTTGTGTAGGGAACTGGAAAGTCAACTCTCGTATCTAAAGCCACGTAGGGAAAACTCTTGTCATCTTTCAGACGCAGGTTGTAACGAGGTTGATTCTCCTTAATCAGTTCGTTCTCCAGAATCAAAGCGTCCAACTCCGACGGAGTAATAATCCACTCCACCGACGTCGCTTCATTCATCAGCGCTTGCGTTTTGGTGTCAAGGGCGTCAATCCGTTGGAAGTAACTACTTAATCGCTGCGCTAATGACCGGGCCTTGCCAACATAGATAATGGTGCCCGCTTCATTGCGAAATAAATAGCAGCCGCTACGCCTAGGAATTCCAGAAGGTTTAGCGAACACAGTGGTCTATCGCTTGCCCATGCCCGCGCTCATTGCCTCTCGCAGCACAATTCCCGTCGCGGTCTTCAATTTAGAAATCTGTTCAGGCGTCCCCTCTCCCACCACGAGTCCACCTCGTCGGCCACCTTCGGGGCCCAGGTCAAGTACCCAGTCGGCGGTCTTCACGACATCGAGATTGTGCTCGATCACCAGCACAGTATTTCCTTGATCGACGAGACGGTGCAGTACTTCGAGTAGGCGCTTCACGTCCTCGAAGTGGAGCCCAGTGGTTGGTTCGTCCAGTACGTACAGTGTGTGACCCGTTGGACGTCGGGCGAGTTCAGTAGCTAATTTCACCCGCTGGGCCTCTCCCCCAGACAGCGTCGGCGCGGGCTGGCCCAGACGGACGTAACCAAGTCCAACATCCGCCAGGCTTTGGACGTGACGCAAAATGGGTGGTTGTCGCTCGAAAAACGTGAGTGCCTCGGCAATCGGCATATTCAGGACGTCGCTAATGGACTTACCGCGGTACAGAATCTCCAGGGTTTCACGGTTGTAGCGTGCGCCATCGCACACTTCACAGTTGACGTACACATCCGGAAGAAAATGCATCTCGATTTTGATAGTGCCGTCGCCCGCGCACGTTTCGCAACGACCACCTTTTACGTTGAAGGAGAAACGCCCCTGCTGGTAACCACGTATCTTTGCCTCTTGCGTTTCGGCAAAAAGTTTTCGAATTTTGTCGAATACTCCGGTGTAGGTTGCGGGATTCGAACGTGGTGTTCGTCCAATCGGTTGCTGGTCAACGGCGACAATCTTGTCAATGTGCTCAACGCCACTGATGGTGTCGTGCTCGCCAATAGATCGCTTCGCTCTATTTATTTGACTTTCCAGTGAACTCAACAAGATGCCATTGATCAACGACGACTTGCCCGATCCCGACACTCCGGTCACTGCGACAAACTTGCCCAAGGGAATTTTCGCCGTAACGTTCTGAAGATTGTTGGCACGAGCACCTTTAATGATGAGACTTTTACCATCACCCTTCCGACGTTCGGACGGAATCGCCACCACCCTTCGACCCGCCAAATAGTCACCAGTAATGGACTCTTTGTTGGCGAGTAAATCGGCGTACGATCCGGCGTGAACTACGCGACCACCAAATTCACCAGCACCGGGGCCAATATCAACGACGAAATCCGCCATCCGGATGGTCTCTTCGTCGTGTTCCACCACAATGACTGAATTGCCTAGGTCGCGTAACCGTTCGAGCGTGGCAATCAGGCGTCGATTATCGCGCTGGTGCAGACCAATCGAGGGCTCGTCGAGAACGTAGAGTACGCCCACGAGATAACTACCTATTTGGCTGGCGAGTCGTATGCGCTGCGCCTCGCCTCCCGAAAGGGTCGCCGAAGCCCTGCTCAAGGTGAGGTAGTCGAGACCGACGTCTAAGAGGAAATTCAATCGTTCAACAATTTCCTTGATGACTTGGCGAGCAATGGTCTCTTCACGCTTGGAGAGTTTTAGCTTCTTGAAGAATGCAATGGCCTCATCAATAGTCATCGAGTTCACGTCGGCAATATTTAGTTCCGCGATCCGAACGGCGAGCACTTCAGGTTTTAGGCGGCGACCTTCGCAGGTAGTACATTCGACCTCGCGCATGTACTGCTCGGCCTGCTCGCGGGACCAGTCACCATCAGCTTCACTACGTTTACGTTCCAGCCAGTCAACTATCCCGTTATAGGAGGCGTCGTAGGTTCGAACCTTTCCGTAGCGATTTCGGTACTTGACTGCCACAGTCTTTTTGTCAACGCCGTAGAGAACCAACTTGCGGTCCTTGGCCTTCAAACTCTTCCACGGCGTATCAAGATCAAAACCACCAAGTGTCGCGATACCCGCAATGAGACGTTCAAAATACTTGAAACGCTGACCCGACCAAGGAGCTAGGGCCCCTTCGGACAGCGAGAGACTGTCGTCGGGAACGACCAAATCGGGATCGACCTCGAATCGAGTTCCTAGACCCGTGCACACTGAACACGCTCCGTAGGGTGAGTTGAACGAAAAATCCCTAGGAGCCATCTCAGTGAAGCTCACACCACAGTCAGTGCAAGCCATCTTCTCGGAGAACTGAATTAACTCGTCGGTGTCAGTAAACAGGAAGCGAACTGTTCCCTTCGTTAAACGCAGTGCTGACTCAACAGATTCGGTCAAGCGTTGCCGATTCGAACTCTTCACAGTCAACCGGTCGAGCACCACATCAATCGTGTGCTGCTCGTAGCGGGCCAGCGTGAGACTGTCGCGATCGGCCAACTCCTGCACGACGCCATCAACCCGAACTCTGGAGAAGCCTTGTCCGGCGAGCTCGTTTAACAATGTGCTGTACTCGCCCTTGCGCCCTTCAACCATCGTTGCCAGTACCAGAAACTTGGCACCCTGCTCGCTCGTGAGTACTTGGTCAACGATCTGTTGAGGTGTCTGACGTGAGACCGGCTTACCGCAGGTAGGACAGTGAGGAATTCCAATCCGTGCGAACAAAAGCCGCAGGTAGTCGTGGATCTCCGTAATTGTGCCCACCGTTGAGCGTGGATTTCGCGACGCGGTCTTTTGATCTATCGAAATAGCCGGTGAAAGTCCTTCAATAAAGTCGACGTCCGGCTTATCCATTTGGCCTAAGAACTGTCGTGCATAGGCCGAAAGGCTCTCCACGTATCGTCGCTGACCCTCCGCGTAGATGGTGTCAAACGCTAAAGAGGATTTCCCGGAACCAGAAAGTCCCGTAAATACCACGAGCTGATCTCGAGGTATCTCAACTGAGAGATTCTTGAGGTTATGGACACGCGCGCCTTGGACACGAATCAGCTGAGTCATAGCGCGAATCTACCGGTTAGATGCCACTACTTGGTTCGTCGAGAGAAGCATCGACACCTTGGCGCTGCAAATTATGCAAAACATCTCGAAGCGCCGCCGCCTCTTCGAAGCGAAGATCCTTGGCCGCGTCGAGCATTGCGGCCTCGATTCTTGCCAGTTCGAGACTTAAATCGTCCGGTAAGCGGTCCTCCAGAGAAGAGATCCCGTGGACTCGATTAACCGGGTGCGGCATCGAATCACTGCGCAGACGACCAAGGATGTCGGCCACATTCTTCATAACCGTTTGTGGCTGTATGTTGTGTTCTTCGTTGTAGGCCGTTTGCAGTAGGCGGCGGCGCTCAGTTAACGAGACGGCTTCGCGCATGGAGTCAGTCATGCGATCGGCGTACAGAATGGCTTCCCCATTGGAATTTCGAGCTGCCCTACCAATAGTTTGGATTAGGGCGCTGCGGGAACGTAGAAATCCCTCTTTATCGGCGTCGAGAATTGCGACCAACGAAACTTCTGGAAGATCCAAACCCTCGCGGAGCAAATTAATACCCACCAGAATGTCGAATTCACCGAGTCGTAGGGATCGGAGAATTTCGATTCGTTGAATGGTGTCGATATCGCTATGAAGGTACTGCACTCGATACCCAGCCTTGGTCAAGAAATTGGTTAAATCCTCAGCCATTCGTTTGGTCAGTGTGGTGATGAGCGCTCGCTCGTGGCGCGCGATGACCACGTCGAGACGTGATCGAAGATCGTCAATCTGATTTTGCGTTGGCACGATGGTCACCACTGGGTCCAAGAGTCCAGTAGGACGGATAACTTGCTCAGCAATCTGGTCGCTCTGCTCGATTTCGTACGGGCCCGGTGTCGCGGAAACGAAGACCACCTGAGGAACCAATTCCATGAATTCAGCAAAATTCAGTGGCCGATTATCCATCGCACTGGGCAAGCGAAAACCGTGTTCCACCAATGTCTCTTTGCGCGATCGATCCCCCGCGTACTGTCCACGAACCTGGGGAACTGCCACGTGAGACTCGTCGATCACCACCAGAAAGTCGGCGGGAAAGTAATCAAGCAGTGTGTACGGGCGCTCCCCCGCAACCCGACCATCCAGGTGCGCCGAGTAGTTCTCAATACCGGCGCAAATACCGGTTTGTTCCAGCATCTCTAAGTCGTGCTCCGTTCGTGAACGAAGACGCTGCGCTTCAAGCAATTTTCCCTCTTGGTTGAACTTCGCTAGCTGGACCTGCAACTCATCTTCGATCGATCGACATGCTCGCTGCAACGTCTCTACGCTTGTTGCGTAGTGCGAAGCAGCGAAGAGGGTGAACTCCTGCACTTTTCCACGATGTTCTTGGGTCACCGGATTGAAGAAAGAAATCTCCTCGATCTCATCATCAAAAAAAGAGACCCGGATAGCTTCGTTGCTATAGGCCGGTTGAATTTCGAGCGTGTCGCCCTTCATTCGAAAGAGGCCTCGCTCGAGTACTAATTCGTTTCGGTTGTACTGCATTTCGATTAAACGGCGAAGTAGAGCTCGCTGTTCAAATTTAACGCCAACCTCTAACTGCAACATCCGGTCGCGATATTCGATAGGTGAACCCAACCCGTAAATGCAAGAGACCGAAGCCACCACAATCGTGTCGCGATGGGTCAACAGCGACGAGGTAGCGGCGTGACGCAAACGGTCAATTTCTTCATTAATCGAACTGTCTTTTTCAATGAAGGTGTCGGTACGCGGAATATACGCTTCTGGCTGGTAGTAGTCGTAATAGGAGACGAAGAACTCAACCCGGTTGTCGGGCAACATCTCTTTTAACTCTGAGGCCAGTTGGGCCGCGAGCGACTTATTCGGTTCAAGAATTAGGGTCGGTCGCTGCACTTCTTCAACCAGCCAAGCGATAGTTGCAGTTTTACCGCTACCAGTGATGCCTTCAAGCGTTTGGTATCGCAGTCCGTCACGCACACCATTGGCCAATGTCGCAATCGCCGTTGGTTGATCACCCGAGGGTTGAAACGGAGATTGAACCTTGAATTCACCCATGGCTTAATCCATGTTCACCCAGGAGTATCTCTAGTTGTTCGTAAAGCTCGTCTTTCGTGCCTTCGTTCCACAACACGTGATCGACGATGGCTGACCGCTCGGCATTGCTTATTTGAGCCGCTAAGCGGGCCACCGCGTCCTCTTCGCGGTAGCCCCGAAATTCGCACAGACGAGAAACCGCGGTTGCCATCTCGACCTGAACTGACCACGCTTCGTCCAGCGTGAAGATTTCGCGATGTTCAGAACGAAACAGTGGTAACGCAACAAAGATTGCTTCGCCAACTGCCTCATCCAACTGCCGAATTATCTCGAGACCAATATGACCATGCGTGATGTGATTAAGTCTCCGCAGAGCGGTCGCATCGTGAAAGACGACGTCGGCCAAGAACGCCCGGTCTACGTCACCTTTCGAATCTAAGATTGCTGCACCAAAGGCGTCGACCAGAGCGAACCAAGCGGGCTGACGTTGGCTCGTCACCTGGTGAGCAATTACATCGGCGTCAATGACGTTCCAGCCAAGTTCTAGCAATCGGTCAGTTACGACGGTCTTTCCGGCGCCAATTCCGCCAGCAATGGCAATTCGCTTCATCCTTCCACGCTAGCGACTAGGGAACTCCAGGTCGCAAGGTAAATCGTCAATCCTGGTGCTGGTACTTCGCTAGTGTCCATAGCGGACAGGAGGGGAAAGTGATCAAATACGTCGCACGACGTGTCGCGCTGTTGATTGGAATCAGCTTCGTCATTTCGATTGGCAGTTTCTACCTCATCCACCTTTTGCCGGGCGACCCGGCCGTCTTTATTCTCGGCACCAATGACAGTCCAGCCAACCGGGCCATTTTGTTTAAGCAGCTTGGCCTTGATCGTTCGATTGTCACCCAATACCTAATTTGGATTGGTCACGTCTTGCACGGAAATCTGGGGATTTCTTTCATCTCACATAACTCGGTCGTTTCAACTATTAAGGCCGCACTCCCGATTGACCTTGAGATGATCTTCCTAAGTCAAATAGTTGCTTTCGCCAGCGCCGTGCCACTAGCAATGCGTTCCGCTCGCAAACCGGATGGGTGGCTTGATCGGGTTCTGGGGGCGGGAAGTTTTACCCTCCTGTCAGTTCCCCCCTTCATCATCATCGTCCTGCTCGTGCTATTCGTTTCCATCAAACTCGGTGTCGCTAATACCGGGCCGGCTTCATTCGTACCGCTCAGTCAAAACTTTTTAGTCAATCTTGAAAGTTTGGTGTTGCCGTCATTTACCCTCTCGGTGGGCAGTTTCGTGGTTTACTACCGCGTACTGCGCAGTGACCTGATAGCGACACTCCAAGAAGAATTCATCACCATGGCTCGCTCCAAGGGTATTAGTGCGCGCAGAATTATGTGGCGCCACGCTTTTCGCCCCTCCTCGGTTGCACTTCTTGGCACAGCGGGTGTCAACATCGGTGGGCTGTTGGCGAGCGGTTTCGTAGTCCAATACCTCCTCGCCATTCCCGGACTCGGCTACACATTGATTTCGGCAATCGACACCAGCGACTATTTGCTCGTGCAGGGGATTGTCTTGGTGGTTTCCGTAGGTGTGGTCTTTATCAATTTCGTTTTCGACTTCATTATTAATATCGTTGATCCGAGGATTAGTCGTGAGTGATCAGATGACAGATTTGCTAGCGGTCGAGCCTCTAGAAGCGAAGACCCCACT
Source organism: uncultured Actinomycetes bacterium (assembly GCA_903893745.1). Lineage (GTDB taxonomy): Bacteria > Actinomycetota > Acidimicrobiia > Acidimicrobiales > RAAP-2 > RAAP-2. Next base: position 98,698 of record CAITNF010000004.1, read on the forward strand.
GGGGCCGTTATTTTGGGCCTGTGTGGCGTGGCTCTCTCTCAACGTCCTCGCGGCAATCTTGGCAAATCTGCTACCGCTTCAAGATCCCCTCTTTCAGAATTACTCCGCTCTGAACGCTGGGCCTTCTCTCCATCATCTACTGGGCACCGACGATTTGGGCCGCGACATTTTCTCACGAATCGTATTCGGTTCTCGTATCTCGATTCTGGTCGGCATCGGGGCAATGTTTATTGGTTTTGGGATTGGTGCGCCACTGGGAATGTTGACGGCGTATCGTCGGGGAAAATTTGATCACATTGTTACCACGATGATGTACGTACTTTTGGCCTTTCCCGCGATCATCGCCGTTATCGCGGTGTTGTCATTTTGGACACCCCGATCAATACTGAAAATTATTATTGTTATCGGGGCTGCCTCAATTCCGTTGGTTTATCGGGTTGTGCGGGCTGCGTCACTATCGGTGGCGACAAGAGATTTTGTAACAGCTGCAAAGGTGCAGGGTGCGAGCAGCTTGCGAATTCTTCTGAGGGAGATTTTGCCGAACATCACTCCAATCATGGTTTCGTTTTTACTAATTGGCATCGCCTCCGTAGTGACCTTGGAGGGTGCGTTGGCTTTCTTGGGACTCTCGGTGAATCCACCCACCCCTTCTTGGGGAAACATGATTAACGAAAGTCGTACCGTCTTGGCCCAAAACCCTTGGCTGGTACTTTTTCCATCGCTGGCCCTTTGCCTCTTTCTTCTCAGCTTGAATTTCATTGGTGATCGTCTACGAACCTATTTCGATGTGTCTGAGGTCAAACTATGAGCCCTGACTCACGGCACCTCCTCGAGGTGGACCAGCTTTCAACAACATTCGCTACTCCACACGGTCTGCTTCCGGCCGTGAGCGAAGTGAGTTTTACTTTGCAAGAAGACGAGACAATTGGGATTGTTGGTGAGTCCGGTTCGGGCAAAACAGTCCTGGCTCGAACCATCATGGGGCTCCAACCCATGACCAACATTCAGGTTGAAGGCTCCGTACTTATCAACGGATTTCAGGTAGTTGGAGCGTCAGATCCCGAGAAGCGTAAACATTGGGGCACCGACGTTGCGATGGTTTTCCAAGACCCGATGACGTCACTCAATCCAGTCATGCGAATTGGTAAACAGATTGACGAAACCCTTAGGGTGCGCCTTGGGATGAGTCGACAGAGCGCCAAGGCCCGAGCGATAGAGCTACTCACTCTGGTTGGCATACCCTCGTCCACCGAAAGATACGACGCCTTTCCCGGCGAACTATCTGGTGGAATGCGTCAGCGAGTAGTTATCGCGACGGCTCTAGCTTGTTCTCCGAAACTTCTGTTGGCTGACGAACCAACAACTGGTCTGGACGTGACCATCCAGGCTCAGATACTGAACCTGCTCGGTGAACTCCAGCAGCGTCTCCATATGTCGGTAGTCCTCATCACCCACGACCTTGGTGTAGTCGCAACGCGGACGTCGCGCTTGATCGTCATGTACGCCGGCCGAGTAGTCGAAATTGGTGAGACCCGTGACATTTTTGCCCATCATCGAATGCCGTACACCCGAGCACTGTTGGATAGCTCCCCGAGGATCTCGAATCCCTCGCACACGAGACTTTTGGCGATTCCGGGACGACCACCAAACCTCCTGAATCTCCCCAACGGGTGCAGTTTCGCTCCGCGCTGTTCATTTGCTACCGATCAGTGCCACAACGAACGTCCACCGCTGACGCCGTCGAGCGAACCGGGGCATAGTTTCGCCTGCTGGAATCCACTTCCGATATCGACCAGATCGGAGATGTCGTGACCTCTCACGTGCCACTGCTTTCAGTTCGTGACCTCACTGTGGTCTTTGGCTCTGGCAGCCACGCCGTCAGTGCGGTCGCCGGCATCAGCTTTGACATCTTTCCGGGTGAGACCCTAGGACTTGTTGGCGAGTCGGGTTGCGGAAAATCAACCACTGGCAAGGCCCTCATGAAGATTGTGGCACCAACCAGCGGATCAATCGAACTCGACGGTATTGATGTCACTCGCCAGAAGGGCCGTGCCCTGCGGAATGCTCGCTCGCGGATGCAAATGATTTTTCAGGACCCGATCAGCTCTCTCAATCCCCGACGCCGAATTAAGGACATTGTTGCCGAACCCCTTGACTGCTGGAAGTCGGTAGTGGGTGTCGAACGAGATGACTTAGTGGCCGATCTCCTAAATAAAGTTGGTATCGATCCAGCGATTTACGGCAACCGCTACGCACGCCAGTTTTCGGGTGGTCAATGTCAACGGATTTCAATTGCCCGTTCGCTGGCGATGCGCCCCAAACTTCTTATCTGCGACGAAATGGTTTCGGCACTCGACGTCTCAGTACAGGCGCAGATACTCAACCTTCTGCAAGATCTCAAAGAAGAGTACGGGCTGACTCTGTTATTTATTGCGCATGATCTCGCCGTCGTGAAAAACGTCAGTGATCGAGTCGCAGTTATGTATCTCGGAAAAATCTGTGAAATTGGGCCAGCGGACAACCTGTACCATTCGCCGGCGCATCCCTACACGAAGGCGCTTCTCGGTGCCGCTCTCGAAGCCGACCCGGACTCGCCCGTCCACGGTGAAGTCTTACAAGGTGAGCCACCCAGTCCCCTCGATCCGCCTTCTGGCTGTCGCTTTCGTACCCGATGCCCCTACGCAACGGAACTCTGTGCCAACGAAGAACCCCAGCCTCGTGAAATCGCACCTGGCCATCAAGTGGCTTGTCACTTCCCGCTAGTTCCTTAGAACAACAAAACCCCCGGTCAAGTTGACCGGGGGTTTTGGTTCTAAATTGAAATAACTACTCGACCGGCGCCTCGTCGGTTGCTGCTTCCACCGTCTCGCTAGGAGCACTTACAACCTCTTCAGCGATGATCTCTGCAGTTCCTTCAGCGGCTGGGGCATCCGTGGCGTATTCCGCCCAGGCGGCCTGAGCTTCCGTCTCAGGGGTGAAGTTGCCGTAGTCAATGCCTCCGATGTAGTTACCCTCGGTGTCGTAAGCGTGCGAACCAAAGGCCTCTCGGTACTCCTCGGAGACCTCTCCACCGTCAGCAGCTTGTTTGATTGAGAGACTGATTCGACGACGAGCTGTGTCAAGTTCAATGATTTTGACCCACAGTTCCTCGCCGGCCTGTACCACTTGGTCTGGTGCTTCCACGTGGTGTGCCGCCATCTCGGAGATGTGCACAAGTCCTTCAATTCCTTCACCGACCTGCACGAAGCAGCCGAAGGGAACCAATTTCGTCACTCGTCCGTACACCAGCTGGTCTACCGCGTGGCTATCGGCGAAGACCTGCCATGGGTCAGACTGGGTGGCCTTCAAGGACAGTGAAATACGTTCCTTGGAGAAGTCCACTTCAAGGACTTCGACGTCAACCTCGTCACCAACTGCCACTACCTGGCTGGGGTGATCGATGTGCTTCCAGCTGAGTTCGGAGACGTGGATAAGTCCATCCATGCCACCCAAGTCAACGAAAGCACCAAAATTGACCACTGACGAGATGACGCCATGACGACGTTCGCCCGGCTTCAGGTTGCTTAAGAAATCGCCTCGTTGCTCTTTCTGAGTCTCCTCGAGCCACGCACGACGAGACAGCACCACGTTGTTGCGGTTGCGGTCAAGTTCGATGATTTTTGCCTCAACGGTCTTACCAATGTAGGGCTGGAGTTCGCGGACTCGTCGAAGCTCCACGAGCGAAGCGGGGAGGAAGCCTCGAAGTCCAATATCAACGATGAGACCACCCTTGACTACTTCGATGACGACACCCTTGACCACTTCGTCACGGTTCTTGAGCTCTTCGATGTTGCTCCAGGCCTTCTCGTACTGGGCACGCTTCTTCGAGAGAACTAGGCGACCTTCTTTGTCTTCCTTTTGCAGTACTAAGCATTCGATTCGTTCACCGATCGAAACAATGTCCGCAGGATCAGCGTCATTTCGAATCGAAAGTTCTCGTGAAGGAATAACTCCTTCAGATTTGAACCCAATATCGAGAAGCACTTCATCGCGATCGATTTTGACAACTATGCCGGTGACCAAATCACCGTCATCAAATTCCAGAACACTTTCGCCAACCAGAGTGGCGAGGTCTGTGCCAACCATGTTGTCTTCGGTAATGACCCGGGGAATGTAATTTCCCTCATCGTCAAAGGTTCCCATTTGCTGGGAGGAGAGGAGGCTGGTGCCTTCCGACATACAAGTACATCCGTAACGACCACACCGGGGTCCGCTAGAGGGCTGGGACTGGGTTTCCGGTGTAAACCCAGTTAACAACCCTACCATTTGGCGCCTTAATGCTTGGCGGCCGCCCAATTATCTCCCCATTTGAGTGAAATCTCAAGTGGAACACTGAGCTCGGCTGCACTCTTTAACGATTCGGTGATCGTTCGCTCGACCACTTCGCGTTCATCCAGTGGTGCTTCGACAACGACTTCGTCGTGGACCTGGAGAATCAGCCGAGCCCGAAGTCCATCGCTCTGCAGCTGTCGATCAAGCCGCACGAGAGCTGCCTTGAAAATATCGGCGGCGAGACCCTGGATGCCGGCGTTCATTGCTTGGCGTTCTGCTGCCTGACGTTGAGGGCCAACGGCAGTAACCAGATCGGGGAAAGGACGGATGCGTCCGAACTCGGTTCGAGAGTAGCCACGCTGACGTATCTCTTTGATCGTCTCGTCCATGTAGGCCTTCAAGCTGGGAAAGCCGGCAAAGTACTTCGCCATAATCTCTTTGGCGGAACTTACTGGCACACCTAGACGTTTGCTTAAGCCAAAGGCTTCCATCCCGTACGCCAACCCGTACGAGACGGCTTTGGCCTGTTCACGTTGTTCGTAGGAAATTTCGTCAGCGGCGACACCGAACACGGAACTCGCAATCTGTCGGTGCACATCGCGGTTCGAAGCAAACGCTCCCAGCAAGCCCTTATCTTGCGAGAGGTGCGCGAGAATTCGTAATTCAATCTGGTTGTAGTCCGCCACACACAGTTGCCATCCTTCACTAGGGATAAACGCGAAGCGCAACCTTCGCCCTTCCTCGGTGCGAACGGGAATGTTGTGCAAGTTGGGGTTTTCCGACGACAGGCGCCCGGTCCTCGCCACCGTTTGGTGAAAGGTTGCATGGATTCTGCCATCGGGGGCGACGGAATCGATGAGCGGGTTGCCGTAGGTACTGCGAAGCTTCTCCACCTCGCGATAACGAAGAATCAATGGCACAATTTCGTGTTCATCTTCAATAACTTCGAGACTTGCCGCATCGGTTGAGTAACCACTCTTGATCTTCTTTACCGTGGACAGCTGCAACTCGTCGAAGAGAACTGTTTGGAGTTGTTGAGGTGAGTTCACCTTGAACGGATGCCCGGCGACTCGTTGAATCTCCGTATTGAGTTCTGAGGCCTCTACGGCAAATTCTGCGGCAATTGTTCGAAGCAATTCAACATCGACTCGAATACCACGTGATTCCATTCGACCGAGTACCGCCACGAGTGGCAACTCGATGTTCTCGTACACGTAGTCCAGCTGCCACTTCGTAATTTGTTGGCGAAGATGGTCGCATAGCTGGCTGATGAGTTCAACTTCCCCAATCAACACATCATCAGATAGTTGCTCGTCAAAGAGAGACGGCGCTGCGACGTTACGAACCACATTTAGATAGCGTTCGACAACTTCGTTGAGCTCGTAGTGACCACTCGTCGCGTCTACGAGAAATGCCATTATGGAACTATCGTCACCGGGTTCGAGAAGCGGCAGATCGAGATCGGCCGCATACCGATAGAGCCCCTTTAAATCGTGCCCCCGAGGGCGTCGACTCCCAACAAGTCCAAGGAACTCGCTTACATTCCCAACGCCAACCGAGTCCGCACCAGCGAGCACGGCAATTCGCGACCCGCTGTATGCCACCACAAGGTCAGTCGCGTCCTTCATGGCTGACGCGAGCGTCTTAGTTCGAGTTATTTTCTTCTTCGCCGTTGTAGGACGCGCCCCAACTTCTTCCGGCTGACCAGATGGTCCCGCGGGCCCAAGTAGTCCTTCGGACATCAATTTCTCATAACGCGTGCGCATTGCGTTCATCTCGAAGCGATCAAAGAAAGTCGTTACTTCACCTCGGTTCCATCCCCCAAGTTGGATTGAGTCGAGGGTGAAGTCGAGCGGGACGTCACGCACCAGTCGCATCACTTCGACGTTGTTACGCGCTCTAACTTCGAAGTTGGCCAGATTCTCCCGTAATTTGGGGGTCAGTGCATCGAGATGTGCGTAGAGTTCATCGAGATTCTGGTACTGCGCGAAAAGCTTTGCCGCCGTCTTTTCCCCTACTCCAGGAACACCCGGAAGGTTGTCGGAGTTATCACCACGTAATGCGGCCAGTAGCACGTAGCGACCAGGCTCAATACCACAACGTTCGAATATTCCGGCTTCGTCGTACAGCGCGTAGTCGGAGACTCCGCGACGGTTGTAAAGAACTTTGACAAACGGATCCTCAACCAACTGAAAGGCGTCTCGATCACCGGTGACTACCACCACGGGAATCTTCTCGTCTCGTCCCCAAGTTGCGAGTGTTGCGAGCACGTCATCGGCCTCAAACCCCGGAACTCCCAATACGGGGATATGCATTACTTCACAGAGGTTGCGAATCAGCTCGAACTGGTGCTCAATCTCCAGGGGGGTCTCTGCTCGACCCCCCTTGTAGTCCTCCGTCAGCGAATCACGGAATGTTCCACCAGGTAAATCAAACGCCACGGCGAGCGCGCGCGGTTGTTGGCTTCTAATAAGCGAGTGCAGCATTGAGGCAAAGCCGTGCAACGCATTCGTGACCACGCCTTCCGAGGTGGCAATATCTGTCGTCAGTGCGAAAAAAGCCCGGAAGGCCAGCGACATTCCGTCCAGTAAGAGCAATGGGCGTTGATCGAGCGCCGGTTTAGCCAAGGAACTCGCCATTCAGAATCTGTTGAGCGACTTCACGCATCCGAGTTCTGCCCTGCATTGCGGCTTGCTGAATCAATTCGAATGCGGCTGGTTCGTCCATGCCGCGTTGACTCATCAGCAGCTCTTTGGCTTGCTGAACGATTTCTCGGGTTTCGATTTTGTCCTCTACATGGTGCGCGGTCGCTTCGTCCTTGGAGTTACTTCGAGATGGATCGAGAATGGCGGCTAGTTTCGGCAGAATTTCACTACCCCGGAATGGTTTAACCAGATAGGCCACGACTCCGGCATCACGAGCGCTTTCAATAAGCGAACGTTGACTAAACGCGGTGAGAAGTACGACCACTGTGTTGGTGTCTTTAATTTGACGCGCGACTTCAATGCCATCGATGCCCGGCATCTTGATGTCCAGGAGGGCTAAATCTGGTTGATGTTCCTTAATCATCGTGAGCGAATCATCGCCTCGAGCGGCTTCGCCCACCACTAGGTAGCCATCGCCTTCCAAAATCTCCTTGAGATCAAGCCGAATAATTGATTCATCGTCAGCAATCACCACTCGTTTAGTCATTGTCATCCTTTAACGTCCACTCACGCAATAGTTCATCACGTTCTGAAATCAATTCCAGTACTTCTGCAGTGCGTCGCTTCATCTCAGCATTTGCCACGGCCACGTGGCGCGACAATTCGTCATATTCTTGTTGCTGGATTGGCGTCTCCGAAATTAACGACCGGATTCGAGAATCCTCGAGTGCATCATTCCACACCGCCACTTGCTCTTCGAGCACTCGCAGGCTCTCTCGAGCGGCGCCCAAGCGCCGTTGGGTATCTTCCAGCCGACGCTTTTGAAGTCGAGAACCCATAGTGCCAGTGTAAAAGGCTAACTACCAACTGCCGATCTCTTTTGATCTCGTCAAGATAACTTCATCCGGACTCATCCCCATACCGCCCTTGGCGGGCGAAAGGGCCCGCATCAATGGCCCTGCTTCGACAACCGGGCTTAAATCACTTGGCGCATCGACGCAGTGCTCGGCCAGAATTCGATGTACGTACCGGCCGTAGGGTGACTCAAAGAAGCCCCCAAGGTAGGGGACCAGCTTTAGTTCATTCGCCCGAAGGATCATGGTTCGAGCATTGGCCACTCCCCCAACTCGGGCAATCTTGACGCAGACCATGGACGCCGCTTGGTACCGCGCTATCTGCTCGAGGTCACGCAAAGAACGAACTCCCTCATCCAGGCTCACGGCTACGTCCAGCGCCTCCGCCAAGGCCGCGTGGTCGACGAGATTGCCGACCTCAAAGGGCTGCTCAACAGCATCCACTTTCACTACTTCTCGAAGCGCGCCTATCTGGGCCAGCACGTCTTCTTCGTTTCGTGCCGAACAGTTGAAATCCACAATGATGGGAATATTCACCGACGAGAGCTTGGTAAGCGCGTCCGGCGCAAGAGTTCCGGACTTTGTTTTCACTCGAAGCCGCGAAACCTTGGAGTCGTAAACCCAGGGTTCATCATCAAGTAGCGAGACCGTCGCTTGCGTGGGAGTGTCGTAATGATGCGGCCAAAGTGAGGAAATTTCGTCGCCATTAAACCGGTACTCCCAGTCAAGCACCGCCATTTCCAACAGCGCAATTGCACTCGAGCTACTAGAGCGCGGTCCCGCAAATCGAGCTAGTCGAGTCCACGTTGGAGGCGTACCATCGCGCTCGCATGCGGCGAGCATTTGCGGCACCGTACGGGTGCGCAGCTCGTCAATCACCTGCTCAACCGAGGGGTCACCGTTGAGTTCAAATGGCTGAGGGGCCACTTCTCCATATCCCGATACCCCGTGGTGGGTGACCGCCACAAAGAGCCTCGAACGGACGTCGTGCACCTGCCCGGCCGCTCGCACCGGGCGAGCCACAGTCACGTCATCGCGCCATAGGGTTACCCTCATCCCCGCCACCTTATGGTTACTGCTACCGTTGTCGCCGCAGCCCGGATGGCGGAATCGGCAGACGCGGAGGCCTCAAAAGTCTTTACTCGAGAGGGTGTGTGGGTTCGAGTCCCACTCCGGGCACGCTGTTACCGTTGTTCTATGTCGAGCGCTACTCCCTTTCAAGAAAATGCGGTCGCCTTGTTTCCCGGTCAGGGTTCCATTGCGAGCGGCGCCGGCTTGGCCTGGAGGGAATCTGCCCACTGGGGAATCATCGCGAAAATTAGTGAGGTTGCCAATACTGACGTCGCCACACTCCTCCTCGACGCGCCGACTGAAGTCATCGTTCGAACCGACAATGCGCAGATTGCCACCTTTGCGCTTTCGATGATTGGTTACTTGGAATTGCTCGAGCGAGGAGTCCGACCTCGATATCACTTAGGCCACAGTTTGGGCGAGTTCACCTCGCTGGTCGCATCGGGACTGATCTCGCTTGAAGATGGCGCGCGACTCATATCGGTACGCGGGGCGGCAATGGCCCGTGCTGCCACTGAGTGCGAGGGCTCTATGGTGGCGTTACTGGGTGGCGACGACCAAGCTCGAGCAGCTCTTGCCGATCTTGACGGAGTGTGGGTGGCGAACATCAACGGTACCGAGCAGATTGTCGTCAGTGGCACCACGCAAGGACTGCAAGTCCTCGTAGAGAAGGCTCGAGAGTTCGGCTGGCGACGCGCCACCGCACTGCCAGTGGGTGGTGCATTCCACTCGCCCCTCATGGCGCCAGCACAAGAGGCGCTCGACCAAGCCCTCTCGCGTGTTCAGTGGGGCACTACCGAAGTTGTCCACATCGCGAACGTCGACGGTCGCATTCACGCTAATTCAGGTGACTGGTCAAATTTGTTGTCGCGCCAATTAACGTCGCCAATCGAATTTGTTGACGCCACCTTGGCACTGCCACCAGCAGTAACCACGTCTATCGAAATGCCCCCCGCCGGAGTACTGACCGGTCTGACTAAGCGCATTCGCGAATTTCCTCAGCAAGTTGCACTGTCCTCACTCACTGACCTTCAGGAGCTCACCCTATGAAACGACACGTCATCATTACCGGAGCCAGCCGGGGTATCGGCGCCGCAATCGCTGAGATGTTCATCGCTGACGGAGACAATGTCGTAGCGCTTTCTCGATCAGGATTCGCTCCCGCGGGGTGCGGACTTTCACTCGCGGTCGACGTGGCCGCCAGCGCCGAGGTCACCGCTGCGGTTAAAACGGCGATCGATACCTACGGCCCGGTGGACGTACTCGTGGTAAATGCGGGCGTTACCCATGACGGCCTAGCGATGAGAATGACCGATGATCAGTGGCGCGAGGTACTCGCGACCAATCTCGACGGCGGGTTTTTCAGCGCCCGTGCAGTCTTAGGTTCGATGGTGAAGGCCCGAAGTGGGTCGATAATCTTCATCGGCTCGGTCAGCCCATTCATGGGTGTTCCGGGCCAAGCTAACTACGGAGCCGCCAAGGCGGGACTCGTTGGACTAGCTCGATCCCTCGCCAAGGAAGTCGCGAGTCGCTCCATCACCGTCAACGTCATTGCCCCGGGCTTGGTTGATACGGACATGACCAGCGGACTTGGAAATACTCTCGAGCAAATGTCCGAGATGATCCCACTCGGGCGAATAGGACTACCGGCCGATATTGCTGGTGTGGTTGGGTTTCTCGCCAGTAACCATGCGCGCTACATCACTGGAGCCGTCATTCCAGTCGACGGCGGACTCGCTCTGGGGCTTTAAGTACGTCAAATGAATTCGCGTTTTAGTACGATGGAGCCAGACATATCTAAGGGGACTGACTAATGGATCGTAATGAAGCTCTCGCGAAATTTACCGACAACGCCGTTGAAGTTCTGGCTGTCGACGCAGCCAAGGTCACACTCACTGCTTCGTTCGCTGACGACCTTGGCGCGGACAGTCTGGACCTCGTCGAATTAGTAATGGCCCTCGAAGAGACTTTTGATATTGAAGTTGCCGAAGATGAGTTGAAGGACATTCGAACTGTCGGCGAGGCCTTCGAACTGATTTACGCCAAGCTGTAGTGCTACTCGGAATCACGTCTGACGGCCCAATTCAGGGTCGACGAGTTGCCGTAACGGGACTTGGCGCGCTCACGTGTGCTGGAGTCGGGGTCGATGCCCTTTGGTCAACGCTCTTGACGACCGATGCTCCGGTAAACAAACGAATCGGCGAGTTCCCCACAGATCACCTTGGCGGCCCCAAGGAGATTCGACGACTTGATCCATTCGCACTTTACGCAGTGGTCGCGGCCGATGAAGCTTGGCGCCAAAGCGGACTGATCGGTCCTCTCGACGACGCGGCCAGCATCGTGACTACCGGGATTGGGGGACTGCAGACCGTCATTGAGCAAATTCGCGTGCAAGAGACACGAGGGCTTGACCGAGTTTCACCCTTCATGGTTCCAATGATGATGCCCAACGCCGCCACGGCAGCCGTGTCAATGCGCTTCGGTCTTGGTGGGCCGTGTGAAACGGTAACGACAGCCTGTGCCGCCGGTACCCACGCCATTGGCAACGCGGCTCGATTGGTGTCAAGCGGTCGAGCGACCGTCGCCGTCGCCGGTGGCGCCGAAGCGGTAATGGTTGACATCGCCGAAGCTGGTTTTCGAAATATGACTGCACTTAGTTCGAGTGATCTCTCTCGTCCCTTTGATCTTCACCGCGATGGTTTCGTCATGGGTGAAGGCGCCGGTATTTTGATACTTGAGGACTGGGACTACGCCCACGCACGCGGAGCAACGATTCTCGCTGAAGTCATTGGAGCGGCGTCCACGGCGGATGCCCATCACATCACAGCGCCAGATCCGTCCGGACGAGGCGCAATTCGTTGCATGGAACTCGCCCTCGCTGACGCCGGCATCTCGACCGACGAGGTATCGCATATCAACGCCCACGGAACATCAACTCCCCTCAATGATCTAGCTGAATCAGTTGCAATGCAGCGGCTGTTTGGGGACACGATTCCTCCCGTCACCTCCATTAAGGGCCACCTAGGGCACTCTCTGGCCGCCGCAGGGGCGCTCGAGGGCGTCGCTTCGGTGCTCACCCTGCGTAATCAGCTGATTCCGCCGACTGCGGGAACGACCACAATCGATCCGGCGATAGCCCTTGACGTTGTAATTGGCTCGCCGCGATCACAAGCACTCGAAACGGTACTTTCTAATTCGTTTGGTTTTGGTGGTCACAACGGGAGCGTCGTTTTTCGACGTTACGCTGACTAAGCACCAAAGAAATCTTCGTTGTTCCGTTCGACGTACGAGTTTTCGTAGGCCCAGCGAGCGTTACTGATGAAATCGCCGAGCAAAACTGGATCCTTGACGCCGGGGCTACTCTCGACGCCGCCGCGAGCTTCCACGCCCCACACCGGGTAATTCTGGACCACATCAACCACGGTCGCCACGCTCAGACCACCCGAAGCGATACACGGGACACGTAGCGCCTCATCAGCGAAATCGTCGACACAATTTACCAAGGCATTGTGCTCGTCTTGCTCGGGCATCACAAAGTAGTCAACACTTGGCGCCGAACGCACGAGGTCGACCGCCTTAAGCGTTGACACCATTCGAAACACTGTATTTACGCGTTCCGAAATCCAGGACACTTGGGACACGGTCATGGAACCTTCGATCTGCACCACCGAAAGTCCGAGGGTATTTGCAATCTCCGCGACGCGCTCGGGCATTTCGTTTCGAAATGAACCGACTGTCAAGGCCCCTTGGGGTAGTCGTCGGATGATGTCACGAGCGAACGTTGGTGAGACTTGCCGAGGGGTCGGGCCAAAATCAAAACCCACAGCGCTCGCGCCGAGACCGATTGAGAGCAGCGCGTCATCTTCCGTGGTGACGCCGCCGACACCAATGTACAGTCCGTCAATTATCAGGCGCATAGGTTTGCTCCACGCCCTCACGCTAATTCAAGAGTCTCGGGAATTAGGTAATCGCAGAAACTACTGTGGCCCCACTACCAGCTAATCCGTCTAGGCCCAGCAGAGATCGGTGCGCGATACCAAGGGCCTCAAAACCACTTTCACGCTCGATCACCGACGTGAGCCCTTGAGGACCCGAGGGACCCTTCGAACGGAGCAAGCTGTCCATCTCCTCGGGCGATTCACCCTCTACTCGAACGAGCCGCCAAGGGACCGATGAGCCGCGAGCGTCCAGACGTCCAACTAGCTCCTGGCCGGTGAAACAGCCTTTTGAAAATGACACCGTTGACTCAACGAAGTGGTTGCCAAAGGCTTGAGGTACGAGGTTGGCCCTAAATTCATTCTCGCCCGGCCAACCCTTGGTCACTAACTCGCCAACTGTCGCTACCGGACCAGCTGTGTCATCCTCTCGTTCCAAGACGCACTTAACGCGTAACAAAAATCGGCTCAGTCGACGCAGCGACACTTCCGCGAGGCCCTGTGAAAGCGTCAGTGAGAAGCCATCCTCGATCTGCCGTACCAACGCTGACGAAATGACGGCACTATCCGGTTCGAGAAGTAGCGTCCACATTCCGTCGTCCTTGACTGCACTCAAGTCTTGGGAGAGTTGACCTTGAAGGAATTCCAGACTTTGGGGACCTCTCGCCGAAATCTTCGCCCAAGGTGCCAATGCCGTTGCACTCTGTACCGTCCACTGCCCCATAGACCATTACAGTATGCGCCGGCGAGCAAATATGGGGCAGAAAAGGAAAGGGGTCAAAATGAGCATGAAGAATGAGCTCAATACGATCACCTCGACCATTACTGAACTATCAGCCAGAATTACCACCCTCGTTGAAGCTGAAGGCGCAACAATGCCAACTGAGGTCTACGCCGAGCTCGTTGCCGCAGAACGTACCGTCGGAGCATTGCTGCGTCGCCTCAACCGTGTTGCCGGCCGAGTTAACCCATCGTGACTAGCGCCGAGCCCCAGATCAACGCTTGGCAACAACGTCCAAGTTTGACCCAAACGGAACGACTCGATGTCTTAAATCTACTGAACCGCACTGAAGATTCTTTGGGACGCGAAGCCATCGACGAAGGGCGTCGTCGTTCAGTAGTGCACGGCTGGCCCGCCGAACATTGGTTGCGTTACGAGGGGGAAGTCTTAGTCGAATACGCTCATTTAAGCGGAGCTGACATACCAACGCTCGAGCTGTGCGGTGGCGGATTCAGTGCCGGTTTACTGAGCGCACTCTTGACCAGCCATTCGACAATTGATTGGTGGATTCGAGAAATCGAGCCACCGGCAATTGGTTCAGTGGTTCGCACTCTCCAACTTATGCGAATTGCCATAACCTCGATGGACGCAGAAATTCCTTCCGGAGCAACGCTGCGGAACTTTGAGCCGGGACGCGATGATGCTGCCTGGCTTGAGCAGAATAATGCCGCCTTTTCACACCACCCCGAGCAGGGAGCTTGGCGTAATGAGGACCTCGCCGAGCGGACGCACGAACCATGGTTCGACTCCTCAAGTTTTTTGCTGCTGGAGTTCGATGGTCGACTCGCTGCGTCGTGTTGGACCAAGGTCAACGAATTGAACCCTCAGCGATTTGGTGAGATCTACATAATTTCGGTTCATCCCGATTTTCAAGGACGTGGTTTGGGCAGAGTGATGGTTCTGCAGGGACTGGCTTCACTACGACGAAGAGGTGTGAATACCGGCATACTGTTCGTTGACAAATCGAACATCCCAGCAAAAGAACTGTACGAAAATCTGGGATTTACCGTAGTGCGAAACGACCATCTCGTCCGATTCTCTGCTGAGGACTAACCGCCTACAAGGTGGCCAATGCCGTAGGTCACACCAGCGGCCAATGTCGCGATAAGTAGCTGCAGACCGGCCCAGCGGAAAATACCTCGACGAGTAAACAGACCAATCATTGCTCCAACTCCAGCGGCGCCCACACCACCGAAAAGAATCGACCAGCCAATATCGTTTCCATTCGTTGACCAAAGCCAGGGCAACAGTGGCACTAAGGCTCCAGCTGAGAATGCGGCTAATGAGGAGACAGACGCCGCCCACGGCGAACCCGTGGCTGAAGGATCAATGCCCAACTCTTCACGCGCGTGGGTGCGTAAGGCTAGATCAGGGTCGCTCATTAAGTCGGTGGCGAGGCGCTCGGCCAACTCAGCGTCAATTCCACGCCCAATGAAAATATCACGTAGCTCCAGACGCTCGGCTTCTGGACTCAGCTCCAGTGACTTTCGCTCAATAGCGATTTCGTATTCCAGCAACTCCTTTTGAGCACGCATGGATAAGTATTCGCCGCTGGCCATCGAGAATCCCCCGGCGACCAACCCAGCCAGTCCCGCAAGTCGGACCAAATTGTGCCCCGGATTTGCACCAGCAAATCCTAAAATCAGTGACACGTTGGTAATCAGCCCATCACTTACGCCGAAAATGGCCGCCCTTGCCCAGCCATCACTGATGTTTCGATGGCTCTCTTCGTGGGTGGCTTCCATTGCAACAATGCTAGCGCCCTCAAAGTCATTGCCACTGAATATTGGCCAGCCGGTAGAGTCGTCGTGGAGGTCAACATGACAACGCACGTACAAAGCATTGATGAGCTACGAACACTCGTTGGATCACCACTCGGCGAGTCGCCCTATCACACGGTGACGCAAGAAGAAGTCAATCTCTTTGCCGACGCGACCGGCGATCACCAGTGGATTCACGTCGATCCGGTGAAGGCAAAGTCCGGACCATTCGGTCAGACCATCGCCCACGGTTATTTCACACTTTCGATAATTCCTATACTTCTGCGCGACGTTATTCAAGTTGACGGCGTGGCTATGGGTCTCAACTACGGCGTCAACAAGGTTCGATTTACTAGTCCGGTGCCCATTGGCTCTGAAGTGCGCGCTACCGCGACAGTAGCGGCGTGCGAAGAGATCGAAGGTGGTGCTCAATTGACTCTTGACGTCATCGTTTCGATAAAGGATGCACCGAAACCTTCCTGCGTTGCCCAAGTCGTCTATCGCTATTACCGATAGTCCCGTGAGTGCCCCGCCGCTTCCCCAAGGGGAAGAAAAAACGCGGCAGGTTCGCGCAATGTTTGATGCCATAGCTGGGCGCTATGAACTAATCAATCGACTTATGACCTTCGGACTCGACGTCCATTGGCGGAAACGAGCTGTCGCGGATTTGCGGCTACCCCAGCAAACATTGATTCTGGACATCGCAGCCGGTACCGGAGACTTTTCACGCGAAATATCGAAGCAGGGGATGCGAGCTGTTGCCACTGACTTAAGTTTTGGAATGTTGCACGAAGGTCGCGGCATGCCCGACCGCGTTCAGGCCGACGCCGCTGAACTTCCATTTCGCACCAAGTCTTTTGACGGGATCACCTGCGGCTACGCGCTTCGCAACTTCACTAATCTTGCAGGCACGTTTAACGAAATGTCGCGAGTATTGAAAGAGGGGGGTCGACTCTCGTTGCTCGAAGTTGCGGAGCCCTCGTCAGGACTATGGCGGGCTGGATTCCGCTTCTGGTTTCGTCGCGTGGTTCCCTTCATCGGATCTCTGCTCTCTGACCGCACGGCCTATCGTTATCTACCCGCGTCCACGGCCTACCTACCTTCCAGTGATGAGATTATTCGAATGCTCAATGAATCTGGTTTTACCGCGGTAAATCATCGACGCATTTTGGGTGGTTTGAGTCAACAGTTCATCGCCACACGGAAATCATGAAGTTCTCACGTCGCGAAATACCACCACAAAGTCGTGAGGCGCTCCGAACGATCGGGGCAAGGACGGGATGGCTTCTTGAAAGCAACGAGTACATTCGCGTGGGATTTGGTGGGGTGGCAGATTCAGTTCATTTTCCAAATGGACTCAACGAACCAGTAAACGCGGTTATGCAGTTGCGGGGCCATAGTCTCGAAGGTGACGACGGACCCTGTGGATCAGGCATCACCGCTTTTGGGGCGTTTCCCTTTGATCGCGAAGTAACCGCACGGATGGATGTGCCTCGCTACCTCATTACCCAAGATGCCGTGGGTGGGAGTTGGCTCACGTCGGCTGACGGATTCGAGTCCTGGGAGCAAGAGCTCGCGAACGAAGTTGCGCCAATTCAAGAACCACAAAGTATCCGGTCGCTCACGTACCAGCCCACTCCCGAAGAGTACGCGCACCGAGTCGCACTGGCCGTAGAGATTCTTCGGCGAAAAGAAATTGGCAAAGTGGTTCTAGCGAGGGCAGTATTGGGATCGGTCCCGGAAGCTCTCGACGCTGCAGCCATCGCAACTCGCTTGCGCCAACGAGAACCCATCTGCACCATTTACAGTTTGCCGATTGAACATGGTCGGCGGTTTATCGGAGCGAGTCCAGAACTACTCGCACGGCGAACGGGCGACGTGGTGCGGTGTCACCCGCTAGCTGGCACCATTGCTTTGCCCGCAAATGTGGCCCCGGACGACTATGAGACGTGGCTCCTGGGCAGCACGAAGAACCTCCACGAACACGAGGTTGTCGTTGATGACATTGTGAGCATCTTGGCCGATTCATATGACGAAGTCATTGCTGACGCCTCGCCATCTATTGTCACGCTCCGTACCGTTGCTCACTTAGGGACCTGGGTTACGGCCGAGGGGCACCAATCCGACGAATCACCTGACGCCCTCGATGTAATGCGTCTGCTTCATCCCACTGCAGCCGTTGGCGGATTCCCGCGCAATCTTGCGTACGACCTCATCGCTCGCCTCGAGGAACATGACCGAGGCCACTACGCGGGACCTATTGGCTGGGTCGATGCGAACGGCGATGGCGAATGGTGGGTTGGTATTCGCGGTGTGATGGTCGAAGGACGTGAATTCGAAGCGTGGGCCGGTGCGGGAATTATAAGTGAGTCTGATCCGATTGCGGAACGTGAAGAAACTCGTGACAAATTATCTTCGGTACTGTCATCGGTCTTAGTGGACCGAGTCTAATTTTTAAGCACTTTCGTGATCCGTTTGGTCCCCCACTTTGTCACGAGCCATAGCGCCTCAACAACTATCGCACTCGACATTTTCGACTCGCCCCGTGTTCGGTCCGTAAACGAGATTGGCACTTCAATGATTGAAGCCCCACCCTGTCGAGCCCGATAGGTCATCTCAATTTGGAAACCATAACCGTCAGCCCGGACCGTTTCGTAGTTAATCTTCTCCAGGGCTGACTTCGAATAAACCCTAAAGCCAGCAGTCGCGTCCGAGACTCGAAGTGCCAGTAACGCGGATGCGTATTTATTGCCTCCGCGTGAGAGTAGTAGTCGAGGAAGCGACCAAGAAGGAATTGCTCCACCCTGTACATACCGAGAGCCAATCACTACTTCGTTTGTTATCGCCGCTTCGAGCAGTTTTGGTAACGAATTTGGATCATGGGAAAAATCGCAATCAATTTCCACGAAGCTGTCATAGTTACGCTCAAGGCCCCAAGTGAATCCTGCCCGATAGGCGCTGCCAAGTCCCTCTTTCGAGGTGCGTGACAGGATAGAAATCTGTCCGAGTTGAGCGCCGAGCTGCCGCGCCGCAGCTGCTGTTCCGTCCGGGCTACCATCATCGACCACCAAGATGTCGCACTCCGGCACGATGGCCCGTAGGGCCCTCAACATTGCCTCAATGTTGAGAATCTCGTTGTAAGTCGGTAGAACTACTAGCGTTCGCACGACCAAATCCTACCCAACGCCTAGACTCACTACGTCAGCGTGCCACTGGTTATGTTCAACGCAACATTCTTAAGGAAACGTTATGTCTACGCCAGCCAAGAAGAAGCGATTCGCCGTACCACGTGAGATTCGCATCATCCTAAGTCTGGGTCTACTCGTTTTCATCTTCGAGTATCTGGTCGTTCCTCAGTTTGATTCCGCACGGCACTCGTTGCATCTATTGGCTTCATTGAATCCGTTCCTCGTAATCTTCGCGGTCGTCTGCGAATTGGCGGCGATCTACGCTTACGTTGAGCTAAGTAGAACCGTCCTGTTCCCTCACGCACCCAGCCGGTACAACACCCTGCGCGTAAATCTGGCCGGTCTCATGATTGGCCACGTTCTTCCTGGAGGTACTGCACCGGCTGGAGCGCTGTCGTATCGAATTTATTCCGAATTGGGCGTTCCTAAAGAAACCAGCGCCTTTGGGCTCGCTACCCAGGGCACCGGCAGTGCCGTGGTTCTTAATGTGATTTTCTGGATCGCCCTAGTGATTTCGATTCCTCTACGCGGGTTCAATCCGGCGTACGGCTTTGCTGCTCTAGCTGGAGTCTTCCTACTGATGGCCTTTTTCGGCACCATCATGCTGCTTACTCGTGGCCAGCAACACGCAGATGCGTGGTTGAGAGCACTCGCCAAGCGAGTGCCACGACTGGACCCAGAGAAAGTATCCACGCTGCTCAGCAAAATTGTCGAGCGAATCTCCATGCTCATTCATAACCGTCGTAATCTCTACTGGGCGTTGACGTGGGCGGGCCTGAATTGGATCTTTGATGCGGCCTGTCTCTGGGTGTTCATCTGGGCATTTGGGCACGCGATCTCGCCGATAGACCTTCTAGTGGCGTACGGGCTTGCGAACGTACTGGCGGCCATTCCTATAACTCCAGCCGGACTTGGCGTCGTTGAGGGTGTATTAATTCCAACCCTGGTGGGGTTCGGTGTACCCCACAATCAGGCAATTTTGGCAGTGCTCTCCTATCGGTTAATTAACTTTTGGATACCAATTCCTATTGGTGGTGTTGCCTACGCCAGTCTTGAGTGGCGACGCAAAAATTCTACTGAATCGACGAAACTGAGCGAGAACGACTCAGAGCCTGATTCTTAAATTGTTCCTGGGCCGATGAGTTATTGACAGATTGCAGACGACGCCATCGTCGGTCGGTGCCAAGAATCCACGTGTAGCGATCATCACTCCATGTCGTTTCGAAAGCGTCAATCAACTCACGTTGGGCTTTCGAATCATTGATGGGAACCATCACTTCGATTCGGCGGTCTAAGTTTCGTTCCATTAAGTCAGCAGAACCGATGTGCACTGAAAACGCTGAACTGCCCAATTTGCCAAAAATAAATACCCGCGAATGCTCAAGAAACTCCCCCACCAGACTGTGCACGAAAATATTCTCTGAAAGTTTCGGTACTCCTGGGCGCAAACAACACAGCGTGCGAACCTCAAGACGAACGTCTACACCTGCCATACTCGCCCCATACAAAGCATCAATCACTATTGGGTCTGTTAGTCCATTCACCTTAATTGCGATGCGCCCATCAGTTCCTAAGTCACGCTGTTCATCGATCATGTGCACAATATTGTTTCTCATCATCGTGGGGCTTACAACTATCGATGGGTAGTCCATATTCTTGGAGAATCCAGTCAAGAAATTAAATAGCTCGCCGATATCACGAGTGATGTCTGGATCACACGTGAGCAATCCAAAATCTTCATATTCACGTGCCGTTTTTGAGTTGTAGTTGCCAGTTCCAATGTGGGCATAACGGACCGTTGAAGATCCTTCGCGGCGAACCACGAGAGCTGTTTTTGAGTGCGTTTTCAAACCCATGATTCCGTACACCACATGGACTCCAGCATCTTCCAACGCTTTGGCCCATTCAATGTTGGCGGCCTCATCGAAACGTGCCTTTAACTCCACCAGTGCGACTACTTGCTTTCCACGCTCCGCCGCACGAATCAGGGAAGCAACTATTGGTGAATCTCCAGATGTGCGGTACAGCGTTTGCTTGATACCGGCTACGGTCGGATCGTCCGCGGCTTGGGCGATGAACACCTCAACTGAGTCACTGAATGAATCATAAGGATGATGCAGCAGCAGGTCGCCTTCACGAATGACTTCGAAAATGTCCGTAACGTGATCTCCGGCAAGAAGTCGTGGAGGAGTGAGCGGAGACCATCCATCACCTTTGAGATCTGGTCGCTCCATCGCGCAAAGAGACCATAGGTCGTGTAGTCCCAGTGGTGCATCAGTCACGTACACATTTGATGCGTCAAGCTCAAGTTGGCTAGTGAGCAGGTTGAGGAACTCGGGGGACATTTCTCTCTGAATTTCGACTCGTAGTGCCTCACCAAATCTTCGTCGTCGTAGCTCCACCTCCAAAGCAACCATAAGATCATCAGCTTCATCTTCATCGAAGGCTAAATCAGCATTCCTTGTAACGCGAAATAGATCTGCGCGGCCAATCACCATTCCAGGAAATAAGTAATCCAAGTTCGCTGTAATGACCTCTTCGAGGAGACACCAGCGACCGGGTGAAACCGGGACAAATCGTGGGAGCGATCCGGGTACTTTCACTCGGGCGTTGCGCTCTTCGCCTGACAATTCGTCTACTACTGACACGGCAATATTGAGTGACAGATTTGAAATCATTGGAAATGGGTGCCCCGGATCGACAGCCAACGGCGTGAGTACTGGGTAAATATTTTCAGAGAAATAAGCATTCAACTGAAGTTTTTCTTGCTCGTCGAGATCTGAGTAGCGTACGACCGACAGACCACGTTCGGCTAGTTCGGGCAGCAATACGTCGAGGACAAGACGATCTTGACTTTCCACCAATGCGGAGACTCGTTCTCGAATTGCAGCAAGTTGCTGACGGGGACGAACGCCATCGATTGACAATGTCTGAACACCGGCGGCCACCTTGTCCTCGAGACTCATCACTCGGACCTGGAAAAACTCGTCAATCATGTCCGCAAAAATTGCTACGAACTTAAGTCGCTCAAGAATTGCTAGTGAGCTATCTCGCGCCAGCTCCAATAGTCGTTCGCCAAATTCAAGTCGAGATAGCTCTCGACTTGAAAACCGCTCAGGCCCGAACGACGTAACATCGAAATCCACCGCTCCCCACTCACTTTCAAAAGATTCGCTTTACCCCATCGTACGACTACTGTTGAATCGTGGCGAAACACGTTAAGAGTGGTCTGGCACGGACACCCGAGGCTGTCGAAGATGCCGCTGCGAAGTCCCGCTCAACCGAGCTGGTCTTGCTGTCAATCGCCTGGGTAATTGTAACTGCTTTCTACGCTTTGGCGGAACTTGGAGCGAAGGGCAAAGCGCCCTCGGACATTTGGCTCTTTCTCTCGTCCATCGTTTTAATCTCACTTGCCCTACATTTTGCGATTCGCCGCTACGCGCCGAGAGCTTCTCAGATTCTCCTACCCGTGTCAACGCTCTTGAACGGTATTGGCTACGTCGAAATTGCACGATGGAATCCGGCGAAAGCGGCTTACCAGGCCGGGTGGTTCCTGATCAGTGCCATTGGCGTCGTGGTGACCCTAAAGATCGTCCGTCGAGTCCGTGACCTCGACCGCTACCGCTATTTGACTCTGTTGAGTGCGATAGGACTGCTGCTTCTGCCACTGGTTCCCCACCTTGGTCAAAATATCAACGGAGCGCGCCTATGGGTTCGGGTTGGTCCGATATCGTTCCAACCCGTTGAGTTAGCCAAAATTCTTTTGGCTTTCTTTTTTGCCTCTTACTTTGCCGCTAATCGCGAGCTGCTCACCACACCAACGCAGCGATTTGGTCGCCGTCTAATCGTGCCACCTCGGACCTTGATTCCAATTCTCGTGGCGTGGGGATTCGCAATTGCAATTTTGGGCGCAGAAAATGATATTGGATTCGCGCTGCTACTCTTCGCACTCTTCATGTCAATGCTGTGGGTTACTACGGGCTTGAAGACTTATGTCGCACTCGGAGCAACGTTTTTCGTTGGCGGTGCATTTATCGCTTCGCATCTTTTCGCCCAAGTGAGTGTCCGAGTTAGTGAGTGGCTCAACCCGTGGTCACCGGCGAATTTTCAGTACTCGCATCAACTTGCCTACGGATGGTTCTCCCTCGCGGCCGGTGGGATTACCGGCACGGGTCTCGGGCTAGGTCAAAGCGGCAATATTCCGTTCATCACATCGGACATGATTTTCGCCGCCGTAGGTGAAGAACTCGGTTTTCTTGGCATTATTTTAGTGCTCTCCCTCTTCGCAGTATTTGTCGGAGAGGGTTTTCGAATTGCACAGCGTGCCCATTCTGATTTTGTGCGCCTTGCCGCGACCGCACTCACGGCGACCATGGGATTTCAAGCCTTCTTCATCGTCGCTGGAGTCTTGCGTCTACTGCCCTTCACCGGTATCACTCTCCCATTTATGGCGTACGGGGGAAGTTCACTCATAGCCAATTACATCATCGTGGCACTTCTCTTGCGAATCTCCGATGAGAACAACAGTGAGTTGCGGGGCGGCGAAATTAAAGTGCTGCAATTCTCTAAGAATTAGAGAGAGATCAGAACTTCTTCATTGCAAAGAATTGGAGCTGGCACAACTTGTCGCAGTGCCAAGATGAGAGCGTCGCTAGTTCGACAATCGATGACCGTTCGCCCGCGCGGCGACATCAAGTCAAGTTCCGAAATGAAGGCGCCGTTTTCTATTCTCAAGATGCGAATGGCTACGATATCGGCCTGCAGTTCCCGCAGAATGCTGCTTACGAGCTCGTGCGTTCCCGGGCGCGTGCCCTGAATGCCCCGTAGTGCCCCATGGAGCGCCTGTGCTTCGGGGAGGGCAATCGGAATTGAGATACTGCGAAACGGAACTTCAGATTCCATCAGGTGCACATGAGGTGACTGATCGCCAAGTTCAAAAGTGACGGTCTCGACCGACATCACTCGAAACGTGACGTCGACATCACTTTCAAGTTTTCCATCCTCCGCTAATTCGTTTTCGCTACTCAAGAATCACCTAACCATCCGACGCGAAACTGAAAGTACTATGCCACCAGCACTGTAGAACACGAGAGCCGCGGAACCTCCGTAACTGAGCAGTGGAAGCGGAATACCCGTGACTGGCATAATTCCCATCGTCATGCCAATATTCTCAAAGCAACTGAATGCAAAGAATACAAAAACACCCAGGCAAATAACTCGGCCCATGGTGTCGCGCGCTAATTGCCCAATTCGAAACATGCGATAGGCAACAAAGGCCAGCAGCAGAATCAAGAACGCAGATCCGATAAAACCGAGCTGTTCGCCGATTGCTGTGAAAATAAAGTCGGTCCGTTGCTCTGGCACGTAGCCAAGTACCGTCTGGAGTCCGTGAAAAAAGCCGGCTCCGTGCAGACCACCAGAGCCAATAGCATTTTTGGCATTACTCACTTCGTAGAGAAGGGCTTGGATTTTTGGATCTGACGAATTCTGATTTAAGAACGATACGAAGCGATCGACTTGATACTTCTGCAAAATATTTCCGTACACGCCAACTACCACCGCTAACGATCCCATGACGGCTAGAAACGACATAAAACGGGGAGGCACTCCAGCAACCACCATCATTGCGGAAATCGTCAGCACAATAATGATCGAGGTTCCCAGGTCCGGCTGAACCACGATCATAAGTAGTGGCAGGGCCGTCATCAGAAGAATTCGAACCACGTCGTACATGGCCAGCCCGTTGGGCCGCCGTTCACAGTACGTCGCCACCGCCAAGATTAAAACCAGAACTGCAAACTCACTTGGTTGAACCTGGAAAAAACCAAAATTGAACCAACGTTGCGCTCCGCGCGAGCTCTGACCAATGACGAATACACCAAGCAGCGCAACAACAATTGCAATGTAGAAAGGAGTACTCAGAATTTCGAGGCGACGATAGTCAACGAGTGAGAAGAGATACATCACGATGATTCCTACGGCGACGAAGAGGCCTTGTCGCTCAAGGTAGTAGTGAGGATTGAACCCGGCGCCAACGAGAGCTGCGCGGGTTGCGCTGTAAATCATTACGACGCCCGTCAAGCCCAACACCACGAGTCCCCAGAGCAGACCCGGATCGCACGCCCCGCGCGAGCGTACTTTGGTGGACATCGAGGTCATCAGGTCGCTCACTGAATTACCTCAAGTAATTGTGCACCGCTGATCGGCGCTTCGAACCACCATTGCATCTGTAGAGCGGCTTGGTAAGCAAGCATTCCCAGTCCATTCGCCGTACGACAGCCCATCGCCTCGTGACGTGACCGCCACGTTGACATTCTCGGTTCGTAGGTTATATCAACTGCCATAGACGTTGATTTCACTCCATCAAGGACTTGGTCACGATCGCTGCGCCCCTCAACGGGCGTCGTATTTATCACTAAATCAATCGACTCAGAACATGAAGAGCCATCCTTCACCACGGCGTAACGCTCGACAAGTTCGCTCACGTGCGACGCAGTGCGCCCAAAAATCAACACCGATTTCACTCCGACTTCGACCAAGCCGTCCACTATTGCCTTGGCCGCCCCTCCGGCACCCAAAACCGCCACGACCTTGTCAGCCAATTCGTACGACAGACCAGTTCCTAGGTACTCAGTAAAACCTTTTCCGTCAGTACATGCTCCGTGCAATTCTCCCTCACGCCACAGAAGTGAATTAACCGACCCCGTGCGAGCCGCCACGGGGTCCAAACTGGCGCAGAGGCTGCCCACTCGTTCCTTTAGCGGCATTGTCACGGAGAGCGCGTCCACGTCTCTACCCATGATGCCGGTGAGTTGGTTTGCTTCTTCAGCCTTTATCGATAGTCGCACCGAACTTCCGCTCAGACCCGCCAGGGAGAGTCCAGCTTCGTGCAAAAGCGGTGAAAGCGAATGCTCGATCGGAAAACCAGCCACCCCGAGGCGCCAAATCATCCAATCCCCCTCGTTGCGGCGAGACGTTCGTTTGCCAACTGTTCGCTGAAGGTGGTCGCGAATGCCTCGTGACCACTCTGATCAATCACCGTAAAATAGAGCCACGGCCCCGGTGGTGCGTGCAGCATCGCATTCAAGGCGAACGTCGATACCGTGCAAATGGGTGTGGGAGTAAGTCCATTAACTAAGTACGTGTTGTACGGACTCTTTATCCTCAACATGGCGTGCGTCACGGCACCACCGTCTTTATTCAGCGCGTAGAGAATCGTGGAGTCCATTTGTAGCGAACCCTTTTTCTCCAATCGGTTAAATATGACTCGGGCCACTTTTGGCAGATTGCTTGGGTAGTACCCCTCTTTTTCAACAATTGAGGCAGCGATTAGCAGTTGATATGCATTGAGCCCATTGATTCTGGTCGCCGAAGTGAACCCTACGGAGGCAGCTTCGACTGAAAACGCTTTCGTCATTGCCGCTACGAGTTCGGCGGGAGTCTCGCCGGGACGAAGAATGTAGTCGCCCGGAGCAATCAAACCCTCCAGCGAGCTGCCCGGCTTAAACGGAGACGCTGCGGCCGCTTTACGAGCTTCAAGTACGAATGAATTGGCGAACGTATTGTCTAAATCTCCAGCTACTCGTAGAGCAACTTCATGGAGAGTTAGTCCCGCGGTTACCGAAAGGATTGAAACGTTGGGACCAGCGCCCAGCAAAGATTTCACGGTACTAAAGGAAGAGTTTTGCCGAATTTGATACGAGCCAGCCTGAATCGTCGGCGCCCCGAAAAGTAAAGTGTCAATGCGTAATGCCAGTGATGATCCAACCACTCCCTTGGTTTGGAGTTTTCCGGCGATTACTCCAACTGAATCACCAGGTTTAACCGTAACAATCACCCAGTGCCCTGGCCCACCCAGCGGAACGACCTGAAGACAGAACCAGACCACGACAACTATCGCCAGACCACCGAGACCCAGCACCATGCGTCGGATTAATTTATTCAACGCGTTGCCCATCCAAGTAGTTCTGCAGCATCACTACGGCCGCGGCGCTATCAATCTTCTGGCGATGTTGTCGGACCTTCAAACCAGCGTTGGTGAGCGAACGCTGTGCTTGAGTCGTTGTTAGACGTTCGTCCCACTGCAAAACCGGCAAAGGGCTTAGTTCAACGCAAAGCTGACGATAGAGTTCGTCGGCCGATATGGTGCTCGCGGTCTCATTTCCAGAAAGTGCCACGGGTCTACCCACCACAATGAGATCAACCGTTTCCTCTTCAAGAAATCTTCGCAGTTCAAAAATCAAGTCTTCATTCACGGCCAAAGCCGGTCGAGGAAACGCCATGGTGCGGCTGGAATCACTGATGGCAATTCCACACCGCTTCGTACCAGGGTCTAGCGCCATGATTCGTGCCATAGGGGTTACAACTCGTTCGCGGCGGCGAGTGCGCGGTCCAGACCACTCGGGTCACGACCTCCCGCAATAGCCAGTCGCTCCGAACCACCACCACCACCACCGATATGGCTCGCCAATGACTTCACCACTACCTGGGCGTCCAGAGAACCGTCAGTAGCAACCACGATGGAGACCTTTTCCTCCGCAACGCCAGCGAGTATTACCAGGCGACGGCCTCGCTGCTGCAAGTTCTTTGCCACCGTGCGCAAATTATCCCCAGAGTAACCATCGACTCGTGCAACCACACGATCCCCGTCACTACTGCCGTCTATTTGTTCGGCAATAGTTGATAATTGCGCTTGTCGCATCGCAGTAACTTCTTTTTCGACTTCACGCTGACGATCGAGGAGTCGTTCGAGCGCGGGCACTACGTCGTCGGTCGAAGTCTTCAATATCCCAGCCACCAAATTCAGTGCGCTCTCCATTTCGTAGCTGCGTCGAAACGCACCCAGTGCGCTGACTCCTTCAATGCGCCGAGTATTGGAGCCAATTGAAGTCTCACTGACTAACTGAATCTGACCGATATCACCCAATCGATCAACGTGCGTGCCACCACAGAATTCGAGACTATGTGATCCGGCGCGCACCACACGCACCTTGTCGCCATACTTATCGCCGAAGAACGCGATGGCACCCATCGTCTCGGCCTTCTCCTTGGAGGTCTGAATCGTTTCAACGCCTTCGTTCGCCACGACGTCGGTATTAACCATCGTCATAATGGCGCTCGCCTCCTCAGGTGCCAGCCCTCCACCGTGTGAGAAGTCGAACCGAAGTCGATCGGGGCCCACGAACGATCCTTGCTGGCGAACATGATCGCCCAGCACACTTCGCAGACCCGCGTGCAAAAGATGCGTGGCGGTGTGGTTTCGCCTGATGGCTTCTCGGCGAATACCATCGATAGTTGCCAGCGCCAATTGTCCCGGTACTACTTCACCGGTCAGACGTCCACGATGGGCAATCAGTCCCCCGGCCACACTCTGTGTATCGAGAACTTCAAAGCGACCGGACTCGGTCACAATACTGCCCGTATCGCCGACCTGACCCCCTGATTCGGCGTAGAAGGGGGTGGTATCCAAGAACAACTCACTAATCCCATTGTCGCCGGCCAGCAGCGCCACCACAGAAGTCTCAATCGAGTAACGCGTGACGTCGCGACCCACGAATTCACTGAGTCCGTGGCGCTCGACAAGTTCGCGATAGTGAGCTTCATCAGCGAGGTTGAGCGTTTTAGCGGACGCGCGCGCTCTGGTACGTTGCGCTTCCATTGCTGCGTCAAATTCATCTTGATCAATCACTACGCCAGACTCAGCCACAATTTCAGAGGTCATTTCGATTGGAAAGCCATGGGTGTCGTGTAATTTGAAGGCCACATCACCTGGGAACACCGTTCGACCACTTCGAACGACTTCGTCACGGGCCGTTTCTAAAAGGCTAAGACCCATACGTAATGTTCGGGCAAAGCCCGCTTCTTCACGTTCTAAAACTGAGACAATGACGTCTCGATCTTTACGAAGAATTGGGTAGGCCTCACCCATCTTTTCAATCGTTGCGTCGACGAGTGCTTCACTCAGCAGTGCGTCAGAACCGGAACGTCGAGCCGCCAGAATTGCGCGACGAATAATGCGTCGCAGTACGTAGCCACGCCCTTCATTCGAAGGCAGGACACCATCGGAAACCAGTAACGTCATCGCTCGTCCGTGCTCCGCAATTCGGCGAATCGAAATGTCCGTACTTTCATTAGCTCCGTAAGCAGTATTGAGCGCTCGAGAAGCTGTCTCAATCAAAGGGCTAAAGAGATCGGTGGCGAAGACCGATTCAACACCGTTCAAAATTGACAGCACTCGCTCGAAGCCCGCGCCAGTATCAATATTCTTGGTGGGTAACTCGGTCATTGAACCACCGGGACCTTTTTCGAATTGCATAAACACGAGGTTCCAGAATTCGATAAAGCGATCCTCGCCTCCAAATTCAGGCCCGCCATCGTGACCAAAGGAAGGACCCTTGTCAAAAAAGATTTCGGAGCATGGTCCGCAGGGGCCACTGTCACCCATGCCCCAAAAATTGTCTTCTCCCAGACGTTGAATTCGATCAGGGCGAACTCCAATCGCGTCGCGCCAAATCGCTTCGGCCTGATCATCCGACGTGTGCACGGTAATCCAAAGTCGCTCGGGATCAAGTCCAAACCCTTCGGTGATGAGTCCCCACGCGAACTTGATTGCACCTTCTTTGAAGTAATCACCAAATGAGAAATTCCCCATCATCTCGAAGAAGGTGAGATGACGTTGCGTCGTACCAATAATGTCAATATCGGGTGCGCGGAAGCACTTCTGAATCGACACTGCTCGGTTGTAGGGGGGAACTTCCTCTTGGAGGAAAAAAGGCTTGAAGGGCACCATGCCCGCAATAGTGAATAGCAACGATGGGTCGTGGGGAATCAGGCTCGCCGAGGGGACAATGGTGTGTCCATTTTTGGCGAAATAGTTGAGAAATATCGAGCGAAGTTCAGCGGCTTCCACAGCCTTCACTCTACTGGCGAGCCTGTATTGTTCTGGTCCTCGCCACGCTGACGAGAGCGCCACTTTGCAACGGTCGCTGGCTCGTTGCCATTGGCTGACGGGGAAAAGAACTCCTGACCCACCAGCGCCTCGGGGAGATACTCCTGTGCCACCCAACCATCCGCGTACTCATGCGGATACCGATAGTCGACGCCAAAACCCTCTCGGGCGGCACCCTGATAGTGACTATCGCGTAGGTGGTCGGGCACTTCAACTAGGCCTCCCGCCTGGACCGCTTGGGTAACCATGCCGAGCGCCCTGGTGATCGAATTACTCTTCGGTGCGAGGGCCAGGGCGACCGTCACGTGCGCCAACGTCAGACGAGCTTCGGGCAGTCCAACGAACTCCACCGCTCGAGCCGCAGCTTCGGCCAGCACCAGACTGGGTGAATCAGCCAGACCCACGTCTTCGCTCGCCAGAATAACGAGCCGACGTGCAAGAAATCGCGCACTTTCTCCACTCTCGAGCAAGGTCACGAGCCAGTAGAGCGCAGCATCGGGGTCAGAGCCACGAACCGACTTAATCAGGGCGGAGACCTGATCGTAATGAGTATCGCGCGATTGGTGATACACGCGTCCGTCACGAGCCTGCGCGACGTGCGCTGTCGTCACTTCGGCTCCGGCGTTGCCTTCGGCCCGGGCCAAAATAATTGCGGTGTCAAGAGTCGTGAGCGACGAGCGAGCATCCCCGTCACCATGTGCACACAACAGTTCCATCGCCTCGTCAGTTACTTTTGCCGCTCGAAGGCTTGCTCCACGTTGCACGAGTGTCGCCAAATCAGCGTCACTCAAACTGCGCAACCGCCACAGTGCGACACGACTCAGGAGCGCGGCGTTGACCTCGAAGTAGGGATTTTCAGTTGTGGCACCAATCAGTACCACTTGACCAGTTTCAGTCGCGGGCAAGAGTAAATCCTGTTGCGCCTTATTAAAACGGTGCACCTCATCAATGAACAACACCGTACGTTGCCCTTGTTCGCCCAGACGCTCTCGGGCTCGTGTCAAGACGTCGCGCACATCTTTGACACCGGCCGATACTGCCGAAAGATTCTCCGTGGCGTAACCAGCGGAGTTAGCCAGAATTCTCGCCAACGTCGTCTTGCCCGTCCCCGCCGGGCCCCACAAAATCATCGAGGTCAGCTGACGGGCCTCCACAAAGCGTCGAAGTGGTCCGGTGGGACCGATGAGATGACTTTGGCCCACAACTTCATCAAGCGTCCGTGGTCGAAGCAACTCGGCCAGTGGCGCCGCCTGCTTCAGACGTTGATCAACGGCATTGTCAAAGAGTGACGTAACTCACGAACCCTTCGGTGAAATCTTTATTCGCAACTCACGAATCTGTCGCTCCGTAATACTTTTTGGAGCTCCGGTCATAAGGTCCGAGCCTGATTGCGTCTTGGGAAAAGCAATAACTTCGCGAATATTCTCTTCACCCGCAAAGATTGCCACCAGCCGGTCAATGCCAAACGCGAATCCAGCGTGCGGCGGGGCGCCGTATTTAAACGCTCCCAATAAAAACCCAAACCGACTCTGGGCCTCCTCATCGGTAACTCCGAGGGCCTTAAAGACTCTCGACTGGATATCGGCCCGGTGAATTCGCACCGAACCACTACCCAACTCCCACCCATTCAGTACCAAGTCGTAGGCCTGGGAACGAACTTTCAGTGGATCGGTCTCGATGAGATCTAGATCATCAGCGTGAGGCATGGTAAATGGATGGTGTGCGGCCATCAGATGCCCCTCGTCATCGACCCCGTCGAACATGGGGAACTCCGTGACCCAGAGATAGCAATGTGGTCCCTGACTTACCGGTGGGGAGCCCAGGGCAACCCTCAACGCTCCCAGTACCCGACAGGCCAGTACGTACTCATCAGCCACTACGAGCACTAAATCGCCCACTTGAGCACCGTCAACGTTGGCCACCGCTGCGGCCTCTTCGCCACTGAGAAAGCGAGCCAGTGGCGAATCAAGGCCCTCTGGGGTGATGCGGAACCACGCGAGTCCCTTGGCCCCCAACGCCTTTGCCTGCTCGGTCAATTGATCGAGTCGGCTGCGAGTAAATGCCGCACCCTCACTCACCTTGATCGCCTTTACGGTCGGGGCTCCAAACGCCTTGACCTCTGTGGTTGCAAAGACTGCGGAAAGATCTTGCAGCGTCATCTCAAAACGAAGGTCCGGTTTGTCGGTTCCATAGTGATCGAGTGCTTCGGCCCAGGTCATTGAACTGATGGACTCGGGGCGCACGCCCGTTGCAGCCTCGGCCGCATTAAGGACGGCGTGCGAAACAAAAGCGAGAATGTCCTCTTGCGACACGAAACTTGCTTCGAGGTCCAACTGGGTAAATTCGAACTGACGATCCGCTCGAAGATCTTCATCCCTGAGGCATCGCGCAATCTGGTAGTAGCGATCGAACCCACCGACCATGAGTAGCTGCTTGGCAATCTGAGGACTCTGGGGAAGGACGTAGAACTCACCGGGGTGCAGCCGGGAAGGCACGACAAACTCTCGCGCTCCCTCGGGCGTGGGCGCCCACAGCAGAGGCGTTTCGACCTCGCAGAATCCCTGCTCATCCATTGCGGCACGAAGTGACCGGTTAACTTTGGCCCGTAACCGCAAATTGTCTTGTAGGGCCACGCGCCGTAGATCAAGAAATCGGTGGCGCAGGCGAACTTGTTCGTCAATATCGATTCGATCATCCAGTTGAAAAGGGGGCGCTTCGGCCGTCGCGAGTACCTCGACGACACACTCCGTTAATTCAATAGAGCCAGTGACTAAACGATCGTTGATAGTTCCCTCGGGACGTGGTGACACCGTTCCCGTAATTCGAACTACGTACTCATTGCGTACGTCGACCGAACCGTCGACCACCGCCTGGAGAACACCCGATCGGTCACGAAGATCCAAAAATGCGAGATGTTCACCGTGTTCGCGGCGCTTGGCCACCCAGCCACAGACGGTAACTCGCGAACCAATTTCCGCCGAAGCAACGCTCGCACAGAGCGAATCACGCAGGCTGGTAGCTTCAAAATTCCTTGACATTATTACTTCACTCTTCCAATTGTTTCGCGATGTTCGCTACGAGGTCACTTAGGTCAAAGGTTCGTTGCGAATTCGAAAAATCATCATTTCGTAGGTCTTTCATCGTAATCTGTCCCCCCGCAAGTTCCTGGGGACCAAGTAACAAGGCCAGTCGCGCACCGGACTTGTCGGCAACCTTCATTTGCGCCTTCATCGAACGTCCATCGTAGGCGCGGTCCACCGCGTAACCCGCTCGACGAAGTTGGTCAACTATCGGTGTGGCGGCATCGACGCCAGTGGTGTCAACCACAAAAATATCGAGATCTCGTTTGAGCAGCACCTGCTGCACGCCCTCTGCCGTGCGAGCCAGTAGCAGTCGCTCTATACCGCTACCAAACCCAATACCGCTCGCTGGTTTACCACCTAATTGCTCGGCCAGTTTGTCGTATCGACCACCGCCACCGATTGCATTTTGCGCACCATCGATTGAGTCGGACACGAATTCGAAAGTTGTGCGGGTGTAGTAGTCAAAACCCCGAACGAGGCGCGGGTCTCTCGTAGCCGAAATTCCCAAAGCGCTAAGGCCGTTCAATACTCGATCAAAATGTTCGCGGCACTCATCGCAGAGATGATCAGGTAACTGAGGACCCGAATCCGTTACTGCGCGACAAGCTTCCTTTTTACAGTCGAGAACTCTCAATGGATTTTCGGACCAGAGTCGGCCGTGTTCGTCACACAATTTGCTCGCATTCGACGAAAGATGGTCCCGGAGGAGCTGTACAAAACCATCTCGACAATCATCGTGGCCCATTGAGTTAATTAAGAGTCGGACTTTACGAAGGCCCAGTGCCTCGTAAAACCTCCACGCCAATGCAATTACTTCGACGTCGACAGCCGGATCATCGGTACCTAGTACCTCAACGCCTAATTGATGGTGTTGTCGGTAGCGTCCGGCCTGGGGCCTCTCATAGCGAAATGCCGGTGTTACGTACCATGCTTTCCATGGGGTGTTGGGCTGATGTTGCACGAAGGCTCGCACTACCGACGCAGTTCCTTCGGGGCGCAGGGCGTACGTGCGATCACTCCGGTCGCTAAATACGTACATTTCTTTTTTCGCAACGTCACTCTGCTCACCGATGCCGCGATTGAACACCGCCACGTCCTCAAAGAGAGGTGAAATGATTAGTGAGAATCCAAATCGGTAGGCGAACTGTGCGAACGTTGCAATCAGTCCTTCCCATTCAGCTGACGCTGGACCCAACACGTCGTGCGTCCCGATGGGAGCCTGCAGAGGCGCTCCGGAGGACGTCATGATGATTTATTCTGACCGGGCAGCTGACGGAAGGCGTCAAACACGCCGTCGATACCCTTCAGTGCCGCCAAGAGACTGGACAGGTGAGCGGGGTCAGCAAGCTCAACATCAAAAATCATTCGCACAATGCGTGCTCCGGACGTGCTCGAACTACTCGAAATAATGCTGAGATGATGCTCAGCCACGATTTTTGAGACGTCGAGCAGTAGGCGTGAACGATCGAACGCCAATACTTCTAGTACCGCGCGGTACTGTCCGCCTCCCGATCCGTCCCACTCAACGTCAATGATGCGCTCGCCCAAACGGTGCGCCAAAGCCACGGCGTTCGAACAGTCGTCACGGTGAACTGAAACACCTCGACCTTGAGTAATGAAACCCATAATTGGGTCGCCGGGCACTGGAGAACAGCACCGCGCGAGGTGAATCATTACGTCGTCGAGTCCCTCTACGTACACCCCGGCCGTTCGGCGGTTTGTGCGCCCCGACCGAGGAACTTTAGAGAACGTGGTCGGTAACTGTTCGACGTCGCCACCGCGGAGCTCGCGGTCCAGGCGCTGGACTACCGCAAGGGCCGAAATTTGCCCACTATCGATGGCCATAAACAGGGCTTCACGATCCTCGAGGTTCATGGTGGTGATCACGGTGTCGAGCGCACCAGACGTTAGCGACGTCGCGATGGGTAGACCTTCACGCCGTAATGCCTTCGTTAATTCCTCTCGCCCACCTTCAATCGCGTCTTCTCGGCGCTCTCGCTGGAACCACTGACGAATTTTTGATTTTGCTCGCGACGATTTAGCCAGATTCAGCCAATCACGTGATGGTCCCGACGAATCCGATTTACTTGTAACAATCTCAACCACGTCGGCCGAGTGCAGCACTGTATCAAGCGGCACTAGCCGTCCATTCACTTTCGCCCCCACACAATGGTGACCAACTTCGGTGTGCACGGCGTAGCCAAAGTCAATCGGCGTCGCTCCTTCCACCAGAGGAATCACCCGACCCTTAGGTGTGAAGACGTACACCTCGTCTTGTCCGAGGTCCAATTTGAGCGCCTCGAGAAACGCTATCGGGTCGTTCTCTTCTTCTTCGACGTCGGTGAGGCGCTGCATCCAGGCAATTTCACGAGGTGACGCACCCTCTTTGTAGCCCCAGTGGGCGGCAATTCCGAATTCGGCACGACGATGCATCTCTTGGGTCCGTACTTGAACTTCCACCGACTTGCCCCTAGGACCTATCACCGTAGTGTGCAGTGATTGGTAGAGGTTGAATTTCGGTGAATTGATGTAGTCCTTAAATCGACCCTGCACCGGCGACCACAGCGCATGAATGGCGCCGAGGACAGCCCAGCAGTCGCGTTCATCTTCGACAATGACTCGTAGCCCTACGAGGTCAAAGATTTCATCGAACTCTTTGCCGCCAACGACCATCTTTTCGTAAATACTCCACAGATGTTTTGGCCGGCCACGGACGTCAGCAGCGATATTGAAACTCTTGAGTTTCTCCCGCAATGTACTCATCACTTCATTGAGGTAGCTTTCGCGTTCTGGCTGGCGAGTGGCCACCATCTGTTCAATCTCCGCGTACCTCTTAGGGTGAAGCGTGGCAAAACTGAGGTCTTCTAGCTGCCATTTAACTTGTTGCACACCCAATCGATGCGCCAGTGGTGCGTACACTTCGAGCGACTCTTGGGCGATTGCGCGTTGGCGATCCATGGGCATGACCGAAATTGTCCGCATGTTATGAAGACGATCGGCCAGTTTAATAATCAGAACTCGCCAATCTTGGGCCATGGCGATAAACATTTTTCTGATTGTTGCCGCCTGCTGGGCTTCCTTCGAGTCAAACTCCAATCGATCGAGTTTGGTCACCCCATCGACGACCGCCGCCACACGATCGCCAAACTCCTCAGCCAACCATTGGTTGGTGATGCCAGTGTCCTCGACCGCATCGTGTAGTAGCGCCGCGACAATTGTGGGAGCGTCCAGCCCCAGATCGGCCACGATGTCCGCCACCGCGATTGGGTGGGTGACGTAGGGCTCACCAGTTCGCCGTAACTGCCCTTCATGGGCCGTAATGGCCGCCAGTCCAGCCTTTCGGATTAAGTCACCTTCACCATCGAGATGGTGTTCACCGTAGCGAGCGATGAGACGTTCGACGGAACTCGTCAGAGCCGATTCAGCCGTTGAGCGCGACGAGAGACTAACCATAGGGTCAGCCTACCGGTGCCCTAGCGACGTTTCTGCTTGCGTGCTCGAGCAGTGACCGAGGTTCCGGTGGCTCGGGCGCCCCTTGATTGGGAACCAGCCGAGCGTTGCACACCGTCACCCGCGAGCATTGCGGCGCTCGATGGCGTCAAGATCTGACGTTCGCTCCGGGCATTGACCCGCGCGGCCAACTCTCGGAATCGTGGCTCACGCTCTTTCAATAGTGACAACAGCGGGCTCGCGATAAAGATCGAAGAATACGCTCCGCTCAAAAGCCCAACTACCAGAGCCAATCCGTAGTTTTCGAGCGTGGTCGCTCCGAGAATGTACGCGCCAACAATTAACACTGAGA
Organism: uncultured Actinomycetes bacterium; assembly: GCA_903893745.1. Lineage (GTDB taxonomy): Bacteria > Actinomycetota > Acidimicrobiia > Acidimicrobiales > RAAP-2 > RAAP-2. The sequence goes on from CAITNF010000004.1 coordinate 135,076, forward strand.
ACACGGGAAGGATTGCTACCAACGATGTATTGATTGACCGAGCCAGGGTCTGGTTCATTGAAAGGTTGACCATCTCGGGGTAGTTCATGTCACCGCTCTTCAAGACGCCAGAGGTGTTGTCGCGAACTCGGTCGAAGACCACCACCGTGTCATAGAGCGAATAACCCAAGATTGTCAAAATTGCGATAACGGTGTCTGGCGTGATCTGAAAGCCAAACAACGAGTACACGCCCACCGTGACGAGAAGGTCGTGCACCATAGCGACAAATGCCGCGGCAGCCATTTTCGGCTCGAAGCGAATACTGATGTAGGCCACTACCGCAATAAAGAAAACTATGAGTGCCTCGAGTGCACGATTAGTAATCTGACCACCCCAGGTGGGGCCCACGCTAGAGGTTGAAACCTGATTAGCCGTCACTCCGGCTACTTTGGCCATCGCCGCCACTACGGCGTTCGTTTCGGCGAGCTGACGGTCGGTTGAGAGAGAGTTGAGATCGGCCGAAACTTGATAAGTATCTTTGCCCAGTTTCTGAACAATCGGTTGTCGAAGTCCCGCCTTTTCAACCGCACTCGTCATTGCGCCAATCGTGGTGTGCGGCGCCAGCACCTCCCAAGAGCTTCCACCCTTGAAGTCGATGCCGAGATTGAATCCACGAATCCCGAGTGATCCGAGACCCAAGATGATGATGACCGCCGAAACCGAAAACCAGATTTTGCGACGTCCCACGAAGTCGATCGTGGTGAGGCCCTGATAGAGGCGACCAAAACGGCCGGGACGCTTAACTTCGATTTCGACTTCACTACTCATGATTGGCTCCTTCTATGGCGAGCCCGGCAGCCATTGAAATCGCCGAATGCTTATTGGAACTTCGACGACCCAGGAGAATGACCAGTGGCCGGGTGAAGTACCAGGTGATGCCCACGTCCATCAGCGTTGAGAGTCCCAAGAAGAAGGCGAATCCTCGCACGTCGCCTACGGCGATGATGTAGAGCAAGACTGCCGCCAGGAGGCTGACAAAGTCAGCCGCCAAGACTGTGCGCCAGGCAGAGCGAAAACCACGGTCGACCGACGTACGTAAGGATCTGCCGGCTCGCGCTTCGTCTTTGAGACGCTCAAAATAAACAATGTAACTATCGACCGTGATACCAATTGACACAATTAGGCCAGTGACACCCGCCAAGTTGAAGCTCGGTGCTAATGCCGTGTGGCCCAACGCCGAGATAATCGCCCACAGCAGTGCGGCCGTCGCAACAAGACCGAGCACAATAACGAGACCGAGCGCTCGATAGTAAAGAATGGTGTAGAACAGAACGAGGATTAAACCGACGAGTCCAGCTCCCAGTCCAGCAACGAGCGAACTATGGCCGAGCGTTGGTGAGACCGTTTGTGTGGTCAGCGCGACCAGTCGCACCGGTAGTGAACCAAACTCCATGGCCAGGGCCAGATTCTTCGCTGACGTCTGAGTGAACGAACCGGAAATCTGTCCCGATCCAGAAAAACTGCTGAACGAAGCTTGGGTTGGTTGAATGATGGGTGCCGACTGGATTACGCCGTCAAGTTCGATGGCAACCAGTTGGTGGAAATTCGCTTGCGCAACTTTGTCCCACAGCGGACTTCCTGCAGAAGTCAAGGTGTAATTGACAACCCAGGCTCCGGCCTGGTCCTGTTGCGCGAATGCCTTACCAATTGACTGTCCAGTTAGCTGCGCGGGACCCAACACGTAACGAGATCCAGGCTGTCCCAAAACGGGAAGAATCACACTCTTCGTCGGATCGTCGGCCGAAGGTGGTGTGGAAGCTGCTTTCGCGAACTGTGGGTCCGGCTGCACAGTGTTAATCGTGTAACCATTTACCGAATTTGGAGCCTGGACAACATTTAGGTTGGCCGCACTTAAGAGGTAGCTACTCCCACAGGCGGGCAGTGTCAACTTGCTCACGTCGTAGACCTTGGCGGCCTGGGTCACTTGGCAAAGTACCGGACGAAATAACAGCTGCGCAGTCTGTCCAACCGTTTGGAGAACCGCTCGAGCATCGGAGACGCCCGGGACACTTACTACGACGTTCTTATTTTGAAGGTTGACCTGCGCACCGGATACACCGAGTCCGTTCACTCGGTTAGTCAAAACAGTGACCACCTCTTGCATATTGGCTTGGCTCGTTGGCACCGCTGGCTTGTACACCACCGAAAGGCCACCGGCCAGGTCGAGACCTAGTTTTGGTCCCCAACCAAATGACATCGTAGTGAGCAGCGCACCAAACGAAATCACCAATGTGAGAAAGAGGCTGACGACGAGTGACCGGCGTGAACCAACCTTTGAGGCCATTACTTGCTGTCGCCTTCATGCGAGGAGTCATCCGTCGCCTCGGGCGTAACGACTGGATCAAACCGTCGCGCGATAGCGGAAGGGACAAAATCAAGCTCAATACCGCTAGCGCTACGCAGGGTAACTAGGTCATCGGCTTGCTTCACGATGGTGCCGACGAAGCCGCCGATTGTTTGGGCGCGCTCGCCCACTTCAACTTTTCGACCCTCTAGGCGAGCCGCTTTCTGCTTGCGACTACGAGGACGCAAGTAGAAAAAGTAGAGCGCCGCAAAGACCACGGCGTAGATAATGAGAATGGATGATGAGCCGTGGCTCGCAGCTGCCAACATGGTTAAATTCCTCCGTCAATAGACATAGAGACACTACTCGCTCACAGCCCCGTGGCTAGACCAGCCCGCCTCCACGAGGCTGAAGCCCCAAATGGTGAAATGCCTTTTCGGTCGCCACTCGACCACGGGGCGTCCGTGCCAAGAGCCCCGCACGCAATAGGAATGGCTCATACGCATCCTCGATGGTTGACGGCTCCTCACCACACGCGTGGGCCAGCGTCGTGAGTCCAACCGGCTGCGACGAAAACTGGTCGCAAAGTAAGCCGAGAATTCGCCGGTCAATTTTGTCCAGACCAAAGTGGTCAACACCAAATAACGTCAAAGCGGTTTCAGCGATATCGCTCGTAACCATCGCGATTCCCTCGACGGCCGCATAGTCGCGAACCCGACGAAGCAATCGGTTGGCAATTCGCGGTGTTCCGCGACTTCGTCTGGCGATGACGCCCGCTGCTCCGGTGCCCAGCGAAACTTCCAGCAAAACTGCGGAACGCGCCACAATTATCTCCAGCTCCCCCGAGTCGTATAAATCAAGTTGCCCAATAAATCCGAAACGATCCCGAAGTGGTGCGGCCACCAGGCCGGTCCGAGTTGTCGCTCCGACCAGAGTGAAGTTTGGAAGCTCCAGACGGATTGATCGAGCTGAGGGACCACGTCCGATCATGACATCGAGTCGATGGTCTTCCATGGCTGGGTAAAGAACCTCTTCAACGGCACGAGAGAGGCGGTGAATCTCGTCAATGAACAACACGTCTCCATCTTGCAAGTCCGTCAAGAGCGCGGCGATATCACCCGGTCGAGCCAACACCGGACCAGAGGTGATCCGCAGTCCGCTGCCCATTTCAGAAGCAACAATGCTCGCCAGCGATGTCTTGCCAAGACCTGGAGGGCCCGCAAAGAGTAAGTGATCCGAAACTTGACCTCTGGCGCGAGCTGAACCAAGAACAATCTCAAGGTGCTGGACGAGTTCGCGTTGACCAACAAATTCTTGCAGGCTATTTGGACGCAACGAGACTTCGGCTCGACGCTCGGACTCATTGGCGGTGGGCGTGACCACAGTCGCGCTAAGTCCCTCGAGGTCTATTTCCCGACGGCTCACTGGCGCCCCAATAGGTGCAGCGCGGTACGAAGTGCGGACGCCTCATCAGAGGGTAGATCAACGTCATCCAACGCAGCACGGATCTCCGCAATGCTGTAGCCAAGCGCCTTTAAGGCTTCGTGAATGTCGCTCGATGACTTGTCGGGAGCACGCACCGGACCGGCATTGGCGTCAATCGCGACCTTTCCCTTCAATTCGAGGACTATTCGATTAGCCGTTTTAAGACCAACTCCAGGAATCTCCGCGATGCGCTTGGCGTCATCGTGTTCAATAGCGGCAACCATTTCATTAATTGAAAAAGTACGAAGGGCCGCCAACGCGGTGGACGGTCCAACTCCCGGCGTGGCGAGCAATAACGTGAAAAAAGAACGTTCACGTATCGAGTTGAATCCGTACAACACGATTGCGTCGTCGCGAACGACTGTGTAGATGAAGAGATCGGTCTCATCGCCGAGGATCATATGATTGGGCGACGCCACGTACACTTCGTATCCGACGTCTTGCACATTCATGACGATCGATCCGCTGTCAAGTACTTCGAGTGGCACTCCGCGTAGCCAGGCAATCATCCGGGGCGTCCCAATGCCAGACGACGTTCGGTGCGCGACGTCATGAAGTAGGTAATAGCCAAGGCCAGAGCGTCGGCGGCGTCGGCGGGTTTTGGGATCTCACTCAGCGAACAGAGTCGCGTCACCATGCCCTGGACTTGAATCTTGCTCGCCGCCCCGTAGCCCGTCACCGCCAGCTTCACTTCTTGAGCAGTGAATTGGCGCACGGGCAGATCGAGCGCTCCCGCCAGCGCCACCGCTACTCCACTGGCTTGAGCCACGGGAATTGCAGTTTTAGCATTTCGTTGGAAAAAAACTCTTTCGACGACGACCGCGTCAGGCTGGGTTTCACTCAACAGGGCGCGCAGTTCCACAAGGAGTTGACCCAGGCGTTTTTCAACTTCCATCCCAGGGTCGGTCTCGATGACCCCCGCCCTCAGCGCCTTAAATGACTCCAGGCCATCGAAAGAACCCTCCACCAACCCAAAGCCACAACGGGTCAACCCGGGGTCGATTCCTAGTACGAACATACGTTCGATAGTACCTCGTCGTAGGCCAGCAATGGGGTTTAGCCCTCGAAAGTTGCCATTATTTCATCGGAAATATCAAAATTTGAGAAGACATTCTGGACGTCATCGTGTTCGTCGATCGCGTCCATGAGTCGAAGAACCTTTTTGGCCTCCCCCTCTTCGTCGACCGGAATTGAAGTCTGCGCCACGAGCGTCAAATCGGCACTGAGCACCTTTAGGCCAAATGCCTCTAAGGCATCGCGAACCAACGCCACATCATGGGGTTCGGTCGTCACGGTAAAGTTCGATCCGTTGGCCTCAAAATTCTCGCCACCAGCCTCAAGAACCCACTCGAGTAATTGTTCTTCGTCAAGGGGCCCTTGAATTTCTAGTATTCCCTTGCGGTCAAACTGCCACGACACTGCACCCGGCTCAGCAATGGTGCCGCCATTTTTCGAGAAGAGGTGCTTTACTTCGGCACTGGTGCGATTGCGATTGTCAGTGAGAGTTTCGACAATCATGGCAATGCCCCCTGGCGCGTAACCCTCGTACGTGACAGCTTCGTAGCGCACGCCCTCGAGCTCACCGGTTCCGCGCTTGATGGCGCGTTCGATGGTGTCGATTGGCACCGACGCCTCTCGAGCCTTTTGATACATGGTTCGCAGGCTCGCGTTCGACGCGGGGTCCCCCCCACCTTCACGGGCTGCTACTTCAACCTGGCGAATTATTTTCGCAAAAACTTTGGCTCGGGCGCTGTCTTTGGCACCTTTACGGTGCTTGGTCGTTGCCCACTTCGAATGGCCGGACATGGTTCCTCCTGCCCCGAGGGGCGACGCAATGCTATCGGTAAATTAAAGACTGGACGTAAACATCTGGTGGAGCCATGAATCGTTGGTCAGTTCGGGGTGAAACGAGCAGCCCCAAATAGCGCCCTGTCGAACCAGAACTGGATGTGGGCCGTCACCATGATCAAGTTTCGCTAGTACTTCCACATCCTTGCCCCACGCCTCGATTCGGGGTGCTCGGATAAATACACCAGGCACGACGCCGACTCCCTTCACGTCAACTGGCGATTCAAAACTGGCAATTTGGCGGCCGTATCCGTTTCGTCGAACGATAACGTCGAGAGCCCGCAAGCTCCATTGCTGATCGCGACCGTCCAACACTTTGTGGCTGAGCAGAATCAGTCCGGCACAGGTACCTAGTACGGGAAGTCCATTGGCTACTCGCTCTTCTAGAGCCAATTGCAGACCCGACGTCGCGAGTAAATGCGCCATCGTCGTCGATTCGCCACCGGGAAAAATAATTCCGTCGAGTCCCTCGAGCTGTTCGGGACGTTTAATTAACTCCCCCGTTACGCCAATGGCGTGCAGCATCGCGACGTGTTCGCGTACGTCACCCTGGAGGGCCAGCACGCCAACGCGTGGCACTACCAACCGCGCTCGGCCAGACGCATTTCCAACGTCGAAGTCTCCGCACCACGCATGGCCGCGCCCAGACCGGTCGAGACTTTTGCCACGACGGCGGCGTCTTCGAAGTGCGTGGTCGCCTCGACTATGGCGCGCGCCATCCGATTGGGGTCTTCGCTCTTGAAGATGCCAGAACCAACAAAGACTGCTTCGGCACCCAACTGCAGCACCAACGCCGCGTCCGCTGGAGTAGATATGCCACCGGCACAGAACATTGGAACGGGTAGGCGTCCCGTCGCGGCGACTTCTTGCACTAAGGGCAGCGGTGCTTGAAGATCTTTGGCCAGCGAAAAGAGCTCTGAAGCGTCGGCGCTAACTAACCGACGAATTTGAGCATTGATCGTGCGCAGATGACGCACTGCCTCAACCACATTGCCAGTACCGGCTTCGCCCTTCGAACGAATCAGGCAAGCACCCTCACCAATCCGTCGGAGGGCTTCACCCAAATTGGTCGCGCCGCAGACGAAGGGAACGGTAAAGCCCCACTTGTCGATATGGTTCTCCTCGTCAGCTGGGGTCAAGACCTCGGACTCGTCGATGTAGTCAACGTCGAGTGCTTGGAGAATCTGTGCTTCGGCAAAATGCCCAATCCGAGCTTTGGCCATAACGGGGATGGTCACGATTGCTTGGATTTCTTGAATCATCTGCGGGTCACTCATTCGCGCAACCCCACCGTCACGACGAATATCCGACGGCACTCGCTCGAGCGCCATTACGGCGACCGCTCCAGCATCTTCAGCAATCTTTGCCTGTTCGGGATTGACCACGTCCATGATGACGCCACCGCGCAACATGTCGGCTAGTCCCCGCTTGACGAGTGCTGATCCAATTATTGATGAAGAAGGGTTCGAACTCATGCTCGTAGCCTAATGGGAGATCTTTACCACTCTTCGAGCGCCATGGCTCGTAGTTCCACATCGTCCAAATCGCCTAAGTCCGATGAGGGACGATCACTCCACTGATTGAACCAAATCCAGCGCCAACCGGCGTACGGCGACGTGAGGAAGAACGAGTCTTTCGGGGTTACTTGACGGGCGCAGCGACGTAGCGCCCCGGCCAGTCCCAGGGGATAGCGAATCGCGGCGGCGGCGACTTCATCGGCCCGGTAGGCCGTGCCGCTTCCCGCTAATACTTTTCGATTCTCGAGCGACGTTGACACCACTGATGCCACACACTCTCGCGTCAACAGACCCAGACGCTGACGAGCGAGACAGTGAGCCACCATGCCCTCGAGCTCGATTAATTCAAAATCACTCATGACGGCGCTGGTCACGAAGAAGGAGTACGCCGAACCGTTCGGAACTAGAGCGGCGTTATAACAGCCATCATCGATAATGAAGGCACTAATTCCGTCAACGCCAAACGTGGCCGCTAGTCGGTCCAGCACCGTGATGAGGCGTTGACGATCGGTGCTGCTTCCACCCGGGCGAAACGAATCCAGCACGAGTCCGGCTAATTGTGTTCCCTGCTGCTCAAATCGAACCAGCGAACGACGTAAGTCCCATCCGTAGAGACCCGCCATCACCACTCCCACAGCGGGGAGCCACGGAACAACCACCACCGCAACAATCAGGCCCAGAGAGACCACGGCCACCGCCAACGTCACGGGTAGTTTGCGTCGCAGAGCGAATCGGCGAACCACGTGTTGATTGGCTTCACGCTCTTGCGTCGTTGGCGCATAAGGACTTTGCCATGTCGGATCGAGAACTGGCTCTACGTAGCGTGGACCTCGGTCACGTGACGACTGATTCTTTCGAGTCCGGGACCGCTGCTTAGTTGCCACCAGACAAGGCTACCGTGTGCCAGTGAAGCCAGCGCGTGCCTTGTCGTAGAGGACTTCATACTTATCCATCAGCGACTGCATCGACCAGTTCTCGGCGTAGGCGCGAGCCGCAGCTATTCGACCAATGGTCTCGCTCGCGAGCGACTGTTCAATGGCTAACTCCAGTGCCGACGCATCACCCGGAGCAAATAACGCAGCGTGTGGGCCTGCGGCGTCGCGATAGCCCGCAATATCGCTCGCCACGATATTTGACTCACTCGCCATGGCCTCAAGAAGTACGAGACCAAAACTCTCTCCTCGTGTCGACGGAGCGATAACGGCGTTAGCTCGTCGTAACCACCGGCGTTTCTCGCTGTCGCTCACCGCTCCCTCGAAAGTGATGCACTCATCGTGCGCCGCCAACGCCTCGAGCATCGCTCGCTCGGGTCCATCTCCCACCAACACCAGTTTCCACTTTTGGCTCGATCGGTCGTTGTGGGTTCGCACGGCATTAATCGCGTGGGCCATCCCCTTGCGCGATTCGAGACGACCAAGGGCCACGAGCAGCACCCCATCATCGCGAATACGAGGTTCCGCTACAAACCGTGCGCTTTCAAAGCCGTTAAAGAGAAGCTCAGCCTTAACGCCTGCCGCCGTCTCAATGGTGGTGGTGGCTTCACTACTCACGCCAGCGGCAACGTCAATCTTTGCGGCGAGAGCGCGCAGCAGTGGTCCGGTCCATTTCAGTGCGGGACCATCGCCGCTGCGGTGGAACGTCGCCACTGCGGGGAAACGGTGAGCCCACAGTGTGGCCCAGCCGATTAGGGGGGCAAATGGCTCGTGGAAGTGCACAACCGATGGAGAGAAGTTGCTGACGGCACGCAGAGCTTGCGACGAAGCTCGTGGCGAAAGGGTAAGTGGAGCTCGTGATCCATTGGCGGGAAGTGACAGGAGGTGTCCCAGTCGGACGACTGTGGCCGGAGTGTCGTAGGACGAGTGGTCACTGGAGTCGGGCGCGATAATCAATACGTCGTGGCCGCGACCGGCCAGTTCACGGCTCATGGCCAAAACCTGTTCTTGTACGCCACCGTGCACGCTCAGGGCGTACGGTGACACGAGGGCGACGCGCACGACTACGGGTTCGTGAAACGTGGCTGCAAAACGTGCCACTGTTCGGGCGCACGGCGAATCAAGCCCTCGAGTTCATGCGCGATTACCTGAGTGATTCGTGTGACGTCGTCTCGTAGTCGCCCCAAGCGCACGGCCTCAATTGGTGGCGTCACGACGACGAAGTGATCTGACCCGGGACCGGCGTACGCAGCTCCCGCGAGCAGCGTGGCTCCCGTGCGAAGCGCCAAGGTCGCGGGACCGGCCGGCATAGTGACTCGCTCACCAAAGAACTCGACCTCGACCCCGTTTCCTTGAAGATCTCGATCGCAAAGGAGTCCAATCAGTTCACCAGCTCGAAGTGTCCTCAATAAGACTCCGCTCGCTTGGTCGTTGAGCGGTTCAATCAGAATTCCCATGGCCTCGCGCTTTTTTTTAAACCATCGAAAGAGGGCCGGAGGGTCCAACTCTTCGGCCACGGCGGTCATCGGCATGCCCAACTGCTCGACATACGAGCCGCCCCATTCCCAACTTCCGACGTGCGGTATTGCCAGGATTGTGCCCTTGCCCCTCGCCTTCGAATCTTCGAGGTGCTCAACCCCCTCGGAAAAAATACAACGATCCGCTACTACGGCTTTGCTGAGTGATGGGAGTTTCGCACCTTCGGCCCAGTACTGTCCGTAACTCGCAAAGGCTCGATTAACGAAACGTTCAACAAATTGATCGCTCGGCACCGAACCAACTGGCCCCAGTGCGTGACGAAGGTTTTCCCTCAAGTTTTGCCGCGCTCCACTCAAACGGCGTCCGTACAAGCTGGCCAAATATCGACCGAGGGTAACGTCGAAGCGTTCGGGTAAAAGCTCTGCCGCACCACCCAGCGTCTTAAAGAGCGCGACTCGAAATTTACCGGACATGCTCAGTGTCGTGAGGTTCGGCTGACGCTTCGGCGGAGTCGGCCAATGTGCCGCGGGGCAGCGGGTGTTGGCTGCGGTGGCGCTTCGGGAGCGGCGGCAATCTGCCAAACACGCCAAAAACGTCCAGCCGCAGTCATTGCCGTGAGAACAAGTAACACCCACAGGACAGGAATAAATATTGACTTCGCCAAGAGTCCAATGCCGAACAGAATCATTCGCTCCGCACGCTCCATCAAACCACCCTTAGCCGTGAGTCCCAGACTCTCCGCCTTCGAGCGCTGGTAGGAGATCATGAAGGTTGTCGTCATGATGGCGAACGGCAGAAGCGCCAACTGTCCGTGGCCGTGCGCCGTTAGGTAGAACGCCGAGCCACCCAACAACAGCGCATCAGAAAGACGGTCCACGACTGAATCAAAGAAACTTCCACGTTGACTCGCACGGTGCGACGCTTTCGCCACCGGACCATCAAAAAGGTCATGAAAGCCGGTGAGAGTCAGGAGCAGGGCGGCCCATAGGTGATAGCCGGTGGCGATTGCCCACGCTGTCGCGCAGGCGAACACCAATCCCGAGGCGGTGAGCACATCAGCGGAGCAACCTCGGCGAACGAGCCAACGTCCGATTGGGGCTGTGGTCGCATCGACCGACTTACGAAACTTTCCGTCGAACATTGATCCTCCGGATCCTTATGACAAGTCTACCGACCGAGTGCTGATGACTTAAGAAGCAAAGTGGGCCCGGACCTTATGCCAAGTTGACTCTAGAGATTCCGGCAGAACTCGTGTTTCTCCAATGGTGGTCATGAAATTGGTATCGCCGCTCCATCGAGGCAACACGTGTCCGTGAAGATGCTGGGGAATGCCGGCGCCGGCGGCTTGGCCCAAATTAAGGCCAACGTTTAAACCATCCGCGCCATACGCCTTCTCAATGGCCAGTACCGTTTTTCTGATTAAGAGAAAGAAATCGGAATATTCGTCATCATCGAGATCGCTGAGCGGCGCCACGTGTCGTCGCGGCAGCACCAGCAAGTGACCCGATCCGTACGGAAATGCGTTGAGGGTAACGAACGACTTTGGAGTGTGCCAGATGACACCCGACTCGACGCTCGGTTCGAGCTCAGCGAGCTGACAAAAGACGCAGGGCGCTGACATGCCACTCTCTTTGCTGCTCGCAGTAGTGACGTAACCTTCGCGCCATGCCGCGGAGAAACGCTCGAGTGGCACTACGGTGCCTCAGGCGATCCGTGGCTGGCTATTTCGTCGCGCAGCCGTAAGCGAAACGCCGCCAATTGCACGCCACGCTCCGGATCGTTCGATCCACGGGCATTGATTCCTAGCGTGCCAAGTTTCACGTCGTCATCCCCGACGACCACGATGTAGGGAATCTTTTCTAACTTCGCCTTGCGAATGCGCGCGCCCAGGGGCTCGTTGGCCGGTTCCACGGCTACGCGCACGCCGTCTCCTTTGAGGGCGGCGGCGACTTGGTAGGCGTAGTCATCGTGATCATCACGAACTCCAAGCACGCGAACCTGCTCGGGGCTCAACCAGGTGGGCATATTGCCGGCATAGTGCTCAATCAAAATTGCAATAAATCGCTCCACGGAGCCAAAGAGCGCTCGGTGAATCATGATGGGCTGGTGACGAGCGTTGTCGCCCGCCACGTACGTCGCTTCGAAGCGCTGGGGCAACTGGAAGTCCAATTGAATAGTTGACATTTGGTGCGTTCGGCCAATCGCGTCACGGGCCTGCACCGAAATCTTCGGACCGTAAAATGCTCCCCCGCCTTCGTCACGAACGAGTTCGAGTCCAGCCGCAGTCGCCACTGTGGCCAAGGTTGCTTCAGCCTCACTCCACTCCGCGTCAGTTCCAACCGCCTTTCCTTCCGGGCGTGTCGAAAGTTCGAGGTAGAAATCGTTCAACCCGAAATCTCGCAAGAGGCCCAGTACGAAGGTCAATAGATTCGCTAACTCTTCGCCCATCTGCTCACGGGTGCAGAAAATATGCGCATCATCTTGGGTCATGCCCCGGACTCGAGTCAGACCGTGCACCACACCTGACTTCTCGTAGCGGTAGACCGTGCCGAACTCGAACATTCGCAGTGGTAGCTCTCGATAGCTCCGCTGACGCGCCTTGAAGATCAGTACGTGGAATGGACAGTTCATGGGTTTGAGGTAGTAACGCTGACCCTCATCGAGCTCCATGGGCGGATACATACCATCGGCGAACCACTGAAGGTGCCCCGAAGTTTCAAACAGTTCCGCTTTGGTGATGTGCGGAGAGTACACAAACTCGTAGCCGCCTTCCACGTGGCGTTGGCGTGAGTACTCCTCCATCACTCTGCGAATTATTCCTCCGCGGGGGTGAAAGACCGCGAGGCCCGGACCCAGTTCACTCGGGAACGAGAAGAGATCAAGTTCTTGACCTAAGCGACGATGGTCGCGCCGTTCAGCCTCCTCAAGTTGCACTAGGTGCGCCGCCAATGCATCCTTTGACTCCCATGCGGTGCCGTAGATGCGCTGGAGCTGTTGATTCTTCTCGTCGCCACGCCAGTAGGCGCCCGCGACGCGCATCAAACGAAAATGGCCCAGACGTCCAGTGGAGGGCACGTGGGGACCCCGGCAGAGATCGCGGAAGTTCGGTGTGTTTTCGTACGCGGACACCACTGACGCACTCGCGACTTCGGCCAGGTCGTCTTCGCTACCAGCTTTGACCGCTTCAATAATCTCAACTTTGAATGGCTGGTCCTTGAATAATTCAAGTCCATCGGCAATAGAGTATTCGGATCGCACGAAGGGCTGATCTTCGGCCATGATCGCGCGCATCTCGGCGTCAATGCGGTCTAAGTCATCATCACTGAAGCGGCCATCGCCCGGAAGCGCAAAATCGTAATAAAAACCATCGCGAATCGCTGGTCCAATCGCGTAGTGGGCACCGGGCCACAGACGCGTCACGGCCTGGGCTAGCACGTGTGCGGTCGAGTGACGAAGTACTTCCCGGCCTAAATCGCTAGCCGGAGTCACGATGGCAACCGTTGACTTCGTCGGCAACGGAGAACTGAGGTCGGTCAGTTCGCCATCAACTACCGCCGCCAGGGCATCTTTCGCTAAGCGAGACCCTATTGCTCCAGCGAGATCGTGGGCGGTCGAGTTACCAGGCAGCGTCCGTTCGCTGCCATCGGGAAGAACTACTTCTACATCCGCCATTATGACCTTTCGTCACCTACAGCGTAATACCGAGCAACGCCGCGGGAGTGGCGACGTTAAAGCCCGCTTGGGCGGCTTCATCGATCGCCGCAATGGCCCCTGGGGTGTTGAGATCGTCGTCTAACGCTTCACGAACGTCGTCTAGGACGGTGCTCGCTCGCGCACACGTCAATGTTGATCGCCAAGTGGCGAGACGCGACTGCGCCAGCGACAAGAGTTCGCCGTGCCACTCCCAATCTTGTCGATAGTGCTGATCCAAAAGAGCCAGACGCACGGCGGCCGGCTCGGCTTGGGCCGCCAACTTGTCCACGAATACCAGGTTGCCGAGCGACTTGGACATCTTCGTGCCGTCAAGGCCAACGAGTCCCACGTGAAGCCAGTGGCGAACAAAAGGGGCACCGGTGACTGATTCACTCTGCGCCGCCTCACATTCGTGATGGGGAAAGGCTAGATCTCGACCTCCACCGTGTACGTCCAACGTCTCACCCAGGTCGCGCAGAGCGAGCGCCGAGCACTCAATGTGCCAGCCGGGTCGACCCGCACCCCATCGAGACTCCCACGATGGTTCATCCGCGAGTGACGGCTGCCAGAGCACGAAGTCCAAGGGATCGCGGCGACGTGGATCGGAGGGGTTACCTCCGTGAATTTCTGCGAGTTCGAGCATGCTCGCCCGGCTTTCGTGGCTCACCTGACCGAAGCGCGGAAACTTCGAGACCTCGAAGTAGACCCACCCGTCAACTTCATACGCGAGACCTTCGTCGAATGTTTGACCGATCAGTGTCAAAATTTCAGCGATTGCGCCTGTGGCGCGAGGTTCACTAAAAACTGGTAAAAGATTGATTAACTGCATATCGCGATCAAACTTCGCCATTTCTTGAGCCGCCAAGTCGAGGTAGTTAACCCCAAGTTGACGCGCCTTCTTCAAAATATCGTCATCGACGTCAGTGACGTTGCGCACACAGTGTGTCTGGTGGCCGGCATCACGAAGTCGTCGCTGCAGTACGTCAAAGGTTAGATAGACGAAAGCGTGACCTAAGTGGGCAGAATCATACGGAGTGATTCCGCAGCTGTACATCGTGACAAGAGGTCCCAGTTCCATTGGAAAGATTCCCTGACGCGCACTGTCGTACAGTTTCATCGCAATTACAGTCCCGCGAGTTTCACGTAACTGTGTGCTTTGTGTCGGATATTCACCGAGATGCACACTGCCGTAAAGGCTTCAACTGCACTAGCCAGCGACATCGAACCAGCCACTACGGCGCGCAGACCAGGCATGGCGTTCACGAGTACTGCGACCTCTTCACGAGCTTGGTTGTGATCAGAAAATATGACCACGTCAGCTTCGAGACCACTGTCTAAATTCTCCATCTGCTGTGCGGGTAAGTGGTGAAACGCACCAACGACCAGACTTTCAGGCAAGGCAAACGCGATCTGTGCTGCCATTGAACCCCGAGGTGGGTAGAGCGGGATTAGTTCCTTACCCTCACGTTGCAGCGCGTTCACCATTGAAATGACCACTTTGTTCGCCAGCAATTCTTTCAGTCCACGTACGGTCGCCACCGCCGAGTCCCACGGTGTCGCCACCACAATCACGTCACACTGAGCGACCTCTTCGTTACTTGCGCCACCCACCGTGCCAGTGCCTCGAACTACGATTTCGGCGGCGGTTGACGTCGCGCGTTGCGCGTCTCGGGACCCGAGCACCACGTCATAGCCCGCGCTCGCTAATCGAACCGCTACCCCGCGTCCTGCCGGACCGGTACCTCCGAGAATGCCTACTGTTCCCATTTGCGTCCTCACTTAATTTGATGTCGACAAGTACGCTAACAACATGGGACTACTGACCAATCACTGCATCCTGATTACTGGAGTTTTAACTGATGAGTCGTTGGCCTTTGGGATAGCCCAGCGGGCTCTGGCCGAAGGGGCCACCGTCGCCCTCTCCGGGGCCGGGCGGGGGGCCTCCCTAACGCGACGTACAGCCCGCAAATTAGGCGAGGTCGGCGAGATTGTCGAATTGGACGTGACGGAGCCCACTCAGATAGCTGAAGCAGTTAAAGAGATCGAACGGCGCTTTGGCCGCCTCGACGGCCTCGTCCACGCCATTGGCTACGCCCCCGCTTCGTGCCTGGGTAGCGGCATGTTCACGGCGCCGTGGGAGGACGTGGCGACGGCGATGCAGATATCGACGTATTCGCTCGGCGCCCTAGTCGGCGCCTTTCGCCCCTTGCTCCAGCGAAGTACCGCGCTCGGCGGGGCTTCAGTCATCGCGCTCGATTTTGATGGATCACGCGCGTACCCAATGTACGACTGGATGGGTGTGATGAAGGCCGGTCTTGAATCACTCGGGCGCTACCTCGCGCGTGAAGTAGGAAAGGACCACATTCGGGTCAATATGTTGGCCGCCGGTCCGATCCGTACGATGGCGGCCAAATCCATTCCCGGTTTTTCTCAGTTTGAGGACACGTGGAGCGATCGAGCCCCACTTGGTTGGGACGTGCACGACGCCAGCGCCGTTGCGGACACCGCGGTGGCCCTCTTGTCACCCCTACTGCGTGGAACAACAGGGTCGATAATCCACGTGGACGGTGGCGCCCACGCAATGGGTTAACGCTCTTGGCCCGCGAACTGGGTGTTGTAGAGATCGCGGTACAGCCCACCCGCCACCAATAACTCATCATGGGTTCCGCGTTGCACAATCATTCCCTTGTCAATGACGAGAATCTGATCCGCGCGTCGAATTGTTGAAAGTCGGTGAGCAATGACTAGTGACGTGCGTGAGGACATGGTCTCTTCGAGCGCTCGCTGCACCGCAGCCTCACTTTCGTTGTCTAAGTGAGCGGTCGCCTCGTCGAGCACCACGAGACGCGGTGACTTCAATAGCAATCGGGCCAGCGCCACTCGCTGTTTTTCGCCACCCGAAAGTCGATAGCCACGCTCACCCACCACCGTGTCAAGGCCGAGCGGTAGTGAAGCAACTAGCTCCCAGATTTGAGCTGCTCGTAACGCCACTTCCAAGTCGGCTTCAGTCGCGTGAGGTTTTGCGAATAAGAGGTTCGCGCGTAGTGAGTCGTGAAATAAGTGGGGATCTTGCGTGACGACACCCACGGTGTCGCTCAGCGACGCGTTCGTGGCGAGTCGTACGTTCAGACCATTAATGGTCACCTCACCGTGCTCAACGTCGTAGAGGCGTGAGACGAGCAGAGAAATTGTCGTCTTCCCAGCGCCGCTCGGGCCAACGAGTGCGGTCATTGTGCCCGGTTGAACGCTAAAGGTGATGTCGTGGAGCACGGCGGTGCGTGGGCTGTCGTCAAGTACGGCCACTGCCTCGAGCGACGCCAGTGATACTTCTTCGGC
The DNA here is from genome assembly GCA_903893745.1 of uncultured Actinomycetes bacterium. GTDB lineage: Bacteria > Actinomycetota > Acidimicrobiia > Acidimicrobiales > RAAP-2 > RAAP-2. The sequence goes on from CAITNF010000004.1 coordinate 151,690, forward strand.
CCCGGGATAGGAGAAATCGACACCCCTAAATTGCAGTTCGGCTGGCCCCCCGGGAATGGTCTGGGCGTCCGGGCTCTCTTGAATCATTGGCTCGAGGTCGAGCACTTCGAAGAGTCGCTCAAAACTCACCATCGCGGACATGTAATCGATATTCAGATTGGAGAGCTGTGTGAGAGGTCCATACAGGCGCCCCAGGTAGGCCGTCAGCGCGACCACCGTACCGATCGCGAGTGTGCCGTGCAGTACCTGAACTCCGCCGAATCCGTACGCGAAGGCCGTTGCCAACGACGCGGTGAGTGATAGGGCCACGATGAAGAATCGCTGATACGACGCCTGTCGAACACCCATATCGCGAACCTGACCGGCCCTTGATTCGAAGCGTTCAAGTTCATCATTTGGACGTCCGAACAGTTTCACCAACATCGCACCGGCGACGTTAAATCGCTCGCTCATCACCATATTCATTTCGGCGTTTAATTGCATACCCTGCTGGAAGAGCGTGCCGAGTCGACGGCCAACGTACCGCGCGGGTAGCAGAAAGATTGGCAGCAAGACGAGCGCCACCAACGTCACTGGCCAGCTCAGTACGAACATGGTGGCCAGAATCAACACGACTAAAATTATGTTGCCCACTACGTTAGAAAAGAGGTCAGTGAATGCCTGTTGGGCACCGATGACGTCATTATTCAAACGACTAATCAGCGCGCCAGTCTGCGTTCGTGAAAAAAACGCAATGGGCATCTGCTGAATATGTGCGTAGACCTTGGCTCGTAAATCGTAAATTAAACCCTCACCGATTAGCGCCGAAATTCGCCGTTGTGCGAGAGAGAGCACGGCGTCGAATATTGCCAGGGCGGCCGTAAGTAGCGACAGTCCAATGATGAGACTTTCACGACGATGTGCAATACCGCGATCAATAATTGCGCGAAGTACTAATGGAGCAACAGAACTCACCACCGCGTCGAGGACTACCGCCACCAAGAAAATTATGAGCATTTTCCGATACGATCGCGCGAACTTGAGTATTCGTGGCAACGTGCCCTTTTTCACGCGATGCTCCAGCAAGGTGCGATCACGCTTCATTGATCGAACACTCGATCGTCCGTGCATGGCTCCGGTCGACCCGTGCATACTCATGTTGGCTTCCCCACAACTTCAAGTGTAGGAATCTTCACCACGACCTCAAACAACCTAGGGACTCTAGGTTGAGAGTACTAACTAACTGGGCCGATCGACAATGCAGATTGCAGCGGCAAAGAGAGTTACGAAGCAATCGCACTCTCAAGAATGAGGACTCCTAATGCGCACATCACTACTCCCCCAATGGTGCGCAGCATCTCCAAGCGCTTAGGTGAGTCAGCCAGCCACTCTCGAGCAGTACCCGCAATTAAACCCCACGTGGCGTCACTCACGAATCCCATTACAGTGAAAATGGCGCCTAAAAGAAGCAGCTGCGCCGTCACGCTTCCGTGACTTCGGTCGACGAAGTGGGGGAAGACCGCACCGAAAAACACCAGCGACTTCGGATTAAGTATGCCCACCACGAAACCCTGACGAACGATCATCAGATTAGTGGGACGCTGCGGTTCTCGCTTGGTCATGGCCTGCGCGTGCTCTTTTCTATGGCGCAGCGCATCGACACCCAACCACAACAAGTACGCGCCACCAGCTACCTGCAGCACAATTGAAAGCGGTTTGGAGCGCTGCAAGAGTGGTCCAAGTCCAACTGCCATCATCTCCGCTAGCAAGATCGTGCCCAAACTATTTCCGAGGACGGTCAACACTGCGACCACCCTCCCCCACGCCACTCCGCGGGCCAACGTAAATAAGACGCTCGGACCCGGTACCAGGATTATCAGGGCTGACGAGATGAAGAACGCTGCGAGTCGACTGCCGCTAATCATGAGCGACGAACTTCAGAACTTTGCTTAGAAGATTCAGAGATAGTCCGATACTAAATCCAATAGTGGTGGCGAACACAACCGTGCCAATTCCCACCGTACCGCCGAGTGACCATCCCACTGCCAGCACTATCACTTCGATTCCTAAACGCACGTAGACAACGCTCACACCAAAGTGACGATGGAGGCTCGTCATGAGACCGTCTCGGGGGCCCGGTCCTAAAGCCGTGGTCAAGTAGAGAGCGCTGCCAATACCAATGACCACGACTGCGGCGACGATGTAGAGACATTTAATTGCCGGGTTGGTCGGCAGTGGAAGCCACGCCGCGGTGAGATCGAGAAAAGTCGCGATGATGACGAGATTGGCAATCGTTCCCAGTCCTGGTCGCTCACGCAGCGGGAACCATAGCAACAGCACCACTGCGCTAATTGCGGCGGTAGACCAGCCAATTGAGATGTGAGCGTGTTTGGAAATGCCTTCGGCAAAGACTGTCCAAGGTGTCGCTCCCCAGCGTGAGTCAACTAAAAGACCCTCGCCAAAACCAAAGAGGCTGAGTCCGAAGACCAGTGGAATGAACATTCGCGGTCGAAACGACCAAGTCGACGTTGCGCGCCATGGTGTACGAGGAATTGCGTGACTCAGTTTCACCAGGCGAAGGCTACTGGCTTATCACGCACATGCGGAAGCCGCTTGCGACGACCTGTGGTTGGCGCGGCCGCTAGCGAGCTTTCGCACTCACCTCAGTTGATTGCGGACCAGTACCGATGCTATTCACCGCAGCAATTTTGTAGTAGTACGTCGTACCCGAAACAGTCGATGTCGAATTCGAGTAATTACACGTATTCGATGAGCACGTCACCGTCGCGAAGCTCACTTCGTTCCCGCTCGTCGTTGAGCGGTACACCACGTAAGAAGTAACCGAAGATCCACCATTTGAGGTCGGCGTTGTCCACGTCAGTCGAACACCGCTCCCCGACGTCGCGGTAGTGGCCGTTGGTGAATTGGGTGCCCCAGGAACATTCGCTGGTTTCGCCGAAAGCTGTGCGGACGCCGGCGAACTTCCAACAACGTTGAGCGCTTTGACCGTGAAGTAGTAGGTCGTCGAGTTGGTCAGCGCGGTGGCGGTGTAGGTGAGCGTTGTCGATGAGAGCGGCGTTAACCCGTTCAGTGGTGTGGCCGACTGACCACCCGATGTCGTGCCCATAAAGACGTTGTAGCCAGTAATTAGCGACCCACCAATGTTGGTCGGTGCCGTCCAAGTCAGCGTCACCTGCGTGTTACCCGCAACTGCGCTCTTTAGGGTTGGAGATCCGGGAACGGTCGCGGGTAGAGCGCTCACTTCGTTAGAAGCGAGCGAGAGTCCAATAGAGTTTTTTGCCTTCACGACGAAGTAATACGTTGTGCCATTCGTAAGCCCAGTCGCCGAATACGTCGTGGTGGTCACCGCGGACGAGTTAAGGGCCGTGGCCGACTCGCCACCTGCACTCGTGCCTCGGTAGATGTAGTAGCCCGACGTCGCCGTTCCTCCGGCAATGGGCACGGTCCACGTCAGTTGCACGGAAGTATTTCCCGCGGTCGCGGTCGTGATGACCGGAGAGCCCGGTACCGCGCCGGGAGTGGCGGACTTCTCGGACGACAATGGTGACTGACCGGCTAGATTCACCGCGGCAACTTTGAAAAAGTAAGCCGTACCATTCGTCAAACTCGTAGCGGTGTAGGTCAGTGTCGAACTCGACAGTGGTGTTCCACCATTGAGAGGGGTGGGTGATTCGCCACCAGAAGTCGTGCCCATGTATACGTTGTAGCCACTGATTGTGAGCCCACCATTGACCGAAGGGGCGGTCCACGCCAGGGTCACGGACGTATTCCCGGCCGTAGCACTCGACAGGGTGGGCGCAGCTGGAACACCGGGGGTCTTGGCTGATACTTCTGTCGACCATGGTGAGGGACCAGCCGCGTTGACGGTTCGAACTCTGAAGTAGTAGGTGGTGTTACTCGACAAACTTGATGCGGTGTACGACGTTGTGCCAATCAAGGCTGAACCATTGCTAGGTGTCGCCCCTTCGCCACCGGCCGATGTTCCGATGTACACGTTGTAGCCAAGAATGGGCGATCCACCGGTAGTCGCTGATGCCGTCCACGAAAGTTGCACGGAGCTGGCCGCGGGGGTCGGCGAGGCAACCGTCGGGGCTGCAGGAATAGTGATTGAGTTGGTTGACAATTCATTCGATGCAACAGAAGTTGCGGCCGAGTTGATCTCTTTCACGGTGAAGTAGTACGACGTTCCATTCGTCAAGCCACCAGTTGTGTAGGTCGTGGACGATATTGGCGTCGTGCCGTTCAGCGCAGAACTCGATTCGCCTCCCGCCGAGGTACCTCGATAGACGTTGTAGCCAGTTATTGTTCCACCGCCAGTATTGGTTCCGTGGGTCCACGTCAATACCGCCACTCCATTTTTGGAAGTGATTGAAGCAAGCGTGGGAGCACTAGGCGCTGAAGCTGTCGCACTCGGCGCTACAAAAAGTTCATTCGAGAGCGGAGATTCAATGGTGCTGGCGTTAAGGGCGCTCACCTTGAAGAAGTAGGTCGTTGCGTTCGTTAGAGAACTAATCGTGCAGGTTGTCACGGCAATGTTTGCGCAGCCGGTAACTGGAGGTCCCGATTCACCGCCCGAACTCGTCCCCTGATAGACGTTGTAGCCCGTTACTGGCGCATTGCCAAGATTCAGCGGTGGCGACCACGTCAACGTCACCGCGTTATTTGCTGGACTGACTGTCGTGAGTATTGGCGCACTGGTCGCGACTGCTGATCCGGGGGTCACCGAAACTTCAGTGGAGAATGCTGATTCACCGACACTATTGAGGGCGCTCAACTTGAAGTAGTAGGTCGTTGCGTTCGTTAGAGAACTAATCGTGCAGGTCGTCACGGCAATATTTGCGCAGCCGATAACCGCAGTTCCCGATTCACCGCCCGAACTCGTCCCCTGATAGACGTTGTAGCCCGTTACCTTGGATCCATTATTAGTGGATGGCATTGTCCAACTTAGAGTTGCCGCCCCGTCAAAAGGCACAACACTTACGCTGTTGGGTGGAGTCGTCGGGGCTGCTGGGGTACTAAACGCTGCCATGCTGTCGGGTGACGCTCCGGGGGTGCCCAGTCCAGCCGGTCCGTTGTAGCCACCCGGCAAGCTCTTCGATGCATCACAGAGATACGCCGCTGTAGCGCTGCAGGTACCGTCAGTTCCCGCAGTAACGGGCACGAGCGAACTCGTGGCGTTATAGAGATCGGCCGCCGGGTAAGGAGCGTTGCCCGATGGTCGCCCCGCCAGGGCAAAGAGGGCGCCAATTATTGGTGACGCGACACTGGTGCCACCGATGATGCTGAGTGCGGCACTTGTACCGTAGGTGTCATAGACCCAGACTCCCGTCGCGGGGTCCGCCACCGCCGAGACATCCGCAACCGTCCGACGCGAGCAGCCGGCGTCGTGTTGCCAGGTGGGCTTTGGCTCGAAAGCACTGCAACCAGCTCCAGCACCGCTCCACACTGTTTCGCTACCGTCACGAATAGTCGTTCCGGTCTGGGTCAAGCTCGTGCCACCAACAGCCACGACGTTCGGCGACGCCGCTGGATACTCAACGCCGTAACCGCTGTCACCCGATGCCGCCACAATGGCGACTCCTGGGTGGTTGTAGTAGCTCGAGTCGTACGTAGTCTCACCCGAAGACTCGCCACCACCGTAACTATTCGAGACCACCGTGGCCCCAAGGGCTACAGCTTCATTCACTGCAGTGCCTAAATCTGCAAATGAGGCACTAGTGGCTTCAACGACGAGAATCTGACAGTTCGGACAGATTGCGCTGACCATCTCGACGTCGAGCGACGTCTCTAGCGCCCAACCTGAATTCGCCGCAGGCAGCGCCGTCGTCGAACCCGTTTGACCAACCTTTTCAAAGACACACCCCGAATTAACCGGCGACACTGTTCCAGTGGCACAGGGCGTTAGTCCAAAGTAGTTTCGGTAGTAGGCCAGATCGGCAGCCAAATTCGGAGCGTCGTACGCATCGACAATTCCGACAATCTGGCCAACGCCACCGTTGAATTCCGCTGAAGCCGATGCCACGTTGTAGGCAGCTTGCAGATAGGCCGGTGAGTAGGCACCGTTATTCCCGATGGCCGCCTTCAATCCCTGGACTCGCCCCGGTTGGGGAATCGAATTTTTCGCAGAGCTATCAGTGCGAATCTGCGCATTGCAGTGAGCCGTCCCAACGCTTACCGCATAGGAGCAGACGTTGACGCTGCTCAACCCTCCAGGAAGTGTCGTGGTGTGGAACGCGGTGGGCAGCGATGACGCGTTCGCTGGCACCAACGGTAAAAGTGAACCAAGAAGAGTAACGACCGCAATCGTTACCCCACGCCGAGACAACACTCGTAACATCGGGGAAATCGTCATCGAAGCAGAGTCTATGACCGATGTCGGTTAAAAAAAGTCGCCAATCTTTCTGGAGCCCCAAAACAATTGAACTCTTGGCAAATGCACAGATACCGTCAATCGATTGCACAAAATCAGCGGCAAAATGACTAAGAGCAAAGTTGCTTCGTTCGAAAAAATGGGAAACTGGTGGGCGCTGGGGGACTCGAACCCTCGACCTCAGCCGTGTGAAGGCTGCGCTCTAACCAACTGAGCTAAGCGCCCGACCAGGCAATCCTAATGCCTCAAGGTTGCCTTCACCTTGCACGAGCGTTGTAGCCTTCACCTGTGCCAGAAAATCCCGACACACCGCCAACTTCTAATCGTCGCGGCCGACGACGAGTTTCCGCAGTACCTCGCGAAGTAGTAATGGGCCTCGACTCAATTGAGCGCGGCATCAGCCTCTTTGCTGGGGCCATCGCCATGATCCTCGCGGCCGTCCTAAGCCCTCACCTCTTGAAGGCGACCTGGGTAACTGACAGCGCGAAACCATCGAAACTTAAAACCTGCGCTGCGGGCTTTCACCTCGTGCTCAGCCTCTGTGAGCGTCATCGTCTGACGCACCCCTCCGACTGGCTTCCACAGTTTCTCGAGATCTTGATTGTTGGACTGGCCATCATCTTCTTTGCCCTCCGTCGCAAGCGTGCGGGTGTCGCGGTTGGTGGCCTCCTATTAGGACTAGCACTTGGCTCCGTTGGTTTGCCCTTTCTCTTCGTTGGCGGTTGGCTCATCATTCGAGCACTTCGACTTCAAAAATACGGTGACGCCAGTTTTCGAGGCTCCTCAATTAAGGCTCGAGAAGTGGCGAAAGCTCGGCGCGAAGGTCGAACGGTTGATACTTCTCCACCGGGAAATTCAATCACCACAAAAAGTGCGAGCGCCCCGGCACCCTCAAAGCGCTACACGCCCAAGAAGCGAACGCGCAAGACCAGGTAATGGCTCAACTCGGTCTTGACTTCCCTACCAAATGGGGTCGTGGTTACAGCGCGCGAATTGTTCGAAACTTAATTCAGGGTTACATGCTCGCACCGTTCGTGCGTTACATGTCCTCGCTCGAGGTCCAGGGCCTTGAGCATCTGAGTGGTCCGGGGCCATTCATTTTTGCAGCGAATCACACCAGCCATCTCGATACCCCACTCGTACTCACTGCGCTACCTGATTCGCAACGCAAGCGAACCGTTGTTGCCGCCGCAATGGATAATTTCTTTATGAGCGCGTCCAAGGGTTTCCCAACAGTGTTGATCTTCAACGCAATCCCGATTGACCGTCACAAGATAAATCGACGTAGCGCGCAGCTCGCTTTGGAACTAGTAGAAGATAAGTGGAATCTTTTGATTTATCCAGAAGGTGGGCGAACCCCCGACGGAGCACTCCAAGATTTCAAGGGGGGTGCTGCCTATCTCGCGCAACGCGCGAACGCCACCGTGATTCCCGTTTACATTCATGGTGCCGGCGAAATCCAGGGCCCGAAATTTGCGAAGGCCCCGCAGTACACCACGGCGAAAAACAACCAGCGCCATCACGTCGTTGTGGCTTTTGGGCCGGGTCTGCAAGCAGATGATAATGAGAATCTGCGCCACTTGAGTGGCCGAATTGAAGAGGCGGTAATCAAACTCGGTCGCGAAGTCAGCGGCGACACTGAGTTTGGTGCCCCGCGACCAAGCGCTTCTTAACCCCTCAACAACGTTTGACACCTCTCGGCGTAGAGCCGATCGGCCATAGTGACGAGTGGCTCAAGCGGACGCGCCAGCACGGCCGCCAGCACGGTGTCCGCAAACCACGGATTTAAGGCCATGACCGGGCCGTGTGCGTACGTCGCCCAAATCCGATCGACACAGTAACCATCAACCGATCCATCGTTACCGCGACCCAGCCGTAATGCTCCGAGAGGTTCCACACCCTCACCCAACATCGTCACACCACCATGATTCTCAAAACCCACTAGAAGATGATCGCCAACCGAGACCAGCAGATCACCAACGGATCGCGAAGAACCCCTTCGCGTCGTGACATCAACAATCCCGAGTCCGGGAACAACGGCGTCACCCTCAATACTGAAGGACTGACCCAGTAGTTGCAGTCCCGCACAGACCGCCACGACGTAGGCGCCGTCAGCCACCCGTGGCGCAAATTCCTGACCGGCTAACAACTCACAAGCCAAGCGTTGCGGTCCATCCTCACCACCGCCCAGTAAATAGAGATCAGCTTCTGGAATCTGATCAGTCATCTCAACCATGGTGAGAGACACGTCAATCCCGCGGCGCTCAGCGCGTTGCGCCACCACGAGTCCATTGCCTGCGTCGCCGTAGGTCCCGAGCAGATCTGGGTAAAGAACGGCGATCTTCAACACGACTGACTTTTCGCGAGGAAATCACTAAATGCGGTGTAGTTCGCCAGCAACGTAACTACCCCAGAGCTCACGGGGACGTCACGCTCATCGTCGACAACTCGAACGTCAACTCCTCCGTAATCAAGTCGAGCCGCCAGATCGAGTCGACGATCGCCCCAACACCAGACGCGGTGTCCCTTTAGTAGTTCAAAGGGAACGTCATACAGCCACGAGGGGTCACGCCCATCGGCGCCGCGAGCATTAATCGCGACCCATACGTCAGAACCGGTGTTCCCAATAGTCGAGAGTGCCGCCGTAAACCCGGCTGGGTTTTTAGCCAAGAACAGGCGGATGCGATGTTCTTTCCATCGACGCGTCTCAAAACGTCCGGCAATTCTTTCTAGTGTCGAAATTCGTTGGGCGGCATTGCCAAGGTCCACGTGAAGAACATCCAGAGCGCTAAGCGCCATTGCCGCATTCGCTCGGTTAAAGAGGCCAGGTAGAGAGAGATCAAGCTTGACCTCGCGCCCGCCAACAGTGAGCTCATCGCGCAAGATCGTCGTCGCTGTCGTCGGCTTAGTAAATCCGCACGAACATCCGTATGAAGAACTGTCACGGGCTAGAGGTTTGGTGCAGTTAGGACACGACGTTGCGTCGCTCAACCATGGCGTCGGTACGTCACACCACTGCACCGCAGCATTCGCTGTTGCAAAAACTACTAACGGATCGTTGGCGTTCGCGATGACCGTCACGTCTCGTTGTCCACGAAGCGAGAAGACTGCCCGCCACCGTTGTGCCAACTGGCGCACTTCATTGGCCCGGTCGAGTTGATCACGAGAGAGGTTTAACAAGATGACGACCGCGGGTTGTACCGCTTCAACTACTTGGCCCAGCCACGCTTCATCAACTTCCAGCACTGCTCGTAAGGAGCGTGAATTGACCAGGGCGGCCACGTGACCGGCGGGCATGTTGGCACCCGTCGCATTGGTCGCGACTTCGCCGCCCCAACCGGCAGCGACCATGGCAGTGGTCGTTGTTTTGCCATTCGTACCACTGACCAGAACGATCTCGCGACCCCGAGCCAGTTGCTGAAGGAGTGTCGGGCAGATCGCTAAGCCGACCCTCCCACCGGCAACGGTGCCCTCACCACGACCGCTCAGCCGCGACAGCCAATTTACGGCTCTGGTTGCGATTGCTCCACCGTGGGCACGCAGTGAGAGGCGAGTAACCATGGCAGTACGCTAACGCCCTAGAAAACACAAAAGGGCCAACCGGGGGGGTGGTTGGCCCTTTTGCAAAACCTACGTGGTGACCAGTGGGGGGACCGGTCACAACAGGCTGAAACCAGTATTACGTAGCTCTCAGCATCTAGCAAGTAAATATGATTGATATCTTCTATCTGTATACTAGATAGATGGAGATTCGCCAACTAGAAGCCCTGGTGAGCATTGCCGATCACGGATCGTTCTCGGGGGCTGGCGACGCCCTAGGAACGGTGCAGTCCAATATCTCCACTCGTATTGCTCGGCTCGAGAGCGAACTCGGCACCGAACTCATTGAGCGATCGACGGGAACGATTACCGAGTCTGGTCGCGTCGTTGTGCAACGAGCCCGACGTATTTTAAGTGAATTAAACGCCATCGCTTCGGACGTCTTTGAGCTGAAATCAGATGTGCGAGGACGGGTCGCCCTAGGCATGATTGGTACCGCCGGAAGGTGGATTGTTCCACTGTTACTCAAAGCTCAGCGTGAGGTCTACCCCAACATCGCACTCCACATCATTGAAGGAACGAACAGCACGCTCGAACCGCAACTCGTCCACGGACAACTCGACCTCTCGGTACTCGCTTGGCCCGTGTCAGCACCGGAGCTCGTGGAATCTGATCTCTTCACTGAAGACTTAGTACTAATCGCCGCCAAGGACCATCCGCTCGCCAACCTACTTGGACCAGTGACGTTTGCCACTTTGGCGAACTACGAACTACTGCTGCCGCTTTCGGGTACGCCCATTCGACGAGAGATTGATGAGGCGAGTTTGGCTCAGGGCGTCACGCTGCGTCCATTAATTGAACTCGACGGGCTACGCACCATTGCATCATTGACCTTCGATGGACACGGGCCCTCAATCCTTCCCGCAACGATGCTCTCACAGCACTTACGCGACTCCTTTCGCGCGATACAAATTGAAGGAGTCCCCCGCCGACGAGTTAGTTTGGTTAGTCGACGATTCGGTTTTCCGCCAGCACCAGTGCGAGCTATCCAGGCGCTGCTTCACGAGGTGGTCCAGACCGCACATCACGTACCGGAGGGCGTCTACCTACCTACGCAGCCAACCGACTAGAACTAGTCAATGGCCGCCACGACTCCCGGTGAAATTGCCAAGTTCATCGCGCAACGAGACCGCGCCTTTCAACCCCTCATTGCGTCCGTAGGTCCCCCACCAGTTCGCCGCAGCATTCCCGTTGACGACCGCTTTGCGTCGCTCGTGCGCTGTATTACTTTCCAGCTCTTAGCGACGAGCGCGGCCAACACAATTCACACTCGAGTTATTGCAGCCTGCAACGGCGAGGTCACGGTCTCCTCGGTGTTGAAGGCTGGTTCTGAGCGACTGCGCCAAGCGGGACTTTCCCAAACCAAATCATCGGCCATGCTCGAGTTAGCCAACAGCGTCGCCAACGGCCAAGTCAGTCTGGGTCGACACGGTCGAATGAGCAATGACGAGATCACTGCTGACGTCACGGCAGTGCGAGGCATTGGCCCGTGGACGGCCCACATGTACCTCATGCACTCGTTGGCGCGAGGTGACGTGTGGCCGGCTGGTGACTACGGAGTTCGAAATGGGTGGTCGATTCTGCATCACGATGACGAGATGATTAGCGAATCCGCATTAAAGAACGCTGGTGAGCCATTTATCGGGGTTCGCTCATCGGTGGCGTGGTACTGCTGGCAGGCTGTGCACCAACATCGACTCGCCCACTAACCTCGACGCCGTGGCTCTTTCGCTAAGTGATTTTGAATCTGACGCGCTCTCGACGCTGATGTCGTATGGTGAAATTCCCTGTCTTTCACCGATGTTCGATAGCCAATGGATCGAGCACGGCTACCTCGACATCGCGATCAACCTTCTCGCTGATTGGGCCAAGTCGCGCCGTTTCGCCCAATCTCAAGTAACGATTCACCGCCTCGAGGGCCGTACGCCAGTGCTCACGGTAACGATTGAGGCCACGGGTCCGGTTGACGGCACCGTGGTGCTCTACGGACACCTTGACAAACAACCACCCCTGGGCGACTGGTCACCCGGTCTCGAACCATTCCGCCCCTCGCGCCAGGGTGATCGACTCTTTGCTCGGGGATTAGCCGACGATGGCTACTCCACGTTTAGCGCCCTCCTCGCTCTCGAGCAACTTGAGGCCGATGGGATTGAACACGGGCGATGTGTCGTATTGATTGAGGCGAGCGAAGAGAGCGGTAGCCCCGACCTTGACGCACACCTCGATGCACTCAGCGATCTGTTGGGCCAGGTGGAACTCTTGATCTGCCTTGATTCTGGAGCACTTACCTACGACCGACTTTGGGTCACGACGTCACTTCGTGGGGTTATCAACGTCGAAGTAACGGTGCGCGTACTCGAACAGGGCCAGCACAGTGGTTCAGCTAGTGGTGTAGTGCCTTCTTCATTTCGAATTCTCCGACAGCTGCTCGACCGCGTCGAAGACGCCTCCACTGGTGAAATACTCGTTGAAGAACTGCGTGCCATCATCCCTGACGAACACGTTCGAGCGGCCCACGACATTGCTGAGGAGTTCGGCGATATCGTCGCGCGAGAACTGCCCGTATTACCAGGAGTGAATCTCATGGGTGACTCAAGCGCCGATCGAATACTTCGTCGCTCGTGGTCCCCAACTCTTTCGATTGTGGGAATGAGCGGTGTACCTGATTCATCCATTGCGGGTAACGTCTTGCGCCCATTCACTACCGCAGTGCTTTCCTTCCGCTTACCGCCTTCGGTAAACGCTGAATTAGCGTGCGAGGCTCTTATGCGCGTTCTCTCGAATGACATTCCGTCCTCGGCCATTGTTGAGCTGAGCAGTCACGCGGCCGATGGATGGGTAGCCCCCGTGCTGGCACCGTGGTTAGACCAGGCACTGAGTGAAGCCTCGATCGGTGCCTTCGGACACGACGTGGGCTTTACCGGCGAGGGCGGATCGATTCCCTTCCTCGCTTCGCTGGGCAAGCGTTATCCCGACGTGCAGTTCGTAGCGACGGGAGTCTTGGGTCCCGGTTCGAACGCCCATGGGATAGACGAAATGTTAGATCTGCCAATGATGATAGGAGTTACCAACGCCGTGAGCAGCGTGGTGGCCGCTTTCGCGCGACACAAAAGGGAGTCTGCATGAAACAACAAGTTGACCTCTGGGTAGATCCGGCCTGTCCGTGGGCGTGGCTCACTTCTCGTTGGTTACTCGAAGCCTCGAAGGTTCGCGACCTCGACGTGCATTTTCACGTCATGAGCCTCTCGGTCTTAAACGAAGGCCGCGAATTGCCCGACGAGTACGTTGCATTGCTCGAAAAGGCGTGGGGGCCGGTTCGAGTACTGATTGCCGCTGAGGAGGCCCACGGAAATCAAATTGTTGAACCCCTGTACTCAGCAATGGGTCATCGATATCACGTCAAGGGCGAAAAGGATCTCGATGAACTAGTTCGCCACGCTCTAGCCGACGTGGAACTCGAAGCCGAATTAGCCGATGCCGCCCACGTCACCACCCACGATGAGGCTTTGCGCGCCAGTCACCACCGAGGAATGGACCCAGTGGGATTCGAAGTGGGCACTCCCGTCATTCACGTGGGGGACGTTGCATTCTTTGGTCCCGTTGTGACGCCCGCACCCCAGGGTGAAGATGCGGGACGACTCTACGACGGCGTAGTGACGGTCGCGAGTTTTCCAGGTTTCTACGAAATTAAGCGCACTCGAACTTCGGGACCAATTTTCGAATGACCGAACGCATCCTCACCAGTAGCGGAACCCCGCTCGCGGTTGCCGGTCAGCCCGATTCCCCGTATGCACTACTTGTGCTGCAAGAGGCCTTTGGTGTGAACGACCACATTCGCGCAGTCACCGACTTCTACGCCACGCAAGGTTTCTACGCCGTAGCTCCCGAACTTTTTCACCGAGTGGGATCACCCGAAGTTGCGTACGATGATTTTCCCGCCGCAATGGAGGCTCTCGCTACGTTGAGCGCCGCGGGACTTCACGACGACCTCGAAGCGGCGGCCACGTTCTGTCAACAGTCCGGCTACACCACCGCGTCAATCGGGGTCGTCGGATTCTGTATGGGTGGTGCAGTCGCGCTCTACACGGCAACCTTGGGTTTAGTGGGCGCGGCGAGTACGTTCTACGGCGGTGGTGTCGAACACGGACGCTTCGGACTTCCTCCGCTACTCGAGTTGGCGCCCCAACTTCGCTGCCCGTGGCTCGGACTGTACGGCGACCTCGACAAGGGAATACCGGTAGAGCAAGTAGAGGCACTGCGTCTCGCCACCGCCACTGCGTTACCTCATACGGAACTTGTTCGCTACGCTGACGCGGATCACGGTTTCAACTGCACCGAACGACCGACCGTCTACAACGAGGCGGCCGCCCGTAACGCCACTGAACGAACGCTGGCGTTTTTCGCAACTACTCTCCAAGCGCGCTAGCTGCGCGGAACATCCTTCCAGGCAACGTCCTTGTCCTTACGGGGTTCACCCGCCAGGCCCAGTACGCGCTCGCCAATGATGTTGCGCATTACTTCACTCGTGCCACCCTCGATGGAGTTCGCGCGCATGCGGATAAAGGCCTTTCGCATGTCTCCGCCACTCATTGCCGATTCGGTGGGACGCACCTGAGGGTAGTTCGAACCGTACAGCATGCCCTCGGCACCCATGAGGTCAACGCAGAGCTCGCTCGTTCGCTGATTCTCTTCAGCAAACGCAAGTTTTGCGACGGAACCTTCCGGTCCTGGGGTTCCGGCTTGGCGAAGATCATTGGCACGCCAATTCGTAAGCCGAGCGACTTCATTGCGTACCATGGCCTGCAGTAGTTCACTACGAATCGCAATGGCGTGAGCGTCATTACGACCAGACCACTTCTGTCGCCAAATCTTCATGGCCTCGCCAATCAGTCCCGATCCGCGTGGCGGCACCGTGCCACCAATCGAAACGCGCTCATTCATTAACGTAGTAAGCGAAACCGGCCAGCCCTCGCCGACGCCGCCGAGTCGGCGACTATCGGGTACTCGGACTTCGTGAAAGAAGCATTCGTTAAATTCGGCTTCACCGGTTGCCTGATACAGGGGTCGCACATCAACGCCGGGCGCGTGCATATCCACGAGATAGGCCGTCATCCCCTTGTGCTTGGCGACGTCGGGATTAGTCCGGGCAATCAATAGTCCAAACGCGGCTTCGTGGGCCAGGGTGGTCCAGACCTTTTGGCCCGTGAGAACCCATTCTTCACCATCGAGATCAGCTCGCATGGCGAGAGCGGCGAAGTCGGATCCGGCCCCCGGCTCGGAAAAGAGTTGACACCAAATCTCTTCTCCCGTAAAGAGAGGTCGCAAGAAACGCCGGCGTTGTTCATCCGAGCCGTGCGTCGCGATTGTGGGAGCCACCATGCCGTAGCCAATGACGTTTCGCCCGGCGGCTGACGGGGCGTTGAGCTGCGCCATCCGACGAAGGACGTGCAGCTGGTCAGTGGGTGTGCCACCAAGTCCACCCAGTCCAACTGGAAAATGGGCCCACGCGAGTCCTCGGTCAAACTGCTCTCCAAGAAACACCACGGGGTCAGTCTGCTGAGGTGGAAAGTCCTTGACCAAACCATCGATTAATTCGTCGATGACTGATGAAGTCGTCATAGTGGCTCCTTGGCAATTAACTCACTACGCGAATACTACGCTCGGCATGCTGGACTCGCGCACCGACTTCGGGCAACATAGGGGCATGACCACTCCACGAATTCTGGCGACTTCGGGCGGATTTATCGCCGGCCCTGTCCAGCAGACCGCGCGGCTGGGTTCGATGTTGCTCGAAGCGCTCGAGCTCACGAAAAAGACCCGTCCACGAGTCTGCCTAGTTTTGACTGCCGCCGGTGACCCGGCCGACTACTACGCACTTTGCTATGAGGCCTTTAGCGCCGCTGGATGCGACGTGACCGAGCTCAAGCTCTTTCCCCAACCTTCCGCCTCGCCAACTGAGCGCCTCGTGGGCAGTGACCTGGTCTGGGTGGGCGGCGGTTCGGTAGCTAATCTTTTGGCGCTTTGGAAGCTTCACGGCGTCGACGACGCAATGCGCGAAGCCTGGCACGCTGGAGTAATTCTTGGTGGCGTGTCGGCGGGAAGCCTTTGCTGGCACGTTGGGGGAACCACCGACTCATTTGGACCACAGCTGGCCGCCGTGACGAACGGACTGGGAATACTCCCCTACGCCAACGGGGTGCACTACGACTCTGAAGAGCAGCGGCGACCGCTTCTGCACGATCTGATGCAACGCGACGTGTTGGGTCCAATTGCCTTTGCGACCGATGACCACGTAGGCATCTGGTACGAAGGTATCGAGGCAACTCGAGTCGTCGGTGATGGTTCAGTGCACGCAGCGGGCCCCGCCGCGGCCTACCGAGTTGAACGTCTCGGCGACCAGATTAATGAAACTCGCGTTGAGGTGGGAAGTGTTTTTTCTTAGTGGGAATGATTCGAAGGTTCTGGCAGTAACGCACGCAAGGAATTAGCCCGCTCACTGAGGGACCTGGATCTCTCGACTGCTCCACTGGCGCCACATCGCTCTAACCAATTCGCAAGCAGTAGATAGCCATCTTCGGTGAGAACCGATTCAGGATGGAATTGGACTCCCTCAATCGGGAGTACTCGGTGGCGAAGTCCCATAATCAGTTCACCCGATGTAGCGGTTACCTCTAGAACTTCGGGCAATGTTGTCGCATCGACAATCAGTGAGTGGTAGCGACCGGCGATCAATGGTTGTGGGGCACCCGAGAAAATCCCCTCGCCGTTATGGTTAATAAAGCTGGCTCGACCGTGTACTAGTTCGGGGGCGGGGACAATCTGCGCTCCGAAGGCTTCGCCGATTGCTTGATGACCGAGACACACCCCAAGTAGCGGCTGGGACCGCTCGGCGCAAAAGTGAATAATTTCCAAACACTTTCCGGCACTGCGAGGATGACCTGGTCCCGGCGAGATCAATACGCCATCGGCACCAAACAAAGCCACGTCGTCGAGGGTCACCTCGTCATTTCGTCGGACCGTGACGGAGGCGCCCAGTTCAGCTAGGTACTGGACGAGGTTGTAGACGAAAGAGTCGTAGTTATCGATTACCAATATTGCGGGACCCTGCGCCATGGTGGCATTCTACGAGGCGCTGCGCCAGATTCACTAACCTTTCGCCATGGCGTCCACCACACTTGGCGAATTCCGTTCACTGGTCGAGGCGGGCTACAACGTCGTTCCACTCCACACCACGCTCCAGCTGGATCGCGAGACTCCCGTCTCGCTCTACCAACGCTTTCACAGTGGTCGAGCCATTTTTCTGCTCGAAAGTGCCGCACTCGGTGACGACACTGGTCGTTATTCATTTATTGGCCTGGACCGTGTCTGGCGAGTAACGACTCGAGCGGGCGCCACGGTCTGCGAGGGTATCGACCCTCCCCTGCAGGGGGACTTGCAACCACTCGCGCTGTTGCGATCACTCCTGGCGCGCTACCGGACCTATTCGCCAGCGGACTTGCCGGATTTTTTTGGCGGAGCCGTTGGTTTTGTCACTTACGACTACGTTCGACGTTTGGAGCGACTTCCCCGAACTCTCGATGCTGAAGGATGGCCCGAGATTGATTTCTCGTTCCCGAGCGCCGTACTGATCTGCGACCACCTTCGTCACTCGACCACCGTGGTCGTTAACGCTCTGGTGGAGGACGGGCCCGATGCCGAGAGTGCCTACACGAGTGCCACCGAGCGATTGGCCGAGATCGTCGCCACGCTCCTCAGTGTGGCTCCACCAAGTGATCCACTTGCCGAACAGATAGTCGCCACCGCCCCCAACGCGCGAACGACGATTGACATTCGATCCATCGCGGCCGAACTGTCTAACTTCAGCGCGAACGACTATGGCGACGTCGTCAATCGAGCTAAGCAGTACGTCTATGCCGGCGATATTTTCCAAGTGGTACCCAGTCAACAGTTTCAGCGTCCCACCTCAGTTGATCCGTTGACCCTGTACCGAGTACTTCGTTCCCTTAATCCGTCGCCCTACATGTACTTATTAGATTCCGGTGAAAACCAAATCGTGGGGGCCTCGCCCGAAATGCTTATTCGAGTTCACGACCGTGAAGTAACCACTCGTCCAATTGCTGGTACCCGCCCTCGCGGGGTGAACGAAGCAGAAGATGCCGCCCTCGAATACGAAATACTGCACGACGAAAAAGAGATCGCCGAGCACGTGATGCTGGTCGACCTGGGCCGAAACGACGTCGGTCGCGTGGCAGTTCCCGGCACCGTTCGAGTCGAGCGACTGGCTCGGGTTGAACGTTTTTCTCATCTGATGCATCTCGTCTCCCAAGTGACTGGTCATCTACGCGATGACCTTGACGCCTTTGACGCCTTTGATGCCCTCTTCCCGGCTGGCACGTTGACCGGTGCGCCCAAGGTGCGCGCGATGGAGTTGATTGATGAGTTTGAGTCTGTCGCCCGAGGTCCCTACGGGGGTGCCGTGGGCTACTTTGCTCTCAGCGGAAACGCCGACTTCGCGATCACAATTCGTACGATTTCCATTCGCCAGGGTCTCGCGACAGTGCAAGCCGGCGGCGGCGTCGTGGTCGATAGTCAGCCACAGATGGAGTATCTCGAGTGCATTAATAAGGCCTCTGCGCCTTTACTCGCACTCGAAATCGCCGATCCTCGTAAGTAGCAAGGTCGCCAATGTCCGCGACATTGCGGACCGTGATCGGGCCCTTTCGTACTTATCCTCGTTAAAGAATCGCCTCAAATTTGGCCGTGAAGTGTCGAAGCGCCTTGGGTTCGTAGACCATTCGATAGCCCGGTAGCGACCTGGACCGTGAAGCTACGTCGGTGACCACCTCGATGACGTAATCGATGTGGCTTTGGGTGTAGGTCCGTCGAGGAATTGCGAGTCGCACCAACTCCATCGCGGCGGGCTGTTCGCTCCCATCGGGCTGGCGACCAAACATCACCGTGCCAATCTCGCAGCTACGGATACCTCCGGCCTGATACAGCGCGATGGCGAGCGACTGTCCCGGGTATTCGAGAGGGTCGAGGTGCGAAAGTAACGTCTTGGCGTCCAAATACACCGCGTGTCCCCCAATGGGTTTCACCACGGGCACTCCGGCCTTATCGAGCGCCTCGCCCAGGTAGGCCGTGGAGCGAATTCGGTAGCGAAGATAGTCCGGTTGCACCGACTCACTGAGGCCCTGCGCGAGAGCTTCGAGGTCGCGTCCCGCGAGCCCCCCGTAGGTGGGAAAACCCTCAGTCAAGATCAGCACGTTCCGGCACTGCTCTGCTATCTGATCATCGTTCAACGCCAACCAGCCACCAATATTGCCAAACGGATCTTTCTTGGCGGACATCGTCATGCCGTCCGCCAATGAGGCAATCTCGCGCACGATGTCGGCAATCTCGCGGCCGGACTGGCCCTCTTCACGTTCGTGGATAAACCACGCATTTTCGGCAAAACGACAAGCATCGAGAAAAAACAGCACGCCGTATCGCCGACAGATCTCACTAACTCCTCGAATATTGGCCAGTGAAACTGGCTGGCCGCCACCAGAGTTATTCGTGATCGTCACGACCACTACTGGTATGTCGTCACGATTCGTTTCGAGCAAGGCTTCGAGAGCGCCGAGGTCCATATTTCCCTTAAAGGGATGCACGGTCGCGGCGTCAAGCCCTTCGGCGATGACGAGGTCTCTTGCCTCGGCACCCGATGCTTCAACGTTCGCTCTCGTTGTGTCGAAGTGCGTGTTGTTGGGAATAATCTTGCCCGCCCCGCCCACGACGGAGAACAGGATTTTCTCCGCGGCTCGACCCTGATGCGTAGGAATTACGTGCTTAAAGGGGAAGAGATTCTTGACGGCCGCCTCAAAGCGAAACCACGATGGCGAACCCGCGTAACTCTCGTCACCGTGTTGTATCGCCGCCCACTGATCACGCGACATTGCCCCCGTGCCCGAGTCGGTCAACAGGTCAACCAGGACGTCCTCGGCGTGCAGATTAAAGAGATTATTTCCCGCCTTATCAATTGCGCCAACCCGTTCTTCTTCGGTGGTCATTCGAAGTGGCTCAACCGAGTGAATGCGGAAAGGTTCGATAATTGTGCGATAGGTGGTACCCACCGTACTTACCGGAAGTCCTTTTGTAACTCGTCGAGTTCGAGCGAGCCCGGGCACAGTTTGCTAAACGGCAACTTGTTAAGCCCAAGAGTCGGCGTGTGGTGGAGATCGTGTAGGTCTGGAGGTGACTCGTTCATGTAGAGAAGTCCCGTCGCCACTTCCCCGCGGCTCTGGCGGTCGCGAATGTACTCCTCAACTTTTCCCCGATCGCTCGGGTCGTAGTTCTTGGGCACTGAGCGAAAACGTACGACGCTACCGTCGTGCATCACGACTTCACGAGACGCACTCGCCCCTATCGACACTTTGATTTCATCGCGTACTGGCACGTAATCGGTCTGAATTTCTTTGACTTCGTGTTCGCGGATGTAGCGGTAACTCTTGGTCGAGCCCTCGTGGTCGTTAAAGGTCACGCAGGGCGAAATCACGTCAATGAGCGCTAAGCCATTGTGGGCGACGCCGGCCTTGAGCAAAGGAATGAGCTGCTCTTTGTCACCAGAAAAGCCTCGGGCCAAGAACGTTGCCCCCATGGTGAGGCCGAGCAGCATTGGATCAATGGGAGCAACCGCATTGGGCTCACCACGCTTAGGGCGCGTACCAATATCGGCCGAGGGTGACACCTGACCCTTCGTAAGTCCGTACACCCCATTGTTCTCAATTAAATAGACCATGTTGACGTTGCGGCGAATCGCGTGCGCTAGGTGTCCCAGCCCAATCGACAGGGAGTCGCCGTCACCCGAGATTCCGATGTACGTCAATTCTCGGTTGGCCGCGTTGGCGCCCGTCGCGATTGTGGCCATCCGACCGTGGGCCGAGTTAAAACCGTGGGCCCCGCGCACGAAGTACGTCGGAGTCTTCGACGAGCATCCGATACCGCTTAATTTCGCAATTTGGTGTGGGGGGGTTGAAAGCTCCCAAAACGTATGGACTATCGCCGCAGTGATTGAGTCGTGACCACAACCCGCGCACAGGGTCGACATCGCCCCTTCGTAGTCGTGGATAGTGAGGCCAATCTCGTTTACTTGCTGGACCGCCAGAGGAATGCGGGGTTTGGTTATTGAGGGCATGACTACTTCTCCAACTCGCTCAGTACCGCTTCAACTACTTGTTTGGCGCTTAAAGGAAATCCACCGTACGCCAACACGGCATGCATCGATTCAATGCCCACCCCTGTTTCAATGGCGATCAAGGAACGCAGCTGGGCATCACGATTCTGCTCAACCACGAAGCAGTGTTCGTGTGATTCCACAAATTCTCGCACTGCACCCACAAAGGGGAAACCTCGAACGCGCATGAAGTCCGCCACGACACCCAGCTCGGCCAACTGTTCAATGGCCTCACGAACCGCGAGATCGCAGCTACCTAAGGTGACTACGCCAATAACTGCGCCCTCGTGACGTTCGATAATTGGTGCCGGCACGTGCGCCGCCGAGGCGCCGTGCTTCTTTTTGAGTCGATCGACCACTTCTTGATACTCCGCCGGGCGCTCGGTATAGACGCCGAACTTGTTGTGACCCGAACCACGCACGAAATACGCGCCCTTTTCGTCAGAACCGGGCAACGTTCGCGGAGTGACAAACTCATCGTCCTCGTTGGTGTAGCGAAAGAATTCTGTCGCCGTCCGCAGATCTTCATCATTCAGCACGCGACCTCGATCGGGCTGATACGCGTCATCCCAGGTTAACTTCGGCACGACCCAGTCATTCATACCAATGTCGAGATCGCTCAACAAAAAGACTGGAGTTTGAAATCGTTCCGCAATATCAAACGACTGCACCGCGAACTCGAAGCACTCAGCGGGATTAGCGGGCAGTAACAAAATATGCTTTGTGTCCCCGTGTGATGCGTACGCACAAAGCAAGATGTCCCCCTGTTGGGTGCGCGTGGGCATGCCCGTCGATGGTCCAGTGCGCTGCACGTCGACAATGACGGCGGGAATTTCGGTGTAGTACGCCAATCCCAGTAACTCATTCATCAGCGATATGCCAGGACCCGACGTCGACGTAAAGGCGCGAGCTCCACTCCACGACGCCCCCAGAACCATTCCAATGGCCGCAATTTCATCTTCGGCCTGCAAAATTAGATAGTTATTTCTAAAGTTGGCTTCATGCTCTGCGGGGTTCTCCACCGGCTCTCGTCGGTACCGAGCACAGAGTGCGCTGAAGTGGTCCATAACTGCCGTAGCCGGAGTAATCGGATACCAAGCCGCCACCGTCACTCCGGCGTAGAGACAGCCCAGTGCTGTCGCCGTATTGCCGTCAATCAGGATTGATTCACTCGTCGCATCCATAGCCGTAACGTGAAACGGCAGGGGGCAACTGAAGTTTTCTAGTGCGAAGTCGTAGCCGAGCCGCAACGCAGTCTGATTAGATGCTCGTAACTTTTCATTTCGCGCAAACGTCTCGTCAACGAGTGACGCGACCAGATCAACATCGATTCCCAGCAACGCCACAATGGTGCCCGCGTACACAATGTTCTTCATCAAAATTCGCTCACGGGGTTGCGCAAAGTGCTCAATGCACATACGAGCAAACGGCACGCCCAAGAATGTAACGTCGTCTCGTTCAAGCGACGATTCGAGCGGCCACGAAGAGTCGTACAGGACGTAGCCGCCAAAACGAACATCAGCGATGTCCTCTTCGTAGGTCTGGGCGTTCATGGCGACCATTAGGTCATAGTCGAGAGCCCGGGCCGTGTGGCCGAGGTGATTGACCCGAATTTCGTACCACGTAGGTAGACCTTGAATATTGGACGGAAACAGGTTTTTGCCCGATACCGGAATCCCCATGCGAAAAATTGCCTGCATTAGAAGGCTGTTTGCACTGGCTGAACCAGTCCCGTTGACGTTGGCCAACTTCATGGCAAAGTCGTTGACTCGATTGGTCACTTCGGTGTCGATAGCAAGGGGCATCGATTAACTCCCGACCTGGGACGTAGCGGCTCCCGATCGCACGGGAATTCGCAAAATCGTCGTGTTCGACGCGTACGGGATATCAAGGGTGAACTCCTCCATATCCCACGCCGCAGTGGGACAACGTTCGGCGCAGAGACCACAGTGCACGCAGACATCCTCATCTTTGACCATCACTCGTCCAGTCTGAGGTAACGGTGCAGAGACGTAAAGCGCTTGGTCGACATTCAGCGACGGCGCCGATAACCGGGTTCGTAGGTCGCTCTCTTGGCCGTTACCAGTGATTGTGAGGCACTGCACGGGGCAGATATCGATGCAGGCGTCGCACTCGATGCACAGTGGTGCTCGAAAGGCCGTCTGGACGTCACAGTTGAGGCAGCGTTGCACCTCACGCACCGTTTGCTCAACCGTAAAGCCAAGCTCGACCTCCAAATTGAGTGACGAAAATCGCTTCGTCAGTTCCACGTGCGTCATCTGTTGACGCGATGCTGGGTTGTAGTCATTGTGATAGCTCCACTGACTCATTCCCATTTTTTGACTAACCAGATTCATCCCCACTGGAGGTCGTTCGTGCACCGACACGTCAGAGCAGTAATTATTAATTGAGATCGCCGCTTCGTGACCGTGGGCAACTGCCCAAATGATGTTCTTAGGGCCAAAGGCGGCGTCACCTCCAAAGAAGACCCCGGGCAGCGTGGATTCCATGGTCGCCGAATCGACAACCGGGACGTTCCACTCGTCAAACTCGACTCCGAGGTCTCGTTCAATCCAAGGAAACGCATTCTCTTGACCAATGGCCAAAATGACGTCATCGCACTCAATGATGATGGTCTCGACCACTTTCGAGTGCTGGGCCCCTTCGTCCCATTCCAGAACGTCAAATTCCATACCGACCAACCGACCATCATCAATGACGAACCGCTTAGGTGCGTGATTAACGATGATTTCAATACCCTCTTCTTCGGCGTCGTCCAACTCCCACGGTGAGGCCTTGAAATACTCTCGAGGGCGACGAGCCATCACCTTTATCTGCTCGCCACCGAGACGTAGTGACGTGCGACAGCAGTCCATGGCGGTATTGCCCACCCCAATGATGAGGACCCGGCTCCCAATTGACTCAATGTGACCAAACGAGACGGACTCGAGCCAATCAATACCGATATAGATGTGCGACTCAATCTCATCGTGGCGGCCAGGTAGGTCCAGCTCTTTGCCTCGAGGAGCACCGACACCAACAAAAATTGCATCAAAACCTTCTTTAAGAAGATCTCGAAGGCTGGTGATGGGTGAGTCGTAGCGGATATCAACACCCATATCGAGAATTACTTGCGTCTCTTCATTCAAGACATTGTCGGGTAGACGAAATTCTGGAATGTTCGTCCGCATCAGGCCGCCGGGGCGCGAGAACTGTTCAAACATCACGATTTCATAGCCAAGTGGCATTAGGTCGTTGGCGACCGTAAGAGCTGACGGCCCCGCGCCAATGCAGGCCACCCGTTTTCCATTTTTCTCTGCGGGCGCTTTGGGGATTCGATCGCTCACGTCACCCTTTAGGTCCGACGTCACTCGCTTGAGGCGACAGATTGCTACTGGCTCACCGTCGACTCGGCCACGACGACAGGCCGGCTCACAGGGTCGGTCACAGGTTCGTCCAAGAATTCCAGGAAAGACGTTTGACTCGCGATTCAAGAGGTACGCATCGTCAAATTGACCTTGCGCAATTAGACGGATGTAACTTGGCACGTCGGTATGGGCCGGACAGGCCCACTGACAGTCAACGACCTTGTGGTAGTAGTTCGGGTCTTGATCATTCGTCGGATCCATCAAACTCCCCTGTTAAACACCGCTAGTCACAGCTCGGACCGCCGAGCCGCGACGGTCGCGCCTCATTCACTGTACCGGCTGAGCGAGCCCAGGGTGGATGGGTTGCGACCGGTAGTGACTGAAGAAGAACATCCCTCTACCCACTCCAACTGGTGTGCGGTCGAGCCCGAGCAGCAGCGAAGCGTGACACCCTACTGCGAGGTCATCCCGCCATCGACCGCCAGCACGCTACCCGTCATGAAACTCGCTTCGTCTGATGCCAAAAAGAGCACGACGTTGGCAATTTCCCGGGGTTCACCGGGTCGCCCAATTGGCTGAAACGTGTCAATCGTTTCGTAAACGTGATCGAGTCCACCCAGCATTTCGGCGTGAGCGTAATTAATGGGCGTGTCGACCCAACCGGGACAAATGACGTTGCAGCGAATTCCCTGTTTGGCGTAGTCGAGGGCGACCCCTTTCGTCAGCATCACCGAAGCGCCCTTGGACGCTGAATATACCGCCAGGAAGGGTTCCGAAACGATTCCGTTCACACTCGACATATTGATAATCGATCCGCCGCCGCGTTGCAGCATGTGCGGGATGACTGCACGACATCCGTAAATCTGCCCCTTGACGTTCACGGCCAACGTCCGGTCGATCACCTCGTCAGTAACTTCGTGGAGTACTCCGGGAATGTTGACGCCCGCATTATTAACCAACACGTCCACGCCACCCCATCGAGCGACCGCGTCGTCGATCATGGAATCAACCGCCTGTGGATCACTGACGTCGACTTCGCGCGACTCGGCGATGCCGCCGGCCTCTGTAATCAATGCCACGGTTTGCATCGCCGAGATTTTGTTGACATCAGCACAAAGAACTCGACCGCCTTCTTCGGCGAGGCGTATCGCACTCGCGCGACCAATTCCCGATCCCGCACCAGTGACGACACAGACCTTTCCCTCAATTCGCTTACTCATGCTTCTTTCCTACCTCAACAGACACCCTCGCAACTATCCCCCACCTGACTGCAACACCTTTTGCTCCCAAGCGCGAGACAACGGCCTTCGCTCAACGTCGGAGCGAAGGCCGTGAATCACCACCATTGTTAGTTGGCCTTGACGAGCGCCTCAATATTTTCCCAGAGGGCTTCGTTGTTCATTTTGGTTCGATGAGCCAGTGCGAACGGTCCACACTTTTGCCAAAGTCCCTCTACCCACATGAGGTCGTGCACCAGTCGTGAGCTAATAGCGCCACTCTTGACGAAGGTGCCAATAGTCTCGCCGTAGTAAAGCAAGGTGCGAACTGCACCACTGTGAGCACCTGGATCTTCTGGGTTGAAATCATCCGCCCAAATCTCATCCATTGCCTGGGTTACCCCAATTTCATTTCCAAATCGCATGATGTCAATCATGACCCGGGCTTCTTTATGCGCTGATGCCATCTTCCCCTCAATTCAATAGTGTGCAATGATTTTCAATCATTTACCACACCCTATAGAAGATTTGATTCGCCAACAATGGAAATCAAGTGGTGGCAATCAAGACACGAGAAAAAGAGAAAGGACCCCAACTCGCGAACGAGGAGGGGTCCTTCATCAAAGACTGCGACGATCGAAATCTTGCTTCGAGTCGTCAAACCAGTTGGCATGCGCCAATTGGTGCATTACGTCAACATTCGAGCAGGAAAACTGACTTGCTCGAATCTCCAAGATAGCGACACGCGCGGTGTCGCCGAATCTCAGACGACGCGGACGTTCTGTGCTTCTTCGCCCTTTTTGCCCGGCACTACGTCGAACTCGACAAGCTGTCCTTCGTCGAGGCTCTTGTAGCCATCGCTCTGGATGCTGGAGAAGTGTACGAATACGTCATCACCCTGCTCGCGCGAGATGAAACCGAAACCTTTTTCTGCATTAAAAAACTTAACTGTACCTTGTGCCACGACAACTCGATTCTCAGGGCGCCAGACCGACCAGTTCGGTCTATTCGCTTCTGATAACACTAGTCGCCAGTATCTTGCCCCATCGAAGGCCGCTGAATGTCACCTTGGCCATTGCGCACTGACCGGGCGTAAAATGTGCCTAATACTCCCTAAATTACTCCATGTTGGGGGAAGAAACCACCGCGTTGTCAGTAGATATTCTTCAGAATTAGTCACTTTTTCGCGACGCGAGCCGCTGGTATCGGGACGGCTTGATCACCTTCAAGGCTGGCAAGACCTACATTGTGTACGCGATTGGCAGCCTGACTGCCATGACCCTCACGGTCGCCCTGCAGTCGTACTAGAGGTACCCCAAGCCCGACATCGTTACGGTGTCGGGCTCGGTGAAACGAGGCCACCACACTTTTCTAAGTGTGGTGGCCTCGTTTTTTCGTAGTTCGCGATGAAAGTTTTCACGAGTGCGGCCGGATGCTCAATAATCAGTCGGTAGCGCCCCGAGCCCGTTCCCAATCTGTGTTGGATCACCTAACGGGGACGCCTTCCATCGAGCGGTGCGGTATCCGTCGAGGCAGATGGGGGACGACACGTCACGCGTATCAACGACGAACTAATGGTGGGCCGTACAGGACTTGAACCTGTGACCCCTTGCGTGTCATGCAAGTGCGCTACCAGACTGCGCCAACGGCCCCTCGAGCGTCAACTCTACCATCACGGCGAGACACTCTTAGCTCAGTGAAGGAAGCGTGGCTGCGACGTCATCTGCCGGGGTCATTAATTGAAGCATCATTTGGCCATCATTATTAGTGATTACCTGTTGAAAAAATACTTCCACCGACGCGCGAGCATCGCCGAGCGCGTCGTGACCGCCCGACGCGACGCCGTAGTGCTGACAAAGGTGCTCGAGGCCTCGACGTGGTCGAAGCGTTCGGTCTGGTTCAATCGCTAAATCATGATCGCGCACGTCAATTGTGCGTAGCAGCGAAAAGTCGAGGTACCGATCATCGAGGGCGGAGCCCAAGACGGACTGGGCACTATGGCGAAGCATCGCAAAGTCAAAATTGAATATGTTGGCCCCGACAAAGAAGGCCCCTCGCGAGTGATAATCACGAACGAGCGCCAGCGCGCGCAATAGGCCAGCCTCGACGCTCAACACGGTTGCGCTCGAGCGTTTGGCTTCGATATCGTCAACGCTTAAGCCGTGCACTCGTCGAGCAGCATCGGCAATTGGTCGATCGGGCAGCACATAAAACTCTTCGTCACGAACTGGTTGACCGTATCGATACTCACAAAATCCGTACGAGATTGCCCGCTCGGTTCGAACATCGAGACCGGTGGTTTCGGTGTCAAAACCCACAATGAGCTCGGGGACCCGGAAAATCTTTTTGGGCTTACTCACCACCGTATCTTGGCAGTCAACTGTCACATCTTTCAAATGGAGCCGGTCATCACTGGACCGGTCAATTTGACGAACGGCGCACTATCGGCCAGAGTTGCGTCATGAGCAAAGGAATTGTGCTGGTGACCGGAGCATCATCGGGTATTGGCGAAGCGTGCGCCGATCTTCTGGCCCGAGGTGGATGGACCGTCGTTGGACTGAACCGCCGTAGCGTCTCGGGCCGTGGTTGGACGTCACTCGTGGTGGACGTCGACAGTGATGAGTCCGTCCTTAAGGGTATTAGCGGCCTGATTAGCGAGTACGGCCGAATTGATGCGGTGGTGGCCTGTGCCGGTTGGGGGCTCGCCGGGGCCGTTGAACAGACCTCGCTTCTTGACGCCAAGGCCCAGTTCGAAACTAATTTTTGGGGCTGCGTGAGAGTTGTGCAACCCGTGCTGGGCCAAATGCGCCAGCAGGGGCGCGGCCAGATCGTTCTCATGAGTTCAATCGGCGGGATTATTGGTATTCCGTTTCAGGCCTTTTACAGCGCCAGTAAGTTTGCTCTCGAAGGTTACGCTGAAGCGCTGGCGTACGAAGTCGAGCCATTCAACATTTCGATCACGTTGGTCGAACCCGGTAACTTCAAAACGGGTTTCACCAACGATCGTCGCACCTCGTTGGTACACGCGAGCGAGCACGATGATCCCTACTACGCCGCTCGCACCAAGGCCGTCAACGTAATGGAGCGCGACGAGCTGCAGGGCGCGGACCCCGCGGCCGTCGCACGCTCGGTGCTGAAGATTCTGTCGTCCACCAATCCTCGCCGACGAGTGTCGGTAGGAAAGTTTGATGAGCGCATTGGCCTCATGGCCAAGCGACTTTTGCCCTTCAAACTATTTTCAAAGGCCGCGCGTTCCAGCCTGGGCGTCTAGTCCCTCGTGGTGTGACGAGACCGCTCCTCATCAATAGAGTTGCCCCCATCAAGAATTAAACACTGACCAGTCATATAGGAAGAGCCCGGCGACGCCAACCAGCCAATCAACGACGCGACTTCGTCGGGTGTACCACTTCGACCTACTGGCGACAATGCTCCCTCACTCGCTTCGAAAGCTGTCTGCGAGCCAGTGGCAATCCATCCGGGAGCAACCGCGTTCACGGTGACCCCACTACCGGCGGTATCGAGGGCTAGTGCTTTGGTCAGCCCGACCAACCCCGCCTTCGCGGCACCGTAGACCGGCTGAGCTCGCATCGCCATTACCGGTCCGGTCACGCTCGCGACAAAGATAAGTCGCCCCCACCCATTGGCCAGTAGCGCCGGCATGGCCGCCTTCGCCACCAGAAAACTCGAGTCAAGATTGCGCGCGAGACCCGCGTGCCATTCGTCAAGATCTATGGACTCGAGTAGGCTCTGCGCCAGAGTTGGGTCACTCTGGGACACCATTCCCGCGTTGGCGACCACGACGTCGAGCCGCGCCCACTGTTCGAGGGCCGAGGCCACCAACTTAGGAGCGCTCGTGGGATCAGTGAGATCGCCCACCAA
This sequence comes from uncultured Actinomycetes bacterium, assembly GCA_903893745.1. GTDB lineage: Bacteria > Actinomycetota > Acidimicrobiia > Acidimicrobiales > RAAP-2 > RAAP-2. Next base: position 181,339 of record CAITNF010000004.1, read on the forward strand.
GCCCAGCGCGTCTATTCCCAAGTCGCGTAGTTCGCTCACGCGTTGGTCGACTCGAGAAGTAGTCGAACCCAGCACCACCTTGGCCCCCATCGCACCGAGCAGTCGGGCAGTGGCCATGCCAATGCCACTCGGACTTCCGGCACCGGTTACGAGGGCTACTCGCTCGTGTAGTGATGCCGACGTCAAGATCATCGACGCTTCGGGTGGCTGACGGTCCATTACCTGCACGTTAACGGCTGGCCAAAATGGGCGGCCGCCACGACAGTGCTCTGGAGGCGGCGTCCGGATTCGAACCGGAGTACGGGGCTTTGCAGGCCCCTGCCTAACCACTCGGCCACGCCGCCAGAAGGGTCAATCCTACTGCACTCATTAGGGTCTTCAGTCACGCCCGATCGACTTCTGTCGCGAGCGCAGGGCCCAGCCGAGCGCGTCAGCGTCCATCACCAGGGCCCACCAAGCATCGTGGTGGCACCAGTACATTTCAATCAGTGACGTAACCAGAGGGCTCGGGCCCAAACGCCGCTCGTCCTTGTTGTGTCGCCGGGTCTACTCCTGTTGGACCTAAATCACTGAGCGAACCCAGCGCCGTCCGACCAAAACGTTGGCGCACCTCATCAATGGCGTCACGCAGCGCCTCGTGCCCAGCCTGACGAGCCCCAGAAATTGCCGAGGCCGCAACTCGGGCATTGGTCGAGGGGGTTTCGATACCAAAGCTCAATTGCACTTGATTTTGCGACCGCTCGAGGAAATTCGAGGCGTGAATTCCGAGTAGTCGAACGGCTTGTTCGATGTGGATTGACGAAACTAGTGCTTCGCCGATCGACGCAATCGCCACGTCATCGTCCACGCCAAAAGCCAAAGTCTGCGAACGAGACACTGAAGTGAGATCATCAAATCGCACCACGACCGAAATCGTGCGTGCCACGTAGTGGCGTTCACGCAACGCACGAGCGACGACGCCAGCGTGCCCGCGAAGTTCGCTCACTATCTCATCGTGGCCCCGCAGTGAACGTGCAAACGTTTGATCGTGGCCCACCGACTTGGCCCCCCGATCAACGACAACTTCTCGGGCGTCTTCACCCCTCGCGTACGCGGCGAGGGTCATCGCCATTGCCGGACCCAGGTGGCGCGCGAGTGACGCTTCATCGATTCGCGCAAGATCGCGCACCCAGGGAAGACCGAGATGACGTAGTTTGGCTGCCGTCGCGGGCCCCACCCCCCACAGAGCCTCGACGGGCATCTCATTTATCCAACGCTCTTCAGTTGCCCGGTTGACCCAGTAGACCCCTCGAGCATCGACCAATTGCCCGTCGACCACTCGAGGTTTGGCCTTTTTTGAGGCAAGTTTGGCGAAGAGTTTATTGCGTCCGAGTCCAATACCGCATTCGAGCTTCAGTTCATCACGAATGCGTTCGCGTAATGCCCGCGCTCCACTTATCGGACGGACGTTCAAACGACGCAGACTGCGTAAATCGGCGAATACCTCATCGAGCCCCAACGGTTCGAAGTCCGGCGTCAGGTCACTGACCACTCGGTGAAATGCTCTCGAATACTCTTCGTAACGGTCAAAACGCCCCGGCAACATAATGAGGTCAGGGCACAAGCGTCGCGCCATCACACTGGGCATTGCACTACGAACACCAAAACGACGGGCTTCGTAGCTCGCGCTCGCCACGACACCACGATCACCAGATCCACCGACCGCGACCGGCTTTCCTACAAGCGAGGGATCGTCAAGTATCTCTACGGACGCAAAAAAGGCGTCCAGGTCCACGTGCAGCATTGGGGCCTCATCGACCGAGGGATCCTCAGAAGGCAAGTTCAACGAGTCGGAAGGCTTCACCAAAAGCCACCCCCACCGGACGTCCCGCCTGCTCAGCGCGTTCGTAGACGACTTGGCGAATGGCGTCCGCGTCGCCAGCTAACTGCGACGCGTGCGCAAGGACCGCTTTAACCTTGACGTCAATTGTGGACGTAACATCGGCCACCACGTCTGGTTCGTGCGTGCCGCTAAGTAACAGGTGGTCGACTTGGTGAGCGGGCCCTTGCTCTGGGAAGTAGAGCGGCATGGCGGCGGCGGGAGCTACCGCGTCAAGGGCCGCCCAACCGGTCTCTCGATGATCACGGTGATTGACGTAGACACCACCAAAAAACGTCGCGGTTGGATCAGGGGCTATCACGACGTTCGGTCGATGTTGGCGGATCAGTCCCACCAGTGCTGAGCGAAGTTCTTCGTCGTTCGTCACACCACCGTCTGGGCGGTCCAGCGTGGTGACCGTCGCCACCCCCATCAAGTCGGCCGCCAACTGCAGCTCGGCGCGCCGTGTGGCGCGCAGCGAGCTTGAATTAGTCGATTCAGCGTGCGCACCCTTGCCGCCATCACAGACCACCACGAGATGCACGGCACCGCCCTCACTCGCCCACTGGGCCAGCAGTCCCCCCGCAGCGACGTCCGCGTCGTCGGGATGCGCATAGATAGCCAGTGCGGAAGCGGGCCGCAAGTTAAGTCGCTGCACCGCTAACCCCTCAATTTGGGTGCCGTAGTCTTCACCAGCATGCCGATTTCACGAGCAAAGTCCTCAGTATCCTCAAATCCCTTATAGACCGAAGCGAAGCGCACGTAGGCCACGTCGTCAACCAGTCGCAACGCTTCGAGCGTTGCCAGCCCCACTTCTTCACTGGTCACGTCCCGGTTAAGCAGTCGCATGGACTCTTCAACCCCGAGCGCGAGCGCCATCTGAACTTCTTCATCGACTGGACGGTTCTTGCAGGCAGCCCGGACACCACCGAGAATTTTTAGACGATCAAAGGGCTCGCGTTCACCAGAACGCTTGATCAGGTACAGTCCCACCTCCTCGATTCGTTCAAAAGTGGTGAAGCGATGCTGACAGGCCGCACACTCTCGCCGGCGGCGAATAGCTACGCCATCTTCGGCGAGTCGCGAATCAACCACCCGGTCGTCATCTGCCGCACAGAATGGACACCGCATCTACCCAGAATACACATAAAAGCCCAAAATATTAGGGAATAAGGATGTGCTCACCAGTTACCACCACTGATGAGTGCAGAGCACGTACGAGGACCAAACGTGCTGCGTGGGGATTTAGGGGATTCATCAGAGTCGCGATTGATGCAACAGTGTCGCCCGGTTGGACAACGTACTCAATCCCCGATCCGAGAGTCGAACTCGATGCGAGGTCAGTCGGTAGACCAGCTCCCGTAGCTCCACCAAATGCCGCACCGGGCCAGGCGAGTACCACTACCGCGCACACACCAGCGAACAACACCAGCGTTCGGCGTCGGCGTTGGAGCATCCGCGCTCTCGAAGCTCGGCGCAGAGCCAGCGTGTCGCCCACGGGCCACCGAGTGGCCGAGGTATCGAGCGTGACGAGCCGTAACTTAGGGCGTGGACTCTCTTCACCAAGTTCTTGCGGGACGAACACTTCAACTGCAGACATTGCCGACACTCCTTCTTAACGAACACCTGTTCGTAAGTATAGAGCGAACAGGTGTTCGTTACAAGTGGTTTTTAACGAATTTTAGGCTCGAATATCCCGGAATTCTCTTATTTTGCGACCAACACGGCCGAAATCTTCGATTTTTGCTGAGTTCACGAGTCGGTTCGGCCCCAAAGCCTTCGTTGCTTCGCTCAGCGTGCGGACCATTCTGATTTGGTGACTCATCACTAGCTTCGCGCAGTGTGCACTCAAGTGCTCATCGGGATGATCGTGGGAGTCGGTCACTTGACCATCGGTCACCCACACGATTGGCTCTTTGCCCCGGCGACTGTGAATCGCCCACTCCAAAATGGGTCCATCAATGCCATTGCCAATATTGCCGGTGGGGCAGGTTTGCACCACTCCTCGCTCATTGGCCAACAGCCACGCGTTAGGTGTCGTTGCCCATTCACCCGGGTGGTGACTGTATCCGACAATTACTGCATTAGGAGCCAGCGCGACCAGCGATGCCAACTGCGTCATCGCAATGTCCATCGAACCTGATTGATCAACAACTACTACTCCACCGTGACGGTGATGTCGAATGGCAAAGGCCCGCCGATGGGGATCAACGAGCAGGCTCCCGGGGTAACGCATCGCCACGCCGCTCGTCGACCTTCGTGACGCGGCGATACCGGACTGGCGAGGGCGTCGAACCAGCAGTGGCGAATCAGCAAACACCAGCTTCGCAAATCTTCCCGTCGGCGCACGCCGACCCCCCGGTTCGAGGGAGCGACGAAACTTTCGAAGCGCTTCGGATCCTGACGGAATCTGTGCCGACATTGCCCCCGACACGAGGCGAGCAATGGGAATGGTCACGTTTCGGTAGCCAGCCGGTACCAGGTCATCTTCGACTGAGGTGCTACCCAATTCTTGCGTCGACGCCGCGTCGACAACTTGCAGCGCACGTTTGCGCACGGCCCGTAGCGCCGGGAGCCACGAAGCGTTGCCCGCTCGAATGCCCGACAAGTACTCACGCTCTGCTCCGGTTCCTAGTACCGCGAGTAAGAAACAGACTGCTTCACTCCACGAATTACTCTCGGCTAGCCGTCGACCTCCGGTCTTCTCCGAACCGTCGGTCAATAACATCGTCGCGAAACCCAAACGCGACACCAGAGAATTGACTCTCAGTTCTTCCGCACACTCGAGCGCTCTCGGATGAACGTCGCTAATACTCTCTAGTCCTTCGTACGAATGGGGGCTCACCCGTACGTGCATGAGTTCGTGCGCACGAACCGCTCGGGCGCGCGGCTCGAGTTCCAGTGGCACATGTAAAATGCGATCACGCAAATCACAACTCGCTTGACCACGCATTGTCGAGCCTCGCTCAACCCTCCACGTCCGAGACTCAAATCCATCGAGGCGACCGGTAACTAGTTCCGGAAAGATTGCCGAACTCACCGCAGGGCACCAATGGAAAGTGCGTCAAGCACCGCCTCCGCATTTAACGGTCCGAAGGCCAGTTTGGCGGCTCGCTCTGGCCCAAGGACCCTTCGCAAGCGGTCGTACGCGTAAAAGCTTCGCAGCGAGACCCGACGCGACTCGTCGCCGAGTGAACCAGCCAACGCCGCCCCTCGCAAGTCACTGCTGAGTTGGGCCAATGCCGATGGGTGAGGTTGATCAATTCGAATGCAGACCGCGAATCGATCGCGTAGGGCCGGTGGTAGATCATCAATATTCTCAAGATTGGTGGTCATCACGGCAGAAAAATCAGGTCCTGAGCTGATCCATTCGCCACTTTGAGGATTACGCCAGCGAGCCGACTCCTGGGTATCGGTAATCCCGAGCAGCGTACTGAGTGCGTCGCCCGAGGCCCGGTCAATCTCGTCAACTACCAAACGACCTCCCCGCCCCCCTTCGCCACGCCACGCACGAATTCCGGGGCCCTCGAGCCACTCCCAGCGCCCCTCGCCAGTCGGCATCCAGGTACCGGTGATCTCTCCAGTGGTTAAGTCCTCCGTACAGACGAGTCGTTCCGCGGGCGATCCCGTAGTGCCAAAACGTAGCGCGGCGTAAGTCTTGCCCGTACCCGGTGGCCCGTAGAGGACAATCCGGTTCACTCCAGATCGAAGAACGTCATCAAAATCTCGCCAGCACTGCCCAATTTCGTGCTCATCGTCACCTAACACCATTGCTCCCATCGTCGGCGACGCAACGGTCGGGTTCAGGTGCGACAGTGATGGAAGATTGGAAAAGTATTATTTGGCGTCGAAAAAAACTTCCCGATGTTCGCCTTAGACACCTTCGCCGAGGTAGACCGCTCGAACTCGCTCATCATGGAGAAGGTTCTCGGCGGTGTCGCTCAAGACAATTCGGCCATTTTCCATAACGTAGCCACGGTCAGCCAGACGCAGCGCCTGAGCAGCATTTTGTTCCACAAGCAGAACCGTGGTCCCTTGCTCACGAATTTCCCCGATGATTTCAAAAATCTGCTGAATAATTTTTGGCGCAAGCCCCATTGACGGCTCGTCGAGCAATATGAGACGCGGTTTGCTCATCAAAGCTCGCCCAATCGCCAGCATTTGTTGTTCACCGCCGGATAAATTGCTGCCTAGTTGTTTGCGACGATCTCGCAAAATAGGAAACGAGCTGTAAATCTGATCAACATCGTCGTCAAACGATCCCTTGCGAACAAAACCACCCATCTCGAGGTTTTCTTCTACGGTCATCTGCGGGAAAATACGTCGACCTTCTGGAACGTGACTAATACCAAGGCGAGTAAATTCGTGAGCTCGAACTTGCGTGAGGTCTTTACCTTCGAATGAGATGGTGCCGCTTTCTGGAGCGTGCAGTCCAGAGAGCATTCGCAGCGTGGTCGACTTGCCCGCACCATTAGCACCGAGAAGCGTGACAATCTCGCCTTTCTCGACGTTGAAGGAAATTCCATGGAGAGCGGTGATCGCGCCGTAACGCACAATGGTGTCAGTAACTTGCAGCATCAGGCATCCTCCGCCGTCGTACCCAAATATGCCGATATGACAGCCTCATTGGCGCGAATCTCATCCGGCGTGCCTTCAGCAATGACCGAACCGAAGTTCAATACGTAGAGCCGTTCGGCCAGCGACATTACGAGTTTCATGTCATGTTCAATCAGCAGAATTGAGACACCCATGACATCACGAACTTTACGAATTAAATCAGCGAGCGCCAACTTTTCTGAAGGGTTCGTACCAGCTGCCGGTTCGTCGAGCAGGAGTACTTGGGGCTCAGTTGCGAGGGCCCGAGCAATCTCAAGTCGTCGACGATCCCCGTAAGAGAGCGACGATGAAATGGTGTTGGCCTGTCCTTCGAGTCCCACGAATCGCAGAAGCTCAATAGTTTTTCCGTCCGACTTTCGTTCGTCGCGCCGTGTCCCCGGCCCGCGCAACATAGCTCCAACTGCGCCAATTCCGCGATGAGACTCGGCACCGATCTTGATATTTTCAAACGTGGTCAGCGCCGAGAACATTCGCGACGCCTGAAAGGTTCGAGCCACGCCAGCCTTAGCAACACGGTGCGCCTTTTTTCCAATAACGTCAAACGACTCGCCGGGTTGGGCACAGAACGTCACGCTTCCCTCTTGGGGTTGGTACACCCCGGTCAGTGAGTTGAAGAGCGAAGTCTTGCCAGCCCCGTTAGGGCCGATGATGGCAAGAATCTCGCCTCGCTGTTGGTGCAAGGTCACATCGTTGAGCGACACAACCCCGCCAAAACGCAAGGTGACGCGATCGACATCAAAAATCTTGTCAATACTCACGATTGCTCACCGATCAGAATTTCGCCGGCGGTCGACTTTCCCACTTCAGCCATCGTGAGCTCACGTCGACGGCGACGTGACGGTAATAGTCCGGCCGGACGAAAGATCATCATTGCCACGAGGATGGCCCCGAGATAGATGTAAAGGTCCTGGGGTTGGAAACCCGCCGGCGGCGTGTGAATAATGAACATTTGAAAGGTTTGCACCAGGACCGCGCCAAGAATTACTCCCGCGATCGATCCCATCCCGCCAAAGATTACGAGGACCAAAATATTGATGGAGAAGACCAGAGTGAAAGTTGCTGGCGACACAAAATTGGTCTGAGCGGCAGTCATAACTCCGGCGAATCCCGCCGATGCCGCACCAATCGCAAAGGCCATCACCTTGTACTTAAGAGGATTAATACCCACTGACTCTGCGGCTACCTCATCTTCGCGGATTGCGGTCCATGCGCGACCAACTCGCGAATGTTCGAGCAGCGAGAACGCCACGATGAAAATAACCACGAAACCCAGAGCCAAGTAGTAGTACGGGACTGGGCCTAGTCCCCATCGATAATTAACTGGTCCTACGTGGAACGTAAAGTGCGGAATTTCGTTTGTTCCCGTCGCGCCACCGGTGATGGTGTTCAGGTTGTTGGCGAAGAGGGCAATAATTTCTCCAAAACCAAGGGTCACAATTGCCAAGTAGTCGCCACGCAGTCGCAACGTCGGCGCGCCAAGAATCACGCCGGCCACCATGGCCAAAACAATCGCGATCGGAATGGCAAAAAATGGGTCCATGTGAATGCCAAAGGGTGGAGCCAACGGAAGGGCCCCCGTGACCCATGCCGTTGCGTACGCACCAATTGCGTAGAAGGCCACGTAGCCCAGGTCCAGCAGTCCGGCGAAACCAGTCACCACGTTGAGTCCCAAGGCGAGCAAAATGTACACCGCAATCTGCTCGACCAGCGATGATTGCCAGAAGGGGTCAGTGACGATGAGTGGAAGCACAATCGCAATGACGAGTAAGCCACCCCGGGTGGACAAACGGACCGCTCGTCGCTGAGTGAAGGCTCGCGGTTGGGCCGTCGTCGTGTTCCAAATTGCCACGATGCTCGTGCTTTGCGAGCGCCACAACGATGCAACTAGATAAATAATTACCGTAAACGCGAAGAACAGTACGAACCGAGGGGTCACGAAGAGTCCAAAAAAACTTGTTGGTTCGCTAAAGGAACGGGTTATGCCAATAGTTGGTTCTTCGGCACTCCCCGGTGGTCCCGTAATCAATTCGACGACGGCCATGAGCGCTAGTAGCGCCAAGAATCGACGAATTTGTGTCGCGGCAACCGGGCTTCTCATGCTGAACGTCCCAGCTGCTCTCCGAGAATTCCGGTTGGTCGTACCAGCAGCACGAGTACCAAAATAGCGAACGCCACCACGTCAATAAATGCTCCGTTAACAAAAGCAATCGAAAAACTCTCCACAATTCCGAGGAGCAAGCCACCAATCATGGCCCCACGAACGTTGCCAATACCGCCGAGCACCGCAGCGGTGAACGCTTTCAGCGCGGGTGTAAAACCCATGGTGTACACCACACCTGAGCTCATGCCAAATAGAAAACCGGCCAGTCCGCCAAAAAATCCACCGAGCATGAACGTCACCACAATCGTCTGGTCAATGTTGACGCCCATGAGCGATGCGGTTTCGGCATCTTGCGCAACGGCTCGGATACCCCGTCCCAACTTTGTCGTGGCCACAATACGGTCCAGCAGGAACAGCATTGCCGCACTAATGGCCACAATCACGATGTAGTACATCTGTACTGGAGCACCGAAAATTGTAAAAAGAGAATGATTGACAAACGGCTGGGCCATCGACAGGTTGTAACGGCCAAACTCTTTACCGGCAAGATTAAACATGAAGTACGAAGCGCCGATAGCACTAATTAAGTACGCAAGTTTTGGGGCGTTGCGGCGGCGAAGTGGTCGGTAGGCAACGCGTTCCAAAATGACCGCAACCAGCATTCCGCAGAGTCCACCACTTAACATTCCCAGCGCCATAAACAGAATCGATCCACCTGTCGAAGGTGTCGAGTGCCCGATTAAGGCGTGCAGCAAAAAGTAACTGGCGAATCCCCCAGCCATGAAAATCTCGGAGTGGGCAAAATTAATGAGCCGCAACACGCCGTACACCATCGTGTAGCCAATGGCGATGAGCGAGTAAATGAATCCGTTGGCTATTCCACCGACTAAAAGAGGCCAGAAAGTTATATGAAGAATGTGAAAATGCGCGCTGAGGAACTGAAAGATTCCAGACATGTGTGCTGAACACTCTCCCCGTGAAAAGTCGAGAAATACTATCCGAGAAAACGAACGCCGGGAGGAAAATCCTCCCGGCGTTCGTTTACTTTATTAATGAAACCTTCTAGCTGTGACCGACTTGAGTGATAGCCCCACTCACAACCTGGAAGAAGTTAATGGCACCCTTACTGGATCCCACGAGACTTCCGTCATTGTTGAAGCGAACCTTACCGGTTATGCCCTTCCAGTTCGTCTTGTGAATTTGAAGAACTGTCGCAAGACGAAGGCTGTGTAGACCACCCCTGGTCTTCCACGTCTTCTTCAGAGCCTCAATGATGATGTTCGTCGCGTCATAAGCCTGCGAAGCGTACAGAGCGGTCGAAGCCGCGAAGCCCGAAAGCGCCTTGTACTGCGTAGCCAGTTTGCCGGACAAGTTTCCGCCAGCTCCACCGCCACCAGCACTGATGTACACACCGTTGGCAGCAGACGCAGGAGTAGTACCCGTAATCAGTGCGGGGTCCTCGGATCCGTCACCTGACATCACCGCGCCGTGGTATCCCGCTGACGCAAGTGCGCCGAGGAATAGACCAAGGTCACAGTAGTAACCGCCGTAGAAAATACCGGTGTAGTTAGCAGCGACTGCGGCACTGGCAGCGCCCGCGTACTGAGTTGTTGAAGCAGTACCACCACAGTTGCTGGTTGCGGGCAACGTGTTGGTGTCGACCGTAGCGCCAGAAGCCCGGCTGTACTTTTCGACGACCGCGGCCAATCCCGAACCGTAGAACGATCCATCATCGACGATCTGGAGCTTGGTTAAGCCCTTGTCCTTCAGGAACTTCGCGTCAGCGGCACCTTGCACGTCGTCACCGAAGACCATACGGAAGAAGTTATTGTCGGGCTTGTTCAGCGTCAACAGTGGGTTGGTAGCCGAAGGGCTCACCGTAGCCACTGAGGCAACGCTGTAGTACACCTCTGAGTTACGCGTCGCGGTAGAGAACGCCGGACCGACAACTGCGACCAAATTCTTATTCGCGATCGCCGCCTGGGCCTGAGCGGGGGCAATTGTTCCTGAACCCTGGTCGTCATATTTCGCGACCTTTAACTTAAATGGAAGGGTGTTGAGCTTGTTGGCGTTGTTAACTGCCAGCTGCACGCCGTACACCATGTTCAGACCCAACTGCGCGTTACCGCCAGTAAGAGGTCCCTGATATCCAATGACAAACGTTGGCTTAGCCGCTGCACCTGATGCCGAAGCGGCACTAAAAGCCGGTACTCCGACCAGAAGCAGGGCACTCGTAGCGACTGCCGCCACTGTCTTGTTTAAACGAAGCTTCATGAAGCTCGTCCTCCTCAACTTTGTTGCAACTTGGCCTTCGGTTGCGTCCATCGCTTACTCACGTATGGCTGGCACAACAGATGCCGCGCGGACAATTTGCCCGTTTTTTAACGATAGCAGTAGAAAAGCGAAAGTATTCCGGCAGAGTCACGAGAACGTCACAAAACGGCACCTTACGAACAGGTGTTTGACTCGGAGCGCCGGGCTTGCTATTCTACGAACACCTGTTCGTTAAAGGAGAACCCAATGGCTGAAGTCCTCACCCCCATGCGACGTCAAATCCTGGAATTCATCATCAGCTGCCAGCGGGAGCGTAATTTCCCGCCCACAATTCGCGAAATCGGGGATCACGTCGGTCTTAAGTCACCAGCAACTGTTGCGAACCACATCGAGGTACTGAAGAACGCCGGATTTATTGAGAAAAATCCCCAACAACCTCGGACACTGACCGTTCGATTGGACGTCGATAACCCCGTGCCCGAACAGCACATCCGCCATATCCCGTACCTGGGTGACGTGGCAGCCGGAACGGGTGTGCTCGCGACCGAAAACAATCATGAACTGATGTCGATTCCTGAGCAGTTCGCCGGTCGTGGTGACAGTTTTGTCCTGAAAGTTCGTGGTGACTCGATGAAGAATGCGGGAATTTTGGCGGGAGATTTTGTGGTGGTACATCGTCAAAGTACGGCGAATACGGGTGAGATTGTGGTTGCGGGCATCCCCGGAGATGAAGCAACAATTAAGCGCTATTTTCCACAAGGTGCTCGGATTATCTTGAAACCAGAGAACGACGATCTTGGGCCCATGGAGTTTGAAGCGAGCGAGGTCGCCGTATTCGGACGGGTGATCTCCGTACTTCGGAGTTATTGAGTCCAATAATTTAGGCTGGATGCTGTGCGACTCATCCTCTTGGCGAGCGATTTTTATCTGCTGGGTCTTGGAGTAACGGTGGCGCTAGTGACCTACCCCGCTTTTTACTTGGTGGGTGAAGCGCAGTGGTCGACCTACCACGCTGCCCACGGCCGACGCATGACGTGGGCTGTGGCACCCGCTTGGCTGCTTCAAGGAGTGAGTTCACTTTGGTGGCTGCTTCGTGGAGTTGATCGAGGTTTTGCTCTTGGCCACGGTGCGTTCGCGCTACTCGGTGTCCTCCTTACCGTGTTCGGAGCAATTCCGTGTCACCAACGTTTAGCTGAGCGCGCTACTCACGCCACTATTCACCAGCTGGAACTTTGGCATTGGACCCGCACCTTGGCGTGGCTCGGCTGCTGTTGTGTCGGCGCCACGCTGCTCTAAGACAACCAGAGTTTCAGCACGCGGGCGAATTCATCGAGCTCCGATTCTGTGACAAATTCGTCGGCTCGGTGAGCTAGTAGTGGATCTCCCGCACCGAAGTTAGTAGCGGGCACTCCGCGCTCTCCAAAAGTTGCCACGTCAGTCCAACCCACTTTGCCTCGTGCTGGTTGCCCAGTGAGTTGCACCAGCTTTGCCAGTCGCTCATTCGAGAGTGCGGGAGCCGCAGCCGGCGCCCAGTCAACCACGGTCAACTCATCAGTCGCTTCGAGTTGACCGCTCACTAACGACCGAACGCTTGCGAACGCTTCGTCGAGCGTTCGGTCGGGCGCAACTCGGTGGTTCAAGGTGCAGCGCACCTCATCGGGCACGACGTTGGCCGCTATCCCTCCCTCAATCAGGACGGCCTGAAGTTGCTCGGTGTAGGTAACACCGTCGATCGTGACCACTCGTGGCTCGTACGCGGCAATGGTGTTCAGCACGGGCCCGAGTCGGTGAAGCGCGTTACGACCCGTAAACGGTCGAGCGGTGTGGGCGCGCTGGCCCCGAAGAACTAGTTCGAGTCGAAGGGTTCCCTGGCATCCCGCCTCAACCACACCTCCAGTTGGTTCAGCCAGTACTGCCACGTCCGCTACCAGCAGGTCCGGTCGCAATTCAGCAATTTCCAGTAGTCCCGACTCACTACGGACAATCTCTTCTCGAGCGTAAAAAACCCACGTGACGTCAACGCTGCGCTCCACTGGATCAGTGGCCAGCTCAATCATGACGGCGAGCGAGCCTTTCATATCGCACGCCCCCACACCCTCGAGGCGGTCACCCACTACTTTGGCGAGCGCAGCATCACCCGGGACCGTATCGAGATGGCCCGCGACAATCACGCGATGGGCGCGATTATTTGAAGTCCGTGCCACCACGTTGTCACCAATTCGCACAACTTCGAGGGCTCCGTTCTTAGCGAGTGCGGATTCCACCGCACTCGCTAAGCGCGACTCGTCACGACTTACCGAACTGACCGCCACGAGTGCGAGCGCGTCGTCGAGACGACTCACGTGGCAACACCATGGTCGCGAAGGAGATTATTGAGTGCCACCTTGTCGTGTCGCTCACCCTCTTGCATACGACGGATGATCAAAACGCAGGGCAGGAAGAACTCGCCTCCCGGGTACTCCCGACGGCGCATTGATGAAACCGCCACGCAGTAGTCCGGCACGTAACCACGTGAAATCTCTTCGCCGGTTTCGGCGTCAATCACGGGAATCGAAGGATTCAAGATGGTCCCCGCGCCGAGCACTGATCCGCGGCCCACTCGCGCACCTTCCACCACCATGCACCGACTGCCAATAAAGGCGTCATCTTCGATGACCACGGGCACGGCGTTGGCGGGCTCGAGGACTCCCCCGATACCCACTCCACCAGCGAGGTGCACGTTGGCGCCGATTTGAGCGCAGCTGCCCACGGTGGCCCACGTATCAACCATGGTGTTCGAGCCAACCCACGCCCCGATATTCACGTAACTCGGCATCAAGATGACACCGGGCGCGAGGTAACTTCCTCGTCGAGCCGACGCCCCCGGCACGACGCGCACGCCGCGTCGTTCGTAGTCGCGCTTCAGTTCCAACTTGTCCAAGTACTCAAATGGTCCCACTTCAACCATCTCGAGACCGCGCAAACGAAAGAGCAGCATGATTGCCTGTTTTACCCACTCGTTCACGACGACCTCACCGTTGGCCGCAAAATCGACCACGCGCACCTGGCCATCGTCGAGTTTTGTTATGACCAGTTCGACGTCGCGTCGCGCTTCGTGATGATCGGGAGTCATCTCGCCAATCTGGTCAAACCATGTGCCAATGCGACTTTCGAGTGAACTCATTGTTCCAGCGTACCGGTGACGTCAGTGCGAGCGCAGCCGCGAAGCCGCCAGACTTAACCGTTCAGTCGGTTGTACGACGGCCACTCGTGCGTAGGCCGCACCGGCTGGTCCGTAGAGGTCACCCGGACTGACAATCAGCCCTGACACCTCCGCGAGCAACGTGGCCAAAGCCCAGCCGTCCATACCTTCCTTCGAGCACCACAGGTAGAACGATCCATCGGGAAATGGAGCATCCACGCCGAACTCATTGAGCGCCGAACCAATCAGCTCCAGCCGTTCGCGGTAGATGGATCGCTGCACTTCAACATGGTCGTCGTCGCCGTACGCGACGGCCACCGCAGCCTGTACCGGACCCGGGACCATGAAACCCGCGTGCTGACGCACCGATCGCAAGAACTCGACGGTGTCCGAGTCACCGGCGTAAAAGCCCGCTCGAAGACCCGCCAGATTAGACCGCTTGGAAATGGAGTGCACGGCTATGACGCCCTCGGAACCGTGTTCAAGAATTGTTCGAGGACGGCCATTCCACGTGAACTCGGCGTAGCATTCATCGCTCGCCACCAGTACACCGTGTCGACGCCCCCAGTGAGCGACTGTTTCAAGATCGTCCAGTGCACCAGTGGGGTTCGACGGCGAGTTTGACCACAGCACGAGTGCTCGGGCGACGTCGGTGGGATTGATGGAGTCCAGGTCGAGGCGTCCATTAACCATTGTGACGGGAACGGCTCGCAGTCGCGAAAGCGTCGCGCCCATGGCGTACGTCGGATAGCTGATCTGCGGGTACAGCACCGTGTCGCGTTCGGGGCTCCGCAGGTGTAAATAGCCCGCGAGCGTACCCACAAACTCCTTAGTGCCGACACAAGCGGCTACTGAATCATGCGAAAGAGCAACATCGAAGCGCCGCTGCATCCAGGCCGCGCACGCTGCTCGGTAGTCGGGCGACCCCGCCGAAGCTGGGTAGCCACGATCCCCGATGGCTCGCGCTAGTTCTTCGACAACGGCTGGTGGCGGAGCGTCAACGGGCGTGCCAATAGAACAGTCAATCGCCCCGCCCTCGTGCTGGCTCGCGCGTGCGCGTAGTCCATCAAGTCGTTCGTAGGGATAGGGCGGAGGAACGAAACTCACGCAACCACCTTCCACTCACTAAACCTGGCCGCTCCCACCGAATCGAGCACCACCCGGAGTTCAACGTACTCATCACCCATGGTCGTATCGAGAACTTCACCTTCACGGTGCGCCGCCGCCAAAAGGTCACCGCGATCGAGTGGCAGATGCAAGGTAACCACGCGGTCGTGGGTGCGCAGTTGCTCACCAATTGTCGTAATCACTTCGTCAATATTCAACCCCGTGAGCGCCGACGCCCATACGCTTCCTTCGTAGAGCTTGCTCAAATCTCGAGCTCTCGATCCCACCACGTCGGCCTTATTGAACACCAAGAGTTCGGGCACGTGGTCGGCGCCAATTTCTGTCAACACTTCACGGACCGCCGAAATCTGTAGCTCAGCGTCTTCGCTGGCGCCGTCGACCACGTGGACCAGCAAGTCCGCCAGTTGCACGGACTTCAAGGTACTCATGAAGGCCTGGATTAGGTCGTGGGGCAGATTAGAGATGAAGCCAACAGTGTCGGTAAAAAGGATGGTCTCACCACCGGGCAATTGACGCTGACGGGTGCGCGGGTCAAGGGTGGCGAAGAGACGATTCTCTGTCACGACGTCGGCTCCCGTGAGTACGTTCAGCATCGACGACTTCCCGGCGTTCGTGTAGCCGACCAAGGTCACTTCACGGTGACGACCGCGCTCGCGGCCCTGGCGCTGTACGTTACGCGTGCGGTCAATCTCTTTTAGTTCACGTCGAATGTGGTGAATTCGCTGCACCAGACGGCGCCGGTCCACCTCCAACTGAGTCTCACCTGGTCCACGAGTTCCGATACCACCGGCCTGCTGGGAGAGTGAACCACTCACTCGACGAAGACGCGGTAGTCGGTACTGCAGAAGCGCCAGCTCGACTTGGGCCTTACCTTCGGGAGTTCTCGCATTTTGAGCGAAGATGTCGAGAATTACTGCCGTGCGGTCAATCGCGGTACGCCCGAGAATTTTTTCAAGGTTTCGTTGCTGGGCTGGCGAGAGATTGTGTTCAAAAACCACGGTGTCGGAGTCAACGGCCAGGCAGATCTCTCGTAACTCTTGTACCTTGCCCGAACCAACAAACGTGGCCGGGTCGGGTGCGTCGCGGCGTTGAATCACTCGCGCTGCCACGTCGGCACCGGCCGTGTCGACAAGAAGTGCCAACTCGTCGAGCTGTCGATCGAGTTCCTCAGCACTCACGCCAGGAAACAAGACACCGACCAGCACAATTTTTTCCCGAAATTCTCGAGTGATCAGTGTGTCAGGAATGTAGGTCACTCCGTCGGCCACTCCACGTCATCAACGTACTCAAAGGGTCCGCTCAATGTGGCGTCGAACGCACTGTTGAGCTCGACGTGCAAGGTGCCTCCAGGGTTATCAACCGCGACGTTGTTACCCACCAGACCCAAGCGGTGCAAAACAGCTACCGACGCACACGAGCCCGTCCCGCAGGCCGCGGTCCAGCCAACGCCGCGCTCAATAACGCGCAAGACAATGTGTTGCGAATCGATGACTCTGACGAACTCAACGTTGGCACCGCCCATCATCGTGGCCCACTGCTCGGCGTGGACTTCTCGCTCGGCGTCAGTCCACGCCGCATCATCAGCGACCACCACGTGCGGATTGCCAACTTGGGCGGTCCCGAGCGTTCCCGCGAGCACTTCGCCGAGCGTGACGTGCCCCATCGCTACGCTGGCTGAGCCTTTGGTGAGTCCTTCGCTGGCCGTCAGGGTCACCGTGCGAAGTCCGGCACCAGTTTGAACCTCGAGGGAGGTCCAACTGGCGTTGGTGGACCGACGTACGGCTCCAGCCAGGCAGCGAATACCGTTACCCGACATCTCCGCAATCGATCCATCGGCGTTATATAAAACCATCGCCACGGGAGTATCCAGTGTGGCGATGATCACGCCATCGGCACCGATGCCTGAGGTCCGGTCACAGATTGCGCGGACTCGTTCAGGTGTCCACCAAGGAGCCTCGTCAGGCTGATTGACCTCGACGAGAAAATCGTTTCTCGCGCCGTGCCATTTCTGGAGATTTCGTTGTGCCACTAGCGCCTAGTCTCGCACGAACCCGTCGGGGCTGTTCAGCACCTCTCGAATTCGAAGTCCGGCCGCCGAGGCCTCATCGAACCATTCGATTCTTGGATCGCGCTGAAACCATGAGCGCTGGCGACGGGCCAGGCGTCGACTCTGGACAATGGCGTCGCTGATGCACTGTTCCAGGGGGGCATCCTCTTCGACGTAACGCAGGAGTTCACGGTAACCAACGGCCTGACGGGCCGTACGGCTAAGTCCTCCCGGCAGTGCCGCGAGCGTCGCAACTTCGTCGACCAATCCTTGGTCAATCCACGAACGAAAGCGCTCCTCAATCTGCACATCGAGCGTCTCAAAATCGCGTCGGAGTCCCACTTGCACGACCCGAACGGGGCCGTACGAGCGAAGTCCGGCGCCGAACGACGAGAACGGACGTCCACTGCCAAGACAGACTTCGAGTGCACGCACCACGCGTCGAGCGTTCGTGGACTCCATCCGACTAGCCCCAAGTGGATCAAGTTGCCCAAGTTCCTCGTAGAGCGCGGCCAAGTCGTCGGGCAGTCGCGCCTCGAGTGCACTGCGGACCTCAGGGAACTGACCCGGTATGTCAAAGTTGTCGAGTACGGCGCGACCGTACAGTCCCGTACCGCCCACGTAGAGCACGGCGCCGCCCTCGTCCCAGACCTCCGCCACCGCCGCTCGGGCGGCGTGTTGAAATTGGGCCACCGTAAATTCACTGTTCGCGTCGACCAGATCCAAGAGGTGGTACGCAACTTCACCTCGTTGCTCCAGCGTTGGTTTGGCGGTACCTAAATCCATTCCTCGGTAGACGGTCATCGCGTCAACGGCAAGAATTTGGATATCACCACGACTCTGGAGTGCCACCTCGTGGGCCAGTGCGGACTTGCCTGATGCGGTTGCTCCCACCAACGCCACGGCCATGCCGCCGTGATTCATCACGAGCTGAGAAGGGGAATTCTAATTTTGTGACGAGGGGCTCGAAGTACCGACGTCAGTTCACCCAGCAAGTGATACGGCGCACCGTGTTGGACGACGACCTCGACCAGGGTTCCCGGACGCTCCGCGGCTGCGCTGCGCCCGAAGTGGATTAGTTTTCCCTGGCGAGTGCGTCCCGAAAGCATTTGATCATTGCGACGTGAGGGACCTTCGACGATCACTTCTTCAACTCGACCCTCACGCGCCTCGTGCTTAAGCAACGCACTGCGGTCGAGAACTTGCTTCAAGCGAGCGAATCGGTCCTTCACCACGTCAGAGGCGACAAACTCATCAACCATTGAGGCGGCCCGTGTGCCCTCGCGCGGCGAGAAGATGAACGTATAGGTCGAATCAAATTCCGCTCGAGCGACGACGTCCAGCGTTTCGTCGAACTCCTCATCAGTCTCACCGGGAAAGCCCACAATCAGGTCGGTGGAAACGTGCAGATCGTCAATTGCCTCTCGGGCACTAGCGAGTTTGTCAAGGTAGCGCTGCGCGCTGTAGCCCCTTCGCATGGCCGATAAAACGCGGTCTGATCCCGATTGCAGTGGCAGGTGTAGCTGAGGGCAGACGTTGGGTGTTTCGGCCATGGCGGCGATGGTCTCCGCGCGAAGGTCCTTGGGATGCGGGCTCGTAAAGCGAACTCGCTCCAAGCCGTCCACCTCACCGAGTGCGCGCAGCAGTTCGGCAAAGAGTGGTCCTCGCTGGGTGATGTCGCGGCCATACGAGTTCACGTTTTGTCCCAGTACGGTGATTTCGCTCACTCCCCTGTCGACCAGCATCCGCGCCTCTTCGAGCAGATCGTCGAAGGGACGGCTGATTTCTGCGCCACGAACTGAAGGCACGATGCAGTACGCGCAGGTGTTGTCACAGCCAGTTTGAATAGTCATCCACGCCGCCCACGGCAACTCGCGCACCGCGTAGAGCGCGGGCGCCATGTCGCGACTGGCTTCGGGGTCCGGCGCATCGCGCACGTCGACAATCGGCCCTTCGAGGCGCGCGCGCGTCAGCAACGCGGGGGCGCTGGCGAGATTGTGCGTGCCAAAGACGACGTCCACCCAGTTCGCGCGCTCGAGGATTTCGCCGCGATCTTTTTGAGCCATGCACCCACCGACGGCGATCTGCATGTCGGGACGTGACTCCTTCAGGGCCTTTAGTTGGCCCAGCGCGCTGTAGAGCTTGAGGTCAGCGTTCTCTCGAATCGTGCACGTATTAAATACCACGACGTCGGGTTCCTCACCCGCTGGGGCCGCCACTAAACCATCAGCGACGAGCAGCCCCGCCAGACGCTCGGAGTCGTGCTCGTTCATCTGGCAGCCAAAGGTGCGAATGGAGAATGTTCGTGGTGCCGACACGCATCTAGCCTACCGAGTTGATCCGTTCGCCTTCCGCGTTGTCGAGCGTCACTCCCACCCCCGCCACCACGACGCAGAGCAGCCCTACGACGTCCCAAAACGTCATACGCTGCGCCAACAGCAGCCAGCCAAAAAAGAACGCCACCGCCGGATCGAACGCGAGCAAGACGCTCACGATGGCTGGCTTTAGTATGCGCAACGCCTGCATCTCAGCCGCGTACCCCAAGGCAGTCGCCATGAAACCAACTAGACCAATGCGCAGCAAAGTGTTCGGGTGACTAAGCAGAAATGGGGCTGTATGCACGGAGAACGGCAACGTGACTAACGCAGCAAGCGACATCGAAACGGCCAGACCATCAAAGCCCGTGCTCAATTTGCCCACGCGATGCGACGCAAAGGCGTACACGGCCCAGCCAGCACTCGCCCCCAACGCAAAAATGATGCCCAGCAGATTGAGGGTGCCGCCGGGGCGAGCCAGCGCCACCACGCCCAAACCCGCCATCAGTACGAACACCAAATGACGCCATGATCGCTTGCCGAGCGCGGCCACGAGGAACGGACCCAGATACTCAATCGCGACCGCTCCACCCAAAGGAATTCTGGAGATGGCTTGGTAGAAACACATGTTCATGAAGGCCATGGCCACACCAAGAATTAATGCGCCCAACCACTGTTCGCGCGACCACAGTCGGAGCCGAGGGCGAGAAAAAGCTAACAGCACTATGGCACCCGACAGAAATCGCCATCCACTCGTCGCGGGTGGACCAATCGCCGCGAATACTGGTATCACCAGAGCGGCCGACCACTGAACAAGACCTGCTCCAGTGATGACGAGTCCAGCACCCACCATCGAGTTCGCGTGCAGCACCTCTCGCGGACGACTCAACGAACAACCAGGCCAGTGCGATCAGCACTCAACGCGCCAACCGTTGCGGCAATACTCCGACGATCAAGAAATTCTCGCACCGTGCGCACGACTTCTTCAGCTCGCTCCGCCGTCGTCAGACCGAGCATCGTCGAACCCGCCCCCGACCAACACGATCCGGCACAACCAGCACGACGTAGCTCGTCCAGTAGCGGTTGGGCGAAGGGCAAGAGCTCCATCCGATACGGCTGGTGTAGGTAATCATCCATCGCCGAGGACGCAAAGGCCCGATGGTCGGCGAGTCCGGCCAGCAGCAGCCCGAACGAATTCAGATTATGGACCGCGTCCGCGTGAGCAATGGTCGCGGGCAGTACGCGTCGAGCGTCAGCGGTCGCGAGCTCCTCGGCTGGAACGACCACCACGAACTGCCACGCACTATCAAGGGGCATTGGCCGCGCGATGATGCCGTCTCGTTCGTGCACGCTCGCAACCACGAGGCCACCCAGTAGTGAGGCCGCAGCGTTCTCGGCGTGACCATCGACGCGGGTTGCGACGACCAGAGCCTCGTCTCGCGACGCGCCCGCGGCCGCGGCCGCGGCCAGAGCCAGAGCCGCTGAGGAACCCAGCCCTCTCGATAGTGGAATGGCCGAATTCACGTGAATCGAAAAATTCCAGTGACCCAACACGTCGGCTGCAACGACCGCCCCCAAATGTTGCTCGTTGTCGAAGTCACCCGCGCCAAAACCTTCGCTGGTGATACGAAACGAATCAGCCATCTCAATTGAGACTTCTACGTAGAGTTCGAGGGCTACCGCAATCGTGTCAAAGCCGGGCCCGAGATTGGCCGAACTGGCTGGAGCGCGCGCGAACATAGTGTCAGCGTAGGCGTTGCCAGAACGAAGGTGGCGACACCGAGCCTTGAGCTACGAGCGCCAAACGCGTGGTGGAACTGCCGCGAACACCAAGCCATCCCACGATTTGACCCTTACGTAGCGCTGTCGTAATCGTACGAAGGTGGAGCACGAGTTTGAAACCGGTGGGCACCCACCAGTGCACTACCGCACTGCGTCGTAGCGTCACCGGAATTACTCGCGGCCCCCAGCCCACCCGGGCAATAGTCTCTCGATTAGAAATACGCCAACTTCGCTCGTTAGCTAAAGCCGTCGTTGCTAAGTCGAGCGCTGCTTTTCCGGCCAACGCCAGATCGTTCGCGCCACGAATACCTAAAATTACGGAGTAGACAACACGGGTGGTCCGACCGTCAAGGTACGTCATGGCCATCGCGTCACAGCCCCCGGCTTCGGCCGTATGACCAGATTTCACGCCAATGACGTTGTGGGTTCCGACCAACGGGGTAAATGACGTCACCGTTCCGGCCACCGGAAGTGCCACGCTGGGCTGGATCACGAGCGCACGCACCAAACTCGAACGCATCAAAACCTCCGCCAGGGTCACCTGTTCGGACGCCGTGGACACGGAACTCGAAAGGTATCCCGAGGGTTCGACGTAGTGCGTATGGCTAAGTCCGAGTGTGCGGGCGGTCTGATTCATCAGCCGGACAAATTTCTGTGAGTTCCCGGCGACCATTGACGCCAACAACAGCGAAAAATTGTTAGCCGAATGAATGAGCAGACCAGCCAGTAGTTGTGACTCACATAGTGACTCCCCCTCGACCACGCGCACCGACGACTGATCGGAACCGCTCATCTGGCTAAAGGTCGCGACGTCATCGGCCGTAATTGTCACGCACGGCCCGGTCGCGCCTTGCACCAACGGAAGGTGGCGCAAGGTGACGTACGCGGTCATCATTTTGGTCAGACTGGCAATGGGTCGAACCGTGTCGTGTGAACTGATCCGAACCCCCGCCGAGGGAATGGCGAACGCCGCTGAACTCGACGAAGGCCAGACCAGTGGCGGCGAGACCGATACGTTCAGCGTGGTTCCAAGCTTCGTCACGAGATGGGCCTTGGCGGCTGCTTGCGAAATGGGCAACGTCAATGAACCGATCAAACTGCCGGCGATTAAGGCGCCAATTAGTATGCCCGCCAACCTCGTCCAGAGTCCACGGGTCGATCGCTGCGCCCGACGCTCGGATGTTTTCATTGCTACAGCGATGTCTGCTCGTGGTACTCGTCGAGCGTCATCAGTACCCGGCGAGCTTTCGAACCATCTCCCGCGGCGACCACCCCTTCTTGTTCGAGCTCGTCCATGAGGCGACCCGCTCGGGCAAATCCCACCCGCAACTTTCGTTGCAACATTGAGGTCGAGCCCGACTGGGTGCGCAGTACTAATTCTCGGGCCTGGCGTAATACTTCGTCATCGTCGTCGTTCGAGCCACTCGAGTTCGAACCGGAACGACTCAGCGGAACGTCCAGGGCAACTACCGTCTCGGGTCGACCGCCTTGGGCCCGCCAAAACTCGACCACTCGACGCACTTCCTCTTCGGACACCCACGGCGACTGCAGGCGGCGAGCGACGTTGCTCGAGGCCGTCACTAATAAGACGTCCCCCTTACCAATAAGCCGCTCGGCCCCCGCCTGGTCCAAAATGACCCGACTATCGGCGAGCGACGAAACCGCAAAGGCCATACGACTCGGAATGTTTGCCTTGATTACGCCGGTGATGACGTCAACGCTGGGGCGTTGCGTGGCCAGCACGAGGTGGATACCCACGGCGCGCGCCATTTGCGCGATGCGAACCACCGACTCTTCGACGTCGCGAGCGGCGACCATCATGAGGTCATTCAACTCGTCAACGACGATGACAATATAGGGCAGCACTTCGGGACCAACGGGTGGCTCAACGTCGGACTCGAGTCCGGTCGCGCGCTCAATTGCCTCGGCGGCCTCTTGGTGCAACGATGGACCGGGCTCTAGTTCACCGCGCACCACCATCTGCTGATAACTCGTAATGTCGCGAGCACCACAGTCGGCCAAAATGTCGTAGCGCCGCTCCATTTCCTTCACGGCCCAGGCCAATGCACCGGCGGCCTTTTTGGGATCGACGACCACTGGTGCGAGCAGGTGCGGCAGATCGTTGTACTGGCCCATTTCGACGCGCTTGGGGTCAATCAACATCAGGCGAAGCTGATCGGGCGTCGCGCGCATCACTAACGAAGTAATGAGAGAGTTAATACACGAGCTCTTTCCGGCGCCGGTGGCACCCGATATCAACACGTGCGGCATCTCGCCTAGATTGACGACGACTGATTTACCCGAAATATCTCGTCCAATGGGCACGTCTAGCGGGTGCTGGGCCTTGAGCGCTTCGTCGGTGGCGAGCAAGTCCCCCAGCGCCACGAGTGTGCGGTTTCGATTGGGGACTTCAACGCCAATCGCCGAACGACCCGGAATTGGTGCCAAAATTCTTACGTCGGGTGAAGCCATCGCGTAGGCAATGTCTTTATTAAGAGACGTCACGCGCGAGACCTTCACGCCCGGTCCTAGTTCAAGTTCGAATCGCGTCACAGCCGGACCCACGGTGTAGCCCACCAGCGTCGTTTCAACTCCATGGGCCAGCAACGCTTCAACCAGTTCGCCGCCCGCGGCATCAGTCGCCGCACGATCTTGTCGCTGCTCTTTCGTACGCTGCAAGAGTGACGCCGGAGGGAGTTCCCACTCACTCAGTAACACCGCCACTTTCTTTTTATTGCCCGACACTCGTGGTGGCAGTGCCGGTGGTGGGATTACTTCGTGAAAGCCCGCGTCGTCGTCTTCTTCTTCGACATACTCGTTGTAGTCACTGTCGACGTAGTCGTCGCTGACAATTGGATCTGCGTAGTCCAAGGGTTCGACTTCCACCACATCATCTTCGTAGGGCGGTTCATCATCTTGGTCGTCGAAGTGCTCATTTTTCTCTGGACGCGAGCTCCACCATTTGGCGAGGCGCCGGAAAAACGAGCTCACGAGCATTCCAAAGGCCCCGACCAGTGTGCGTAGACCAATTCCCGTCGTCACGATGACGGCAATCACCACCACCGCCCAGAGCACGACGAGCGCGCCAGCCACACCAATCACGTGGCTAAGGCTTTCGCCAATGAGCACGCCGAGCCAACCGCCGGCTCGTCCCAGTGCATTCGAAGTCGCGTGTAGGTGCGGTCGTCCTCCGGCGAGATCACCAATCCCCGCAATACTGACCATCCAAAGCGCAATTCCCCACGTAAGGCGTGCTCGCTCCACCTCAAGTTTTCCCCAAATCAAGGCGCCGGCGGTACCGAGCAAGAGTAGGGGTAACGCGAAACGTCCGACCCCCACGACGCACTTCAAGAACGTGGCGATGGCTCGGCCCGCGAGACCCAGGGCGTTGGCTTCGGCGAGCGCGACGAAGAGTCCTCCCACCACCATGGCCACGACCCAAATATCGCGCTCGTGGCGCTGCCAGACTGTCGCTCGAGCCTTGGAACTCGTCGCCCGTGACAGGGCCCGCTTCACCGGCTTCTTCACCGGCTTCTTTGAATGTCGCCCTTGTGCCACAACTCCAAGTTACCGAACATTTATTCGATTTCCGTGCCAATCTCCTAGGCTGCCACTGTGACGTTGCCCTTAGACCCTTCGTCAGTCGAACTGGCCGCACGCCTAAAGACTGAGGTTCGCTCCTGTTCGGTCGTTGAGACCCGGCCCCTGAGCACCAACCTGCACGCCGTGACCCTGCGAGGCAGTGCCTCGATTCTCACCGGGGTACCCGGTAACGACGTCATGATCCGCGTGGAGAAGGAACCGGGCTCGTTCGTGCGACGTCGCTACAGCGTTCGTGCGGTCAACCCCGAACAAGACGAGTTCACTCTTTGGATATCGACCAGTCACGAAGGTGCGGGCAGCGCGTGGGTGAAACGGGCTCGTCCAGGTGACGCGGTCGACGTCGTGGGACCACGCGGCAAGATTCACCTTGACCCAATGGCCGATTGGCATCTCTTCGTGGGCGACATCAGCGGCCTCGCGGCCTTCTACCGGCTCGCCGAGAGTATTGAACCACCCGGTCGCGCAATCTTTGTCGTTGAAATTGATGATCCCAGTGACGCGGTCACCGCGACCTTTGACGAAGGACTGGGCGTCACCGGTATCTTCATCGATCGTTGCGGCCGAGCCAAAAACGATCCGGCGGGTCTCTTGAGCGGTCTGGCGGCCTTCGCGCTGCCTCCCGATGAAGGCCACGCCTACCTCTTTGGTGAGTTTTCGGTAGTTAAGGTCGTGCAATCCGCCCTCATTGACCGGGGACTCTCTTTGGCCCTGATACATCGCAAGCCCTTTTGGCGCGCTGGTCTGGCCAACGCCGACCATGGCGAGCCGGTGAAGACCGAAAGTTAGAGAACCACAATCGCCGCAAGCAGCACGGGCTGGCGACGAAACTTCTGACCGAGCATTCGACCGGCTGCTCGTTGGGCCACTTTATTAATTGACTGCTCGTCTCGATCACCGTCGCGCAGTGCCGCTTCAACGGCATCACGAACCCCTTCAGTCACCTTCGCGAGAAGTTCGCGGTCGCCCTCTCCGTCAAACCATCCCCGAGCCGTCAGCCGCACTGGTTGGGTAATAATCCCGCGATCACGATCAATGCCCGCGGCAATCTGTAACACGCCAAATTCAGCAAGCATCCGGCGCTCTTCGAGTGGTCGTTCGTCCAGGTCCCCCGCACTGCCGTCAATGTAGTGAAAGCCGGCCGGCACCTGTCCCGAGCGACGGATACCCGCGGCGCTCACCTCGACTTGGTCGCCGTCTTCGCAAATCAAAATATTTTTAGCGCCTAAGCCCATCGTGAGGGCCAGGTCCGCGTGATGCACCATATGGCGATACTCACCGTGGACGGGAACAAAATTTCGTGGTCGCAATAACTGGTGGAATGTCCGTAACTCACCTTGGCGAGCGTGGCCCGAAGCGTGCACTGGTTCTCGACCCGAATGAATAACCTCGGTGCCGGCTCGATGCAGATCATCAATTACCCGACCCACGGACCACTCGTTACCGGGTATCGGGTGCGAACTTAAAATCACCGTATCGTCGTTGCCCACTTTCAAAAAACGGGCATCGCCGCGAGAAAGTTTTGAGAGCGCCGCCAAGGGCTCGCCCTGCGAACCAGTGCAGATGACGCAGATCTCGCCCGGCTGGTAGCGATCAATATTTTCAATGTCAACAAAGTCGGCGGTGTCGACGTGCAGGAGATTCAACTTTCGCGCCAGTTTGACGTTGGACTCCATTGATCGACCCATGAGGGCAATTTTGCGATGTTGCTCGCGCGCCACATCAATGATCTGTTGGACTCGGTGGATATGACTCGCGAAGCACGCCACGACAATGCGTCGTTCGGGTCTTTCGAGGAAGAGTCGGCGAAGCGCTCCCCCGACGGAACGTTCCGACGCGGTGAAACCCGGCTCTTCGGCGTTCGTAGAGTCGCACAGCAACAGCGCCACACCTTCGTCACCGAGCGCCGCGAGACGGGCCACGTCAGTGCGACGATTATCAATGGGCGTGAGGTCCAGCTTGAAGTCGCCCGAGTGGACAATGATGCCCACTTTGGTGTGAAAGGCCAATGCGTGTGCACTCGGCACCGAGTGGGTCACGGGTATGAATTCAATTTCGAATGGTCCAATACGACGGCGCTCACCGTCAGCCACTTCAATAAACGTCAAATCTTTCGCCACTCGAGCTTCGGTTAAACGGTGGCGGGCAAAACCCAGCGTGAGTGGTGAGCCGTAGATCGGCACGTTGATCTCTTTGACCAAATAACGCAGTGCTCCAGTGTGATCTTCATGTCCGTGGGTGAGCACTATGGCGTCGACTCGATCTCGGCGCTCAATAAGCCAGCGGAAGTCGGGCAGAATTATGTCGACGCCGTACATCGTTGGTTCAGGGAACATAAGTCCCGCGTCCACAATGACGATTCGACCATCTTGTTCAATCGCGGCGCAGTTACGACCAATCTCGCCTAGTCCGCCCAGAAAAGTTACGCGAACGTGTTCCTTAGCCACGCGATGCCCGCAGCGACGTCACCACGCGCTTAGCCGCGCCATCAAGGGTGTCATCACTTGGCCCGAGAGGTAGTCGACACTGGCCCACGGCCTGACCCAGCGCTCGCAGTGCGGCCTTGCTCGGAAGTGGGTTGGGATACTGTTCGGTGCTTTCAAAGGCGCAGCTCTCGAAGAGTCGTTCGTTCAGCACTCGCGCCCTCGCCCAGTCCCCGGCGTTGGCGCTGGCAATCAGCTCGGCGAATTCGGGGCCCGCCCAGTGCGCCGCGACCGATACGACGCCCACCGCCCCGACGGCGAGAAACGCGAGCAGCAGACTGTCGTCACCGCTGTAGAGATCTAACGCGTCACCGAGTACGGCTTTGGTGTGGGCGGCACTCACCAAATCGGCGGACGCATCCTTCAGCGCGACAATATTGGAGTGCTGGCGAACCAACTCAATGGTCGTTGATGAAGCGATTTTTCGTCCCGTGCGAGAGGGAATGTCGTACAGCATCACTGGCAACGCCGTGCTGTTGGCAACTGCACTGAGGTGTGCGCTAATTCCTGACTGACTCGGTCGCGCGTAGGCCGGCGTTGTGGCCAATACGCCCGCGACGCCCGTACTGGCCACCTGGGCCGTGAGGGCGACTGACCGTGCCGTATCGGACGACGTCGTTCCCGCGAGCACGGGAATCGAGACTTCATTCGCGACGCAGGTAAAGAGAGCCAGCTTCTCCTCGTCAGAGAGGGCCGACCCTTCTCCCGTCGAACCAGCTAGGACCAAGCCCTCGCTCCCTTCACTCGCGAGAAATCGGGCGAGCGAAGCCGCGGCGTCAAAGTCAATGGTGCCGTCGGCGCCAAATGGTGTGACCATCGCGGTCAATAAACGGCCGAACTGTGGTGCGCTCATCTCTCGAAGTTACCAGTGCCCGTCGAGCTCAATGAGCCGCACGAGATCACGGTAGAAATGAGTCAATGCCCAACGTAAGTCCGGGCGCCGATGAAACGTTGCGAACCGCCAGAGCCACCCCGTGCACGAAACTGGTTCGCTCGAACGAGTCGTGGCGAATTGTCAGGCCCTCACCGGGTCCCCCGAAGAGAATCTCCTGATGTGCGGTAAGTCCAGGCAGTCGGACGGAATGAATTTTGATGCCCCCGTCAGCGGTGGCGCCCCTGGCTCCGTCGAGGGTGTGACGAGTAGTGGGATCGTCTAGAGCGTCGAGTCCCGCCTCGGCCCGAGCACTGGCGATAGCGCGCGCGGTCGCGAGCGACGTTCCCGAAGGTGCGTCTATCTTTCGGTCGTGGTGTAGCTCAATGATTTCCACACGATCAAAGTACGGCGCCGCGAGAGCACCGAACCGCTCCGAGAGCAGAGCACCAATTGAGAAATTGGCGGCCATAACCACGCCCGTTGCCAACGAACACGTCTTCACCGCATTCATTTGCTCATCGCTCAGTCCGGTGGTTCCCACGACGAGCGCAACGTGGTGTTCGCCACACCAATTCGCCGAAGTAACCACGCTCTCGGGCACCGAGAAGTCCACCACGCAGTCAATGCTCGACGCGTCAAGTTCGCTCAGCTGCTTAGCCCAGATGGCCGGCACCACTGCATTGGGCTGATACGGATCGATTAAGAACGCGACGTTGAGGTCGTCCATGGCCTGCAGGCCCACGGCCATTACCTGGCCCATTCGACCTGATCCACCGACAATTGCGAGATTAATCACGGTTCCACTGTACCGTTTCGAGCCCGCAACGACCGCCGCCACATCACAAGTGTCAGCACGAGCCAGCCGAACACACTCAACGTTGAACCAATGAGTCCGGTTTCAATGTAGGGGGCGTGATAGTGAAAGTGCACCGTCCACGTACCCGCCGGCACGCGCACTCGCTGTACGAGGCCGTCGCGGCGTACGAGTAAATCTCGATGTTGACCAGTACGGGTATTCACCGCGCTGGCTCGCCAACCCGGCAGGTACGCAAACGAACGCACCAATGTCGTGGGTGCCGTGGCGTGAAGGGTTACCCAACTGTCGCCCCAGCTGGCGTCGCGAATCGAGCGAATAGAACTGCCCTGGGATGGACCAGCCAGCCAATCGGGTGCTCGCACCGAGGCCGACTGAAAGACCGCAATGGTGTCGTGCACACTGGTCAGATGCCACGACGAAGTTGACAACGCGTGCTGAAATGCTGATTCGAGATCGTAGTGCACGGGAACTGAACCAATTGTGGTAACCCGAGCATCACCAATGGTCAGATCGCTCGCGGCGCTCACCACAAAACCTGCGGCTCGATGAGTTTTATTGGCGAACGAGAAATGAAGTGCTCCGGAGCCTTGCGCCTCGATGGGTTGACCCATCCGACGACCACTCGCGTCAAGCAACTGCACTCGCACTGCGCTCGTTGCCACGCTCGAGCCACTTATGCCGCGCAGGACTACCGATGACACGGCGAGCTCTTGACCAAAATACCGCCACGTCGTGGGAGTTGACCTTGCGGGGCCGCACGAAGTAGTTGATCCGGGTGCTTCGCCCACCACGGTGGCGAGCTGCAGCGTCGATATCGCCACGGTCGCAAGGCGTAGTTGTGCGTAGCCGCCACTCGCTAAGAAACACGGATCCAGTGAGAACATGGGGTGGGTGTTGGTTTTGCTGTTGTAAGTGTTCGAGATCAACGCTCCGTATCCCTGGACGCTGGGCAGTTTCGTGAACACATTGAGGTTTGGAAATCCCAAAGCCTCCATCTGCGCGTAGTGCTGCAACGTCGCGTCAACTAACGCAAATCGGCCTCGATCATTGAGCACCGCAATCGTTTGCGAACTCGAAGGCATCGGATTCGTGTTGCCCGAGACCAGCGAAGTGTTGCAAAACAGCAAAAATATCAGCACGTCCACAATCAACACGGTCACGAGCCACCTCATCGCGTGCACGAAGTGCGACCAGCGCAGGACCACCAACGCCACGCTGACTGCGATAATCAGATGTAGAACCAGGCTAAGTACCTCATGTCGGGCCATGGGGGCGGTACTAATTCCGTGCGTGCCGACGAAGTTGACAATGGCCGGACCCCACCCGATGGTCGCAATAGCTAAGAGACCAACGGCAATTGCGGGCCCCACAATGATCCAGCGGCGCCGGCCGAGCAGACCTGCCGCTCGCAGGTCGCCAACCTCAAGGCGATCGAGCCACCATCCGAGAAAACAGGTTGCGGCAAAGTCGACCAGCACAATATTGCGACTGGGTAGTCGCACGTGACCGTACACGGGCAGCATATGGAAAAGGTGGCCCATGAACGTGAACTGGCCCCAGGTCGCGAACAGACCAACCAGGCCAATCACCGCGTACAAAACGAAATCGCGATTGCCATCACGAGGGTGTCGCCACCACTGCACGAAGTAGGCAATCGTCGCCACGAGTGCCACTACGCCGACGTAACCGGTCACTTCTGGCAGGTTGTAACCGAGAAAGTAGCGAGCTTGACCGAGTGCCCCGTTGCCGCCAAAGAGATCTTGAATGAGCAACAGTGGGGTCCAACGAATCGGTAACGAGCCCGCACCAAAGAAGGAGTAAGTAATGACCGATCGCTGCGACAGATTGATGAAGGACTGACCCGGCAGCAATTGGACCAGTCCAATTGCCACGCCCCACAACAGGCCCACCACGGTGCTCGCGAGATACACCAGTCGAAGTCGCCACCTATCCAAAGAGTAAGAGGAGCGTACGAACAGCACCATCGGAACAACAATGATGGCGAGCAGCTCCATCTCGGCAATTGCTCGGGGTTCGCCGGTCAGAAAACTTAGTCCCCACAACAGGGCGAACGCTACGACCGACGGTAGGGTCGTACGAATCAGTGACCACCATGGCTCGTCGGTGGTGCTCGCGCGTAAGCGCGATCCCAGCGAGAGTAGTGCGAGGGTCATCCAGGGTAGAAAGGAGAATCCTTGGATGACGCCGAGGTGAACGGCCTGTCCGACCATTGAGCCGGCGTACGAAAACGTGAATGCGGCCGTGGCTGCTGACCGAGTACGAAGTCCGTGCCAGCGAAGTAGCGAGAACATCCCGAGACCCGCTGTAACGTACACCGCGACCAGATTGATCACCCACGCCGCGAGCGGCGGAATGAACGCAAAAATTACCGTCAGTGGATACAGCGCACCAGCGTTTAAACCACCGAGCAACGGTGTACCGGAATCGGCGTAGGGGTTGATCAGCGGCAGGTGACCAGTAGCCAGTTGCTGACCGCTCAGTACACGCAGCGGATAGTTCTGCAACATATTGTCCGCGTTGATACCGAGGTGTCCCACGAGCGCGGTCAGGGTAAAAAAGCACGAAGGCACGAGAACCATTGCCCAGATGACTCGGCGATCGCCATCGCTCATTGGCCGCCACCACGGACTCTTCATCGCTGTGCGCTACTCACGACAACGTCACGCCACTACTTGCAACAATGTCGGCCAGTCCCTAGGACTGGCCGACATTGTTGCCCACAAATTAACGGCGGCGGGGCCGTGGACCACGACGTCCAGCACCCTCACCATCGGAGAATCCAGGCGCTCCAGGACCAAGGTCGCCAATCTCGTCAGCCAGTTCCGCTTCGAACGACGCCTCAAATGAGGATGACGGAGCACTCGCGCGCGGCGCCCGATCCGGGGCGTCGCCACGGCTGGGTCGATCGCCTCGGTCTGATCGCTCTGGTCGCTCGGACCGCTCACGTGGTGGTCGCGACTCGCTGTCATCAGTGGCCATATCGGCGTACTCACCGGCGAGTGAGAGCGAGACTTTGCCCTGCGGGTCAATATCGTCGACACGAACCTCAATCGCTTGACCCAACTCGAGCACGTCTTCGACCTGACCGATTCGCTTGCCCCCATTGAGTGGCGACATCTTCGAGATGTGCAACAGTCCGTCACGTCCTGGCAAGATGCTCACGAACGCGCCGAACTTGGCCAGGTTGACAACTCGACCCTGATAGATCGCGCCGACGTCAGCCGTCGGTGGGTCCAAAATCAGCGCAATACGTCGACGGGCCTCTTCGACCGCTCGTCCGTCCTTGGCTCCAATGGTGACCGTGCCGACCACGCCATCGTCGTCAACCGCAATGTCCGCACCAGTTTCTTGCTGCAGTGTGTTGATGACCTTGCCCTTTGGTCCGATGACCTCACCGATCTTGTCAATCGGGATTTCGATGCTGATGATCTTTGGTGCAACATCAGCCACGGTCGCTCGCGGCTCAGCAATGGCCGCCGTGATGACTTCCAAAATCGCCAGTCGAGCTTCCTTGGCTTGGTGCAGAGCCTTGGCCAACACGTCGGCCGGAAGGCCGTCAATCTTGGTGTCCAGCTGCAGTGCGGTTACGGCATCGGCCGTACCGGCCACCTTGAAGTCCATGTCGCCAAAGGCGTCTTCGGCACCAAGAATGTCCGTCAAGGTGACGTACTTACCTTCGTCAAAGACCAGGCCCATCGCGATACCGGCGACTGGGGCCTTAATGGGCACACCGGCCGCCATGAGCGACAGGGTTGAACCACAGACCGACGCCATTGACGTTGAGCCGTTCGACGCCATGACGTCAGAGACCACCCGCAAGGTGTAAGCGAAGTCCTGCTCACTGGGCAGTACCGGAATCAGTGCTCGCTCGGCGAGCATTCCGTGACCGACCTCCCGTCGCTTGGGCGCACCCACTCGACCAGTCTCACCCGTGGAGTACGGGGGGAAGTTGTAGTGGTGCATGTAACGGCGCCACTCGTCGGGTGTGATGGTGTCTAACTGCTGGCGCATGCGAGGCATACCCAGCGTGGTGACGTTGATGACCTGGGTCTCGCCACGCTGGAAGAGTGCCGAACCATGCGTCATCGGAAAGAGGTCGAGCTCCGCTGACAGGGGTCGAATATCCGAGACCCCTCGCCCATCGATACGTGCGCCTTCTTCAACAATGCGCTTACGAACGAGCTTCTTGGTCAAGGACTTAACGGCCGCCTTGATTTCACTCACTCGATCGGCGAACTCACCAGTTAGGTCTTCGACAATCTTGGCGGTCGCCGCGTCGAGCAGGTCCTTGCGAGCCTGCTTGGGCGTGACGCGATTCGCTTCGTCGAGCAGGGTTGAGCCAACGGCCTCTACACGGGCGTACACATCGGGTTCGTAGTCGGCAAACGTCCGGTACTCCATCATTTTGATCGGACCGCGCTCGGCCACGAAGGCCTTAACGAGTTCACGCTGCAGGTTGATGGACTCACGAATCCACAGCTTCGACGCTTCGAGTCCGGCCGCGAGAACCTCTTCGTTCACCTTGGGCGCACCGTCGGCGTACTTCTCAAATGAACCTTCGGTCCCGCCGGCTTCTACCATCATGATCGCGATATCGGTCTCCACCGAGTCGCTGAGCGCACGCCCCGCAACCACGAGCTCAAAGACTGACTCGTCACCCTCGGCGAAGGTCGGGTGGGGAGCCCAGACGCCCTCGGTGGTGTACGCCATGCGGACCGCACCGATTGGTCCCTCGAAAGGAATTCCCGAAATCATCAATGCGGCCGAAGCCGCGTTGATGGCCAGGATGTCGTGCGGGTTCTCTTGGTCGGCGCTAAAGATTGTGCCGACGACTTGCACTTCGTTGCGAAAACCCTTAGGGAAGGAAGGTCGCAGGGGGCGGTCAATGAGTCGGCAGATCAAGATTGCTTGATCGGACAGTTTTCCCTCACGACGGAAAAACGCTCCCGGAATTTTTCCGGCGGCGTAGGCGCGCTCTTCGATGTCGACGGTGAGGGGGAAAAAATCAAGTCCCTCACGTACCGATCGGGCGGCGGCCACAGTGGCCAGCATTACGGTGTCGCCGATGCTGGCGAGAACAGCACCATCGGCGAGTTGCGCGAGTCGTCCGGCCTCAAAATTTAAAGTCTTGTCAGTTCCTGTAATAGGACTGCTTACGCGGATTGCGTCAGTCATTGAATTGCTCCTTATGCGGTTAGCAACACTCCGCCCGGATCCCAGTGGGCAACGGTCGCCACACGGCGGCTGTTCTCCACTGGCCTCCGAGGCCTCGGATGTGTTGAACACGTCGACGGCGTCGACGTGATTCTCGGCTAGCGACGAATGCCGAGACGACCGATCAATGTGCGATAGCGCTCCACATCGCCACGCTGCACGTAATCGAGCAGACGGCGACGTTGGCCAATGAGTTTCATGAGTCCGCGCCGAGTGTGATGATCACCCTTGTGAACCTTGAGATGCTCGGTGAGATGAGAGATGCGGTCCGTCAGAATGGCGACTTGGACTTCGGGCGAGCCGGTGTCCGTGACGTGAACCTGATAGTCCTTGATGATCTGCTGCTTCTCAGCCATAACGTTATATTGCCTTATGAGTCGGGGGTCCCGTTGCGAGTCGCCCACTTGACGACCCACACGATCAGCGTCGCTGACCGAGGTCCTAGCCTAGCAGGGGCGAGCTGTCTGGTGAAAACTCGGGGAATATCTCTAGTGTTTTCGTGACATCTCGAGCCATCTGCACGACCAGATCGTCGAGCGAATCAAAGGTCGCCTCACCGCGCAGACGTGACAAAAATGCCACGTCAAGCACCGTATCGTAGAGATCACCCGTGAATTGCGCCAGATGCACTTCGACCACGAGCGCGCCGCTTTCGTAAAACTGAGGTCGCGTGCCCACCGACACTGCCGCGGGACGCCACACTCCGTCGGACGTGCGCGCCGCGCCCGCGTAGATACCCATCATTGGCAGTTGCTGTTGTGCGGGCGTGACGAGATTGGCGGTCGGATAGCCCAGGTCTCGGCCCCGTGCATCGCCGCGTTCCACCACTGCGCGCAACGTGAAGGGGCGTCCGAGAATCTCCGACGCGACCAAGAGGTCGCCCTGTTCGAGGGCTCGACGAACACCGGTCGAACTCCATCGCTCCACTCCCCCCGCCATGGCCGTGGGGTGAACTCGAAACCCAAGTCGCGATCCCTCAGCCTCCAGCAGCGCGACGTCACCCGCACGATTGTGTCCGAAGCGAAAATCTTCGCCCACCACGACGTCGCTCACGCGTAACTCTCCGACGAGGACTCGTTCGATGAAGTCCGCCGCGCTCTCTCGGGCGAGTGCTTCGTTAAACGTGACCACTCGTACTCTCGAGACTCCGAGGCGCTCGAGACCTTCGAGGCGTTGGGCCAGGGTCATCAATAGCCGTGGCGCGCGTTCCGGATTTAAAATTGACGCCGGGTGAGGGTCAAACGTGAGCACGCTCACCGTCCCCCCTTGCGCGGACGCGATGTCGTGCAGTTGAGCAACCACTTCTTGATGTCCACGGTGCAGTCCATCGAAGACCCCTATTGCGGTCACGCTGGCGAGGGTGTCGGCACTCAAGCCATCTTCGTCGCGAATCACTTGCATCGAGGTCAACTTACTCGTCTATCGTGAGAACTAATTCAGGCTTCCACACGTCGGCGCGTCGACGCAAGATTCCAATTAAGTCGTCGTCACGGTCAAACGCGGCAATCTCGAACTGTTCGGTAGTCACGTCCAGTGCCAAACGTTGACCGCAGCGCATCTTCACTTCTTGGTCCGCGTCCAACGTCACACGATCCAGTCCGGTGACCATCGCGCGAGGTGGCTGGAGCGGTGAGTTACCCGCACTCGTCATCGTCGCCAGTTGTTCCAACGTCACCGCATTGGTGACCTGAAAACTTCCACTCGCGCTACGACGCAGGGCGCTGAGGTGGCCAATCGTACCCAGTCGAAGTGCCAAATCGCTGAGGAGGACTCGTACGTACGTCCCAACCGAACACTCCACGTCAAAGTCCCACTGGGTGCGCTCGGCCGTTGGGGCGAGACGCAAGCTACTAATCGTGATGTCTCGAGGTGCTCGTTCGACTTCGAGGCCCATTCGAGCCATCTCGTGAAGGCGGCGACCACCGACTTTGAGCGCCGAGACCATCGGGGGGATCTGCGTCTGCGCCCCGAGTAGGGTCAGTGTCGCCGTGTCGACCAGCTCCTGAGAGAGCTCGGGCACGTCAGCGTTCGCCACCACCGCACCATCAGCGTCGAGTGAATCAGTAGCCACGCCAAACGTAACCGTTCCGGTGTAGTGCTTAACTTCGGACTGGGCGAAACGCAGCAGTCGAGTAGCGGTGCCCACGGCCACGACGAGAAGTCCAGTCGCCATTGGGTCCAGCGTGCCCGCGTGACCGACGCGACGCTGATTGACAATCTTTCGAACCTGCGCCACGACATCGTGACTCGTCAGACCCGCTGCTTTATCAACCAGCAGTAGACCGCTACTCGTCGTCATTACCGTGACGGCGCAAGATCTCTTCCACCGCAGAGCCGCTCGCCACCGCCGGGTCGGCCATAAAGGACAGCTTCGGGGTGCGCTTCAGACGAGTTTGCGCGTTCACCGATGCTTGGACTTGCGAACGGTGTTCCTCCAGGGCCGCGTGCGCGACGTCACTCAAGGAATCAAAAAAGACCATCGCTTGGCGCATGTCGGGGGTGGTATCCACCCCGGTCACGGTAAGAAACCCCAACCGCTCGTCTACGTCGGCAATACGAACCAGGACGTCGGAGATTACTTCACGAAGAATCTCGTTCACCCGCGCGGAGCGCGGGTAGGGATGATGGCTGCCAGAGGAGTGCGCCATTGATTAGGCCGTTCGGGGAATCTCGCGCTCTTCGAAGGTCTCGATGATGTCGCCTTCCTTGAGGTCCTGGTAGTCCGACAGACCAATTCCACACTCAAAGCCGGCCTGTACCTCTCGAGCGTCGTCCTTGAACCGGCGCAGTGAGGTTACCGAGCCCTTCCAGATGATTGCCCCGTCACGCAAGAAGCGGACTTTCGAACCTCGCGTAATAACGCCTTCTCGAACCGAGCAACCAGCGATGGCTCCGATCTTGGGTACTCGGAAGACTTCGCGGACTTCGGCTTCGCCGGTAACAATCTCTTCGTAGATTGGCGAGAGCAGGCCCAACATGGCTGCCTCAATCTCTTCAATGAGCTTGTAAATAATTTCGTAGGTCCGAATCTGTACGCCTTCGGTCTCGGCCAATTCACGGCTGCGCTTATCGGGGCGCACATTGAAGCCAATGATGGTCGCCGTTGATGCCTTGGCGAGTTGCACGTCGTTCTCGGTAATGCCACCCACGCCGCGGTGAACAATCACGAGCTTCACGTCTTCGCGTTCGAGTTTACGTAGCGACTCAGTACAGGCCTCGAGTGAGCCCTGTACGTCGGCCTTCAAGACCACGTTCAACGTCGCAGTCTCGCCACGCTGAATCTGTTCAAACAGGTCTTCGAGTCGTGCCCCGCTAGTCGACGCCACTGGCTGGTGACCAATAAGGCGAGCACGCTGCGCACGAGCTTCGGCCAACGAACGGGCGTGGGCCAAGTCGTGGGCCACGCGCATCTCGTCACCGGCAAAGGGTGGCTCACTAAAGCCCAGAATCTGCACTGGCGTTGACGGTCCGGCGAACTTGATCTGCTTGCCTTGGTCGTTAATGAGAGCCTTAACCTTGCCAAAGGCGGCGCCGGCGACGACCGGGTCGCCAACTTGCAATAGTCCCTTTTGGACCATGACGGTAGCGACCGGGCCCCGTCCCACTTCGAGATTCGCTTCGAGCACTGTGCCCATCGCGCTGCCGGTAGGTCGAGCGACGAGCTCACCAATTTCACTGACCAGAAGTACCTGTTCGAGCAGTTCGTCAATGCCGGTATTTTGAAGAGCCGAAATTTCGACGCAGATGGTGTCGCCACCCCACTTCTCGGGCACCAGTCCGTACTCGCTGATCTGTTGGAGCACTCGGTCGGGATTGGCGTCAGCCTTATCCATTTTGTTGACCGCCACGATCAACGGAACCTG
Source organism: uncultured Actinomycetes bacterium (assembly GCA_903893745.1). Lineage (GTDB taxonomy): Bacteria > Actinomycetota > Acidimicrobiia > Acidimicrobiales > RAAP-2 > RAAP-2. The sequence goes on from CAITNF010000004.1 coordinate 219,514, forward strand.
TGCAGCCTTGGCGTGATTAATGGCTTCCACCGTTTGGGGCATTACCCCATCGTCAGCAGCCACCACCAGAATCACGATGTCGGTAACCTTGGCACCTCGAGCGCGCATGGCGGTGAAGGCCTCGTGTCCCGGGGTGTCCAAAAATGCAATGGACTTACCCTTCCAGTCAACTTGGTACGCACCGATATGTTGCGTGATGCCGCCAGCCTCTCCGGCCACCACGTTGGCTTTACGAATCTTGTCGAGCAGCATGGTCTTACCGTGGTCGACGTGACCCATAACGGTCACGACGGGAGGTCGAGGTACGGCCGCGATCTCATCATCTTGATCGTCCTCATCAAAAAACTTCGCGAGAAGGGCGGCCTCTTGCTGTTCGCCCGGGTCGACTAGTCGTACGACGGCACCCACTTCGGCCGCGTAGAGATCGATCATGTCGTCGGTGAGACCCTGCACCGCAGTCACGATTTCACCTTGCAAGAAAAGGAACCGCATGATATCGGCCGCACTGCGGTTCAACTTTGGTCCAACATCTTTCGCGGTTGATCCGCGCTCAATGATGATTTCACCCTCGGGAACTGGCGCACTGCTGGGCAGCCAGGTCGTCATCTGGGTCGGCTCGAGCTCCTCAACGTTGCGTCGACGCCGGCGAGTGGTTTTACGTTGTGATCCACGCGGACCACCGGTGCCACGCCCGGCCGGCCCACCACCGCGCCCCGGTGCACTGGGTGCGCCCGGACCAGCGCCCGGGGCGCCAGGTCGAGAGCCACCGAAACTTCCACCCGTACTACCCGTACGTGGTGGTCCACTACTTGGACGTGCCGACATGGGGCGTGCGCCACCAGGGCCCGAAGGGCGACTCGAAGGCCCGCTCGACATTGGACGTCGAGCACCAGGCGGCGGCGGAATGGGACGACCCGACGCACTCATTGGACGTCCGGGTGGTGGTGGAATGGGACGTCCCGAGTTGCTCATCGGCGGTCGCTGCTGAGCACCTTCGCCCGCTTCACCAGTCGGACGTTGGGTGGGACGAATGGTCGTTGGTCCCGAAGGTGAGGCTGTTCGTGTGGGTGGTGGTTTTACTACCGCAGCACTGCTTCGCACAACCTTGACGACTGGCGGCGCAGGTGGCTCACTGGGCGCTTGCGGTGCGGACTCAGACGTCGGCGAGGCGACTGTCGGCTCTGCGACGTGCTCGGGCGCCGAGTCGGTCTTCGGCGTGAGCGCAGGTGCGATCACGTCGACGGGCGCGCTCAGCGAATCAGACGGATCGGCAGGTTCAGCAGTTATCGCAGACTTAGTGGCCTTAGTGGCCTTGACCGCCTTAGTGGCTTTGACGGCCTTAGTGGCCTTGACCGCTTTAGTCGCCTTTTCAGCTTTGGCTGCTTTGGCGGGCTCTTCGGGGGCGACCTCGCGACGCAGGCCATCCGCGTCAGCCCGGCGACGAATACGGTCAGCTTGGGCGTCTTCAATCGAGGCCGAAGGACTCGTCGCGCCAATGCCTAGTTTTTGGGCGAGCCCGAGCAACTCCTTGCTCGATAAGCCGAGCTCCTTAGAGAGCTCGTGTACTCGAATCTTCTTCAGCGCCAAAACTTTCCCTTATTTCGTGTACTCGTACTTGCGGGCACGAGCATCTATTCTTCCACAACTACTACCGAACTCCGTATCTACACTCGAACTACTGCAGCCTGGAGCATGGCCATTTCCTGCTCGTCCACCGCACAACGCAATGCCCGTGCGACGTGGCCCGCGCGCAGTTGGTGCCCACAGTCCTTGTCAGCACACCACCACACACCCCGGCCAGTCCCCCGACCGAGATACCACGAACCGTCCCGATTGCGACCCGCCCGAACCAGTTCGACGTCGTCTCGTTGCAACCGGCACACGGCACAGGTTCGAATCGGCGCTATGCCTCAACCTCCGGTGTCGCGTCGTTGGCGATCTCCTCGATAACGACAACCTCTTCAATTTCGGCGTCGGCGCTCATCACGACCTCGTCAACGACCGCAACCGCTAGACCATCAGTGCCTTCGTCAACGACGACTGTTGCATCGACCACAACGTTGCCATCGGTCCACGCCTCTTCGACTGGCGCTTCGGCCTCTTCGTTCTCGGAGCGGATGTCAATTCGCCAACCGGTCAATCGGGCCGCGAGCCGCGCGTTTTGCCCCTCTTTACCAATGGCGAGTGAAAGTTGCTGGTCGTGCACAATGACCGTGGCAACACCCTCTTCTTCGTTGAGACGAACCTCTCGTACTCGAGCAGGTGCGAGCGCCGCCTGAATGAACTCAATTGGGTCATCGCTGTAGGGCACCACGTCAATTCGCTCACTACGAAGTTCATTGGTGATGTTGCGCACACGCGACCCACGCGCACCCACGCAGGCTCCCACCGGGTCCACCATGCTGTCGTTCGACGCGACGGCAATTTTGCTGCGGTGACCGGGCTCGCGAGCGAGCGCCTTGATTTCAACGATGCCGTTGGCAATCTCGGGCACTTCGATTTCGAACAGCTTCGCGACGAGCGCGGGGTGGGTACGACTCACGACAATCTGGGGACCCTTATTGGTCTTACGCACCTCAACGATGTACACCTTGACGCGAGCGCCGTGCTCGTAGCGCTCGAAGGCGATCTGTTCGGCCTGGGGCAAGAGAGCTTCCACTCGCCCGAGGTCCAACAGGGTGTAGCGATTGTCGTTTTGCTGGACGGTTCCCGAAACGATGTCACCTTCACGATTCGCAAACTCTTCGTACATTTGACGTCGTTGGATGTCACGAATCAGTTGCATGAGGACCTGTTTGGCCGTCTGGGCGGCGATACGACCGAAGTCTTCGGGTGTCGCGTCCCACTCGCGCGTGACGTTGCCCTCAAGGTCGAGCTCGAGGCCCCACACTTTTATCTCACCGGTCTCGGGGTTAATTTCTACTTCGGCGTCCTCGGCGGAGTCGGGACGTCGTTTGTAGGCAGCGAGCAACGCATTAGCGAGCGCAATTAAGAGTTCGCCCTCGTCAATGTTCTGATCACGTGCAATCTGTCCGAGTGCCTCTAGAAATTCAAAATTCGCCATGGCTAACCTTTCCTACCCGACGTGGCTTTACCGCGCGATGGTGAGGGCTTTGCTTCGGCACCCCACTTAAAAACAGTTCGAGCTCGTTCCACATTCGCCTGGACCACAACCACGCGACCCAGACTTTCGTCTTGCAACGTGACGGTGGTCTCGTCAGCGTCGAGCACGGTACCTTCGAGTCGTCGGGTTGGCTCGTCGCCGCGACGTTCTCGTAAGGTGACGACTTCGCCAATGGTCGAGCGAAAGTGCGAGGGGGTACGTAGTCGACGTTCGAGTCCAGGACTCGACACGTCCAAGGTGTAGTGACCCGACACCGGTTCATTGGTATCGAGCCACTCCGAGATAGTGCGATTGGCCTTGGTCAGCAACTCTAAATCGACCCCACCCTCACGGGTCACGGTGATATTGAGCGTTCCAGAGGTCATTTCGACGTCGTAGAGATCAAGTCCCAGTGGAGAAAGGAGCGTGCGCAGGGGGGTCTCGAGTTCCATGCCGTCTCCTCTCTATGTCAGCGGACGTTGGGACAAAGAGAAAGCGCGGGCCCGAGGCCCGCGCTTAAACGAGTCCAAACGTCCTATGCGGACTGTCCGAACATCATAGCAGTCATGGCCCAGGGCCACAATTGCCCGAAAATACTTAGGGGTCTAGTAGGACTTCGCCACCAGGCAGACCAGGCCGGGCTCGCTGTCCGATGAGGGCATCGTCCCGTCGGGTCGCTGCAGACAGCGCACGGTAACGGCTTGGGACTTGAGGGTGGTCTCGCCCTCGCCGTTCACGACCGACCACGGCAACCTCGCAAAACCCTGTTGGGCGATTTCGAGAGCTTCACCCACCGTCGTCGTGTCGGTCGTGGCCGCGTCACGGCGAGCGAGTGCCGACGCGTAGAGATCGCTCTGCATAGTTTCGAGCAGTGACGACGCCGTAGACGCCAGCGCGTCGATCGTGATCGCCACTTTCTCATCATTGTCACGACGCACCATGGTGACGACCCCTTGGGCGAGGTCCCGGGGACCCACTTCCACGCGCAGCGGTACGCCCTTGATCTCCCAGTCAGTGATACGCCGACCAAAACTCCCACGACCTTGATCCATAGTGACGCGCACCCCCGCTGCTTGGAGCAGCTTCACGATACGATCACACGCGCTAAGTACTTCTTCGTCATCTCGCACCGCGAGAACCACCACTTGAATCGGAGCGACTCGCGGCGGCACAATCAGGCCGTGGTCGTCACCGTGCGCCATGATGAGCCCGCCAACCAAACGAGTTGAGGCGCCCCACGACGTCGTGTGACAAAGTGCGGCCTGACCCTCTTCGTTTTGAAAGTAGATCTCGAAGGCCTTCGCAAAATTCTGTCCGAGTTCGTGACTCGTGGCCATCTGCAGTGCTTTGCCGTCGCGCATCACTCCTTCGCAGGTCATGGTGTTGATGGCTCCAGCGAAACGTTCACTCGGTGGCTTGATGCCGAGGTAGGTGGGCACCGCCAATATCTCTTCGAGAAAACTGTTGTAGACCTCTAAGTGAATCTTGAGTGCGTACGCCGCGGCGTCGTCGTAGGTCGCGTGCGCGGTGTGACCCTCTTGCCAAAGAAACTCTGACGAGCGTAAGAAGAGTCGAGGTCGCAACTCCCAGCGAACCACGTTGGCCCACTGGTTCAAAAGCAGCGGCAGATCGCGGTAACTCTGAATCCACTTGGCCATGAACTCACCAATGACCGTTTCGGACGTTGGTCGCACGACGATGGGTTCGGCGAGTAACTCTCCGCCAGCGTGGGTCACGACGGCGAGTTCGGGACTAAATCCTTCAACGTGCTCGGCTTCTTTCGAAAGATAACTCTCGGGAATAAAGAGTGGGAAGTAGGCATTCTGCGCACCCGCGGCCTTAATGCGCAGGTCAATCGCGCTTTGGATGTTCTCCCAGATGGCGTAGCCGTAGGGTCGAATAACCATTGTGCCCCGCACGGGTCCGTTGTCGGCCATCTCGGCTTTCGCCACGACGTCTTGATACCAGCGGGGGAAGTCCTCGGCCTGAGGGGTGAGGACGCTCTGCGATGCCACGTGGTTCTCCTTCAACGAGGTCGAACCAGACTAGCGAAACTACTTACTCGTCTTCGGCGCGACGGCGAATTCGCGCAATGCGTTCGGTGGTGTGGTTGGCGTCCGTACCACGGTCGTCGAGCAACAGAGCCCGGTCGGCCTGGGCTTCGGCCTCCGCACCGAGGTCGCGCGCGGCGAGTCGAGCGGCGACCCCTTCGGCAGCGATCTTCTTCGCCTCATCAACGAGTGCCGCGACCATTTCGTCCTCGGGCACCACTCGCACAATCTGACCCTGGATAAAGAGGTGTCCTCGCTTTTTGCCAGCCGCGATACCTAAGTCCGCGTGGCGAGCCTCACCGGGTCCGTTGACGACACAGCCCATCACCGCAACTTGAATTGGAAGATTAAGTTCCGAAAGGGCCGCTTGCGCCTCAGTCGCCACGCGAATAACGTCAACCTCCGCGCGCCCGCAGCTCGGACACGCAATGAGGTCTAACCCGCGACGTTCGCGAAGTCCGAGCGCTTCGAGTAGTTGCCGACCCGCCTTGGCCTCTTCGACGGGGTCAGCGGTCAGTGAGTAGCGCAGGGTGTCGCCAATTCCCTCGGCGAGCAGAGTGGCAATTCCGGCCGTGCCCTTGAGTAGTCCCCCGGGCAGCGGACCCGCTTCGGTAACGCCCAAGTGAAGCGGATGATCAAAGGTCTCCGAGGCTAACCGGTACGCCGCGATCATCGTGGCGACCGACGAGGCCTTCACCGAAATCTTGACGTCCGAAAAGCCAACTTCGTCGAAGTACGCCAGCTCCAGTCGAGCTGATTCAACCAGCGCCTCGGGAGTAGCCCCACCAAAGCGTTCGTAGATATCGGGGTGCAGACTCCCCGCATTCACGCCAATACGAATCGGTACGCCACGATCGCGCGCCTCACTGGCGACGAGTTTGATCTCTTCGGGTTTGCGAAGGTTCCCCGGGTTGAGCCGCAAACCCTGGACGCCCGCTTCGAGGGCAGCCAGTGCCATCTCCACGTGGAAGTGAATGTCCGCCACAATCGGCACGGGTGAACGTGGCACAATCTGGGCGAGCCCCTAGGCGGCGGCCAAATCATTACAGGTGCAGCGCACGATGTCCGCGCCCGCGGCGGCGAGAGCGTAAATCTGTTGGAGTGTTCCTTCGACGTCGGCGGTCTTGGTGGTGGTCATCGACTGCACCGAGATCGGAGCGTCGCCGCCGACCTTTACCGAACCAACCGCAATTTGACGAGTAACTCGACGAGGGCTGAGGGGGCTAGCGGTGACGTCCACGTACCCATTCTGCCGTGTCGCGAGACGGGGCCGAGCAGTTAGTGGAAAGGATTATTTATGGGGTGAGCAATATCGAGATAGAGCGTGCAGGCAAAAAGCACCAGGAGCACGCTCATAAACGCGTAGACCAGTGGCGTCAAACGATTGATATCGGCGTGGTAGCGCTGACCTCGACGACTACGTAGCCGCTCGTAGGTCGCGATTGCCACGTAGCCACCGTCCAGGGGCAACATGGGGAGCATATTTAACATGCCGACAAAGATATTCACGGTAACGAGAATTTCGAGCAAGGTGCCGATACCACTTTGCGCTCCTTGCACCGCGATGCGCACCACACCAACAATCGACTCGGGCCGATTCAACTGAGCAGTCGGGTTGCTCGCTGTGGTTGCAGAACCCACTTGTCGAAAGAGACTGGCGAACTGACCGGGCGAAAAGACGTGCACCATGGCGTGAACTGACGCGTTGATCATGGAGCCAACTTGAGAAAATGCGTTGGGCACCGCGCTGAGTGCCGACGATCGAACAACGAGCGCGCTGAGTTCAACGCCCAGATAGCCCACGGGGGCTGACCCCTTCACGAGCGGTTGACCCGCAACCTTGATAGTGCGTCCGTCGACGGGCCTCGCGTGCAGCGTCAGGTCACGGCCGGCTCGCTGCACGACGATGGTCAAAAGCTCACCAACGTGACTGTGCACCATCGAGACCAGCGTGTTCGCGTCGTGCACGCCTACGCCATTGATTGAAAGGATTTGGTCGCCCGACTGCAGACCAGCAATCTGCGCCGCGTTGCGACTCTGTCCGTCCCACGCCGTAAAGGCTCCAATACCGACGTGGCTCGCTGACGGTAGGCCCACGAACGTCAGCGACGCCCAGGCGAGCGCCAGAGCCATGACTACGTGCATTAACGATCCAGCGGAGGCGAAGAGTACTTTTCGCGGATACGACGCCGCACGGTAGGTGCGCACTTCGTCGCTCGGAGCAATCTTGTCGGTCCACGTCATGCCCGGAACCTTCACGTAACCCCCGAGGGGTAGCGCTCGAACGCCGTAACGCGTTTCCCCACGAGTCACCGACCAGATCACGGGACCGAATCCCACGAAGAAGTCCGATACGCGCATGCCGGCACGTTTTGCGGTCATGAAGTGCCCAAATTCGTGGCCCATAATCATCAGCAAGATTGCCCCTACGACCACCGGCAGGGCCCAGCCTCCCCACCACGCGAGCAGTGCGACGACCGCAACTGTTTCGATCAGCAGTAACGCGAGTGACGCTCGAGGAGATGTGCTGGTTTTCATGATGACAACTTCAGAATACCGGAGGCAACTCGCCGAGCAGCCGCGTCATTTTCCATGAGTGCTTCGAGCGAGTCCAGAGGATCATCCACGTACGAGTCCATCACGGTCGCGACCAGCGGAATAATCTCTGACCAGGCGAGCGATCCGTCCAAGCACGCCGCCACCGCGACTTCATTGGCCGCGCTCAACCACGCCGGAGCGGCGCCCGCCCGGTCCGCGGCACGGTACGCGAGGTCCAGCGCGGGGAACGCCACCCGATCGGGTGGCTCAAAGGAGAGGTCCATAGCCGAGGTGAAGTCCATTTTTCCCCAAGCGTGCGAAAGCCGGTCCGGCAGACCCAAACAGTACGCAATTGGCAAACGCATGTCGGGGCGTGACAGCTGCGCCAGCACCGACCCGTCGACGTACTCAACCATTGAGTGCACCACCGACTGGGGGTGCACCACCACCTTGATGCGCGTGGCCTCGATGCCAAAGAGCGCCGACGCTTCAAGTACTTCGAGTCCCTTGTTCATTAGCGTGGACGAGTCAATAGTGATTTTGGGTCCCATAGTCCACGTGGGATGTTGCAGCGCGTCGGCCAGCGTGGCGTTCGCCAGTTGACTACTGCTCCAACCTCGAAAGGGCCCACCCGATGCGGTCAACCAGAGTGCCGCCACGTCGCGGTGACCTGGTGACGTGCTCGAACCCGCCAGGCATTGATGGATGGCGCAGTGCTCGGAATCAATTGGCAGCAGTGTCGCGCCAGGGGTGAAGCGAACTCGCTGCACCAGTGGTGCCGCCGCAATTAGGGATTCCTTGTTGGCGAGACAGAGCCGACCACCCGCTTCTAACGTCGCCATCGTGACGGGCAGTCCGGCAAATCCCATCACGGCGTTGACCACAATTTCGGCCCGACCCGCGAGTTCGGCCAGGCCCGATGGTCCGGTGACCACTTCGACGTCGCTGGAAACGAGTGCCCGCATCGCCGCTCGATCACCATCGTGGGCCACGCCCACCATCTTGACGTTGAACTCTTTCACGATCTCGGCGAGTTCGACTAGACGCGATCCACCCGCCACCGCGACCAGATTGAACGCTTCAGGTTCACGGCGCAGCACGTCAAGTGTCTGGATTCCAATGGAGCCCGTCGCACCCAACAGCGCCACCGAGCGACGTGCGACCGACACGACTAACTCAGTTTGAGCAAGTGCGTCAAGAAAAACATCGTCGGCAGGGCAAAGAGGAGTCCATCAATGCGGTCGAGTAGGCCGCCGTGTCCGGGCAAGATACGACCGAGGTCCTTGACCCCGAGCGTGCGCTTGACCATCGACTCAAAGAGGTCACCGAGCGGCACCACCACCGACATGACTATCGCAACTTCGAGGGCACTCGTATGCGTCCACGGGCTCATCATGGGCAAGATTAGAAATCCGACCGCCACGGTGATGATCGTGCCCCCGACAGTCCCGCCGATGGTCTTATTGGGTGACAACGTCGCGTTGAGGGGGCGCTTGCCCAGCCATCGACCAATGAAGAGCGCGCCCGAATCGTTCGCCACCGTCAAGAGCAGTGCGCCGTAGAGGTAGGTCAAACCGTGGTGACCGTGAAAGTACGAGGGTGACAACATCGCAATACCGTACGAACCAAGAAGTCCCACCCATAGGTAGACGAATAGCGTCGCCCCGAGTCCGTCAAGAATGTCAATCGTTCGCTGCGCGGTGAGGTACCAAATAAATCCGAAGATAAACAGCAGGACCGTCACCGCACCAATGGCGAACTGTCCCCGGTTGTAGACCGCAATGCCCAGCGTCGCAACACCCACCAATCCCAAAATGGTGGCCGGGTTGGCTCCAGCCGAACGAAAACCGGCGTAACCCTCCGCGGCGGCGAAGGAGAGGGCCGCAAGAATCAAAATCATGACGGGAATCGTTCCGGCAAGAAACACCAGCGAAACTCCAACGCCCAACACCAAGCCCGTAAGGGTGGCGCGGTAGACACTTCGAGGTGTGGTCTGACGAGCCGCGCGACCGGCGAGCGGATTCTCCACCGCGACCCGACGAGTTCGAGCAGTGCGCGTTGGTGCGACAACCACCTCAGGTACTTCGTCGACACTCGGCTCAGCCACCAGTGGCTCAGCCGTGAGTTCAAACTCCCACGGACGTGAGTTCTCCGCCTCTCGAGCTTCGCTCGCGAGGAACGACGCATCGAACTGCTCTTCGTGCGCGACCCAGTCCGCTTCACCTTCGCGCCACGCGGGAGCCGGAATGGAGGCCCAGGGATCATCGGCGTCGGCCGCTTCGCGAGCGACGACGATAGGAACTTGGCCAGTCGGCGCTTCGGTCCAGTGCGGCAGAAAACTTGCGGTGTCGCCCTCGAGTGGCTCAGCAACTTCGCCGGCAATTTCAGCACCGGCCACACTGACTCGAGAGTCAGTGACACTGACGACGGGCAGCTCGCCGGTCGGCTCGTCAATCACGTCGTCGTCAAACCTCAAGTAGTTCCTGCTCCTTGTGCGCGAGCAGCACGTCAACCTGTGCCACCTCATCGTGCGTCATCTTGTCGAGCACCTTTTCCAGACGGTCGAGTTCGTCGCTCGATAGTCCGTGCTCTTTCTCAAGTACCTCTAACTCCTGTCGAGCGTGCCGACGGACTCCCCGCAAGGCGACCTTGCCCTCTTCGGCCTTGGTGCGCACAATCTTGACGAAGGACTTTCGGCGCTCTTCGGTCAGGGCCGGGAACCCAAGCCGGATAACTTGTCCATCATTGGACGGCGTGAGGCCCAGGTCCGCATTGCTGATGGCTTTTTCAATAGCCGTAACTGCGCCCTTGTCAAAGGGTGACACGACTAAGAGGCGTGGTTCGGGCACGGAGAAATTCGCTAACTGGCGAAGGGGTGTTTCGGTGCCGTAGTAATCAACCAAGAGTCCCTCGACCAGGGTCGACGACGCTCGGCCCGTGCGCACGGCCGAGAACTCTCCCTTGACGTGCTCAATCGCTCGCGCCATCTTTTCGCGCGTATCGATCATCACTAGTTCCACGAGTTCGTTTTCCATTACTTCACCAGCGTACCGACGGCTTCACCGTCGAGGGCACGGCCCAAGTTTCCGGCTGCCATCAGGTCAAAGACTCGAAGCGGCAGATGGTTGTCCTTGCAAAAGGTGATGGCGGTCATATCCATTACCCGCAGATCTTTGGCAATCACGTCGTCAAAGGAGATTTCGTCGAACTTCACCGCGTCAGGATTATGGCGGGGATCGTCGCTGTAGACGCCGTCAACGCCGCCGTGCGTACCCTTCAAAACAATCTCCGCCTCAATTTCGGCGGCGCGCTGGGCGGCCGGTGTGTCGGTCGTGAAGTAGGGGTTGCCCATACCGGCGGCGAAAATGACGACTCGGCCCTTTTCGAGGTGGCGCACCGCACGGCGGCGAATGTAGGGCTCGGCAACCTGGTCCATCCCAATTGCGGACATCACCCGGGTCGAACGTCCGTGGCTCTCAATCGCGTCTTGTAGTGCCAACGCGTTAATTACGGTGCCCAGCATGCCCATGAGGTCAGAGTTGGCGCGATTCATTCCGGCCATAGCTCCCGTCGCACCGCGCCAGATGTTGCCACCGCCAACTACCACGGCCAACTCGAGTCCCCCTCGAGTCATTGCACTGGCAATTTCGCGAGCCAGAAAGTCAACCGTCGAGGCGTCAATAGTCTCGTCGCTGGCGGCCGAGGCCAAAGCCTCACCCGACAACTTCAAGACGACGCGGCGCACAACGTCTCCTTAGCCGCCGACGACCACTTGCGCGTACGCGCGAATCGTCGCTCCGTTAAGAAACTGTTCAACCGACAGCTTCTCATCTTTGACGTACGGCTGGTCGAGCAGTACTCGCTCCTTAAACCAACCGTTGAGGCGACCTTCGATGATTTTGGGCAGGGCGGCTTCGGGCTTTCCCTCGTTTCGAGAGATCTCCTCAACTGTCACACGCTCCGCATCGACTTCGGCTGCCGGCACGTCCTCACGACGCAAGTACGCCGGCTTGGCGAAGGCAATGTGCACCGCAATCTCGTGAGCGAGTTCGTCACTGCCACCCGCCACGACGACCGCAACCGCATTGACCCCACGTCCCGCCTGTAAGTGGCTGTAGGTGTCGATGACTTCACCCTCTTGCGCCTCGAGTCGAAAGACTCGGCCAATGGAGATATTCTCCTTCAAGGTCGTGAGCATCACTTCGATTCGGTCCTGGAAGTGGGCGGTCGCGCCCTCCCCCTCGGCTACGACGCGAGCGGCAATTTCGTCGACCAGGGTGACGAAATCCTCGGACTTCGCTACGAAGTCCGTTTCACAACGCATCTCCACAATGGCGGCAACCCGTCCATCACGCACGACGGCGACGGCGCCTTCGCCCGCTTCACGGTCCGCACGCTTGGCCGCTGACGCGAGACCCTGCACACGCAGCCACTGGGTGGCTGCTTGCATGTCACCATCATTCGCTTCCAGAGCTTTTTTCGCATCCATCATGCCTACGCCAGTCGACTGGCGTAGCGTTTGCACGTCTTTCGCGGTGATAGCCACCTTTATATCTCCTCTTGCAATCGATATCTTTTAGTTACGCGTTGGTTACCGCGGCGGCGGGAGCCTTCGCAGTAGTGGGGCGATTGGCCCGGATAAATCGACCTTCGGTGACCGCGTCCGCGATCAAGCGGCAGAGCAACGCTCCGGCTCGAATGGCGTCATCGTTACCCGGGATGACGTAATCAATTACGTCGGGGTCACAGTTGGTGTCCACCACGGCCACGACCGGCAAGCCTAATTTGCGAGCTTCGGTCACGGCAATGTGTTCCTTCTTCGTGTCAATCACGAAAATGGCGTCGGGGACTCGGTCCAGGTTCGAGATACCACTCAAGTTGCGGTCGAGCTTTTCGAGTTCACGGCTGTGGCGAAGTGCTTCGCGCTTGGGCATGTTCTCAAAGTCGCCCGCGCGCTCCATGGCGCGTAGCTCAACCATGCGCTTCACTCGTCCCGCAACGGTCGAGAAGTTCGTCAACATTCCACCGAGCCATCGCTGGTTCACGAACGGCATACCGCAGGCCTTGGCGTAGTCCTCAATGGGACCCTGGGTCTGCTTCTTGGTGCCGACGAACAAGATGATGCCGCCACCGGCCACGAGGTCACGCACGTAGGCGTAACTCGCTTCGATGCCCGCCAACGTCTTTCGCAGGTCGATCAGGTAGATACCATTGCGCTCGCCCAGGATGAACCGGCGCATTTTGGGGTTCCAACGTCGGGTCTGGTGCCCGAAGTGGACGCCCGAGTCGAGTAGTTCTTGCAAAGTGACGAGTGCCACGTCTAGTTTCCTTCCGTTCGGTTACTAAACCCCGGCGGCGCACCGTAAACGGCGACCGTACGAAACCGCAAGGGCGTTTCTTCGTGCCCACCCACGGTGGGAGGGCTTATCCATGGTAGTCGCTCGGCGGGACTATCCCCGAGGGTGAGTCTGGCGGTGGATTTTCTGGAGACGGGCCTTCGAGACGTGGGTATAGAGCTGGGTCGTGGTGAGACTCTCGTGGCCCAGGAGTTCTTGGACCACCCGCAGGTCAGCACCCCCTTCTAACAAGTGCGTCGCGAAGGTGTGGCGCAGTGCGTGAGGATGCACGTGACCGCGCGCGACGCGATTATCCAAGATTCGTCGCACGTCGCGAGGTCCGAGGCGATTGCCTCGGCGATTAAAGAAGAGCGCTTCGGGTGGAGAGTGAGGTGCGAGTACTTCCTCGCGGCCTTCTTCAAACCAGAGCGCGACCGCGTCGAGTCCGCGTTGGTGCAGTGGCACCAGCCGTTCTTTTCGGCCTTTCCCCAATACGCGCACGAGTCCCTGTCGATAATCCACGCTGTCGAGGTTGAGATCACAGAGTTCCGAAACTCGAAGTCCGGCGCCGTAGAGCACTTCGCAGACGGCGCGGTCCAAGAGCGCCCACTGGTCATCACCCCACTCTTCGTCCAGGAGCGATTCGAGCTGTTCGCGCACCACCACGGTTGGCAGCACCGATGAAGGTGACGGCACCGATAGACGCGCCGAGGGATCGAGATCTAAAAAGCCACGCTCCACGAGCCACGTGAAGTAACTGCGCAGCGACGCTCGGCGGCGAACCACGGACGTTCGCTCATCGCCCCTCGTGGTCATGGTCGCCAAGTAAGTGCGCAGGTCACGACGAGTCAGGTCGAGGGGGCCCTGGGCACCGCGCGTTGACGCCCAGGCAATCAGCGCTTCCACGTCACTGAGATAGGCGCGCTCGGTCGCCGGTGAGCGGTCCGCCGCGCGAAGGGTCCGGCGATAGCCCGCCAGGTACCACGGGTCCTTAGCCCCGCCCGGTTGGGAGGATTCCGACACGCTCTCAGGTTAGTGATGCCACCACCCGGTGCGCGGCTCATCGGTAGTCTGTTCTCTAATTCGTAAGGAGAGTTCGTGGCCCGTATTTTGATCGTTGAAGATGACGACCACATTCGCGCGGCGTTACGACTCATGTTCGAAGGTCAAGGCTTTGTTGTCGACGAAGCCCGAACTGGCGAAATCGGCATGGAACTCTTTTCCAAAGTGAATGCCGACGTCGCCATTGTGGACATCATGTTGCCCGGAATGTCGGGTTTTGAAACCTGCCGAGCGTTGCGCGACACCAGTGACGTACCAATCGTGATTGTCTCGGCCCGTGACGAAACGGCCGACGTCGTACGCGGGCTCGAATCAGGCGCCGATGATTACGTCATCAAGCCATTCGCTCCCGAAGAACTCCTCGCTCGAGTCAACGCTCACCTTCGTCGCCGACCTGATAAGAGCACCAACGCCTTTCAGTTGGGCCACCTCCAGGTCATTCCCGACGAAGGAGTGGTGCGCAACGACGACGGTACCGAACTACACCTCACCTCGACGGAGTTCCGACTGCTGACCGACCTCGCGTCGGCCAACGGCAAGATTCGTTCTCGCGAGGATCTGCTCGAGCGAGTCTGGGGCTACGACTACTTCGGCGATAGTCGACTAGTTGACGTGCACATTCGCCGCTTACGACTAAAGATTGAGCCCGACCCCGCTGAGCCACAGTTTCTGGTGACGGTACGAGGTGCTGGGTACAAGTTGGTGATCTGATGCGTCGTCGGAGTCTTCGACTTCGCCTCATGGTGACGTTCGGCCTGGGCGCCTTCGTCTTGAGTTCACTCTTCGCGTCGTTGACGTACCTCGGCGTGCGCCACGTGCTGGTCAATGATCAGCAACAAACTGACCGCCGCCAGAGTTTCGTGAACGCCGCGCTCATTCGTAGCACCCTCTTCTCATCGCCCACGGAGTTGCCGAGCCTGTTGAACTCCATCGAAAAGGCCACGGCGTCCAACGTGCTCGTCCAAACTCACCACCAGTGGCTCTCAAAGAGTACGGGGGCTGCCACCTCGGACGTATCCCAAGCGATCATTCACCGTGTGCTCAGCGGCGACACCGTGGAACAGACGGTGAATTCCAACGGCGAAATTATCTTTGTCGTCGGCGTGTCGATTCCGTCGGTGGAAACGCAGTTCTACGAAGTCTTCCAGCTCTCGAGCCTCGAACATACTTTGCGGATCTTGCTCCTGGTGCTCGGTGCGGGAGCGCTGCTGACTTCACTAATCGGCATCGGTGGCGGACTTTGGGTGACTCGAAGGGCCGTGGCGCCACTGGAGCGAGTGTCGAGTGCCGCGGCTCTCATTGCCCAAGGTGAACTCACGACGCGACTCGAAGTTGGCGAAGCCGACCGCGAGGTGCAGCAGCTCACGGAATCGTTTAACGCTATGGTGAGCCAGTTGGTCGAGCGCCTCCAGCGCGACGCCCGCTTCGCCAGTGACGTCAGTCACGAACTGCGCTCGCCCCTCACCACATTGGCCACGACTGCCTCGGTGCTCGTGCAGCACCGTGACGAACTTTCCTCAATAGGTCAAGAAAGTCTCGACTTGTTGGTCGCGGACCTCTCAATCTTCCAGTCGCTCGTCGAGGACCTCCTCGAAATGGCCCGCAGTGACGCCA
The DNA here is from genome assembly GCA_903893745.1 of uncultured Actinomycetes bacterium. Classification (GTDB taxonomy): domain Bacteria; phylum Actinomycetota; class Acidimicrobiia; order Acidimicrobiales; family RAAP-2; genus RAAP-2. The sequence continues at coordinate 235,218 of CAITNF010000004.1, forward strand.
GCGCGACGTCGAGCACGGTCGAGACCGTGGCCGTAGTGGAACTGCTCAACCAATCGGTGCGCAGCGCCTCACAGCGACACGGCCTACCTGAGCCACCCATCGTCGTCATCAACGCGCACGAGTGCTTCATTGCGGTAGACCGTCGCCGATTTGAGCGCGTGATTACCAATCTGGTTGACAACGCCCACCGATACGCCAATGGTCCCGTGGCCGTTCGCGTCGAACACTTTGATGGTCACGTGACGATCAACGTGGACGACGCCGGTGCCGGAGTGGCGCTCGAAGAGCGCGACCAAGTTTTCGAGCGATTCTTTCGAGGACGCGCGTCAAACGACCGAGGTTCGTTTCGCGGTACGGGGCTCGGACTTTCTTTGGTGCGCGATCACGTACAGGGTTTTGGTGGCACTATTCACGTCCTCGACTCGCCCGAAGGCGGCGCACGGTTTCAAATTGTTATTCCCGCGATCGAGCCGGACGACCAGTGACGCGACTACGTACCCTCACCATCATGCTGCTCGGCGCGCTCGTGTTGAGTGGCTGCACGCTCGTGCCCACTTCGAACAATCCCTCCATGGTTCGCCGCGGCCAAGTTCCGTTTGGTCTTTTGGACCGCACCATCCCGGGAACGAACAACGGTCGCGTGCGGTTTATTACCCAGCCCGTCTACATCATTGACGCTTCGGGACATCTCGCCCCATCGAGCCGCATCGTCCCAGCACCGGCCCAACTTGGTTCGGTGCTTCGTGAATTGATTATTGGACCGACCGATATCGAAACCGCCGCGGGCTACTCGAGTTCGCTTCCAAAGGGTTTGGTGATTCTCGACGCCACCATCAAGGGCGAAATAGGTACCATCAATCTGGCTCGTTCACTCTCAACGTTGTCGCGTCAAGATCAGATCAACGCAATTGGCCAACTGGTGTACACCTCCAACGACGTAGGCGCGAGCAAGGGTCTCATCATCACCGTTGCCGGGGTGGCGCAGTTACTACCGCGGCCCAAGGGTGGCAACGTAAAGATCGCCACTGAGGCCGACTACCAGTCCCTACTTAATATTTAGCGCGTCGGTGTGGTGCGCATCGACGGAGCGGCATTCCACAGGTGCTCGAGGTCGTAGTAATCGCGTGACGGTTCGTCGAAGATGTGCACAATTACGTCGCCGTAGTCCAGCGCCACCCACTCGGCGCTCGTCCATCCCTCGCTACGCAGTGGTCGAATTCCTAACTGCTCAGCGACTTGGTACTCAATCTGCTCCGCAATAGCTCGGACTTGACGATCGTTTCGACCGGTCGCCAGGACCAGCGCGTCAAAAGAGTCCACCAGCCCTCGGAGATCTAAGACCACCGTCTGCACGCTGAGCTTCTCGTCGGCGCCCGCCACGGCCGCGTCGAGCAGCCCTCGCACGAAAGGATTAAAAGCGTCCCGTGATTCGTCCGCGCCGTGCCAGGTCACGCTCAGTGTGAAACTCCGAGCACAATCAGGACTGCCGCGAAGGGCACCAACAGCGATACGGCCCCCAGCAGCGCCCACCGTTGTTTCGATTGGCGCACGTCACGACGCCGAAGTGGGGCCTTCTCGAGCAGGGTGAGACTATCGGAGCGCGAACTCGTTACGTCGAAATTTCGAACCGCCATTGGCTCTAACCCTAGACCCGTGATCCCATAAAGAGTGGAATCACGGCCTCGGGTAGGAATTTCGCGAGTTCTTCAAGGTCCATGGAGCTGTCACGAATAAAGGTGCTCGATAGATCAACTGGTTCCATGGGAATCTCGTAATAGTCCCAACCGTCGGCGACGCGCGAGGATCCCCCGGGGCGTGGCACCACGCCCACGCGGACCAACGAGCGCAACTCCTCGGCCCCGTGCCAGCTGTCGATCTGTGCGGCCAGGTCAGCCCCCACGAGCAGGTCCACCTCGTTGGCGACCTGTAGGAGTTCGCGCACGGTGTCGAGCGTGTACGAAGGACCGGTTCGAAGGAGTTCGCGGTCGGACACGACAACGAGGTCCAGGTTAGAAAAAGCCGCCCGAGCCATGGCCAAGCGCACTTGCGCCGATCGCACACCACCGTGAAAGCTCTTTTGGTACGGATCGCCCGCCACCGTCACCTCGATGCAGTCGAAACGACCAGTGCGAGCCGCCGCCCCGAGGGCCGCCACGTGCCCTCGATGAGGCGGGTCGAAGGTCCCGCCGAAGAGACCAAGGCGCCGTGCTGTCACGTTGCAACCTTAGGTCGATTGCGGACCCGCCTGACCAGCACCTAACCTTGAACGGTGGAGACCTCGACCAACGACTGGAACGTCACGACCTGGCGGTCGCGATCGATTGCTCAGAGCCCGACGTGGCCCGACGTGGCGCACCTCGAACGCGTGGAGAGCGAACTATCGAAGAAGCCTCCCCTCGTGTTCGCCGGCGAAGCACGTCGCCTCGAAGAGCAGCTCGGCCACGCCGTCCACGGCAAGGCTTTTTTGTTGCAAGCCGGTGACTGCGCGGAATCGTTCCACGAGGCCGCGGCCGACGCTATTCGCGACAAGCTCAAAGTGATTTTGCAGATGGCGGTCGCTTTGACCTACGCGTCGGGTGTACCGGTCATCAAGGTGGGACGAATCGCTGGCCAATTTGCCAAACCACGTTCGGAGAATTTCGAAGAGCGCGACGGCGTACGACTTGACGCCTTTCGCGGCCACATCGTCAACGGCGAAGCGTTTGACGCGAACGAGCGCCGACCCGATCCCGACCGCTTGCTCGCCGCGTATCACCAGAGCGTCGCCACGCTGAACCTGCTACGCGCCTTCACCACCGGTGGCTTTGCCGCCCTGTCGCGAGTACACGCGTGGAACCAAGAGTTCGTCGCGAACTCCCTCGAGGGCAAGCGCTACTCCATGATTGCTGACGAAATCGAGCGCGCACTTTCCTTTATGAAGGCCTGCGGAATTGACCTGCACGATGACAGTTCGCTGCAGGGGGTCGACTTTTACACGAGTCACGAAGCACTGATCTTGCCCTACGAGCAGGCGCTCACCCGACGCGACTCGCTAACCGGGTTCTGGTACGACTGCTCGGCCCACATGCTGTGGATTGGTGACCGCACTCGCCAACTCGACGGCGCGCACGTGGAGTTCTTGCGAGGGGTCGCGAATCCCTTGGGACTAAAAGTTGGCCCCTCCATGGACGCTGATGAACTACGTCGACTCGTCGACGTCCTCAACCCCGACAACACTGCCGGGCGTTTGACGTTGATCTCTCGAATGGGACGCACCCTGGTCAGTGAGAAACTCCCCCCACTCGTCGAGGCGTTACGCGACGAAGGTCGCAACGTGCTGTGGACCTGTGACCCCATGCACGGCAATACCTACAAGGCCTCGGGCGGCGAAAAGACTCGCCACTTTGACGACGTGCTCGATGAGACCTCGCAGTTCTTCGCCGTGCACCAAGCACTCGGCACGTGGCCGGGTGGACTGCACATTGAGCTCACTGGTGACAACGTCACCGAATGCCTGGGCGGCGGCGATGATCTGGTCGAAGACGACCTGAAGTTGAACTACACCTCAATCTGTGACCCTCGTTTGAACGCCACCCAAAGCCTCGACATGGCCTTTCACGTGGCCGAGTTTCTACAGGCCTACTCCGCGGCCAACGGCGCGCGGTCGTTGTAACGCAACAGTCGACGTCGGTCACGCTCAAATTCAATTTCGGTAATTGCACAGTTCTCAGTGCGAAGTCGCAGACGCACCGCGGGTGCCGCACCCTCGAGTAACTTCATCGCCTGCTCGATTACGCCACCGTGCACCACCAAAATGACGCGCTCGCCGCGGTGGCGGGCCTCAATTATGTTCAGTATTCGCACGCAACGCTCATAAAAGCCGGTCCACGATTCACCACCGGGCGCCAGCGGCGCGTCGGGGTCGCGGTCCCAGTCGGGTCCGCCAAAGCGCGCCACCATCTCGTCCCACGTCAGACCATCGGCCTCGCCGGGGTGCAGTTCGCACAGCTCGCAGTCGGCCTGCGCGACGAGGTGACGGGGCAGTCCCGGGGCCAAAATAGCGGCGGTCTCTTTCGCGCGCGGTAGCACCGACGTGTACAGGGCCACCGCATCATCGAACTCGCGACTGAGCTCGAGTCGAGCGCGCAGCGCATTGGCCTGCGCGCGGCCCAAGTCGGTCAAGCCCCCGCAGCCCAGCGGTCCGCCCACGACGCCCAGCGCGTTGCAAAATGCCTCGCCGTGACGAATGAGTACGAGTCGCGTTCCCGTCGGGGTGGCCCCTCGAGTGCGGAATCCTTCGGGGGGCAAGATGCCCTGATCACTCACGTGAGTTGCCCCACGAAGGCCTCAAGTTGGCGCAAGGTGCGACACTCAATCACTGCATCACAGTAGGGCTCGTACTTGTCGATGATTGAGTCACCGCTATTCCAGTAGGCCCGAGGTTCGGGGTTCAGCCAGTACACCGCCTTGGCCCGGTATCGCAGGTCCGCCAGTACTTCGGCGTGCGGTTGGTGGTAGTTATTTCGTCCATCACCCAAAATTAAGACCGTGGCTCGTCGCGTGATTTGGTCGGCGAAGTTCGTATGGAACGCGAGCAGGGCGCGGCCGTAGTCCGAGTGACCGTCAAAGGCAATGACGTCAGCTTCGGCGTTGATGCGCGCCACGGCGACCGCCGGGTCGTCAACGCCCTCGAAGAGACTGGTGACCTCATCGAGACCGTCGACGAAGACGAAACTTCGCACTTTCGAGAACTGTGAACTAATCGCGTGCACCAAGTGCAACGTAAAGCGAGCGAAGGAGGCAACCGAACCCGAGATGTCGGCGATGACGATGATTTCGGGCTTGGCGGGGTGCGGGGGCTTAAAGCGAAGGTCGATGGGTACGCCTCCCGTCGAGAGACTGCCCCGGACCGTGCGACGAAGATCGACCGGACCGCGGTGGCGTCGACGTCGACGTCGCGCCAGTCGCACCGCCAGCTTGCGACTGAGTGGTCGCAGCGCCCGCTCGAGCTGGGCCATCTCCTCTCGATTGGCGTGCATCACGTCGAGGTCTTCGGGCAACGGTTTGCGCACCGACTTAGCCAGCGCCTCGGCGCCGCGGTCCTCGACGAGTCGTTCGCGAATTTCACGCTCGATCGCCGCCTTCAGTGCCTCGACTCGAGCCTGGGCTTCGTCACGCGCCATTCGAGTCGTGAGCGAGTCGTCGTGCTCGCTCGGTGGCAGAGCCAGTTCGAAGAGACGTTGCTCTAAAGCTTCGAGGTCGAGATTACGCAACGTTCGATAGAGGTAGTACGTGCCACCCACGGGACGTCCAGGCTCCATACCGGCGTAGCGCTCGACCGCTTCACGAGCGGCGTTCGCCAGCATGTTGCGATCGTTATCGCGCAATGCGGCGAAGAGCATTTCCGCGAGTTCTTGTGCCGAGAGTGACGACGAACCTCCCCCACCTTCGCCGCGGGCGTCACCCCCACCCCCCTGGCCCGGGGGCTGCTCGCCGCGGTCCTCGTCGCCCAGGTGGCTCTCCTCGTCGAGTAGTTGCTGGGCGGTCTCCATTGAGCGAATCGAGAAGTAGACCTCAAAGGCGGTGGTGAACGTCGCCAGGTGATCGCCGTCCTTGATCAACGTCGCGGCGAGCGAACTGCGCAGGAGTTCGCGCTCACCTAGATCAATAATCTCCATGGCGCGAGCCGCGTCAACGTGCTCGGTCATCGACACGGGCACTCCGGCGGCGCGCAGCTCGCCAATGAAGTCACCCAGGACGTTAAGCAATGGGCTTCGAGCGACCGAGGAGTTCCTTGGTGGCTCGATCAATGTCCGACTGGTACTTCAACAAAATGTGCAGCGTGGCGGCGGTCTCTTCGGCGCCAATCTCGTCACGACCGAGAATTACCAAAGTCCTCGCCCAGTCCAGGGTCTCGGACACGGAAGGGGCCTTCTTTAAATCGAGCAGCCGCAAGGAGCGCACTACTTGGGCAATCTGCTCGGCCAGTGTGGTCGTGATGCCGGGTACACGCGAGACAATGATGTCGCGTTCGCGCTCCACGTCGGGGTAGCCAATGTAGAGATAGAGGCAACGTCGCTTCAGCGCTTCGGAGAGCTCGCGTGTGTTGTTCGACGTCAAAAAGACCATGGGAATCTGTCGGGCCTTCACGGTGCCGAGCTCGGGAATCGATACCTGGTACTCCGAGAGAATCTCGAGCAGCAGCGCTTCGGTCTCGAGTTCCACCCGGTCGACCTCGTCAATGAGCAGCACGACGGGATCGACCGCCGAGATCGCCTCAAGCAGCGGACGAGTCAGCAGAAACTCTTCGGCAAAAATGTCCTCTTCGAGGTGCGACCACTCTTCGGTGCCCGTGCCCTCGGGACGCCCCGCTTGAATCCGCAGCAGCTGTTTGCGGTAGTTCCATTCGTAGAGCGCCTTGGACTCGTCGAGCCCCTCGTAGCACTGCAGTCGAATGAGTCGAGCCCCAATAGCGTCGGCCACCGCGCGCGCTAGCGCCGTCTTACCCGTACCGGCCGGTCCTTCAACCAGCACTGGTTTGGCTAAGCGGTCGGCGAGAAACGTCACTGACGCAATGGCGTCGTCACTCAGGTAGTCATTACTTGCCAAGCGCTCACGCACGCTGGCCGGTGAATCAAAGTGGGGCAAGGGCGTCGTAGCGAGACCCAACCGGTTAGCCAGTTCTTCGCGGGGGTCGAGCGCGTTCACCGCACCTGCCCGGTGCCGCGCACTACCCACTTCAAACAGGTCAGCTCGCGAAGTCCCATTGGACCGCGCGCGTGCAACTTCTGCGTGGAGATCCCTACTTCGCCGCCCAGACCCAACTCGCCGCCGTCAATAAAGCGCGTCGACGCGTTGACCAGTACCGCGGCCGCGTCGACGCGTCGAACCCAGCTCTGCGCGTGCTCGTGCGACTCCGTCACGATGGCCTCACTGTGGCCCGTGCCGTAGCGCGCGACGTGGGTAATCGCTTCGTCGAGCGAGTCCACTACCTTCACGGCCAAAATCAGGTCGAGGAACTCCCGGGCGAAGTCGTCTTCGGTTGCGAGCGTTGCTCCGGGCAGGTAGCCGCGAGCTCGCTCGTCGGCGCGAAGTTCGACCTGGGGCACGACCGCCGCCAGCCGCGTTAGAAACGGTTCGGCGATGGCGCGGTGCACCAGCACTGTCTCGGCGGCGTTACAGACGCCCGGACGCGACGTTTTGGCATTCGCCACAATGGCGAGGGCCATCTCGAGATTTGCCGACTCGTCAACAAAAACGTGGCAGTTGCCGTCACCGTCAAGGACGTACGGCACTCGAGCGTGCTCGCGCATCGCGGCAATCAAGCTGGGACCACCTCGCGGTATCAAACAGTCGAGTACGTCGGTCAGCTGCATGAAGGCAACGGCCACTTCGTGCGAGGGGTCGTCCACTAAAGCCACACCGAACGGACTCAGTCCCTCTTTTTCGAGAGCCGCGTGCCAGAGTTTGACGATAAAACGATTGGTCGCCATGGCCGAGGACGATCCGCGAAGGTACGCGGCATTACCACTACGCACGCAAAGGCCCGCCACGTCACTCGTGACGTTGGGTCGATTTTCGTACACGACGCCAATCACGCCGAGGGGCACGCGCAGTCGCTCGACGCGCAACCCGTTCGGTCGCACATCTTGATCCACCACTTCAAAGAGTGGATCGGGGGCGTTAGCGATTTCGCGCAGTGAACTCACCATGCCCGCCACGCGCGCCTCGGTCAAGGTGAGTCGGTCTCGTCCCGGACCCGACTCGGTGTACGCAGCCACCTCGGCGGCGTTCACCGCTAACAGCTCATCGATCTGCTGTTCGAGTTGGTCGGCCACGTGATCGAGAACGGCGCGACGCTGTTCATTGGTGGCCTGGGCTAGTTCCACGGCCGCTCGGCGTACGGCCACACTCTGCTCGGTCAAGGCGCTCGTCGTCACGGTTCTAGCGTAATAGAGCGATTAGACCCGTCGAAGCAGCACGAGATCGTCACGGTGCACGACCACGTCATCGCCTTCGTCAAAGGACTCGGCGCTCACTCGAACTAAGCCCTTGGCGACAATTTGACCGTCGGGTCCGACCACGTCAATGGCGTCGCCTTCGACGAACGTGCCGGTGTGCACGAGCACGCCCACGCGCAACAGACTGCTCCCCTGGTCTTCGAGCGCGCGCAACGCGCCGTCATTCACGTGCAGGGAACCTTGACTGGCGACCGCAAAGGCAATCCACGCTTTGCGAGCGGACAGCCGCTCACTTCGCGGATGAAACGTGGTACCAAACCCCGGTTGGGCGCGCAGTGCCAACTGCAGCGGTGTAGTGGCGCGCGCGGGCGCAATAACGGTCGTGACACCCGACCAGGTCGCCATCCGGGCGGCGGCGAGCTTCGAGGCCATGCCCCCACTTCCCACGTCAGACTTACCTCCGGCCAGAGCCAAGAGGTCCGCGTCAAACGAGGAGACCTCTTCAATCAAGGTGGCGCTGGGGTCGAGTCGCGGGTCGGCCGTGAGTAGTCCGTCGGTGTCGGTTAAGAGCACGAGGTGCGTCGCCCCCACGAGGTTCGCCACCAGTGCCGCCAATCGATCGTTATCACCGAATCGAATCTCCTCGTCCGCCACGGCGTCGTTCTCGTTCACAATCGGTACCACCCCTAAGTGCAACAACGCGTCGAGGGTTCCGCGAGCGTGCAGATACTGACCACGATGGGAGAAATCAAGTGGTGCGAGCAGGACTTGACCAACCGCCGTGCCTAATTCACCAAAGGCGTTACGCCACGCGTGCATGAGTAGGGGTTGACCGACCGCCGACACCGCCTGCAAGGTAACCCCGTCACTCGGTCGTCGCTGGCCCTTTCCAACTTCGGCCCAGCCCGCGGTAATCGCTCCCGACGTCACGACAATGACCGACCAGCCCTCTGCTCGCAGCGCGACCACGTCTTCGGCAATCGCCACGAGCACGCTGTAGTCAACACCACCGCTCGCGTCGGTGACCGAGGTGGTGCCAATTTTGACTACGACACTACGCGTCATCATCACCGTCTCCCAGATCTAATCGTCCGTGACGCGCCAAACGTTCACGTCGCGACGCGCGGTGGTGATCACCACGATCGAGGCCGGCACCCACTTCGTCGCGCCACCATTCAAAGGCCAGCGGTCCAACGCGCACCAGGTCACCGTCACGCACGCCCGCCCGGGTGAGCATGCGGTCCACCCCGAGGGCGCGCAGTCGTCGCACAATCTCGGCCAGGGCCTCATCATCAGTGAGATCTTGAAAGCGAACGGCGCGCAGTGCGGGCCGTCCCAGCACGCTCCACTCATTCACGCCAAGTCGCTCCACATCGATTTCGTCGGGTACCGGACGATGGACCACCACGGCGTGGTCGAGGGCCGCAATCTCGTCGCGGCGTGCGTCCACCACGAGTCCCGCTAACTGGGCCACCAGTTGATCAATTCCCTCACCGGTCACCGACGAAATGGTCATCACGTCGTCAAGCTCACTCGACGCAACGTCACCCTTTGAGCCCACTACCAGTCGAGGCCGCTCGAGCAGGTCAGCTTGGTAGTCGCCCAACTCGCGCAGTAGCACCTCGAGCTGTTCGCCCGGAGCGAGTGGAGCGGTCTCGGAGAGATCGAGCAGCACGCACAGCACCCGGGCTCGCTCGACGTGGCGAAGAAAATCGTGGCCCAGACCTCGTCCTTCAGCGGCTCCCTCAATCAGCCCGGGGATGTCCGCCATAACGAACTCGGTGGCGTCGTTGGGACGACCCGAACGCGCGCCCACTCGCACGACGCCGAGATTAGGTACCAACGTCGTGAAGGGATAGTCCGCGATCTTGGGGCGAGCGGCCGAGACTCGCGCAATCAACGTGGACTTACCCACGTTGGGAAAACCAATGAGCGCGACGTCGGCTTTCAGTTTTAGTTCGAGGTCGTACCAAAACTCGGCGCCCACCTCGCCCTGCTCGGCGAAGGCCGGAGCTCGTCGTTGATTCGACAGAAAACGTGCGTTACCCGCGCCGCCGAGTCCACCCTCGGCCGCGAGCCAGCGGTCGCCCGGACCACTCAGGTCGACGAGAATGGCGCCTTCGGCGTCGTAGACCACGGTGCCGATTGGCACGGGCACGACGATTTCTTTGCCGCGTGCGCCGTGCTGGCGTTTGGAGGTGCCGTGCTGACCGTCAGTACCGCGGCGAAAGGGGTGATCGCGAAAGCCCAGCAGTGATGCCTGATTGGGATCGGCCACCAGCCACACGTCGCCGCCGCGCCCCCCATCGCCGCCGTCGGGTCCACCCTTGGCCACGTGCGCCTCGCGACGGAAACTCACGCAGCCCGCGCCCCCGTCGCCAGCCTTGGCGTGCAACTTGGCGGAATCGACGAAGGAAGACACACCCTTATCCTACGACCCGTGCGTTAGCCAACGAGTTGGGCCACCGCTTCATTGAAGACTTCGCGGTGCCGGTCCACCTGCGCGCGCGTGGTCGCCGGGCACATCAGCGCCATGTTGTGAAAGGGCGTGAGCACGACGCCGCGATTCACCCCGTAAAGATGCAGGTAGTCCTCGAGCAGCGGATCGGCACTTCGCATAGAGTCGCCACCATTTCGAGGGGCCGGGTTAGCGAATCGATACTCACAGCGCGCGCCCAGCTGACTCACCGACCAGTCCAGTTCGTAGCGGGCAATAGTGGCCCGCAGGTCGGCGCTAAAAATCGTGGCGAGCTCTTCCATTGGCCCAAAGACGTCATCGGTCAACACCTCGCCCAATACTGCGCGCATGGCGGCGAAACTCAGCGCGTTACCCGCCAGGGTGCCCCCGACTCCGCCAACGTCCACGATGTCCGCACCACTGGCCAGTGCAGCGATCACTCGTTCGGCCAGTTCGCCGCTCAGTCCGTACGCGCCGCAGGGCACGCCGCCGCCGAGCGACTTGCCAATCGTTAACGCGTCGGGTCGCAGATTAAATCGCTGCGTCGCGCCGCCCGGGCCGGCCGAGAACGTGTGCGTCTCGTCCAAGATCAAAAGCGTGCCCGTCTGATCGCACAGGGCCCGCACTCCTTCGAGAAAGCCCGGCTCGGGCAACACAATGCCAATGTTCGTCAGTGCGGGTTCGGTCAAGACCGCCGCCACGTCACCGTGGCTGAGTTCACGCTCGAGGGCCGCTAAGTCATTGAACTCGACCACCCTGGTCGTCGTGGTGGGGTCAACGGCCGGAGCGACGTTGCCCGGACGCGACACGGCTCGTCCCGATTCGTCAACGACGACGAAGGTCTCATCGACTGATCCGTGATACGAATACGAAAAGACGAGGATCTTTGGTCGTTGCGTCACGAGACGCACGAGTCGCACGAGCCATCGATTGGCGTCGGTCGCCGAAAGCGTGAAGGACCACTGATCGAGCCCAAAGCGTCGGGTCATCTCGGACGCCACCCACTGCGCGTCCTCGGTCGGCAACATGGTCGTCACGCCGCCCAACTCACCAACGCGCGTCGCCAGGGCCCGCACGAGCGGCTCAGGCGAGTGTCCCGCCATTGCGCCGGTATCGCCCAGGGCGAAGTCCACGAGCTGGTGACCATCCAGGTCGGTGATGGTGGCGCCGCGCGCCTGCACAAAGCCCAGGGGGAAGCCTCCGGCCCACTTATTCATCCACGTCATGGGCACTCGGCCAAAGAGGTGTTCGGACTGCGCGTAGAGCGCCTTCGATCGCGGATGTTCGCGCTCGTAGCGAGCTCGCTCGCGCTCGGTCAGTTCGGCTACTTTGGCGCGCTCTAGGGGGTTCATGGCTCTATCGTACGGCCCACGACCAGGTACCCTCTCGGCGTGGTGGTCACTTAAATACTCTTTTATCAGGTAAAATAGAATAGTATCCGGCCTTAATCAGGGAATTTTCAAGGAAATCCCCATTTATCAACGAAATGGCGATAAAGATGGCGTTGGTAACTGGGAACACTCCCAGTGCCGTTTCAACGAAGAGTAAGGAGTCGACCGGTGAACAAGGCCGAGTTGGTAGATGCAATTGTTGCCGAGAGTGGCGCGACCAAAAGCACAGTCGCTGAGGTCCTGCGAGCCTTTGAAGAGGTTGTCGTTTCGAACGTGTCAAAGGGCGAGAAGATCGTTCTTTCGGGCTTTATGTCGTTCGAGCGTGTCGATCGCAAGGCCCGCACCGCCCGTAACCCTCAGACCGGTGAGCCCATCCAGGTGAAGGCCTCCAAGGCTCCGAAGGTCTCGATTGGTTCGACGTTCAATAAGGCCGTTAAGGGCTAGAAACCTCGCACTAAATAAGAAACTCCCGGGTTCGCGCCCGGGAGTTTCTTATTTTACGAGAACTTTTAGTTCGTGAGGATGTCGACCAGCTTGCGCCCACCACGGAAACCGAACTTCACGGTTCCTTCGGTCAACGCAAAGAGAGTGTCGTCCTTGCCAATACCCACGTTACGACCTGGGTGAAACTGGGTTCCGCGCTGGCGCACGATGATGCTGCCACTCTTAACGGCGGTACCGTCGAAGGTCTTGACGCCCAATCGCTGGGCATTGGAATCGCGACCGTTCCTAGTAGAACCGCCACCTTTAGTCTTTGACATAGTTGCCCCTTACGCTTTCGTCGAAATCTTCGTGATTTCCACGGTGGAGTACTTCTGGCGGTGACCCCAGCGCTTGCGCTGGTTGGCCTTGGCCTTGTAAGTAATTGCTCGGATCTTGGGTCCCTTTTCGTCACCAATAATGGTGCCCGTTACCGAGACGCCCTGGAGTGCGGCGCCCGTGACGACCTTGTCACCATCGACGAGAAGCACGGGCTGGAACTGAACTGCGGCACCGACCTCTTCGGAACGAAGGTCCACGCGAAGGACTTGGCCCTCGGTGACTCGCTCTTGAGAAGTGCCTACTCGAATGACGGCGTACATAGGGAAACCATCATAGCCGATTGCGTTCAAGCCCCACGACGCGTTAGAGACCAGTAGCGACGACGAAGCCCCGTCCATCGCAGACGGCACAGATGTCCGAAACTGACTCGAGAAGCCCCTCATTGACCCGCTTACGCGTCATCTCCACCAGACCCAGTTCCGAGATGTCAAAGACCTGGGTGCGGGTCTTATCGCGTGACAGGGCCTGGCGCAGGGCCGAGGCGACCGCTTCGCGGTTGCCCTTGGTATCCATGTCAATGAAGTCGATGACGATGATGCCGCCAATGTCGCGTAGTCGCAGTTGGCGGGCCACTTCGTCGGCCGCTTCGAGGTTATTGCGAAAGACCGTCTCTTCGAGGTTGGTCGTACCCACGTTCTTACCCGTGTTGACGTCAATGACCGTCAGGGCTTCGGTGCGCTCGATAATCAACGAACCACCCGACGGCAGAAAGACTTTTCGATCCAACGCTCGGTGCAACTGCTCGTGCACGAAGTAACGCTCAAAGAGCGGTAGCTCCTCACTTCCTCGATCGTAGAACTCAATACGGTCGGCCAACTCCGGATTCACGGCCAGTACGTACTCACGGACCTTCTCGTAGAGCTCCCGGTCGTCTATCAAGACCGCGCGGTAGTCGTCGTTGAGCTCTTCACGTAGCACGCGCACGGCGAGATCGAGGTCGCGATAGACGAGTCGAGGTTGGTTGGACTTCGCGACTTCCGCCTCAATGGCGGCCCACTTCTCGGCGAGCGAGGTAACGTCACGCGCGAGGTCCTCGGCGGTGACGCCCTCAGCCGCAGTTCGGATGATGATGCCGTGACGCTCGGGCTTGACTTCGTCCACAATCTTGCGCAAACGACGACGCTCGCCGTCGGGCAGACGCTTTGAAATACCAATCGTCGACGAGTTGGGTACGAGCACCGCGAACCGTCCAGGGATCGAGACCTCTTGGGTGAGTCGCGCGCCCTTGGCCCCAATCGCGTTCTTCGTGACCTGACAGATAATGGTCTGTCCGGCTCGAATCATCTCTTCAATTCGCTTGGCGTTGGGTGCGCCACCCTCCACGTCCTCGGTGTCGTAGGACACGTCGCCGCGGTAGAGCACGGCGTTTTTGGGTATACCAATGTCTACGAAGGCCAGCTCCATACCGGGCAGCACGTTTTGGATACGTCCGACGTAGATGTTGCCGTCAATCTGATTGGTCTCGTCAGCGGCTTTAGCAACCGTGTACTCGACCATTGAACGACCCTCGAGGGTGGCGATATGCGTGGCGTCCTTCGTCGAGTGCACGCACATTAAGTAGCGGCCCTGTGCGCGGGTGCGTCGCTCTCCCCCTCGTCGTCGGCGATTCTTCGCGCGCCCCGCCTCGGAGTCGGCCAGCCCGGAGGGCGCCGATGCTTCGACGGGCGCATCAGTGGGGCGTGCGTTGGCACCACCCGGCTGGCCACCCTGGCCGCCTTGACCACGGCCCCGACCACCACGACGTCGGCGATTCTGGCCGCCACTTTGTCCAGTTCGAGCGGGTCCACCTTGACTCGAGCCACTGGTCGGGTTCGACGATGGTGGCGCTGGTCGAGTGTCGCCTATTTGGGGTGCTGGTCGAGTGTCGCCTATTTGGGGGCTAGACGGTACAGCGGGCTGGTTGTTGGTCTCGTCGCTCACGACGGGTACTCCTTGCGTTCTTGAAGGTAACGGCGTGCGAGGCACGACCGGGAAAGGCGTTGGCACCGCGCGACGAAGTCGCGTCAGTCATGGAATAAAGAGAATTCGATGTTTGTCGGCAGGCGAAGATTGACACGACGAGCCAGAGCAGTATCGACATAAATTCGCTGTCGTGCAACACGTTCGTCCTCAATGCTTTCAGGACCGGAGTGCGGACACTGCGGACCTGTGGCGTTCTTCTTTGCACACTGTGCGGTCTGCACTCGTGCGCCCAACTCTCTCAGGTTACTCCCCTGGCGGGCCTAACCCGACTTTTTGGGCGAAACCGTCGTCGTAGTGGTCTTTAGGGTTGTCGAGGTGGGGATCTGCTGGACCGGCTTAAACGAGACGGGCTTTACCGGATGGGCCACCAAATAGTTGAAGACGTTCGCCACAACTGGCGCCGCCGCGGATGCTCCGTAACCACCTTCACCGATCACGCAGAGCACCACGTACTTCGGATGAGGCAGTGGCCCAAAACCGACGAACCACGAGTTCGGCTCCTGGCCCGGGGCGTTACTCGCCGTACCGGTTTTGCCCGCAATTGGAAACTTCTTGAGCGAAAAGTGCGCCACGGTATGAAAGGTGTAGTAGCCGGTACCCGATTGACTATCCACCACTCCGCGCAGACCTTGCAGAATTGGGTCGTGAATACTCGGAGGCAACGCGACGTGACCCAGTACGTGTGGCGAGTATCGCTGAATAACTTTGCCATCCGCGTTCATCACACCCGCAGCAATTTCGGGTTGGTACCGCGTGCCGCCATTGGCGAAGGTGGCGTAGGCGTTGGCGAGCCCTATTGGCGTAATGGCGGTCAACCCCTGACCGAAGGCCATTTCCACGTTGTCACCGGTGTACCAGTTGAAGTTCTGGAAGGCCTTGGGTGCTTGCGCGTGCAGGGCCTTACGAACCGTGGGCGAGTCGACGCGACCGGTGCTCTCGTTGGGCAGGTCAATATTGGTCGGTTCGCTCAGTCCGTACTTCGCCGCCACGTCTTGGATGGGCGTCAAACCGTAGTGTCCGGTGTGCGACCAAAAGAGGTAGCCGAGATTGTAGAAGTAGTAGTCCGAAGATTTGGTCAGAGCTAAGGGAAGATTGACCATTCCCGCGCCCGACGCTTCGTCGTCGTGAAAGACGCAACCGTGATTACCCTGCAAGCAGCCCGGCACCTTGAACGACCCCGTGTCGTTCACGTACCGGTACGCGGGAAAGATACCGCTCTGCAACTGGGCCGTGGCCGAGATCATTTTGAACGTACTACCCGGCGTATAGACACCCGAGATGGCGTAGTTGTTAAACGCACCTTCGGACAGTAAGTGATTGAAGGTGCTTTGGGAGAGTCCATTGATAAACGAACTGAGGTTGTACGAGGGGTAGCTCGACAGAGCGAGCACGGCGCCCGAATTGGGATCAAGCACGATTGCCGCGCCGTTAATCGCGGGGGGATATCGTCCCGAGCGCGGATCAATCGTACGACGCGTCCTCAATATCCCTTGCGTCAGGTCGCTGTCGAGGGCCTTTTGCAGTCCGGCGTCCACATTCAACACCAGGGAATTACCAATCTTTGGTGCCGTCGTGTGTAGGACCCCAATGGTCTCACCGAGCGCGTTCACTTCAATGGTGGCGGCACCATCGCGGCCGCGCAGATATTTTTCGTAGACCGACTCCACACCGGATTTGCCGATTTTGGAATTGGTTTGATAGCCGGCTTGAGGATTGGCGGCAATCTCGCTGCCGTTGATGTCGCCGACGTAGCCGAGGAGTTGACTGGCGGTGGAACTACCGTAGGGGTAGCTGCGCTGGGTCGTGCTTACGACCGTGACTCCGGGGAACTCGGAGGGGTGGAGTTTGATGAACTCAATCACGTTCTGGGGTGCGTTATGCATAATGGGAGCCGGCTGATACGGGCTGTACTGCACGTTAGTGAGCGCACTGTTGATCATCTTCAAACTGACGCCCGTGACCGAAGCCAACAGCCCCTTAATCGAAGGGTCGAGTGCAGCCTGGGCGCGTGAGAGCTGAATTTCAGTAACGCTCTGGTCGACCACCAACGCGTGTCCAGCGCGGTCGACAATCAAACCGCGCGGCGCCGCGATGGTTGAAGTACGAAGTGCCGTGGCCTGCACCGTGGCCGTCGAGGAGTGGTACTCCAGAATCTGGAGCATAAAGAGTCGCCCAATCAGCAGCAGTAACAGCGCACTGAAGAAAGCTCCGATGATTCGCCACCGACGCTCGGGACGTTGACGAACCTGCTCGGTGGGATTGACGAGGTCACGGATGCCCACGGACTTGGGTTCATTAATTCGACGACCACGCTGGCGCAGCGGGTTGAGTGATACCCATGGTCGCCACAGGCGAGCGAGGTGCGAGCCAGTCGGTCGGTCGCGCCAGGACCGACTCACCGACGAGTCCGTTCACCCGGGGCGACGAGGTAGCGCGCCAGATACGCGAGCGGCCGACTGAGCACAAAGAACGCCACGGCGTTCACCACCATGGCCATCAGCACGCTGCCTCGCCAGAGGGCAAAGTTGAATTCAATTGCGCCGAGCATCACGTACAGCAGTGGCGCGACGAAGCCGCCCAGCGCGGCGATGACTGGTGTGACCCACCACGCCGCGGAGTCAAGGTCGCCCACCCCCTCTCGACCGAGACGTATGCCGAGGTAAGCCAAGACGAGCGCGACCAGCGCCGTAAGTCCAAAGGGGGTAACCGCGTGCGTGTCGAGCATGACACCACCAAGCAGCGCCGACCACAAAGCGACCAGTCGTGCACCCATGAGTCCGAGCAGCAAGGGCCAGAGCCACACCAACATGACCACGACGTCACCAACGCGGAGAGTAGAAAGGACCGCGAGTTGTATCGCGACGACAAACAGGGTCACCAGAGTCGAGACCGCGAGCGCTCGGTTCACGTGGAGGGCTCCCACAGCAACACGTCGAGATAGGAAAGGTGTCGAAGGTCCGCGGTCGGCGTGAGCGAGAGTCCGTAGGTTGACGAGCCCGAATTGAGTAGCACTCTGGTGACGTGCGCCACCGGGATCCCCGGCGGAAACAGTCCCCCCGCCAACCCGTCGGTGATCATCAAGGTGCCGGGGGCAATAACGGTAGACAGTGGCAAAAGGGAAGCACCGAGTCCGTTATTCACGCCGCGTCCCGTGACCACGACCGAGGACGCCCCGTTACCGAACGTGACACCCAGCGATGAACCCGGGTCCGAAATGAGTCGGACAGTGGCGCCGTGATGGGTGGTCGACAGCACGCTGCCGATGAGACCGCCGTTGGCGACGACGGGCATACCCGCGAGCACGCCGTCGTCACTGCCCTTGCTGATATCAATCGTCGCCGAAAAACTCGTTGGAGACGTGGCCGTTACCTGGGCGACGACCGTGGCGAGGTTGCCAACAAAGGGCAGATTTAGTTGCTTGCCGAGGGCCCCGAGCGTGGTTGCGGCCCCGCTATTTTCGTTGATCTGCAGCTGGGCTTGGCCTAACTGGTAGCGCAGTCGCTTATTTTGGGCCACCACGTCGCTGTAGTTGAGCACACCCGACAGTAGGTGACCGACCGGGCGGGCGACTTCGTTGACGGTCCACGTAAAGGGCGTGATGACGACATTGGCTGCACTGCGCAGACCACTCGCGATACCCGTCGTGAGATAGAGGATGATGAGGAGCGCAACACCCGCCATGCTGAGCGTCCAGGTGCGCCGCCTCGTACGGTCGCCGGCCACGGCTTAACGCGAAGGACTTGTCTTTAACAGGCGTGAGAAGGTATCGAGCTCCTCGAGGCAGACACCACTGCCTAACGCCACACAGTTCAACGGATCGTCCGCGACAATAATCGGCATGTTGGTCTCAAATTCAAGACGCTGGGCCAAACCGTGGAGCAACGCCCCACCGCCGGTCAGCACAATTCCCTGCTCGACGAGGTCCGACGACAGTTCGGGCGGCGTTCGGTCCAACGTGACCTTGACCGCGTCCACAATCGCCTGGACGGGCTCTTCGAGCGCGCGTCGAATCTGCTCGGTCGTAATGACCACCGTCTTGGGCAGACCAGTAACCAGGTCACGTCCACGAATCTCGGCCTTCAACTCTTGTTCGAGCGGGTAGGCCGACCCCATCTGAATCTTGATCTCTTCAGCGGTACGCTCACCGAGCGCGAGCTGGAACTCTTTTTTCACGAAGTTCATCAGCGCCTCGTCGAGTTCGTCGCCACCCACACGAATCGACTGACTCGTCACGATGCCACCGAGCGAGATCACCGCAACTTCGGTCGTGCCACCACCAATGTCCACCACCATGTTGCCGCTTGGTTCATGAATGGGTAGCCCCGCACCAATGGCCGCGGCCATTGGCTCTTCGATGATGTACGCCTTGCGCGCACCGGCGAACTCGGCGGCTTCCATGACGGCACGCTGTTCCACGCCAGTAATGCCCGACGGTACGCAAATAATCATGCGAGGTTTCGCGAAGCGACGTTGGTGCACGCGGTGAATAAAGTAGCGAAGCATTTTTTCGCAGATTTCAAAGTCGGCAATGACGCCGTCCTTCAAAGGTCGGATTGCTTGAATATTGCTCGGGGTTCGACCAATCATTCTCTTCGCTTCGGCCCCAACGGCGAGAGGCTTTCCGTCCTTCACGTCCACGGCCACGACCGAGGGCTCATTCAACACAATGCCGCGCCCGCGCACGTAGACGAGCGTGTTCGCAGTACCGAGATCAACCGCCATGTCGCGGCCGAGCAGTGAAAAACGATTTTCAACCATAGAGACCCTTTAGTGAGGACACCACATTACGCCCTCTTGTGACTCTAAGGCTAGGTGATGCGAGCCAGTCGTGACCAGCGGGCCGGGTTAGCCCAAATGTGGAAAGAAGATACCGATCTCACGGGCGGCTGATTCACTGGAATCAGAGCCATGGATGAGGTTTTCGGACATCGCAATGGCCAGGTCACCACGAATGGTTCCCGGGGCCGCCTCTTGGGGATTCGTCGCCCCCATCAGGTTACGAACTACCCGCCACGTCTCGCCCGGACCCTCGACCACCATCACCATCGCGGGGCTTCTGGTGATGAACGAGACCAGACTGTCAAAGAAGGGCTTGCCCTCGTGCTCGGCGTAGTGACGTCGGGCAGTGGCGTCATCGAGGTGGCGAAGTTCACCGGCCACAACGCGCAACTGCTTGGCCTCGAGGCGTCGGACAATTTCGCCAATGAGACCACGCTCGACGCCGTCGGGCTTCACGATGACCAGAGTTCTATCCACGAAGGACAATCTAACAGTCGAGCGTGAGGTGGCGCGAGGTGACGTGGAGTACTTCACCACGCACTTCGGCCACGAGATAGAGGCTGCCCGCCACCACGATCAGATCGTCGTCGCTTGAACGTTCGCGAGCGTGCGCCAGTGCGACCACGCCGCTGGGGTGCACGTAAGCCGTTCCCCCTTGGCGACGGACCGCTTCAGCGACGAGCTCGACGTCGAGTGCCCGAGGTGAGTGCGGGGCGCAACAGTGAAACTCGCTAAAGCCGAGGGCCATTAACGGAGCGACCATGTCATCGACGTCGCGACCGGTGAGCATCCCAATGACGCAGCGACGTTCTCCCTCCACGTGAAAGGCTCCGTCGAGTGTCGCGGCCAGCGCCGCGACTCCGGCCGGATTATGAGCGCCGTCAATCACGATCATTGGATGACGGGCAATCAGCTCCATGCGACCGGGCATCGTCGCGCTCGCCAGAGTCTCGCGCACAACTTCGTCGCCCAGCGCTCGGCCGAGGAAGGCCTCCGCGGTCACGACGGCGGTTGCGGCGTTGACTCCCTGGTGGATGCCGTGCAACGAAACCAGCACGTCGTCGTAACGTTCGTACGGCGTGCGAAGCGTTATGACGCGGCCACCGAGCGCGAGTTCATTCTGTTCAATCTCAAACGTGTCACCGAGGAGCCACAACGTCGCGGTGAGTTCATTGGCGCGACGCAGGGCGATGTCGACCACAATTGCGTTGGTGGTCGCAACAATCGCCACCCCGGCCGGGCGAAAGATGCCCACTTTGTCCGAGGCAATCTCGCCCACCGTCGAGCCCAGCACCGCCGTGTGGTCAAGATCGACGTTGGTTACGACCGCCACGTCACTGTCAATGACGTTGGTCGAGTCCCAAGTGCCCCCCATGCCCACCTCAATCACGGCCACGTCGACCCCTTCATCAGAGAAGTGCAACAGGGCCGCCACGGTCAGCAACTCAAAGCGTGTGAGCACGGTGCCGCTCACCTCTTCGACGTCGGCCAGTCGCGACAGCAGCATGACGAAGTCATCATCGGCAATGGGTTCGCCATTTAACGCAATTCGCTCATTAATGGCGTGCAGATCGGGACTCGTGAACGTGCCAACGCGAAGACCCGTGGCGGCCAGGAGCGCGCTGGTCAAGGTGGTCGTGGTCCCCTTACCGTTAGTGCCGGTGATGTGGACCGACGGGTAGTCGGCGTGGGGATCACCAATGAGGGCGAGGACCTCGCGGACCGGCTCGAGCGACGGTACGTCCTGGCGATTGGGAGCCACGCGCTCAAAGTCAATATGGCCCTCGAGCCAGGTCAGCGCCTCAACGTATGAAGCAAATCGCACGAGTTAGCTGGCGCGACGAGTTCGCGTCGCCTTTCGTAGTTCGTAGGTGGGAGCGACATGGTCGCGCACCGTCTCGGCGCTCACGACACATTTCACCACGTCGGACCGGCCCGGTACGTCGTACATGGGTTCGAGTAGCACGCTCTCGAGGATAGAGCGAAGACCGCGCGCGCCGGTTCCGCGTTCGAGCGCCAAATCGGCAATGGCGGCCAGCGCGTCGCTCTCGATGATTAACTCCACGCCGTCCATTGCCAGGACCTGGCTGAACTGGCGAACGAGTGAATTCTTGGGCTCGGTCAATACCTTGATGAGCATCTCTCGGTCGAGTTGCTGAACGGCGCCGACGATGGGTAGTCGTCCAATGAACTCCGGGATCAGACCAAACTTCATGAGGTCTTCGGGCAGCGCGTGGCGAAACAACTCAATGTCGCCCGCTCGCTTGGACTCAACCGGCGAGTTAAAGCCCATTGACTTCTTACCCAGACGTCGCTCGATAATCTCTTCGAGGCCCGCGAACGCGCCACCGCAGATAAACAAAATGTTCGCGGTGTCAATAGTGATGAACTCCTGGTGAGGATGTTTGCGTCCACCCTGGGGTGGCACACTCGCCACGGTTCCTTCGAGAATCTTCAAGAGTGCCTGCTGCACCCCTTCACCCGACACGTCACGCGTAATCGAAGGATTTTCGGCCTTGCGCGCAATCTTGTCGATTTCGTCAATGTAAATAATGCCGCGCTCGGCTCGCTTGACGTCAAAGTCCGCGGCCGAGAGCAACTTCAAGAGAATGTTCTCGACGTCTTCGCCGACGTAACCAGCTTCGGTTAACGCGGTGGCGTCGGCAATGGCGAACGGCACGTTCAACATTCGAGCCAGTGTCTGGGCGAGGAAGGTTTTGCCGCAACCAGTCGGCCCGAGCAGCAGCACGTTGGACTTGGCAACTTCCACGTCGTCGTCGTGCAGCGGATCGGCCTGAATGCGCTTGTAGTGGTTGTAGACGGCGACCGCCAGAATCTTCTTGGCGTCAACTTGCCCGATTACGAACTCGTCGAGGAAACCGGAAATCTCACGCGGCGTCGGTAGATCGTCCATGACGAACTCCGGTCGATCACCAAATTCGTCCGCAATAATGTCGTTGCACAGGTCAATGCACTCGTCGCAGATGTAGACGCTGGGTCCCGCAATAAGTTTTTTAACCTGTTTTTGACCCTTGGCACAGAAACTGCACTTAATTAGGTCGTTGCTCTCGCCAAACTTTGCCACGATTAATCCTCCGACACGACCTCCGCCTCGAACATCCTAGGAGGCTCGAACCAATAAATCGGGTACCTAGGGGCGAGCGGAGATCACTTCGTCGATAAGTCCATATTCCACGGCCTCGGGCGCACCAATGATGAAGTCGCGGTCGGTGTCTTTGGTGATTCGCTCCACCGATTGACCAGTGTCGACGGCGAGCATTTCGTTCAGCATGTCCTTCATGCGCATAATCTCTCGCGCCTGAATCTCAATGTCCGACGCCTGACCACCCACACCGCCCCAGGGCTGGTGCAGAAGCACTCGGGCGTGCGGCAACGCGTAGCGCTTGCCCTTGGCCCCGGCGCTCAGCAACACTGCGGCGGCCGACGCGGCCTGGCCGAAGCAGAAGGTCGAGACGTCGGGCTTGATGTACTTCATCGTGTCGTAGATGGCGAGTAGCCCAGTGATGTCGCCGCCGGGTGAGTTGATGTAGAGGTTGATGTCCTTATCGGGATCTTCGGACTCGAGAAACAGCATCTGGGCACAGACCAGGTTCGCCACCGTGTCGTCAATCGGGGTACCGAGAAAGATAATGCGCTCGCGCAACAGACGACTGTAGAGGTCGTAGGCGCGCTCGCCACGGTTGGACGACTCGACCACGGTCGGGACGAGGTAGTTCTGGGCTCGGAAGTGTTCGTTCACGAATCCACCTTAGGCGTCAAGCGACTCAGACTGGTCAGCCTCGAGCAGCGCGCGGTCAATTTCGACACCATCAGGGTCCACGAACGTCACGTGGTCGTTCAACCAACGCGACGCCTTCATCTTGGCGACCTCGGCCGTGAAGGAAACGGCTCGGCCCGAATCGTGCAGAGTCTCTCGCAGCACTTCACTCGTGGTACCCATGGCCTCGGCCGTTCGCTCGAGCTCTTCGGCGAACTCGTCGTCGGAGGGCTCAAGTTTTTCTGCTTTGGCCAAAGCGCGCATAGCGAGGTCAATTCGAATTGCTCGCACCGCGTCTTGGCGCAGCGCCTCGAGCAGTTGTTCGGGAGTTTGATTGGTCACCTGGAGGAACATCTCCAATTTGAGGTTCTGCTCGGCGAGGCGGTGGCCCATGTCGTGCAGACGTTCGTTGGTCTCACTCGCGACGAGCGACTCGGGCACCAGGGCCACGTCAACTAGTTCGCTCAGCGCCATCAAGGTCGCTTCGCGTTGCGCCTTTTGGGCTTCCATGATCTTCATTCGACGCATCTGGCTCAACATCCCGTCGCGCAGGGCGTCAACCGTGGCCCACTCGGTGTTCTCCTCGACCCACTCATCGGTGAGTTCGGGGAGCACGCGCTCTTTTACCTGCTTTAAGTTCAGTTCGAATACGGCTTCAACATCCTCGCGGAAGTTGCCGTTCAAAGTGAGTAGCTCGCCGGCCTTCAGTCCCACGATGAGTTCATCGACGCCTTGGGTAATCGACCCTGAACCAACGGTGTACATGTAGTCCGTCATCTCGAGTGGCTCGACGTCCTCACCACTTTGAGTGGCTTTCACGTCCATGGTGACCAAGTCGCCCGTCGTGATTGGACGGTCGACGTCCTTGAGTTCAGCGTCGGTCTCTCGGAAGCGGTCAATCTGGACGGCGATCTCGGCATCCGTGACCTGAGGTGAGGGAATGGTGACGCGCAGTGCTTGGTAGCCCACCAGGTTGATCTCGGGTCGTACTTCGACCTCGGCGTCAAAGGCCAACGGCCCGCCCTCTTCGCCCGAGACAATGGTGATCTCGGGCTGACCAATTGGATCGCTCAACGTGTCGGCGACGGCCCGTGCATAAAAATCCGGCAGTGACTCGCGAATTGCTTCACTGCGCAACACGTCGGGCCCGCCAATGTGGGCAATCAACACGTTCTTGGGAACTTTGCCCTTGCGAAAACCTTTGATGCTGACTTGCTTAGCCAGCGTGAGCGCGGCGGCGTCGAGGGCGCGACCCATCTCGGTTTCGTCGACCTCCACGGCCAGTTTGATTCGGTTTTGTTCGAGGGTCGTGACTGTGGCGCGCATAAGGAGAGCCAGCCTACCGGGTCGCTGTCGAAGCGCCTAAATCATCACCGCGAGGGCCTCACTGAAGGCCTGGGCCATTGCACGGTCACCGCGTACGTCAGTTGCCGACGCGCCCAAAAAGGCGCTGGCGCTGATGCGCCCGGCCGATCGACGCCAAAAGAGTGCGCCGGGAGTCGTGATCTCGAGCGTGGGCGTTGTACTGAGTGACGCAACGGGTGCCGCTCGCCCGTCGACCACGCTGAGCAGCACCGTCCGAGCGAAGTGCCCAATGATGTTCAGCTGCACGGTCGTGGCGTCGGGCGCGCGCATCTTTTTTCCCACGACGTACGCCAGTGACGCTTCGAATCGATTGAGGACAATCTCCTCACCCGGACCGTGGTCGTCTTCGGGCATCAACAGCGCGTCACGAATATCTTGCAGGTGAATCCAGCTGTCGAGCACCCGAGTCTCCATGAAGCGGTAGTAGGGTCGCTCGCCTTCGGGACTCCAACCGACTTTCTCCCAGTCACTGAGGCTGAGCTCGTCGAGCTTCGCCAGCGCCTGGGTCGTGATTGCTCGAAACTCCTCAAGTACCGCTGCGCCCGAGCGCACTCGATTCGCCGCCACGAAAGCTTCGTTTAACTCCCCAATCGGATTTTTCACGTAGTCGGGCCAAGGCCCCTCGAAGGCGGGCGTGGGACGACCCTGCAACATCAGTTCAAAGCCACTCAGGTGACTCAGTACGTCCTTCACGGTCCAGCCCGGACACGGCGTCAATGCCAAAAAGGCCTCCTCACTCTGGGTCGAGAGGAGTCGATCGATTGATTGCCAGGTCTCTTCTAGTGCCGCGACGATCCACTCGTATGCCACCGACAACCTCCTACGCTCGTTGTTCCACAGCCTAGGTATTTAACTGGTTATCGCGAGCCCTCCTCGAAGTATGCAACGATGTCCGGACGGGAAGTAGCGCAGCTTGGTTAGCGCGCCTGGTTTGGGACCAGGAGGCCGCGGGTTCGAATCCCGCCTTCCCGACCACGAATCGGTCGTAACCCTGCGCCCTATTTATTAGTCACGCAGTCCTAGTGCCCCCGGCAGGAGTCGAACCCGCAACCTGACGGGTAGAAACCGTCTGCTCTGTCCAGTTGAGCTACAGGGGCGCAACTCCTATCGTACCGAACGGACCCTGATTCGCCTTTCACGTGGCTAAGCCGCTGTGCCATACTGGAAAGGCTTGGTGGGCGTAGCTCAGTTGGTTAGAGCGCCAGGTTGTGGTCCTGGAGGCCGCGGGTTCGACCCCCGTCGCTCACCCCAAGAAGGTCCGAGATCCGACAAATGTTAGGTCTCGGGCCACTTTTTTTTACCCGCTCAGCGCAACCTCGGACGCGAGTAGATTCACTTTGCAACGTCTACGCAATTCTAAAAAGGGGGCATCATGGCGATCGTTCGCGACTCGCTCTACATCAATGGTGAGTGGGTAAAGGCTCAATCGAGCGAGACCCTCGAAGTAACCACTTCGGGTACCGGTGAGCTCTACGCGACTATTCCCGCGGGTACCGTCGCCGAAGCCAACCGAGCCGTTGACGCGGCCGCGGCCGCGTTCAGCGCGTGGGCGGCAACCAGCCCCAAAGAGCGCGGTGAATTTCTTACTCGCATCTCCGAAAAGCTCGCGGAGCGCAGTGACGAAATTGCCCTCACCATTGCCAACGAAGTCGGCATGCCCCTCATGCTCGCCAAGGGCATCCAGGTGGGACTGCCCACGTTGACCTTCGCCGACAACGCCCAGCGTGCGAACGACTTCGTGTGGGAAGAAGAGGTCGGCAGCTCCACCTTGGTGCGCGAGCCGGTGGGTGTAGTGGCGGCAATCACTCCGTGGAACTATCCCCTGCACCAAATAGCTAACAAAGTCGCTGCGTCACTCGCGGCCGGTTGCACCGTGGTCCTCAAGCCCAGCGAAGTTGCTCCCATCAACGCCTTCCTCTTGGCCGACATCATTCACGAGGTGGGTCTGCCCAAGGGCGTGTTTAATATGATCACTGGACTGGGACCCGTCGTTGGTGAAGCAATCGTGGCGCACCCCAAGACCGACATGGTCTCGTTCACGGGATCAACACGTGCCGGCAAGCGCGTCATGCAGATTGCCGCCGAAATGGTCAAGCGGGTTTCGCTCGAGCTCGGCGGCAAGTCCGCCAACATCATCTTGGAAGACGCGGACCTCGCCAAGGCCGTGGGTGATGGCGTCTTTAAGAGTTACCTGAACTCCGGCCAGACCTGTTCGGCCCTGACGCGAATGGTGGTCCCCCGCTCTCGTCTCGCCGAGGTGGAAGACCTGGCGGTGGCCGCGGCCTCGGGACTCACTCCCGCTGATCCGATTACTGGCTCGAGTCTGCTCGGACCACTCGTGAGTGGCGCACAGCAGCAGCGCGTGCGCGACTACATCAATAAGGGTATTGACGAAGGTGCTCGCATTATCTGTGGGGGTGCAGCCGCTCCTGAAGGACTCGAGCAGGGTTACTACGTAGCGCCGACGATTTTCTCCGATGTCCGTAACGACATGACCATTGCTCAAGAGGAGATTTTTGGACCAGTACTTTCAATCATCCCCTACGACACCGAAGAAGAGGCCATCGCCATTGCCAACGATTCGGCCTACGGACTAGCCGGTGGCGTGTGGGCTGGAACCGACGAAAAGGCCTTCGAAGTGGCTCGCAAAATCCGCACGGGTCAGGTCGAAATCAACGGTGGCGCCTTCAATGTCGTGGCCCCCTTTGGTGGTTACAAGCAATCGGGTATCGGACGCGAGCTCGGCCAGTACGGTTTCGAGGAGTTCCTCGAAGTAAAGGCAATCCAACACAACTAGTCAATGAACTACCGGTGCGAGACCATGTAGACTCGTTTCGCGCCGGTAGCTCAATTGGCAGAGCATTTGACTCTTAATCAACAGGTTCCGGGTTCAAGTCCCGGCCGGCGCACCACTGAAACTCCAGTGAACGCCTGGAGGTTCACGCGCTGGCTTTTAACACCGTTCGAGATAAGCACTCACTTGGGCTTATGGCGGTACTCGTAATCTGACCTCAACGCACCGCCCCTTCGCTGCACCGAAGTTGACTTAAATCTTCAGTGAACTACGAAAGTGCAGCGATGAATCACGATCAAGGACGACAAAATTTTTTCCGCCATAGGGGGAGTTTAAGAAACAACCAAACAACAAGAGATCAAGCTCTGAACCAAGTAAAGAATTCAGTAGATACAACAAGGATATTCTACATCAACCACACAATTGATGTTCGCAGACGTTCGCCCAAGTTCACCAACATAAGGTGGTCGATAAGGTGGACAGAAGCTGATTGGCAAAGTGTGCGAAACAGCCATCGATTCGTATTACCTACTTATTCGCCTGCCGAAAAGGACC
>CAITNF010000005.1 GCA_903893745.1 uncultured Actinomycetes bacterium
GCGAAGCGCTGAAGCTCGGCCTGCAATGTTGTCGGAGCGCTGTGATCGTCACGAGCGAGATCGCGCAAGGACCGACCCTCGAAGACGCGGGCGTAGGTGAGTCGGGCGAGCCGGTCGTACTCACTGCCGCGGTAGCTATTAATTCGGGTCTCGAGTGGCGAAGTCGGCATCGCGGGCACTTCAATCTGTTCGTAGGCCGCGACCGCGCACAGTGCGGCCTTCTCCTTCAGCAGCCAACGGCGGAGTCGTCCACGCAGTGCTGAAAGTATGTCGGGGGCGGCGTACTGGCGGGACTGTCCCGCCCAGTCAACGAGCAACTCGCTTGCGATTCCTACCGCGACGCTCAGCAACTCACTCGGGTCGCGAACAATGCCATCGCCAAAGCGCAACGATCGACAGACACTAACGACACCGGGCAGCATCGTCTGGAGCAACGTGCGATGCAGTAGTGGGTTGCTCGCCTCTTCGAGCAGTGCTCGAACGATATTGGCTCGCTCCAGAACATTGCGCGTGCCTCGGGCATCAAGCGCGTCAACCACGTCGACTAAGTCAGTCAGTGCCTCAAGGCCAATGTCGTGGTGGCGTGAAACCAGCAGGACGAGAGCGTTGCGGGCATCGCTCGTACGTCCGTAGTGCAGCCATTCGCGTCGCATTTGTAAAAGAAGATCGGGTGTGGAGTTCATGGAGCCCAGTACAGGCCGCCGGGCGCACTGGACTGCGCCCACCCGCACGCACCTCGGAGGTCTATTTTTCATGGCTCGTAGCGTGACGCACCCCACGCATACGGGAACGCATATAAAGAGGACGTAGGCTAGTTGTATGGACATCGATACCTTCTACGAACAAAATGAGGCTCGCCGCGAAAGTGCGGAATTTGAGTTCGGTAGTGAGTGGACCGATGCAGCCGATAACGAATACGAGCTCTCGTGGGTTGAAGCAACCGGTGAGCTTTACTTAATGGTTGAACCCGATGCGGTGATCACCGAGGACGCCTTTGGTGATTTTCTTGTGTTGGACGAACCAGCGTCCGAACTGACCGTAGTAATCATCGGTAAAGTCTCCTCGCTTGCGTCGCTCGAAGATCAACTACAGGGTTGGGAAGACGCCATGCTCGAAGAGGGATCACTTTCGTGGCTCTACGAGCGCTTTCCCCAGACGACTTAGAGGTACGGCGTCGACGAATTCGCTACTTGGCATAGTCGGGTGAGTGACGCTTTGAGATTGACGATTGGTACACGTTGAGCTTCGCCAATGGTCGTCATGAGCGGGTTCCAACTTCCGTCCACTGACGTCGCCGCCGCGGCGGCGGAGGTAGCTGCGAGTAGCACGCTCAGCGCACGCTGTTGCAGGTGAGCACGCTGCGCAGCGGTGATTCCCAATTTTTCACTTTGGTGCTGCAACCTAAGCGCTGCCGCCACGTTCTGACAAGCTCTTCGCGCGTCGGCAACCGCACCATTTGAACCACACGCCGAGAGGCTGAGTCCTCCGATCGCGAGCGTGAGGACGAGTGCGATCGGTCGAACTAGGCGAGCCACGAGTCGGCTGCCTGTAAGAGGTAATCACTCACGCCACGCCCGCGGTCGAAGATGTCGCATAACGGATCTTCACCTTTGGCCACTTGACTGAGTGAGATAGCGCGCCGAGCCACAATGGCAATACGCCGCTCGCTGCCTTCGGTAGGCGAGGAGAACGAGTCTGAGGCCGTCACCTCTAGTGGCATCTCCACGCCACCAATTGGCGCGAGATCGATGGCGAGTCGCAATAAATCAGGTCCGTGCGGCAGGGGCGGCAGACTCCAGGTGAACACGAGCGGAAAGTGAAAGTCGTCGGGTGGATCAATCTCGTCAGGTAGGCCGAGCACGGCATCTTCAAACGCGAGCAAGGTGCGTGGGTCGACGTCGAGCTCGATGTGCAGATCAATCGGCCCACCACAACCATCTTCGGGGTGCAGATCCACTTCCCAGGCCTGGCGAAGTGAATACGTTTCGACAAAGTGGCGTTCGTCATGGACGTGAAAACCGTGGGTGACTGCGTGGTCCTTGAGATCAGCAACAAATCCAGCGACGTCTATGGCGGCCATTAATCCTCAGGTTACTCGTCGGCGCCACTACCGTGGAATCGTGAGTCATGACCTGTTTCCACTCTTGCGCGAATGCGCCCACGAGATTGGTGAAGCCGTGCTCGCACATCGGGGGCGGGGTTATTCGGGACTACGAGCTACGCAGTATCACCTTGACGTGGTCGCCGATGAAGTGGCTCTTCGAGTACTGGGCGGTGCGGGATTGTCAGTAGTGAGTGAAGAGTCGGGTAAGTCGGGTAGTGGTCCGTACACGGTGGTGGTTGATCCAATTGACGGTTCGACGAACTGTGACCGCGGTATACCGTTTTACGCGACGAGCTTGGCAGTACTTTGGCAGAACGAACTTGTTGCGGGCCTCGTCGTAAATCAAGCGACAGGAGCTATCTATGAGGCGGAGCGTGGGGCGGGAGCTCGACGTGACGGTGCGCCCATCGCTCCCAGTGGACGAACCACTATCGATTCATCGATAATTAGTTTTTCGGGACTAGCGAAGCAGCA
This sequence comes from uncultured Actinomycetes bacterium, assembly GCA_903893745.1. Taxonomy (GTDB): domain Bacteria; phylum Actinomycetota; class Acidimicrobiia; order Acidimicrobiales; family RAAP-2; genus RAAP-2. The sequence continues at coordinate 2,579 of CAITNF010000005.1, forward strand.
CTTGGGCTGGGCGCAGTCGAGATCGCTGGGTGCCGCCAGTCTTGAGATCTGTTTGGTTGCCGACGGCTCACTCGATGCGTTCGCGGTGGCGCAGCACTCTTCGCTGCACCCGTGGGACTACTTAGCGGGACTTTTGCTTATTCGCGAAGCTGGCGCGGTCGCCGTTGACTATCACGGAGATGAATTAGTTACGAGCGAAATGGTGCCTCGCCATCCCTTGTTTGCTGCAACAACTGAATTGAGCGATGCGCTGATTAAATTCGGACCTCAATAAGGCTGGTCAACAGTAATGTCAGAAAAAGAGAATTAAGTTCGCTAGCATAACTTCGAACAAATGTATTTTCCGTGGAGGGTTCATGCAGCGATTTTCAAAATTCCGCAACACCGTAGGAATCGTGCTCACTTCGACTTGTCTCGTTGCTTGTGGCGTGGTAGTTGCGAGTTCGGCGTACGCGACCTCGACCCCGAAATTGACGGTGACTCCATCAATAAACTTGACGAATGGCAAGGTCGTGACGGTTTCGGGTTCTGGTTTTGTCCCCGGCGACCTCGTCTTTGTGGTTGAGTGTCTGCGCACCTCGAAAGATCAGACTGGCTGCTACGTACCGGCACCATTACCGCCCGCGGCAACTATTACCGAATCGGGAACTATGCCGCCTACCCAGTTCAAGATCAAGACGGGCAAAATTGGTAACGGCTTTTGCGGCAACAAGATTGCCACTATTCGAAAGTGTGACATCAGTGTGGGCAAAGCTGATGGAACGGACTCCGCTGCGTATCCGATTGTTTTTAAAAAGCCAAAAAAATAGTTAACAGTCGAATCTCTAGTTGGGGCGCTTTTTTGTCGTCATAGGGGCCGGGCAATTAATAGAAGGGGGAGCAGATGGCGGAGCACATCTCCTTCGACGGCGGCGGCATCATTGCTCACCTCAGGTTGTCGGCGATGGCCCGATTACGTCCGCACCTCGCGTTCATTGCCCTACTGCTGATCCTTTTCCTGACTTTTCTCGACAATACGATTATCAGCGCGGTTCTCGCCAACGTCCAGGCTGATCTGCACTCTGGTGTTTCAGATCTTCAGTGGATTGTTGGCGGTTACGCGCTCGCCTTCGCCAGTTTGATGTTGATGTGCGGTTCAATCGGCGACAATTACGGGCGCAAAAAGATGATGTTGATTGGCGTGGCAATTTTTTGTGGTGGGTCGGTCGTCTGTGCGATGGCGAGTTCGTCGACGATGCTCGTCATTGGACGAATTGTTATGGGAGTGGGGGCCGCTGCGTCCGAGCCCGGAACGCTCTCAATGTTGCGACACATCTACCCCGAGCCTCGCAAACGTGCTCGTGCGCTGGGTGCGTGGGCGGCGGTGTCGGGCCTCGCCTTAGCAATGGGGCCGGTCATTGGCGCGGTCCTCGTCGGAATTTGGAACTGGCGGGCAATCTTTTGGTTCAACCTTGTTTTTGGGGGAGCGGCCCTCCTTCTGGCTGTCGTCGTCTTGCCGGCCGGAGCCGAACCCACGCGACACCGATTGGACTACCTCGGTTTTGTGTTGGGTGCGTTCGCTATTGGTGCTACTACGTACGCCACTATTGGTGGCGAGACCGCCGGTTATTTGTCCAGTGGGATTATCACGCTGTACGTCGTCAGTGGTCTGGCAATTGTGGCGTTTGTTTGGGTTGAGCTGCGCACTCATTACCCGATGTTCAATCTCAATTTCTTTCGTCACCCACCCTTCGCGGGATCCACTTTTATTGCGCTAACGACGTATTTTGCAATACTTTCAATTTTCTTCTTCGTCGCGCTCTACTTGGAAATTGTTGCCAACGCCTCCGCCTATCAACTGGCGTTGGACTTCTTGCCGCTGCTGGTCGGAATGGTTGCTGCCTCCATCATGACGGGCCGTTGGGTCGCCACGGTTGGATCGAGAGTCCCCATGATGATGGGTTGCCTGGCTGCGGCGATGGGGGTGCTACTCACTGACGTGGCCATTGCCCCGAGTGCCGGACCATTCACCGTCGGCCTGACGATGGGCCTGGCCGGAATTGGATTTGGCATCATCATTGTGCCAATGACGTCGGTGGCACTGACGAGTCTTCCTGCTGAAAACTCGGGAATGGCAGCGTCGATGACCAACACGAGCAGAGAAATTGGCGCCGTAGCTGGCGTGGCGATTTTGGGTTCAATTGTCAACGGTCAGCTCACGGTGCAATTAACCAAGAGACTCGTGGCAATTGGAATTCCAGAGGCCTATCGAGCGCAGATCATCACCGCAGTCACCACTGGGCAAATCAGCGCTCAAGAAAAGAGTCTGCAGGGAAAGACCAGCGATGCAGTCCAACAGATCATTAAGAAAGTTATTGCCGCCGCTTACGACGCTTTCCAGCGGGGACTTCATCTCGCCCTCACGATTTCTTTTTTCCTTCTGGCTATTTCAGCGGCAGTTGCGTATTTCACTGGAACGAGAGAATCGACTTAGACACTGAACGGCTTGTGTGACGCAGTTCACTCGGGTGATCTCGTCGGCTGAACCATCTAGACTGGTGGACCCGGGCGCTTAGCTCAGTTGGTTAGAGCAGCTGATTTACACTCAGCAGGTCGGGGGTTCGAGTCCCTCAGCGCCCACCATTTTCACCCATTTTTCGAACTGTGCCTTATAAGTTTGGGAAATTCCGATTGCTGACGAGCGGGTCAGTACGGTTTGGCAGTACAGTCTTCGTTGTTAAGTAACTTGAAAATTCACCAATCCGTATGGATTGGTGCATGGGAGGTTTTGTGAGCAAAGTCCTATTTGGTACCTCAACAGTGCGATCGAATCGATCGGCAGTTTGGTCAGTGGTGGCGGTAGTCGCTATGGCCGTAGCCTTGATGGTGTCCTTCTCCGTTCTAACGAGTCCATCGACCTCGGCCGCGACCGCGCACCGGGCGGCACCATTGGCGCTGAAGGCTCACGCGACTGATACCCGTACCTGCATCGAGACTCTTTCGACTGGACCCGGAACTGTCGTGACCACCCCGGCGGGATCAGAAATCGTTGGCGTGGTTGCGGGAACCAGTGTGGTCAAGATTGACTGCAACCAGTCATCTGGTGCGGTGTACGGCGTCGAGGCGTCGCTCACTGGCACAATTCTGACGACCAGTGTCCTCCAGACCAACACGGCTGACATCGGTACGCTGGCCTCGTTCGCCGTAGACCCCAGTGACACCGGCTGTCCGGCCGCAATGGCCGGTCAGTGCACCGTGGCTTCGTTTGCGGTACCGGCTAATTTCTCGGCGTCGGACGCGAACTCCAAGTGCCCACCCACGCAGGCCGAAATTAATATCGGCCTCACGGGTTGTGCAGTCGCAATTGTGACGGGTGCGTTGAAGCCAGTTCCCAACACCGGCATCATCATGACCTACGCCAGCCAAACTACGCAGCCTACGGCGCCAACAATTAGTGCAAGTCCGACCACCGGTCCCGCGGGAAGTTCGATAACCGTAAGCGATGCACTACTCGGCACGGGCAAGTGGTGGGCAAATGCCAACCAGTTTGTGCAATCCGCAGCACTTGGTACCGCGGGTCTCGCGACACCATCGACCTGTGGCACTGGTGGTGGCTACGGAAATGTCCCCACGTCGCTGCTGGGGGTTCAGTGGTTTGCCGCTGGAAGCACGACGCCAATCGCGGGTGACGCGTCCGGTGTCACGATTTCGAACGACTGCTACGACGGAACGGCGCTCTTCGGTCCGAAGCTAGGCGGCACCATTCCCGTCCCCGCTTCGGTAGTTGCGGGCACCGTGTACACCGTGTACCTCTGTGAAATTAACTTCACGAGTTACCCGAGCAACGACACGGGCAACGCGACCAACTGCGGTACTGCTCCCGCCGGTGCGTCATGGGTAGATGCTTCCTTTAGCTTCACGGCTGCCGCTGGTGGGGCAACGACCACGACCACCGCGCCGACCACCACGACGACGGAGGCGCCGACCACCACAACCACCGCGCCGACCACCACGACCACGACGAAGCCCGCCCCGGCTGGCCCTAAGGCCAACAAAGTCTCTGGAGCTGCGACGCGGGGCAAGACAGTCACGTTGACGATCAGCGGTTCTGGCTTCGTGGCGGGGACGAGAGTCTCTGGTGCGGCCGGTACGTCGGTGAAGATCTCTTCACTGGCCAAGAACAAAATCGTGATCAAGGTGACCGTGAAGGCTACGGCTAAAAAGGGAACCTTCTCGTTCAAAGTGAGTAACGCGAACGGAAGCAGTTCGGTGCGCTACACCGTTAAGTAGTTCATCACGTCGATTCGGACAGTAATGCCCCCCTCATTTTGAGGGGGGCATTACTAATTGAAGGATCGAACTGACATGTTGTAGATGGACCGAAAATCGGTGCTGCGTGATAGTTGGAACGAAATTAACGTACGATTTTGATACCGGTGGTTTGAGGAGCGTAGTTGCGATGAATGAACGCGAAGAGTCTTCGGAACAAGGCGAACGTCCCCGGGCGAGTATTTTTGCGACTGCACACTCCAATAACGTTCCCCTTAAAACCATCTTTGTCACTATTTTTTCAGTGGCGGCTGTCTACCTATCGGCGTTAGTCCTTTACCGACTACGAACGGTTTTGCTGTTGATGCTCCTCGGTGGATTTGTGGCGCTGCTGCTTAATCCGCTGGTGGGACTGTTACAGAGGTGGAAGGTTCCACGCCGAGGAACAGCTGTGGCAATCGTTAGTTTGGGCTCGCTCGCTGTTTTCTTGGCGCTGGCGTTCGCCTTTGGCTACCCCTTGGTCAACAGCCTGACGCACCTCGCGAATGAACTTCCCGCGTACGTCAATAAGGCCCAACGCGGCCAGGGCTGGATTGGTCACTTGTTGAGTCGATACCACGTTAAGAACTGGCTCGATCTCAATTCAACGAAATTGGTCTCACTCGCGAAGGGTTTGAGCAAGCCCGCCCTGGCGCTGGGCCGCGGTGCCGTATCGATTCTGTTTGCTCTAGTCACGATGTTTGCCTTCGTTGTTTTGCTCTTGCTAGAGGCACCAAAAATTGGAGCGATACTCCTGGCGACTATGTCACCCGGTCGTGCGATCAAGGCTAAGAAGATCGCCGCCCGAGTGAGTTCATCCACTTTGGGCTACATGGTGGGCAATATGGTGACTTCAGTAATTTGTGGTGTCGTGGTCTTTGTGACGCTGAGTGCACTGCACGTGCCGTTCGCGTTCTTGTTTGCCCTGTGGGTCAGCCTCGTGGATTTCTTGCCGCAAATTGGTGGAGCAATTGCTGGTATTCCCACGATTTTGTTCGCGTTTGTTCACTCGGTGACAGCCGGCGTAGTGACGGCGGTGGTGTTTTTGGCCTACACGTTGATTGAAAATCATGCACTGAACCCCGTCATCATGGGACGCACCGTGAAATTAAATCCACTGAGCGTGTTCATCGCAATCTTGGTGGGGGCGGAGTTGGGCTCATGGGTGGGTGGAATCTTTGGTGGTTTTGTTGGTGTACTGCTGGCAGTGCCCTCCGCCGCCACGACCCAAGTGCTCGTCGAAGAACTTTGGAAAGCGCGGTCAGTCACTAACGAGTGATCACGTTCGCTGTTGGTACTTTCCTGGCCCTGCAGCGACTCGGGGGCTTCTTTCGAGAGGAACTATTTGCGCATCCCCAAGGCTCGCAACAAGCTACTAGTGAGACCATTACTTTTTGCGTAGACGCGGCGTCGAACGTAACGCTTCCCCAACGCAGCTGGTCCCTTCTCGACCGCTTCGATGTTACCGAGCAGGCGCGCACTGCGATAAAGCGTTGATCGAAAACTTCTTGAACGGGCCATGATGCTCCTTGGTAGTAACTAGAACTTATCGTCGCCAGAACCGGCGAGGTCGCGTATCGGTGCTCGGCACATCTTTTAGGGCGGCAGTAAAGGCTGCCATGTCGTCGTCGCCAATGGTGATCTGTAGCGTGAACGAGAGGTCCTCAGTTGGTGGTCGGCCCGCTCGGACGTCGTCGAGCACCACCGTGGACCGCTTACGAAAATCGCTCGCGAAGGTTTGAATCTGACGAAGTGGTTGATGGGCAAAGTTGGCGAGGGCAGCGTAGACGGGTGGCCACGGGTCTGGAGCGACCGCACTACGACAGTCGCGCGCCCACTGCAGCTGGGTTGAAAACACGGCCACGATGCCACTCGCTAACTGGTGAATCTGCTCAGCGTTGCCGGGCTGTCCGGTCGAGCCAAATGCGGCTTCGAGCACGGCTGGCGTGAAGAGACGATTGAGGTGATCAATGCTGGCCACGCCCGCATCCATTCGTTCGTGTACGTCAACTTGGGGGTCCTCGACAAGCGCTCCCGCCAGGTCAACTACCCCCTTCAAAAAGTCCTGATACGCCGGTGCGAATGCGGCGAGACCCTCGAGCAGCTCGGTAGCGAATTGGTCGTACTCCCATCCCAGTGGGCGTGAGGCACTTTCAACGTTGCTCATAATTTCATCCTACGTAGTACTGACCTGATCGATTCAGGTTCACGGTCTACCCAGCATCTACTGTGGCTGTGACACCTCAGGAGGTTGCATGCACAATCGACAGATCACCTTGGCATCGAGGCCCTCGGGTCCCATCGATGCCACGACCACCACGCTCGTCACAACACCTCGGCCAATCTGTTCCGAAGGTCAGGCACTGGTCAAGGTAGGAATGCTGTCAATTGATCCGACAATCCGCACCTGGATGAATGACGCCCCGGGGTATCTTCCTCCGATTGGTATTGGCGACGTGGTGCGTTCGAGCGGCGTGGGCGTCGTGACCGAATCATCCAATCCGGCGTACGTCGTGGGCGACCTGGTGTACGGAATGACTGGTTGGCAAGAGTGGACGATTGCTGATGATCAGAATCGATTCTCAGTTATCCCCGCGGGAATGGGTCTCGATCTACCCACGGTGATGAATGTACTGGGTGTGACGGGACTAACCGCCTACTTCGGTCTTCTCGAAGTGGGCGCGTTGAAGTCGGGTGACGTGGTCGTGGTCTCGGGAGCAGCGGGAGCGACGGGCTCAGTGGTGGGACAGATTGCGAAACTTCGTGGAGCGTCCAAAGTGATTGGTATTGCGGGTGGCAGCGCAAAGTGTGCTGAGGTCGTTGAGCGCTACGGCTTCGACGAGTGTCTGGACTATCGCGAACCCAATCTCGCGTCACGACTGCGGGCGGTCTGTCCTGAGGGCATCGATCTCTACTTCGATAACGTTGGCGGCGAAATTCTCGATACGGTCCTCGCCCGGATTGCGATGCACGGTCGAATCGTGGTGTGCGGAGCAATCTCGCAGTACAACGAGAGCGGCCAGCCCTACGGACTCGTCAATACGACGATGCTGATTATGCGTCGAGCCCGCATGGAGGGTTTCATAATCCTCGACTTCGCTGCTCGATTCGCCGAAGCCCAACTCGAACTGGCCACCATGCTGCTCAGCGGTTCGTTGGCACACCAGGAACATCTGGTGCAAGGGCTCGAGCACGCTCCCGAGGCCCTCAACCTGCTCTTTAGCGGCGGTAACCACGGAAAGACGTTGGTCGTTGTTGACGATACTGTGCAATTACAGTGAGTCCGAGTGTCCCAGCCCGCTAACGCGAGGACCGTCGCTCGCACGCTGTTCTTCGTCGCGATGGCGGCCGGCTTTGGCCAGTTCGGCGCAATAGCGGCACTCAACGATGTAGCAAAATTCTTCGGTCACGTCTCGGCGTCGGGATCACTGCGCAGTACGGTAGGCCTCTCGGGTTCGGCCCTCGGCCTCGGCCTCGGAGTTCTGCGCCTCGCGTCACTGGCGGCGCTACCCCTTGCTGCTCGGGCTGATCACCGAGGGCGCCCCGTCATACTGCGCCAAACTCTCTTCGCCGGTCTCGTACTCACGGCGCTCGCCGCGCTCAGTCCGAGCTACTGGTTTTTTGTGTTGTGCTTCGCTCTGGCACGACCAATGCTGTCGGCCGCGTCAACCATCGTGCAAGTAATCACGGTGGAATTTTCCTCCGCCACGAATCGAATTCATCGGCTCGCCGTGATGGCCGCCGGGGCCGGAATCGGAGCGGGACTCTCGGCAGTACTGCACGGCATCATCCGAGGGCCAGACTCGTTTCGTTGGCTCTTCGCCGCCGCCCTCGTGCCGGCGTTGGGGTTGTGGCGACCATCAAGAGCAATTCTTGAGCCCGTAGAACGAGTCAGCGTGCCAGCCTCGGCTCGTCTGGGCGCTGTGCCCCGAACGGCGCGTGGGCCCCTCGCGATCGTGGCGAGCGTGGTGTTCAGTATCGGCATGATGACCGGCCCGGCCAATGGATTCGCGTTTGTCTACGGTGAAGGAGTCCTCAAAATTAGTCCGCACCTGGTCGCCCTCGTCGTGGCGCTGAGTGCGTTGACCGGACTTGGGGGACTGGTCTTAAGTCGCCGACTCAGCCGAACGCTGGGCCGGCGAATAACCATTGCGCTGGGGGTACTGCTACTCGCGGCGACCACGGCGTTTGCCTATAGCGGTGGGCGGGCAAGTTTTATCGCCGGTTACCTGGTGGGTGTCGGAGCGGTTGGACTGTTGACTCCCGCGACGAGTGCCTTGAGTACGGAGATCTTTTTGCGAAGTGTGCGAGCGACGGCCGCCGGTTGGGTGGCCGTGGCGGGCGTGCTCGGAGCGACGACCGGACTGGCCGTCTTTGGATGGATCAGTGACCGCGTCCACGCCCACGCGTCGACCGGCCTTCGAACCGCGGCCTTCGCAACTTTTTTACCACTACTGCCGACACTTTTACTCCTGCGTCGCCTTCCAGAAAAGGCCGCCGTCGAACTCGATTAGGGAAGTTCGAGGTCGGCCCACAGAGCGAGGTGATCGCTGCCTCCGTTGCTAGCCCCACCCCCGCGCCGAATCCACGGGCCTCGCACCAGCACGTGATCAATCTGCGAGTGGGGACGAGGTGCTGGCCAGGTGCGAGCTCGAACCATGGAACGCCACCCGGGCAACAAGACGCGAAGGAGCGGACGCCAACAGTTGAAATCACCCGTGAGGATGGTGGCAAGTTCAGGATCCAGTGTGCGGGCAATGGCATTAATTTGTCGGTACTGGCGATACGAGCCATGACTCAGATGAGCGCCGTGCAGGGCCAGCACGTAAAAGGGCTGTTCGTGGTCGAGCAACTGCGCCACCACCAACACGCGGCGGACTTTCTCTCGTGGCAATCGTTCGAGTGGCTCAACTCGCAGGGACACGATGGGTAGGCGCGTCATAAAGCCGAGTCCCCAGTTACCCGACTCAATGACTCCGGCACTCGAGCGCCGCTTGGCTTGGGCGGACGTGAGGGCGCGTGCTTCGGTGTAGTACAGCGCGTGCTGACCCGTGAAGTGGGCGAGGAAGGGGTGCCAGCGCGGGCCGCCAACGTTCGAAATCACTCGATCGCAACGTGCGAGGGGCGCAAAAACCCCCTCCATGGCGAGTTGCGCACTGAGTTGCGCGAAGAAATCCGTGCCGTCTTCGCCCTGCCACATTTCGGGGCACACGAGTACGTCAGCGTTAAGGTCGCCCGCGTGGACCAGGGCGTTGGTCGGGCGACCCCAACCGTCGACGCCGGCGTGAAGATTAAACGTCGCAACACGCACTCCAAAACCTTACGCCGAACGGTCGTGGCCGTGTGGCAGTCTCTAGAGCGTGGAATCAGTGAATGTGAGCTTTGGACATCGGCTCTGGTGGGTGGACGCCTTCATTGGCGAGGCCGAACGTGGTAATCCCGCCGTGGTGGTCCTGCTCGAACGACCTCTTCCTGATGGGGAGCTCCAACAGATTGCCTTCGAGCTTGGTGTGTCCGAGACGGCCTTTGTGCGCCGAGTGGGGGATCAGTGGTCGCTGCGGTGGTTCACACCAACGGTTGAAGTTGATCTGTGCGGTCACGCCACCTTGGCAACGCTGCACGTACTACTCAACGAACTCGGCGTGCCCGGTGGCGAGTTCTACTTTCAGACTCGGTCGGGCGTGTTGTCGGGGCGGCGACTTCGCGACGGTTTGCTGGGGATTGATCTTCCTCGGGCCTACCTCGAGCCACTCGACGCGACGGTACTGGGTGGGGCGCTCGGTCCCGTACGAGAAGTCTTTCAAGCTGGTCCCCAAAGCGTGCTGGCGGTGGTTGAAGATTTTGACGCACTATGCGCCCTGGACGTCGATCCAGTGACACTTTTTCTCGTCCCGAGTTTCATCGTGATCGCGGCCTGTCACGGCGGACCCAATGTAGACGTTTCAATCCGAGTTTTCGCGCCACGTTTGGGACTGGCGGAAGATCACGTGACCGGCAGCGCCATGTGCGCCGTCTCGCCCTGGTGGGTCGAAAAAGTTGGTTCGCCAACCGTGAGTGTGCATCAGGCATCGTCACGAGGTGGTGTGATGTACGCGCGACTCTTCGAACGCAACGTCGAAGTGGCCGGTATGGCACGGACTTTCTTCAGCGGTGACCTGCGACCATGAGCAGCGAACCGCTGGGCCCCGGTCCCCATACGCGAGTTCGGCGACTACCCGCAAAGGCCTCCTACGACGCGTCGGTGATTTACTCCATTCTCGACGCGGCCCACTACTGCCACGTGGCGGCCGTGGTGGATGGCCACGCGATGGTGTTACCCACGCTGCACGCTCGCGAGGGGCGCGTCTTGTACTTGCACGGCAGTCAGTCGAACTCGGTAATGCGGTCAGTCGTCGAAAGTGGGTACGCCTGCGTAAGCGTGACTCTCTACGACGGTCTGCGCTTGGCGCGCAGTGGCTTCGAGTCGTCGATTGCGTATCGTTCGGTGGTCATTGTGGGCGCCACCTCGGTAGTGGACGATGAGGCTGAGAAGCGACGGATTCTCGATCTCTTCGTGGACGCTGTTCTGGAAGGTCGTTCCAATGAGGTGCGTTCTGCGACCGACCAAGAACTTCGCCTTACGTCGGTGGTGCGCGTCACCATTGACGAAGCCTCCGCCAAGATTTCTAAGGGTCCGACCGACGACGACGAGCAAGATCGCGAGTTACCAATTTGGTCGGGTACGGTTCCGGCCCGACTCGTGTTCGGTGCACCCGAACCGTCCGATGACGGCGCCATGGCCGCGGGAACAGTACCAATTCCACCCTCCGTCGTACGTCTGTTGGGAAATCAGACGTGAACATCGCTGATGACCTACGACAGCGCCTCGAACTCATTGAGCCCGTGGACGCGCGTGAGGCCGAATCGATTCGTCTGACGCTGGACCGCCTGACTTGGCCCGGGGACCTCTTTGACGAGGAGCAAAATGACCACCACGTCACCGCCTCATCCTTTGTGGTTTCGTCGCGCGGCGTAATTTTGCACCGACATCGCCGCCTCGGCATATGGGTACAACCGGGTGGCCACGTTGACCGCGGCGAACGTCCGCAAGATGCCGCGCTTCGCGAGACCATCGAAGAGACGGGGCTCGCGGCTCGCCTCCTCAATCCAATTGAGCTCTTTCACGTCGACGTGCATCCGGGGCCACGCTCACATACCCACTACGACCTTCGCTACGTCGTGATTGCTCAGCCCACCGATCCATGCCCACCCGAGGGGGAGAGTCCGGACGTCTTTTGGTTTGCCTTCGATGCCGCCCAAGCACGCTGCGAGCCAGCTCTGGCGCCCGCCTTGGGGAAGTTGGGCCTCGCCGTGGCGAAGTGGAACGTGGGAGACTTGTCGAGTGAATGAGGTCGAAGAACTGCGGGCATTAATGGACGCCGATCGGTGGATTGACCGAGTATCGAGCCAGCGAAGTCATCTTCCCGAGATTGCCGAGCTCACGGCCGTCGAAGCCGAGCTGCGTAGTCTCGTAAAGGCGCTGGGTCAGGCGCAGTCAGCGCAAGAGCCCGTTCGCACGGCGTACGAGGAAGCGCGCGACGAAGCCGCTCGACTAGCCACGCGCGCCAGTGATCTCGAAGCCAAATTGAACTCGTCGATGGCTAACGCGCGGGACCTCAGCGCCATACAGCAAGAACTGACCCACGTGCTCGAACTGGTGGCGACCGTCGAAGATCGCGAATTGAATCTGCTGGTCGAGCTGGAACCGCTCAATCAGTTGATCAACGACATCAAGCGGCAAGCTCAACCGGCTGCCGCTCGACGACAGGAACTCCAAGGGTTAATTGGTGAGCTCCAGGCCTCTTTGGACGAAGAGATTCTGGCCCTTCGTGGAGACCGAGCAGCGCGGGCACAAGCGCTGTCGCCCGCGCTGCTCGCTCGCTACGACCACGCTCTGGCTCGCTCGGGCGTGTCGGGTGCTGCTCACGTAGACCAGGGACGTTGTGACGGATGTCGAATCGCGCTCGCACCCCTTGACGTTGATCGGTGGAAAGCGTTGGTGGACACTTTTATGGACTGTCCCGAGTGCGGGCGTTTGTTGCTACCGTGATTTTGCTCATTCGTCACGGTCAGACCACGAGCAACGCGCAGCGGTTACTCGTCGGGCGAAGCGACCCCTCGTTAACCGAACTTGGTGAAGAACAGGCTCGAGCGCTTCGGCCTCTCTTAGTGCAAGTGACCCAAGTCTGGACGTCGCCGCTGCAGCGAGCCCGGGCGACGGCCGCGCTGGCGGTGCCACATCTTGAGCCTCTGGTGAAGGATTCCTTCATCGAAGTTGACTACGGCAACCTTGACGGACAGCCACTCAGCTCCGTCACCGGAGCGCAGTGGCGGACCTTTGAAGATGGACACGACGTGGCGCTGGGAGGTGGCGAAGCCCTGTCGGCCGTTGATCAGCGTGTGCACGCCGAGCTCGACGCCTTACTGGCGGACGAGCAGAGTCTCTTGCACCGTCACGACGCCCACTTAGCCATCGTGAGCCACGTCTCGCCTATTAAGTCGGCCATGGTGTGGGCGCTGGGGGTGCCCGGATCAGTGGTCTGGCGCACGAGACTCGATAACGGTTCACTCACCGCGATCACGACGCGCCAGGGAGTGCCCGCACTGGTGCACTTCAACTTGGTGCCCAGTTTTCGCAGTTAGCGCAGCGCCAGCGCAATCGCGGCGAAGTGTAAACCGGCGCCCAGCAATGTCATGGCGTGAAAAAGTTCGTGATAGCTGAAGACTCTCGGAGCGAGTCGGGGCCACTTGGTGCCATAAAAGAGTGCGCCCAGTGAGTAGGCGAGTCCCCCCGCGATGATCAAGGCAAAACACCACGGGCCACCACCACGTTCAATCTGCGGGAGCACCGTCACGGCGGCCCAACCCACTACCAAATACGGCAGAGTGTTGACCCACTTGGGGGCGTAGAGCGCGAACTGGCGTACGGCAATGCCGACTACGGTCGCAACGCCAATCACGACTAACAAAACGACCCGGATGAGGCCGTGCATCGTGAGGCCCGCAATGGCGAGGTAGCTGCCAGTAATGGCCGCAAAGATGGTCGAGTGATCGGCGCGCTTCCACGCTCGTCGTTTCGAAGGCGACCAATTTATGCGGTGAAAGAGGGCGCTGGTCACCATCATTGCTTCTACTCCGAGTACAAAGCAGCTCACCCAAATGACCTGAGACCACGTGTGAGCTCGAGCAAAGAGAATGGGCGAACAACTCACCAACACCATGGCACCCGCGGCATGGAGCCAACCACGCAGCAGTGGTTTCACCGGTGCGCCGGTGGTTACAGTCGGCGACGGCGAATCGATCACGCTTCCCACAGTAGGTCGTGCGTTCTCGAGCGCTCACCGCCTAGTCACAACGAAGCCCGTCTACGCGCACGAAGCGAGCAGACGGGCTGTCGAAGTATGGCCCCCCCAGCCATTGCTAAGAAAATACCGTCTGTGTAGTGACTAGGGTGGGGCCAGAGCCCTGCAATCAAAGGGTTGTGAGCATGTTCACAAGGAGAAGAGGACAATGGAGCGACGCATACTGGGCCAAGGATTGGAAGTCTCTGCGCAGGGACTGGGCTGCATGGGCATGAGTGAGTTCTACGGACCGCGCAACGACGACGAATCAATTGCGACCATTCACGCGGCCCTTGATCAAGGAGTCGATTTTCTCGACACTGCCGACATGTACGGTCCGTTCATTAACGAACAGTTAGTGGGGCGCGCCATTGCCAATCGTCGTGACGAAGTAGTGCTGGCCACGAAGTTTGGCAATCAACGGGCCGAGGACGGTTCGTTTCTGGGCATTAATGGACGACCCGAGTACGTGACGGCATCGTGTGACGCGTCACTCGCTCGACTGGGTGTCGACGTCATTGATCTGTACTACCAGCATCGAGTCGATCGATCGGTACCGATCGAAGAGACGTGGGGTGCCATGAAGTCCTTGGTCGAGTCGGGCAAGGTTCGCTACCTCGGGATTTCTGAGGCTTCGTCAGCAACGATCGAGCGCGCGCACGCGGTTCACCCAGTCAGTGCGCTGCAAAGTGAATACTCCCTCTGGTCGCGTGACCCCGAAGACGGCGTGCTTGATACCTGTCGACGATTGGGGATTGGCTTCGTGGCCTACAGTCCGCTGGGCCGCGGCTTTCTCACGAGTGAGTCAAAGAATCGTGAGGCCGCCAGTGATCACGACTACCGAAAGCACCACCCTCGCTTTAGCGGCGACGCGCTGGCGAACAATCTTCAGTTTGTGGCGAATCTGGACGTCATTGCCCAGGCCAAAGGCGCGACCATTGCCCAACTCGCGCTGGCCTGGGTTCTGTCGCGTGGCGCGGACGTCGTGCCCATACCGGGCACGAAGCAACGTAAGTGGTTGAACGAAAATATCGCCGCCAGCGCTCTTAACTTGAGCGACACCGATTGTGCCGCGCTCGAGGCCGCCGTGCCGCGCGAGGCCGTGGCGGGTGATCGCTATCAAGAGCAAGCAATGCGAGCTCTTAACGGCTAGTCGAGCTGAGTGACGCGTCGCGTAGTTCAATGACCTCATCGCACCAGTTCATTACCTGGGCATCGTGGGTCGCAATAACAAAGGTCGCGGGCAGTTCACCGAGTAGTTGCAACACGCGGGTGGTCTCGTCATAACCAAGACCGCTGGTTGGCTCGTCGAGGATGATGACGTCGGGTCCGCTGACCAGCGCCCTCACGAGGGCGACGCGCTGGCGTTCACCTCGCGAGAGCTCATCCCACTTCGTGTGCGAACTGGCCGTGATGCCGAGCATTTCGAGGTCACGCCAGGGGTTGCGTTGGATCTCGCGACCCATCTGCAGAACGTCGGCCGCGTACCCTCGCATCAGGCCGGGCTCGCTCGCGACGTAGGCCACGTGGCGGCGTAGCTCGGACTCGTCAATGGAGTGCAGCGTTTGCCCACCAATCAAAATGGTACCTTCGCTCACGACATCGAGGTCGGCGAGTTGACGCAGGAGCGAGGACTTACCAACGCCAGAAGGTCCCGTAATGGCGACGCGCCGTTTCGCCGCAATGGAGAGCGATGTTGGCGCGAGTAGCAGTCGATTACCCTCGCGAATGCTGACACTCTCGAGTGACAACGTCGTCACCCCAGGCCAGTGATTCGGTCGAGGGGATTGGATTGCGGCGAGATCGTCAAGTCGCTCGGCCCCGCCACTAACGGCGACGCCGGTTGCGAGCGCACTGCGAAGCGCAGTGAGGGTGTCAAAGGTTGAGAGCGCAATCAGTGTGGCCACCACGTACGAAAGACCCGAACCCCGGGGATGCACGATACCGATAGTCCACAGGGCTCCCAGGGTCACCACGAGGACCATCACGCTCGACCAACGACGCTGTGTTACCAGGCGTCGTTCCGCATCGTGGAGCAGTTGTTGCGCGCCGCTCGCGCGCTCGTTGAGGTAATGCATCTCGTGCAGGAGTATCAGCTCAGGGGCCACGGTACTCAGCTCAATGATGTTGGATTGGTAGGCGCTGCGCGCAGTTCTTAGTGATCGATCAGCGCGCAAGAGCGCTCGAAAGGTGCTGAGTAGACCGAGCACGCCGAGGAGTTGGATACCCGTAATGATGCCGGCAACGAACCACCAACGGGCACCACGAGCAAAAGTCCCCAGCACCACGTCGCCCACCAGCATTGTGGTGAGTGCGCTGACGATGGGAATGACCCCTCGAAGCCACAGGTCTTGCAGCTCATCGGTATCACGCAGTGCCCGCTCGAGCAGGTCGCCCGTTGAGTGCGTGCGCCAACGGCTGAACTCCCATTGACCCACCGTGGTCACGAGCCAGTGTCGCCACTGCGAGACGGCCGAAAAACCGAGGGCGTGCGCGCTTATTCGTTCGCGGTAGCGAAGCGGTGAGCGTAAGAACGCGAGCAGCTCAATAATTATGAGTATCCCCGCCACGCTCGCAAGTCCCGGTCGGCTGGAACTAGCTACGAGCAGACCCACCGCGCCGGCGAGCAGACCCACTCCCACTAACGAGCCCAGCACACCAGTAATCAGTGCCCGCACGAGAAGTGCGCGCGGTGGTTGTGCTCGGCGGAGCCAACGAACGAGGAAACGAAACTCGCTAGGCATCACGTCAACTCAATTTGCAGATCGACGTCGGTGAGCAGTGGTGTATCGACAGTTGCTTCAAGTACCGCGCACGTGGATTGCTCGAGTAACGCCGCGCGAACCAAAGCACGCGTTGGCTCATCAAGTAGTCCGGCGATGTCGTCGATCACTAGCAAGGCCGGCCGCGCGAGCAGGTTTCGTGCGAGCAACAGCCGTACGCGCTCGCCACTGCTGAGCCCTCGTCCGTCAGCCAGCAGTGGTTGATCAAGTTGCACAAATCGCTCGCTCGTCAGTCCGAGGGCTCGAAGCTGCTCGTGGAGAATCGCATCGGGCATCGATTGACCTAACTCGAGATTCTCACGAAGCGTGGTCGAAAGCAGTCGACTTTCGGCACCAACGAAGCCCACTACCGACGAAGAACGATCGACCGTGCCACTCAATGGTTCACACCACCCCACGAGCGTGTGGAGCAACGTGGTTTTGCCCGACCCGGAGGGACCCGTGATGAGGGTGCGACTTACTGGGGCGATGGTGCAGCTGAGCGGTAGAGCGTTGGCAATGGTGACGAGATCGTGACTCGCGATGAGATGCACGGACGTTGACTGGCTAGCGACGGGGGGGTTCGAGACGGCGAGCATGTTGTTCGCGGCGAGTGCGTCGTCACGACGGTGGAACTCGACTCCGAAGCGACGGACGTAACTGAACAGTTCACTGGCAACCAACACCGCGGTGAGGGCTCGAAAGAGCGAAATAGTTCCGTGCAGCAGGCCGAAGCCAACGACCATGGCGACCAGGCCAACACTGACCCCACTGAGAAATTCGGTGACGAGCGACGAGCCCAGTGCGACGCGGACGGCTCGACCAGCGAACTCGTGCTCGGAATCACTTATTGCGGCTATTTCGTTGGCGCCGTAGTTGACTGCTCCTAAGGCTCGTATATCTGGTGCGTGGTGAAGTAGTTCGAGCTGGCGTGCTTCGAGAAGCTCGCGCCGAGTGCGGTACTGCGCTTCGAGCGTGGCACTGCGTTGTCCCGCTCGTCGGTACAGCGGAACGGCGACGAGTAGTAACACCATCACGATCGCGCCGCTAAGCCATCCGGCGGCCCAGATAACAACGCCAATACCCAGAAGCGCCACGCGAGCGCTGCTTTCGAGCGAGGTGAGCAAGGGGAGTTGGGCCACGCGCTCAATCGCCGTAACGAGGTCGCCCCGGCCTCCTTCGTTGGCGGATCGTGGTCGAAAGAAGTGGCCGAGCAGATGTGCTCGTAAGTAGTCGCGCTGGAGTTGGGCGCAGCGCTCCGCCCATTGTTCACCCCAGAGGGCAATCAACCATCGGAGAAGCAACACGCCCGCGAGCAGTGCGAGTCCTCCTCGAAGGTCTCGTCGGGTTATAAGGGTGAGTGACTGAGCGGTCACACTCGCGAGGACTAATCCACTGGCTGCGCTGAAGGCCCCAATGAGACGGGCCGTGCGCCGAAATGGAGGCGCCACCGGTTCGTGCAACGTTGGGGCGCCCATTCTTCGATGCTAACGAGCAGCCGGCGAGTTAGAAATTGTCGTCACGATGAGCCAAGAGTCGTGCCGGGCCGTTAAGCCAGTCACGCAGTGCCTTGGTCGCTTTGCAGTCATCTTCGTTGTACTCGAGAATTCGCTGGCGCGAACTGGGGGCCTGGTCAGAGTCGCTTGAGGCAATTTCGTACCAGAGCATCGAGGCCTCACCACTGGGATTGAGGTCACGCCAGTGAAAGCCCGCGGCCTGGGCGAGTTGCTTGAGGCCCAGGGGTCCTTCGGTCTGCAGCTGCCTCTTGGCCTGCGCGTGCAGATCAATCCATTCACTGGGCGTGCTTGATCGAAAGGCCCGCAGTTCATCGGCGATAGCAACGCCGGCGAGGGGAGTACTCACGGCACGATTCATCGCGCCGTCTTCGGCCTGCGCCCAAAAACAGTAGGCCGCAAAGGTGAGCCCCTGAGCTTGGCAACGCGAGCGGATTGTACTCAGCCAAGCCCAGAACTTCGCAAAATTTTCGGCCTCCGCTTCAAGAGTAAGTGGGCCCCACTCCGCAAAGGACTGGTAGCCACTTTCGATGCCGTCATGCGGCTGGTCGCTACTCACGAATGCTCCCCAGAGGTACGTCGCGTCGCCGTAGCTCTCCATATCGATGTCGACTTCGACGTCAGCGGTCGGACAGCCCACTGCATCGGGTTCGACGATGCGCAGTGATGTGCCGCGCAGGTGCGCGCGGGCTCTATAGATAAGATCGTCGAGTAGTTCGATTGAACGACCGAGGTGGTCTTCAATTTCGATCGGATCATCAGGGGTCAGCACTTTGGCCCGGGCTTGGCGAGCACGTTGGGGATTCAGGGCCGCGAGTTGACGCCGAGTCGTGACGCCGTGTTCTCGCAAAAGAAGTTGCTGGCTAAAGTTCGTGAATCGGGTGAGTGAGACGTCATCGACCTTTTCCAGGTCCGTGGCACAGTGCCATTGGTACACGCAGTCAAGACACTCTTTATGCCAGTAGGCCGTGGTGGGAAACGGACCCCCTTCGACCCTCCAACGATCGTGTCGTCGAATTATTTCGACGCGTTGCTCGTAAAGATGCTGGTAGGTAGACAGATTGAAGCGAGGATAGTTAGTGCCTGCCAGGTCGAACCACCAAAGTTGAGCGTGACGATCCACCACGGCCACGCGAGCCGCTGGGTCGCCAAAACCGAGCGTCGCGAGCAGTTGCGTGACGTGAGCGAGGACGATGCCGTTGCGCGTGACGGTTGGCGTAGAACGAACTCCGAGTCCGTCTCGGTACACGGCGTCGCTGGGGGCAAGCAATTCGAGGGTTCCACTCAGTATGCGCCGCGTGGTTGCTGACTCGGTGATCTCATTGTTCTTGATGATGATCGGGGCATAGGAGTACGTTGCATCGACGCGTCCAACACGCACCAGGGCGTGGGCCGTAGCTTGGCGCAGGCCCTCAATGTCCTGGGGGAGTCGAGGTTGCAGTACCAGTTCCACACCACTTTGCAGGCTCGTAAGGGTTTCATCGATGCTCGTCGGAGTTAGTGCGAGGGGATGCAGGCGGCGGATCTCATTGAGCACGGTGAGTCGGTGCGACGCAGCGTCACGTTGACGCCGTGCCATCTCGTCACTCGTTGGGGGGCGATTAAATTCGAACGGCTCACCTCGACTGAGCGCCACTCGATGGATACAGGCAAGGATTTCTTCTCCTCGCAGGGGTTTGGCCACCTCGGTAGCCTACGAGAGTCTTGTAGATAGTGGCTAGTGAGTCCCCTGCTCAGCGCGCCAAATCCTCGGCTAGCACTCAGAGGCCTCAATTAATGCGGGGATCAGACCATTCAGACTGGTGAGTCGCGTAACTTCTGGTGTCCGTTTGTTGTGAAGTTCCGGTGAGTGGGCGAATTGGCCAAAGTGGTACCGTAAAATCGACAAATTGTTGCTGGCGGACCTAGTGGATCAGGACTTTAATGAGTAAAAATCGAAGAAGGTCGCCCGGAGTTGTTCCGCAGCCCGCTCCCTCGTCGGGCAGTACTACTACGAAGACCGCTGAGGGACCTTCCCCCCAACTACCAATGGTGACATCCGATGAGACCACCTCTACTGATCACGTGGGGGTTGACACGACCGTGACCACTTCGGGGCCATCGTCAAATGGCTCGACGACCGTTGCCGTGCCAGATTCCGCGACTCCCGTAGCGACGAGCAAATTTGGTGGTTTTGGTGGCTTCTTAGTGCAACGGGGACTGATTACCGACGAGCGCCTCGAGCTGGTCATCGCTCGGCAAAATACGAGTGGTCAGAGTCTTGTTCAAACAATTCTTTCAGAGAGAGCAATTGATGAGAACGATTTGGCTTCAGCGATTGCGGCTTTCGCCAATTTGACCGTGGTCAACCTTCGCCGTGACAACGTCGAATCGAAGGCGCTGGAGTACGTGAGTGAAGCAATCGCTCGACAGTACCTCCTTATCTCGTATCGCCGTGATCGCGATGGATTACATGTGGCTGTTGTTGAGCCCAACGAGCAGGTCCGAGCAGAACTGGCAAATCAGACGCAGTTACCAGTGCATTTCAGCGTGGCTCCTCTCAGTGACGTTATCTGGGCTATCGACAGCAACTATCGAGCAATCGCTGGAGTGGATCGCTTAATTCAGGCGTTCGAAGGCTCGGGAGCGGCTCGTCGACGCGATGTTGAAGTAAATGAAGTCGACATCACAACGGACGATGCGCCAATTGTTCAGTTGGTCAATCAGATATTGACTCAGGCCAAACGTGACCGAGCCTCGGACGTTCACGTTGAGCCGGTCGACGACCGAGTGCGCATCCGTTTTCGAATTGATGGGGCGCTACTGGAGGTCTTGGAACTGCCCGGTTCAATGGCGGCGGGAATCGTCAGTCGAATCAAGGTAATGGCCGGCATGAACATTGTTGAACGTCGGCGTCCTCAAGATGGTCAGTTTGCCATCACGATTGATGGCAAGGATATTGACGTCCGGGTGGCGACTATCTCGACAATCATGGGCGAAGTCTGCGCCATGCGAATTTTGGACAAGACTCGGGCCGTTTTCCATCTGAGCGATCTGGGTATGCCGGCCGACACCGGAGAGATTTACTCGAAACTGGTTCGAGCACCGTTCGGCATGGTGCTGTGCGCGGGCCCTACGGGTAGTGGAAAGACGACCACGCTCTACGCAACGTTGAGCGAAATCAGCAACTCCGAGCTCAACTTCATGACGATTGAAGATCCGGTCGAGTACGTCTATCCCACAATTAATCAGATTCAGGCCAATGAGCAAGCAGGGCTGACGTTTGCCACGGGACTACGTTCAATTTTGCGTCAGGACCCCGACGTAATCCTGGTTGGTGAGATTCGTGACGTCGAAACAACTCGAGTCGCGGTGCAGTCAGCGCTTACCGGCCACTTCGTTTTGTCGTCGCTGCACGCGACCGACTCAGTGTCGGCGCTGCACCGACTATTGGATATGGGTATTGAATCGTTCTTGGTGGCCTCATCGGTGCTCGCCGTCGTGGGCCAACGACTGCTGCGCCGGATCTGCCCGTCGTGCAAGAGCGAGTATCAACTCACCGACGAGGAGAAAATCTTCTATCAAGAGAGTGGTGGCACGCCAAAGGACGTCTTCTATCGCGGCACTGGATGTAACTTCTGCAGCGGAACTGGCTACAAAGAGCGAATTGGTGTCTACGAACTATTGGTGATTACCCCAGAGATTCGACGCATGGTCGTAGGGTGGGCCACACAAGAAGAGTTGCGCGCCCAAGCGGTCAAACAGGGAATGCGCACGCTGCGCCAAGAAGCCATCAACCTCGTCGCCCAGGATATGACGTCGGTCGAAGAAGTCATGAGGAGTCTGTACACGCTATGAGTCAAGACCAAGCACTGAAGAAGTTTCGCTACAACGCGCTCGATCAGACCGGAAAAGAGATTTCTGGCGTGGAGAACGCGACCTCGTCGGGTGCGGCACACGTCGCGTTACTAAATAGAAATCTTCAGCCACTCGAACTGCGAGAAAAAAAGAGCATTCTCCAGTACGAACTGACCAAAAAGAAAGTTCCTCGAAAAGAGGTCATGAACTTCAGTCGTCAGCTCGGTGTCTTTATTGCGGCGGGCATCCCCATCATGGAAGCGCTTGAGGTCATTGTTGACGAGACTTCGGGAAAAATGCTAAAGAAAATTATTGAACAGATGATTGGCGATCTTCGTTCTGGCGAAACCTTCGCCGCGGCCGCGGCCGCGCACCCTGAGGCGTTCCCTAATTTTTACGTGGGGATTTTGGAGTCGGCCGAGCTCACGGGAAATTTGGACATCGTGCTGAACCAGCTTGCGGACTACATCGACCGCGACACCAAGGCGAAGGGCAAAATTACCTCGGCGCTGATCTACCCGGCCGTCGTTGCGGTGATGTCGGTCGTGACGGTCATCATCTTGGGCGCCTTCGTCCTACCTCGATTTGTCGTCTTCTTTAAGTCGCTTAACGCGAAGCTGCCACTGGCGACAAGAATTTTGATGTCGTTCTCGGGATTTCTTGGACAGTGGTGGTACGTGCTCATTGCCCTCATAGGTTTGATCATGATTGGTTTCACCATGATGCGAGGCTCACAAAGTGGGCGACGTCGAATCGATGGCTGGATTCTGCAGCTGCCGGTCATTGGTGATTTGAGTCGAACCGCAATTTTAGAACGAGTCTGTCGAATTCTCTCTTCGATGCTGAGGGCCGGCGTTGACTTACCTCGATCACTCGCCATCACGGCCGATTCAGCGAACAACATGGTCTACCAAGAGGCGCTGCAGTCTGTTCGACGGGACATGATGGAAGGACAAGGTCTCGCTGGTCCCATCTCTCGGACCGGACTATTCCCGGGCGCCGCGAAGCAGATGTTCCGAGTTGGTGAAGAGACGGGAACGCTCGACGCCCAATTGGTGGTGGCGGCGGAGTACTACAACCGAGAATTAGAAACGAAACTCGAGCGCGCAACGGCCCTGTTCGAGCCCGCCATCATTATCGTGATGGGGGTCATCGTGGGTTTCGTGGCCGTGGCCCTAATCTCGGCGATGTACGGGATCTACAACCAAGTGAAGGTGCAATAAGAATTCGTTAATTTTGGGGAAATTCCCAGTAATTTTCATTTTTTTTGCCCGGCGCACTCCCAAATTCGTTTTCAAATCCAAACCTGACCGGTGAAAAGCCTGATTAGTGGCCAGAAATAATTTTCGATTGACCACGGAAAGCTCAGAAACAAAGTTATACAAAATTTGACTATGGGCCAATTTCTTGGGCTATGGTTTAACTCGTGTCCAAATGGTTAAGTCAAACCACAGACGACTCACAGTCGAATCACAAACATAAGCGGAGGATAAAATTTATGGCTAAGCACCAGACTCGGAAGGATAACCGCGAAGGTGGTTTCACCCTCGTTGAGCTTTTGATCGTGGTGGTCGTGGTACCACTCGTTATCGGAGCCATTTCCTTTGGCCTCGTATCAGTCTTCAAGATGCAGCACAACGTGCAGAGCCGTACGACGAATTCTGCCGATGCTCAGTCCATCTCTACGTATTTCCAAAAGGACGTACAGAGTGCCACCAACGTAACTACGGCCCATGTGACTGCCGGTGCTGGTCAGCAGTTGGCACTCGCCAATGGACAGGCACTCTGTGGCACTGGTGGCACCAACTTGGTCTCGTTCAAGTGGGCACAAGGCCAAACGGTTGTTTCCTACGTGCAGACACCAGCCGGTATCGAGCGTCGACTCTGTACTCTGGCAATGACCTCCAAGCCTTCGAACTCAGTGGTCGTAGGTTCAAGCATCAAGGCCGTCCCAAGTCTCAGCTGCTCAACGAGTATGCCGACGTGTAGTCAAGCGGCGGCGACTGAGTTCATTCCAATCACTGGTGCGTCCACAGTTTCGTTTGATGGTGACGGCAACAATGTCATCACCGCTCCAGTTGTTGGTAGTGGTAACACCGGTGGTGGCCAAACAGTCAACTGGGTGATTACGAACAACGACCCGGCGAACGACCCCTACCAGAATGGTGACCTTCCCCCTACCTCTAACGGCTGTCAGAGTGACGTGAATCGCCAGGTTAGTGGCAGTGGTCGCTACGACGAGGGTGGCACTGGCTACCAGAATGCTCCCGCCGGTAACAAGAGTTTTGCAAACGGTGATGACATTACTTTTGCTCCTGGTGTCTACCCTGGAGCAATCACAATCGGTGCCAACTCGCATGTTCACTTCACCGGAAATGGTGACTACGACTTCCAGGGTGGCCTCATCATTGGTCAAGGCGCTCATGCCGACTTCGGCAAGGGAACGTTCCACTTTGAGGGCAATGGTTTGAACTTCGGCGACAATGATGACGTCGTTGGCACGAACTCACTGTTCTACATCCACGGTGGACCGGCAATCTTCGGTGGTGCGCACTCACACTTCGTGCTCCACGGTCGCACCGACTGCAACGGCCGTACGATTTGGGATGACGATGCGGATCACCATGGTTCAAACCCGTGTGTGTTTGGCACCAGTGGATCTGACGGCGACTTCGGCGGAGTGTACGTTCCGCACGGCGACGTTGACTGCGATGTTCTTGCATCAAACCCTTGCCAGTTCTCTGCCGAGTCATTTGTCGCCGGCTGGGCGTACAAGTCTGACGGAAGTAGCTGGCACAACGGGTCAGGTCATGATCCGAGCCACGCCGTTGACGTTGACGCGTAGCTAAGCAACTGCCGCTTCGGCGGCTAACGTTGTGGAGATTAAGCAGAACGATAAATCAGATCAAGGTGACACGCTGGTAGAAGTCTTGCTCGCGCTGATCATATTGAGTATCTGTGCTCTGGCGTTGATGATGGCGTTTTCGTCCGCGATAACGGCATCATCAACGCAGAGTCGGTTGGTTACCCGAGACGCAGTTTTGGAGAGTGCGTCACAGACGGCACTCTCGGTGATCCAAAACAGTGCGCAGTCGGTGTATCAGACGTGCACTAAGGCGGGGTCGAATCAGGCTCTGGTTAGTTACTACAACAACTACCTTGCTGCCTTCTACAACAGTTACGCCAGTACTAAGGGTAGCGAGTACTCGGTTACGTTGGCGAGTGTCCAAAGTTGGAATGGAACATCATTCTCAGCTGCCTGTCCAACGTCAACGGGTGAGCCGGCAGAGCTTCTCACCATTAATGTGAAAAGTTCTCGAAGTGGGCAGAGTAAGTCGATTGAATTGGTTATTGGTCGAATGGGTGGCAATGCCGCTGCCGCTGCGAATTCAAAGACCACGTCGATTACA
>CAITNF010000006.1 GCA_903893745.1 uncultured Actinomycetes bacterium
AAGCGAGTTGCTCGTTGACTGGGCGGGACAGTCCCGCCAGTACGCCGCCCCCGACATACTTTCAGCACTGCGTGGACGACTCCGCCGTTGGCTGCTGAAAGAGAAGGCCGCACTGTGCGCGGTCGCGGCCTACGAACAGATTGAAGTGCCCGCGATGCCGACTTCGCCACTCGAGACCCGAATTAATAGCCACCGCGGCAGTGAGTACGACCGGCTCGCCCGACTCACCTACGCCCGCGTCTTCGAGGGTCGGTCCTTGCGCGATCTCGCTCGTGACGATCACAGCGCTCCGACAACATTGCAGGCCGAGCTTCAGCGCTTCGCGTTGCGATTTCTTCTCTAGGGACGTGACGAGGGATAATGACCGCGAATGGTATTACCAAAGAATCCTCACTACGTTGTGAGCACGATGATCCGCAACATATTTTCACTACGAATTGCCCACTTAGTGTTCTGGTCGAGTCCAGTGCTACTGCTCATTTTGATCTTCACGATGACAACGTCAACTCGCTCATTGACCACGAGTCACTCCACACCGAAGTCGTCAATTCATTTTTCGACTACGACGTCAGCAACCGCCGTCTCTACGACGACCTCAACAATCAAGACGACGACCGTCACTTCTCTACCTTCCGCGCCAACCGTGACCAGGCCGACATTCGACGTGCGGACCGCCGCGAGCGCGAGCGTAAAAACGCCAGCGCTGGCGCCCAGCGTGAACAGCGCCCCCGGCGTCCAGGCTGGCCAACTCAGTGGCGCGCTGCGCGTCGTCGACGTACCGTTGCTCGGACCGGGCTCGTGGACCCTGTCGACCAACGCGCCGCTACGCGCCGATCTGCTTTGCCCTTCGGGTCAACAATCAGTCGCCAACACCATCGTGTTGATCGCTCACGAACTCTGCCAACTGCAGCTCTCCTCGACCAACTCCACCGTCGACGCAGCATGGCAACTCAGTCCAGTGCAGTAGGTCGATTCGCGAGCGGTCCACTGCACGGTGGCGCACTCGCCCTCTACTTCGTCCTTCTGCCTTACGTAATCAGCACGCGCTGGACGCTTGCGGCCCACCAGACGAATGGTCAAGTTATCCGTGGACTGCTGTGCGTGCTCGGCCTCTTTTGGATCTTGTTCGTTCTCCAGTTACTTCGCAACGTCGTACTAGTGCGTCGCGGCGAAGAGCCCACTCACGGCGGAAGCGCCTGGCTCGCGGGACTGATTGTCACCGTACTGTCGTTCCTCGCCCTCTCTCACGCTCCGGTCACGACCAAAACTCCCGTGCCAGTGACCGTGACAGCGAGTGTGCGTACTCACGCTCCAGCCCCCGGTGGTCTGCCGATATCCGCCCTGCCAACCGTGGGTGCGTTGCCCTTCGCGCTGGTGGCCAAGCGAAGAAGTGATGAACTGCGCTACAGCAACTTGGTCACCACTGATGAAGAAATCGACAACGATATTGCTCTTCTTCGAGGGGCTAATGCTCCATTGCTCTCTCGACTTCGAACGCTCAAGGGTGCAGCGCGAGACGGCGTACTCGCCGCGAAGAGTGACCTGGCGGAAGTTGAAGCTTGCGAAAGTCGAGAGCCACTCGTGGCTTGCGTGGTGGGTCACGACGGTGCGACCACATTCATTTCTTTCGCGTCCGAGGGTGGTCGACTTCGCATTCCACTTCATTGGAGTTCGGACAAGTTGGTGAGCGAGCTCGTGACCATCCACCGCAGCGGCCGGTTGATGTGCTCGTCGCAGGTCGACGAACTAGTGCGAGCCCTGGCCACTCGCTCACTGAATTCAACCTTGGTGCTCTACTTAGGCGATCCAATTGATCTCGATGATGCGCTACGAGCCTGCTGCGTCACCATTGAACGAGTCGAACACGAAGCAATGCTGGCGAACCTGATTCGTGAGCCTTCGGACTCACCCGCTAACGCAGTGCGCGGAGAAATTCGGGTGGAACTCTTGCGAGCCGAACCATCCGTGCAAGGACTCATCGAGCCATTTCTTCCCACCCTGCGCCGACGCTGCGTGGAGATGGTGGCCTACCTCAGTTTGCACCGACACGAACCAATCACCGGTGAACGACTTCGTACCCGGGTACTCGCTCGAGGTGACGTCGACGCGTCATCTCGCACGCTGGCTAATACCGCGAGCTCCGTACGGCGCAGTCTCGGCATCGACGTCAACGGTCCACGACTTCAGCCGGTCACTTCGTCCGGGCTGTACCAAACTCACGGGGTAACGAGCGACGTTGAAATCTTCCACGCGTTAGTCACCCGCGCGCGCCAAGTACCTGAGGCACAGCGCGGACTCCTACTCGAAGAGGCCCTTGGACTGGTACGCGGCGAACCCCTCGCGAGCGTTCTGCGCGGTTTCGAATGGTTTCTTGCCGAAGGACACTCCGCTCGCTTACAGCGTGACGGTGAGTGGGCCTCACTCGCGTTGTACCACGACTGTTTAGAGCGCGACGACTCCGAACGAGCCTTCTGGGCCCTCGAGCGAGGACGACTGCTCGACCCCTACAGCGACGAGTTGGTCCAGGCACTGGCTCGCGTGCCGCGACTACGCGAGTTTGGCGGCAATCGATCCCGCTGAGCGCAGTACCAGTCCGTCTGCTCCCGCGGCGCTGTAGCGATGCGCGGGTCGTTCGGTCGCCTCGGCGAGCAGGTCACTCAGCAGTTGCGTGAACGAAAGCGGTGGGTCCACGAACAAGTGTTTGGCGAGTGAGCCCGGAATGGTATTGATCTCGTTCACGTAGAGCTCATGCTCATTGGCCAAAAAGTCGACTCGGGCGACACCACGGACTGACGCTACGTTCGCGAGAATTCCTACGGCATTTTCAATGGCCGCAACTTGAGCGGGCGCGAGAACGGCCGGAAGCTCGCGTGGCGCCGAGACCATTCCCTCACCGCCCACGTACTTATCGCGGTAGTGCAAGATCTCCGCATCCGTCGAGCGACGAATCGGTCGCTCGATGGCCGACAGCGACAACGTCGGGTACGTTCGCAGCGCAATCTGAAGGTCAAAGAGATCAGGACGATACGGCTCCACGACACAGCCCAAGGCCAGGTGCGTGTTCGTCGCCAGCCGCGCCTTCGCGGTCGCCAGATCGGCCACGACATCAATACCAATCGAGGAGCCCCCGAATCGAGGTTTCAAAATGTAAGGCCCTTCAAACGGCAAGGTTGCCGTGTCATTCGTTAAGAGCACTCGCGCCAGAGCGGGCAGTCCCGCCGCGTGCACCACCCCCGCGAAAGCCCACTTATCCATCCCCAAGGCGGCACCCGCCACGCTTGGTCCGCTGTAGGCAATCCCAGCTAGATCAAGCGCCGCTTGCATCGTGCCGTCTTCACCCGGTCCGCCGTGAGTTGCCATAATGATGGCGTCGAGTGGCAGGGGGCGTTCTTTGCCTCGTCGCCCCGCGTCAGCGAAGAATCCGCCACCTCGACCACAGCGCAGCGTTAACGGAGTGGAGCCGCCCGGGAGTCCGTCCAAAAAGGCACTGGCTTCAACCCCGTGGGCCACGACGTGAAACTCGCCAGTCTTGGTCCAATAGATTCCCACGCAGTCGCGATGCGTTCGTTCAAGCTCGCGCAGTGCTTGGAGACCGGTAAGGATTGAGATGTCGTGCTCGGGCGTTGGACCGCCGAATAAAACACCACTCGTCACTGCACACCTCTTCGCCGTTTCATGGACACATCAAGGGTAGTGGTCGGGAAGATCGTTTAAGTACAACACGCCATCGGCGGGGCCCAATGCCGAGCGCACCCACGCCACGGCCTCTTCGCGAGTATCAAAACGCGTTACCGGGCCGTCAAATCCGGCCACTAGTGGGCGGACGTTGGTGCGTCCGACAATGACGAGCTCGGCGTTCATGGCCGAGACCTGGCGGGCCAACAGTGCGTTCTCGCGGTACTGCTCAACCCCAAGCTCAATCATGCCCGGGGTGATGACCACTCGCCGACCCGTCAAGGAGAGCGAGGACAGTAACGACAGCGCCGCCGCCGCGCTTGACGGATTGGCATTAAAGGTGTCGTCGATCACGGTCACGCCCGACGGCGCGACGACGACATTTGACCGATTCGCAATAGGGCCGATTCGCCGAAGTGCTTCGGCGATTTCACTCGTTTCCACGCCGAGTTCGAGCGCGCCCGCAATCGCGCAGGCGACGTTCGTGACCTGCACGCCAAGGATAACTTCGCACTCAGCGACGTCCTGACCGTCAATCGACACTCGCCACTGTCCAGAATCCTCTCGCACCAGCACTGACGCGTGCGAGTTGGCGCTACCCGCGGTGCGAACTTTTTTTCCCGCCATCTCCAACACGCTCACCCAGCGACTCAGCCGAGGGTCATCGACATTGAGCACCACAATGGGGGCTCGCTCAGTTATCTCAAACTTCGCACGGTCGATTACCTCAAGGCTCTTCATTCGCTCAAGGTGCACGGGGCCAATCGCGGTAACTATCGAAATATCTGGCACGCACCACGACGTGAGATCGCGAATCTCCCCCGGCCCGTAAGTGCCCATTTCGGCGATGAAAATTTGGGCGTCATCGGAGAGATGTTCGTTCACCGCCCTCGAGAGTCCAGCTCGATTATTAAAACTGCGAGGTGACGCCACGACGCCACGACCCGAACCCAAGATGTCGGCCAGATGGTTCTTGGTTGACGTCTTTCCAAAAGAGCCGGTAATTGCCACCACTCTCGGATGCACGCGAGCGAGTTGCGCACTCGCCTGGCGCACAAACCGGTTAGCACTTCGCCTTTCGTAGGGGGCGAGCACTCGAACCACGACGTCGAGCACGAGCGGCACCGCCCACACCATCGCGGCTGCTCCCAGCCATACGCGCGGCGTGGCCAAGCTCACCATGGCGACGGCCACCCCAACAACGATGGTGAGGCCCGCAATGGTGGTAGCTCGACGAGTCCAGTGCAGTGCGCTCGTACGACCCCGTATGGTCAGGCCCTGCGGGCACGTTAGACCGTAGAGTGCGCTCAAAGCTGCGATGAAGAGATCACTTTGCAGCACTGCGGCGACGAGCAGGGCGACCATGAATACGTGGGAGCGCGTAAAAGGTCGAGATGATCGAAATCGCTCAATCGATTTTGCCGAGGCCACGGTTGGTGACGACCAACGACCGAGGAATCGGATCATTGAAGCTGGTTCGTAGTGTTCACGCTGCAATACACGCAGCCAACGCAGCAACTGCGCACCGTACGCCCCAGCGAGCGCGACGGCTAGCAGGCCTGAAGCGATGACGCGCATGACGCTCACGTCAGTACTCCACGAACCAGCTGAGCCAGGTCACCTGGTGCCTCTGTGGGTACCAGGTGACCAACGTCTTTCAATATATTCAGCGAATGGGGCACCGCCAGGAGTTGACTGGCTCGTTCAGCAATTTCTACCGGTACGTCACCATCGAGTGCGCCCCAAATCATCAGAACGGGCGCGGACACTCGTGATAACTCGTCTTCATAACTTTCGTTCACGGTGGCGACGAGGACGTCGCGCAGCACGCCCGACGCTGTGCGGTAGTCCCTCGAACCAAAACGCTGTCGAGCGGCCTCCATTGCCCCCTCCTTCACGAGGTGGCGCCGATGGAGCCATCGAACTACTCGGTAGCGAAGTGGTGATGTGCCTACTTCGCTGCGTCGAAGCAGGGGCACTCCGGTTAAGACCAGCGTCTGCACTAGTTCGGGGTACTTCGCCGCGACGACGGTAGCAATCCGTCCACCAAACGAGTGGCCCACGATGACGAGCGGACCAGTGGCGAGGGCCCTCAGCACCGGCGCCACGAGGTTGGCGTAGTAGCGCGCACCGCCCGCAGTAGTGGGCGGTGGCGACGAGCCAAAACCGGGAAGGTCGAGGGCGACTGACGCGACGCCGACTGACGCAAGTTCGCGGGCGCACTGGGAAAAATCCTGCCCTCGTCGACCCCAGCCGTGGAGCCACACCACTCGAACCGGCCCCTCACCGAAGGTCTCTCCAAATAGCGATCCGTCGCCGTAAGCCTGCAGCACGTCCTTCAGGCTAGTGACCTCTCCTCGTTGCTTCGGGCCACGTCACGGCCGACCGGTAGCGTCGGAGCCATCATGAGTGACAATCCGGTGTTCTCCGACGACCTGCTCTTGGGCCTAACCCCCGAGCAGCGTGAGGCCGTCACTTCTCGGGCGCGGCGGCTCTTAGTTCGCGCAACGGCGGGCTCGGGTAAAACGCACGTTCTAACACTACGAATTCAACGTCGAATTGCCCTCGGCGAGGTCGACGCCGACCAGGTACTCGCCATGACCTTCACCCGAAAGGCCGGTGACGAACTTCGCCGGCGACTGTACCGTGCGGGAGTCCGTGATCTGCGCGCGGGCACCTTTCACCGAGCCGCACTGGCCATCGTGAATCAGTATCGCGAAGACCACCATCTTCGACCAATCGTGGTCGAGCCACATCGACGGCGTTTGGTCACCGCGCTGACCCAACAACTGCGTACGGCTGGTGAGCTGAAGTTAGAAGAGTGGCAACTGCCGCGTCTCGAACAAGAAATTGGCTGGGCCCTGAGTCAGGGATTTACCGGGGCGCTCTACGCCAAGAATGCTCGCAAGTTTCGTCGCGATGCGCCGCTACCACCGAGTCAGTTTGCCGACATCCTTGATCGCTACGTCGGACTCTGTCACAGTCGCGGTGTGCTGGACTTTGATCTACTGCTGAGCGAAGCGATCCTGTTGTTACGCGAACAACCAGCTGTCCTCGCCGCCTTTCGCCACCGCACTAAATCAATTTATGTTGACGAATCACAGGACATGAATCCCCTGCAGTTCATGCTGCTGTGTCAAATGGCTGGCGACGACCCAGATATCTTCTTCGTCGGTGACCCCAACCAATCGATTTACGGTTTTAACGGCGCCAACCCAGATCTGATGAATGAAATTCTCCAGACGTGGCCCGACACGGTGGTACTGGACCTCACTCGTAACCATCGTTCGACGGCGAACATTATTGCGGTGGCGAACACGCTGCTCGAAGAAGGGGCAGCCGGCATCGTGCCCGCGAAGGATGATGGGGATGTACCCATGGTGCGTGGCTACAACACTGATGAAGAAGAGGCCGAGCACGTGGTGGCCTGGCTCGTCGCCAAGCACCGACCCGGCACTCCCTGGCGATCGATGGCGGTCTTGGCGCGCACCAACGTGCAACTCGAACTCATCGCGCACTACCTCGAGATGGCCTCAATCCCCGTTGAAAAACGAGGAGCAGAACACTCTCCCGCGTCGGATCTGGCCACCGCGAACGAGGCCTGGTCGCGGCGACTTGACGATGAACAGCGTGACGCCGTAGCCCTTTCGACGATTCACCGGGCGAAGGGTCTCGAGTTTCAACACGTGGCCGCCATTGGTTGGGCCGAAGGACAGTTACCGAACTACAACGCCCACACTCCCGCAGAGATAGCCGAAGAGCAACGCCTGGCCTACGTCGCGTTGAGCCGGGCTGAGGAGGCAGTTCTCGTGACGTGGAGTCGTGGTCGCAATGATCCGCGATACCCCGATCGATCGCCGTCGAGGTTTTTAGCTCCAATTGAAGCGGTCATCGCGGCGATTGAGGCTCGCAACGCTCCGCTCACTGGCGACGCCCGAAAGGCACGCCTCGCCGCAATTCGCCGCGAACTCGAGGCCGCACAAGTAGCGTTACCCACTAGTGGGAACCCCGGACCTTCGTAACGAACTTCTCGAACTCTTCGGAGCCGACGCCGTCACCTTCGCTCCGCACCATCGTGAAGAAGATTTGCACGATGAATCACTCCATCAGCGGCACCACGAACCTTTTGCCGTAGTGCGCCCTTCGAGTACGGCGGACGTTGCGCAACTCGCCCAACTCGCTACGCGACACCGCATTACCTTGACGCCGCGCGGATCAGGCACTGGACTTTCGGGAGCGGCCACGCCAGTACCCGGCGGCATCGTGGTGAGTTTTGACCGAATGAATCAGCTCCTCTCACTCGACGCAAGCGATCACATGGCGGTCGTGCAGCCGGGAATTACTTTGCGCGAGCTAAACGAGCTGCTGGCTGGTAGTGGGCTCTGTTACCCCGTCTACCCCGGTGAACTTTCTGGTTCGCTCGGGGGCAACGTCAATACCAATGCTGGTGGCATGCGCGCCGTACGACACGGCGTGACGCGCCACCACGTGGTGGGACTTGAACTCGTCCTCAGTGATGGCACCGTGCTGCGTACTGGCGGACCAGTCGTTAAGTCGTCGTCGGGGTACGAACTCACCCAACTAGTTCTCGGTAGCGAAGGAACCCTCGCCCTCGTCACCGAAATCACTATCAAGCTTTCGCCAACTTTGGCTCATGGAGCAACCGTGCTGGTGGCCTTTGACGCCCTCGATCGGGTCACCAAAGTCGTGCCGCGCATCATTGCGTCTGGTTTAGAGCCCTCCATGCTCGAGTACATCGATGTCGTGACCATGGCAGCCATTACCAAGGCCGCCGGTCTAGAACTCGGGGTGAACCCGACGGTGGCGAGTGCCACTGCGGCGTACCTAGTGGTCGTGCTCGAGACGCGAACGAGCGAACAACTCGACCGCGACCTCGCCGACCTCGCCAGTCTGGTCGATGAAGCCGGGGCGCTCGACGTTTACGTGCTCGCCACGAGCGCCGCCTCACGCCTTATCGAGGCGCGCGAACGAGCTTTTTGGGTCTCCAAGGCTGCGGGAGCCAACGATCTGGTCGACGTGGTCGTACCTCGGTCACGAGTGCCCGATTTTCTCGACGCGGCGAGCACAATTGCTCTACGACACGAGGCCTTCATCGCCGGCTGCGGGCACGTGGGCGACGGGAACATTCATCTGTCGATCTATCAGCCCGACGATGAGAAACGTGAAGCCTTGCTGCTCGAACTCTTCGCCTTCGGACTTGAATTGGGCGGACAGATTTCGGGAGAGCACGGAATTGGGCTCGACAAGCGAGGTCCCTATCGTGTTCTCACTGACCCCCACCTCCTGGCCCTCCAGGAGCGGGTGAAGTACGCATTTGATCCACTTAATATTTTGAATTCACCGCTGCAACCAGCAAGGGAGCACTTGGCATGAATGGAGCCCACGCTCTACTTTCAACGCTGCACGCGAATCACGTCACGACAGTTTTCGCGAATCCGGGTACTTCCGAGATGCACTTCGTCGCCGGACTCGACGACGTGCCTGACGTTCGCGCAATCCTCTGCCTCTTTGAGGGGGTGGCGACGGGGGCAGCCGATGGCTACGCCCGCGTGACTGGTCATCCGGCCGCCACCCTGTTGCACCTCGGGCCGGGACTGGCCAATGGTTGGGCCAATCTTCACAATGCTCGACGTGCCCATTCACCGCTAGTCAATATCGTGGGCGATCACGCGACCTACCACTCAATTCTTGATGCCCCGCTGCAGAGTGACATCGCCGCAGTAGCGGGCGCGGTGAGCGGATGGGTTCGACGCAGTCAAAGTCCCAACGACGTGGCAAACGACGTGGCGAGTGCCATCAGCGCCGCCTACGGTCCCCCGGGCCAAATCGCCACACTAATTTTGCCGGCCGATAGTTCGTGGGGTGACGTCACCCAAGAATCTCCTTGGCCAGTAGCTCTGCGACACGCACCCCTGGCCCCCGACGAGGTGGCCCTTGAACGCGCAGTGCGACTCTTGCGCACGAAAAACGCCGCGCTCTTCCTCGGGGGCACGGCACTGAACGCGGACCAATTAGCTCTGGCCCATCGTGTGGCCCAGGCCGCGGGCGTGCGCGTCATCATGGAGACGTTCCCCGCGATTATGGAACACGGAGCGGGCATTGCGAGCCCGGAACGACTCATCTACCTGAGCGAATTCGCGATCCATCAACTCGCCGACCTCGAAGCGCTTATTGTCATTGGCTCAACGCCACCAGTTGGTTTCTTTGCCTACCCTGACGTGTCGAGCCACGTGGTGAGCAGCGACTGCGAGGTACTACTGCTCGCTCCGACCAACGTTGACTCACGGGCGACCCTCGCCGCGTTGGTGGAACTACTCGCTGCGCCCGCGCTAAGCGTCGAACAAGGAGTGCGTCCACTCGCGCCCACGGGAGCGCTCACGACCGAGAGTTTTGCCGCAGCCGTCGCGGCCACCATGCCCGAAGACCTAATCATTGCCGACGAGTCCAATACGTCGGGTCTTCATCTCTACGGGGCCACCCGCTTCGCTCCGGCCCATCGACTGATGACCTTGACCGGGGGCTCCATTGGCTACGGGCTGCCGGTGGCGGTGGGAGCCGCCGTCGCGAGTGGCTCGCGCGTGCTCGCACTCGAGTCCGACGGTTCAATGCTCTACACGCCCCAAGCACTCTGGACGATGGCGCGCGAACAACTCGACGTGACAGTCGTGGCGCTGTCGAATCGTAGTTACGCAATTCTCAATCTCGAACGCCAGCGCGTTGGTGCCGTTAGCGAAGGCTCGGCCAGCCAGCGCATGCTCGATCTCGATTCACCCCCGCTCGATCTCGGCGCCCTGGCGGGTGCTCAAGGTGTTCCAAACGTCCGGGTGACGACGGCCGACGAGTTAGTCGCGGCGCTAAATCGTTCCTACGCGACACCCGGACCAATGGTGATTGAGGCGATGCTCCCTAAGGGACTTAGCTAGAGCGAAAAGTCGGCCACGACTGGCGCGTGGTCCGAAGGCTTCTCGCCCTTTCTGGCGTCACGGTCGACGTAGCTCGCCGTGGCTCGTTCGCGCAAGTACTCATCAACGTAGAGCAGGTCAATACGAAGTCCCCAGCCTCGATGGAATGATCCATTGCGATAGTCCCACCACGAGTAGCACGGCAGATCCGGATTTAAGACCCGGGTGAGGTCGACAAGACCGGTGGCTTCTATCGCCACCAGCGCCGCTCGTTCTGGTTCGCTGACGTGCGTCGCGCCCACCATCACCGACGGGTCGTAGCAGTCGAAGTCACTCGGCGTCACGTTGAAGTCACCACCGACCAGCACGGGCATTGCCGCGTCACGAGTCGCCAGCATCGTACGAAGCTTTTCTAACCAGGCCAACTTATAGAGATAGTGCGGATCGTCGAGGCTGCGGCCGTTGGGAACGTAGCACGAGTAAAACTGCACGCCGCCACACTGTGCGCCGACAATGCGAGCTTCGGGGTCGTCATCGCCAAAGCCCATAGTCACGTTGAGAAGGCCGACTTTGGAGAATATGGCGACGCCGTTCCACTGACCTTGACCGTAGTGAGCAGCTTCGTAGCCCAGCGTCGCCAGAGCGTCGTACGGAAACTTGGCGTCGGTCATCTTGGTCTCTTGGATTAGTAGGACGTCCGGTGCGTGTTGGAGGAGCCAACCCTCGACTCGGGGCCACCGAGCGTTTAGTGAATTGACGTTCCAGGTAGCAACTTTCACGAGACGTCAGCGAGCACGAACAAGAGGTCCGCTTCCACCGCAATCTGTCCATCAACCGTGGCCACCCCATGCCCCTTACCACCACGGGCCGATAAATGCGTCATCACGCACTCCAACGTGACCGTGTCACCAGGCACTACCTGGCGACGAAAACGCGCTCGCTCGACCCCACCAAATAGTGGGAGCCGCCCGAAGTACTTCGCGTCGGCGAGCACAGCTACGCCACCGCATTGGGCGAGTGATTCAAGTAACAAGACGCCGGGGGTGGTCGGTCGTCCCGGGAAGTGTCCCGGGAAGAACCATTCGTCACCGCGCAAGGTCCAAGTCCCACTCGCGCGCACCCCGGGTTCAATAGCAATCATCTCGTCGAGTAATAAAAAGGGCGGTCGATGGGGCAGCCAGTCGCGGGGATCCATCGACAGTGCACTCACGAAAGACTCAGTTCAGCAATGCGACGATCACCGTCAACGTTCGCGAGGCGGAAACTTCGCCGGTCACCACGAGTGAGAACATCACGCGCCCGAGTCGGCGCGGGTGAACCCAGCAACGTCGTGGGGGCGTAACACTCCACGTGTCCGCCACCCTTCAACTCAACTTGAATAACGGCCCCGTGTGACGTGAAGGCCGTCACTTCACCCTCGACGCGCGCGCCCAGTCGATGCGTCGAGCGAAAGAGGGTGAACTCTTTCTCGGGATTTACAGGTTGGCGACCACGACGCAAGACCACTTCGGGTGGAGCATTTTTCGCAACTTTTTTGACCGGCGTCTTAGTTGGCTGCTTCTTTAAAGGTGCTTTATTGGTTGAAGTTTTCTTCACCGCTACCTTTTTGGCTGGCTGCTCAACGGCTGGTTTGCTGGGACGTTTCGTTGCCGGGAGACTCGCGGGTTTCACGGGACTCTTTTTGGCCGCTCGGGGCTTCACCGCGGCCGGTTTCGCGGCGCTCTTCTTAGCCACACGGGGTACTTTTAGTGGTGTCAACGTTGTGCCAATAGTGGGCTTTGCGCCGTTCGGTAACGTGACGGCGAGTTTTTTGGTTACTTTTGCCGTCTTAGCCGCGCGCACCGGAAGACGCGGCGTAAACACCCAGCCGACGCCCGGCACTGGCTTACCACCAATCAGTCGCCCGGTATCAAAGAGCCATCGATACTCGTCATGAAACTCTTGAAATGAGTCGTTGCTTAAGACCACGCCCTTAATGCGGTCGGCGATTTTCAAAATAAAAGCGTCGCCCCGACCCACCGCACCGGCCGGTGGCGTCACAATTTCTCCGGCCAGTTCCGACTCTTTAAATCGTGTGCGTTCCGAAGTGGCTACCCGATGCGCAAAGCTCGCGTCGGCCACGACAATAACTTCGGCCGTGGGGTTCTCCTCAAGAAACGCCCGCACCGCTTCGTCTAACTGCACGAGACTTGGCGTCGTTCTGCCCTCAGTCGCGAAATTCGAGCCGTCAACGACAACGCGAAGTCTGGGAGATTTTGAGGGACTCAACCAACGGCCCTTCGCAGGAGATCGGCCTGTTCGGCCACGTGCACCAAGGAGCTGCCCGTGGCCGGACTCGCCGATTCGGCACGAGCCACGTGACTGACCTTCAGATCACGAAGCCAGCGGTGCATCTGATGATGCACGAAGGGCCACGCACCCATGTTCTCAGGTTCTTCTTGCAGCCACACCACTTCATCAACCTTGGGATAGTGCGTCAACAGATCATCGAGCTCCGCCTGGGGCCAGGGGTAGATCTGTTCAACGCGCGCCACCGCGACGGAACTCGACGCCAGTTCCTCGCGACGAGCAATTGCTTCGTGCGCCACCTTGCCCGTGGCGAGCACCAGGCGGCGCACCGACGAGCGATCGGCGACCGCGTCATCGAGTACTGGCTGGAACGAACCTTGTTCGAAGGCGGACAGTGGTGAGCGCATTTGCGCCGATCGGAGCATTGACTTTGGCGTAAAGATGATCAAGGGCGTTATCCGCTCTCGGGTCACTTGGCTACGCAAAAGGTGGAAGTACTGCGCGGCGCTGGTGGGCTGGGCTATCCGTAGATTATTTCGCGCACTGAGCGACAGGAATCTCTCAATTCGCCCGCTCGAGTGCTCCGGGCCCTGGCCCTCGTAGCCGTGTGGCAGCAACATCACCAGACTTGACCGCTGTCCCCACTTGTCTTCGGCCGCGACAAGGAAGTTGTCAATGATGATTTCGGCTCCATTGACAAAATCTCCAAACTGGGCTTCCCACGCCACCAGCGTGTGGGTGGACTCGAGGGAGTAGCCGTACTCAAAGCCCAAAGCCGCGTACTCGCTCAAGTACGAATCGCGGACTGTAAAGAATCCGCCGTCGTCCATACTCGCGAGAGGAACAAATTGATCCCCGTTCTCGTAGTCAATTAAGGCGGCGTGACGATGTGAGAAGGTTCCGCGTCGCGAATCTTGACCCATCAGACGAACGTTGGCGCCCTCTCGGACCAAGGTGCCGAACGCTAACGCCTCACCGAGGGCCCAATCGACTTCGCCCTGTTCGAGCAGCGCGGCCCGCTGAGCAAACTGACGGATAAGTTTCGGGTGCACGGTGAAGCCTTCGGGTGCGCTCGACGTGACGGCGGCGACCTCCAGCAGCCGAGAACGCGCGACCCCAGTCTCGGGTGCGGGTGGATCACGAGGAATATCCGCAATCGGCACTCCCGAAAGTTCGGGAACCGGAACCGTGCGCACCTCATCGAGCACTCGCTGAAGGCGTTCATTGAAATCATTTAGGGCCGACTCCGCCTGATCGATTGAGATGTCGCCTCGACGAACCAGCGTCTCGGTGTACACCTTTCGCACTGAGCGCATCTGGTCAATGATCTTGTACATCTGTGGTTGGGTGTAACTCGGATCATCGCCCTCATTGTGTCCGTGTCGTCGGTAGCAGACAATATCGAGCACCACGTCTCGATGGAATCGAGCGCGATAGTCGTACGCCAGTCGAGCGGCTCGCGCGCACGCCTCGGGATCGTCACCGTTCACGTGAAAGATTGGTGCCTGAATCATCTTGGCGACGTCCGTTGGATAGACACTCGAGCGAGCCGACTCGGGGGCCGTCGTGAAACCAACTTGGTTATTGATCACAATGTGAATTGCCCCACCAACCCGGTAGCCCGAAAGTTGCGAGAGGTTCAGCGTCTCGGCAACTACTCCCTGGCCCGCGAAGGCCGCGTCGCCATGGACCAAGATCGGAAGGAAAGGAAAGTTGAAGTCGTTCGACTGAGCGATTGTTCCATCGCTTGGTCGGCGCACGACGTCTTGTTTCGCGCGAACGATACCTTCGACCACGGGACCAACCGCTTCGAGGTGGGACGGATTAGAAGCCATCGAGACTTCGATCGTGGCCCCATTGGCACTCTTGTAAACACCGTGAGAGCCCTTGTGGTACTTCACGTCACCACTGCCCTGCACACTCTCGGGGTCGAGATTGCCCTCGAACTCAGAGAAAATATCGCTGTACGACTTACCGACCACGTTCGCGAGTACGTTCAGTCGACCTCGATGGGCCATTCCCAGTACCGCCTCGCGGATGCCCTGTTCGGCTGCGGCGTCGAGCATGGTGCGCAGTGCGACAATCGTCGATTCACCACCTTCGAGACCGAATCGCTTTTGACCGACGTAGCGCGAGTGCAAGAAGCGCTCAAAGACCTCGGCCTCGGTAAGCGCCTCGAGCACGCGATGCTGTTCGTCGGTAGTGAGAGTGACGTGCACGCCCTCAACTTGCTCCTGAATCCACCGCTTCTGTACGGGATCCATCACGTGCCCGTACTCAATACCAATGGTGCGACAGTACGCATCACGCAGAATTGCCAAAATTTCTTCGAGCGTCGCCTGCGTACGTCCGGCCAGTCCATCAACAACGAAGGTACGGGGAAGATCCCAGATGGTCAGTCCGTAGTTCGCCAGATCGAGTTCAATATGCGGAGTAGGTGGGTCACTGTGCAGTGGATCGAGGTGCGCGTGCAGGTGGCCGCGAACTCGGTACATGTTGATGAGCTGCTGCACGCGAATCTGCTTCAAGATGCGCTGGGTCTCGTCCTCTTCCAAGGAGGGATTCTGGTCAATCGCCCATCGCGCCGGTTCGTAGGGCACACCCAGCGAAGCGAAGATTTCGTCGTAGAAATTGTGCGCACCGGTGAGACACTCCGCCACGTGCTTCAAAAACAAACCGGACTCGGCGCCTTGAATGATTCGGTGGTCGTAGGTTGACGTCAAGGTCATGACCTTGCCCACACCCATGTTGGCTAGTGCCCGAGGATCCGCCGCCTCAAATCCCGCAGGCCACGCCAGAGCTCCGACGCCAAAAATCGCGCCCTGTCCCTGCATCAAACGCGGTACTGACTGGCCAGTACCGAGTGTGCCCGGGTTGGTCAGCGAAACCGTCGCGCCCACAAAATCATCCGCGCCAAAAGTGGCGTCGTGCACCTTACGCACGAGATCTTCGTAAGCCAGGAGAAACTCTCGAAAGTCCATAGTGTCCGCATCACGAATCACGGGGACGAGAAGATTGCGAGTGCCGTCGGAGCGCTGGACGTCGACCGCGAGTCCCAGTCCTACGTGCTCACGGTGCATCACACCGGGCGTGCCCTTTTTATCGACCGCTTCGACGAATGATGCATTCATTGCGGGCACTGCGGCAATTCCGCGCAGCATGGCAAACGCAATGAAGTGCGTGTACGAAGCCTTCGCCCCACTTGATCGACCCAACGCTTCGTTCAGCGCGGCGCGGTTGATCTCGAGCAGTCGCGCCGATACGGTACGAACGCTGGTGGCGGTAGGAACACTGAGGCTCGCCGTCATGTTCGTAACGATTCGAGCCGCCGCACCTCGAAGCGGCGTTGCTTCTTCGTTGG
The DNA here is from genome assembly GCA_903893745.1 of uncultured Actinomycetes bacterium. Taxonomy (GTDB): domain Bacteria; phylum Actinomycetota; class Acidimicrobiia; order Acidimicrobiales; family RAAP-2; genus RAAP-2. The sequence continues at coordinate 16,249 of CAITNF010000006.1, forward strand.
GAGTGACCTCAGCCTTGGCGGCGGTAGCGGACGTCGAAGTGGTGACGACCGGAACAGCCGAGCGCTGATAGTCAACGAAAAACTCTCGCCAACTTTCCGCCACAGAACTGGGGTCCGCGAGGTAGCGGTCGTACATGTCGTCGACCAACCAGGCGTTCGGTCCGAACGAGCCCTTTTTCGCTACTGCAGATGAGGTTTCAGGGGGGGTGCTCACCCCTTCAGCCTAGAGGCCGAGCCAATTTTTTGCGTGTTACCGTCCGCCTACGAACCGGTAAGTTGCCTAAGTGAGCACTTCTCCCCCGGTTGCGCCCAACTTTAATCCAGTCACCAATTCACTGGCGGGGGGACTCGCGCTGGCCGAGCACCGAGTTGCCCAGCCTGAGGCCACGGTCATTTGCGTCCACGGGGGTCTCGACCGGGCGACGTCGTTTAGCCGACTGGCTCGGCGCCTCGAAACGATGAACGTACTGGCCTACGACCGACGGGGCTACCAAGGGTCGCGAATCCTCGGGCCCGGAGCAATCGCCGACCACGTTGACGACCTCGTCAAAGTAGTGCTCAGTGAGGGTGAGCAAGTGCCCATCATTCTGGTTGGCCATAGTTTTGGTGGCGTCATTGCCCTCGCTGCGGCTCTGCAACTTCAAGATCGAGTGGCACTCGTGCTCGCCTACGAGTCGCCGCTCCCCTGGGTACTCGCTCGAGTCAGTGGAAGACCTCCATTGACTGACGATGCGGGCTTTGAGGCAGAACAGTTCTTTCGTAGGGTGATTTCGAAAAGTGCCTGGGATCGCTTGAGTGACGATGAACGTACTTCGCGACAACTCGATGGCCCCGCGTTAGTAGCCGACCTCACTTCCTTGGTCGACGGCCCGCCCTTCGACCTTCGACTACTCACGTCGCCCACACTCTACGTCTACGGTGACGGTCCTCTTGGGGAATACTCGCAACAGTTAGCCGAACGCTTAGCCGCGCTGAATCCGCACATTTCGTCGAGACAAATTGTTGGGGCCGGTCACGGTGCCCACCTCACCAACCCCGACCAATTGGCTTTGCTCATTATCGAACAGTGGAGGTTGTTATGCGCGTCGCGGTAACTGGTAGTTCTGGTCTAATCGGTCGCGCCTTAACTGACGCACTCACCCTTCGCGGCGACGTCGTCATTCCCTTTGTGCGAAATCGCGGATCGGCGTCAGCGGGTTCCGTGCGATGGGACCCCTCTCGTGGCTATCTCGACGGTGACGATCTCGGCGCGGTCGGACCGATCGACGCCGTCGTGCACCTCGCCGGTGCCGGAATCGCCGATCGCCGTTGGTCGCGAGCTCGAAAGTCCGAGATTCTTGCTTCGCGAGTAGACGGCACGCACTTACTGGCAAAAAGTATGGCCGGCCTGGCAACACCACCACGGTCATTCGTCAGTGGCTCAGCCATTGGTTACTACGGCAACGGTGGCGACAACGTGCTTGACGAGTCATCCCCACTGGGCGAAGGCTTTCTGGCCGAGGTCTGTCACCAGTGGGAAGAGGCAACGAAGCCCGCGAGTGATCGGGGCCTCGCGGTCGCCTTCGCGCGCACGGGCATCGTCATGTCGACTCGTGGTGGGGCGCTCAAGCGACAGCTGCCACTCTTTCGCCTGGGCCTTGGTGGCAGACTCGGTCGCGGTACCCAGTGGACGAGCCTGATTTCGCTGCACGATGAAGTGCAGGCTCTGCTCTTCCTTCTCGATGGGGCTCATCAAGGACCGTTCAATCTGGTGGCACCTGAACCACTGACGAATAACGATTTCACCAAATCCCTGGGAGCAATCTTGCATCGTCCCACCTGGTTAGGGGTACCGGGTTTCGCACTGAAAGTTGCGCTCGGCGGCCAACTCGCGAATGAAGCCCTCTTGGCCAGTCAGCGCGTGGTGCCTACTCGACTGCTCGAAGCGGGCTTTACATTCCGCGACGCTTCAGCTTCGGCAATTTTGACACAGTCACTTTGAACTGCTGCAGGTCACTTCCGATCGTCATTTTCTTTCGAGCAACCAATGCTCGCGTCGTTGGCAGATCAATCACGCCCCTACGGCAGATGGTCGGGTAGTTCGCCGAGGTACAGCACCGCGTCAGTAGTAGTGACGTGTTCTTTGATCCAGCGCACTGATTGTTCAAAGGTGTCGACTCGAATGGCCCCGTTGGCGCCATCGATGAGGGGCGCCGCGTTCAGTCTTCCTACGGCGATGAGTTGCGCGTGATTTGAGTCAATTCGCGTCGCCATTCGGTAGCTAAGTTCAGTGTGCCCTGCACCTTCGACAACGCCCGGAGTGACCACGAGTCGCTGCCCGCTCACCGGACGAGCGAGAAACTCATCGAGGACGTCGGAGATATCGTTCCAGCTGCTGAGGCGAGTCGCGTCAACGATCAGAGCCCCATTGGGAGCGACCGCGTCAACCACTCGACCACTGACCTGCCCATTTGGATGGTGTCCCAGAAGCACCGTGACGAGCAATGGAGCTCCGACAATGGTGACCACGAATGCTTCCGCCATGAGCCCGAGAAGGTAGCCCGCAATAAAAATTGCTCCGGCAACGAGCGTCGCCCCGATTGCGAGACCGGTGCGCGGCCGTTCACTAGGTTCACGCCTCCGTCGACGAATGGGCATCCCCCAGGGAAAGACGATCCCGTACAGACACGTTGCGACGATTACGAGTTGTGGCGCTCTGGTGATCTCCAACATCGCTAGTACTACAACGGCGACAAGCGTGAACGAAGCGGGACGCACAATGCGGCTGTTCGTGAAGCGCTCATCTCGTCGAGTCAGGTGCTGGGCGAGGAATTGCGATGCCGCCCGCACTGGCGTGGCGACGGTTCGTGAGACCAAGCTCGCGTGGCGGGTGACGGCGAAGGCTGAACTTGCCGGTGGGAAGACCCACAGCGCAAAAACCCTGACGACCGCTCGGCGGCCATCGACCCGACTCGCGACCCTCGACCACCGTAAAATCTGACAAAGCCAAGCAATTCCCCAAATAATTAGTTCAATTAGGGGCTTTAGCGGGTAGTGCATTCACGAAGAGTGTACGACCATTACCAGATGCCGACTCGCAATGACTGATACCTTCTCTTTGATGAATTTGTTGGAAGTTCGAAATCTCCAAATCACCTACAAGCTTCGAACCTCGGACGTCGTTGCGGTGGATGACGTCTCGTTCTCCATTGCCGCTGGCGAGTGCCTGGGCGTCGTGGGTGAATCGGGCTGCGGCAAGACAACGGTGGGCATGGCCATCATGCAACTACTGGCCGGTAACGGGCATATTTCTGCTGGCGAAATTCTGCTTAATGGCAAGAACTTGGTCGGACTACCCGACAAGGAGTTGCGCAAATTTAGAGGACGTACCGTCGCACTAATTCCGCAAGACCCAATGACATCGCTCAACCCTGTGATGCGAATTGGGGACCAAGTGGTTGAGGCGTACCGCATTCACCATCGTGTGTCGAAGAAAGTTGCGGCGGAACGGGCGCTCGAAATGCTGCGCATGGTCGAGATTCCTAACGCCGAAGAACGCTTCAACCAATATCCTTTTGAGCTCTCTGGAGGTTTGCGCCAGCGTGTCATCATTGCCATGGCGCTCGTGTGCGAACCTCAACTCCTCATCGCCGATGAGCCCACTACCGCACTCGACGTGACTATCCAGGCCCAGATTCTCGACGTGCTCGACAACCTGCGAGAAAAATACAAGTTGGCCGTCATGTTGATCACCCACGACATGGGCGTCATCGCCAGCCGGACCGACCGGGTAGTGGTGATGTACGCCGGACGCGCCGCCGAAGAAGCATCAACGTCAGAGATTTTTCGTGATATGCGCCACCCTTATACGCGCGCGCTGCTGGCGTCAGTGCCGTCCATCGAAGGAGACCAGCCCACCCGGCTTCACTCAATTCCCGGACTCCCACCCGACCTCACGAAACCAATCGAAGGTTGTCGATTCAGGGCTCGTTGCGAATTCGCAACTGAGGAGTGTCGCCGAGCAGAGCCCTCGCTGACGGCGAGCGGTGATGGACATCGATTCGCCTGCTTCAACCCCTTAAGTATCGGGTGGGATGGCGTGCGTGAAAGTGGCGCCGCGATCCCAATCCGTCGACGGGGTGACGAAATTCTGGTGTCCTTGCAAAACCTCACGAAGGACTTCCCACTTCGAGCCAAAGGAATCTTCACTCGCGAGCGACGAGTGGTGAGCGCCGTCTCTGACATCACGTTGGATGTCTATCGTGGTGAGACGCTCGGAATTGTCGGCGAGTCCGGTAGCGGCAAGACCACCGTGGGCAAGCTCATCATGGGACTTGAGAAGCCCACTAGCGGGTCTATTTCTTTTACGGATGCTGACCCAAGTCACGCCCCGGTGACTCAGTTGGCGCTCGCAAAAATTCGCCAGATGATTTTCCAAGACCCCTACGCGTCGCTCAACCCTCGAAAGCGGATCGTTGACCTTATTGGTGAACCGCTCGACATTCAAGGAACTTTAAAGGGGCCTGAACAGACTCGCCGAATTGGTGAGCTCCTTGATGAGGTGGGACTCCCCCAAGAGTCGCTCTATCGCTATCCGCACGAACTCTCTGGCGGGCAGCGACAACGTGTTGGTTTAGCTCGGGCGATGGCTCTGCAACCAGCGATCATCATCGCCGATGAACCCGTTTCTTCGCTGGACGTGTCAATTCAGGCTCAGATGCTGAACCTCTTAAGTGACCTGCGTGACGAAAAGGGACTCTCCTACTTATTTATTAGTCACGACTTGGCAGTCGTTCGCTACATAGCGGACCGAATTGGCGTGATGTATCTCGGTAAACTGGTGGAAATTGGTCCAGCCCATCAGGTGTTTACTCAACCAGCTCACCATTACACCCGAGCTCTGCTGGACGCGGTACCCGTCGCTAATCCTGACGCCGCACGAGGTCGGTCCGGTTCACGACTCGGTGGGGAAATCCCTAGCGCAATCGATCCACCATCGGGCTGTCGTTTTCGAACTCGCTGCCCCGCGGCCACGGAGGAGTGCACCGCCGTAGAGCCGACCTACGCCGAAGCTGGGGATAACCACCTGGTAGCTTGCCACCACCCTCTTCGAGCCACTGTCGCCATCCGGGCAAAGGTATAACGGAACCATGCGCTATCTACTCTCTCGCTTAGCTCAAGGTGTTCTCACGTTGTTTGGCGTCAGTCTGCTGACCTTCTTCCTACCTAAATTTTTCCAAGCACCTACAGGACTAGCCGTGCAAGTACTCGGCCAGCGAGCCACCCCCCACGCGATTTTGGGTTTCTTGCACGAATATGGTCTCGACCGCTCGCTACCGGTGCAGTACTGGCACTGGCTCGTTGCGGCGCTACACGGGAATTTTGGCATCTCCTACCAGGCCACGGCTACGCAGGGCACGCCCGTTACGGTAAATCAATTAATTGGTTCGAATGTCTGGCGCTCAATTTGGCTTACCTTTGTGCCAACCATTCTCTCGGTACTTATTGCAATTCCAATTGGACTCACTCAAGCGGTGCGTCGCAACCGCCCGTACGATCACGTGATGACGACGGTGGTCTACGTGGTGTACTCAACTCCAGCCGTGTTGGTCTGCTTGCTGTTGGTGTACTACTTCGCCATCCAAATTCACGTCGGTACCGTTTCGATTGATGCGCTCGCCGTGCAGATCTCACCCTCAGCTTTCCCCATGTGGGCGTTGCACCATTTACGTCAGTTCATCCTCCCGTTCGTGGGCATTATTGCCCTATCCGTTGGCGGACTAACTCGATTTATGCGAGGTTCGGCCCTCGACACGCTGGTGCAAGACCACGTCCGGACCGCTCGAGCCAAGGGGGCGAGTCCCACGCGGGTTTTGTTCAAGCACGTGTTGCGGCCATCGCTGATTCCAATGCTCACCATCATTGGTCTATCCATTCCGAGCATTATCGGTGGAGCGTTAATTGTTGAAAGCGTCTTTAACTATCCGGGCATGGGAATTCTGGCGGTGCGCGCTACGACCGTGGGCGACTTCACCGTCGTGATGGCCCTCACGATCTACACCGCGGGTTTGACCGTCATTGGCAACTACCTGGCCGATATCTTCACTGCGATTGCCGACCCTCGCGTTCGTCTAGGGAAAGGGCGCAACTGATGGAACCTTCGTCGAACGAAGTAGTTCGCGACGAGCTCGTGAGCGGCGTCGTTGCGAGCCGCGGGGCGGGTACCGTAGCGGGCACCGGAACGATGCGCCAGCAGATGTGGCGCGTATTTCGCCAGAATAAATTAGCGCTCGCGTCACTAGCATTCGTAGTGATCCTCATTCTCGGCGCCGTAATTTATCCCTTCTTCTTTAACGGCCTCTACTGGAAGTCAGCACCGATTGACCTCGCCAACACGTGTTTCAATTCCACAGCACCGGGCTATACGGGTAGCGCACCTCCCAGTGCGCACCACTGGTTAGGTTGCATCAAGGGTTACGACACGATCGGACTGCTGTTCTACTCAGGTCGCTTCTCATTAGGTATTGGTTTTCTTTCGGCCATCGTCACGATGAGCCTGGGGGTCACCTACGGCATGCTGTCGGGCTACATCGGCGGCAAACTCGACGCAATTTTGATGCGAATCGTCGACATGATGCTCTCAATTCCTGGTCTCTACCTACTTATTTTGACCATTGTGTTGTTTGGAAGGTCCTTTGTTGCTCTCACCGTCGTCATCGGATTCACCGGTTGGTTTGGGGTAGCTCGTTTGATGCGCGCTGAAACGCAGTCACTTCGCGAACGTGATTACGTCGCGGCCGCCATCACGATGGGCGCGAGCCGACAAAGAATTATCTATCGCCATATTCTGCCGAACGCGATGTCAACAATGGTGACTGCGGGCACATTCGCCCTGGGCGACGCGATTTTGGCGTTGGCCGGAATTGGCTTCCTAGGACTTGGCTTACAGCCGCCCCAGTTCGACTGGGGAACCTTAATTCAGCGAGGTTCCGACGTTTTCAAACTTGGCTACTGGTGGACCATTTGGCCAATTGCCGCACTCTTTATTCTCTTTGTGTTATCGACCAACTACATTGGCGACGCTATGCGTGACGCCTTTGAGGTGCGCCTTCAAGAGCAGTAGCCCCTTGATCAGGGGTTTTTGCTCTATTTTGCGGTAATTGCTGCACACGGTCTTAGTTAAATCTAAGTATTTGACCAACTGACCCAAAAGCCCTACTATCTGGTAAGCGGAGCTCCTTTGGGAATCTGCGATTGTAAACCAGGACAAACCGTGTCCTGGTTTAGTTGGGGGGAAGAATGCAGCATTACAAACTACGTCGCACGCTAATTGGGAGTCTTGCCGGTTCCTTATTTGTGCTTTCGGCACTCGTTGCACCACTGGCGTCAAGTGCTAATGGTGTTACGGCCAGTCATGATCCGGCAAAAGCCAGTAAGGCAAACACGATGCGTGTGCCCTGGTCGCCGAATCAGCACTTGCACAAGCTCAATCCCTTTTATTCGGCTGCGTACTGCTACGCCGCGGACATTTCGATTCAGCAGATGATGTACCGTCCGGGCTACTACTTCGGTTTGGGATCGTCAATCGCGCTGCAGCCCCAGCTCTCGGCCTACAACGCGCCAGTCTTCTCGTCAGACTCGAGTAACAACACCATCGTGACGTTCAAGGTAAAGCCGTGGATGTGGTCGAACGGCAACACGCACGCGACCGACCTCAACGGTAAGGCCACTTCGGCCAAGGCCTCGATGCAGAAGACCACCGCCGCTGACGCCATCTACTGGTTGAACATGGATAAAGCGATGAGCCAGGGAACCTTCTACACACCTGATGGCACGTTGAAGAGTGCCGGTGCCTACGCGGTCTGCGGTTACGTCCCCAAGATGGGTCTACCTGACGCCGTGTTGAACGTCACCGCGCCCAAGGGTCTCTCGGGCGACACCGTGCAGATCACCTTCAAGGGCCCCCAGAACCATGACTGGCTGATTTACAACGAACTTTCACAGATGCAGCCAATGCCTAAGGCGTGGGACACCACTGCTGCGGCTGGGGCCAAGACTTTCACTAAGCCCTACACCGGTTCGGCTAGCACTTGTTCGTCAGAAAGCTGGTCGGCAATTAAGACTGACGGCAGCGACCTTTGCTCCTTCGAGTACGGCTACCAGCGCAACTTACTTTTGAATGACCCCTACTGGCACTGGGCTAATGGTCCCTACCGCGTGAGCACAATTGGCTACGCCAACGGTGTCATCTCTGGTAACGACGTTCAGATCGCGAACTTGAACTACAGCGGACCAGTAAAGGCCCACGCCATTCAAAAGCTCGTCTACGTGCCCGAAACTGACACGCCGACGGAGACCAACCAATGTGCAGCTGGTCAGTTGGACTCGTGTTACGTCGATCCCAGTTTGATTACGGCGTCGCCGGGTATTGGCAAGGTTGGTACCTTGCTCGACCCGAAAATTAAGAAGCACTTCGTGCCGATTGCCGCCACATCGTGGGCTATCAGTTACTTGATGTTCAACTCGGGTAATGCGAACTCCGTTTCGCCCTGTCTGGTCGATGGCAAGCAGAGCAACACGTGCGCCTGGGCCGGATTGGACAACCAGCAGTACTTCCGCCAAGCCATGTACCGTGCACTCGACCAGAAGTATCTGATCAGTCACGTTCTGAACGGCTACGCCGTGCCCACGACATCGGCCATTCCGCCGGTCGGTGGTAAGGCATTCCAGGGCAAGGTGAAAGATGCGATTCCGTTCAACTTGAAGGCTGCCATCAAACTGATGACGGACCACGGTTGGAGTACACCAGACGGCGTTAACGCATCGACCTGTCAACTCGATAACTGTGGAACATCGGACTGGCCAATTGCGAAGGGTGCCGCAGCGTCGTTATCGCTGCTCTACCCGTCGGGCGATCCCACCACTGACTATCAGATCAACGACGAGGTAGCGATGTGGATTCGAGCTGGTATCAAGGTCACGGCTCAGGCCGAGCCCGTTACCACCGTTGGTGACGACTGCTTCGGAGCTACCGATCACAAGTGGTCACTTTGCCTCTACGGCGGATGGATCTACGCTCCCGACTTCTACCCATCGGGTGAGACGTTGTTTGGCACTGGAGCGGGATCGAACTCGTGGGGCTACTCGAGTCCGATTATGGACGCCTTAATTGCGGCAACAACGCAAAACGGATCGTACAAACTTTCCCAGACTTTGAGCGCCGCCGATGCAGCGAAGTACGGTTCTTCGGCTGCGGCAGGTCAATCGTTTGTCAGCTGGTCGAATATTGACTTGCCAGTTCTCTGGCAGCCACAATCGACTGGTTTTAGGTTGCAGTTGAAGACGGTCAAGGGTGCTCAGGCGCCCAACCCACTTGGTAACCGCAACCCGGAGTACATCACGAAGTTGCGTTAGTTACTCATAGGCAGTTCAGCACAAACCCCCGCCCCCGGGCGGGGGTTTGTGCTGTCGTAGAAGATTGGCGAGTTGGAGCAACTGTGACATCGGGTACCGCTAGGTAAAGATTTCCAAGTAAAAAAAATTTACTCAGTTGTCATAGTTGAACGACTTCGCACAGTGCTCTTGCAAAGTGCGGCGCCGCTGGATACTCTGAACCAAGTAAGTTAATTTGAGCAACTCTGATATTTGGTCACCCAAGTGACCAGAGGGGAAATCAACCAAATGAAAATCCATCAAAAGATGCGGCTAGCAGTTACTGTGGCAGCGGCTGCCGGAGTCCTTTCTTTAGGACTAATCATTCCGTCAGTTAGCGGAGCCAGTACGCCAAATGACACGATCGTGTACGCGGAAGGTGCCGGGGCATTCCCGAACTACATCTTTCCCTACGTCGGTTGCGCCAATTTCTCGGTCGCTACTCTAAGCCAGTTCCAAGAGATGATGTACCGACCGGTCTACTGGTTTGGTACACCTGGTTCTAGCGCCGTGGATTTCAACCTCTCGCCCGCGAAGGCTCCCGTATTTTCCAACGGTAACAAGACAATTACGATCAACATGAAGGGCTGGAAGTTCGCCAGTGGACAGACTGTCAACGCGCAATCAGTCATGTTCTTCTTGAACATGTACAAGGCCGACCCGACGTCCTACTGTGGCTACAACAAGGGTTACGGCATTCCCGACCAAGTGGCGAGCGCCTCTGGTTCAGGTAATACGGTGACGATTAACTTCACCACCTCGGTTAACCCCGGGTGGATTTTGTATAACTACCTTTCCGAGCTGACCCCCATGGCCGACTCGTGGGACATCACTGCTCCCGGTAAGCCATCAACGTGTGCCTCTGGCGCCTACGGTGCCGCGGCCACGAATGCGGCTTGCAAGGCAGTCGAGAAGTACTTAGCCAAGCAGTCCGGTACTTTGACTAACTTCAGTGACGCGCTATGGACTAGTGGTACCGATGGTCCTTGGAAGCTCATCAAGATGGACAACCTGGGCAACTGCACCTTTGTACCGAATCCCTCCTACTCCGGTCCGGTTAAGGCCCAAGCGGGCATTAAGTTCGTGAAAGAAGTGGCGTTCGCGTCGTCAACTGCCGAGCAGAACGCTCTGCGAGCTGGTGGCATCACACTGGGCTACGTAGACCCCGTCGTCTTAACCTCGAATGCCCCGTCTCCTGGCAAAGTGGGCAACAACTGGTCAGCCGTTGCGGCCAAGTACAACCTAGCGACAGGCTTCCCGTGGGCATTTAACTACGCCCCGTTCAACTTCAGCCCGAAAGATCCCAAGGCAGCCATTATTGCTCAGCCCTATATTCGCCAAGCGCTGCAAGAAGCAGTCGATCAGATTGGCATCATTAATAAGGTTGACAAGGGTTATGGTGCCCCGATTGATAGTCCACTGCCGCCTAACACGCCCACCTCTATTAGTGGTCTGCCCAACCGACTCGAGCCAGTAGCCAACCCCTACCCGTTCAATCTGGTGCACGCCAAGAAATTGCTCACGTCGCACGGCTGGAAGATGAACTCGAAGAAGGTGATGGCCTGTGTTGCACCGGGCACTGGTTCAAGCAACTGTGGCAAGGGTGTGAAGATGGGTGACACGCTCAACCTTTCCATTGTGTGGGCCAGCGGTTCGCCATCGTTGGACCTCACGTTCAACACCGAGATTGCCGACTGGGCTTCGATCGGAATCGTTTTCAAGCACACCACTGCGCCGTTCAACAGTGTGATTGCTGACTGCGAGCAAGGTACGAAGTTCGAAATCTGTTCGTGGGGCGGCGGCTGGAGCTACGCTCCCGACTACTACCCATCGGGCGAGACGCTCTTTGCACCGGGCGGTGGCTTCAATGTCGGCACCTACAGCAACTCGGCGATGACCGCGGCGATCAAGGAAACGACTTTCGGCACCGCGAACTTGAAGAAGTACGCGACCATCTCTGCGGTGCAACTGCCGGTGCTCTACCAGCCTGAAGCGACCGGAACGAGTGAGATTCTAAAGACGCTGAAAGCGATCAACGCCAACGGCATCAATGGTCTCGTTTCTAATCCCCTGCAGAACTTCATGCCGGAGTACCTGCACTTCTAAAGAATTAGTAACTACTCGTTTATCAAAGAGAGCCTCCCTAGCGGGAGGCTCTCTTTGATGGCGCGCCCTAAACTTGCCAGCACGCCCTTAGTCTGTCGTTACGCAACCACCACATCCCCCGAGAAAGGACGGCCATGATTACCTACATCGTGCGGCGACTGGTGCAATCGTTTCTGGTACTGCTCATTGTGATGTTGGTAACGTTCACCCTTCCCTACTTCCAGACCGGAGGTATTCTCGCCCCGGCCTACTCAGTGCTTGGCACACACGCCAACGCCTACACCGTTCATATATGGGGAGTGCAGCACGGCATGAACCACCCTTACCTCATACGCTTCTGGAACTACCTTGACCAGGTCGTCTTTCACGCCAATCTGGGCTACTCCTACAAACAAAACATGTCGGTGTGGGGCATCATTTCGCTCTACGTACCGCGCACCGTCTGGCTCGCGCTCTCGGCACTCGTGCTCACCGTCCTTATTGCTCTGCCACTGGGTATCTTTCAGGCAGCTCGACGAAACAGCACCTTCGACTACACCGCAACGGGTGTCGCATTCTTCTTGTACGCAATGCCCTCATTTCTTCTCTGCATGCTGATGCTCCAGTTTTTTAGTTTTGGTTGGATTCACCTTCCCGCTCAGCCTCCGAACGAAGTAGCTCCGTGGGCAATGTTCACCGATCCGGTTGGATTTATCTTGCCCATTGCCTGTTTAACTTTGCTTTCAGTAGCGGGCATCAGCCGGTTCATGCGCGGCACCGTACTTGACGTACTGGTGCAGGACTACGTCCGTACCGCCCGGGCCAAGGGGGCGACTAATCGTCGGGTGCTGTTTCGTCACGCCCTGCGCAATGCGCTTGGACCAATTGTGACGATTCTCGGTCTTTCATTGCCGGCCCTCTTTGGTGGCGCGCTCATTATTGAGAGTGTGTTCAACTACAGCGGCTTAGGTATTCAAACGGTAAATGCCGCCGTGACGTTCGACGTACCAACGGTCCTAGGCATCACGGTGCTGGTTTCGATTATGACGTTGCTGGGCAACTTACTGGCTGACGTGTTTTTGGGCGTAGTCAATCCGCGAATCCGAGTTGAAGTGCAGACGGCATGACCACGGCTGAATCAGCGGAACTCACCATCCAAACAAGTAGTGGCGTCGTACCGATGTGGCGTCAACGGCTGCAGATTTTCATGCACAATAAGTTGGCTATTGCTTCAGTTGCGTACCTCGTCTTCATTACGCTGGCCTGCTTCATTGTGCCCCACCTCTACCAGACCAATCAAACGAACCAGGCGCTCGCCCTAAACGTTCCCTGGAATGCTGCCCCGTCGTGGCATCACTGGTTCGGTACTGACAGTTCAGGTTTTGATGAGTTGGGTCGAATTCTCTACGGCGGGGGCTACTCGCTCACGTTGGGTCTGCTAGCCGGCCTCATCACCATCATCGTGGGCACGATCTACGGCATGGTGTCAGGTTTTTTTGGTGGTCTGGTTGACACGGTCATGATGCGAACCTTGGACGCGCTGCTCTCAATCCCCTACCTCTTCTTGTTGATTTCCTTCATCACCATCTTCGCCCGTTCAACAACTTTCTTAATCATCATCATTGGCGTGACCGGGTGGTGGGGCAACGCGCGCATTATTCGTGGTGACGCGCTACTCATTCGAAAGCTCGAGTACACCCAAGCCTCAACCGCGATGGGAGCCAGTCGCTGGCACGTGATTCGACGCCACGTTTTTCCCAATTCGATTAGCAACATCGTGACGATCGCTACTTTTTCAGTAGCTGACGCAATTCTCTTCCTCTCCGCATTGGGGTTCTTGGGACTCGGCATCCAGGCTCCCCAAACCGACTGGGGCACGATGCTGCAAAACGGAACGTCGCAGATCTCCAATGGTTACTGGTGGGAGATCTACCCCTTGGCGGTTGTCTTCGTGCTGGTCGTAGTCGCTATCAACTACATCGGCGACGCACTACGTGACGTGTTCGAAGTCCGCCTCTTAGAACGCTAAAACGAACGAAGCCGTTAACTTCGCGGGCTGAGGGTGACGGGCGTCTTCATCGGGAAGTGGCAGGCCGCTTGTTGTCGTTCGTCAAAGTATCGAAGCGTCGGCTCCTCGTTGGCGCAGATGTCCTGGGCGTTGGCGCACCGAGTGCGAAAACGACAGCCCGATGGTGGATTAACCGACGAAGGTAGTTCACCGACCACGCGATGTGCGCGCGTCGGCGCGAAGGGATCAGGCACTGGTACCGCATCGAGCAGACCTTGGGTGTAGGGATGGGCCGGTGAGCGAAAGACGGACTCCGCGTCACCAATCTCCACGATGACTCCCAAGTACATCACCGCAATAGTGTCCGCCATGTAATAGACGACGGCCAAGTCGTGGCTTACCATTACGTACGAGAGGTTGTGGATTCGTTGTAGATCCTTCATCAGATTCAAAATCTGCGCCTGAATTGACACGTCGAGGGCCGAAACCGGTTCGTCGGCAATGATCAGCCGGGGATTCAGCGCCAGCGCTCGAGCAAAGCCAATTCGCTGGCGTTGTCCACCCGAAAATTCGTGGGGGTATCGATCGCCCGCCAAAGGGTCGAGTCCCACTGATTCAAGTAGCTCGCGAGTTCGTTGCCCCTGCTGAGCCTTGGTGCCCTCGTGTTGGATCATTAATGGCTCACTCAGAATCTGGGCCACTTTCATTCTTGGATTCAGCGACGAGTAGGGATCTTGGAACATCATTTGGCGAGCCCGTCGGTCGAGCTTGGATGGGCGATAGCCCCGTGCCGAGACCAATTGGTCGTCGAAGTAGACCTGACCGGACGTGGGCATCTCTAAGCCCGCCAGCATGCGGCCAATAGTGGTTTTACCGCAACCCGACTCGCCTACCAGCCCGAGCGTCTCGCCTTCCCGGATCGTAAACGAAACGTTCGTGACCGCACGGATGGCGCCCACTTTGTGGCGAATCAAACCACCCTTAATCGGAAACTCTTTAGTGAGACCTTCGGTACGCAAAATGACTTGTTGCCCGATTGTGCTCTTGTTAAATTCCTCGTGGTCGCGGATTATCACCGGGGCCGCCCCCTGGACCGGATGAAAGCAGGCGTAGCTGCCCTTCGAATCGCTCGTCATCGGGGGTTCGGTGGTGCGACACTCATCTGAGGCGAACGTGCAGCGCGGCGCGAAGCGACAGCCCACGATGGTGCCACGAAGATCGGGCGGCATTCCGGGAATCGACGTCAGTTTTTGTCGAGACGAGGTCTCCATACTCGGCATCGAAGCCAGGAGCGCTTGGGTGTAGGGATGCCGCATCGAACCAAAGAGTTCGCGCGTCGGAGCCTCTTCGGCCTTTTTCGCTCCGTACATCACCACGACTCGGTCCGTGTGACCCGCGATGACCCCCATGTCGTGAGTAATCAGCAAGACACCCATATGGAGCTCGCGACGTAAGTTGTCCAGGATATCCAAGATCTGGGCTTGAATCGTGACGTCGAGCGCAGTCGTGGGCTCATCAGCAATCAGGAGTTTGGGGCGACAGACCAATCCCATCGCGATAATGACGCGCTGGCGAAGCCCTCCGGAGAGTTCGAATGGATACTGATCGAGTCGCTCGGCCGGTCGAGGCATCTCCACCATCTCGAGCACTTCGAGCGCGCGCGTACGGGCCTCGGCTTCGGACGCCCCAAAGTGAATGCGCAGTCCTTCACCAATTTGGCGACCAATCTTGGTTGTCGGGTTCAAAGAACTCATCGGGTCTTGAGGAATAAGGGCAACCGTTCGACCACGCTGGGACTGCATTTCGGCTTCGCTCAAGGTAGAAAGGTCAATACCGTCGAGCATGATGCGTCCCGCGGTAATGGCCCCACTACCGGGTAATAGTCGAATGACTGCCAGACCGGTCGTGGTCTTCCCACAGCCCGACTCGCCCACGAGTCCTACGCACTCCCCCGGTTCAATTGATAGCGAGAAATCGTCGACCGCAGTCGCGATGCTGTTGCGTGACGTGAATTGAACTCGCAAATTTTCAATGGAGAGCAGAGAAGTCATAGCTTCATAATCTTAACCTTGGGCCATAAATTCCTAACGGTGCCTGCGTAAGTCAAGGTTCTGTGCGCTCACGTCGGTTTGGGGAGACGCCAGCTCAGTCGGTGCTCTTGGGACGGACCCCGTTCACGAAGCGCCGCGAGATGATCAGGCGCACCGTAGCCCTTGTTGTGAACCCAGCCGTAGCCGTGGTACTGGGTGTCGAGTTCGACCATGACGTGGTCGCGAGCCACCTTGGCCAGTATCGACGCCGCACCAATGGTCGCGCAAAACTGATCACCCTTAATGACGGTGGTGTGATCCAGTGCGGCGTAAGTGAGTAGTGGTGGTTGCGCACTACCAAAGGCCACGTTGATTGGAGCTCGCAACAGATTGAACGAGCCATCGATGAGTGCGTGGGTCGCAGTGACGTCGAGGCCGTCGAGAGCGCGCGTTGCCGCGACCGCGAGAGCGAGTCGAAGCCCCCACTCGTCAATCTCGTGTGACGATACCGAGCCAAGCGCCCACGACGTGGCCCACTCCTTTAGGGGGCCCACCAAGCGTTCACGCCGAGCCGGGGTCAGCAGCTTCGAATCGGTCAGACCCGCTGGTGCAGGCCGTAGGTGATTTACGGCGACAGCGCCAACGGTGAGCGGGCCCGCCAGGGCGCCTCGACCTACTTCGTCTAGTCCGACCACGACCGCGCCACCCTCGATCAGCGGACGCTCGTAAGCGAATAAGTCCAGGGGAACTGACGGCACCCCCTCAGGGTAGTGACGAACCACCCCTAACATGCATCCCATGTCCCTCGATGTTGTCGTCGTGCCACTGAAGTCATTCGCGTCGGCCAAGCAACGTCTCCGAGAAGGGGGAATCGAGCACGTCAGTGAACTCGCCGAGCGACTCGCCATTGGAGTCCTGCGAGCCTGTGCGCCACGCCACGTCATTGTGCTCAGCGACAGCGACGACGCCACGACCTTTGCTCGAGCCAATGGAGTCGGCGTCTGGACCTCTGACCATCCTGGGCTCAATAACGCCGTTCAGGGCTCGTACCAAGCGCTAGGGAGCCAGTACGACCGATTCATTGTGGTCCACGGGGATTTGGTCGCACCTGACGGTCTGGGGGCCTTTGAGCCCGGACCAGGAGTGACTATTGTGGCTGATCACCACGGCCAAGGGACGAACGTACTGGTGCTACCAACCGGCCTGGACTTCACCTTTGGCTACGGCCCCTCGTCGGCGCACCACCACCAGCGTGAGGCGCAGCGCCTGGGGCTGGATTGGCAGCTACTTACCGATAGCCCTTGGCAGTTCGATATTGACGAACCGGCCGATCTTGATCGAGCCCGCAAAGCATTTGAGGGGGCCAAAGGCCCCCTCAAATCCCAATTCCCCGAAGGGAATATTGAAACTACTTCTTAGCAGCCTTCTTTGCAGCAGGACGCCTCTTAGCAGCCTTCTTCGCAGCAGGACGCTTCTTAGCAGCCTTCTTTGCAGCAGGACGCTTCTTAGCAGCCTTCTTTGCAGCAGGACGCTTCTTAGCAGCCTTCTTTGCAGCAGGACGCTTCTTAGCAGCCTTCTTGGCAGCCTTCTTAGCAGGAGCCTTCTTGGCAGCCTTCTTAGCAGGAGCCTTCTTGGCAGCCTTCTTGGCAGCAGGACGCTTCTTCACTACCTTTTTGGCCGGAGCCTTCTTCTTCTTCGCGGCTGGTGCCACTTTCCCTCCTTGGGACTCAACGTTGTATCAAGTTAGAACCTCAAGACACCACTGTGGTGCTCTCGATACCAGGTACCGCCTTGATAATGCGTGTACTCGCTCGTGTACCACCCAGCTTCCCGGCTGTGCGGCGACCGATCGCAGTGCACGGACCAACTGCACGGGAGGAATTTATAAAAGCGTTGCTAGCAGCACTTTCATAAAACATCAACCTCCTCCGCAGAAGGACAAGTAAAAGTTCACTCGCTTTAGCGACCAATGTCAAGTATTTCGGAGTTTTTTTCGACAATTGGGAGTCGTGCTCACCAATGATGGACTCTATTTAGGTCGAGGCCAACACGGTGATGTGACGAGCGGCAGTGAGCGTTCCACACTCGTACTTGGTCCAAGTCGTAGTGGAAAGACTTCCTCCATTATCATTCCAAATCTCCTGATGAGCAACCATTCTTGTCTTATCACTTCGACCAAAAGCGACGTCATGACTCGACTTGTCGGGGCACGCAGTGACAGCGCCACGTTGCTCTTCGATCCGTCGGGATCGGTCCCACTTCCCGCGGGGGTGCACCGAATTGGTTACTCACCAATTCGACAGTCAAAAACTTGGGATGGAGCGGTTTTGGCCACCCGAAGCCTCATTGACGTTGCCCGGCGTGGTCGAGGTGATCGCGGTGACGACCACTGGACCGAGCGCGCGGGTGCCCTCGTGGCGCCACTGCTGCACGTCGCGGGGCTGCGCAACGAGACACTCGGAACTCTCGCTTCGCAGGTTGATATGCGCAGCGCCGATCGTGTCCTCGATGAACTGACTGAGCGCTACGGCGATCAACATCCCGCCGTTTCACTCCTTCGTGGTGTTCTGGCCACCGAAGAACGCGAGCAATCGAGTATCTGGTCTACGGCCTCGGGCCTCTTTGCGGGCATGCGTACCGAAGCCGCACGCAACTCGGCGCGCGAAGCACCACTCGACATCACCGCCTTTTTGGCCGGTCCCCATCACCTGCATGTCGTCGCCCCCAGTCGCCACCAATCAGTCACGATCCCCCTGGTAGTTGGCCTGATCGAAGAGCTCGTCCACGCGACCTACGACCATTACCACGAGGGTGCTCGACTACTGCTGGCCCTGGACGAACTCGCCAACGTCGCTCCCCTGCCTCGCCTAGCCAGCATCGTGTCCGAGGGTGGTGGCCAGGGAGTCCTCACGCTGGCCTGTCTCCAGGACCTCAGTCAAGCGCGAAGTCGTTGGGGCACTTCCGCCGATGGCTTTATCTCACTCTTTGCTACCACCGTCATTTTGGCCGGTATTGCCGACCGTGCGACGCTCGAACTGTTATCCCATTTGGCGGGGCGAGTACTAGTGGATTCAACGTCAGAGCAGCGAAGTCGACAAGGTCGCGTCGCCGGCTACACCACCTCGTGGCTCGAGCGAGACCGCGCCACCGTTGGCAATCTCGCGAACGGTCGACCAGGTTTTGCTCTCGCTCTCGACGCCACCAAAGTAATGCGGTGGGTGGTGCTCACGCCCGCACACCGCGACCACCGATTCACTCGCTATCTCGAACGAGACCGCTCTCGAGAAGAACTGAGCCACTGACTCAGCTGATGATCGGCCAGGGGACGGGGGCCTCGAGTTCGCACGGCACCCACCATTCGGGCGCGTGACGTGCTCACCAGCAGTTCGCGAACTCCTTGTCCTTCAAGCAGTTCGGGGTACAGCAGGTCTACTGATCTGTCTAAGTCGCGTAGCGAAGTGCCAAACACCGCCGCGTCAGCCCAGGCGGCAATGACGTGGCGACGCCCCACGTCCCAGCGACCTTCGAACGCGGCGCCAAACGCGTGCTCATCTAGAAGCGCCCGGTCCCTTGTTGGCTCGTCAATGACGCCCGACGGTTCAAAGTTCGTCAGATCTCTGCTCCATTGTTCAGTAATAGCGTCGCGCGTCCATGAGAACTTCTCACCACGTTCGTCGCGGTGACCCGGCCAAATCTTTCGATACCCTTCGTCGAGACCGGTCACGTGTTCGACTCCAGAAAATGAACGCCAGGGCCGCCAACTCGTGGTCGCCGCAATTTGGTGACGCAGGACCGTCCGGTAGACAGCGTCACCGGTGTGCAGATGGGCAAACAACGCACGACTATCGAGCACGGTTGTGGCACCGTGCGGCCTGGAGCCCACGAGGACGTGGTCGTGTAGGTGTGGTTCGGCGTGTCGATTTACCCCATGGGTAAATGCCACCACGCGTCCCCACTGGGCAGATTGTTCACTGTCGTTTCCCCCACGTCGCAGACGGACCACGACCGCTCGGCCCTCGAGATACGCCAGGGCCGCGGCGACTGCGTGCTGGTGCGCGCGCACGACGTGGGGAGCCGCGACGTCGTCAACGGCCACCAGAATCGAAATAGGTCGTGGGGCCGCGACGATGAGGTCGTAGCCACAGATTGTCGCTCGATCAGTCGTCGTCAGCACCCGTTTCACGTCACGTGCGTCGTGCTGATTGCCGACTCCTCGCAGCCAGCGCGCCGCCCCGGCGTCACGAACTCCCTCTAACTCCAGAGCTTCATCGTCGACCAGGTAGTCAACGGCGTCAGAACGGCGAATGATGGCGCGCAGCATGGGACTCCTCTTTCGAGGAACCCAATGGTCGCGTTAGAGTGCCTTGGCGATTCGTCGGGCGAGCTCGTGGCCCGCGTCGTGAAAAGTGGGGGTCAGCACCACGGCTCCCGGTCCGGCCCGCAGCATGAGGTGGTCCAAAAATGACCGTTCCGAAATGCGAAACTTCACCGCGTGGCGGCCGTCATCGAGCACGCACCACTGGGCGTTTGGTAGTGGCTCAAAGAGCCACCGTAGTTCTGACTCCACAATGACCACTACTTCGTCGCCCGCTTCGCCAATCTCGGTCAGCCAGTTCGTTACCGTATCGGCTGGTCGAGACGTCGACGAAGGCGATTTTGCCAGAATTCCACTGATCCGATCCACTCGAAAAGTGCGCCACCCCTCGCGCATAGTGCAGTAGGCCCTCATGTAAATCCGTCCATTCAGGACTTTGATTTCGCGCGGCTCCACAATGCGCACCGAGGGTTCATTGGCACTGGCGGAGGTGTAGTTAATTTTCAGCTGTTCGTGCTGAAGAACTGCTTCGCGCACGTCAGCGAGAAAGGGTTCACTTGCGGCATTCTCCATTTGAACAAATGAGGCGACCGTTGACTCAATCTTTTCAATGGCCGAGAAGATAGCGGGTTCGACGTAGACCCGACTGGCCTCTCGTAACGCCACGTTGAGCTCAAAGAGATCCAACCAAGTGAACGGTGAGCTGTCGTACTCGTCACCAGTCATGCCACTGAAATCAGCACGATACGTCGAGTCATCATTCTCGACGTCGTCCCAATCGTCACATTCCTTTTGTAAGTGCGCCAAATAGCCCGACTGATTACCAATTGGCTGCAGGGCCACGAGCCGGTCCATAATCAATCGAACATGGACCGGACTAAGTGAGAAACGTTTTGCTAGTTCACTGATACGCAAACCATCGTCGGCGAGGTAGACCGCGTGCAAGAGTCGCAACGTCTCGCCGAGTACGTCGTTCGTCGCCGGACCGGAAAACCGTAGTGAATCAGCGGGAACCGTTTCACCCCGATTCACTTGGTCCAGCCACGTGAGCAGCTCTTCGCGCAGAACTTTGGGGCGGCGAATTCGAACTCGATTCGCCGCCTCGAGGGCGAATCGCATGGCGGCACGCTGGCTCGCAAAACTCAGTCCCACTTCGTACACGCCATCTTTTTTCTTCGCGGCGACCGCATTGGGGAACTGTTGCACGATGAGCTGGGCGTAGTGGTCGTTGGTCTCGAGCACCACGTCAGTTGGCTTAGGTGACTTCGAAAACTCTGGACGCCACGCTTTGGCTAAAGCCAGCGTGGGCTCATCGACGTGAAACGAGTCGGGTAAGACCACCGGCATTGAACGCAGTCGGGAAAGTCGAAATCCACGAACTTCCGCGGTCCCCTTTATCCGAGCCACGAGATAGGTAATTCCGTTGAAGACGTCAAGCACCAGGGGCTCAACCAGTCGTGACTTATTCGAAGACGATTGGTAGTCAAAGGTCAGAGCACGCCGCTGGTGTAACGCTCGCAGAATTGGGATGAAGTAGTTCGTGAACTCCAGTCCCCCGTCAGCGGCCGGACCATCACTAAACACGCTAAAGGCCCCCGGACGTCCAAATCCACAGAGGGCCAGCGCCAGCTGCACCACTCGTGTTTCATCATCAGTGAAGAAGATGGCCGGGGCCGTCACACTCTGGGGATCTATCCAGTAACCCGATCCTCCATCTTCGAGAATTTCAGTCTCGATTTGAAATCCGAACTCACGAATACTGGATTTGTCTCGCTCAAACTTCTGACGAACGGCATCATCATTGCCTTCGTAGGCGGGTACTTTTCGAGGGACGAGGGCGGTAACGGGAAACTCGTCGACCTTTAGTTCTCGAACAATACGTTCTTGGGTGAGGGGATGTTCTCTACTCGCCGCTTGGAGCAGCAGAACGAGTGCCACTAATCGTTCGCGACGCCCTTCAGTCTCTCCTCGAATTCCGCTCGTTGCGCTTTTCGCCATACTGATGAGGGTACCGGTCTTGGCCACCCTTGGCGCGAATCACGCGCCACCTTGGTCCGGCACCATGGTTGGGTTCCTTCGAGCATTGAAATTGCTGAAAGTGGTTTTTGCCTCAATGCGGGCTGGCCCAGTTATTGATCACTCGTCAGGCGGCTCAAGGGTCCACGGTAGGATGCAGTGGCGAGTAGTGCCGCAAGGAGTCGTAATGCCAACCTACGAATACGAGTGCCAGACCTGTCAGCAGCGTACTGAGGCCGTCCAGAAATTTAGCGATCCGGCCCTAACCACGTGTGAGAGCTGTGGTGGACCACTGCGCAAGGTCTTCTCCGCGGTGGGCATTGTCTTTAAGGGAAGTGGCTTCTATAAGAACGACAGTCGCAGTACGAATTCGTCGGCAACGCCACCCTCCAGCACGCCCAGCGCAGCCCCCGCAGCCACGCCCGCCACACCGGCGCCCAGCTCACCGGCTCCCACTGCGAGTACCGGTTCGAGCGACTAAGAGCCCGAGACCGCCACTCCATCAATCGCCAGCGACTGACCGGCCGCAGTGCCCGGTAGCCATTCAACGTTGTTGCCGACGTACACAACATCGAGGAGCATTCGCTGCAGCGTTGACGCCACCGTAATTTCTCGAACGGGTTCGGCCAACTCACCGTCACGAATCATGAGGCCGGTAACGCCCACCGAGAAGTCTCCCGAAATGGGGTTCACGCCAGAGTGCACACCGGTGACTGATTCAACGAAGATGCCATGGCCGACGCGACGAAGCATTTCGGTCTGATCAACGTCGCCCGCAACTAACTGCAACGCCCGACACCCAGCCGACGGCGAACCGGCAATCCCGCCACGAAGGGCGCCACCATTGGACGATGTGCCAGCGCGACGAGCTGAGACCGTGTCGTAAACAAAGCCCTTCAGGTCGCCCTTCTCAATGAGTACATTTTTACGACACGCGAGACCCTCACCGTCGTACGCACTGGCCGCGAAGTGTCGCGCATCGGTGGGATCATCGAGCAGCGTAAACAGCGGCGAAGCCACCGTTTCACCAATTCGATTGGCGAAGAATGAACGACCCCGCACGACGGCTTCGCCGCTGAGGGCACTTCCGATAATGGCGAGCAGCGTGGCCGCCGTTCGAGGGTCAAAGACTGCGGTGCAGAGCATTGATGGAGGTTTCACGGCTCCGAGCATCCGGGTGGCCCGAGTGATCGCGTCGCGCGCCGCCTCGTTGATATCGAGCTCACTCGGCGCACGACCTACCGAGAGTCCCCAGCCGGTCTGATCATCTGCGCCATCGGTAGCAATCGCTTCCACGGACACGTAGGCGCCCGAGCGCGCGTACGTTGCTCGAATACCGGTCGTCGAAACGATGGCCGCCTCGGCAACGTAGTCCGAATAGTTAGCCGAATCCACTTGACGAATTCGCGAATCGCCACTTCGCACCAGCTGCTCAAGCTCAATCGCCATAGCAATTTTTTCATCCAGTGGTGTGCTCGTCACTCTGGCGTCAGTCAGGTTAAGCGTGGCTGGGTCCACCCCATCGGGACGAGCAAAGGCGACGTACTCATCTTCGGTCGCGAAATGGGCGTTATCGCGAGCTTCGCGCAGTGCATCGCTGATTGCCTCGTCGTCGAGCGAACCAGCCCACGCGGTACCCACTTGAGCGCCCGCGGCGCTCTCACGAAGAATTCGAATACCGATGCCACTGGACGTGGCACTTGAAAGGTTCTCAATCTGACCCTGGTAGGCGCGTACTTCGGTGTCCACTCCAGTGGAGAGATAAATCTCAACTGCCTCGGAACCCTTCGCCGCGTCGAGAATTTTTTCGGCCCGTTCGAGTAGTTCGCTCATAGGGCGGTGCCACCAATCGTGACACTCGACAGTCGCATGGTCGCCTGTCCGGTGCCCACCGGTACGGACTGGCCGTCCTTACCGCAGGTCCCGGGAGTCATCGAAAAGTCGCGCCCGACAGCGTCAACTCGTTGCAGGATCTCGGGGCCGTTGCCAATGAGGTTGCAGTCACGAAGTGGTGCAGTGATTTTTCCATTTTCGATCAAGAACGCGGCCGTCATACCAAACACGAAGTCACCAGTGGCCGTGTTGACTTGCCCACCTCCTAGTTGTGCCACGTACACCCCGCGCGGTGTTTGGGCGACAATCTCGTCGGCGTCAGAGTCGCCCTCGAGTAAGTAGGTATTCGTCATGCGAACCATCGGGAGGTGCTGGTAGCTCTGGCGACGTCCATTGCCCGACGACACCCGACCTTCTTTTCTCGCTCGCAAGTAGTCCCACATGTAATCAGTCAGCATTCCGTTCTCGATGAGGACGTTGCGACCGCTCGCGCGCCCCTCGTCGTCGACGCTCAAGTAACCCCATTCACCAACCACGGTGCCATCGTCGACCAGGGTGACCAGGGGGCTCGCGACTTGCTGACCAACTTTGCCGGCGTAGACCGACGCCTGCTTCAAAATGGCGTCGGCTTCGAGACCGTGACCACAGGCCTCGTGAAACAAAATTCCCCCTGAACCGCCCGCGAGGACCACCGGGAGATCGCCCGACGGAGCGGGACGTGCATCAAGTTTGATGATTGCTTGACGCGCCGCGCCGCGCGAAGCCTCCGCCACGGCATCAGGGGTCAACAGTTCAAAGCCGCGTGTACCAGCAATTGGTCGATATCCAGTCTGCATACCCGTGTCGCCACTGGCTATGCACGAAACATTAAACCGCGTACGGACTTGATTGTCTGAAGCAAATACTCCATCGGAGTTGGCAACTACGAATCGACGGGTGGAGTCACCGAGCGCGACTTGCACTTGCGTAATCGACGAACTTTCGCTTCGCGCAACATCATCAGCGTGACGGAGTATCTCAATTTTCTTCGCCTTAGCAACCTCACCCGGCAAAGTAGTTGCTTGCGTCGGATAGTCGCGGTGCTCGCCAAGAGCAATCTCACGTACTCCACCACCGCCACCTCGAGCTACTGACGCCGCCGCCTGGGCCGCCGCGAGTAGTCCACGCTGCGAGAGGTCGGCCGTGTGGGCGAATCCGGTCGTTTCACCGACCACCACTCGAATTCCAGCTCCGCGGTCTCGACCCGAGCTGAGCTCTTCTACTCGACCCTGATCCATGACCGCCGACGAGGTGGTGCGATCTTCGACGAACACTTCGGCGAACTCGCCACCCCGTTCGAGGGCAGCCCCAAGAACCGCTTGCAGTACATCACGTTCAACCAATATTGAGGACATGGGATAATCCTATTGGCCGTATGCGGTCCACGAAATGTGCCAAAACGACAGCACAATCTCGTCCTACGATGCTGTAATGACCGATCCCCACTCCTCAACGAGCGAACTCGCCAACAGTCCCGTCAGCTCGCTACAAGAACAGTTAGCTCAAGGCGCTACCAGTTCGATTGAGATTGTCGAAGCGCTACTCGCGCGCATTGCCGCGATTGACGTCGCCGACTCACCAATTGCCCTTCGCTCAATTGCGGCTCTCTCTGATGACGTGCGCGCCGTCGCCAACGAACGCGACAGTGAACGCGTCAACGGTGCGTTACGAGGTCCCCTGCACGGAATTCCCATTCTCATCAAAGACAACATCGAAGCCACGGGTCTGCCCGGTGCCGCTGGTTCGAGCGCCCTGTGGGGCCGACCCGCACGCGAGGCACCGTTGGTTGCTCGCCTTCGACAAGCGGGAGCGCTAATTCTTGGTAGTACCAATCTGAGTCAGTGGGCGAACATGCGCTCAACTCGTTCGACGAGTGGTTACTCGGCAACGGGCGGGCTCGTTGGAAATCCCTGGGCGCTCGACCGCTCCGCGGGTGGTTCGTCGTCAGGTTCGGGGGCCGCGCTGGCGGCTGGGCTGGCCCCGCTCGCGATCGGCACGGAGACCGATGGATCAATCGTCTGCCCTGCGTCACTCAATGGCGTGGTGGGATTAAAGCCCACGGTGGGACTAATCCCCACCACTTTCGTCGTACCAATTAGCGCTAGTCAAGACAGCCCCGGCCCCATGGGCCGCTCGGTCGATGACGTGGCTCTGCTCTTCGCCGCGCTGAGCAACACTGCGCGCCCCACCACTGCACCATCCCCAACCTTCGCGGTGGCGACAAATTGGCGAACCGGTCACCCCGAAACTGACGACCGTTTTGACGAAATCATGCAGGCCCTGCGTGAAGATGGTTTGATACTGCACAATCGAGAGTTGGCCGAACCGGGCGAGCAAGAAGGAGCCGACGAGCTGCTGGTCTTAACCAGTGAGCTCTATGACGACCTCAGCGCGTACCTGCGCGAGCGTCCCGGTAGTGGCGTGGCTTCGCTCGAGGACGTTATTGCCTTCGAAGACGCCGAACGAGCTGTCGAGCAGCGCCACTTCGGTCACGAACACTTTCTTGCGGCTCGAGCTACTGGTGGTCGGGCCAGTGCGCAGTACGCCAAAGCCCGCCAGCGCAATCTCGACTGGGCCATTGAAAAATGTCTTCGACCAGGGCTCCACGACGTTGACCTCGTGCTCGCCCCGGCCTACGGGCCAGCCTGGAAGAGCGACCTCGCCGTCGGCGGCCATCCGGGTCCGGCAAGTTGCGCGACGATGGCTCCGGCCATAGCTGGTTGGCCCATCATGAGTCTGCCAATGGGTCTCGTGCACGATCTACCCGTGGGGCTCGCACTCCTTGGTCGACCCGGAAGTGAGTGGCGGCTGCTGGCGGCCGCGCAACGAATTGAAGCCGTCACGACAGCGCGTGTACCCCTCCCACTCCCCTTTTGGGCGCAACCACAGCGTGGTTAGTACTTTCTCCGGAAGAATTCGCAGTCGCCAACGGTAGGCTGACTTGGTGCTGTTGCCCTCAATTGAATCGCCCGATGACCTGAAGGGTCTGACGATTGACGAACTAAATCAATTGAGTGGAGAGATTCGCGAATTCATTATTTCTACGGTCACGACCACGGGCGGGCACCTAGGTTCGAATCTCGGTGTGGTCGAACTGACGCTCGCTCTACACCGAGTCTTTGATTCACCTCACGACATAATTCTTTGGGACACTGGGCACCAGTCCTACGTCCACAAACTCTTGACCGGACGACGATACGGATTTAAGAATCTGCGCCAGCGTGGCGGTCTCTCGGGCTACCCCAATCGGGCCGAGAGCGACCACGACTGGATTGAGTCGTCACACGCCTCAACCGCCCTCTCGTACGCCCACGGCCTCTCGGTCGCCCTCGAGCAACGTCGAGAACTCATTGGTCACGGTGGCAATCGTCACGTCGTGGCGGTGGTCGGCGACGGCTCGCTCACCGGAGGTATGGCCTACGAGGCTCTCAATAATTTGGGGCACTCCAATCAGCGAGTGGTCATAGTCCTGAACGATAACGGGCGCAGTTACGCACCCACCATTTCGAAACTCTCAGAGTCGCTCACGAACTTGCGCCTCAATCGCACTTACCTCACGTTGCGCGAGCGACTTCGTCGTCTCGTTCCTCATCTTCCCCGTGTCGGAAAATTTGCCTATCTGGGTATCGATGGTTTCACTTCGGTACTGCGCGAAATGGTCACGCCACACACCTTCTTCGAAAATCTTGGGGTCCGCTACGTCGGACCAATCAATGGCCACGACATTGAGGCCCTCGAACAGGTGCTGCGCAGTGCCGCCAGCTGGGATGGACCCATCCTCGTGCACGCACTCACCGAGAAAGGGCGAGGCTACGCACCCGCCGTGACCGACAACCTAAAAATGCACGACTTCAAACTGCCGCCGCGTCTCAATGACGAAGAGATCGCCCCGCAGTCGTTCACCGAATCTTTTGCTCGTTCGCTCGTCACGATGGCCGATGTCGACAAGCGGATTGTGGCCATTACGGCCGCTATGGCTGGTCCCACTGGGCTGCTCCAATTTCAAGAACGATTTCCCACGCGCTTCTTTGACGTTGGCATTGCTGAACAACACGCCGTGACTTCCGCCGCCGGCATGGCGATGGGTGGACTAAAGCCAGTGGTCGCGCTCTACTCAACCTTTTTCTCTCGGGCCTTTGACCAGGCACACCTCGACGTGGGACTCTTAAATCTGCCCGTCGTATTCGTCCTCGACCGTGCGGGCATTACGGGTGATGATGGTCCGAGCCATCACGGACTGCTCGATATGGCGCTCTGTCTCGCCATTCCAAATATGACCATTTTTGCGCCCTCTTCGGCGCAAGAGATTCCCGGCATGCTCGCGAGCGCTCTCTCCATGAGTACACCCACTGCGCTGCGATTCCCAAAGACGCTACCCCAACCATTTGATGGAAAGACTGGCGATGGACTAAGCGCGCGCGAAGTCATCCGTGGCGATGGTTCGCTCTGCGTGCTGGCCGTGGGCAAAATGGCCCCCAGCGCCTACAAGGCCCTCGAACTGATGGGATCAAAAGCCGGCGCAGTAACTCTCTACGACGTCAGGGTCCTACCGCCAGATTCGCTCATGATCGATGACGCACTGCGACACGAGCGGGTCATCACCGTGGAAGATGGCACTCGGCACGGCGGAGCCGGTACCCTCATGGTCTCGGCTCTTCGCAGTCGAGCCCAGGAGTTGGAAAGAGACTTTCCGACGACCAGAATTCTCGGTGTGCCACGAGCCTTCCTCGAGCAGCATCGCCCTGACCTCCTACTCGCCGAATTGGGTCTCGACCCTGAAGGGTTAGCCAGCGCTTTTGAGCGGCTCTTGCTCGATCAGCCGGAGTTCCCACCGCGCTACACCGAGTCGCCCCGCGGCCGCTACCTCTAAAGCCCCAATCGAGTTCGCCGGCGCACTTTGGGCGACAAACCACTACATTGTGGCCATGAACTTCGACGTGCAAAAGAGTGATCAGCAGTGGCGCGAGCAGCTTTCGCCGGCTCAGTATGAAGTCCTGCGCGAAGCCGCCACCGAAGCCCCATTCTCGGGTTCTTTATTACACGTCGACGACGAAGGGGTCTTTACGTGCGCGGGATGCAATCAAATCCTGTTCGACACGGCCCAGAAGTTTGACTCGGGTTGCGGGTGGCCCAGCTTTGACGCGTGCAAGCCCGGCACCATCCTCGAACGCCCCGACCATTCGCTCGGAGTTACACGAACGGAAATTCTCTGCGCCCGCTGCGGGGGACACCTCGGCCACGTCTTCAATGACGGCCCCACCTCGACCGGACTTCGCTACTGCGTCAATTCGCTCGCTATTGACTTTGACGGATCGTCAAACTAAACGTCGAGGAACCTACGGATGGCAATAGCCGATCCGACTGAACCAATCAAGACTCCGACCACGAGCACGACCGTACTCGTGCCGATCAATGACCGCGCGTTGAGCTGGAACTCGTTATGCAGTGGGTACCAGATTTTCAGAGCGGTGACCGCAATAATCGCTACGACTGAACCAAGGAGTCCCTGGATAAAGCCTTCAGTGATGTAAGGAATTCGAATGAACCAGTTGGTGGCGCCCACCAACTTCATCACCGAAACCTCTCGACGACGAGAGAAGATGGCCATGCGGATGGTGTTCAAGATCAGTACCGTGGCCGAGAGCAGAAGTACCCCCGCTAACGCCAAGAAGACGATTTGCAGTACTCGAATTGCCCGGTTCATTTGGCGAATCTGTTGCTCGGGTGCCGTCACGCTGTACACGCCGGGCTGATTCGAGAATTGCGATTCAACCACGAAGGCGTTCTGAGGAACGGTCGGTACGCAGCGAAACGATGATGGTACGTCCGTGACGCTGAGCACGCTCGACTCGGAACGAGGTAACAACTGCAGCGCTTCTTGATAGTCCTGGGATTGGGTGTAGTAAACGCAGCTCTTCACGATCGGCAGATTGGCCAACTGGCCCTGAATTGTCGATATTTCTGCCTTCGACGCGGTCGGCTCCATCCACACGGTCACGCGGGTTCCCTGTTGCCACTGTGCCGATGCCTGCGCCGCGCTTTGTTTCAGCAGCAGAGCCGCACCAACCAGCGAAAGCGACACTGCGACGGTCAGCACGGCGGCGATCGTCATCATGCGATTACGCCAGAGATTGCTGATGGTCTCCTTAATTGCGTAGCGAAGATACACGCGCATTAGTGACCCATCGCCGGTTCATCAATCCCGTATACACCACGGACTTGGTCTCGAATCATTTCGCCTCGGTCGAGCTCGACGACGCGGCGACGCATGCGGTCCACCAAACCCTTGTCGTGCGTGGCCATCACGACGGTGGTACCCGTGCGGTTAATACGCTCGAGCAGCGACATGATGATTTCGGAGTTCGCCGGATCGAGATTACCGGTTGGTTCGTCCGCGAGCAGAATTAATGGTCGATTGACGAACGCCCGAGCCACGGCCACGCGCTGCTGCTCGCCACCAGAAAGTTCGCCAGGTAAGTTGCTCGACTTATCAGTAAGACCCACCAGCTCAAGAATCTGTGGTACTTGGGACTCAACGGTGGAGCGAGGACGCCCGATTACTTCGAGGGCAAATGCCACGTTTTCAAAGACCGTTTTGTTGGGCAAGAGTCGGAAATCTTGGAAGACGCAGCCAATGTTGCGACGAAGGTAGGGCACGCGCCACTTAGGCAGATCGCCAATGTCACGGCCCGCTTCGAGAATGCGACCAGAGTCAGGGGACTCTTCACGCAGTAAGAGTCGTAGGAAGGTGGTTTTGCCCGAACCCGAGGCCCCTACCAAGAAGACGAACTCCCCCTTCTCAATGTCGAGCGAAATATTGACCAGGGCTGGCGTGCCGTTCTTGTACGTTTTGGAGACTTGCTCAAATCGAATCACGTGCGCACCTCCTTCGGGTCAACCAGTGCGGCTGAACAATGGCAAAAATTACCTTCACGACATTCTAGTTTGGCTCCGCGCGATTCCGGCCTCACCAAATAGGTAAGTTTCAAGGATTCGCCGAGGTTTCTCGGAGCTACGCGCGAGACCGTAGGCGACGTAATTCGGCTTCCATGAAGTCATCTAAATCACCATCGAGCACGGCGTCAACGTTACCGGTGTCGAAATCCGTTCGATGGTCCTTCACTAATTGATACGGCGCCTGGACGTAGCTACGAATTTGCGATCCCCAGGCGTTGTCACCGCGATCACCACTGAGCGCGTCCATCGCCGCTTGACGTTCGGCGCGCGCACGGTCGGCGAGTTTCGCCACCAAAATCTGCATCGCTCGTGCTCGGTTCTGGTGTTGACTTCGTTCATTCTGGCAACTCACCACGATGCCCGACGGCAGGTGGGTAATTCGAATGGCCGAGTCAGTCTTATTGACGTGTTGACCTCCGGCTCCCGAAGAGCGGTACGTATCGACGCGTAGCTCCTTCTCATCAATTTCAACTTCTGACGAATTGTCGGCGAGTAGTGGCGTGACGTCCATACTGGCAAAACTCGTTTGCCGACGAGCCTGCGAATCGAAGGGACTAATTCGAACAAGTCGGTGCACGCCGCGCTCGGCCGAGAGCCACCCGTAGGCGAAACGACCCTTCACGATGAACGTGGCGGACAAGAGACCAGCCTCTTGACCGTCGGTCACTTCATCGATCTCCACCCCGAAACCGCGGCGTTCCGCCCATCGGACGTACATACGCAACAACATCTCGGTCCAATCCTGGGCGTCGGTCCCGCCAGCACCCGCGTGCAGCTCGGCAATCGCGTCGTTCTCGTCGTAGGGACCACTCAGCAGACTTTGCGTCTCGAGGGCTGCTAACCGGTGCTCGAGACCCGCAACGGTATCGGAGAGCTCTTGGAGCAACGACCAGTCGATATCACCAGTGGTCATCGATTCACGTGAAAAGTCCACCAGAATTGCGCAGTCATCGATTGCGCTTCGCAGCTGATCAAAGGATTCAAGATCGTTGCTCAGTCGACCAAGTTCCGTCGTGACCTCTCGAGCGTGATCTTGGTCATTCCAAAGATTGGGATCTTCTGCTTCGCTGCTCAGCACCTCATGGCGCGCGCGGGCCGTATCAATCTTCAGATACTCTCGGGCAGCGTTCCATCGGACCTCGAGTTCTTCGAGGGCCGTGAGCGCGTCGCGTAGGGCGATTTCTGCTTTAGGGTCGGCCATGGCACTGCTTGAACTTCTTGCCCGTGCCACACCAGCACGGTTCATTCCGTCCAATCTTGTCGCCCTCTTTCTTCGGCGAGCTCTTCGAATCACTAGGTGAGTTGTGCGCGGGAAGGTCAACGGCTCCCGGGGCGACTTCATTCGCATTGGTGACTGCGCGTTCGAGGCCGTCATCACTCGAGTCGGCCGGGGTCACCGTTGCTTCAACGTGCGTGATGTAGCGAACGAAGTCACTGTCGACCGCTCGGAGGAGATGTTCGAACATTGTGTAACCCTCTTTTTGCCACGCGGTGAGGGGATCTTGCTGGGCCACCTGACGCAGGTGAATACCATCACGGAGGTAGTCCATATCCGAAAGATGGTCGCGCCATCGCTGGTCCAGAATCTGCAGCATGACGTCACGCTCAATATCCTTAGCGGTGTCGAGACCTCCGGGGAAAGACTCGCACTTCTCCTCGTAGACCTTCAGTGCGTCGTCGACCACCAGGGCTACGAGGTCCTCTCGATCGTCGTAGGGACGAAGCGTCTCGGCGCTCACTCGGGTGGGATAATACGTCTGTAGTTCCACCATGAGCGCGTTCAGGTCCCACTCTTCAGAGAATTCCCCCGCGAGACGATCCTCAACTACTTCGCTAAGACACGATTCAATCATTGCCAACGTGGCATCGTGGATGTCCTCACCATCAATGACCTGTTGGCGACGGCCGTAAATCACCTTTCGCTGTTCGTTCATTACTTCGTCGTACTTCAGTACATCTTTTCGAATCTCGGCGTTTCGACCTTCGACCGTATTTTGCGCGCGCTCAATAGCCTTGGAGACCATTTTTGCTTCAATCGCCTCATCATCGGGCATCGTTCGGTCCATCACCCACGAGACAGCTCCGGTCGCAAAGAGACGCAGCAGTTCATCTTCGAGTGAAAGGTAGAAACGGCTCGCCCCGGGATCACCTTGTCGTCCCGCTCGACCACGCAACTGGTTGTCGATTCGCCGTGAGTCGTGTCGTTCGGTACCCAGCACGTAGAGGCCACCAACGGCGCGAACCTCATCACCTTCCGCCTCGCAAACGGGTCGGATGGTGCTCAACACCTTCTGAAAGGCCTCGTCGTACTCTTCGGTTCCGACCTGAAGGCCCCGACCCGCAATCTCTCGCGTGGCTAATCCCTCTGGATTACCGCCCAAAATGACGTCAACACCACGACCAGCCATATTGGTCGCTACCGTGACCGCAAACTTTCGCCCCGCCTGGGCCACAATCTCGGCCTCACGAAAGTGCTGCTTGGCATTCAACACTTCGTGCTGAATGCCGGCTTTAGAAAGTTCACGTGAGAGCAACTCAGACTTTTCTACCGAAGCCGTACCGAGCAAAATGGGTTGACCGATGGTGTTTCGCTCACGCACGTCGTCGACGATGGCCGCGAACTTGGCCACTTCGGTCTTGTAAATCAGATCGGGCTCGTCTTGACGCTGTGAGGTTCGGTTGGTGGGAATCGAGACTACCGACAGACCGTACGTATTACCGAACTCGGCGGCTTCGGTTTCGGCAGTTCCCGTCATGCCCGAGAGCTTGTTGTAGAGACGGAAGTAGTTCTGCAAGGTCACCGTGGCCCAGGTGTGGTTCTCTTCTTGAATACGGACCCGCTCCTTGGCTTCGACAGCCTGGTGCAGTCCATCGGACCAACGTCGTCCGTCCAGCGTCCGTCCCGTGAACTCATCAATAATTTTCACTTCACCCACGTCGACGAGATAGTCCTTGTCACGATGAAAGAGTTCCTTGGCCCTCAGCGCTTGCCCAATCTGGTGTACGTAGTTTGTGGCGACCGCGTCATAGAGATTCGTTACGCCTAATTGGCGCTCAACCTTCTCAATACCGGCTTCGGTCGGCATGACCGTCTTTTTCTCCTCGTCCACTTCGTAGTCAACGTCACGAGAGAGGGTTCGCGCAATGGAAGCGAATTGGTAGTACAGCTTGGTTACGTCCGACGCGGGACCGGAAATAATTAACGGGGTACGAGCTTCGTCAATGAGGATTGAGTCCACTTCGTCCACGATGGCGAAATTGTGTCCGCGCTGCACCATGTGGTCGCGCCGGCGAGCCATGTTGTCGCGGAGATAATCAAAACCAAATTCCGTATTCGTCCCGTACGTAATGTCACAGGCGTACGCGGCTCGCTTGTCCTCGAACTCGGTGAGGTCGGGGCCAACTCGGCCAACACTCAAGCCCAGAAAACGGTGAAGTTGGCCCATCCAGTTAGCGTCACGAGTAGCGAGATAGTCGTTCACCGTGACGAGGTGCACACCCTTACCCGAGAGCGCGTTCAAGTAGACCGGCAACGTGGAGACCAGTGTCTTACCTTCACCAGTCTTCATCTCGGCAATCCAGCCAAAGTGCAGCGCCATGCCACCCATGAGCTGCACGTCGTAGTGGCGCTGACCAAGTACGCGGGTGGCCGCTTCACGAACGACGGCAAAGGCCTCCAGCAAAATATCGTCGAGCGTCTCACCTTCGGCGATGCGCTCTTTAAAGACGTCGGTCTTCGCGCGAAGTTCCGCGTCGGTTAGGGCGGCCATCTCGCCAGCGAGTTCATTAATGGGGCCAACGAGTTCCGCCAACTGACGGACCCGCTTACCCTCGCCCGCTTTTAGGATTTTGCCAAATACGCTCATAACTAGTCTCACCCTACCGGTTCTAAAGAAAAAGCTTGAGGGCTGCGGGTGTCTGACCTGGTCTTTGACCCCACACTTGCCTGCAGCGATGTCCGTACGTATCACCGGCAGCCACTGGCTCTCCGGCAACAAATTCGCACACTTCACCGGCTCTCGTGACAACCACTTTGATCGTCTCGAGGCAGGACTTACTTCTAAACCGCGCCATGCTCGGCGTCAAGAAGACGCCTTACGTGGGTCGCTTCGCCCGCGGCTGGCATCGACTTGCAACCACAGAACCACTCGCAGCCCTCGACATATTCTAGGTGCTCTCGCCGCTCAGCCCCGGGGGCCGACTACTTGGACGATCAAGAGCCGAACTCCCAGCACCACAATGGCCAGTGGGGCCAGTAATCGCCGTAGTCCTCGCGCCGTCTGCCACTCAAATCGAATAGCACTGCGGTGATGCGCGCGCACCATCGCTCGGGGAGCCTGACGACGCGAGAGCCCCTCAATATGAGTGACAATGGCCTCGGGTAGGGTCGCGACGCG
This sequence comes from uncultured Actinomycetes bacterium, assembly GCA_903893745.1. Taxonomy (GTDB): domain Bacteria; phylum Actinomycetota; class Acidimicrobiia; order Acidimicrobiales; family RAAP-2; genus RAAP-2. The sequence goes on from CAITNF010000006.1 coordinate 51,340, forward strand.
AAAGCCCCGGCGACTCAGCGACCAACACAACGCCATATCTTCGGCGAACATGAAGTAGCGCTCGTCAAAACCACCAACAATCTCAAAAGTGCTGCGCCGAATTAGAAAACAGGCCCCCGATACCCAGTCAACTGAGCCGTCCGCACGCGCCGCTCGGTAGCGCTTGGTGGCCGGATTTGTTGGCCAGAGGGGTCCTAGGAGCGCGTGCACGCCCGCGAGCCACACGTTGGGAAAGACGCGCTGGGAGGGATAGATCGAACCGTCGGGGCGCAGAATTGTTGGACCCACAATGCCGACTTCGTCGTTCGCATCCAAATATGCCACGAGTAACGCGACGGCGCCATCGTGAAGTACCACGTCGGGATTGGACACCAGCAGATAGTCATTAGGTCCGCTAAACGCGGCACCCCGATTCACGCCACCTCCGTATCCCAAGTTGCGGCCCGGGACAACGACGTGAACTCTTCGCCCATCAAGGTCCGCCAGTGTTGACCCCGCGGTGCCATTTTCAACAACGATGATGTTGTCAACTCCATTTGCGAGAAGTGAATCGATGCAGCGCGTCAGCGCCGAGCCCGCGTGAAAATCGACTACTACTGCCGCCACTCGCGATGGACTACTCACGCGTCACCAACCAATGGCGCGCGGTCGGTCACGAGGCGAGTAACGGCGTCGCGCCAATCAGGTAGCGGCTCCCAATGAAGTTGCCATTTGGCCGTGGAAAGATCGCTGCGTACGGGTCGTTGGGCTGCGGGAGCCGGTACCAGTTCTGAAGTCGCAATGGGCGTGGCAAAATCACCGTCTCGTCCAAGAAGCTCACCGGCGTAACGAGCAATTTCAAACCACGTCGTCGTACCCGTATTTGCAACGTGCCACCGTCCACCCGGACGAGTACGCACCAGCGTCACCAGTGCTCGAGCCAAATCCGCCGCAACAGTCACAGAACCGGTCTGATCATTGACGAATCGAACCTGCTCCCCGGATTGGGCACGATCGACAATTACGTTCATCACGTTCTTACCGCGCACCCCCATCACCCACGACGTTCGAACAATCGTGTCCTCTTCTCGACAAAGCAGCTCACCAGCCAATTTCGAGGCGCCGTAGACGCTCTGAGGATTGGTCGCATCCTCTTCAACGTAGGCACTCCCCTTTGACCCATCGAAGACGTAATCGGTGGAGACGGTAATGAGATGAGCACCGGTCTCTTTCGCCGCGCGCGACAGTAATCCCGTGCCCGTCGCGTTTACCGCGTAGCACGTATCCGGGTCACCTTCGGCGCGGTCGACCGCAGTGTAAGCGGCTAAGTGGACAATCACGTCGGGACGAGTTCGCTCGATCGCCCGCTGGACTGCCTCACGGTCAGTTATATCCAGTTCGTGATGAGAGAGCCCCAGGACCTCGAACTCATCACTGTGCACCGCTAGGCCATCGGGATGCCAAGAAGTACGAGCGCCCCGCACCGTGCGGCCACGTAACGTGTCGACCAGATCGACACCAACCTGGCCACTTGCTCCAGTCACTACGACGCGAACGGGCCGACTCATAGAGTCGAGCCTTCATCAATACGCAGATGTACGACGTCACCGGCACTGAAGAATTCACTCGAGCCGTCAACTTCTACTTCTAGGCGTCCCTCGGGGTCAACGCTCCTCGCGTGTCCAACGACCGTGCGGTCAAACAGTTCAATTTTGACTACGCGTCCCAGCGTGCAGAGTGACGATTGGTATTCAGTTCGCAGAGCTTGTCGGCCGTCTTCACTATCCAACTGCATGCGACGTGGTTCGAGCTCTTCGAGTACGAGGTCGAGGAGGGCCAGAGGCGTAATCGTCACTCCCGCCAGGTCACGAACACACGTGGCGACGAAATCCGGAGGCGTACTGGTGAGATTGATACCGACGCCTACCACCACCCCATTAGTCGTACCCCCAATGAGTTCCGCTAGTAGCCCGCCAAGCTTCACGTCATCAACGACGAGATCGTTCGGCCATTTGAGTTGAGGGCGCACTCCGCTCAGTCGCACTAGTGCCGCTCGCGCAGCGAGTGCGACCGCCACGACGGCGAGCTGTAGTTCTTGCGGGGACAGCGCAGGTCGCAACAGGATTGAGCAGAGAAATGAACTCCCTGGTACCGAAAGCCACGTACGGTCGAGTCGACCACGCCCTGCCGATTGGTAGTCGGCAATAATGACGTGCCCCTCGGGCACCCCGTGGCGGGCCGCTTCGGCGAGCCGGGAGTTCGTGGAGTCCACGGTCGCCAAGTGTTCGACACGCCAAATCATTGCAGCCACCCCTAAAGACTAGGGTTTATCCGATAAGTAGTTGAAAATAGCGGTCCCCCAACGGAGGTTGACGTGATTAAGAAAGTCCTCATTGCCAATCGTGGTGAGATAGCGGTACGCGTCATCCGCACGTGTCGAGAAATGGGCATTGCTACCGTTGCCGTGTACTCAGAACTCGATCGCAATGCACTGCACGTGCGACTGGCCGATGAGGCGTACTCCCTTGGCGGTTTAACCGCGGCAGAAAGCTACCTGAACACCGAAGCCATGCTCGACATCATCCAGCGCTCGGGTGCCGACGCGGTTCATCCTGGCTACGGCTTCTTTTCAGAAAATACTGACTTCGCGCGAGCGATTACCTCACGTGGCGTGACCTTCATCGGACCTCCGCCCGAGGCGATCGAAGTAATGGGTGACAAAATCTCGTCTCGTCTCGCTGCGCAAAAGGCGGGTGTTGAGGGCGTGCCCGGTCGAAGTGAAGTACTGACCAATGCCAAGGAAGTAGTGGCCTTCGGAAAAGAGTTCGGTTGGCCCGTCGCGATCAAGGCCGCATTCGGTGGCGGTGGACGTGGCATGAAGGTCGTCGAAGGGCCCGATGGTGCGCAAGCGGCACTGGAAAGTGCCCAGCGTGAGGCCCAGAGTTACTTCGGTCGGTCCGAATGTTACGTCGAAAGGTATTTGACGTGGCCGCGTCACATTGAAATGCAGATTCTGGCTGACAGTCACGGCAACACGTTGTGGCTTGGTGAGCGTGACTGCTCGGCCCAGCGACGACACCAAAAACTCATCGAGGAATCGCCCGCTCCGAACTTTCCGGACGAGATTCGCCAAGCCATGGGTGAGGCGGCCGTCAAAGTCTCCAAGGCCTGCGGCTACGTCAACGCTGGAACTGTTGAGTTCCTCTACCAAGATGGTGAATTCTTCTTTCTCGAAATGAATACGCGACTCCAGGTTGAGCACCCCGTGACCGAACTGGTCACCGGACTCGATTTGGTCGAGTGGCAACTACGAATTGCCGCGGGCGAAGCGCTCGACTTCACCCAAGAAGAAGTTGGTCGAAATGGTCACTCAATTGAAGTTCGTATCAACGCCGAGGAGCCTTCGGGCGGACGATTCACCCCCTCACCGGGAACCATCACTCGCTTCGATCAGCCCTCGGGGCCCGGCGTGCGACTCGACGCTGGTTACGCCGCGGGCGACACGGTATCGCAGTACTACGACAACCTCATTGCAAAACTGATTGTGTGGGCTCCGGACCGCGAAAGAGCACGGCGTCGAATGATGCGCGCGATTGAAGAGACCAGCATTCTTGGTGTGGCGACAACCTTGCCCGCGGACATGATTATCCTCGCGAGCCAGGACTTTGTTGACGGCACCCACTCCACAAAATGGGTCGAACAGTCGGTGGACTTCAGTGACCTCTCGGTCGCCCAAATTCCCGCGGTTTCGGTAGGAGCAGGGACGGTTCGAAAGGACGTCACCGCGGAAGTCAACGGACGGCGAGTGACCGTGGCACTGTGGGTGCCCGAAAGCTCTGATGATGGTCCGGCCAAGCCGGTCAGCACGGCAGCCAAGCCCCGTCGCCAGCACCACGGTGGCGTCGTGGGGACTGGATCGGGTTCGGTTGCAGTTCCAATGCAGGGAACAATCGTCAAGGTGAGCGTCGAAGTGGGTCAGCACGTCGAAGCTGGTGAAACGGTCGTCATTCTTGAAGCCATGAAGATGGAGAACTCGGTAAATGCGGAGAAGACTGGCGTCGTGAAGGCAATCAAGGTCGCTCCCGGTGATTCGGTAACCGCTGGCGACGTGGTGGTCGTCATCGAATGACCGCCCTCGAGCGTGCCACCCAGGCCATTACTGGCGCTCGAAGTGAACTCCTGGCCCTTAGCCGTTACGTGCACGAACACCCGGAAACTGGTTACGAAGAGTTTCTGAGTGCCGAAGCCGTGGCTCAGGCGTCCGAGAACGCTGGTTTTGTCGTCGAGCGAGGAATTGCGTCGTTACCAACTGCCTTTCGCGCTACCAAGGGTACGGGTGACTTTCACGTCGTCCTCTGCGCCGAATACGACGCGCTGCCTGACGTCGGTCACGCCTGTGGTCACAACATCATCGCCGCGTCGTCGCTCGGTGCAGCAATTGGCCTTGGGGCGGTTGCCGACGAGTTAAACCTCACGGTGATTTTGCTCGGCACCCCGTCAGAAGAAGGTGGTGGTGGGAAGATTGATCTACTTCGAGCGGGCTGCTTCGACGGCGTCCACGCGGCATTGATGATTCACCCGTGGCCCACGGAACGTCTCGAAGCGACGTGTCTCGCGGTTGACCATTTTGAAGTTACCTATACGGGCAAAGAAGCGCACGCGTCGGCGGCTCCGTACGAAGGCATCAACGCCCTCGACGCAATGACCCTGGCCCAGGTCGCCATCGGTCTCTTGCGCCAGCAGTTGCGCCCCGGTGACCAAGTGCACGGCATCGTCACCGAAGGCGGAGCGGCCGCCAATATCATCCCATCAAAGGTCGTGGGCCGTTACATGTGTCGGTCACTCACTAGTGATCGACTGGCCGAACTACGAGTTCGAATTGCCCAGTGTTTCGAAGCGGGTGCACTCGCGACGGGGGCAACTCTGCAATGCACCGAGCTCGGGAGTGCCTTCTCGCACATGGAGTCGGACCGTGACATTCTCGCCCACTATCGCCACGCCGCCGAAGAATTGGGTCGTGAATTTTCGCTCGATGACGAAGGTGTCGCGAAGCCAACCCTCTCTACGGACATGGCCAATGTTTCACTCGTCGTGCCCTCTATTCATCCGTTACTCGCGCTTGCGAGCAACGGGGCGGTGAACCACCAGCCCGAATTCGCCGCGGCCTGTGTCGGCCCCGATGCTGATCGAGCCGTGATTGATGGCGCGATCGCGTTGGCCCATACGGTCATTGGGGTCTCCAACGATGAACCACTGCGACTGCGATTGTTGAGCCGCTCGTGATGCTCGAACACGCCCTGCTCCACATCAGTGCCGGGCGAGAATCGGAGTTTGAAGCTTCGATACGAAAGGCGCTACCAATTATTGAAGAGGCCGACGGATGTCACGGGGCACAGGTGCGCCGTCAAGACGAGGACCCCTCAATTTTTTTGCTTCTCGTTACGTGGACGTCCATTGAGGCTCACATGACGTTTCGTACCACTCCCCAATTCAACGAATGGCGATCGTTGACGCACACTTTTTACGCCGAAGCACCGAGCGTGACTCACTTTCATGAGCCGCTCAGTCACTAATTGGGCTGATAGATCCCAAACGCCTCGCGCAGTACGTCGGCCACTTCGCCCAGGGTGGCCATCGATTTCAGCGCCGCTTTCATGGGGTAGAGCACGTTTTGCGTACCGCGAGCGGCCGCCGCTAGATCACCTAGCGCCGCCGATACCGCCGCAGCGTCTCGACGACCCCGTAAGGCTGACACTCGAGCAACTTGATCACGCTGTTGTGCCGCGTCAACGGGAAAGACGTCAGCCTTCGTCGTGGACTGTTCGGCAAATTTGTTCACACCAACCACTACTCGATCGCCGCGATCGACACCTCGCGCAAACTCGTAGGCCGCACTTTCAATCTCGTCTTGCATGTAGCGCTCCTCAATTGCCGCTACCGCACCACCTCGTTTATCGACTTCGGCAATGTACTCGCTCGCAAGCCGTTCAATCTCGTTGGTGAGCGATTCCACAAAATAGGAGCCGGCGAGCGGATCAACGGTATCGGCGATACCGGACTCGTATCCGAGTACCTGCTGCGTACGCAACGCCAATTTCGCCGCGCGCTCCGTAGGCAGGCCCAGCGCCTCATCAAAACCGTTGGTGTGGAGGCTCTGCGTCCCACCCAGCGCTGCCGCCAACGCCTGAACCGTGACACGCACAATATTGCTTTCCGGTTGCTGAGCGGTCAGCGTGGAGCCACCGGTCTGAGTGTGAAAACGAAGCATCATCGATTTAGGGTCCTTGGCGCCGAATCGATCTCGCATGATGGTCGCCCAAAGTCGACGGGCCGCTCGAAACTTGGCTACTTCCTCAAAGAGATTGTTGTGCGCGTTAAAGAAGAAACTCAGTCGAGGAGCAAAATCATCGAGCGCCAGGCCCGCGGCCAGTGCAGCCTCTACGTAGGCAATGCCGTTGGCCAAGGTGAAGGCGATCTCTTGAACCGCGGTGGAGCCCGCCTCACGAATGTGGTAGCCAGAGATTGAAATCGTGTTCCAATTTGGCATTTCAGCGGCGCAATAGGAAAACGTATCAACGATGAGCCGCATTGAAGGGCGGGGTGGGTAGATGTACGTACCGCGAGCCACGTACTCCTTCAGAATGTCGTTTTGAATGGTGCCTCGAAGCTGGTCGCCTCGAACTCCTTGCTCTTCACCAACGAGCTGGTAGAGCAAGAGCAATGTCGACGCGGTGGCGTTAATCGTCATTGACGTTGTTACCTCGTCGAGTGGGAGGCCAGCGAGCAACTTACGCATGTCCTCCAGTGACGAAATCGCCACACCAACTTTGCCGACCTCACCTTCGGCACGAGCGTGATCCGCGTCGTAACCCATTTGGGTGGGCAGGTCGAAGGCGCAACTTAAACCGGTCTGTCCAGCTTGTAGGAGGAACTTGAAACGTTCATTAGTCGCTTCGGCGGTACCAAAGCCCGCGTACTGGCGCATGGTCCAGAGTCGGCCCCGGTACATCGTCGGGTGTACGCCCCGGGTGTACGGAAAGTCACCCGGATTGCCCAAACTGCTGGACTCATCAAACTCGGCCAAGTCACTAGGACCGTACACCGGTTTGATTATTACCCCTTCATCAAGCATCCGTTCATCTGCGGTCACTCGTCAAGGTTACGCCGTAGCCCATTGGTCACGAAAATCGACAACACGAGCTCCCCCGTGGTCGCGCTGACTCGGAGTTTCGGTAATGATGGAGACGTGTTTTGCTCCTCGTGTGGTTCTCCAATTGATGGTCAGGTCTGTACGGTCTGTGGCACGCCATCGGCAACCTGGACTGACTTACCTACGAGTAGCGAACTGCAGTATGTCGGTTGGTGGCGCCGGGTAGGGGCGACAGTGGCCGATAACGCCATTTTGGTCATCCCAACTCTCGCCGTCTTTACCTTGTTAAACGCCGTGGGTAACTCGCTCCTCGGCATTCTCGGCGTGCTCATTATGCAGGCGCTGTACATCATTGGCATGCTGTCGAGCGCCAAGGGGCAAACTCTCGGCAATCGAGTTGCGAGTTCGCGAGTTGTGCGCGCTACCGACGGTGGCCGAGTGACTACCCAGCAGGTCTGTGTCCGATGGGCAATCGTGGCGGCGTACAGCATTCCTGCCGCCTTCAGTACGTCGTCAAACTTTTCTCTCGGTATTTCAATCTTCGCCCTCGTGGACTGTCTCTACCCACTCTTCAATGAGCGCAAGCAGACGTGGCACGACCGAATTGCCGGCACCGTAGTCGTACGACGCTAGGCGAGCACCGCGTGGGGCATGCAGAGCTCGTCGTACTCGGCAATCTGAATTGGTGGGGCGTGGTCACCGCAGGCCGGACAGGTTGGGTCTCGGCGAACTTTAAACGTTCGAAAACTCTGGTCCAGTGCGTCGTACGTTAAGAGCCGCCCGACGAGCGGGTCACCCAATTCCAAGAGCAGCTTGATTGCTTCAATCGCTTGAATTGAACCAATAATGCCGGGTAGTACACCCAGGACTCCCGCCTCGGCGCAGCTGGGTGCCAACTCTGCGGGAGGTGGTTCGGGAATCATGCAGCGATAGCAGGGTCCCACGTACGGATTGAAGACCGTGATCTGTCCTTCGAAGCGAAAGATAGAGCCGTGAACGACCGGAATGCGCTTGAGCAGCGCCGCATCATTCACGAGGTAGCGAGTGGGGAAATTGTCGGTCCCGTCAACGATGACGTCGTAGCCGTCGATGATGTCAAGCACGTTGTTCGCCCCCAGCCGCGTGTCGTACGTCTTGACGGTCAAGTCGGGGTTGATGGCCTCCAGCGTCATCTTGGCACTGTCAACTTTGCGCATGCCGACTCGGTCCATGTTGTGCAGAATCTGGCGTTGGAGATTCGACGCGTCAACCACGTCCATGTCAATGATGCCAATCGTGCCGACGCCCGCCGCGGCTAGGTAGAGCGCCGCGGGCGAACCCAGCCCGCCCGCTCCCAGCAGTAGCACCTTGGAGTCGAGCAACTTCATCTGACCCTTTTCACCGACCTCGGGAAGTAAGAGGTGTCGCTGATAGCGGTTTCGCTGACTGGCCGTCATCGTGCGTGGGGTAATCCAAACGAGACCATCGTCTTTCCATTTATTGAATCCGCCAATAATGGACACCACGTCGGAGTAGCCCAAATCTTGCAACGTCTTAGTCGCGAAAGCTGAACGAACCCCGCCCGCGCAGTACACCGCGATGGGCACGGACTTGTCTGGCAGATGGCCCTCAACAGAAAACTCGAGATTGCCCCGGGGGACGTGCAGCGCGCCGGGCACGGCGCCCTGCTCGTGTTCGTCAGGCTCTCGCACATCAAGCACGTGGTAATAATCGAGGCGTGCGGCGACCTCGTGAGCATCGATCTCACGAATTTCGGCCTTGGCGGCGTTCAATAGTTCACGCGGTGATGACACGGCGGCTCCTTTAGCTGCCTATATCTTACTGGCTGCTTCATCATTACAACCAAAGCCACCTGCTAGACCCGTCGGATGGAACTCAACGAACTTCTTGCGCGACGACGCATGGTCCGATCGTTCGATGGAACCGCCGTAGACCTTGACTGGCTTGACGAACGCTGTCGTGAGGCGTTGTGGGCACCCACTGCTGGTAACAGCGCCGGTGTTCGACTCCATACAGTGCGTCGTGAACTGGTTGGGGCCTATCTCGACGTAGCCACCGATGAGCGGTGGCGAACAATGTCGTCACGTTTCGAAGGACTCTCGCGGGCGGGCGCCGTAGTGCTGGTTACCTGTCGGCCCCAGGACTACTTAGACCGTTACGGCGAATCCGACAAAGTCAAATCAGGCCTTAATGAACGTAGCGCATGGAAAATCCCCTACTGGTACACCGACGCGGCGATGGCCACCATGGCGCTCTTGCTGTTAATTGAAGAGGGCGGTTGGCAAGCAACATTGTGGGGGAATTTTCGATACGACGATGCGGTCCTCGAGTGGGCCAACATTAACGATGAGGAGCTCGTCGCAACCGTGTTGCTCGGTCGAGCCGATGGTCACGACGTCGCGTCGACTTCGCTCAGTCGTTCAGTTCTTTCACGAACCGATCGTGTTCGTCGAGTCGAATCACGACCCTCGTTCTAACTCTCGGCCTCGGCGACTGTAGTCAAGAAGTCCACAATTGTTCTAGTACTAAAAGCGGTGGCGCCCTTAGTGACGTAGCCCGAGGCCGATTCAGCACGACCCGGACCAGCGATATCGAGGTGGGCCCACGGCCGACCGTCGGTGAACCGCTCCAACATCAGGGCTGCCGAAATCGAACCGGCCTGACCCGGGCGTCCAATATTTTTGACGTCCGCAAAGTCTGACTCAATGTGTGACTGGTAGTCGCGGTGCAGTGGCATCCGCCAGAGTGCCTCACCAGTACGCTGGCTCGCGTGAAGTAAGTAGTCGGCCAGTTCATCAGTCGAGGTGTAGAGCGCACCAATCTCATTGCCTAGGGCAACTTTCTGTGCACCCGTGAGCGTCGCCACGTCAATAATGGCGTCAGGGTTAACCTCGACAGCGAGGCTGAGCCCATCGGCCAGTATCAATCGCCCCTCGGCGTCAGTGTTGAGCACCTCAATGGTCATACCGTTGCGAATCGTCAGTACGTCACCCGGCTTAATAGCCGTGCCACTTGGTAGGTTTTCGGTTAGCGGGGCAATCGCCGTCACCTTGACCGCGAGATTCATTCGACTGGCGATCGAAAGTGCCGCTACAACCACCGCGGCCCCCGTCATGTCCGTCTTCATCGTCATCATGCCTTCGCCGGACTTCAACGAAAGTCCGCCGGAGTCAAAGGTCACGCCTTTTCCTACCAGCGCAATATGAGGAAGCACGGTATCGGGCGACGGATCGTAGGTTGCGTAAATTAAACGTGGCGATTCGTTCGAACCCTGTGACACGCCGAGTAGCCCCCCGAGCGACTCAGCGGTGATCTTCGACTTTGTCCATGATTCGACCGTAACGGCATCGTCGCCTTTGAGACGAGCGAGCATTTGGCGTGCGAGCACCTTGGGCATCATCTCCCCCGGTGGTGTGTCAATCAACTTCTTCGCCCAGTTCACGCCGTTAGCCACTATTTCGCCACGTTTGGCACCGGCCGTCACCGAATCGTGCGTGGCCACGGAAGGTAGTGGCTGACCCAACGGGACAATATCCAAGTACGCCTCATCGCCACGACCTCGGTAGCGGTACGAAGCCAACAGCGCTCCTTCGACGAGAGCTTGGGTCACTGCTCCTGGTTCGTCGAGTCCGTCAGTCGGAAGCAAGTAAGCGAGGTTCCCGTCGCTCGCACTCTGCACCGCCGCCGCACCGGCCAGTCGATAGTGATCGAGATTAGTTAAGGTCGCTCCCACGTTCACGAAGACCACGTTGGGCCCATCAAATGAGCGAATCGTTGTCGCGCTACCAGGCTTAGCGCTCAGGCCCTGCTGCACGCACCACTCTTCGGTTAAGAGTCGCGGAATTGGGTGACTGCCAATAATGCGTGGTATCGATTCGGCGATGATGGCTTGGCCCTGGTCAAAAACAACAGGCACCACAATGGTCGGCTGCGAAAGTTGATTATTGGGGGCGACTACTCGAACGTTGCGCGTCATGATGCTCGTTCTTTAGCTTGAACGCGCAGTACGGTGATTGGGACCTTCAGCCCAGCGGGCCATCGTCCAAGCGAGATCGCTCAATCGATTGAGGTAGGCAACGACGAACGAGTCCTCAAGTGGATAGCCCACCGCAATGCGTTCGGCGCGTCGAATAACGGTGCGCGCTACGTCCAAAGCGGCGGAGAGTTGGTTCTCACCGGGAACCACAAATTCACGCGGCATCTCAATCTCCGCCGAAAGAGCATCAATTTCGTGCTCCAGGCGAGCGATCATCTCAGAGGTGACGAGCGACTTTTCTGCGGTCAACTTGTGTCGATTGGCCGGCAACGTTGCGACTTCGGCCATCAGTACCCACAGATCGCGTTCGAGAACGATCAGTAGATCATTGATCCGGCTGGGCGATTCGCTCAGCGAACGGGCCCAACCGAGCGCCGCCTGCGCCTCATCGACCGCACCATTGACCTCTATGGGATCTGAACTTTTCTCCACGCGGCCACCAAAGTACAGCCCAGTGGTTCCGTCATCACCGTCACGGGTATAAATCTTCACTCCGTCAGCGTAGTGAACCGGGGCGGCACGGGTAGCCTGACTAGGCAATGGACGTCACACCGCACCCCCCGTTCGCGCGCCCACCGGCCAGCGACCCCTACCTTTCGGCCCTTCGTGAACGGGTACTGATCTACGACGGCGCTACCGGGACCAATCTGCAACTCCAAGATCTCACGGCCGATGACTTCGGAGGAGCTGAATTTGAGGGCTGTAACGAAATTCTGACGGTTACACGGCCCGACGCTATTGAACAGCTCCACCGGTCGTTCCTGGACGTGGGCGTTGACGTTATCGAGACCGACTCCTTCGGGACATTTTCAGTCGTCCTAGCCGAATACGGCATTCCCGAGCGAACGCACGAATTAGCACTAGCTTCGGCGACGCTCGCGCGACGCGTGGCCGATAGTTACGCCAGCCCGGGCTCGCCCCGGTTCGTCGCGGGCTCTATCGGGCCCGGAACGAAGTTCCCAACACTCGGACAGATTACGTACGACGATCTTTCAGCCAGCTACGAAGAGTTGGCGTACGGATTGCTCGAAGGGGGCGTCGACCTTCTTTTAGTTGAAACCATGTTTGACCTGCTCTCGGGCAAGGCCGCCATCGCAGCGTGCCATCGCGCAATGGTTCGCCACGGTCGAATAGTGCCCATTCAGGCGCAAGTCACCATTGAAATGACGGGTCGAATGTTGCCGGGTACCGAAATCGGTGCCGCCATTACGGCGCTGAGTCCGCTGGGTATTGACGTACTTGGTCTTAACTGCGCCACCGGACCCGTCGAGATGTACGAACCTCTGCGCACGCTCAGTGAGACTGCGCCAGTTCCTCTGGCCTGCCTACCGAACGCCGGCCTACCGAGCGTTGTCGACGGTGCCATGCACTACGACCTCACTCCCGAGGCCCTCGCTGAGCATCTCAGCCGGTTCGTGAGCGAGTACGGCGTGCGCGTGGTGGGCGGTTGTTGTGGCACCACGCCCGAGCACCTGGCTCGCGTGGTTGAAGCGGTCCGACCGCTCACGCCGGCGGTTCGTTCCGCCCACCTCGAACCGGCGGCCGCGTCGATTTACTCGGCCACTCCTTACCACCAAGACCGCTCAGTACTTTTGGTGGGAGAACGCACCAACGCCAACGGTTCAAAGAAGTTCCGTGATGCCATGCTCGAAGGCGACTGGGACACTTGCGTCGGCATTGGCCGTGACCAGATTAAAGAAGGTGCCCACGTAATTGACGTCTGCGTTGACTACACCGGAGCCGATGGTGTTGGCGATATGCGTGAAGTCATGAGTCGGCTCGCCACTCAATCCTCAGTCCCCATCATGGTCGACACCACCGAAACCAAGGTGGCGCGTCAGGCGCTGACCTGGCTCGGGGGCAAGGCCATCCTCAACTCGGTGAATCTTGAAGAAGGCGACGCCCCGGGCACTCGTTTGGATGGTTTTCTCTCTCTCGCCGCCGAATTTGGCGCGGCCGTCGTCGCAACCTGCATCGACGAAGAGGGGCAAGCTCGCACCGCCGAATGGAAACTACGAGCGGCTCGCAACATCACTGAATTAGCGGTCTCTCGTTACGGTCTGGACGCCAACGACATCTTCATTGACCCACTCGCACTGCCACTTTCGACGGGCATGGTCGAATCGCGACGTGACGGCATCGAGACCATTGAAGCGATCAAACTAATCAAAGCTGAGTTGCCAGGTGTTCGAACGATACTGGGTCTCTCTAATATTTCTTTTGGTCTTAATCCCGCCGCTCGCCAAGTACTGAACAGTATGTTTCTTCACGAATGCGAGTTGGCCGGCCTGGATGCGGCCATCGTGCACGCGTCAAAAATCCTTCCACTCGCAAAAATCGATGAAGAGGCCCGCAAGGTCTGTCTCGATCTCATCTACGACCGTCGAACCGAAACCTACGACCCACTAACGGTCCTTCTTGGACTGTTTGAAGGCGCCACACCGTCAACCTCGTCGGCGGCTTCACTCAACGATCTGACCCTCCACGAGCGCCTCCGTCGCAGAATTATTGACGGCGTGCGAACGGGACTTGAGGCCGACCTCGATGAAGCCATCGCTGAGGGGCTCGCTCCTCTCAACATCATCAATGATTATCTGCTCGACGGTATGCGTGAAGTTGGTGACCTCTTCGCGAGTGGTGAGATGCAGCTCCCCTTCGTGTTGCAAAGTGCCGAGACCATGAAGACTGCCGTTGCCCACTTGGAGCCCCTGATGGAAAAGAGTGACCAGGGCGGTCGGGGCCGAGTTGTACTGGCCACGGTGAAGGGTGACGTCCACGATATTGGTAAGAACTTGGTCGACATCATCTTGACGAATAATGGCTACGAAGTCATCAACCTGGGGATCAAAGTAGGTGTGAACGAAATGCTCGCCGCCGTCGAGGAGCATCACGCTGATGCCCTGGGAATGAGCGGACTTCTCGTAAAGTCGACGCTTATCATGCGCGAGAATCTCGAGTTGATGAATGAGCGCGGCATGGCAAACATTCCCGTGTTGCTCGGTGGAGCCGCCCTCACGCGCACGTACGTTGAGCGAGATCTGCGCACCGTCTATCAGGGCCGAGTCTTTTATGGCAAGGATGCCTTCGAGGGACTACGCGTGCTCGACCGCTTGGGAGAACTTCGACGAGGCGACGATGACGACCCCTCGTTTGGACGCGAAATCTCTGAAAAGAACGTGCAACGTCGATTCCGCGGGGAAGAGCCCGCTCCCGAAGGACTTCCCGCGAGGAGTCCGGACGTCGACTATGAGAATCCTCTCTTCACGCCGCCGTTTCTTGGTAGTCGCGTCGCCAAAGGTATGTCGCTCGACGAAATTGGTGAGTTCCTCAACCTCACCGCGCTCTTTCGAAATCAGTGGGGTTACCGTCCCGAAAACGATGAGGATGACGCTGCCTTTAAGGAGCGAGTGAGTGCCATCCTGCGCGAGCAGTTAGGACTAGCCAAAGAAGACGATCTCTTGATCCCTCAGGTTGTCTGGGGCCACTTCCCCGTGGCGGCGGATGGTGATGACCTCGTTGTGTATCAAGATGACACGCGCAAGGACGAACTCACCCGATTCCATTTTCCCCGCCAGCATCAGGCTCCTTTCCTCTGCATCGCAGACTTCTTTCGACCGGTGACGCACCCCGAACACGACTACGCCAGTTTCATGCTGGTCACCATGGGTTCGAGAATCTCCGCACGCTGCCAGGAACTTTTCGAAGAGAATCGTTACAGCGACTATCTCTTGCTGCACGGGCTCGGCGTCGAAATGGCCGAAGCGCTGGCCGAACTGTGGCACCGGCGAATTCGAGAGGAATTAGGTTTCGTCGAACAAGATGGTCCGACCCTAACTGGACTCTTTCGCCAGCAGTACCGTGGCGGGCGCTACTCGTGGGGCTACCCGGCCTGCCCGGATCTCACCGACAACGCCAAAGTCGCTGAACTCCTCGGCGCCGATCGTATTGGCGTGACCGTGTCCGAAGGATTCCAGCTGCACCCCGAGCAGACAACGGACGCGATCATCTGCCACCACCCCATGGCAAAGTACTTCGTCGTCTAGCCCGACGTTGCTTCAGCTATCTACCCACGACGAAGTGGCATCGCCAGCGGCGTGGCGTCGTGCAACGCTTCACGAGCGTGATAGCTCGACCGGGTCAGCGGTGACGCCTGCACGTGAGCGAGCCCCATTGCTTCACCGCGACGTGCCAACTCATCAAACTCCTGGGGCTCCCACCAACGCGCGACTGGAAGGTGCTGTTCAGTCGGGCGAAGATACTGACCAATGGTGGCGATGGACACACCTACTGATGCCAGGTCCGCCAACGTCTCTTCAACTTCCTCGGAAGTTTCCCCGAGTCCCACCATCAGACCCGACTTCGTGGTGAATCCGGCGGCCACGCTGCGCGCCAGCACCGTGAGTGAGCGCAGGTAGCTGGCGCTCGGACGAACGGCCCGCTGCAGCCGAGCGACCGTCTCAATATTGTGGTTGATAACGTCGGGCTGCGCATCAAAAATCATTTGCAACGAATCGCGGTTGCCCTTGAGATCACTAATTAAGACCTCCACGTTGGTTTCGGGAGATCGGGATCGGATGGCGCGTACCGTGTCGGCAATCGCCATCGCACCCCCGTCAGCTAGATCATCACGCGCCACGCACGTGATCACCGCGTGACGGAGCTTGAGTCGCACCACGGCTTCGCCAACGCGGTCCGGTTCGGTCGGATCGAGGGCCAATGGTTTACGAGTATCAATCAGACAGAACCCGCAGGCTCGAGTGCAGCGCTCGCCATTCACCATGAATGTTGCGGTGCCCGATGCCCAACATTCAAAAATGTTCGGACAGCCCGCCTCTTCACACACCGTCACCAGTCGAAGATCTTCGGTAAGCGTGCGCAACGATTGGAATTCGTTGCCCATTTTGGCTTCGATTCGCAACCACGACGGCTTTCGTGTGTGAAAGGGGATTCCACCGTCGGGATCGACGCCGGCCTTTCGCAGACGTCGCAGCAGTGGGCGCTCGCTACTGGACGATGCCAGGCTCCGATCTACCGAAGCCCTTCGCACTGGACCACCGATTCTGGCGCACAGTTCGTCACCAAGGCGCTCTTCCACGTCAAGCGCACTCACGGTGAGCCCCAACGAGTGCAAGGAACCTACTGGCCGGTCGGCAATTCCGCACGGCACAATGGCGCTAAAACCCTCTAGATCAATATCGACGTTGAGGGCCACGCCGTGGAGGGTGCGACGAAGACCAGCCTCATTGCGCTCCGTGCGAACTCCAATCGCTGCAATCTTGGTCGGTTCTTCGTCCAGTCGAGCCCACACTCCGGGGTAGCCCTCGAGTCGCCCCACTCGACCCAAACGGCCATCGGGATCAAAATACTGCACTGTCGCAATCACCGAATCTTCTAATTGGGCGACGTGCGTCTTGCCGGCCGAGGGATCGTCAGCGACCGTGACAATTGGCCACGCCACTACTTGACCGGGCGCGTGATAGGTGACGTCGCCGCCGCGGTCGGCGTCGATAACGACCGCGTCCAGCGATGAAGGGGGTACGAGAAAATGCTCATCGACGGTGCGCACCCCGCGTGTGTAGGTCGGCGGATGCTCCAGGAGAAGCACGTAGTTATCTCTCGACTCCACTAGGGCTCGCTGGAAGTCATTCGCTTCAGCGAAACTGACTCGACCCAAGTGTCGGCGACGGATCATCTAGCGCTCGCTCTCCAGATTCAGTCCCGCCAAGAGAACTCCCACTCGTTCTAGATACTGGGCCGCCGCCACCGGTTCACAGACTCGATGGTCGAACGAAAGGCCCAAGATCAGACGTCGGCCAATCTCGAGGGTCGACACTCCATCACGAAGAACCACCACCGGAACTTGACGAACGGCGCCGACGGAGAGCACCGCGGTCTGGGGCTGAATGATTATTGGTTGGACGAAAATTGTGTGATCGCTCGGCGCACTCATCATCGTGAACGTACCGCCCATGAGATCGTCCGTGGTGAGTTGCCTCGACAACACTCGCTCGTCGAGGTCCACGACTCGACGGGCGAAAGCTCGAAGGGTCAAGTCAGATGTGGCGTGCACGACGGGAACCAACATGCCTTCATCGGCTACCGGGCGCGTGAGCCCGAGATTCACGGTTCGATGAATCGTTAGCTGTTCATCGCTGTAGGTGGCATTGAGGAATTCGAACTCACGCAGTGCGCGCACTGCCGCCAGGCCCACGACCATTTCGCTGGTAATCACGATGCCGTCACGCGTGACACCCTCGAATGCACTCAGCGAGTCAAAGACTGCTCCATCAACCTCAACGGCGACGAAGCCGTGTGGTGTTGACTGCAGCGACGCGACCATGTGCTGACCCATTCGCCGGAGGCCATTGGACAGTGGGCGAATAATCTCCTCGGTGGGCCCATTCGCGATAGCAATTTCGGCATCGCGACGAGTGATGGCCCCACCGGGGCCCGTTCCTTGAATTGCTGAAGGCTCCACACCACCGTCAGCCAAAATTCGACGTACTACTGGAGAAAGCACGACGCCAGGTATCGTGCCAGGTGTTGCGCCAGGTGTTGTTCGCGCCAAGGGTGCTGACGCCACTACTTCGCTCGCGACACCAGGCGAAGCCGTCTCGGCGGGGGCGGATCCCGGTGTGGCCGTCTCATCAATAACCGCAACGACTGCCCCGGTCTCGACCGTGTCGCCTTCATTAGCCAAAATTTTGATTAGAACACCAGCCGCTGGTGAGGGTAGCTCTGAATCGACCTTGTCCGTAGAAACTTCGAAAAGTGGTTCGTCACGGGCGATGACGTCGCCCACTTGCTTGAACCAGCGAGTGATAATCCCCTCAGTAACCGACTCACCCAGTGACGGAAGCGTGACCTCAGCCAACGTGAAGCCCCCGACCAGCGAGAGCTAACAGTGTTTCGCCAAAGGTCTCGGACAACGAAGGGTGCGGTTGAATAAGAGCTGCCGCTTCTTCGGCCGTGGCCTCCCAGTTAACCGCGAAGTACCCCGCGCCCAACTGCTCGGTCACCCAAGGTCCGGCCATGTGTACGCCCAGAATCTGCCCCGCAGTGCCGTCAGCACGCTTTTCCGCAATGATTTTCACTACGCCATCGGTATCGCCAATAATCTGCGCACGGCTGTTGCCACCGAACGGATCTTTCTTCACGACCACGTCGTAACCTTTTTCTTTCGCGCCCGCTTCGGTGAGTCCGCAAAAGGCCACTTCGGGGTTCGAGTAAATAGCCCAGGGAACTCGGTCGTAGTCCACCGGAACAACGGGCTCGCCCAGGATTGTTTTAATCGCCACAATGGCTTCCGCAAAACCAACGTGGGCCAGCTGAGGCGTATTGGCCACCACGTCGCCCACCGCGAAGACGTGAGCGTTAGCCGTGCGCTGGTAACCGTCGGCCACCACAAAGCCCCGCTCGTCAATCTCGACACCGGTACCCTCGCCGAGGAGTCCTTCTGTTCTGGCGCGTCGTCCGACGGACATGACCACCATGTCCACCTTCAAGTCATCACCGCCCTCAATGGAGAGTGTCGTGCCACCCTTCTTATTCGCCGCGTGTCCCGTCACTTTGGCGCCTACTCGAATATCGATGCCACGCTTCTTAAAGGAGCGCTGCACAACACTCACGACCTCACTGTCACAACCAGTCAGGATTGAGGGAAGAAACTCGAGAATCGTCACTTCGGTGCCCATGTCACAGAGCATTGAGGCAAACTCACAGCCAATCGCGCCGCCGCCAATAACCGCCGCGGTCGCCGGAAGTGCCGTGAGATTCAAAAACTCATCTGACGTCAACACAATTGAGCCATCAATCTCGAAGCCGGGCAAGGTGCGCGGCACCGAGCCCGCAGCCAAGATCACGTTCGTACCCTTCGCGATGACTCCCGCGTCAGCTCCGTCGAGCACGACCACCGTTTCGTTCGCGTCAAGGCGAGCGGTGCCCTCGAACAAGGTAATTTTTCGGCCCTTAATGAGACCCGAAAGTCCCTTGAAGAGGCGATCGACAATTTCATTCTTTCGACCTTGGCTCACCGAGAAGTCAACAGTGACGTCCTTGGTTTTGATGCCAAAGTCACTCGCGTGGGCAATCGTCCGGCGGACGTGCGCGGTTTCGAGGAATTCTTTAGCGGGGACGCAGCCCCGATGCAGACAGGTTCCACCGACTTTGTCACGCTCAATCAGCGCGACATTAAGACCGGCGGCGGCGGCGTAGAGGGCAGCGGCGTAGCCACCGGGTCCTCCCCCAATAACGACAACGTCAAACTGCTGAACCTCTTGTGCCACGGAACTGTCCCTTCTCATTCGCTGAAACCAGATAAATCCTAATGTGTTTTGGACCTACTAAAACACCGCAGTTAGGACTGCTGACCCTGTTGCAGGTCCGCGGCTTGTGTCGCGAGAACGTCAACAAAGTCATTCATCACGTCACCCGAGTGACCCTTTACCCAGGTAAAAGTGATTTCTCGTTCTACGCCCAGCGTGAGAGTGAAGAGTTGCTCCCAGAGATCACGATTTGAGACCGGTTTGCCTTGCGAGTTCTTCCAGCCGCGTCGCAGCCAACCCGCGTGCCACTTATCGTGAAAACATTTCACGACGTAGGTTGAGTCACTGACTATCTCAATTGGTCCATCAGGGTTAGCCAACAGGGCCTCAATGACGGCTCGAACCTCCATGCGCTGATTGGTGGTATGGCCTTCGGACCCACTCGCGTACTCATCAACGCCACAGGCCCAAGCCCAACCACCCGGTCCGGGATTACCACGACACGCGCCGTCGGTATGAATTCGCTTCATAGCTTTCGAGTTATCCACGCATCCGGATCTGACGTAATTCTCGTCACGGCCATCGGTAGATCGCCCCGAAAGATTTCGCCCAGCGTGACGTGCTCTAGGACTTCTCGAAGAGCTCCTCGTACCGCCACCCACACATCTTGAAGATGTACCGCCTCGCCCCCGTAGTGAAGTGTTTCGGGACGCATGCCCCGTACGCCCGCGAGTGGGCCACTGACCACACGCAAAATATCGGCAATCATGATGGTGTCGGGATCGCGGGCCAACTTAAATCCCCCTTCGGGGCCGCGTTGACTGGTCACGAGGCCACTTCGGCGCAAATCAGACATGATGGCTCCGAGGAATTTTGCGGGCAGCTCTTGTTCTTGGGCCAGGTGTTCGGCACTAATCGAACTATCGCTCCCCGCCAAGGTCAAAAGTGCCCTAATCGCGTATTCGGCTTTTGCGGGAATCTGCATTCACCTATTATTCCCTAGAAATCTAGGAATTGGAGCTATTCGCCAGAACTCCTATGGTGGACCCGTGTTCAACCTCAATGAGCGACGGTTCTATCTCTGTGTTGGCCATCGTCAAGATATGGCCACCTTCCTGCCCGCGGTGCTTCGCGGCGGGGTAGATGTAGTGCAACTTCGCGAAAAGGTACTACCCCCCGAGGCCCTCATCACCACGGCCACCATCATGATGACGATCTGTCACGACTTCGATATTCCCTTCATAATCAACGATTCCCCCGAACTAGCCCTCGAAGTGGGTGCCGACGGTGTGCACGTTGGTCAAGACGACGCCACCGTGGCGCACTGTCGAGACTTGTTGGGTGACGACGCGCTCATCGGCCTGTCAACTCACTCACCCCAAGAATTCACGCTGGCTCAGCTCCAACGCGCAAACTATTTCAGTGCTGGGCCAATCGTCGCCACCCCAACGAAGCCGGGGCGACTCGGCACGGGGCTCGACTACGCGCTCTCGTGTCAAGCACAAAGTGATCGGCCACTATTCGTAACTGGAGGGGTGGACGCCAGCAACATTGGCTCGCTTGTCGCGGCGGGACTGCGGCACTTTGTCGTAGTCCGAGCGTTGACCGAAGCGTCGGACCCGGAGCAATCTGCTCGGGATATTCGCACTGCGCTCGACAGCGCCCTCGCTTAGCGGTGTCGGTCGAGCCACCCAAGCAATGTGGCAACCATCCGAGGGTCGGCTCGTAGTTGATGGCCCGCCCCTTGAATCAGTCGAAGTTCTGCGCGACCATCCGCCGCGGCGAGTAAATCTCGCGCATCGCTCGCGGGAATTTCGAGGTCATCGGTTCCGTGACCAATGAGCAAACGGCGAGGTGGGATTGCAGCCACCGCGCCCAAGGGATCAATCGAGAGCACGTCACGACGCAGCTCCTCGGCGGGAAGCAAATCATTCGCGTCACCGACCACCCCCGTAATTTGCACGGCTCGGTGAAACTCGTCGGCGCTGCCGCACCACGGCTCCAGGTGGGCTGGTGTCGCAAACGTTGCGACACCTCGTACTCGTTCATCGTTCGACGCCACCGCCAGAGCTAACGCGCCACCCAGACCAAATCCGGCTAGCGAAATACGGCGTTCGTCTTGATCAACTCGGTCCAAGATGCGGCGCAAATCAGCCAGCCACTGCGTCGCACTAAAGGTACCGGTACTGCCCCCCACGCCAGCCAGCGTGCCGGTGACGACCACCCAGCCTGATTCATTGGCGAGGTGCTCGGCGAGCTCAGGAAGCAGCCCCGCGGCTTGGCGTCCCATGCCAATAGCCCGTGGTAACCCGTGCACGAGGACGAGTAGGTGACTGGCGATTGGACGAGTATTCGAGGTGGCAACTCGAAGATCGAGAAGAGCATTGCCGCTCTCGAGTTGCTCGTGGGAGAGCACGTGGCCTAAATACCCAATCGTTCGGCGAGCAGTTCGCGGTGATAGGCCGGGTCACCCATGAAGAGCTCGGAGCTCTTTGCCCGCTTGAAGTAGAGATGGGCGTGGTGTTCCCAGGTAAAACCAATGCCACCATGGATCTGGATATTCTCGGCCGCACAGTGGAAGTACGCCTCGGAACAAAAAGATTTAGCGAGACTTGCGGCAATCGGCAACTCGTCATTTTGTTCTTGCGCCGCCCAGGCCGCGTAGTAAGCCGCAGACTTTGCTGACTCGACGTCGAGCAGCATGTCCGCGCACTTGTGTTTGATGGCCTGGAACGATCCGATTGGTCGGCCAAACTGAACTCGAGTCTTCGCGTACTCCACCGCATTGGTCAATACGCGTTGCGCCCCTCCGACCTGCTCCGCCGCCAAGGCGGCCACAGCAATCTGCATCGTGGTCTGGAGTCCGGCCAGGGCTTGACCCTCAGCACCAATCAATTCCGCTGGGGCATTGTCAAAACTAATTCGACTTTGCTTGCGGGTTTGGTCCATAGTGGCCAACGCTTCACGATCTATCCCCGATGCGCCACCATGCACCGCAAAGAGCGAAAGGCCCTTCGCGGTGTGGGCCGGCACCAAGATGAGCGACGCTACGTTGCCGTCGGTCACGTAGTTGCATACGCCGTTCAGCGTCCACGAATCTCCAGAGGCTTCTGCACGAAGTGAAGTGGACGAAAGATCCCACTGGCCAGCGTCATCGGTTAACGCGACGGTCGCGATGGTGTCACCCGCGGCTATTCCCGGCAGGTGCTTCTGCTTATCTACTTCAGAGCCAACCAACAGCAGCGCGTTCGCGGCGAGCGCCACCGTCGAGAAATAGGGGCCGCAAAAGAGGGCCGCGCCCATCTCTTCAAACACGACGTAAAGCTCCACCGGGCCAAACCCTTGGCCACCGTACTCCTCGGGAATGCCGAGACCTTGCAGCGCCAGTTCATTGGCCATCATTGACCACACTGCGGGATCGTAGCCCTCAGCGCTAGCCATGAGACGACGCACTTCACTCTCGGGAGACTTCTCCTCGAGGAAACGCTTCACCATTTTTCGAAGCTCTTCTTGCTCGTCACTAAAGCCAAAATTCATCATCTTCCCTTTGTTCTTAGCGGGTAGCCACTACCATAACTGCGAGATTAGCGAAAGTTTCACCCTAGTGAATGTGGCAGTCTGAGACCGTGGACAATGTCGAACTGATCTGGTCAAACGAGCTCTGCGACGTTCATCGATTCGTCGTCGGGCCCGTTGCCAATAACGTGTACGTCGCCCGGTGTCGGCGTACGGGCATCGCCACGTTGATTGATGCGGCGAACGAACACGACCGACTGGTGCGAGTGGCCAAGCATCTGGGTGTCCAGTCAGTCCTGGAGACTCACGGACATTGGGACCATATTGGGGCAGTTGAGCAAGTTCGTGAAGCGGGCATTGACGTCTGGGTGCGGAGTGAAGATGCCGCCCTTCTGCCTAGTTACGACCATTTACTGGATGATGACGTCGTGCACGCCTTTGGCGACCTGCGCCTGCGCACGCTGCACACGCCGGGTCACACCCCCGGATCAATCTCTTTTGCGCTTGAGGGAACGCCACTGCTCTTCACCGGTGACACGCTCTTTCCGGGCGGACCGGGCAATACCACCTTTGATGGTGGCGACTTCACCACCATTATTCGTTCGATTGACGAACGCGTTTTTCGAGTCTTTGGGGACGAAACCATCATTCTGCCCGGCCACGGTGAGAGCTCCACTATTGGTATCGAACGACCTCATCTGGATGAATGGGTCAATCGGGGCTGGTAAAAGTCGGTCAAATCAGCACCATTCGCCGGTAGGCTTTGCGCGTGTCGCATCCTCTCTTGGAACTAAGAAATCTCCACGCGCAAGCCGACGACACACCGATTCTGCGCGGCATCGACTTAATCGTGCACGAAGGCGAAGTGCACGCCCTGATGGGGCCCAACGGTGCCGGTAAATCAACCCTCGCCAGTGTGGTCATGGGCCACCCCGGTTACACCATTACGGCTGGACAGATCCTGCTGCACGGTGAGGACATCTTGACCTGGAGCGCCGACCAGCGCGCGCGCGCCGGTATCTTTCTCGCCTTCCAGTATCCCGAAGCAATTAGTGGCGTTTCGGTCTTGCAGTTCCTTCGCCAAGCCATTGCCGCGCGAAAGGGTCTCGAAGAACTCAGCATTCTGGAAGTACGCCTCGATCTCGCCGAATGGATGGACCGACTCGGCATGGACCCTGCGTTCGCTGAGCGACACCTCAATGACGGTTTCTCGGGTGGGGAACGTAAACGCAATGAAGTCTTGCAAATGGCATTGTTAGAACCAGTAATCGCAATGCTCGACGAGACTGATTCGGGGCTCGACATCGACGCGCTGCGCGTTGTGGCGCGCGGAGTGCGCACCGTGCGTGACGAACACCCCTTGATGGGGGCAGTCGTGGTGACCCACTACGTCAAACTCCTCGAAGAGATCCAGCCGGACCGCGTCCACATATTGGTCGATGGCCGAATTGTTCACACCGGTGGCCCCGAACTGGCCCAGCAAATTGAACTCGAAGGGTACGACGCGTGGCGTCCCGTGTCGGCCTAACTTCGTTTGACCCGCGTCGGGTTCGTGCCGACGTACCCATGATGTCTCGCATGGTGCGAGGTCTTCCCCTCACCTACCTCGATACCAGCGCCACCTCTCTACCACCACGTCCAGTTATTGAGGCCATGTCGCGGTACTACGAACTGCGACATTCCAACGTGCACCGTGGGGTCTATCTCACGGCCGAAGAGTCGACCGCCGTGTACGAAGGCGCGCGAAAAGACGTCGGGACCTTCATCAATGCGCCCAACGGTGTCAACGAAGTCGTCTTCACCAAAAATGCGACCGAGTCGTTCAACCTCTTGGCTAAATCCTGGGGTGCTGCCAACCTAAAACCCGGTGACGCAGTGGTGCTCTCGGTGATGGAGCACCACGCCAATATCGTTCCCTGGTTTCAACTTCGTGATCAGATTGGGATTGAAATTAGATTCATTCCCGTTGGTGACGACTATCGCCTCGATCTCAACTCGCTGGACGAACTCTTAGATGGTGCGAAACTCTTGTCGGTTACTGGCATGTCCAATGTCTTGGGCACCATTAACCCAATTAAGCAACTCGCCCAAGCCGCGCACGACCACGGGGCCCTCATGGCTATTGACGCCGCCCAGACCATTGCCCACTCCCCCGTTGACGTCGGGGACCTTGGCGTTGATTTTCTGGCATTCTCGGCTCACAAGATGTTGGGACCCACCGGGATTGGTGTGCTCTGGGCTCGAGAAGAGATTCTGGCAAACATGCCGCCTTTTCTCGGCGGTGGTGGAATGATCGCCGACGTCCGATTAGATGGCTTCACTCCGACCTCCGGTCCCGCCCGATTTGAAGCCGGTACCCCACCAATCGCCGAAGCGGCCGGACTGAGCGCCGCCGTTCGCTATCTTTCGAATTTAGGTATGGCCAACGTGGCGCAGTACGAGCACGATTTAACGCTCGACGCGCTCACCCGGCTCCACGAAACGTTCCACGGCCAAGTACGTGTTATCGGTCCGAACTCGGTGACTGATCGTGGCGGGGTGATTAGTTTGGACGTCGAGGGCGTCCACGCCCACGACATCGCACAGGTACTTGATGAATTTGGCGTCTGCGTGCGACCTGGACACCACTGCGCGAAGCCACTGATGCGTCGCTTTGGTCTCTCGGCGACGGCGCGAGCTTCCTTTGGACCCTACTCACTCACCCAAGACACTGACGTCCTCTTAGAAGCTCTCGCGCACGCCATAAAGTTATTCGGATAATCTCATGTCCAATCTCGACGATCTCTACCGCGAAATAATTCTGGATCACTACCGTTCCCCTCGAAATCGAGGTGAACTGCCGTCACCACCGGCCATCCGATCCGAGGGGTTCAATCCGCTCTGCGGTGACGAATTGGTCATCTGCGTCGAAGTGCAAGATGGAGTGTTGACCAACATAAAAATCTCCGGTCAAGGGTGCTCAATCTCTCAGGCCTCCTCGTCACTAATGAGCACCGTCGTCAAGGGAAAGACCCTGGAGCAGATTGATGAGACCATCAACACCTTCAAGCAGTTGATGACGGTGCACGAGTCGACGCTGCAGCACGGCGACGAACCCGCCAAAATCGATCTGCGGGCTCTCGGTGAGTTAGCGGCGTTACAGGGTGTGGTGAATTTTCCCGTCCGTATCAAGTGCGCAACGCTGGCCTGGAATACACTTCGCCAAGCACTCGACGAAGCCTAAGCAGTTTCGCTACTTCGCGCAGGGAACTGGATCAAACGTTGGTGAAGCAGGCGAAGGGTTGGTCGTCGTCGTCGTCGTCGGATGCTTTTTCTTCGTCGACGTTGACGTTGACGTAGCACTAGCGGTAGTGCTGGTCGTCGGCGCGATTACCGGTGGCATAGGTGTTGCGAAGGATTGGTTCGGTGGTGGATTGGTAGGAGCAATGAGATCAGCTCCAAATATATTGACCATCAATCGCTGGGCCGCTGGCTGATTCACGAACAAGAGATCCTGACCATGAACGGTGGCTCCGGTGGTCGGCATAGTGAAGGACTGCATCGCCGCGGGGTTAAAGCTGTGGAAACGATAGGCCAGTCCAATGAGCTCGTTAAAGGTGAAATTGTGGTCAATCTTGATTCCGTCAGGAAGCTTCTCGAGGAACGAGTTAATTGTTAACGGGTTGTAGAGCCCCTTAACTCGACTGATCATTGCGCGAATGAAAGCGTTCTGACGGTCAATCCGCCCGTAGTCACTTGTGCCGTCATAGATCCATCCGAGCGCCGCTAACTGTCCGTAGGACATGTTGATTGCGTTCTTGGGCCACACCCCATTGTGTTTCACGTTGTAGTAAAAATGGCGACTCCGCGCGACCGCGAGGGCCTGAAAACCGTTTACCAGCTGGCATCCCGCGTGTTTGATCCGCAGTCCCGAGTAGGAATCGTGCGCCGGGTAGGGAAAATCTAAGCGAACGCCGCCGATCGCTTCAGCAGCGTTGATCAAACCAGCGAAGTTGACTTGGATGACGTGATTAATTGGGATACCAAAATTCGCCGTGATGGTTTGAACCAGTAGTGACGGGTCTTCTTTTTTCGAATAGTTCACATTGATTCGGTTGAATTTTCCGTAAAGCCCCTGGTTAGCTAACAGCGTTACGGTCGTGTCGCGCGGAATTGACAGCACCGTAATCGTTCGAGCAGTCGGGTCAACGTGCATAATTTTTACAACGTCACTGCGCTGTCCCGTCGCTTGTCCCGTACTCGCCCCCGTCCGCTTAGCCAGGATTCCCGTAAGGCCAACTCGTGAGTCGGAACCCACTTCAAGGATGTTGAAGGGTTTTCCCGAAATTACCGGAATTTCATTCGCCACCTTGATCTTGTGAATAAGGCTAAATCGATAAATACCGTAGAAATAACCACCGCCGATGAACAGGGCCAGCAGTCCTACGACCACTATCGCCGAGATGATGGCTACGCGCTTGCGGCGCTTGCGACCCTTAGCTTTAGGCTCCTTACGCTTAACGCCAGAACGTCGATCGACTGCTTCGCCCAATGCCAGTAGGCGCTGTTCATTCGCGAGTGCGCGCTTCTTGGCTTCTTCGGATTTGTTGGAACGCCCCCGCGGAGCACTGTGACGTCCTTCAACCATTCGTCCAGCCTACCAATCGAGATTAAGGGGTGGGAGTCAGTGACGTGGAGAACGGAACGGTTCGTACCCGTCGCGCTCCAACACATCGGCCAGCTCAGGGCCACCAGTGGCCACGACTTTTCCGCCACTGACCACGTGAATTTTCGTTGGCGTCATCTCATTGAGTAAACGTCGGAAGTGAGTAATGGCCAGTACGCCACATCCCCACTCGGTGGTCGCTGCCGAAAGACGACGGGCAACTGCTCCAAGCGCATCAACGTCCAGACCGGAGTCAATCTCGTCAAGAATGGCAAACTTAGGTTTCAGCACACCCAGTTGGACCATCTCGGCGCGCTTGCGCTCACCACCAGATAAATCAACGTTCACAAATCGGTCCAGCACCTCAGGTCGCAACTCAACTCGAATCGCTTCGCCGCGCATAGCGTCGGCGAGTCCATTGCGTGCTACACCAGCGGCTGCGAGCAGATCGATTGGTCGTACCCCGGGAACTTCCAGTGGTTGTTGCAGCGCTAGCAAGAGACCAAGTCGTGCTCGCTCCGAAGGTTCAAGGGTCAGAAGTTCGGTGCCATCGATGGTGACCGAACCTTCGAGTACTTTGTAACCTGGCCGTCCACTAATTGCGTGGGCCAACGTTGATTTACCCGAACCATTCGGCCCCATAATTACGTGCACTTCACCCGAATTCATGGTGAGATCAAAGCCGGTGAGAACTTCTTGACCAGCAACCTCGACTCGGAGTCCTTGAATACGCAGTGTTGACATTACGGCACCACCACTTCGAGTCGTCCGTCGTGCTGCACTACGTCGTAGTGAGCAACCGGTCGAGTCGCGGGGAATGACGCCGGAGTCCCATCGGTCAGGCGAAACATTGCGCCGTGGCGAGCACACTCAATTTCGAGCGTCTCGACGTCAACTTCACCTTCGGCCAGGCTGAAATCTTCGTGGCTGCAGCGATCGTCGAGAATGTAGACGTCCTCTTCAATTCGAACCACCACCAACACCCGTCCGCCAACACGAACTTGGCGCGGCTGGCCACTTACGAATTCGTCGAGAGCTCCAATATCGAGTTTCGTCATGGGGCTACCACATTTAATGATGCGAGCACCGTCGTAATGTCAGCCTCAACGAGTTCTGCGAAATCGGATGGCAGCGCGGTCAGCATCTCATTGAAAAAACCTTGGATCATGAGGCGCTCCGCGTCTTCACGGCGCACACCTCGTGACTCGAGATACCAGCGCTGCATCTCGTCAAGTGGTCCAACGCTCGAAGCGTGCGCGCACATTACGTCATTTTCACGTATCTCCAAATTGGGAACGCTATCGGCATGAGCGAGTGGTGAGAGAAGGAGATTGTGGTTCGTTTGACGAGCATTCGTGCGTTTCGCACCCTTCTCAATTTCTATCAGTCCCGTGTAGACCGACCTTGAACTATCCGCGACGGCACCCTTCGAGAGCAGCGTGGACTGTGTACGCGCTGCCACATGGAATTGGTGGGTTCGAAAATCGTGCACCTGGTCTGACGAACCTAAGAAGGTTGTCCGCAACTCATTTTCCGCACCAGTACCAAGAAACTCTGCGTCGTTCCGAGAGCGGTTGTAGTGGCCGCCAAGACCAATAACTGCTTGACGGAGTCGGGCATCACGTTGTAAGAAGCCGGTAGTTCGCGCAACGTGCCACGCCGTCGCGGCCAATCGCTGATAGGTGATGAGTTGTAGTTGAGCGTTGTCCGCAACTCGGTATTCGCTCAGCGGCACGACGAGCGCGTCATGGCCACCTTCAAAGTACTCAACGACGGTGACGCTCGACCCTCGACCAACGTCGATTTGAGTGCGAGCGAACGATGACTTTCCATTCGTGATCTGCAGGACCAAAATTGGTCGTTCAATTACCACTCCCGGATCAACGGTGATCACCGTGGTCGCTGGCGTTAACGCACCGTTCAAAAGGGCGAAGGTATCGACTTCGTAGCGCGCGAAGAAGGAGTCGCCACCGAGCGACTCGGTCTCATTCGACGTCGAGACGCTCACACCGGCTAACGACTGGCCACTATCGAGACAGTGGCCATCAATGACTCGAATAACCAGTCCCGCCCGAGCGCACAGCTGCGAGGCGAACTCCGAGTCAGTAACGCTAAGCGGCCGAGTCGAAACGTTGTATTGATCGAGGTCAAGGTCGTTAAGTGGCGCGTAACGCCAGACCTCATCGGTGGTGGTGGGAAGGCCCATTTCACAAAAGGCGGCCCAGGAAACTTGGCGCGTGGCCGTGTCCGACTGGTCGGCAATATACGAGGAGGCTGCATCAGCGAAGGAGGTCATAAAGGCTTGCTTAGGCAGTGTACCGGTGAAGTTGGGTAAAACTGCCGCCAGTTCTAGGCTGTACGCACCGAAGGGGGTTTCGTGCTTTTCACATCCAAAGTCCTATCGTTAGAAATCGACGGCTCAGTCGCCACACTCTGGCTCGACCGTGAAGAGGCACGTAACGCCATGGGGAGCGCTCTCTGGCACGATTTGCCCCTGGCCGTCGCCACAGTTGCGAGCGATACCAGCGTCCGTGTGCTCGTCGTAGCGGCCAAAGGACCTCACTTCACGGTGGGCCTCGATTTGAAGGAGATGGGTGAACGACTCGTGTCGAGCGGCCACGAGGCGAAATCCAAGGCGTCATCGAATGCGGTGACATTCCAAGCCGTCACCACAATGCAAAAATCAATCACTGCGCTCGCTGAACTGCCCATTCCCGTGATTGCCGCGGTGCACGGCTACTGCATTGGTGGCGGCGTTGATCTCATTACCGCGTGCGATATTCGACTCTGCAGTGCCAACGCAATTTTCTCCGTCCGCGAAGCAAAGGTGGCGATTGTCGCTGATTTGGGAACACTCCAACGGCTTCCTCGAATCATCGGCGCCGGCCACGTGGCAGAATTAGCGCTCACGGGCAAGGACATCACTGCACAAAGGGCGAGTCAGATCGGCCTGGTTAATTCAGTCCATGGGGAAAGCGCTCATGATGTTCTTGAGGCAGCTTACGAAATGGCCCGAGAAATCGCCGCCAATTCACCCCTCGCGGTGCGCGGCACCAAGGCCGTCCTCGCGGCCAACGATGGTCGAACCGTAAATGAAGGTCTCGAATTCGTCGCTCGATGGAACACGATGTATCTACAGTCCAACGACCTCGTCGAAGCTATGACTGCCTTCTTGGAGCGACGCGCTCCGCATTTCACGGGAGAGTAACTAACGGCGCCAGAATCGCCAGCCGCGTCCCTTTTTCTCTAAATCTTCTAGTTCACGGCGCCGTTCTTCAATCATCTGCGGCGCGACCGCATTCACAATTTCATCGGCCATATTGAGAAACTCGCGGCGCTCATCAACGGGAACGTCGACGGGAGGCTGCTCACCTTTGCTGCGATCAACGAGCGAGCCGTGCGACCATCCCACATCAGCGAATCGGCGTTCGTAGGTCACACAGTCAGCAGGACAGGCCCACGGTTGATCGGGGGCATTGCCCAGTACGCAGAACCTCGCAACTTCACCTGATGCGTAGGTCCGACTCTGGAAGTGCTTGCACTCTTCGCGCATGGCCATAGGCCATTCTCCCACGTGGAGACCTCTCGGTGCGAAAACCTTTGGTGACCCTTAAAACGGGTCACTCACCTCTAACCGATTGAGCCTTCCATCTGCAGTTCAATCAGGCGCGACCATTCAACGGCGTATTCCATGGGCAGCGTTCGCGTAACCGGCTCAATGAAACCATTTACGATCATGCCCATTGCCTGCACCTCGGTAAGTCCGCGACTCATGAGGTAGAACAGCTGATCGTCACCAATCTTTGAAACGGTGGCTTCGTGGCCAATTGAGGCGTCTTGTTCGCCCACTTCCATATAGGGCTTCGTCTCTGAAATTGACTGCTCGTCGAGCAGCAGCGCGTCACAGCGCACGAAGCTCTTCGCCCCGGTCGCACCTTCTTCAACTTTGACCAAACCGCGGTAGGTCGTTTGACCGCCGTCTTTCGAAATGGACTTGGAAATGATTGTTGACGTGGTCTCGGGGGCGCAGTGAACCATCTTGGCTCCAGCATCTTGAATCTGCCCCGGTCCGGCGTACGCCACCGATAGAACTTCGCCAGAGGCCTTCGGTCCCATCAAGTACACCGAGGGGTACTTCATGGTCAACCGTGAACCAATATTGCCGTCAATCCATTCGACGTGTGCTTCGGCTTCAGCCCTCGCCCGCTTCGTGACCAAGTTATAGACATTGTTAGACCAGTTTTGAATTGTCGTGTAAGTAATACGCGAACCCGGAAGCGCTACCAGTTCCACTACTGCGGAGTGGAGTGAGTCCGTCGAATAGACCGGCGCTGAGCAACCCTCGACGTAGTGCACCTGACTACCCTCGTCGGCAATAATTAGCGTTCGCTCAAATTGCCCCATATTTTCCGTGTTGATTCGAAAGTAGGCCTGAAGTGGCTGATCAACATTCACGCCGGGCGGAACGTAGATGAATGATCCCCCACTCCACACGGCTGAATTCAGTGCGGCAAATTTATTGTCATTGGGTGGAATGACGGTGCCGAAGTATTTGCGAACCAAGTCGGGATATTCGCGTACGGCGGTATCCATGTCACAAAAGAGGACACCCAAGCGTTCTAGATCTTCGCGATTTCGGTGAAAGACGACTTCGGACTCGTATTGAGCCGTAACGCCAGCGAGGTACTTACGTTCCGCTTCAGGAATACCCAGTCGCTCATAAGTGTTCTTGATGGCGTCGGGCAGGTCTTCCCAACTATTGACCTGATTTTCGGTCGGCTTGATGTAGTAGTAAATGTCATTGAAGTCAAGATCGGGCATGCGGTCGGCAAACCAAGGAAGCATGGGCTTCTTCTCAAACCGCTTCAAAGCGTTCAGTCGGAAATCGAGCATCCACGATGCCTCGTTCTTAATACCGGACATTTCGCGCACAATTGCTTCGTTAATACCTTTTTTGGGTTTGAATATCGGAATTTGCTCGTCCGACCAGCCCAGTTGGTACCGGCTGAAGTCCAGATTGTCAACTGTCATATCGCTCCCTTGGAATTAACCCTACGGCCATAGTAGTAACCCGGGCGACTCTCCGTGCGTCAAATACTGGCAGAGTAGAGCGGTGACTACCCCACCTACCGTTCCCCAGCGTCCTCACGAGATCACTCGCCATGGCGATACCCGCATCGACCCCTACTACTGGCTGATGAATCGGGACAGCGAAGAGGTTCTGGCCCATCTTCGTGCGGAAAATGACTTCTTCGCCCACGAGCTCGCCCCGCTCACCCCGCTGCAAGATGAACTGTTCGAGGAAATCAAGAGTCGAATTGAAGAGACCGATATTTCGGTACCGGTTCGCCGCAAAGACTGGTGGTATTTCGAGCGAACTCGAGAAGGCCTCAACTACTCGATTAGCTGTCGAGCGCCAGCCAGTAATGAGGATCTCACACCACCTACCGTTGACCCGACAACGTCGCTACCGGGTGAGCAGGTCATTCTTGATGAGAATCTCGAGGCCGGTGAAAGTGATTTTCTCTCGGTCGGCATTTTGGCCGTTAGTCCTGATGACCGTTGGGTCGCGGTGGGCACTGACTTTGAAGGAAATGAACGTCACGGCGTGACCGTTCGACCGCTGGCGGGACAAGACGCACTCCCCGACGAACTGCATGACGTTTACTACGGATTTGCCTGGGCGGCGGACAGTCGGCATTTCTTCTACACCCGCGTTGACGAATCAATGCGGCCCTGGCAACTCTGGCGCCACGAAATTGGAACGGCCAACTCTGACGATGTACTGGTCATTCAAGAAGACGATGAGCAGTACACCGTTTCCATTGGGCGAAGTCGTGATGATGCGGTGCTACTGGCCCTGACTGGGTCGTCAATGACGACTGAAGTGCGATACCTCGCAGCGAACGACCCAACTGGTTCGTTCGAAATTCTCGAACCGCGGCGCCACGGCATTGAGTATGGCGTTGAACACTTCACCGATGGGGCGGGGCGAACATGGTGGCTGAAGGTAACCAATGAAGAAGCGACGGACTTTCGCCTTCTCGCACGTCCAGTTGCTGGCGTCGAGTGGCGCGAAATCATTCCGGAGCGACCCGGTAGCCGACTCGATGGTGTGGACGCTTTTGCCTCCTTCTTAGTCATCAGTGAACGCCACAATGGCTGTGCCGCGGTTCGCATTGCCCCCATGAAGTCGGGTGACGATCCCTTTGGCAATGATCTTCTTGGGCGGTCACGTCTCGTTGAGGGTGGAACCAGTCCAGCCACTGTGGCCGTATCATCCAACGCGACCTACGACACTCCCCACATTCGTGTGATCATGACGTCCCTGGTAACACCACGGCTGGTTGGTGATGTGGTGGTCGCCACGGGTGAACTTTTAGTTCGTAAGCAACAGCAGGTTCTGGGTGGGTACGACGAAGCTAACTACGTAACCGGACGACTCTGGATTCCCGCTAGCGATGGTCAACAGATCCCCGTCTCAGTGGTGGCGCGTCGCGATTTGGTCACCCGTCAACCCGATGGATCGCTCGCTCCAGTAGCCCCCGCCCCCTTCTTGCTCTACGGATACGGAAGTTACGAGATCTCCATTGATCCGGGGTTTTCCTCCCTGCGGCTCTCACTACTTGATCGCGGTGTCATCTTCGCCATTGCCCATGTTCGTGGCGGCGGGGAGATGGGTCGATCGTGGTACGAGATGGGTCGTCTGGCCCAAAAACCTACGACCTTCAGCGACTTCGTGACCGTGGCCTCTTCGCTCGTAGCGAACGGCTGGACGGCGCCCGAAATGCTCGCGGCCCGTGGCGGCTCAGCGGGGGGACTCTTAATGGGCGCGGTGATGAATCTGGCGCCAGAACTCTTTCGCTGCGTGATTGCCGAAGTCCCCTTCGTGGACGCCCTCACCACCATGCTCGACGCTTCACTGCCACTGACCGTTGGCGAATGGGAAGAGTGGGGCAATCCGGACGAGAGCGAAACTGCCTATCGAATCATGAAGGGCTACAGCCCTTACGACAATGTTCGCGAACTTAATAACGACCAATCACCTCGGATCTACCCGCATCTGCTCGCGCTAGGTGGCCTGAATGACACGCGAGTCGGTTTCTGGGAGCCCGTCAAGTGGGTACTGCGTCTACGCGATGCCAATGTGGCGAACGTTGCCTACCTCAAGACCGAAATGGGCGCAGGCCACGGTGGTCCCTCGGGACGGTACGACTCGTGGCGAGATGAGGCTCAAGTCATTGCGTTTCTACTTAACGAGATCAACCCAACGAAGTAGAGGGGACAAAGTTCAAGGTAAGTGTTGGCACTTTCTTGGACGGTAGAACTACCGGCGTTCCATTCAACAACACTGCAGCATTTGAAGGTGTCGAGAGTGAGAGTGTCGAAAAACCTTTCATGGCAAAGGTTCGGTGTTCTCCCAGTTTGATGATCCCGTGCCACTTCACCGATCCCGCACGCGAACTCTCGTCTACAACTAATGGTCCACCAGAACCGTTCACAATCACGTTAAAACTCGTACGCGGCACGTCATAAAGAACTACGTCACCACTGACTGAGGTTGGCTGAAATGATGCCGGCCACGTGGTCGACGTAACTGGCAAAGTAGTAGAAGTTGTCGTGGTCAACGTAGTCACCGTCACTGAAGCACGATGGTGCTCAATCAGATATCCCAAGCCCACCAACACGGCAAGAAACACGACGGCTAGTGCAACCACCACCACTTTGGGCATGGAAAATCGCGATCGATGCCGGGAACGCTCAAGTGCCCAGCCAGAGTTGTGACGTGGCACGATGACCGGTGCGCCGTCACTAGCCCCGTGAGAATCCACCTCATTAAAAACGTAGTGACGATTGGCATCGAGACGTGGTCGAGCTGGGGGCGTTGACTGTAGTGAAGGTTGGTCA
Organism: uncultured Actinomycetes bacterium; assembly: GCA_903893745.1. Lineage (GTDB taxonomy): Bacteria > Actinomycetota > Acidimicrobiia > Acidimicrobiales > RAAP-2 > RAAP-2. Next base: position 86,838 of record CAITNF010000006.1, read on the forward strand.
GTTCCGTGTAACAATCGGAAACCCTTCGCCGGTTCGTACGGCGACGATGGCGGCAACAGTTTTCGCGCATCGATAGGTCGAGCATGGAGATGATTTCGGAAACGACGGACTTTGCGCATTCGCAGCATGAGCACCGCCAGAGAAAGCGTGACCACCAGCACCAAGACGATGAGCAGGGTCACGTTCACCGAGCCACCCCTATGGTGCGCGGTGGCAACTCTACGATTCTCATTTGACGAATCGTAGTGAAATGACGAACCCTAGGTGAACTTGGAAAATGTGCCTCGGTAGTACAAGAGCGGTCGGCCGGGATGGGCAGTCGCGTGGGTTGCGCCCACGATGACAATGTCGTGGTCGCCGTGTGTTGAAACGTCGATAATTTCCCCCTCAAAATGCGCGAGCGCCCCCTCCAGCAGTGGACTGCCTCCAGGTCCTAGCGTCCATGAAACTCCAGCAAATTTGTCGATTCCACTGGTGGCAAAGGTTCGAGCGACATCCTCTTGGTCCTCGGCCAATACGCTCACGCCGAGGCAACCGGCACTTCGAACTAGGGGCCACGACGCGCTACTGGTATTCACACTGAACGAGATGAGAGTCGGTGACAGAGAGTGCGAACTAAACGATTGGCAGGTGAAACCAACGGGACCATCTGGCGTCATTGCGCTCACTACCGTTACTCCCGTTGCAAAATGACCAGCAACCTCTCGAAAATGTTGTTCGCTAAAGTTACTCACCAAGTCAACACTAATGGTCTGGTCTCAGTAACGTGAATATGATGACCACCATTTCACTAACACTTGACGACGTTGAATTGCAATGCCTGGTGACCGGCCCCGAGGACGGACCGCTGGCAGTCTGTCTTCACGGATTCCCTGATACACCGCATACCTTTCGATTTCTCGCTCCGCATCTCGCCGCGAGAGGCTACCGGGTCGTCGCACCATGGATGCGTGGCTACGCACCATCTTCGGTTTCACGCAGCAATAACTATCAAGTAGCGGCGCTCGCGAGCGACGCCAATCAAATCCACGAACGATTCGGTGGTGACGATCGCGCGTTGCTCATCGGACACGATTGGGGCGCGGCTGGGACCTACCTCGCTCTGGGTGGTGAACCCACACGGTGGTCTCGAGCAGTGACCATGGCGGTGCCACCGCTCGCAGCCATGGGTCAAGCTTTCTTGTCAGTCGACCAACTTAAGGCGAGTTGGTACATGTTCTTCTTTCAAAGCCCCCTCGCCGAGATGGTCTTTGACCTCGATAATCTTTCGCTCGCCAATCGGTTGTGGCGCGAGTGGTCACCCAACTACGACCCATCCGCGGACCTTGAACATGTTCGCTTGGCGTTGGCGAATCCGAGTAATCAGCGCGCCGCTCTGGGTTACTACCGAGCCATGTTTGACCAAACTGCTCTCGACCCCGCAACCGAACATCTGCAGGCGAGCGCTTTTGCGGTGCCGTCGGTGCGCACCCTCTACTTACACGGTGCGCAAGATGGGTGCGTTCACGCCGACAGTCTTGGTGACCCACTCCAGTTCCTCGCTCCGGGTTCGACCTCACGTATTCTTGCCAACGCGGGTCACTTTCTGCACCTTGAACAGCCTGGCGAGGTCCACCGAATCATTGATGAGTTTTTGGCGTCTGCGTAACGCGGCTCAAAACGTTGGAGGTTTTAATGTCCACCGTAGAGTTCAGATCGCCGGAGCCCTAAAACATTAATTTGACGACGCCGTTGTGCGACTTCATCCAAGTCAATTGTGGCGACGAGTAGATCCTCTCCTGGTGTAGTTGACTCCGCGAGTACGGTTCCCCACGGATCAATAATCATGGAGTGTCCGTGAGTGGCGAGTCCCTCATTCGACGCGCCAGCGCGCGCCGCCGCGATCACAAAGACGTGGTTCTCAATCGCTCTCGCCCGCAGCAGCGTCGACCAATGTGCGGGACCAGTTACCGCAGAGAAGGCCGCCGGTACCGCCAACACGTTCGCACCCTCGATCGCGAGATGGCGGTACAGCTCTGGAAATCTCAAGTCAAAACAGATTGAGAGACCAAGCTGCAAGGTGCCAAGGTCAGCCACCACCAGTGTTTCGCCCGCAGCAATCGCGTCGGACTCCTTGAAGGCGACCTCGCCGGGAACGTCAATGTCAAAGAGGTGCACTTTGCGGTAAGTCGCTACCAGTTCACCCGTCGGCCCGATAACCACCGACGTATTAAAGAATTGGTTCGTCTGTGTCGAATGCTCGAGGACACTACCCAAATGCAGGGTGATTTCAAGACTCCGCGCGAGTTCGCCGAGCAGGTTGGTCAAGGGGCCCGGAACTGATTCACCGGCTTGGGCGAATCGAGCTGGCGAACCATAAAAGGTGCAGTATTCGGGGAATTGGACGTACGAGGCACCCGCGGCAGCTGCATCAGTAGCCAGGCGCGTGATCGCCGCAAGGTTCGCCGCGGTATCAATGCTCGACGTCATCTGCGCGGCGGCGACAGTGATGGATCTTTTGATGTCTGCACCTCTATTGGTCATCAACTCAACCTACCTGAGCCTTCTCGCTCAATGCTCGTTTACGATTCAGCGAGTCGAAAGCGAGAACCTTTTCGCTCGACTAAGCCATCGCTCAGTAGTCCCGCGATAACCGAATCATTTCGCATTCCATCTTCGGATTCAAGGAGTTGGTGGAGTTCACGTTTGGTTCGTGGCGCGTCGCGCAGCGCGGCGAGCGCTCGGCCGCGCAGCTGTCGATCAGATCCCTGGAAGCGACTTTGTGGTCGCGACACCGCCGCGCTCGTTGGTGCGGGGTCACGGCCTCCGTCACGGTGCCACCGACAAGATTGAGCCACCGGACATTCGACACACTGGGGTTTGGCTCGACAGAACTGCGCGCCCAAATCGAGCATCGCTTGATTGAACTCGGCCACGTGATCGCGCGGCAGCACTTCGTACGCCAGGGCCCGGGCTTCGGTTCGGCTGAGCGAGCGATTAGCCAGTGCGCGAGCGAGTACTCGTCCCACGTTGGTATCGAGTACGGCAACTCGCTCACCAAACGAGAAGGAGGCTACGGCGTGGGCGGTGTACTCGCCAACCCCCGGCAGTAGTCGAAGCTGCGCCGCGTTGTGCGGCACGACTCCATTGAATTGGTCGCGGATGACCCGCGCCGCATCGTGGAGGGCGCGAGCACGACGGTGATAACCAAGGCCCGCCCAGGCCCGCAGTACCGCAGCGAGCGGCGCGTCGGCGCAGGCCTGAGGTGTTGGAAAAGCCGTTAAAAATCGTTGCCAGGGCTCCTCGACTCGTGAGGTCTGCGTCTGTTGCAACATGACTTCGCTGACCAGCACCGCCCAGGGATCGCGATGACCTACCCACGGAAGAGGTCGACCAATTGAAGTGGCACAACGACGAAGCGCGCGTCGGAACGGCGCGTAGTCGTTACCCCCAGACGTCGTCACCGTAAGGGCGGCGCCGAGCTGGAGCAAAATCTCGCTTCCAAACCATTACCTTGCGACGGAAGTAACAGACTTCAAGTCCCTCTTGATTAAAACCCTTCGTTTCGACTGTCACAATTCCACGATCATTTTTCGACGATGAAGGAACCGTCGCGAGCACTCGCGTCTCGGCGTAGATGGTGTCGCCGTGGAATGTCGGATGGCGGTGGAGAAGTGACTCAATTTCTAGATTGGCGATGGCCGCTCCCGACACGTCGGGCACACTCATACCCAGCACGAGTGAGTACACGAGATTGCCCACCACCACGTTCTTACCCTGCACGGATTCATGTTCGGCGAACCACGCGTTGGTGTGCAAGGGGTGATGGTTCATCGTAATCATGCAGAACAGATGATCATCGGCTTCAGTGATGGTCTTGCCGGGCCAGTGACGATACACATCACCTGGCACGAAATCTTCGAGGTATCGTCCAAAGGATCGGTCAAAAGTTGTCATACCGTATTCTGCCTCGCTTGAGTTCGTCGTTAATTCAGTCGTCGACCGATACTGCCGGTCGGGTAGAAAACGAAACAAGTCCGCCCGGCAACGTCTCGCCGTCAACCACCATGCGCCACGTGAAGCGTGCACCGGGTTGCAGCGGGATGGGTCCGAAGTTCACTGCGATAGGTACATCGACTGGTGTGCCCATCGGTACTCCCGACGGTTCAGTAGCGGAGAAATCACCTCGCACCTCGATGGTCTGTTGGCCTTCGGGAGTGTCAATTTGCACGAGCTGACCATCGGCGTCTTCTAAGAAGAGCTCCCAGTGGTGCGTCGCATTGAATTCGTGCCAATCAACACCAACCTTGATAGCTACCGCGGAAGGGGTGGGATCAGGTCCAGTGACCGACCACCCACCGCCGAGGATGTACAGCTTGCCGTCGGCTACTTGGGCCGAATCTGCCAGGAGCATTGTTACGTTCACGAACCCAGCCTAGGTCCGTCATCGGGGGGCGCTCGAACCGGTAGTTTTTTCATGTGACAAATACCCTCACCCTCCCCAATGCCCTTCATCTCGTTGACGAGGCGCAAAAGATTATTGATAGCGCGGTCCAGCAATTGAAACTGCGAGGAGGTCCTGACGCTGAGCAGTCGCTGGCCTACGACGTTGCCCACGCCGCCAGTGCACTCGCGACCGCGCGAGCATCACTGAGTTACGGAGAGAAGGGGGCGACGGAACTTTCTCTCGCTCTGGCATTTTTCGGGCTCACGCTGGCCGAATTAGCGGGTCGAGTGCTTGGTCGCGAGGACCTCTGGGGTTGCTCGAGTGACTGGTTCAGTCCGTTCGCTGACTTTGTCACCGCGACAAGGGCGCCATCGTTTCTCGCGTCACTCGCCGAGACACCCGGTGATCGTCACCTCGGCGAAGAGTTCCAAATGGTCGCTGACGTCTTTCACCGATTCGCCATCGATCAAGTTCGCCCTCACGCCGAGCACGTACACCGAACCAACGGTGATATCCCCGATTCCATAATCCAGGGACTCAATGAACTTGGCGGTTTCGGTCTTTCGGTGCCCGAAGAGTACGGTGGCTTCGCCACGGGTGGTGAAACGGAGTATCTCGGAATGGTGGTGGCGACCGAGGAACTCTCCTGGGGCGGTCTCGGAATCGGGGGCTCGCTCATCACGCGCCCCGAAATCTTGACCCGAGCTCTCCTCAGTGGTGGTACACCGGCCCAAAAGGAACGTTGGCTGCCTCGCCTGGCTACCGCTGACGCCCTCGCGGCAATTGCGGTGACCGAACCCGACTTCGGTAGTGACGTTGCGGGAATCAAAACGACCGCCACCAAAACGAACGGTGGATGGCTCATCAACGGAGCTAAAACGTGGTGCACCTTTGGCGCACGCGCGGACGTGCTCGTCTTGCTCGCTCGGACTGATCCCGACATGAGCAAAGCGCACCGCGGCCTTTCACTCTTTCTCGTAGAGAAGAGTCCAGGCGACAGTCACGGATTCCTCTTCACGCAAGACGCTGGCGGCGAGGGTCGCGCCGACGCCAACGGCCGTCTCGAAGGGCGTCCCATTGACACGCTCGGTTACCGAGGTATGCACTCGTACGAACTGAGTTTTGATAACTGGTTCATCCCGGATGACAACTTGGTCGGTGGCGAAGAGGGCCTGGGCAAGGGCTTCTACTATCAAATGGCCGGATTCGAGAATGGCCGCATTCAAACTGCGGCACGAGCCGTTGGCCTTATGCAGGCGGCGTACGAAGCGGCACTCGACTATGCGCGCAACCGCGTGGTCTTCGGCGAGCCAATCATCAACTACGAACTCACTCGTGTCAAGCTCGGCACCATGGCCGCAATTATCCAGTCGGCCCGTCAATTCTCGCTCGACGTTGCGCGCCTCATGGGTGAAGGCGGCGGAACCATGGAGGCGTCGATGGCGAAGGCTTACGTCTGTCGGGCGGCCGAGTGGGTAACTCGTGAAGCACTACAGATTCACGGTGGGATGGGCTACGCCGAAGAGTATCCCGTGAGTCGCTACTTCGTTGACGCCCGGGTGCTCTCAATCTTTGAGGGTGCCGACGAGACGCTCTGTCTGAAAGTTGTCAGCCGGCGGCTCGTTGACCAGAGTAACTAGTCCTAGTCCTCATCAATCGTGAAGGGGCGATGCACCGCCCCGAGCGTGATCCCCGCAGCGTGCTGATCGGGCTGTTCGCCTCGCGCTAGCTGAGCTCTCGTCGCGGCCCGAGACCAGCGCATTTCTACCTGGCCGTAGCGCCAGTACAGCAGCGCCCCCAACCAAATCACGACAAAGAGTCCGACGATGGTGAACCCGGCCTTATTGATATTGAAGGCAGCAGCGTAGTCCCATAGTCCCCCCCGCAGGTTCAACTGATTCGCCAACACCTGAAGCAGTTCGAGCGTGCCAATGTAGAACGCGACAACGACGCTGAGGCCCGTAATGGTGATGTTGTAGTAGACCTTGCGGACGGGCTTCGAGAACGCCCAACCGTAGGAAAAATTCATGAATGATCCGTCAATGGTGTCGAGCAAACTCATTCCAGCAGCAAAGAGAATCGGCAGACTTAAAATTGCCCAGAGTGGGAGTCCGGCCGCCACCGAAGTGCCCGCAAGGATGAGGAAGGCTACTTCCGTCGCCGTATCAAAGCCCAGGCCAAACAAAACTCCTAGTGGATACATCTTCCACGGGCTATCAATTGAACGCGCGAGGGGGCCAAAGAAGCGCATCATGAAGCCGCGGGCGTTCAAATGTTTCTCTAGCTCCGAGTCATCGAAACGGCCCTGGCGCATTTGAATGAAGAGGCGAACAATGCCCACCAAAATGACGGCATTCAGCGCTGCGATGAGGTAAAGGAACGTACCCGAGACGAGTGTTCCGATAAGTCCTCCGTAATGATGAAGTGACGAGTTTGAGTTTCGTACTTGACTACCCAGTGATTTTGCCCCGAGTCCGAGAAGGACGGTGAGCACAAAGACAACCGAAGAGTGACCGAGTGAAAAGAAAAATCCGACCGACATCGGTCTGCGTCCTTCAGACATGAACTTTCTGGTGGTGTTGTCAATGGCCGCAATGTGATCAGCGTCAAAAGCGTGGCGCATCCCCAAGGTGTAGGCGAGCACTCCGGTGCCAATGCCAAGTGCCGATCCATTACCGACGTGAAAGTGACTTCGAGTCGCCACGAGTAACAACGTGATGCCAACCACGTGGAGCAGGACAATAAAGCCGAACATGTAGTACATCACCCGCCACTCCGACGCCGAAAGTACCGCACGCACTCTGCTTCGCAGCGTGAGGGGCTCTGTCGTCATGATGGCCATGGGGCCACCTTAACGGGAATTATTCCTATTAAGACAGATTACGAGGCCGACCGCTGGAATCCGGCACGGGTGCCACGAGTAACGAACTTTGTGGCCATCTTACGACTCGCTTCGTCAATCATTTCGTCACCGAACATGACCGCACCCACATTGCTCTCCTCGGTGGCGACCCGATATGCCTCGAGAATGTCCCAAGCCTTGTCGAACTGCTCTTGGGTTGGCGAGTACACCTCGTTTAAAACCAGAGCCTGATCAGGCGTGAGCGCCCACTTTCCGTCATAACCCAAGACTCGGGTGCGCTGAGCGAATTCACGCAACGCATCGAGTTCGCGAACTTTCAAGAACGGACCATCAATAACTTGCAGTCCATTTGCTCGCCCCGCCATCAAGATTCGAGAAAACACATAGTTGAAGTGATCGCCGGGATATTCGGGGATCGCGACGCCACCGGTCAATACGGGCATCTCAATCGAGGCGGCAAAGTCCGCCGGTCCAAAAATGATCGTTTCGAGTCGAGGCGAAGCGGCGCAGATTTCATCAACGTTGATCAGTCCTCGCGCCGTTTCAATTTGAGCCTCAATTCCGATGTGTCCAATCGGTAGATCGGCGTTCTTCTCGACCTGGGTCAGTAAGAGATCCATCGCGACGACTTCCGCCGCGCTTTGCACCTTGGGCAACATAATCTCGTCCAGTCGCTGACCAGCGTTACCCACTACCTCAATAACATCACCGTACGTCCACTGCGTATCCCACGCGTTGACCCGCACACACAAAACTCGGTCACCCCAGTCCTGATCGCGGATGGCCCGGATGACTTTTGACCTGGCCGCCACCTTCTCGTTCGGAGCGACCGAGTCTTCGAGATCGAGGAACGTCATGTCCGCGGTGGCGGTAGGGGCCTTCGCGAGAAAGCGGTCGGAGGAGCCTGGCGTCGATAGACAGGAGCGGCGAGGGAGGTTACGGGAACGTTCTGACATGGTGACGAGCATATTCTTCGTGACGACCCGGACATTCTCAACGCGCGCGATCACCAGCCAGTACTTCTTTTCTGCCCAATGACCAGGAGTTAAATAGGACTTTGCTGCCGTGTGCGGTACTTCTGGCGGCCCAAACCGGTAGCCTTGAAATGTGACTGACGTCGAGCGCTTCGGGCGCTTATCGACGATTCGGCCGGCAAGAGAGCTCCGCCGATTGAGGTGGGTTATCGCCGTGCTGGCTGCTGTCGCAGTGTGTTCAAGCACTGTGGCCGTCTCACCACGCCCAGCCGGCGCATCAAAATTGGCCAGTGAACGTGCCCGCGCCGTCGCCCTCTACAACCAGATTCAGCGCATCAACGGGCACGTGGAATTCTTAGGTCAACGATACGACCAAGCCCAAATCAAACTCAACCAAATCAATAACGAAATCACCAATACGCGAAGTGCTGTTGCCAATATTGAACGTCGAGTGCACCAGGGCAACTCACGACTTCGCTCCGACGCCATCTTCGCGTACGTCACGAACGGTTCGGCGCAAAACAATAACCCTCTCTTTGGTTCCGACGCCACAAAAATTGGGGCCACCAACGTGTACAACCGACTCGCCGAAGGGAACATCGGTACCACGCTGGCGAATTTAAAGAACAATCGAATTGAATTGACCCAGCAGCGCTCGAAGTTAGCTGCAGAGGATCGTCAAGCTGCTGCTGCGGCGGCGACCGCGAAGAAGGCTTTTCGCGAAGCACAGGGCCTTCAAGCGTCGCTCCAGCGAGCACTCGCGCAAGTAAAGGGACAGATTGCCTATTACGTGCGCCAAGCGGCAGCCGCGGCAGCCGCGAAAGCCGCTTCGGCATTCGGCCACTCCAAGCGCATCAAGGGCTTCCCCGCACCGCCGCCCAACTCAAAGGCCAATATTGCCATCCGGGCAGCCGAAAGTTTTATTGGCGTGCCGTACGTGTGGGGTGGCGCTAGCCATTCGGGCGTGGACTGTTCGGGCCTGATTATGTTGGCCTACGCCGCGGCTGGCATATTCTTCCCTCACTACTCGGGCGCCCAATATGCCGATACTGTTCGCGTACCCCTCTGGGCTATTCGACCCGGGGATCTACTCTTCTACGGTTGGCACGGCAATCAGCACGTCGCGATGTACGTAGGACACGGGGCCATGATTGAGGCTGAGATGACCGGAACCCGAGTTCACATCACGCCAGTTCGACTCGGTTACGGCTTCGCTGGTCTCGGTCGCCCGCGGACCTAGGCGTGAGCGCCTTGCCCACGGCCCTGCACGCGGGCCCCTTTACCTTTCACCTCTACGGCTTCGGGCTCGCCATCGCGGCGTATTGCAGTTACCTTTACGCCCGACGACGCCTTACGGGTGCTGGATTGCGCGTTGAACCGTTTGCTCGTTTCGCGGGCATCCTCATCGCGAGTGGACTGGTCGGTGCTCGCGTTGCCCATATCGCCACGAATTGGCACTACTACGCGAACCGTCCCCTGCAATGGTTTGCTCTGTGGCAAGGGGGCCTCGCGAGTTTTGGGGGCATTGCGCTGGCGTTGCCGCTTGCGATTTTTTTCTTACACCGCTGGTGGCCCGAATCATCGCGAAGTAACTTTTGCGATGCACTGATTCCAGCTCTTGTCGCCGGTTGGGCCCTCGGTCGAGTACTGGGGCCACAGTTCATGGTGAACGGAGGTGGTCATCTCACTCATCAGTGGTTCGGCATGCACTACACCGGCCAAATGGGCGCACGTGTGCCGGTGCCCCTTATTCAAGGTGTCGAGGATGGACTGCTCTGGTTAGGTCTGCTCGGTCTCCAACGACGAGGTTGGGCTACACGGGCGGGCACGTTGACTGGTGTGGCAATGATTGTCTGGGGAGTCGTACGCGCGCTGGACGAGCGCCTCTTATTGGGTCAACAGTCGCACAGCGGTTCACTTGGCGTGCAGATAGCTGGTCTCGTTTTGGCCTTGGGCGGCGTTGTCATTCTCGTACGACGCCCCACGTCACCAGCTCCATAAGGCCGTCGAGCTACGCGCTAAGGACTTAACGTAACGAACGTTTAGAAGAGAGCGTTCCACTCTTCATTCGTGAGTTGACCAAGTCGGTTCAGCGACTCGGGTACCGACACTGGCGACCGATCATGGTCAATATAAGAAAGGTGTTCAAGATTTAGCCGTCGCCAAGGTTGAAAGACTACGCGGGTCGACCAGGGATTCGAGTAGATCCCGCGCACTAAAAGTTCCTGGTCCGATGCGGCGATGACGAGCGCCGGACGCTCTTTGGCCCGCCGTAGTTCTTCGTCGATAGTGCCATTATCGAAAGGCAGCTCCACAATCACCACGGTTCCCACTAGGGGGTGCGAGCCGCTAAAACGCGCTTCCTCCACGGGCGTCAACATCACCCGGCGGCGATCGGTCACGAGACCAGGTTCAATAGTGCTGACCGGCAGCGGCTCTGAAGTGGTGGAGGGTAGCGCGCGAGGTGTACGAGTCTTCGGCATGCTTCGAGGTGCCGAACCACCCTTTTTGCGACGCTTCTCTTCTTCTCGACGGGCCTGACGTTGGGCACGAATTTCCGGGTCGACCACCTTGGGCGACATCAATGTGGGTGACACGTTGAATTCCGGCAGTGGCGGAAGGGCCCACCCGGCGCGCTCGTCGAGTAGCCGGCGACAGTGTGGCGCAGCCGGAAACTCCTCGCTGATTGCGAACGTCAGTAGTGCCACAATTTCGTCAGTCGTCACCTCGCGCGCGAGTAGGGCATCAATTGCGCCTTCCAATTGTTCGTGCGTCGGACTATCGGCATGGTCGCCTAACTCAGCAATTACCTGCTCGAGTGGCGCCATCGCCAGGAGCTCAAGCACTGCGCGAACCGCCGCCGGCGGCGCCGCAATAGCGAAGGCCGCTACATCACGACGTTGCTGAAGTCCTCGAAGCGGCATACCCACGACCGCGCTGACTCTGGAGTTGCCCTTCAGATTCAGCGCGTCCACCGCCGCGAGGATTGTTTCAGGCGCAATCTTTAAGAGTCCGCGACGAAGATACTCCGTCGAACTTGGCGAGTTCGAAGTCATGGTAAATGAATTAGTTAGTGTGCGGTGTCAAAAGTTGATCCGCGCTCACTGCATCAACAAATCGACGTTGGGCGGCGTAGCTATGACCAAGACCTGAGAAGAGAGCAGTCTTTACTCCGGTGATCGTCGCGGACCCATCTAAACCAAACAGAGAAAGGGCGTGCTGTACGTCGCTCTGTATTGGTCCACGGCCAATTAGACCCGCACGCTTGGCGGCCACGAGCGCAATGCCAATTTCCACGTCGTGACGATCGTGTTCGTGGGCAAAGTTGAGTCGGGCCACTTCGTGATGGGCAATGGTGAGGGCGTAACCCGCGTTGGGAGCGGGCGTGCCCTGTCCCGTCACACTGACGGATTGAGCAAAACGCTGTAAGCCGGCCTTTTTCGGTCGTACGAGTTCGGGCGTAGGCGTCGACATCGAAGGTCGCACCTCACCCGAGGCAGAAACTGGGGAAAATGTTGGTTGAGCCACGTACCGAGACTACTTGCCGCGAGCCTCAAACTCTCGCTAGCCAACTCTCGTACTGCGCTAACTCGCCCCGCACCGCTTGGAAGTACGTGGACTGAATGGCCTTGGTAATCGGTCCCGGTTTCCCGCTCCCCACCAGGCGGTCGTCGACCGAACCAATTGGAACAACTTCGGCCGCGGTGCCGGTCAAAAAGGCCTCGTCAGCCAGGTAGAGGTCGTCACGACGCATTGACTCGAAACTCACCTCGTAGCCAAGGTCGTTCGCAATCGTCACCACACTCGCCTGTGTAATACCGCGTAGCGCGCCGGCCTCTGATGGTGGTGGGCTGATTAGTACACCGTCACGCACAATAAAGAGATTTTCACCAGTGCATTCCGAGATACGCCCATCGGCGCCCAGCATGATCGCCTCATCGTAACCAGCCTTCAAAGCTTCAACTTTGGCCAAACTGGAGTTCACGTAACCGCCCACGGTCTTCGAGGCAGTCGGCATGGCGTTGGGACTGTGACGGGCCCACGAGGAGATCTTCATCTTCACGCCATTAGCCAAACCGTCGTCGCCCAGATACGCACCCCACGGCCAAGCAGCAATAGCTACGTTGACTGGTGATGAAAGTGGAGAAAGACCCATTTCACCGTAACCCAAGTAGACCAATGGTCGGATGTAGCAACCGTCATGCAATTCATTGACGCGCACCACCTGGGCCGTGGCCTCACAGAGCTCGTCGAGCGTAAAGGGAACCTCAATCATCAAAATCTTGCAACTTCGTAAGAGACGCTCCATGTGCTCGCGGAGTCGAAAAATTGTTACGCCCTTCGGCGTGGAGTAGGCCCGAATGCCTTCGAATGCTCCCGTGCCGTAGTGCAGCGTGTGCGTGAGCACGTGAACATTCGCGGACTCCCAGTCAACGAGGTGACCATCCATCCAAATTTTTTTTGTCGGGGTAATCGGCATTTACAAACCCTCCAGTAGCTCACTCAGAATTTTTGAAGTACTCGACTTCGAGGTATCACCCTTGAAGTCTGCCACCGCATGAAGAATCCGAGCGGCGGCGTCAATCTCGCCCAAGTGTTCCAGCATCAACCCGGCCGACGAAATCGCCGCGAGGGGGTTAGCGAGGCCCTGGCCCGCAATGTCGTGAGCTGCTCCGTGCACGGGCTCAAAGAGTGAGGCTCCAGTTCGAGCCGGATTTAGATTCGCACTGGCCGCAAAACCAATTCCTCCCGAAACCGCTCCGGCCAAGTCCGAAAGAATGTCGCCAAAGAGATTGTCGGTCACGATGACGCCGTAGCGCTGCGGGCTCTCGACAAAATAAATACATGCGGCGTCAACGTGGTTGTAGTCGACCGTGACGAGCGGGAACTCCTCGCCGACTTCGCGCACCACCCTCGCCCACAGATCACCCGAGTAGGTTAAGACGTTGGTCTTGTGCACCAGGGTTAGACGCGGATTGTCGAGTTCACTGGCTCGCGTAAAGGCGTAGCGCACGCAACGTTCAACACCAAATCGCGTATTCACTGAACCCTGGGTGGCAATTTCATCCTTGGTGCCGTAGCGCAATACGCCACCTTCGCCCACGTACGGCCCTTCAGTGTTCTCGCGCACAATAGCGAAGTCACAGCCATCGGCCAACGAACCAGGCACGCCATGAAATGGTCGGTAATTAATGTAGAGGTCTAATCCAAAACGCATCTTTAGGAGCAGTCCGCGCTCGAGCACCCCGCCCGGAATCCTGGTATCACCTATGGCGGGGCCAACGGCACCTAGAAGAATTGCGTCGAATCCGCGCAGATGATTCAGCGTTGCTTCATCGAGTACAAAACCGTCGCGTAAGTACCGCGCGGCGCCCAGATCAAAACTCTCCGTCTCCAGAGCAACACCGACGGCTTCAACCACTTGAAGGGCCGCCTCGGTGACTTCGGGGCCGATTCCGTCGCCGCCAATAACGGCAACCCGGTGGGTGCGCGCAGTACTCATCTCGAGTCCTCCTTAGGGTCCCCAGTCTGGTCGCCCAGCGCTACACCTCGCAAAACCATCTAATCCGGCTTTTTCACTATTCGTTAGAATAAGTACTTCCTACCAGTTGAGGTATCGGCATGGCCGACGAAATCCATCGAATAACCAAAGAAACACTCCAGAAGCTCAAAGATGAGTTCCGACATCTGACCACGGTGGGCCGAACCGATATCGCTCGAGTGATTGAGGCTGCCCGGCTTCTTGGTGACCTTTCTGAAAATGGCGACTACCACGCCGCCAAAGACGACCAGGGAAAAATGGAAGCTCGGATTCGTCAAATAGATATCGTCATCCGCAATCATGAAATCGTCTCTCGCGATCAACACGCGAGTGTCGTGCAGCACGCGTCAATTGTGAAAGTGGTCTACGAAGGTGACCACGATGATGACGCCCAGGAGTTCTTTATTGGTTCAATCGAAGAAAAGCCTGATGGTGTCCTCGTTGCTTCACCAACCTCACCCTTAGGCTCAGCATTGTTAGAGCACTGTGTGGGCGACACTGTCACCTACGATGCTCCATCGGGGGCGCTGCAGGTAACGATTGTGGGACTTCGCTGACCGTGAGTGCGCAGACCCTGTTCGAAAAGATCTGGGATCAACACGTGATTGCCTCACCGAGTGGTGAACCGACACTTCTCTACATTGATTTGCACTTGGTGCACGAAGTAACGAGTCCACAAGCATTCGACGGACTTCGACTAAGCAATCGCTCGGTGCGCCGACCCGACCGTACGCTCGCCACCGCCGACCACAACGTTCCCACTGACCCCCTGTCCACTCCGGTCAACGATCCCATCTCTCGGCGTCAACTGGAAGCCCTCGATGAGAACTGCGAAGAGTTCGGTATCACCCTCTTCCCACGCGGTCACGAAAACCAAGGCATTGTGCACGTCATTGGACCCGAGCTCGGGGTCACCCAACCCGGCATGACCATTGTCTGTGGTGACTCACACACGTCCACCCACGGCGCGTTCGCAGCACTGGCCTTTGGTATTGGCACGAGTGAGGTTGAGCACGTGCTCGCCACCCAGTCACTCCCCCAACAACGACCAAAGACTATGGCCGTGACAATCGTGGGGGAAGCTCCACCGGGCGTAACCGCCAAAGATTTGGTGCTCGCGATTGTCGCCACGCTCGGTACTGGCGGAGGAGCTGGCTACGTCATTGAGTATCGCGGCGACGCCATTACCAACCTTTCCATGGAAGGTCGCATGACCATCTGCAATATGAGCATCGAGGCTGGAGCCCGTGCCGGACTCGTCGCAGTTGATGAGACCACGATTGACTACCTGCGCGGACGACCCGGCGTACCTTCTGGTGCGGCCTTTGAAGAACGAGCCCAGCACTGGCGCACCTACCTCAGCGACTCGGGGGCGATTTTCGACCGAGAGGTCACTATTGACGCTGCGGCCCTGACCCCCTCGTTGACTTGGGGGACGAATCCTGCCCAAGTAGTGGCACTGGACGGCGTTATACCTTCACCTGACGACTTTGATGACGTCGACCAGCGAGGGGTCACCGAGCGAGCCCTCGCCTACATGGGACTTACCCCCGGCCTATCCGTGCGATCAATTCCCGTCGACGTCGTCTTCATTGGCTCATGCACGAACTCACGAATTGAAGACCTGCGCGCCGCTGCACAGGTTGCCCGTGGCAACCACGTCGCCGCCAGTGTGCGCGCTCTAGTGGTGCCCGGCTCACATCGAGTCAAGCGTCAGGCGGAAGAAGAGGGACTCGACAAAATCTTTCTCGCGGCGGGCTTTGAGTGGCGCGAGCCGGGATGTTCAATGTGCCTCGGCATGAATCCCGATCAACTCTTACCTGGTCAACGATGTGCGTCAACGTCAAACCGCAACTTCGAAGGTCGCCAAGGTCGCGGTGGGCGTACTCACCTGGTTTCGCCGACCGTCGCAGCCGCTACCGCCATCATGGGTCGATTCGCTTCGCCTAACGACGTGCTGTCATGAAGCCCGTTCGCCTCCTTGAAGGAACCGCCGTTCCGCTCGAACGCTCCGACGTCGATACCGATCAAATAATCCCTTCGGACTGGTTGAAACGAGTCGAACGAACTGGCTTTGGGCGCGGACTCTTTAGCGAATGGCGAGACGATCAAGAGTTTGTACTCAATCGTCCCGAGTACTTTGGTGCCACGATGTTGGTGGCCGGCCCGCGTTTTGGCACCGGGTCGTCACGAGAACACGCCGTGTGGGCCCTTATGGATTACGGCTTCACGGCGATTATCGCTCCTTCGTTTGGCGATATTTTTCGCAACAATGCCTCCAAGCAGGGATTGGTGATCGTCGAGCTGGGCATTACTGATGTTGAGTCGTTGTGGACGTTAGTGAAAGCGGATCCTTCGCTGCTCGTCGTAGTGGATGTTGAGCGTCTATGCGTCGAAGTTCCCTCCGCTGGTTGGGAGAGAACCTTTACTCTCGATTCCATGACCCGCGAGCGACTCTTGAACGGCTGGGATGACATCAGTCTGACCCTTCTTCGAGAAGACGAAATCTCCTCGTACGAAGCGACGAGTGATGCCCCGACTCTTCAGGGCCTCTTCGACCAGGACGGACACGTAGTTCTCCCGCATTAGGCCATTATCGACACCACCCACGATTTCGCCCTACGCTCAATCCAGTAATCCTATGGAGGCGTTATGAGCGAGTACCCCTATTTGAATGAAGTCCCGGCGCACCGGACGTTGCCACCCATGGGCCTGGACCGACAAGAAATTCTTGATGCACTGTCGATGATGTCGTCGAAGGAGAACAAGGCGTGGGAGTCGGGTCAGTGTTCGGGCACCATGTACTGCGGCGACCACTCACACTACGAGTTCTTGAATGAGGCGTTTGGCTACTTTTCCTACGTGAATACATTGCAGCGCGATATGTGTCCGAGCGCAACAAAATTTGAGTCGGAAATCATCGCCATGACGCTTGATCTCTTAGGTGCCCACCACATTGTGCACACCACTCCGGTCGGACTTATTACGTCGGGAGGTTCGGGTTCCATTGCGCACGCGGTACTCGCCTATCGCGAAGCACACCGCGGAAGCGGTCGACCAAACATGATTAAACCAGAGACGGCGCATCCAGCTTTTTCGAAAGCCGGATACCTTTTTGGGGTCGAAATGCGCATCGCGCCCATTAACCCGCTGACAACGCAGGTTGACCTTGATTGGGTGACAAACAATATTGACGACAACACGGTGGCACTAATTGGTTCGGCGACCAACTACGGCTACGGGACAATTGATCCGATTACTGAACTCGGTCAAATCGCTCTCGAGCGTGGTATTGGTCTTCACGTTGATGGCTGCCTAGGGGGCTTCATTCTGCCCTTCGGTCGTGAACTCGGCTACGACATAGCCCCCTTCGACTTCTCGGTACCCGGCGTGACTACCATTTCGGCTGACACCCACAAGTACGGCTACTCCCTCAAGGGAACGAGCGTGCTCTGCTTCGCAGACCAGTCGCTGCGAAATGGCCAGTACTTCTACCAAACTGAGTGGACCGGTGGTAAGTACTGCTCGCCCGGTATGGACGGGTCACGTTCGGGCGGACTCATTGCCGCGACCTGGGCCGCGATGGTCAGCGTGGGCCGTGAGGGCTATCTTCGCTATGCCGACCAGATCTTCTCCACGTCGCTAGCAATGCAAGATGCAGTGCGTAGTCACCCCTCGCTTCGCATCATTGGAAAGCCCAGCTTCCTCTTCTCATTTACCTCCGATGAATTTGATATCTACCACATCAACGATTTCTTGCGCACGAAGGGTTGGCGACTTAACGGTCAGCAGTACCCCAACGCGGTCCACATGGCCGTGACTCGCCCTCAGACCCAACCTGGTGTGGTGCAGCGTTGGGTTGATGACCTGGCTGAAGCCGTTTCCTACGCGAAAGAACATCGCAACGAGTCGCCGACTTCCAGTGCAATCTACGGAGGCGTCGCTGGTGGTATGACCAATGAAGCCGACGAGTTCATTCGCGCCATGATGTCCGACATGATGGACCAACAGATGGCAATCCGTGACTAAGCATGTCGTCTGATCTCTGCCTCTGCATCGACCTGGGAACTGGTGGATTAAAGGTTGGTCTGGTCTCGCTTGATGGTGAAGTTCTCACCTATGAGCTGCACCCCGTCGCGACCGAGTTTGGCCCCGATGGAAGAGCCGTGCAAGACGCCGCTGCATGGTGGGCCCTGATAACGCAGTCCACTCAGCGACTGGTGACGCACGAAGGCGTCACGCGTGATGCCGTCAAGGCCGTGGCCGTGACCGGCCAGTACGCCTCGACCGTCCCCGTCGACGCTAACGGTGAACCCACCGGCCCCTGTCTCACCTGGCTCGATACGCGTGGCGCCGCCCACAGTCGCCAGGCCATTGGTGGATGGGCCCAGGGCTACAGCGCTCGCAAGGTTTTGCAGTTCATTCGCAAAACCGGTGGTGCTCCTTCCACCACCGGTGCCGACCCAATCGGTCAGATTCTTTATCTTCGCAACGAGGAACCGGATCTCGTCGAGCGCACCAGTTGGTTTATGGAACCGGTGGATTATCTCACCATGCGCTTTAGCGGCGTCGCTTCGGCCACGCACGCTTCGCGAACTGTCATGTGGATGACCGATAACCGGCACCTCGACCGATTTAGTTACGACGAGTCGTTGCTCGGTATTGTCGGACTCGACGCGCAAAAATTACCGCCGCTCGTGCCCTTTGGTTCGATTGTGGGAACCATCACTTCAAACGTGGCAGCGACGCTCGGACTATCGCCCGACACCGTAGTTGTTACTGGCGTCCCTGATTTGCACGCGGCCGCGCTCGGCTCGGGTGCTACCAACATGTACGACACGCACCTTGCACTTTCCACTTCTTCGTGGATCAGTTGTCCTGTACCCCAGAAGAAGACTGACGTCGCCCACTCCATTGCCGCCGTGCCCGGCCTGACCAATGACTCCTACGTCATTGTCAATAACCAAGAGACCGGGGCCAAAGCACTCGAGTGGCTGCGAAGTGTTGTAGCCGGCTCGGGTTCAACCATGAACTACACGAACCTCGCGGCGCTCGCGGCAACGTCACCGGTTGGCGCGAACGGTGTCTCGTTCACACCGTGGCTCGCGGGCGAGCGGTCACCGGCCGATGATCGACTCGTGCGAGCTGGATTTCAAAATCTTTCGATCACCTCGTCGACGGCCGATCTAGCCCGAGCGGTCTTCGAGGGCGTCGCCCTCAACAGTGCCTGGCTCTTTGACTACGTCGAGAAGTTTGCCGGTCGACGCCTCAACCCGATTCGTCTTTTGGGTGGCGGAGCTCAGTCGCCACTGTGGTGTCAGATTTATGCCGACGTCCTCGACCGCCAAATAGAGCAAGTCCGACAACCAATGGTCGCGCAGTTGCGTGGCGTCGCCCATCTCGCAGCAATCGCGCGGGGGCAGTACGGCGTACGAGACGTCAGTGCCCGCACACGTAGCGGGTCGATTTACGAGCCAGATTCGAGTGCGAGTGAACGTTACCAACTCTTGCGAACCGCGCTGAAGGGTCACTACAAAGCTGAACGCCGTTGGTCGCGAGGAATTGGGAAAACACTTCGCTAATGGGCGAGCGTGATTAGCGAACGTCGCACTGGGTTCACGCGTCAGGCGACAAATACTTCCTTGGCCACCATGTCTCGCTGGGCCTGAAGGTGTCGCCATCGAGCGAGCAGCGCGATGGTTAGGTTGGCGAGACCCCCCACTACCGTGACTTCGAGAGCCGCCCAAAGATGCGTATCGACGTAGTAATAAATGACCCATAAAACGCTGGCTACCGTGCCCATGAGCCACGTAACGGTCGATACGCCGTTCGCGTGTCGTTGACGAATGAGTTTGATGGTCTGCGGACCTCGCGTAACGGCCATGACGATCCCAGTTCCGTAGACGCCCGCCGACCAATCCGCGAATATGGTCGGTGCCACGCAACAAAGTGCGAAGAAGACAAATGCGTACAGGGAAGTCCGCCAGTTGCGTAGCGGTGAAAGTCGAACGACAATGGGAATCTGTAGGGGCAGTGCGAGCAGACTTCCCATAATGACCACCCACGACCTGGCAACGACCCCATAGATAATCCAAAAACAGGCCATGTAGGCGAAGAGAATCCACGTAGCGAGCGAGACGCCTTCAATACCGAGTTGCGCCACGCGGCGCAACTGAATGTAGGTACTTGCGACGCCCAGGGCGACAGCAATCCACCCGAGCATCTCCGCTATCGGATGGAATAACACAATTGCGAGGTTACTGGCGTAATGCTTAGCGGCGGCGGTTAGCCGCAGAAATTACGGCCTCGAGCGAAGCGTCCAGGATTGAGGAGCTCATTCCTACTCCCCACCACGTGGTGCCGTCATCACCCTCAGCTTCGACGTACGCCACCGCAGAGGCCTCAGAACCAGCAGTGAGCGCGTGCTCGTGATAGTCACGGACCTTGAAGTTAATGTCCATCTCGTCTCGTAACCCGGCCATCAGTGCATCTATCGGTCCGTTGCCCTCACCCTTCACCGTGACGTGCTCACCATCGACGATGAGCTGCGCAAAAATACGCGTACTCCGATTATCAGCAGCTACCTCACTGGACAACAGCTGAATTGTCGCGTTGTCTGGTTGATAGGTCGTGGTAAAGACGTCCCAAATCTGCGCAGGCGAAATTTCGGTCCCCGACGCCTCGGTGAGCTCTTGTACCTGCTTCGAGAATTCAACTTGCATAGAGCGCGGTAGGTCGAGGCCGTGCTCGGTGCTGAGTAGGTAGGCCACGCCTCCCTTGCCCGACTGCGAATTGACTCGAATGATTGCTTCGTAGGTTCGTCCCGTGTGCTTGGGATCAATGGGCAAGTACGGCACTTCCCAGACGTCGTACTCGTCGCCAATGGCCGTCATTCCCTTTTTGATGGCGTCTTGATGCGACCCCGAAAAGGCGGTGTAGACGAGTTCGCCTACGTAAGGGTGACGAGGATGAATGGGGAGGCGATTCGCGTACTCCGCGGTGTGGCGAACCCGGTCGATATCGCGCACGTCGAGTTGCGGATCAACACCCTGACTAAATAGGTTGAGGGCCAGATTAACCACGTCAACGTTACCGGTGCGTTCTCCGTTGCCAAAGAGGGTGCCTTCCACCCGATCCGCTCCCGCCAACACGCCGAGCTCGGACGCGGCAACCGCCGTGCCACGGTCATTGTGAGGGTGCAGAGACAGAACAATCGAGTCACGTCGGTCAACGTGGCGCAGAAAATATTCAATTGCGTCAGCGTAGAGATTTGGCGTGTACATTTCGACAGTTGCGGGGAGATTCAAGATTAGAGGACGTTGCGGTGTCGGATCAATTACGTCGATTACGGCATTGCAGATTTCGAGGGCGTAGTCCAGTTCGGTCCCCGTGAAACTTTCGGGCGAGTACTCGTAAAGGAACTCGGTCTCTGGTGAGGTGGTCTCGAGTGACTTGCATAACTTCGCGGCGTCGAGCGCAATCTGGGTAATCCCGGCTTTATCCAGACCAAAGACCACGCGGCGCTGCAAGATGGAAGTGGAATTGTAAAAATGGACAATCGCACGGTGCACACCGTGCAAGGACTCGTATGTGCGACGCACGAGGTCTTCTCGGCACTGTGTCAAAACTTGAATCGTGACGTCGTTGGGAATCAGATTCTTTTCGATAATTTGCCGGACAAAGTCGAAGTCGGGCTGGGACGCCGAAGGGAAGCCAACTTCAATCTCCTTGAAACCCATTTCGAGCAACTGAGCAAACATTGCCGACTTACGCTCGGGGTCCATTGGGTCAATCAGCGCCTGATTTCCATCGCGAAGGTCAACACTGCACCACCGTGGGGCCTTAGTAAGGCGCCGGTCGGGCCACGTTCGATCCGGGAGGTCGACGGGTACGAAGGGTCGATATTTGTGAAAGGCCATGGGGCTTGGCTGCTGAGGATTCGTTGCCACCGTTCTGCCTTCCTTTGAGCTTTTCCACCGACGTTAAAACCCACAAAAGTGGGGCTACGGCAATTAATGAACGGCTCGTTTCCGAGCTTGCTCAACGGTCTAAAGACCTGCCACCCAAACATTCTACCGCCCACCACCGAAATGTCCATAGTGGAAGGGCAGTAGTCTGACCCACGTGGGAATGGCTAAAGCACTCGTGAAACTCCTCGGCGTGGTCGTCGTGGGAGCGGTCATCGCGGCGGTGGTCTACGTCGTAAAACGCCCATCGGCAAAAGAGTCCTCTGGGCCCCTTTCGTACGATCAGTGGCCCGACGTGCCACGCAATCCCGACGCATCAACCCCGCACTAACAACAGTAGGAAGAAGGATTGTCATGGCTGAAATGGAATACCGACGATTGGGCCGTTCCGGCCTACAGGTCAGCGTGTTGTCATTTGGTAGTTGGGTAACGTTTGCTAACAAGGACCAAATTGAGACCGCCAATAAGGCCGCAGAATGTCTTCAAGCCGCGCGCGACGCGGGTGTCAACTTCTTTGACAACGCCGAAGGGTACGCCGCGGGCGAGTCCGAGCGCGTCATGGGCGCCGCCATTCGCGAGCTGGGCTGGAAGCGACATGAGTACATTGTTTCAACCAAACTCTTTTGGGGCCTGCACGACAATGTGAACATGAAGAACACGCTGAACCGCAAGTATCTCAGCCAGGCAATCGATGGCTCACTCGAGCGGTTCGGACTCGACTTCGTCGACCTCGTCTTTTGTCACCGACCTGACGCCAAGACGCCCATTGAAGAGACCGTGTGGGCGATGAGCGACATGATCACGCAGGGAAAGGCCCTCTACTGGGGAACCTCTGAGTGGAGCGCCGACGAAATTCGAGCGGCCTACGACATCGCCGATCGCCACAACCTCCACAAGCCTCTTATGGAACAACCTCAGTACAACATCTTGTGGCGCGACCGCGTCGAGAAGGAGTACCACCGACTCTACGAAGACATTGGACTGGGCACCACTATTTGGTCTCCCTTGTCGTCGGGTCTCTTGACGGGCAAGTACCTCAATGGTGTCCCAGACGGTTCGCGCGCATCACTGCCCGGTTACGAATGGCTCCGCGGGATGTTGACCGACGAAGGTCGCAACAAGAAGGTCGCTGACTTGAAGGTCATCGCTGACGAGCTGGGGATCTCCTTGACGCAGCTCTCACTCGCTTGGTGCGTGAAGAATCCGAATGTCTCGACCGTCATCACGGGTGCCTCGTCGGCTGATCAGGTACGAGAGAACATGACGTCGCTCGACGCCGTGCCACTTCTCACCAAAGAAATAATGGACCGAATTGACGTGATTAGCTTCTTTTAAGCATGGTGCAGCGAAACGAATGCTTCGTGTTCGCTCCCCTCACTTCAGACCGTTGGCCAGATAGCGGGGGCACCCTGACGTGCAACCCGCTGCACGCTTGAGGTGCTGGCGACCGCAACCTCAGTTGCTTATCGCAACGAAATCAAGTGAATGCCCTGAATTCCCTGCATCTCACGCAGTCGATCGATGACGTCGCCCGGCGTTGGTGACGTGGTCGACAGCACCATTAATGCTGTCTTGGACTCCGCGTCAGGGCCCACCGCCATTGATGAGATCGAGACTTCGGCTTCACCGAGCGCGACACCCACGCGCCCGATCATGCCGGGGCGATCGTCATTGCGCACGACGAGCATTGACGCTGCTGGTGGAATTTCCACCGAATGGCCGTCCACACTGACAATCCGTGTTTCGAGCCGGTAGCCAATCGTCATTAAAGTTCCCGAAACTTCGTGACCACCCGAACGTACCGTGATCAGGTTCACGTACTCCGGTGACTCCACCGCAGAAAGCTCGCCCCACGTGAGTTTGTGATCGGTCGCTAACTGTGGGGCATTCACGAACGAAACACTGTCGTGTCCCGTCGAACTAAGGAGTCCTTTTAGCGCGCAGAGGGTCAAGATTTTAGTTCCCGCCCCGGCGAGTTCTCCCTGGAACAGCACCTCCAAGTCCGCCGGCTTGCCGTCAAGGAGTCCCCCGATAAATCGTCCAAGAATTTCGGCCAGACCCATAAAGGGTCGTACGACATTCGATACCTCACCGGCCGCGACGTTCACCGCAAAGGGCACGAAGTCGCCAGCCAAAGCCAACTGCACTTGCTCCGCGATGGTCATACCGGCTTTGTCTTGCGCTTCGGCGGTCGACGCACCCAGGTGGGGAGCGACTACTACCGAGGGAAGTTCAAAGAGGGGCGACTCGGTGGTCGGTTCTTTCTCGAAAACGTCAAGTGCGGCACCCTGCACGTGGCCACTGCGAATCGCTTCGGCGAGGTCAGCCTCATTGACGATGCCACCTCGCGCCACGTTCACGATACGAACACCTTTTTTGGTCCTCTTCAATGATTCGGCATTGAGCAGGTTGGTGGTCTCTTTGTTCTTGGGCAAGTGAATCGTGATGAAATCGCTTTGCGCCAAAAGTGAATCGAGGTCCATGAGCTCTACACCCATGTGACGTGCTCGCTCATCAGAAATAAAGGGGTCGTACGCTATAAGGCGCATTCCAAAGGCCATCGCCCGTTGCGCCACCAGTGCACCGATTTTTCCAAGTCCCACGACGCCGAGGGTCTTGCCGTGCAGCTCGACACCCTCCCACTTTGATCGTTCCCACTTGCCGTTTTTGAGCGCGCTGTGAGCTTGGGGGACATTGCGGGCCTGCGCGAGTAAGAGCGCCATGGTCTGTTCGGCGGCCGAAAGAATATTCGACTGTGGCGCATTGACCACCATCACACCCAGCTCCGTGGCCCGATTGACGTCGACGTTGTCGAGCCCAATGCCCGCTCGACCCACCACAACCAGATCTTTCGCCGCCTCGAGGGTTGCGCTATCGACCTGGGTAGAGGAACGAATAATGAGCGCGTGGGCGCCCTTTATCGCTTCGAGTAGTTCGGCGGCCGAGAGACCCAATCGCACGTCGACTTCGTGGCCGGCGTTCCGAAGTTCTTGAAGTCCAGCTTCAGCAATTTCTTCCGTGACTAATACTCGAGACACCGTTTTACCTTTCGTTGGTTCTTCACAGGCTAGGGGGAAGTAAGGCTTGGTCAGCCCGCGGCGACAAACGCGGCGAAACGTTCGAGCCCCTCGACGAGGTCATTATCGCCCAGGGCGTAACTCAGTCGAAAGAATCCGGGCGTCCCAAATGCTTCACCTGGTACAACGGCAATTTTGATCATCTCGAGAAGATTGGCCGCCAACTCTGCCGAAGTTGTCGCGGTACGTCCGCCCAGCGAACGTCCGAGAAGCCCCTCCACGTTGGGATAGCAGTAGAAGGCGCCTTCGGGTTCGACACAGTTGACACCCGGTATTTTATTTAACATCGAAGTCATCAGTTGTCGACGTCGATCGAATGCCACCCGCATTGTTTCAACGGCGCTCAGGTCACCGGTTAACGCCGCCACTGCGGCACGCTGCGAAATATTCGAAATGTTTGACGTGGTCTGACTCTGATAGTTAACCGCGGCGTTCATAACGTCCGGGGCGCCCAGCATCCAGCCAATTCGCCATCCAGTCATGGCGTAGGTCTTCGCGACACCATTGACGACGACCCAACGATCACCTAGTTCGGGGGCGACAACCGGCATTGAGACGTTTTTGGCGTCACCGTAGACAAGGTGCTCGTAAATCTCGTCACAAAGTACCCAGATGTCGTGCTCGGCGGCCCAGCGACCAATGGCGGCTACGTCGTCGGGGCGCACCACCGCGCCCGTAGGGTTTGAGGGCGAGACGAATACCAGCAATTTCGTTTTATCCGTTCGAGCCTGCTCAAGGTCGTCGACCGTCACGCGAAAGCCGTTCGCCTCGCTGGTCGGTACTGGTACGGCTCGAGCCCCCGTGAGGTAGACCGCTTCGGGATACGTGGTCCAGTACGGCGCGGGAATGAGCACTTCATCACCGGGGTTCAGCAGCGTCATAAACGCGGTCGCCACGGCGTGCTTGCCGCCATTGGTCACCAGCACCTGGCCTGGAGTTACCGCCAAGCCCGTATCACGCAGCGTTTTAGCGACAATGGCGTCGCGCAATTCGGGCAGACCTGCGGTGGGGGTGTACTTGTGGTTACTGACCTGGTAGCAGGCCTGCACGGCGGCTTCGACAATGTGATCAGGGGTTGGAAAGTCTGGTTCGCCCGCTCCGTAGCCAATAACGGGCTCACCGGCGGCCTTGAGCGCCTTCGCTTTGGCGTCCACAGCCAAGGTGGCGCTGGGCGCTAGACCCGCTAGAAGGTTGCTCACTCTCGCCGACATGCTTCGCTCCGTTTCACTTTCCGTAGAATTGAAGTCTATGAGTTCCCCAGACACCCTCCGCATACCTGCCGACCTTTTACCGCGCGACGGACGCTTCGGCGCCGGACCATCCAAAGTGCGCGCGGAGCAGATGGCGGCACTCGCCGGCGACGCGTCGACCTACATGGGTACCTCCCACCGCCAGGCGACCGTACGAAACAAGGTCGGCGAAGTTCGAGACGGTCTCACGTCGCTGTTCACGCTGCCCGACGGCTACGAAGTGCTGCTCGGCAATGGTGGCACTACGTGCTTTTGGGACGCCGCGACGTTCCACCTCGTAAGCGAACACAGTCAGCACCTCAGCTTCGGAGAGTTCTCGTCGAAGTTTGCGAGCTGCGTCAAAGACGCTCCCCACCTCAGCGACCCCGACGTCATTAAGAGTGACGTTGGTACGCACCCCTACGCGACGGCCGACTCCTCGGTTGACCTCTACGCGTTGACCCATAACGAAACCTCCACTGGTGTCATGATGCCGATTACGCGACCCGAGGGGGCCCAAGGACTCGTCGCCGTTGACGCCACCTCAGCCGCTGGTGGCCTGATGGTTGACCCCAGCCAGTTCGACGTGTACTACTTCGCCCCCCAGAAGTCCTTCGCGTCCGACGGCGGCCTCTGGATTGCCATCTGCTCACCCGCCGCTATTCAGCGAATTGAAACGCTGGCGAGTTCGGGACGGTGGACGCCCGCATTCTTCGATTTGAAGATTGCCCTCGATAACTCTCGTCTCAATCAGACCTACAACACCCCCGCGCTTGCCACCATTCACTTGTTGGCATCGCAGATCAAGTGGATGAACGACCAAGGGGGCTTAAGTTTCTCTGCGGGGCGCTCACGAACTTCAGCGGAAACGCTCTACACCTGGGCCGAAGCTTCGGACTTTGCCACGCCATTCGTGCAAAACCCCGCTCAGCGCAGCAACGTCATCGGGACCATTGACTTTCGTGACGATGTGGACGCCACGTTGATTGCGAAGATACTTCGAGCCAATGGTGTGGTCGACACCGAACCCTACCGAAAGCTGGGTCGAAACCAACTCCGAATTGCCATGTTTCCGAGCATCGACCCCGAAGACGTGGCTTCGCTCTGCGCCAGCATCAACTGGATTGTGGGCAATCTCTAAGTAGCAGTTGGTAGGTCCTGACTCAACGAGTCTGAACCTACCTAGTCGACTAGTCGGTGTCGCCACCGGACGTTTCGGACACCTTTTGCTTACCCGCTGATACGAACGGCATCATTTCACGAAGCTTCTTGCCAATGTCTTCAATGGGGTGCTTCTTGCCGGCGTCGCGTAACTCGCGATAGCGCGGACGGCCAATCTCGTTTTCCTTGACCCATTCAGCGGCAAAAGTACCGTCTTGGATTTCGGTCAGCACCTTCTTCATCTCGGCTTTCACCGCGTCAGTAATGATGCGCGGACCGCGAGTGAGGTCACCGTACTCGGCCGTGTCCGAAATGCTAAATCGCATTCCGGTAATGCCTTCTTCATACATCAAGTCCACGATGAGCTTTAATTCATGCAGACACTCAAAATACGCGCTCTCGGGCTGGTATCCAGCTTCCACCAGGGTCTCGTACCCCGCGCGTACGAGCGCGCTCACGCCGCCACAGAGCACCGCCTGCTCGCCAAACAGGTCCGTCTCCGTCTCTTCGGTGAAGGTCGTTTCCAGCACGCCAGCTCGGGTGGCCCCCAGTCCGTCGGCGTAGGCCAAGGCGATGTCGTGCGCGTGACCCGTGGCGTCGTGGTGCACGGCAATTAGTGCCGGCACTCCTCCACCTTGCTCGAAGGTTCGACGAACCAGGTGTCCGGGTCCCTTGGGCGCCACCATCGCGACGTCAACATCAGCGGGGGGATTAATCAGGTTGAATCGAATGTTGAAGCCGTGCGAGAACAAGAGGCACTTGCCCGCTGTGAGGTTCGGCGCGACATCCTCGTCGTAGACCCGCTTCTGGTCGGTGTCGGGCACCGACATCATGATGATGTCGCCTTCAGCGGAAGCCTGCGCGATCGACATGACCCGAAGACCCGCCTCTTCGGCCTTGTGCACTGACGAAGACTCCGCTCGGAGTCCCACGATCACGTCGTAACCACTGTCGCGCAAGTTCAGCGCGTGCGCGTGTCCCTGGGAGCCGTAGCCGAGAATGGCAATCTTCTTACCCTTCAGAATTTCGGGGTTCGCATCTTTTTGGTAGTACAACTTGGTCATCGTTCAGCTCATTCTCTCTGGTAGTCGCAGCAGTTACAGATTCTACTTTGGTGCGGGCTCGCCAAGTCTAGGTAGCGCCACCCGACCAGTTCGATGAATTTCCACACCACTAAAGGTTTCGAGCGACCGCTCTAACTCGTCGCAGGCTCTTGGCGTGCCGGCCAACATTACGGTCACGGCGCCCGGATCGACATCAACTATGGCGGCGCCGGCATTAGCCAAAAGGTCAAGTAGCGGCGTGCGATTGGCGGTATCGGTGACAATGGTCGCCAGTAATAATTCCCGTTCTACCGCGTCGCTGGGAGCCAGGTCAGTAATTGCTACTACGTTGACGAGCTTGTCGAGCTGGCCCACAATCTGTTCGAGCGGCGCTGATTCAGCGTCCACCACAATCGTGACGCGTGAAAAGCGAGCGTGGCCTTCAGATGGAGCTACCGCCAGTGAATAGATGTTGAAGCCACGACGAGCAAAAAGTCCAGCGATACGCGCCAATACTCCCGCTTTGTTTTCCACCAGTACCGAGAGTATGTGGTGGCGAACAGGCGAGTGACTCGTGGTGCCAAGAAAAGGTTCCGGGCTCATCACGCACCTGCCCGCTGTGATGGGTGCACCATCAAATCATCGTTGCTGGCACCCGCCGCCACCATCGGGAAGACCTTCTCGGTGGCGTCGGTGCGAAAGTCAATCACGACTGGAACGTCGTTAATGGTGTTCGCTTCATCAATGACGTCATGCATCTCTTTCAAATTGGTAGCCCGCAGTCCCACGCAGCCCATTGCTTCGGCCCACTTCACGTAGTCGGGTAGATCAGCCGAGAGATAGACCTCGCTATAGCGCTCCTCGTAGAACATCTCTTGCCACTGGCGCACCATGCCGAGATAGGCGTTATTCAAAATAGCCACCTTGATCGGAATTCCCTCGGCGCGCGCGGTCACGAGTTCTTGGGCCGTCATCTGGAAGCAGCCATCACCATCAATACACCAGACAGTACGGTCGGGACGTCCAACCTTGGCGCCAATGGCGGCCGGTACCCCAAAGCCCATGGTGCCCGCGCCACCCGAGTTAATCCACGTGCCGGGCTCTTCAAAGGGCCAAAACTGTGCGGCCCACATTTGATGTTGACCAACGCCCGAGGTCACGATGGAACCGGGCTCAGCTTTTTTGGCAATCGCTTCGATTACGTGCTGGGGCCGTAGCGGCCCGTCAGTCGTTGGTTCGTCATAGACCAGTGGATACTGGGCTTGCCAGTGGCGCAGCTGTTGCCACCAAGGATCGAGCGACTTTGGTGCCGCGCCAGCGGCGTCCAACGCCTGCAGTGCGTTACCGATGTTGCTCTGTAGCGCCACGTCGACTCGGCGAATCTTATTGAATTCCGCTCGGTCGATATCCACGTGTATAACTTTTGCCCCCGCGGCAAAACTCGACGTCTTACCCGTCACTCGGTCGTCGAAACGAGCGCCGAGCGAAATAAGTAGGTCTGACTTCTGAATCGCCATAACTGCGGCGTAGACACCGTGCATACCCGGCATGCCCAGGTGCAACTCGTGGGAATCGGGAAATGCTCCGCGAGCCATCAACGTGGTCACCACGGGCATTCGAGTGCGCTCGGCAAAGGCAATTAGCTCTTTGGCGGCATTGGACTTCAGCGTTCCTCCTCCCACGTAGAGCACTGGTCGCTCCGACTGACCAATGAGCGCTACCGCGCGGGCCAGCGCGTCCTCGTCGAGGGGTACTTCGGGTCGATAGCCCGGCAAGTCGTACTCGTCAACGCTGGCGGGGTACCACCAATCCATCATTGACTGCGCCACGTCTTTGGGCACGTCAATTAACACTGGACCAGGTCGGCCCGTCGTGGCGAGGTGGAATGCGGCAGCCACGACCCGCGGAATCTCTTGCGCCGACTGAATCAGAAAGTTGTGCTTCGTGATGCCCATGGTGATACCCGTGATGTCACACTCTTGAAAGGCGTCGGTGCCAATCATGCCGGTAGCGACCTGACCCGTGATGACGACCAGCGGGGTCGAGTCCATATGGGCGTTCGCGATTGGCGTGACGATATTGGTGGCGCCCGGACCACTGGTCACGATGGCGACCCCAGGACGGCCCGTCGCCAGCGAGTAGCCCTCGGCCATATGGCCAGCGCCTTGCTCGTGGCGAACCAGAATGTGGCGAATAGTCGAATCAATCAGTGGGTCGTAGACCGGCAGAATTGCTCCACCGGGCAGCCCAAAGACGGTATCGACCCCCTGCTGCTCCAGACTCTTAATAAGTGCTGCGGCTCCACTGAGTTGCACGATCTTCCTTTGTTCACTTTGTTCCAGTATGCAAAAAGGCCTCCCGTTTCTGGGAGGCCTCCGGTGTCGATGTACGCGTGACTACCGGCGCCAAGCGCCTACTACTACCACCAGATTGTTTCCAGGGAACGTCACATCACCATCTTTACACACCCTCAGTCTCGACACAAGACCGAACTAACGAGATGTCACCGCACCGGTTTCGGCTCCCTGAACGAGCCTCGCGAACTTCTCGAGTACGCCGGTGGTGTAGCGGGGGGTGAAGGGCTTCACGTGCTTGGCCCGCTCGGCCAGAACCGCCGGATCGACATTCAGATTTATAGAGTTCGTGGCCACGTCAATTTGGATCTCATCACCGTCCTCCACGAGCCCAATGGGCCCCCCATCGAGTGCTTCGGGCGCCACGTGACCCACGCAAAAGCCGTGCGTGCCGCCACTGAAGCGACCATCAGTCACGAGCGCGCAGTCCCCGCCTCGACCAACTCCCTTCATCGCCCCCGTCACCGCCAACATCTCGCGCATACCGGGTCCGCCCTTGGGTCCTTCGTAACGAATGACGACCACGGTCTGGGGCTGGATCTCACCGGCCAGAATTGCCGTCATCGCCCCGTCTTCTCCGTCAAAGACGCGAGCAGTCCCCGTGAACTGCAAATTATCAATACCGGCAACCTTTACTACGGCGCCCTTGGGCGCAAGTGTGCCGGTGAGAATCGCAATGCCGCCTCGAAGATTGATGGGGTGTGCGAGATCGTGCACCACTTGACCATCGGGCTTTTTCGCACCATAGGCCGCAAGATTTTCCGCCATTGTTTTCCCACTGACCGTTACGACATCGCCGTGCAGCAAGTCATGCTCGAGCAGGTGCTGCATGACGACGGGGACTCCCCCGATGTCGTCGAGATCACTCATGTGATACTTACCGTGTGGTTTGGTATCAGCAATATGCGGCACTCGCGCAGCAATTTTGTTGAAGTCGTCGAGCTCGAGAGGGACTCGGGCCTCGTGGGCAATCGCCAAAAGGTGTAGCACGGCGTTAGTCGAGCCGCCCAAGGCGTTCACGACTGCAATCGCGTTTTCGAAGGCCTTCTTCGTCAAAATCTTTCGGGCGGTGATGTTGAGATCGAGCAAGTTAAGAACCGCCAGACCCGAGTCGTACGCGAACTGGTCGCGCCGGTCGTCAATTGAAGGCGCCGAGGCACTGCCTAGTAGTGAGAGGCCCAACGCTTCGCCCACACTCGCCATGGTGTTGGCCGTAAACATTCCGGCGCAACTTCCCTCGCCCGGACAGGCAGCACACTCAATGGCCTTTAGCTCTTCATCAGATATCGCCCCAACGGCGTTGGCCCCCACCGCTTCAAACACCGACGTGATATCGAGCGCCACCCCGTTGAGGTGGCCCGGCATAATGGTGCCACCGTAGAGAAAGACACTGGGAACGTCGAGTCGTGCCGCGGCCATCATCATGCCCGGCAGAGACTTGTCACAGCCCGCGAACGTCACCATGGCGTCAAATCGTTCCGCGTGCATCACCGTTTCTACCGAGTCGGCAATTACTTCACGAGAGACCAGTGACGCGTGCATTCCTTCGTGACCCATGGAGATTCCGTCAGAGACCGCGATGGTAACGAACTCGAACGGCACGCCCCCAGCGTCGCGCACCGCAACCTTGGCTCGCTTGGCCAACCGCGCGAGAGGCAGGTTGCAAGGCGTGACTTCATTCCAACTCGACGCCACGCCAATTTGGGGCTTAACCATGTCCGCGTCGGTCATACCCATGGCTCGCAACATGGCCCGGGCGGGCGCTCGACCATTACCGAGCGTGACGTCAGAACTGATGGGAGTGGGGTGCGAAGTCATAGTCGAAGTCTACGAAACCTGGCGGACCAACCGAGATTCAATGGGGCCCTCGGGTACTGCTTACTTCCTAGCGTCGCTTCTGTAACTCGGCAATCACGGCTTTACCGTTGGCTTGGCCCTTGGTCAACTTCATCACTAGGCCAATAAAGAACTGGGCTAACTTCTCGTCACCCTCGCAATAGCGAGCCCACTCATCACCGTGTTGGGCAATGAGCTCACCGATTGTCGCGCCCAGTGAGTCACTCGAAAGCTGTTCAAATCCCATCGCCGCGGCAATAGCGCGAGGCTCACCACCCGCGGCGAGTAACTCGCCGAGCACGGCCTTAGCTTGAGTCGCTGAAAGTTCGCCAGCCTCTTCCATCCGCAACGTCGTGGTGAACGCGTCGCTCGTGAGGTTGGCGATTCCACCGAGTCCACCAGCGAGTTCGTTCGCGGCTCTCGCCACCGCGAGGTTCGGGTCAACTTTTTCGTCAATTGCCGTCATAACTAATCGATCAAGACTGAGGTCAATCACAACTTCAATGGCGTCCAATTGTGCGTCGGTCGGGCTACTAAATCGTCCAACGAGTTCACGTCGTCGCTGGGCGGGCATTGGTCCCATCGCCTCACGGACCCGGTCCTGCCAGACCTGATCTGGATCGAGGTCAACGAGATCAGGTTCGCGGAAGTACCGGTAGTCCTCGGCCTCTTCCTTGGTGCGCATTGTGGAAGTGGTTTCAGTATTTTCATCCCAGTGTCGAGTCTCTTGACGAATCACTCCACCGTCTTCAATGACTTCAATCTGACGAAGCGCTTCGTAGTCGATGGCGCGTTGGAGACTACGCAGCGAGTTCAGGTTCTTGATTTCGCAGCGTGTCCCGAAGGGCTTACCTGGTTTGCGCACCGAGACGTTCGCGTCGATTCGCATGGAGCCTTCCTCCATGCGTCCATCAGAGGCCCCGGTGGCGATGAGGATGCCACGGAGTTCACTGGCGTACGCGCGCGCTTGGGCGGAGTTTCGAATGTCGGGGCCGGACACAATTTCCACGAGTGGCACGCCCGAACGGTTGTAGTCAACGAGCGAGCGATCGGCTCCGTGGATTCGACCACTGCCACCGAGGTGAGTCGACTTTCCGGTGTCCTCTTCCATGTGCGCACGCTCGACCGAGATTCGTGATCCATCGGGTAAGTCGAGGTAGCCATTCGAGTTAATCGGCAGGTCGTACTGACTAATTTGAAAGTCCTTAGGCATGTCTGGATAGAAGTAGTTCTTGCGATGGAAGGTTGAAGGGGCAATGGTGCAGTGCAGTGCAATCCCAATCGCCATGGCAAACTCAATTGCCCGTTCATTGAGGACTGGCAGAGACCCGGGAAGGCCCAGACAGACGGGGCAGACGTTGGTATTGGGCTGTGATCCAAAGGAGTTGGCGCAGCCACAGAACATCTTGGTATTCGTTTTGAGCTCGGTGTGGACCTCAAGGCCCACCACCATCTCCCAGTCACCCGGCAACGTCATGAGCGACCATCTCCAACTTCGAGTACCCGAGCGGCGGCCAGGAGCATGGCCTCACTGCGACCCGGACCAAGTAACTGCACGCCAATGGGCAGTCCGGCTTCACCCGTTCCAAACGGTACCGAGACTGCGGGGTCTCCCGCCAAATTCGTCGGGATTGTAAACACGTCGTTCAAGTACATCGCCATCGGATCATTCGTCTTTGATCCAAACGTAAAGGCCACGCCCGGCGTCGTTGCTCCAATGAGCAGGTCGGCCTCGAGATAGGCGCTACGGAATGCCTCAATCATTCGAGTGCGCACCTTCAAGGCCTGGCCGTAGTACGCATCAAAGTATCCAGCCGACAGTGCGTAGGTGCCGAGCATTATGCGTCGCTTGACCTCAGCACCAAAACCCATAGTGCGTGTGGCCTCATTCATCGCCGCCACATCATCGGCGTCAACGCGCAGTCCGTAGCGAACCCCGTCGTAGCGGGCCAAATTACTGGAGGCCTCTGCCGGAGCAATTAGGTAGTACGCGCTCAGTCCAAGGTGCAGCTCGGGAATTGAAAGTTCCACAATGGTGGCTCCACCATCGCGCAACACGTCAACCGCCCGATGTACTGACGCCACTACCTCTTCGTCAGCCCCCTCGATCAGTTCGCGTACCAAACCCACCCGCTTGCCGGCGACTCCGTCATTCAGGTGGGCCATCAGCGATGGTGCTGGCTCAGGGAGTGAAGTCGAGTCCATGGGGTCGTGACCAGCAATCACTTCGAGCACCAGTGCCGCATCAGTCACGGTTTTAGTAAGAGGGCCAATCTGGTCGAGTGAACTCGCAAAGGCAATCAACCCGTATCGCGACACCAGCCCGTAGGTTGGCTTGACTCCCACCAACCCGCAGAGTGCGGCGGGCTGACGAATTGATCCCCCCGTATCACTACCGAGGGCGATTGACGTCATCCCGGCGGCGACCGCGGCGGCCGAACCGCCCGATGAACCACCAGGTACTCGAGAAGGATCAAGAGGATTCCGGGTCGGACCGTAGGCCGAGTTCTCGGTTGATGAACCCATGGCGAACTCGTCGAGATTGGTCTTGCCAACTGGCACCGCACCGGCCGCGACCAGGCGCTCAATCACCGTGGCGTTATAGGGCGGTCGCCATCCTTCGAGAATTCGTGACGAACACGTAGTGGGAACTCCCGTTTGACAGAGATTGTCCTTAATCGCAATGGGCACGCCGGCGAGCGGGCCGGCGTTCGACCCGCTGGCCACCACGTGATCGACTTGCTTCGCCATCGCGCGCGCACCATCTTCATCAACGTGTAGAAAAACGTTTAGTTCTTCGTTACGAGAGCGAATGACCTCGAGGGAAACTTCGAGCTCAGCGACCGCTGAACTCTCACCGCTCTGCACGCGTTGGGCAATAGCAACTGCCGTGGTCACGGTGCTTCACCCATGATTCGAGGAACCGCGAAGCGACCATCTTCGACGTCCGGCGCCATCGCCATCACCGCTTGGTGATCCAGACTTGGCCGCACGACGTCCGCACGCACCACGTTGATCAGGCCGAACGGGTGAGCTGTGGGAACAACCCCTTCAAGATTAAGCGATTGCATGTCGGTGGCGTGCTCGAGTACCGCACCGAGTTGTTCCGTAAAGAGATCGAGCTCTTCATTGGTGAGTTTTAAGCGAGCGAGACGGGCGACGTGCGCGACCTCATCACGACTTAGTGGTGAACTCATCCGACGGCGAGTTTCTGTAAGAACGTAACCGTCTGTGCTTCGACTAATTCTTGGTCGTTGTCCATGGTGGCCACGTGGTACGAGTTGTCGAGCCAGATCCGCTCAATTGGACCCTGTACGAGTTGCACCAAGTCGTCACCATTATCGGAAGTCACGACGTGATCTTCTCGACTCGACAGCAGTAGTGACGGTGCACTAATCGAGGAAAGGTTCTCGTGCACCACCGCAATACCGTCGAAGAGACTCTTCGCGCAGGCCAAGGGTGTTGCCTCGTAGGAGGCCTCCACCGCACCTTCCTTCTTGATGTCGGAGCCAATGGACTCAATGGTCTCGAGTCCCGCATCGAGTAACTGCTGCAGGCCATCAAGCATTTCGTTGACCGGCGGCTTCACGAGTGGATTGATGAAAACACAAGCGGCAACTTCACGTTGCTCGGCGACCAAGGCCGTGAGTCCCCCACCCATCGACAGACCAACTACCGCAACCGTAGGGCAGCGCGTGGCTAATTCGTCATAGGCCGCCAACGCAGCGCCCGACCAATCGGCCCAGTTCGTACTCATCATGTCGGCGAGGGTCGTGCCATGTCCGGGTAGGCGTGGCAGCGCCACACTGAATCCAGCCTGAGCGAGACGTTCAGCGAGTGAACGCATTGACGCGGGATTACCGGTAAAACCGTGCAGCACGAGCACGCCAACGGGGCCGCCCGAGGCGGAGTAGGGCTCACAGCCGGGCATAATTTCGAGGGTCATACTGACCAATCCTACTGACTGGCTTACGGGCGTTGTACCGGCGAGTCGGGCTTGACGTCCGAGAGAAAGGCGGCGGACGCCAGTGCGAGTAGGCCCACCGCCGCCCCAATCATGAAGGGCAGGTGGAAAGTGGCCAGTAGCGCTGGCCCGGGCCGTGCGTGCTCGAGCCCTCGACGACGTACGAGCGCCTGCTGGACGGTTTCGAGTACTTGAATCCCCGCGACTTCGCCTACCTGCATGGCCAGCATCAGCGCGGCCGACATCACACCAAATTCTGATCTGGAAACTTCGTTCGCCATTACCGAGCTTGATGAGGGCATGGCGACCCCCATTCCCAGGCCCGACAGTGCGAGGGCGCACGCGATAACCCATGCGCCAGTCGACGGAGTGAGAACGGCAAATAGTGCGAGCGAACTTGCCAAGAACGCTGCTCCCGCAAAGGCACTTATTCGTTCACCAATTCGAATGGCGACGTAACCAGCGATGGGTGAACAGAGCGCAAAGGTGATCGGTCGCGCAATTGACAGGCCCCCGACCTGGGGAATGGAGTAGCCGTAACCCTGTTCCATTAGCAGCGGAAAGAGGAAGAAGGCTCCGAAGTAGGAAAAATTCGCACACGCTCGCAAAACCATGGGCATCACAAAATTTCTACGGCGGAAATAATGAGGTGGAATCAGTGGGTTTTCAGTATGTCGAATTCGATAAATAAAAACCCACAACAAACTGACCGTCACAAACAGCGCGAAAAAACTCCAGGGGCTGGTCCAGCCGACCAGCGGTCCAATTGAGAGTCCGAGCATGAGCGCGGTTACCGAAAGCGAGATGGCCCAACTGCCAACCCAGTCCATTTTCTTAAACTCTTCACGAGCGCGACTCTTGCGCAGCGCCTCGTCGTCAAGCCGTTCGCGATGACGTGGTAACACGATCGACACCACGACGAGGGCAATACCGAGAAGTATCAATTGAAACCAGAAAAGAGCTCGCCAACCAAATATGGCGATAATTGGAGAGCCCAGTGAAACTCCAATTACCGGTCCCCCCGCCCCCACGAGCGACCACCAGCCCATGGCCTTCACTCGTTCTTCGGGAGCGAACACCAGATTGATGAGCGCCCCCGACGCGGTACCCGTCGCGGCCCCTTGAATTCCGTCGAGGGTTCGCGCGAATAAGAGCATCCCGATGTTCATTGCGAGCGCGGTCAAAATTGCCGAAATCATTGCTCCGGCCAGACCAAATAAGTAGAGCCGCCGATGGCCAAAGATGTCGCCGGTCTTTCCTAAAATTGGTGCCGCAAGTCCGTACGCGAGCAGTGGTCCCACCATGGTCCAGGTCAAGACTGTCAACGACGTATGAAACTCTCCGGCCACCGTGGGAAGCGCGACCACGAATACGGTGAAGGTGAAGTTAAGAGCAAAGAGGCCCGCGAGCAGCGTCCATAACACCCACCATGGATAACGTGATGATTCAGTAGCGCGCGACTGAACCCGCTGACGAACGAGAAAGAACCAGTTCAGGTCGCTACTCGCTTCAGATCCCAGGGTGCCAAATGCCGCACTCGCGGGATCCGTGCGGGGGTTCAGCAGTCCGTCGGGATCCTCCCGGTCAACTTGTTTGAACTCATCGCTCATCGCGAAACGGGATCGCTGTCGGAAACTCGAGACTTCGACATCGAGTACGACCCCTTTCTTACCGAATTCTGGCTACTAGAACTTTGTTTCTACGATCGTACAGACTCGTAATCAATTAACTTTCATTACGACGCCAAAACGAAGGTGGTCGCGCGTGGGCATGGTAGTGATCAGGGATATTTCGCATGTGGTCATCAACACGCCACTCGCCAGGTCCCAACTCGCTATCAGCAACTGCTCGGAGTGCCTCGAGCAGCGCGTGCTTAATTTCTGGTGGTGGTATCGCGTCGTGTTGCCGCCATACAACCATTGGCACCAAGCAGATTTCGCAGTCGGCAATCCAACACAGTTCGTCATCGAAATACCTCGTCGTGATGACCGCCGCCGCACAGAGGGGGCAGCCACCGCTCATTTCACAGTGATAAGGACGTAGGAGTGCCACTTCACGACGGTTCCGGCCAGTGGTGACTGGGCCGTCGCGGTCGTCCATCGGGTGCTGTTCGAGTTTGGCCCCGTCGTATTGAAGTACAACTGTGCAGCGGCCATCGCAGCGTAGACCTGCGCGCGGGTAAGTCCAACAATGTTCGGTACCGCCCGCAGCCCCTCGCCCGGAGGCGTGGACGTAGTCGTAGTGGGCCCCGATTTGGTCGTGGTCGTCGTTGTTCCCGATGGCGCAGTCGTAGTGGTTCCTCCGCCACTCACTGGACCCAAGCTCAGAGCCAAAATCAAAGTCGAACCCGATGGAATCGACTTAGGGGCAATGGCACCTCCGACCAGAACTTTGGCAATTCGACCAATGGGCACCGTCGCACTATGGATTGAGGCTGACGACGGGCACTGTGCGGAAAGTCCAACTTTGAGAATCCGAGCGGTGGCGCTCACACAGTCTTCACCAATCAATTTAGCGGGCACGGTAATGAGCTTTGGTCCCGACGACACGGTTACGTCAATCACCGTCCCCGGCTTTACCGACACGTCGGCGGCCGGGACCTGCGAGACGATCAGACCCTGGGGCACCGTTGACGAATTCGTTCGCGCGTTAACCGAGACGCTCAGCCCATCACTATTCAACTGAGTAACCGCTTCTTGATACGTCAGATTCAGCAGCGAAGGAGTCTTGATTGTTGACGATGCTCGACCGACCACGGCGTAAGCACCGGCGCCAATCGCGACGATGAGAATCAGTACGGCGACGATTCGCAAGATTGACTTACTCATTCCCGGTGGGCGAACGAATGCGGTCTCCTCGTTCGACCGACTACCGGTACGCAGAGGCGCGGGTGCGGCTAAACCGCGACGTTGTTCAAATCGGATGGAATCATCAATTGGTTGGCTGGTACCAATTCTCTTGACTGGCCGCTCATCTGCACCACGTACTTGGTCTGGTGAAGGGGCCCGAAAGCCAAACGTGGGTCGCGGCGTCGGAGCGGGGATAAAGGGCTCTTCGAAATCATCATCGAAGTCATCCGCTTCAGGGCTCTGGACGTAAAACTCCTCGTCAGATTCGAGGAACGTCGCTTCGTAGGTTTCGACAAATGGTTCGACAAACGGTTCGTCAACGAACTGAGCGCCGTAGCCGACGCGCAGTGTCAAAGGAGCACTATCGGGCGCTACCGCATCGAGACGTCCAGAGAGTTGTTCGGCGTCAAGTCGAAGTCGAGCGTCAGGTACCGCCGCTTGCGCCAACAACATGTCTAACGTTCCCAACTCTGGTCGAACCGGCAACGGCATCGAAATTCGCGCGCGAAGTGAATCTTGCGGTGTCGCCATGAGAAATGGGACTGTTCCGGTAGCCGCTTCGAACAAAATGAGTGCGAGGGCGTATACGTCAGACGAAGGACTTGGCGGATCGCCAACCGCTTGCTCGGGACTTAAATACCGAACTTGATCGAACGTTCGCTCTTCGTCGTACACTCCACCCAGTCCCGACAGTGCCACATCGGAAACTCGGACGCGGCCCTCGTCATCAAAAAGCAGGCTGCTTGGTGACAGCGCTCCGTGGACAAAATCATTGGTGTGCAAGTAGGAGAGCACACTGCCCACGTCGCGACCGAGACGTGCGACGTCATCGAGGTCGAGACGCTGGCCCGACGCCAGTGCAGTCTGCAATGACCCTCCGGTCAAGTACTCGGTCACCATGAAGATATGACCCGACTCTTGGCCACCGTCGTACACGCGCTCGAGGTGAGGGTGACTCAGTGTCGCGACCCGAACAATGTGGTTTCGAAACGCTCGGCGAACGCCTTCACTCGCCGCGAGTTGCGCGAGCAGTACCTTGATCACCACGACTCGCTGGAGAGAAAGATCCTCGGCGGCGTACACTTCGGCAACGTGACCAACGCCAAGCAGTTCGATGATCCGATAGCGACCAACGAGGGTGTGACCAGGGGTAAACGTAGCTGCGGGCATAATCGCCCCTAACCCTACCGAATGTTGGTGGCCTCGTCCCCGGACCACGTGCCCGAGGCTAGAAGCTGCTCAAACTCGCTCGCCGGAATGGCCGGAATGCCCAATTCCTTCGCCTTGTTGACTTTTGACGCGCCCGGGGCATCACCAATAACCAGGCAGAAAGTCTTCTTCGAAACGGAACCGGGTGAGCTTCCGCCCCGGTCAATGATTGCCGCTTCGGCCCCATCACGCGAGTAGCCGTCAATGGACCCCGTCACCACGACCGCGCGACCAGCCAACGTCTGCTCGGTCAACGTGGCATCGCTGGGTTCAGTTAGCTGGACACCCGCATCTTGCAGTCGTGCCATTCGCTCGCGAGTTTCTGGCTCGCGGCAGTACTGGTACACCGATTGGGCAATCACTGGTCCAACGCCAGCGATGGACTCCAACTCTTCCAGTGACGCTTGACTGAGGGCGTGGTAGCTACCGTGAGCTCGGGCCAGTTCTCGTGCCGCGACTGGCCCCACATGACGTATCCCGAGTCCGACCAGTACGCGACTTAGTGGTTGGCTCTTGGCACCTTCGAGCGCTTGTACCAGCGACGTTGCCGAAAGCTCCCCCAATCCTTCGAGTGGCGTCAAGTCCTCCACACGCAGGGTGAACAGGTCAGCAACATCGTTTACGAGCCTTTCGTCGAGTAACTGGGCAACTCGTTGTTCACCAAATCCCTCAACGTCGAGTGCTTCGCGCGATACGAAGTGCACTATCTGCTGAAGCAACTGTGCGGGACAACCACGATTCACGCAGTAGGTGTCACTTTGATCATCGACACGCTCGAGGGGTTCTCCGCATTCGGGACACTTCGTAGGAAAGTTCCATCGAGCGTGGCGACGTCGGCCTGTCTCGATGACCGCACCGACGACCTCGGGAATGACGTCGCCCGCCTTTCGAACGGTAACTAAGTCCCCCGGACGAACATCTTTCAGCGCCACTTGATCTTGATTATGAAGTGTTGCCAGGGCCACCGTCGAACCGGCAATGAGCACCGGCTCGAGCACCGCGTACGGGGTGGCTCGTCCAGTTCTTCCGATGGAGACCTCAATTGACAAGAGACGTGTCGAACGTTCCTCGGGTGGAAACTTTCGAGCGATTGCCCAACGCGGGGCTCGACTCGTAAATCCCAGAGTGACCTGATAGTCGAATCGATCCACTTTCAGCACTACACCGTCGATCTCGTAGCGCAGGTCATGGCGATGAGCGAGAAACCAGTCACTGCGACTCAGCATCGCTTCCACTCCATGCTGAACGATCGTTTCGGAGGCGGTGTAAAAGCCCCACGACGAGAGTTGGGCCAAGACCGCAGACTGCGTCGCAAGATTGAATGTCCGGTCAAGGTCGAGCAGCTGGTAGGCGAGAAACGACAGTGGGCGCTGCGCCGTGACTCGCGAGTCCTTTTGACGCAAGCTACCCGCGGCCGCGTTACGCGGATTAGCGAATTCTTTCGCCGCTAGTTCGCGTTGGCGCCGATTCAGTTCGGCGAAATCTTCTTTCGCCAGTAGTACTTCGCCGCGTACTTCAATTCGACCCCGCGAGGCACCTGGCAACAGTGCCGGAATGTCGCGAATGGTTCGCACGTTGTCGGTCACGTCTTCGCCCACTCGCCCGTCGCCGCGCGTGGCGGCCTGCGTTAAATGACCGTCGACGTAGAGGATTGATAACGCGAGTCCGTCAACTTTCGGCTCAACCGTAAAGTCGACATCGGACAGTTCTGTGCCGAGACCCTTCGCCACTCGTTCGGTCCAGTCTCGAACTTCCTCAACGTCAAACGCATTATCGAGACTCAGCATGGGTTCGGCGTGGGTAACTTCTTGAAACACGTTGCTAGTAGGTGCCCCCACTTTGGCGGTTACCGACGATTCGTTCACTAATTCGGGATGG
This sequence comes from uncultured Actinomycetes bacterium, assembly GCA_903893745.1. Lineage (GTDB taxonomy): Bacteria > Actinomycetota > Acidimicrobiia > Acidimicrobiales > RAAP-2 > RAAP-2. Next base: position 129,210 of record CAITNF010000006.1, read on the forward strand.
AGACCTTCGAGTTCGCGTAGCTCTCGCACCAAGGCGTCATAGTCAGCATCGGGGACGAGTGGTGCGTCGTTGATGAAATAGGCCTCGTTGTGACGAGTTATTTCAGAATGCAACCACGACGCCCGACGTGCGGGCGTCGTCATGGCCGCGTAACGATCGCAGCGCCCTCAACAATCGCTGGTTCGTTCAATCGATAGAACACGACGGTCTGTCCCGGGGCCACGGGTCGGATTGGCTCTGCCAGCTCGAGCGACCACTCGGAGTTATGTCGGATAGTGGCTCGCTGTGCTCGACCGTGGGCACTCCACTGCGCCAAAATCTCCTCACCGTCGCTCAACGCTTCTCGAGCGAACGTCACCGATGATGAGTCGAGCGTCAGGGTCGAAATAAGAATCTCTTCGAGACGACCAACGTCAACTCGTCGAGCTTGAATATCCACGTTGGCCACGAAACGACGTTCGCCGTCACGCCCAGGTACGACGCCGCGACGTTGGCCAACCGTGACGAGTTCTGCTGCTTCGACGCTGCCAAGTACGTCGCCCGTAGAGCGGTCAACAATCGTTGCCGGAGTGAGAGCGATTCGGTCGCCCAGAAACGCTTCGCGACCCTTCGACGCTTGAATGAAGCACACGTCTTGGCTATCGGGCTTATTCCATGTACGAAGCCCGAGTCGTTCGGCGTGGTCGCGCACTTGCGCTTTGGTCATCGATCCGATTGGCAGCATGAGCCGTTTAAGTAAATCCTCTGAAAGGTAGCCCAGCACGTAGCTCTGGTCTTTTTGACCATCGAAACCTCGAGCGAGTACCGGTGCTCCGTCACTCATCACCACCTGTGCGTGATGTCCGGTTGCGACCGCGTCAAAGCCGAGACGACTCGCTCGCTCAAAGAGTAGGTCGAACTTGATGTGGCGATTGCACTCAATACATGGATTCGGTGTCAGACCGCTCGCGTGACCCGCCACAAAGGGGTCGACGACCATTCGCTCAAACTCTTCGGTGTAGTTAAAGACGTGATGGTCAATGTTCAGCATTTGGGCCACTCTCCGAGCATCGTCGACGTCGGCGACCGAACAACATCCTGAATCGGAGACCCCACCCCAAAGCTTGAGCGTGGCACCCACCACTTCGTGACCGGCCTCAATAAGCAACCCCGCAGCGACCGACGAATCGACCCCACCACTCATCGCGACTAGTACCTTCACCCCTCTAGTCTGCCAGTCAGACGAGGTCTACGACTCAGTACGTAAGCGTTCAACCACGTTCGCCAAGGTGGTTACGAGGAAGTCCACGTCCTGCTCCGTCGTTTCAGCCCCCATCGAGAGTCGCAGCGAGCCACTGGCTCGCTCCCGTGGCAGCCCCATTGCCGCCAGTACGTGACTGGGCTCGGCGGCCCCGCTCGAACAACTCGCCGCCGCCGAAGCACAGATTCCCTCTTGATCGAGCAAGAACAACAACTCATCGCTGGCGAGATTCTCAAACGTCACGTGCACCGTGCCACTTAGTCGGCGAGCGGCGAGCGCCGTGACCGTACAACCGGGTAACGATGACAGGTTTCCAATGATGCGCTCTTGAAAATTCTGTACTCGTTCATTCACCTGCGTGAGTTCCCGCGCAGTGCACCGGACAGCGGCGGCCAATCCTACGGCCGCGGCAACGTCTACCGTGCCGCCACGACGTCCGCGCTCCTGACCTCCACCGGGCACGACGGCATCGAGCTGCACGTCGCCGCGCACGATGAGTGCGCCGCTATTGACTGGACCACCAAGTTTGTGCGAACAGATCGAAACCATGTCAAACGCGGACGTCACCATCGGCAGATACAGCCAAGGTGACGCGGCCACGGCATCGGTGTGCAAAACCGTTCCACCCGGAATTACGTAGTTCACAATTGAACTAATGCCATCGAGAGGTTGACAGACACCCGTTTCGTTATTCGCGGTCATCACGCTGACAATTGCGGCATCGGGTCGTAGAGCATCGCGCAGCGAGTCGAGGTCGACCACCCCATCGGCGTCGACCTCGACGAAGTGAACTGCAACGTCATCGTGGATTTGCGCCAGCATTTGGGCCGCGTCCAGCACCGCGTGATGCTCGATTCTCGACGTCACGATGGAAGTGCTGTCGTTATGGCGACGATGGTGGCCAACGACTCCAGCTATCGCAAGGTGGCACGACTCAGTACCTCCGGCGGTGAAGATAACTTCACCCGGCTCGGCGCCAACAAATTGCGCTACCTCATCGCGAGCCTCTTCGATGGCGCGACGCGCTTCACGGGCGGCTCGGTGACTTCCCGAGGGATTACCGACCACTCCATGTTGCCAAGGCTCCATTGCCTCGACTACTTCGTCGCGCCGTGGCGCCGACGCAGCGTGATCGAAGTAGTACTGGCTACTCACGCCACAAAATATGACTTGGCATTCGTGAACTCACGCATGCCGTAGACCGAGAGCTCTCGGCCATACCCCGAAGCCTTGGTACCGCCAAAAGGCAGTTCAGGCATCGAGGCAACAACCGCGTTCGCAAAGACCATCCCCGCGTCGATACCGGCAATGGCGGCGTCAATTTCGACGGGGTCCGTCGCCCAAATTGATCCGCCGAGTCCCCACGGCGTGTCATTCGCAACTCGAATAGCTTCGTCCATGTTGTCAACGACGTACACCACCGCTACCGGACCAAAGAGTTCCTCACAACCGGCCGGTGAGTCGCTCGGCACGTCGGTCAGCACTGTGGCGGGATAGTAGTAACCCTTCCCCCCAGTAGGAGCGCCCCCGGTGTGGGCAGTAGCGCCCGCGGCAACGGACTTGGCGACCTGCTCCGTTATCTGATCAAACTGCGCCTTGTTGGCGAGTGGTCCCAGTGCCGTGGCTGGATCCATTGGGTCGCCTACTTGCACAGCGGCCATGGCCTCCACGAAGCGTGGGACGAACTCATCGGCGACGTCGCGAAGCACGATAAAGCGCTTCGAATTAATGCAGGCTTGACCATTATTTTGCACTCGCGCGTTTACCGCCATGGGCACGGTCTTATCAAGATCAGCCGACGCCCCCACGATAAACGCGTCAGAGCCACCGAGTTCCAGCACGCTCTTCTTAAGATTTCGCCCAGCGGCCGATCCCACTGCACGACCCGCACCTTCCGAGCCCGTCAGGGTTACGCCAGCAATACGGGGATCACCAATTACCTCCTCGGCAACCTGGTGACCTATAAAGAGATTCGTCACTGCACCCTTGGGGAATCCGGCTCGCTCAAAAAGGTTGGTTACGTACAGTGCCGATCCAGGAACGTTCGAGGAATGCTTGAGCAACGTGACGTTGCCCGCCATCAAACTGGGCGCCGCAAATCGAATGAACTGCCAGAAAGGGAAATTCCACGGCATGACGGCGAAGATTGGGCCAATCGGTTCGTAACGCACGCCACTTCGTGAGCCACTCGTTTGAATCACTTCGGGAGCCAGAATCTTCTCCGCGTGCTCGGCGTAGTAGCGCATCGTGAACGCACACTTGGCCGCTTCGCCCTTGGCCGAGGCAAACGTCTTGCCCATTTCGCTCGTCATCAGTTCAGCCGCAACCGGTATTTCGCTCTCGAGCAATTCGGCGGCTCGAATCATCAGAAGCGCTCGCTCGGCCATTGGCGTAGTGCTCCACGTTTTAAAGGTGGCTGCGGCCTGCGCAATAGCTGCTTCGACCTCATCGGACGTGTGGCCCTGGTATTCGGCAATGACTTCTTCGGTGGCGGGGTTAATTGCGGTAAATGACATGGGACTAGTCTGCCACGAAATTGGTGACCTGAACCGGCGTTGATTGAATTTCAGCCCAGTAGGTGGACGAAAACATACTGACCGTAATCATGACGAGCAGCAGCAAGGCGGCGCTCACTTCGGTAATAGTTCGTACTCCCCAAATTTTGGCCAAAGTGGTTTGGATAACCGCACCGAGCGGGTACCCCAATGAAAGGGAAAGTGTGTAGAGCGAAAGAATTCTGGAACGTTCGTTAGCCGGAGCGTGCAGCTGCACCGAGGCGTTGAGTCCAGTCAGAATACCGAGGTATGCACCACCGAGCACCGTGAGGGCCAGGACTGCGACGACCAAGTTTGGCGCCACCCCGTAGACAATGGCGGCCACGGCGCCCATTACAACTGAGAGTCGCAAGACCAGAATTCTCGAGGTTCGCCGCGCGAGGGCCGGGAGCGTGAGCGCTCCAGTTACGGCGCCAACGCCTTGGGCCGTCACGAGCCACGAAGTGCCAACCTTTCCCGCGTGCAGTACGTCAATTGCCATGGCGGGGACCAGCGTTATGAACGGACTTAGCAAGAGCGCAACCGTACCAATCCCGAGAATCGGATAGCGGCACCCTTTCACCGACCAAGCAACTCGTGCGCCGACTTTCAGTTCTGACCAGATGCGAATTTGAGTGGTCTTGGGCGGACGTGGCGCACTCCTAACAAACGCAAACGTCACCACTACAAATAGAAACGAGGCGGCATTTGCGGCAAAGCAGATACCGGGTGAACCCACCGCCAATGCCACACCGGCACAGAGAGGGCCAATTATGCGACCCAAATTGAACTGGGCCGAGGAGAGCGCGACGGCGCTCAGCACTTCTTCGCGCGTGACCAAATCAGGCAAAAGTGACTGCCATGCCGCCCACGATGCAAAACTTGCAAATCCTTCAATCAACGCGAGGTAGCACGCCAAACTTGGTGTGAGGTGATGACTGAGCTCAGCTACCGCTAGAGAACTTGCGGTGAGCGCCATCACGATGTTGTTGAATTGGATCCAACGCTGGCGATTCCATCGATCGGCGATCACCCCACCAATCGGTGCACCAAACAGGCTCGGAGCCCACGCGGCCACGGTGAGTAGTCCGAGCCATCGTGCATCATGCGTAGTTTGGGTCAAAAAAACGCCGAGGGCGACAGTCTGCATCCAGGTGCCAGTCGAGGAGACAAAGGATGAAGTGAGTGCGAGGGCAAAACTCCGATGGCGAAGTGGGGCAAATGAGGTGAATGCCATGATCCCGGACCGGGCAGTTAGTTCACGCCCACCACGAGCGACACCAACTGCTTACTGGTCACGCCTCTTTCGTCGAGGTCGTAGCGCGAACCACCACACCGACACGATGGTAACGAGTGCGCCGACGACACCGATTTTTGACTTTAGGCCTTTGCCCCTCATGTTTTCCACCATTTCCTTATCGTACCGTGCAAAACACGGAGGTCCCCGAAACTTCTGATGGTCATGTCAGAGGCTAAAACTGGACCCGACTGAGGAACTCCAAGTCGAGACTGACGCAATTTGTCAGTCAACCGCTCGCCAAGTGGCCTCGTAACACGTCAATGTTAACGGCGATAGCGCTCATCTTCACAACCCAGATCACGTCGTCGTGGCGACGTTACTTCCAAATTGATCCGGGTCAACTAAATACGAGAAACCCACGCTCGGGCTTCGCGTTCATCATCGAGTTCCAACAGCGTTCCATCGCCGAGTCCCTCACCGACCACTACCTCACTCGCCAAAACCTCGTTAGCCAGCAAGCTAAATCCATCTTGGAGATCGTCGATTCCCGAGACGTGCAAAACAATGCGGTCCGACACGTCAAAACCAGAGAGCTTTCGCAGATCTTGGATCTGACGCACCACGTCTCGAAGGTAACCACGACGGCGTAACTCGTCGTTGAGGGTGAGATCAAGCGCAATCACCTCACCACCTTCACGCGACACCGCGAAACCACCTTGACTCTTTACCCTCAACTCCACGTCGTCACCGCTAAGGTCAAATTTTCCAGTCGAAAGGGTCAGCGTAATTGCCCCACCCGCCTCTAATGTGGCGGCCGCTTCGACAGAATCTAGAGCGGCGAGGGCGGGTTTTAGCTCCTTCACCGCTTCACCAAGCCGTGGGCCAACCGTCCGAAAATTTGGTACGAGTTCAAAGCTCAGTACGTCAGCTAACTCTGAGCCGTACTCCAACACGTCCACGTTCAATTCGTCTTCGACAACCCCCGCAGGTGGAGCCGGTGAACCCAGTGGCAAGAAGACGAGTGCTCGAGCGAGGGGCTGGCGTACTTTAATTCCCGCTTCCGCGCGGGCAGCTCGGCCCAGCGACGTAAGTCGACGAGCGACTTCCATAGAGTTCTCCAACTCTTCGTCACGAGTGTTTGGCATCGAGAGGGGCCAGTTGGTCAAGTGAACCGAATCACTGGGCTCAACCTCAAAGAGGTCGTGGAAGAGACGTTCGGCCACGAACGGGCAGAACGGTGCGAGCAGCAACGTAATTCGCTGTAACACGTCGAGCAACGTGGCTTGGGCCGCGAGTGAGTCCGAGCGTGGCGCCGTTGGGTCGGTTCGCCAAAAACGGCGGCGGCTCCGACGTACGTACCAGTTCGAGACGTCATCAATCAACTTGGCGAGTGCATCGGTGCCACTGAGAGGTTCGTAGCCGTCAAGCGATGCGGTGACCAAGGTGGTTACGTGATCGAGCCGTGACAAAATCCATCGGTCAATGGCAGCCCGCTGCGTCGGCGGTGGAATCTCCGGATCGTTGGGATCAAAGTGATTGAGAGATGCGTACGTACTAAAGAAGCTGAACGTATTCCATAGCGTGGCTAAGGTCTCGCGCAGTGAGGCGTCAATGGCGTTCAAACCGGCGCGTGTTGAGGTCCAAGGTGAACCTTGGGAAAACATCCACCAGCGCAACGGATCGGCTCCACGAGTGTTCAACACTTCCCAAGGGTCGATGACGTTACCGACTGATTTACTCATCTTGCGACCGTTTTCGTCGACAATATGACCCAAACAAAGAACGTGCTCGTAGGGCTTCGTGCCAAAGACCAACGTGTTAACCGCCAACAGTGAATAGAACCAGCCTCGAGTTTGATCAATCGCTTCGGCCACGAGTTGCGCCGGGAACTGCATTGCTTCTCGGGAACCAAGAACGTGGGGAAAGCCCACCTGTGCCGCCGGCATCGCTCCAGAATCAAACCAGGCGTCAATTACTGGTTCCACTCGGCGCGCGGGCTCGCGGCACGTGCGACAGCTAATGATGATCTCATCAATGTTGGGTCGGTGGGGATCTAAACCCGTAAGGTCACGTCCCGCCAACTCACCAAGTTCCTTGATCGAACCCACGCAGGTGAAATGATCACTCTCACAGCGCCAGATGGGCATCGGCGTTCCCCAGAATCGGTCACGCGAGAGTGCCCAGTCGACGTTATTTTGCAGCCACTCGCCCATGCGGCCCTCACGAATGTGCGCAGGGTGCCAGTCAACAGTGGCATTCTCACTAATTAGTTGCTCTTTGAACTGACTCGTAGCGATGTACCAACTCGGCTTTCCCCAATAGATCAGCACCGTCGAGCAACGCCAGCAATGAGGTAACGAGTGGGTGTAGTCAAATCGACGTAGCAACAGTGAACGTCGCTCTAATTCATTGTTGATCGTTGGATTGGCCGCGCGGACTCCTTGTCCTTCTAACCAACTCACCTCGGACGTGAAGCAGCCGTCGGGTCCCACCGGATTAACAGTTGGCAAGCCGTACTGCCGGGCAATTTGGCGGTCAATCTCTCCAAAGGCTGGGGATTGATGCACGAGCCCGGTACCGTCTTCGGTAGTCACGTAATCGGCCATGACGATGTAACAGGCGTCGACTCCGTCGGGCAGCGGCACGTCGTTGAAGGGGCGCTCGTAGTGAACGCCCGCCAAGCTGCTTCCCGCCATGGTGGCGGTCACCACTGCGTCGTCGCCAAAGACCGCTTCAACGAGAGGCTCAGCCACCAACATGCCGTCAACAACCGCGTACGTCACGTCGGGATTCACAGCCACCGCAACGTTGGACAACAGTGTCCACGGCGTAGTCGTCCACACCGCAAGGTGCGTCGCACCATTTAAACCACCATGTGCCGCGGCGTCAGTGATACGAAGTCGCACGTAACAGCTTTCGTCGACTTCGTCGGTGTACACCCCCGGTTGGCCCAGTTCGTGGCTCGACAGCGCCGTACCGCATCGGGGACAGTACGGAACGACTTTCAAATCTTCATAGAGCAAACCCCGATCAAAGAGTTGCTGAAGTTGCCACCACACGGACTCGACGTACGCGGGATGGAACGTGTAGTACGCGTGCTCCATGTCCGTCCAGTAGCCAATCCGTTCAGTGAGGCGCTCAAATTCGCTCACGTACGTAAGGACTGATTCCTTGCACAGCCGCGTGAACTCCTCAATGCCGACCTGATTCACAATGGCCTGTTTGCCCGAGATGCCTAGTTGCTTTTCAACCTGCACTTCTACTGGCAGCCCGTGGGTATCCCAACCAGCACGGCGAGCCACATAACGCCCTTGCATTGTTTGATAGCGACAGAAGAGATCCTTATAGACCCGTGCCCAGACGTGGTGCAAGCCGGGCATCCCGTTGGCGGTGGGAGGTCCCTCATAGAAGACCCAGGGTTCGGCACCTTCTCGCAGGCGCATCGAGCGAGCAAAGACGTCGTGACTCTTCCAGCGAGCGAGTTCGGCCTCTTCAATGGCCACAAAATCAAGTTCGGCGCTGACGGGGCGGAACACGGTTCTCCTTCAATGAGTCCCCCAATCGTAGTGAACGAGACGGATCACACGAGTCGCTCCTACGCTGGCCCCATGGCAGTGACCATTTCCCTCGAATCTGTCACGTCACGTGACGCACAGACCGTTCTTGATGCCGCCGTCGTCGAACTCAACAGACGGTACGGCGGCTCTGACGATGGCCCCAAGCTGCTCCCCAGCGAGTTGGAGCCACCTCGAGGACTGTTTCTCGTGGCCCGACTCGACCAAGAACTGGTTGGCGGTGTCGGACTTCGCTCCATTGGTCCTGCCGACGAGCTGATTGGTGAGGTCAAGCGACTTTGGGTCCGTGACGACTTTCGCCGGCTCGGCATCGCGTCGTCGCTCATGAGTTCACTCGAGCAGCACGCCAAGATTATTGGCTACCTACAACTCTTTCTCGAGACCGGCTGGGCGCAGCCCGAAGCGCAGGCTTTCTATCCGAAGCACCTTTGGCAGCCGGTAGAAGAGTTCCCTTTCGGCGCCCACAGCCACGAAGGGGCATTTCGCTTCACGAAAGTTTTGTAATTTCGAAGCGCTCATCGAGCCACGACGGCTCGAGATCTTCCAGCGAAACGAGCACGAGGTCAGCAATCACAAAAGCTGGTTCATTTCGATCTTCAGCGGTGGGAACGGCGACCACCATCATTCGTCCAGCCTTGGCGGCGAGAACCCCCGCGGCGGAGTCTTCGAAAACAAGACATTGATTCGCGGTGACATCGAGTGCCGCGGCGGCGCTCAAAAAAACGCCTGGATGGGGTTTACCAAAAGCCTCGAACTCGGCGGAGTGCACCGAAGAAAAATAGTGACGCAATTTGAAGTGCGACAAACACCGCTCAATTAAGGCGAGCGGCGTGGAACTAGCCAACGCGAGCGGTCCACGTTCGCCAGTCAACTCGATCGCGTTGATCGCACCGGGTAGGAGTTGGCCCTTCGCTTCGACGAGGTCACCAACTCGTCGAAGAAGTTGGCCAACAACCTCAGATTGACTCGGTCCGGACCACGGTGACTGGCGGTACCAGTAGTCCACTACTTCGGCGACGAACATTCCTTTGGTCGACCGATCGCCCTGCGTGGCGATGGGGACACCGAGCGCTCCCAAAATCTCTAATTCAGCTTCGTGCCAGAGGATCTCTGAGTCAATCAGCAGTCCGTCCATGTCAAAGAGCGTCGCTCGAACCATCGCGCTCGTTGCTCTACTCACGGTAACTACGGTAGTGGAGTGGTTATCATCCGCCAGCTGGAACGGGCCGATATTGCGGAAGTGACGCAACGATCGAGTGCACAGTTGGTTCGTGACGCAGAACGAAACCCGATGGTTTCACCACGATTCGATTCTGAGACTCTCGCCGCGGCGTTCGCTTCGTCCCTGGCCAGCACCTGGGTGGCCCTCGTTGGTGAGCACATTGCTGGTCATCTCTATGGAGCAGTACTCGACGACCCCGCTCAGGGCACTGGTGCCTGGGTGGGACCAGACGGGGCGTCATTCGACGACGTCACGATATTGCGCGAGCTGTACCTCGTTGCCAGTCAAGCGTGGACGGAGGCCGGTGCGCTGGCGCACTTCGTGTGGGTTCTCAATGAGGCGTCAGCCCTGGCTGCCTGGCAGTCACTGGGATTTCAACCGGTACACCAACGCGGGGTTTTGCAACTGACGGCAGCGACCCCACTTGCTATGCCCGATGGTTACCGACTTCGCCGCGCCACGAGCGACGATCTCGACGCCGCGATTCGTCTGACCGCGCTTATCGATCAGGCTCAAGCCGGCACGATGAGCGGACCAGTTTCGTTGGGGGCAGATGACCTCGCCGACGTCGTAGCCGATTCACTCAACGACCCCGACAATCTCTACTTCGTCGTTGACGCTGGCAGTGAAACGGTTGGTCAATGCGTGCTCTTTGACTTAGCGCAGCGTCGTGGTTCCTTTGCGCACACGATGCACCTCAGCGCGGTCTCGGTCGACGAGGCGCATCAGGGCCGAGGTGTCGCTACGGGAATGCTCCACGCAGTATTGGATAAAGCGCGTCGCGGAGGTGCGCAGTTCATAGAGACGAACTGGCACGTCTCAAATACCCGAGCAAGTCGCTACTGGTTGTCGTTCGGTTTCACGCCCACCTACGTACGCCTACAGCGAACGTCCTCTTAGCTGAGCGTGGCCTCGATGGCTGCAGTCAGAATTGGATCGCTGGGTTCGATGGTCGGCGCAAACCGTTGCACCGAACCATCACCAGACACGAGAAACTTTTCGAAGTTCCAGCGAATATCACCCGTGTGACCTTCTGCGTCAACTGATTCGCTCAGTTCAGCGAACAACGGGTGACGACCCTCACCGTTGACTTCAATTTTTTCAAACAACGGAAACGTCACGCCGTACGTAGTCGAACAGAACGTCTGAATCTCCTCGGCGGTCCCGGGTTCTTGAGCTAGGAACTGATTACAGGGGAAACCGACAACGCTAAAGCCCTGCGCCTCGTAGTGACGCTGCAGTGCTTCGAGTCCTTCGTACTGAGGTGTGAGACCGCATTGGGATGCGACGTTCACCACCAAAAGGCTACGTCGCTGCAGGAATCCAAGTGAGCTGGCTTCACCGGCGAGAGTAGTAAGTGGAATATCGTAAATAGTCATAGAGAGAGGATACCGCGAGGGAGTTTGGCCTCCCTCGCCCTAGGATTCTCCCGTGCTGACCGTGTACATCAAAGATGGCGAACTCGCCCTCGAAGAACGCCCCACACCCAAACCAGGGCCTCACGACGTGGTCATCACCACACACGCGGCAGGCCTTAACGCCGCTGATTTACTACAGCGAAGTGGTCTCTACCCCGTTCCATCTGGTTGGCCCCAGGACGTGCCGGGCCTCGAAATTGCGGGAGTAGTGAGCGCCGTGGGCGACGAAGTACGCGAACCACTACTCGGGCGACGAATCTGCGCAATCGTTGGTGGTGGGGGTCAGTCATCACACTGCGTCGTGCCCGCCGAGCATCTCCTTCAAATCCCCGACCAGGTCACGTGGCCTGAAGCGGGTGGATTCGCCGAAGCGTTCACCACCGCGTTTGATGCTCTCGTCACCCAGGGGCAAATGCGGTCCGGACAACGAGTCCTTATTTCGGGTGCCGCCGGTGGAGTTGGCGTCGCCGCTGTCCAGCTGGCTGCGGCGTGGGGCACTCACGTGACCGCAGTAACAAGGACCCATGAACACCACGCTGAACTTCGTGCACTGGGCGCCAACGAGACAGTAACGCTGGACGACGTTGCTGACTTGGCTCCCGTCGACGTTGTTCTTGAACTCATTGGTGCCGCACACCTCGAACTTGTCCAAACGGTCCTTAACCCTTTCGCCCGAGTCGTCGTTATAGGAGTTGGCAGCGGAGCCCGATCCAACATCAATCTGCTCAACTTCATGCAACGACGAGCCACAATTACTGGCTCAACACTGCGAGCTCGCTCACGAGAAGAGAAGGCGACCATTGCTGCGCTAATGAACGCCCAAGTACTACCTCTTTGGCTTGATGGCACTCTGCGAGTTCCCGTCGCGCGGACGTTCGATTTGCACGACGTTGGCGCGGCCTACGACTACTTCGCGACGCCGGGAAAGTTCGGCAAAGTGGTGTTGAGTCTAAATCAGTAGAGCAACATTAGATTGGCAAGGTGAGTGCACCACTTCCCCACCCTTCACGTTGCTCGCCCAATCGTGCAGACTTTCTGACCATTATTCAAGCGCACGAAGAAGCGGTATCGTCGGGGCAACCTACCTACCGCGACCCGGCCACCGACTTCATTGTTTTAACGTACGCCACTCACCTTGAGCGAGGATCCTGTTGTGGCAGCGGGTGTCGCCACTGCCCCTTTATTGAGAGTTAGTGCGCGCCCGAAGGAACTTCGTCATGCTGGCCAAGGTGATGACGATCGATGTTGGCCATGAAGAAGAAATTCACTGCGGCGATAATTAACATGAGCGAGCCAAATCGAAACGCCATGTCGTAACCGTGCACGAAAGCCAAATTGTGGAGCGTGAGTTTGCTCAGTCCAGCCTTCGACAGACTTGCTGACGCGAGGTAGGCCGTTGCACTTGACACCACGATGGTGTTTTGAATGGCCGTTCCAAATGATCCACCCAGCTGCTGGGAAGTTGACAGAACTGCCGAAGCTGCTCCCGTGTCACGTTTTTCCACGTTAAACAGTGCGGTTGAGGCGAGCGAGACGAACGTCATACCTAGACCCAGACTCGTCACAATCATTGCCGGCATGACGTGAGCCGCGTATGAACTCGTTGGATTAATGAAGGAGAGGAACAGCAGTCCTAAGGCTGACATGGTGCAGCCCAAGGTCGCAATGGGACGGGGACCAACCTTAGGTAGAAGCTGGCTCGCCATCCCGGCTGAAAAAATCACGCCAAGTGAGAATGGCAAGAAAAGGAGGCCTGACTTCACTGCCGAATATCGATGAATATCTTGGAAGTAGAACGTCATGAAGAGAAACATGCCGTAGATACCAAGTCCGGCGAGAATCTGGGTCAGAAACGAGCCACCACGAATTCGGTCGGTGAGTAATCGAAGTGGGAGGAGCGGCTGGTCCTTACGACTCTCAATAATGAAGAAAATTCCCAGCAGGGCGAAACCCAATGCCATGTACGGCCACGCTGATGATGAACCCCAGCCATCAGTGGAAGCCTGCGCGACCCCGTAAACCACGCTCACCATGCCCGCGGTCGCGCTGAGCGCTCCGGGCACGTCGTAGTGCGGATGTCCCTCAACTTTCGACTCACGAACATCGGGAATTGCCAGCACAAAAGCGATGATCGCCATTGGAGTATTTACGAATAGGCACCAACGCCAGGAGAAGTATTGGGTCAAGAGACCACCAGCAATCAAACCGATGGCGGCACCAACACCCGACAGCGCGCCGTACACACCGAAAGCTTTGGCCCGCTCCTTCGAATCGGTAAACGTCACAGAGATTAACGAAAGGGCTGCGGGTGCCAGTAGCGCACCGAATACTCCCTGCAACGCGCGGGCCCCAAAGAGCATCTGTTGGTTCTGTGCGAAACCTCCAAGCAACGAGGCGGCGGCGAAACCTACGAGCCCAATCAAAAACGCTTTCTTACGACCCATGTAGTCACCAATTCGCCCTCCCAGCAGTAAGAAGCCACCGAAGGTGAGCGTGTAAGCCGTGACTGCCCACTGATAGTTCTTCGGCGAGATTGCGAGTCCACCGAGCGCCGCCGGAAGTGCCGCGTGAGGCAGTGCAATGTTGACGATAGAGGCGTCGAGCACGACCATCAGCTGAGCGATAGCAATTACGAAGAGAGCGCGCCACCGCTTCGGATCTGGCGTATCAGCGTGGACCACGTTGTTAATGGACATATCAGACATAAAATCTCTTTTCGGTTCACTAAATTCTAAAGGCTGCAACGGGTGAACGTGACCAATCCCTCTGCCGTGAAAAGATTTCGTCTACAGAAAAGTCTTCAGCAACGTCAAAGGTAAACCAAGGGCTTCGGCAACCGGGCCGTAGGTAATCTGACCGTTCGCCACGTTGACGCCTTCCGCCAACGCGGGGTCAGCCGAGACGGCCGCTCGCCATCCGTCGCGCACCAGCTCCATGACGTAGGGCAAAGTCGCATTACTTAACGCTGCCGTGGATGTGCTGGGCACTGCCCCGGGCATGTTGGCCACACAGTAGAAGACACAGCCGTTCACTTCAAAAATTGGATCCGAGTGCGTCGTTGGACGCGTGGCTTCAAAACAACCGCCTTGATCCACGGATATATCGACCAGAACTGACCCGGGCCGCATTCGAGCGACTAAGTCATTGCTGACAAGCTTCGGAGCTTTCGCACCAACAACCAACACTGCACCAATCACAATGTCCGCGGACATACAGGCCTCTTCGAGAGCCAGCGCGGTTGACGCCAGCGTCTGCACTCGACCATCGAAATGATGGTCGACCTGTCGAAGACGGTCAAGATTCCGGTCCAAGATGGTGACGTTGGCGTTTAGTCCCGCAGCCAACGTTGCCGCCGCAAGTCCGGCTACTCCCGCTCCAATCACCGTGACGTGGGCCGGCAGGACTCCAGGTACGCCACTGATCAGCGCGCCGCGTCCGCCACCCGATCGCATCAAGTGATGCGCGCCCATCAATGGAGCCATTCGACCTGCTACCTCACTCATTGGCGTGAGCAGAGGCAGTGAGTTATCACTCATTCGCACGGTCTCGTAGGCAATGGCTACGTTGTTCGCGGCCACGAGAGCATCGGTGCACTCGCGCGATGCCGCTAAATGGAGGTAGGTAAAAAGAACTTGATTTTCCCTCGCAGCGAGTCTTGGAAACTCGGTCGCGATGGGCTCTTTGACCTTCAGAATCATGTCGCTCTGAGCCCACACGTCGTCGACCTTGGGTACGATTTGTGCACCGTTCGATTGAAAATCTGCGTCGGTAATTGACGATCCGACACCCGCGCCGCCCTCGATCAGCACCTTGTGGCCAGCCCCAACCAGCTCGCGCACGCCCGCTGGCGTCAAGGCCACTCGATGTTCATCCGTCTTAATTTCTTTTGGAACTCCGATGATCATGATGGATCATCCTTTCTGTTAATCAAAGAGTAGTTATTCAATCGTGTCGTATGACACGAGTGGTTGGCTGAAGAAGTTCGTCTTATGGCGCGTAGCCAGCCAGGCCGCTAACAACATGGGCAGTCCGAGAAAGAGCGCCCAGAGATCTGGGTACGCCGACGATCCTCCGGTTGAAAGGACTTCGTAACAAACGAATAACAGCGCCAATCCTCCGATAAAGGGCAGATACACCATCGTCAAGTTTGCCCAAAGTCCCTGCCCAATCGTCTTTCGAAATGCCCACGCACACGCTAATCCAGTGATGCCGTAGTAAAACGCCACTAGTACGCCGATATTACTGACGAGATTATTGAAGACATCGCTACTCGAAGTCGAAAATGTGGTCAACAGAATTCCAAAGAGGGAGAGAAACGAGAGAATTGCCGTACCCACAGCAGGTGTTTTATAGCGTTCGTGAATTGACGCGAACAACTTGGGAAAGACGCCATCGCGCGCCATTGAAAGAGTGATACGAGCGGCCGGGAGCAACGTGGTCTGTGTAGTAGCCACGGTTGATGATAAAACTGCAAAAATCATGACGTAACTAGCCCACGAACCAGCGAACTGCTGACCAAAGTAGAAGAGCACTTCGGTACCTTGGGCCGCAACCGCCGCCGGACCCAGCAACATCTGGGCAGCGACAAAATTTAAGACGAAGACAAACAGCAGCAGCCACATTGAGATGATTCCGGCTCGACCTGGCACTCGACGCGAATCTTTCGATTCCTCATTGAGATTAAGTGCGGTATCCCAACCCCAGAAAAAGAACACGCCGAGGGCCAGCCCACTCGCGGCAGCAGTCCAACCGTGAATTTGCAGTGGGTTGAGCCACGAAAAAGAAAAACCCATTGAGTGACGCGGGTGCATCAAAACCACTTTGACAATGCCGCCAATAGAAAACACGACGACGCAGACATACTCGATCACTACCATGACCCACTGCACGTTTGTTGTCCAGCGAATGCCGTAAATACAGATTACGGTGACAAAAGCTAGCCACAGTGCCGCAACAATTGCTATGTCCTTCGTGTTGGTCACCGCCGACAGACTCACAAGATTGAACGCTGAATGAAGAAATTGCAACGTGTAGCCACCCGCGAGCAGCGGAGCGGTGGTGCAAAATAGGACTGACGTCGCAATCTGGACCCAGCCGTTGAACCAACCCACCGTGGGATGGACCACTTGGCTGAGCCACGAATAGCTCGCCCCGCAACTGGGATTACGCCGATTCAGATGAAAGTATGAAATGGCAATAAAGAGGACGGGGATAAAAGAAAGAACCAGCACCGAAGGACTGGAGAGCCCGATGCCGCCAATCACGAAGACCGCTGACAGTGTTGAGGCCGACGAGTAAGCCGGAGCCACCGACGAGACAGCTACTGCGGTCGCGTCAAAAAGGTTCAACTCATCGTGCCGCAGCTGTTGAGTCTCTTCGGCGTCAGGAACTGGCACGCCGAATGGCCCGAGGACGTCCTCATTCATCTGGTATTTCGCTTCTCTTGATCATTCGGTACTTTTCGTAGTGCCTACTCAACTTACGCTTCATTCGGGGGGCGACATGCCCCATTGGCCGGTAATCGTCAGAGCCCGAACCCAAAAGCCCTTGACATAGTTACGGCTCCAAAATCGTTTATGGGGTGAGTGAGCGCAGTAACTACTCAGTACGCGTTTGACACCACCTACCCTGGGCCGTAATTTCCCGCAAACAACAGGCGCCCCTAGGGCTGCGAGACCACTTTTGCCAAGCTAAAAGGACTTTTCCAACCTTTAGTTGGTTAATTTACCCGTAAAGAGTACCAAAAATCCCATATAGCGACGATATCCGTCAGTATTTACCCCTATACTGTCCCTATCCGCAGTCGGTGACCTCACGGTCGTTCGACCAGGAGCAACCAATGCCAGGAACCAAGCCCACACGCAAGAACCTAAAGAACGGCGAGCGAGCAAACCTCGAACTTGTCTCGGCACCTTCCTTAATCGACGCGGTGGACCGACAAATAATTGAGTTGCTGCAGCGTGATGGGCGTCGCCCGTATGGTGCGATTGCCGAACAGGTTGGACTCTCAGAGGCAGCCGTGCGCCGCCGCGTGCAGCGACTACGTGACGCCGGCGTGATGCAAATTGTTGCCATCACCGACCCGTTGCAGCTCGGTTATGGACGAGAGGCTCTAATAGGAATTCGCGTGCACGGCGACGTTCGCCTCGTCGCCGACAAAATCGCGGCCATTGATGAAGCGAACTACGTGGTTATGACTGCCGGAAGCTTTGACATCATCGCCGAAATCATCGCGGTCGACGACGACGCGTTGGTTCATCTACTTAACGACTCAATTCGGAGTATTCCAGGAGTCACCGAAGTTGAAACATTTCTGTATTTGAAGCTTTCAAAGCAGACCTATGCATGGGGGACGAAGTGACGATTCACGAAATAATTAGCGACGGAATGGCCGTTGGGGATACTGAACACGAAAGCCATAATTACTCGGAGCGAGCTCGCCGAAACCTTTGGCTCCAGTTCTCGAGAATGGGCGCTTACTCCGAGCACAACGAAGTGCCAGTTATCGTTCGCGGTGAAGGCACGAAGGTCTTCGACGCGAATGGCACTTCATACTTCGACGGGCTGTCGGGTCTGTTTACCAACTCACTCGGTCACGGCCGGGCCGACATTGCCGCGGTCGCGGCAACGCAAATGACCGAGCTCGCGTTCTTTCCCCTCTGGACGTACGCCCACCCTCGAGCCGTTGAGTTGGCCGAAAAACTGGCCCAGCTCGCTCCAGGCGACCTCAATCGAGTCTTCTTCACGAACAGTGGGGGCGAAGCGGTGGAGAGCGCGTGGAAGTTGGCTCGTCAGTACCACAAACTTCGCGGCGATACCGATCGATACAAAGTCATTAGCCGCGACATTGCCTACCACGGCACCACACTTGGCGCGCTGTCGATCACGTCAGTTGAGGCGTACCGACGACCGTTCGAACCGTTAGTACCTGGTGCGGTGAAGGTGCCGACTATTAACTTCTATCGGGCCAAGGAACACGGTGACGACCTGGCTGCCTTTGGCCAATGGTCTGCTCACCAGATCGAAGAAGCAATCCTGCGCGAAGGCCCCGAAACTGTCGCGGCAGTCTTCCTCGAACCTGTACAAAATGCGGGTGGATGCTTCACTCCTCCACCGGGCTACTGGAAAGCAGTTCGAGAAATCTGTGATCGTTACGGTGTAATCCTCGTTTCCGACGAAGTGATCTGCGCCTTTGGCCGACTCGGCACTTGGTTCGGAGCAGAAAAGTTTGACTACCAGCCCGACATCATTACTTGCGCCAAAGGAATTACTGCCGGCTATGCGCCGCTCGGGGCAATGATTGTTTCAGATCGACTGGCCGAACCGTTTCAACACGAGGACACGTCATTTCTTCACGGCTTTACCTGGGCGGGCCATCCGGTCGCGTGCGCAGTTTCTCTCAAAGTGCTGGACATTATCGAACAAGAGAAGGTGCTCGAAAACGTCCTTTCCCACGAGGCACATTTTCGCCAATCACTGCAGGATCTGCGCGATATTCCAATTGTCGGTGACGTTCGAGGAAGCGGTTACTTCTGGGGAATCGAGCTGGTCAAAAATCAAGAGACCAAAGAGTCGTGGGACAGTGAGGCTGCCGAAAGGTTGCTTAGGGGTTTTGTCTCACCCGAACTCTTTCGCCGTGGGCTGATTTGTCGCGCTGACGATCGCGGTGATCCGGTAATCCAGTTAGCTCCACCGCTGATTTCTACACGCGCCGAGATTGACTGGATCGTTGGGACACTACGCGAGGTCTTCACGGAAGCGGCAAAGAAGCACGTGTAATGCATCCGCCAGATTCGCTGTGGTGGTCATCAATAAACGAGCCAACTTGGCGGCCGTCACTCCAACGCCATCTTGATGTTGACGTGGCAATAGTTGGTGGAGGTTTCACTGGACTGTGGACGGCCCGCGAGCTCGTCCGGCGCGACCCCCTTTTGCGAATTGTCGTACTCGAGCAATCACTCTGTGGTTTCGGGGCGTCCGGGCGAAATGGTGGATGGGCTTCCGCCTTCTTTCCGGTGAGCGACTCATTGATGATTCGAAATTTTGGTCTCGATGCAGTCCACCAGCTGCACACCACGTTGCAGAACTCGGTAGCGGCACTCGGCGAAGCCGCGGCTGGCGATGGAATCGCCGCGGATTTCCACCAAGGCGGCACCCTCACCTTCGCTCGAAGTGAGCTGCAAGCGCAGCGACTCAAGTCGTTCGTGACTAGTACTCGGACCCACGAGTTTCATGAAGGTGACTTGGTTTGGCTCGACCCGGGCGCTGCGCGAGAGCGCGCGAACGTGGCCGACTCCCACGGAGCTACTTACTCACCCCACTGCGCTCGCCTTCAACCCGCCCACCTCGTGCGAGGGTTGGCCGACGCCTGTGAACGTCAAGGTATCTCGATATTCGAAGGAACCACCGTGCAGCGTCTGGTTCCAGCGAAGGGTAATCACCCGGCTGAAGTCATCACCGCCGGAGGATCCGTACATGCCAAGTATGTGGTGCGAGCCACCGAAGGCTTCACGCCAACCCTGCCTGGGCTGCGACGTAAGGTGGCGCCGATCTATTCGTTGATGGTCGCTACCGAACCTCTGACCGACGAGTTTTGGCAAGAAGCGGGCCTATCAAACTTCGAAACCTTTACCGATGATCGCCACCTCATTGTGTACGGCCAGCGAACGGCCGATAACCGCATTGCTTTTGGTGGCCGCGGTGCGCCGTATCACTTCGGATCCACCGTCGAGGAACGATTCGATCAAAATCCCAAGGTTTTTAGAGTGCTGGAAGCGACTCTTCGAGACTTCTTCCCGTCAATGCACGGTGCGATAACCCACCAATGGGGAGGCCCACTGGCAATGCCTCGAGATCAAATGCCGTCGGTCATCGTTGATCACGAATCCGGATTAGCGCATGCCGGTGGTTACACCGGAGATGGGGTGGTTCTTAGTTACGTCAGTGCGAATGCTCTGGCGGACCTCATCACGTCACCGCAACGAACTACCGCGTACACCCAACTGCCATTTGTTGGTCACCTGGGTCGAAAGTGGGAGTTCGAGCCATGGCGCTGGCTGGGAATAAACGCTGGATTAGGGCTTGCCACTTGGGCCGATCATCACGAATCTCGTCGCGGCGTCACCAGTAGAGCGAGCCATCTCCTCGACCGACTTCTGCAGTAATCTTCGCCGCTAGCGCAGAATGTTGACGGCTCTGGCCGCCACTACCGCAATGGTGACGAGCGATACGATCGACTCCGAAACGAACAGGGCCTTGGCTCGTGCGCTTAGAGGCATCGCGTCGGCCGGTGCGAAACTCGTACCATTGGCAAACGACGTATAGAGATAGTCGACAAAGCGCGGACGCCAGTCCAGCGGCGCCAAGGTTGGATTTTCCATCTGAGGAAACTGGAGGTCCGGAAAGGTCGTCGTGCCCCCGGCCCGCTGATGGGGGCCACCTCGATCAATCTCCCAGAGCCAGAGACCGTAGACAATGACGTTGGTCAGCCAGACGGCTACTGCTGCGTAGATGAGATTTCGGCCTTGCGAAACATTGGCGTTAAGTAGATGATGAACCAATAGCGCCATCGAAGCCACATTGGCGACGGTGATGATCGCAATCAAACCAATGGTTGTCTGGCGAATCCAAGGAGCGTCATTCGGGTGACGATGTTTGCGCGCCGAGAGCGGTAGCAGGGGCAGGGCGATGAGGATTGGGAGAATCCAGCGGGGGCCCACTTCGAGCCGATTGGGCAGAATTAAATACAGACCCACGCAGACGAGTAGGGCCAGCGACGCGGGCCAGCGCGGCTCGGGTTGTACTTGTTGTCCGTCCACGAGTTAACTCAGACTCACGTGCGGCAGCGATACTGAGCCCTTGGGCGAGAGCAGCCCACCGAGACTCGTCGAGCCAAACAACTGCTTAAGAAACGCGGAATTTACCGGCTTCACCACACTCTTCGGCGGCGCCACGATATGGGCCGGACCATTGTACGAAAGCACCGTGGCGCTGATTGAGGCAGTCGAAGTTTTTGAGGTCACCGCAAAGCTCGACGCAGTGAGTTCACCTTGACTACCGAGCGTAATGCTGAAATCGACGGTCGCCTTAGTAGGCAGCGTCACCGGAAGGCCCGACGGAGCAGTGATGGTAACGGCATCGCGATGATAGGTATACGTCGTCGATTGACCACTTGTCGAAACGTGCGTTTGAGAAAATCCACTAATTAAGGAGATGTCGGGTCGGGTCAATTCGAGGGCTAGCCCAAACAAGGTGGGTTGCGCCGCGGCAATACTCAACCATGGCGCACCGATCAGGGACGAAAGGTTTGGTGAGCCGGCATAAAGATGGCGATGAACCAGGCGAACGTCAATGCGGGTGGAAGAAAAAAAGAAGGGAATAAGAATGTTCGCCTCAACATTCCTAGTCAAAAAATTGATATTCACCAAGGCCGACACGTCGTAGGTCTGTCCAGTCGAAATGACAACTCGCAGAAGTGCCGAGTGAGGGGGGTAACCGTTCAGCGCCAACGGGTCCTTACCGCTAGACGAGGGATTCGCGTCGGTGGCCGCCACAACAACTCCGGTGACTGTCGCACCAAGTGCCGCGAACACCAACGCGAACGCTGCCATCCGACGAGACCGTGCCATATAGTCCACCTTACCGTCGAGCCGGTAACGAAAAGCCATCGACCTCAGTCCAGGGGGGTTTGGAGCAGTTCCATGAAGAGGTCCATGGCGATGTTGCGACCAGAGACTACAAAGCCAATCTGAGACGTCTCGTCAGCGACCAACTTATGAATAATTGCGGCGTAGGGTGTGGCCGCCGACCCCTCCAAGATAAGTCCGTTGGACTCCGCGGCCTCGCGCACCGCATGTCGAATCGCGGTCTCGGGAACCAGCACCATCGAAATCTCGTTTTCAGCAATTAAGTCATTAGTCAGTGCACCAATGTCCCCACCACCAGCGAGTCCATCGGCGATGGTTGGCAGATGCTTCACGTCGCTCATTGCAGTGCCGCGCAGCACGTGGTACATCGCTGCACTGGCTTCGGGCTGCACTCCCGTGATGCGAATTGCTGGCCGCCCCAATAGTTCCCTAGCCATCAAGGCCCCCGAAATTAATCCACCGCCTCCGGTCGGTACTACCACGTGCTCCAGCGACGGTGATTGTTCAAACATTTCGAGAAAGACCGTTGACTGACCCGCAATAACATTGGTGTCATTGAAGGCGGAAATAAAACGTAGCGACCGCTGATCCGCGAGTGATTTGGCGTGCTCTTGAGCTTCATCGTACGAGGAGCCCACCTGCACGAGCTCAATGTCATATTGGCGAAGTTTCTTAACCTTCGCCAGCGAAGCATTAAGCGGCACGACCACCGTTGCGTGCACGTCAAGCAGCGACGAGGCGTGGGCAATCCCGAGCCCATGATTGCCAGCTGATGCAGTGATGACGGCCCCATCGGGACTCTCTTGTCGGGCGGCGTACACGGCGGCGAGAGCGCCCCGAACCTTAAATGACCCGGTCGTCTGAAAGTTTTCCATTTTTGCTGCGACCGATCGGCCACGCAGCGACATGGTGATGGTCGCAGTTGGCACTAAATAGTCAGCGATGACCCGTTGAGCCGCTTCAATTTGCTCGGTGGTCGGTGGTAAAACTTCTCGAATCATTACTTCCTCCAATCAAATTCTAGCCACATCACTTTTTGATTCAACACTGGCGAAAGTAGAGTCAACTGGTGCATTCAATTCTCAATGTGGTGGTGGTGGCCATCGTCGCATATCTCGGCACAATGCTGGACAATTTCATCGCGTTTGCGGCCCAACTTCTGGTTACGGAGCCAGTTCACCATCGAAAAGTTAGTTGGGCCCAACTGACCGGTTTCGTAACTCTCTTGTTACTCGCGGGTGGAGTTGGATCAATTCTTGCGCCGATTCCCACTCGCTGGATCGGGCTGTTGTGCTTCGGCCCTTGGGCTTTAGGGGTGCACGCCTGGCGTCAACGTAACGCTCCAGTGAAAAAGCAGTTTCGACGGGGCGCAACATCAACATTCATACTGACGTTGGCGCTCGGCGGCGACAACATTGCCGTTTGGGTTCCGCTCCTGCGCGCCGCTGGAGTATGGCATGGGGTTCTCACCGTCATGGTGTTCCTCGTTCTCGAGATTCCGTTTATCAAGGGCGCACAATCAATCGCCCAGCGCCCTCGAGCGCTGGAGTGGGGGCGTCACTACGGACCCCAAATTATTCCTTATGTTTATTGTGGCTTAGGTCTGCTCATCCTCATCGAGTGTCGAACCTTAGCTTTCTAGTAGTCACCAGAGAATCGCCACTAAGTTGCTGATGTGACCCGCTCAATACCCGAACAGACTTTGAGGCGACTCACCATAATTGTGGCGATTCAGTGGATGGGCGCCACACTTGGACTCCCCCTGCTGCCACTTTTTCTTGAGCACCGAGGGGGCACGCCGAGCATCATTGGCTTCATCATGTCGGCCTTCTTCGTTGCCGGGGTGGCAACGCAGTTCGCGCTGGGCCACCTCGCGGATCGATTTGGTCGAAAAAAAATCCTTATCGGGAGTTTGATCGCGTACGGACTCGCGAGCATGACCTTCCTCCTTCCCGTTTCGGCCTCTTGGTTCGCTCTCACTCGAGTCATTCAAGGTGCCGCGGCCGGAGCCATTGAAGTGGTGTCGATCTCAGCCGTGGCGGCACTCTTCGCCGAAGCTGAGCGAGGGCGGGCCATTGCTCGAATTCTCGCGGCGCAACTTTTAGGATTTGCCATCGGCCCGGTGGTGGGCGTCGTGGCTTCGGTCAACAGTCTTGGTTGGGCATTCTTTGTCACTGGTGTAATTAGCTTGCTGGCGGCAGTGCAGACTGTCCGCACCGACCTTGGTGAATTGAGCTACGACCCTTCACCATTACCTCGAATTCAGTGGAATAATCATTTTGTTGGCGCTCTGATTGCCGGAGCAGCACTTGGTTTGATGATTGGAGTCCAAGAGACATCGTGGACCTTACTCATGCACCGTCACCATGCGAGTACCCTCCAGATACGGCTGAGTTGGACCGTCTTTTGTCTCCCGTGGGTTGCCCTAAGTCGAGCTGGTGGCTGGTTAGCCGACCACTTCAACCGACGACTGGTGGGGGTACTGGGACTCGTCAATGGGTCGGTGTTCCTCGCGATTTATCCCCACATCCATAACAACAACATCCTGCTCTTTACTGGATCGCTTGAATCAATCGGCGCATCACTGTCGATGCCCTCAATTGCCTCACTGCTCACTCAGGGCTCTGACGACCGAGAGCTGAGTAGACGTCAAGGGCTTTACGCGACCGCGAACACGGCTTCGCTCGCGGTGGCGGCGGGTATTTCGGGAATTCTTTTCACGATTAACCCAGCTCTGCCCTTCACGTCGATCGCAATCATCTCGATGATTTTTGCGCTCTCAACATTGTGGTGGTGGCGTCACGAACCCGAAAGTCTCGCCCTAACGCGTCAATCGCACTAGCTACTAGCGGAACATTGCTCCGGCTTCGAACTACCTAGTAACTAGACCGTCCAGATCTGATCCCACCGAGCGGAGCCCCCATCGGGGTTTAAAGTCCGTGTCACTCCATCGCCCGCTGTGGCATACAGCCAGTTCTGT
Source organism: uncultured Actinomycetes bacterium (assembly GCA_903893745.1). Classification (GTDB taxonomy): domain Bacteria; phylum Actinomycetota; class Acidimicrobiia; order Acidimicrobiales; family RAAP-2; genus RAAP-2. The sequence continues at coordinate 154,065 of CAITNF010000006.1, forward strand.
ACATTATTTCGCGCAGCGAACGCGGTCAGCAGGTGCGTGAGAAAGAGGTAATTGACATTTTTCGCGAATTGGCTGTTGACGGTTTGCCAGTTGGCAATACTCGACGCTGAACCTCGTGGTAACGAAAGTGCGGCGGCCATTGACTGTTCAATCGTCCGATCAGCCTGGTGAGCAAAGTTAACCTCACCAGGAATAATTGTGCCCGCCGGTAGTGACGTAAGACTGAGTCCAACGGGGAACGGGTCCGTGGCCGATACCGAGTCCCACCATACGTAGTTCAAACCTTGATCGACTCCACCAAACTGATTCCACTGCGCGGAGTCATAGGAACCCTGGATAACGTTCGCAATCAGGGTTCCTTGCTGCACCGGTCGAGGTGTCACTGTGATACCCACTGCAGCCAACTGCTGCTGGATAAAACCGAATGCTTGAGTTGCAGCGTTGGACCCGGCGACAATATCCATAACAAAGGCCACCGACGTGACATTATTTTTCGATTTATACGCATTGACGAGCGACTTGGCTTGGTTGGGATTGTAATTTGGGTAATTGGGATTCTTGTAATACGGCGAGTTCGTGCGGTAAATACCGTCCGCAACCGTACCGACACCGGCACCGGTGGTTTTTAAGAACTGGGTTCGATTAATGGCGAAAGCACATGCCTGACGAATTGTTTCGTCACTCAGTACGCCACTTCGACCGGGCTCCCACTGGAGAGTTGAAGGATTCACCGAACCCGACTGAGCACTCAGTACCGCCTGCTGGAGTCCTTTAGGTATTGGCTTTCCCGCCGCCACGTAGCTCTCCGCCAATTGACCCCAAACACCGAACTGATTCAAGGTGCCACTGTTGTTCAAGATGATGCAATTGACCGACGGCTCGCGCGGGTCTTTGGCGTCAGTGCGGTACTTAATGTTCTTAATCGACTTCAGCGCACCGATACTCGCATTGTTTTGCGTCACGATCATGTCCACGCTGCCCGACTGCAGCGCTTGATTACGCGCCGCGTCATCAACGATGGTCACGAAGGTGAGGCTCTTAAGGTACGGGAGTTTGCGGCCGTGCGAGTCCTTGCGCCAGTAGTGAGGATTTGCGGTCATCACCGTGGGGTTTCCTGGAGTCCAACTCACAATCTTGAATGGCCCCGTGCCGATTGGCAGACCTTTGTAGCCACTAACTAGCGTCTTTGGGGCGGCCATAAAAGTAATCTGCTGCTCGGCAAGATTAACGTCGAAACTAGAGAACGGAATAACCATGTTGTAGGCAACCGTGTACGGTCCCGTCGCCACAACTGACTTGATGATTGGCAAAATTGCGGGCCCGACCGGACTGCCTGGCGACTGCGTCGCCTTGTAGTTCGCTACCACCGCAGCCGCGTTGAACGCAGTGCCGTCAGTGAATTTCACTCCTTTGCGTAACGTTACCGTCCAGACGGTGTAGTTACTATTAGGTGTTGCTTTCAGTCCTAACATTGGCAACACTGTCTTGCCATCACTCGACATCTGGAAGAGCGGGTCGTAAACGGCGTTGGCGCGACTAAATGCCGACGCGTCCATTGAGGCCTGTGAACCATTGAAGTTCGAAACTGAAAGCACGTCCGACAAGACGCCAACTTTCAGGTGCCCACCAATTCTTGGTGTCCCGGAATTGACACCAGTGGCAGCGCTGGCCATGTCGGCGAGCAGGCCATCACCGATTCCCCCGGCGACGACGACTCCACCCAGTGTGGCAGCGGTGTGCGTTAGAAACGATCGACGATCAAGATTTGCAGACATTAAGTCCTACTTTCCCCCCGAGAACCGACACGATGTCAGTGCCTCTTTCGGGCAACTTAGCAAGAAAATGCCTCTGGCGGAAGTCGCACCGTGAGAAATTTGAAGGTTCGAGAATTCGGCCCAGTCCCCGTAAGGATCGCCAAATGCCTTAGTTTCCTATTCCCCGCTCAATATCCAGTGTCATCGGAAGATTCGCCTTCGGTGACTACGGTGGTGGAATTCGGGGTCTTCGCTCCATCGTCAGAAAATCGCACGGTTGAGCTAGTGGGCTGACTAGCCAGGCCCGACGAAACAGTGCTGGTGGCGACGCTCTTGCTGGGCGTTGCGCTGGAGACCGCTGCGTGCCTTGGGACGACACTCGCTACACCTGCTCCGGTCAAGAGGACCGCCGCAAGGATTCCGGAGGAGATCTTTGCGCTTTTGACTAACTTACGCTTTGTGGTTCGATACATTATTTTCCCTTCAACGTGTCTTCAGAACTACCAGATACTCAGCATTGCCAGTCCAGATGAGACTCTCGTTGGCTGGGAGTAAGAAGTGTCTAAATGCTCATGCTTTCTGCGAAAGTTGACCGTTGCAAGTCATTCCCTTCCCATCGGTAAAACTGACGTCAAAACAAAGCGCCCAATGGTGCTCGAGCTGTAGAGCAGTAACGGAAGGAATGTAGCCAGTGTCTCTAGAAGAATCCCTTGTGGACTTGAATGCGGAACGCCCGTTCAAGATCGAGCAGCGTGGTATTGACTACGTACCCGAATCTGCACGTTGGGCGACGCCACGAGGCATTGCGGGGATGTGGGCCGGGTCGGCAATCAACGTTGAGTACTTCATCTACGGTGCGCTCCTCATGGGCTTTGGCTTCAGCTTCGCTACCGCGCTCAGCATCATTGTCATCGGAAATCTTTCATTCCTTCTACTCGGCGTAGCTTCACTTCAAGGTCCCGAAACTGGCACCACCGCATTCAACATCAATCGAGCAGCATTCGGCACACGGGGTTCTCGACTGCTCAGTTTCTTCAACTGGATCACCATGCTGGGATTTGAGACAGAGGGGCTCATCCTCATCGTGGGAGCAGGTGTCGTTATCTGTCAACTCGCCGGCACCAGTGTTGGCACACCTTTGAAAGTTGTATTCATTGTGGTGGCGACCGCCCTGCAGGCAGTGATGCCATACTTCGGCCACGCCACCATGGTCAAGGTCCTCCGATTACTTATTCTGCCTTTCACCTTTATTTTTGTCGTCTTAACGTTCTTCATCGGCGCACACGCCCACCCCTCGAGCCTTCCCGTGTTGGTGCATGGATGGGAGCCCTATTCGGCCGGCCTGGCATTCACCATTGCCTTGTCGGGACTTGGCTGGGCCGAGTGTGGCAATGACTATTCACGATATCTGCCACGCGACTCCAAGAAACTTTCAATTGTTGGTTGGATTTTTCTTGCCACCGCACTCCCAGAAATCATCGTTATGGTGCTCGGTGCTTTGTCCTTTAGTTTTCTCGGCACTGCCACAACATGGAATAGTGCCAATCCCTTTGAATCGCTCTATCACCAGCCAGGTCTCCCCAGCTGGTTTGTGCTTATTTTCTTGCTCTTCGCAATTGCGCAACTCTTTGGTGTCAACTCTCTAGACCTTTATTCCTCTGGGGTCTCACTGCAATCAATGGGTCTGCGCCTGAAGCGATATCAGGCGGTGTGCCTCGATAGCGTGCTCGCTTGCCTCCTGACAATATGGGCCACCTTGGGATCCACCTTTTCACTCTTTATGAAGGACTTTGTTGGCGTCATCATCGTCTGGATTGCGCCTTGGTTCGGCGTCTATATCACCGATTGGCTACTGCGCCGCCGGCGATACCACGCCGCTGAACTTCAGCGAACCGATCAATCGAATATCTATTGGTCGAGTGCCGGTTTTGGCTGGAGCGCCCTGTTCGCTTTTGGCGCGGGTCTGCTCCTCGCCACTACCGCGTATTCGAAGGCCCCGCCACCGGTTAACTTTCCTCTGCACTGGATGACGCCTCTCTCCAATCACTTTGGCAGCTTCTATTGCAATGGGAGCGCCGCTGCCAACTGTGGGGCGCCGGGTTGGTTTGGTGGAGCAGATTTCTCGGTCTTTTTGGGCATCTTCTCTGCCTCACTCATCTACTACGTCATCGAGAGCATTACGGGGCGCGTGCGTCGCCAACCGGCCCAATAAAGCCAGCTGGAAATCAGCAAATACTGGCCCTGGTAGGTAAGACTGGCGCCATGACGCAATCAAAATCTCCGCTGAGCCGAGAGCTCGCTCAACGCATGTTGGCGACTGCCTACGAGGAGGCCGTCACCGGTCGTAACGAGGGGGGTATCCCCATTGGTGGTGCGCTCTTTACACGCGAAGGCGTGTTACTCGGTTCGGGCCACAATCGCCGAGTTCAAGAGGATGACGCTTCGGTGCACGCCGAAACTGACGCCTTTCGAAAAGCAGGGCGGCGGCGTGACTACCCGGACTGCGTCATGGTAACTACCTTGTCGCCCTGCTGGTACTGCTCAGGTCTCGTGCGACAATTCAATATTGGAGCGGTAGTAATCGGTGAAGCGACAAACTTCCACGGTGGCCACGACTGGCTAGCGGAACTTGGCGTCGAAATTATTATCCTCGATGATCCAGACTGTACTGAGTTGTTGGGATCTTTCATTCATCAGCATCCCGAACTCTGGCACGAAGATATTGGACTCTGATTTAGTGAACGGGTGGGCCGAATAGTCGGTCGCCAGCGTCACCAAGTCCTGGCGTGATGTAGCCCACATCAGTAAGTTCTGCATCTAACGCCGCCGCCACGATGGTCACCTCGGGATGACGCGAGAGAACAAAATCAACCCCAGGTTGCGCGGCAATCAAGCAAAGGACCGTCACGTCAGTCGCTCCACGGGCGCTCAGCATGTCGAGTACGCACACCAGTGAACCACCGGTCGCCAGCATGGGGTCACAGAGAACGACGTGAGCGCCATCAAGCGAATCCGGAAGGCCGTCGAGGTAGACAGCAGGTTGCAGGGTTGCTTCATTGCGACGCAAACCCACGAGACAGACTCGGTGATGAGGCAGTACCTCTTGCACAGCGGGGCTCATCCCGAGGCCCGCGCGAAGAATCGGGACGATTACGTACTCCGTGTCAATGCGCACTGACGGTGCGCCCTTCACGACCGGAGTGTCCACCGTGGTCGCGGTCAAGGGTGTGGTGCGGAATGCTTCATAGGCGACAAATCGAGAAATCTCTCCCGCGAGGCGTAAGAAATCTGCGTTGGAGGTCGATTGGTCGCGAAGTTGTCGCACTTTGTCAGCCACAATGGGGTGATTAATCACCTGTAAGGAATCCACGGGGTCACCTTACGACCTTGGCCCACCACCGCGCAGCGTATTGTTGTCGGGGCCAATTAGCGAAGGGCGCTAGTACGATTGACAAGTGCCTGTACCCCTGCGAAGTAAAGCAACCACGCAGAATTTCTCGAATCCGTTGGGGGGCGTTCGCTCCTCGTACGAGGGTCCTCGAGTCGAAATTTCTCGTGACCGCACGCTTTCGTGGTGGCGAAGAATCCTCCCGGTCATTGCTTCACACCGTTTTACTTTTGGTACCGCAATCGGCCTCTCTTTCGTCAGTCTGGTCTTTCAAACACTGATCCCCAATCTTCTCAATGGAGCCATCACCAACGTGCTGGTTCGACATTCCGCGGCGCTGCACGTCAGCGTGATTGAAATCCTTCTCGTGGGGTTGGCGGCCGGGATAACGGGAATAATTTCGCGACAGTACGTTTTTCAAACGGCCTACAACGTCGAGGCTGATTTGCGAACGTTAATCTACGAACACTTGACGTGGCTCTCGTTCAGTTTTTATGACCGAGTGCAGTCCGGTCAGCTCATTAGCCGGGCGAATAGCGATATACGCAGTGTGCAGATGTACGCAACATTTGCCCCTTTGATTGTCGTGCAGTGTTTTATCGGAGTAATCGCCTTTGGTTTTATGCTGTCCATAAATCTGGTCTTGGCGCTTATTGCCATGACGGTAATGCCAATTCTCTACGTAGTGGGCATCAAGATGCGGCGGGTGATGTTCCCCATCTCGTGGATTACCCAGGCTCGACTCGCCGACGTTGCCACCATTGTCGACGAGAACATCAATGGCGTTCGAGTTATTAAGTCGTTCGCTCAAGAAGAAGCTGAAATTAATCGGCTGGCTGACGCCGCCGAACGAGTGGCGTGGGCCTACATCAAGGATGCTCAGATTCGAGGTCAGTGGTCGCCCTGGGTGCAGAACCTGCCCCAGCTAGGACTTGCCCTGGTGCTGACTTTTGGGGGCCTCATGGTCATTCACGGCCATTTAGGGGTCGGCGCAATTCTGGCTTTCAACGCCTATCTCCTGATGCTCCAGGCGCCCTTCATGATGCTGGGCCAACTCGTCATGATGGGCCAACGCGCCAAAGCCAGCGCCGAACGAATCTTTGAAGTCCTCGATGAGAAGAGCGAAATTCAAGAACGTCCCGGTGCGTTTGATCTCGATCATGTCAAGGGTGAACTCGATTTCAAGAACGTGAATTTCGCTTACAGCAATGGCGCCGAGATTTTGAAAGATTTCACGGCGCACATCGAGCCCGGTGAAACCGTGGCACTCGTTGGCCGAACGGGTTCGGGCAAATCAACAGTGGCCCGACTCGTCACTCGATTTTACGATGTCAGCGACGGGGCTATCGAGATTGATGGCCATAATCTGCGTGACCTAACGCTGACGTCACTACGCAGCAATGTGGGGGTTGTACTCGATGAGCCTTTTCTATTCTCTATCTCAATACGTGACAACATCGCCTACGGTCAACCCGAAGCCAGTATGGAAGCAGTCATGGCCGCAGCGGTGGCCGCCAATGCCCACGAATTCATCGCGCAACTGCCCGAGGGTTACGACACCGTCGTCGGCGAACGGGGCTACACACTTTCGGGCGGCCAACGACAGCGAATTGCCATTGCGCGCACTCTCTTGGTGAACCCTCCAATTTTAATTTTGGACGACGCCACCAGCGCCATTGACGTGCACGTGGAGGCGGAGATTTACCGAGCCCTTCGCAGCCTCCTGAAAAATCGAACGACCATCGTGATCGCTCATCGAATTTCGACCATTGCCCTCGCCAGTCGCGTCTTACTCTTGGAAGATGGACGCGTAGTGGCCAACGGGACACACGAACAACTGTTAGCCACCACGCCGCTGTACTCCCAAGTCCTCGCCCAGACCACCTCGGCGGAACAGTAATGGCCTGGGGCGGCGGATGGGGCGGCGGGCATCAACAGGGTGCCGCAATGTTTGGTGGCTCCTCGCCGAGTGGTCTACCGTTTGGCGGAATTCCGAGCGAACTCATGGAGGAGGCCACCAAGCTGCTGGCTAGCGAACCAACGCACGTGCCATCGCAGCGTACGTTCAGTCAGCAACCCAACCCGTCAGAACTCCAGGTACTGACTCTTACTCAACTATTGAAGAAGTATCCACAGTGGGTGCTGAGCGGTACTGCGCTCGTTCTGGTTATAAGTCTGATCTTGCAAGCCGGTCCCAAGCTCACCGAATACGCCATTAACAACGGGATGATTCCGGGGCATCATTCAATCAGCGTCGTAATTTCGTGCGGCGTTTTGTATCTTTTGCTCGGACTAGCCGCGACGTTCATGCAGCGCCTGCAAGTCGACGTCACGGGTAAGTTGGCCGCTCGCGTGATGAATGATCTGCGAATTCGAGTATTCACCCACTTACAACGCCTCAGCCTCAACTTCTTCACTGAGGAGAAGGCCGGCGTGTTAATGAGTCGGATGACCAGCGATATAGAGAATCTCCAGCAACTCGTTCAAGACGGCGTAAGTCAGTTCGCGATCCAGGGCCTCACCATGATTATCATCACGATCATCTTGTTCACCACGAATGTGGTGCTCGCCGCGTGGACCGTTCTTTTGGTAGTGCCACTACTCTTCATCTTTTCAATTTGGTTTCATCGAGCGTCGGAGCGTGGCTATCTCTTGAGCCGGGACCGCATCGCGAACGTTTTGGCAGATCTTTCGGAGTCGCTCTACGGGATCCGCGTGGTCACCGCCAATAATCGCCAGCGCCGCAACATTCTCAATCACCGCCATGTCGTGGGTGCGTATCGAGACGCGAATCTTTACACCGGCCGGGTCAACGCTATCTACGGCCCCGCCACCATCATGATTGGGATTCTGGGACAAGGGCTCTTGCTGGGCATCGGCGGTCATATGGTCCTCGCGCACCAACTCTCGATTGGTGCACTCGTCGCCTTCTTCTTATTTTTGAATCGGTTCTTTCAGCCAATTCAACTTCTAGTCCAGCAGTACAACTTGCTCCAGCAGGGCCGCTCTTCGATAATCCGGCTCCGTGAACTGCTCCAGGTCGCGCCTAACGTGGATGAGCAACACGACGCCACCACGCTGCCCGTCATTGAAGGGCGCATCAACTTTGAGCACGTCAGCTTTGGTTACGACCCGACGAACCTCATCTTGCACGACGTCAATCTGACCATCGCTCCGGGTGAATCGGTGGCCTTTGTCGGGCCAACCGGGGCGGGAAAGTCCACGATGGCCAAACTGGCGAACCGTTTCTACGACCCCACCCAAGGACGTGTGCTCGTCGACGGTATTGATATTAAAACCGTCACGCTTCGTTCACTGCGCTCGCAGTTGGGAGTGGTACCCCAAGAGCCATTCCTCTTCGCCGGATCCCTTCGATCGAACCTCAGTTTCGGACGGGTTGGGGTCACCAGCGAAGAGATTGAACAGGCAGTCGACGTGGTGGGGCTGGGAGAGTTCGTGGCTCGGCTTCCCGAGGGGCTCGACACCATTGTGCACGAGCGGGGCCAAACGTTGTCGGCGGGTGAGCGCCAACTGCTCGCCCTCGCTCGAGCATTCTTGGCTCGACCGCGAATTCTGATTTTGGATGAGGCGACGTCGTCGCTGGACCTGCACAGCGAGAAAATCATTGAGCGTGCCCTCGACCGTCTTTTGGAAGGTCGATCCGCGATTCTGATTGCTCACCGGTTAACTACGGCCCAACGCGCCGACCGTATCGTCGTCATCGACCAAGGCATGATTATTGAGCAGGGATCTCCCGCTGAACTGCTCGCCAGTGGTGGCGCGTACGCAACGATGTACGCCGCGTGGCTCGAGTCGGGCGGACGCGACGCCAGTCGCGCCGACAACTCTCCTACATCATTGACTTAACCGATTCAATCAGCGACGCTGATGTCTGACCCTCGAGTGGAATTGGGTGTACCTGTAAGTGGGTGACGCCCGCAGCCTTAAAGGCCGCAATGCGCTCACGCACGTAGCCTTCTGGCCCACACAGCGTGGTGAGCTCGAGGAATTCGGGGGGTACGGCCGCTTCGGCCTCGCGTTTTTTTCCCTCTAAGTAGAGATTTTGAATAATTTCCGCTTCTTTTTCGTAACCGTAACGAATTGCCAACTCGTTGTAGAAGTTCTTGCCTTTTGCACCCATTCCCCCAACGTAGAGGGCCACCATGGAACGCTGCAGTTCTCGTAGAGCGAGCACGTCCTCGCCTTCGCCAATCGCCAGCAGACCTCCGGCGGTGATCATGAGTGTGCCGAGATCGCTGGAGCGCTTGGCCCGACCGGCCGCCAGGGGCGCGCCCCACACGTCGTTGGCCCGCTCGGGGATAAAGAGGATAGGAATCCAGCCGTCAGCAATTTCGGCCGTGAGCTCGACATTCTTTTCACCGAGCGAGGCAATCCATACCGGGATCTCACTGCGCACCGGGTGGGCAATAATCTTCAGGGGCTTGCCGAGCCCCGTGCCCTGATCGGCCGGTAGGGGCAAGGTGAAGTTCTTGCCCTGGTGCACGAGTGGTGCTTCGCGCTTCCACACGTCACGACAGATCTCCACAATTTCTCGAGTACGACCCAGCGGGTTGGTATAGGGAACTCCGTGAAAGCCTTCAATGACCTGAGGACCTGATGCACCGAGTCCCAGGTGAAAGCGGCCATCCGACAAGGCGTCTATGCCCGCGGCGGTCATCGCAATCAGGGTGGGGGTACGGGTATAGATCGGCAAGATGGCTGCGCCAATCTCTACTCGATCCGTGAGGGCTGCCAAATAGCCCATAAGCGAGGGGCTATCGAAGCCGTAGGCCTCAGCCACCCACACCAAGTCGAGTCCGGCCTTTTCCATCTCGGCGACTTCTCGCGCTGCTTGCTTAAATCCGCCCGAGTAACTCAGCATGGTGGAAATTTTCACATCCGGCTCCTAATTTCGACGTCGAGTTCTCACAGTACCGGAGGCAACGACCATGGTGCACATTAGGCCAAAACCAGCCCTACGCTGGAGGTAGAGCAACGACGCTCTGCCCGAATCTGAAAGCTGGTGACAACGTGGTCACGCAAGCGAATGACGCAGCTCCCCACGAGTTCAATCCGTGGCTCCACGTAAGTTCTCTCATAGAAAATGCGGGGCATTTGTTGGGGCTCGATCAAGGAATGATCAAGCGAATCATTACGCCCGAGCGGGTCTTAGAAGTAGCGGTGCCAGTTCGAATGGACTCCGGTGAAGTTGAGATGTACACCGGATGGCGAATCCAACACGACACTTCGCGAGGGCCCGGCAAGGGTGGTATTCGATTCCATCCGAGCGTGAACGCGGACGAAATCGCCGCACTGAGCGCCGACATGTCGATTAAGTGTGCGGTGGTGAACATACCGTACGGGGGCGCCAAGGGTGGCGTTCGAGTCGACCCCACCTTGCTCTCTCGCGGAGAGCTGGAACGACTGACTCGTCGCTACGCGTTTTCCATCGCGCCAATGATTGGTCCAGACCGCGATATTCCCGCACCCGACATCAACACCGACTTTCAGGTAATGAGTTGGATTATGGATACGGTTTCGATGTTGCGAGGACAGAACACGCCAGGAGTGGTGACGGGAAAACCGCTCTCGATCGGTGGCACCTTGGGCCACGCGGGCGCCACGTCGCTTGGGGTCACCATTTGCACCGTGGCCCTGCTGCATGGACTGGGTCGCGACATTGCTAATGAACGAGTCGTCATCCAGGGCTACGGGAAGGTCGGCGCACCTCTCGTAAAGCTCCTCAGTGAACGAGGGATGAAAGTGGTTGGAATTGCCGATATCCGCGGGGCGATTCACGTGCCGGGTGGAATTGATCACGAAGTATTGAGCCGACACTTCCGCGAGTCCGGTTCAGTAGTGGGCTACCCCGGCAGTGACACCGTGCCCGCCCACGACCTCTTCACCATTCCAAGCGATATTGCAATTCCGGCCGCGCTCGGTGGTGTCATTACCGCGGACATTGCGTCGTCAATGGCCGCCACCATCATGGTTGAGGCGGCGAACGGACCAACCACCGGTGAGGGCGCGGCGGTACTAGCCAGTCGAAATGTGCCGGTCGTACCCGACGTGCTCGCGAACGCAGGTGGCGTCGTCGCGTCGTACTTCGAGTGGGCTCAAGATCTCCAGGGCTTCATGTGGGAACCGGAACTCTTTACGCAACGGTTGGAAAAGACCATGCACGAAGCCTTCAATCACATCTGGCAACGTCACCTTGATCTCAAAGTGAATCTGCGCGAAACGGCCATTGCGGTCGGTGTCGAGCGGATCGCCGAGGCCACCACGCTTCGAGGACTATTTCCCTGATCTACCTCGTTATTCTCAGCAAACTACAGCGTGGACGGTTCTAGTCCTTTAGATATTTTGTGTCGCGTCGGCGTGTGGTTGCCCAACGCCCTCAACCGGTAGTGCAACGTGATTAGTGCAGTAACAACTCCGGTCTCACTCTGTAGAGACCGGAGTTGTTACTGCCCCAGCGACTTAGTTTGTCTTCTCTTTTCGATCGGGGCGCGCAAACATCTCGTACAGCGCTCCCGAAACCACAATGATGGCCATAACCAGCAAGGTAATCCAGCCGTAGTTGAAGAGCACTCCGCGGCCGCTCGACAACGAGCTCGGCCATACGATGTTTAAGAGCATGAGGCCCAAGTAGGCAAGGGCGCCAATGGTCACGGGGTAGCCCCATTTGCCAAGTTTGAACGAGCCCGCGGGCTGCCAACCCTTCAACCGAGCGATGAGCGATCCCAACACGGTGAGAAAGAAGGAGAGGTAAATTCCCGAAGTCGCAAATGAAACTAGCGCGAAGAGGGCATTGACCTTAGCCGGGTAGGTGAACCACAAAATATGCACCGGCTTGGAGGGATTCACCAGTACGAGTAGCAAAAAGAGAAATGGGATAATGGTCCCGACCACAATCGCATTGCGCGGCGTCTTGTGTTTAGCAGCAACTTTGCGCAAAGCCCCACTGGCCGGTAGCGCTCCGTCACGCGCCAGGGCAAAGACAACTCGTGCACCCGCTCCCTGGACTGCTGTTCCACAACTAAAGAAGGCGATAATGACCATCACTAGGAAGAAGTCTTGGAGCCAGGCCGGCAGCACGGCCAGCAGCGACGGCACGCCACCAGCGATAACGGCGCCAATCCCCGATTTGGGGATGGCCAGGAGTAGTCCAAGGATCAAGATAAATGAGGCAATACCGCCGTACCACACTGCATTTCGCATCGCTCGAGGTACTTGGCGATGAGCGTCCACTGTCTCTTCAGCAATGTCACCCGCTGACTCGAAGCCGTAAAAGATATAGACGTTGGCCAGCACCGCGACGAGAGCCGCCCCACCCCACCAGTTGCCACCGAAGTTAACGGCGAAGGGGTTCGTCTTGAGGTGCTCAACACCCTGGGTGGTGAACAGGTAGCCCAGACCGTGGTGAAATCCATGAATCGCCAGAGCAATGAAGACTCCAAAGGTGCCAATGGTCTCAACGTAAACACCAAAGTGAGCAACTCGTCCCAGAATCTTTGCTCCGACTGAGTTAAGGAATGCGGAGAGAATAATGACGACACCGACGATTACAAAGATTGTTAAGTGGTTCGACGGATCGAGGGTCGTTTTAAACCAGATATTGGACAACGACGTCACGTAACCCACAATTCCGGAGTCCACTGATGCCACAGTGGCGAGGAGCGCAAATCCGTAAATCCAGCCCACAAACCACCCGTAGCGTGAACCCACGTTGAACTTACCGTACTGATACAGCGCGCCCGAGAGAGGATACTCACTCGCTAACTCACCAAACACGAGAGACACCAACGTCATGAGCGCCACCACGATGGGCAGTGTCCAGATATAGCGGGGGCCACCGGCTCCGAGGCCGATCACGAAGATCGAATAAATACCGACCATCGGACTCAAATAGCTGAAGGCCACCGAAAAGTTGTCGAAGTGCGAGAGCACCCTCGAAAGTTCTTGTCGATAACCAAGCGCTGAAAGGCGGTCGTTATCGTTCGATTCCAAATGGTTAGTTGACATAAATACCCCCTGCACCAGCAATAGGTAGTGCCAGCACTATGACAAGGCTAATAAGTGATTTACGGGCAAGCCGTGATAGTGAAAGGGTGGTTAATTTAGGCTTTTTAGGGCCGAATCGAACGAAGAGGAGTCCTCGCAACTCAACCTTTGTGGGAATCTGGTGGGGTGAGCGATGTGACACCATCTCGTGAAGAGCTCGAAGTGATTATCCAATCACTGCGCGACGAACTTGCTCGACTTCGAGAAGAACTTCGCCGAGCTCGGCGCGACAACCACGAAGTCCCCCCTCACTACCTATAAGCAAGTGGTCCGGTGTGGTGCGAAAGATTCAATTCTCCTCGTTCCACATCCCCGCATCGTGTTCGAAGTACTGCGTCGGGTGGGCATCAAACTTCTAGAACCCGCTTCTTGGTAATCGGTTTTTATCTCTCTCGACGGCGAAGTTCGTCTTCGACCGCCGCCGGATCTAACCCCCGACTACGTAGTAACAACAGTGTGTGAAACCAGAGGTCGGCCGCTTCGCTCACTACACGTTCATCACTCTCAGACAAAGCGGCGACTGCTAACTCAACGGCCTCTTCACCAACTTTTCGGGCCGCGAGTGATGATCCTTCCGCAAGAACTTTTACCACGTATGAGTCGGTGCTGGCCGACGCCTCTCGCTGGAGGATCTTTCGCCACAGCCAAGGCGTGAAGCACGAAGTCGCCCCATCATGACAGGTGGGACCGTCAGGGCGTGCACGTACGATGACCGCATCTTCGTCACAGTCGAGGATCACTTCAACAACTCGAAGGGTATTACCCGACGTCTCGCCCTTTTGCCAAAGTCGCTGGCGAGATCGTGAAAAGAAGTGCACCAGGCCCGAAGACCGGGTGAGCTGTAGCGCTTCCTCGTCCATCCATCCGAGCATGAGAACCCTACCGGTGTCATCGTCTTGAATAATTGCTGCCCGCAGTTCTTCACTCATTTTCGTTCCTCCAATGGTCGTAACTTCACTCCACAGTCTTCAATTGCCCGTCGAAGTCCTCCAAGGCCAGAAGGATTCTCGTGCACGATAGAAGCCACCAGCGCGGCATCGGCTACTCGCAGGGCATCGGCCACGTGCTGGGCCGATCCGGCCCCACCTGAGGCAATGATTGAAATCGGCACGGCCGCTCGTACCGCCGTAATAAGTTCAATATCGAATCCGGTTCGCCGACCGTCTTGGCGAATCGATGTCAGTAATATTTCGCCCGCCCCCCTGGCTGCAGCTTCCACGGCCCACTCCAAGGTGAGCACCTCGGTCGCCACACGTCCACCATGCGTATACACGGTCGACTCCCCCGCATCGATCGCGACGACGACGGCTTGGCTACCGTAACGATTCGCAATCTTGGTAATCAACGAGGGGTCGGCGAGCGCTGCGGAATTGAGCGAAACTCGGTCCGCTCCGGCTTCGATAATGCGAGTGGCATCATCGACGGATCGAATGCCTCCTCCGACCGTAAAGGGAATATCTACGACGTCGGCAACGCCGGCAACAACTTCAATCATCGTCGACGCCTCGTCTGGAGTCGCGGCAATGTCGAGGAACACTAATTCGTCAGCCCCACCGGCACTGTAGAACGTGGCTAACTCTACGGGGTCGCCAACGTCGCGCAAACCAACGAAGCTGACGCCCTTCACGACTCGGCCATGAGCCACGTCGAGGCACGGGATCAGGCGCGGGAAAGGCATCGCTCAAGAAATTTCAGACCCGCAGCACCGCTCTTTTCTGGGTGGAACTGAACACCAAGGAATGATTCGTGTTGCACCGCTGCGGTAACGCCATCAGACGTCGCCACCGTGTCCGGTGACTCGGCCGCAAAGGAGTGCGCGAAATAGTACGTCTCGCCCCAGGGATCGACCACTGCCCATCCCAGTCGGGGAACTCGATCCTCCCTCATTCGTGTAACCGCACCCTTCAAAATTCCCAATCCCTGCACGCCACCATCTTCCTCACTGGTTTCGAGGGCCAATTGCATGCCCAAACAAATCCCGAGTAACGCATCACCGGCGAGAAATCGATCGTTGAGCGCCAAATCAACACCGGTTTCATTGAGGTGGTCCATGGCGCTACGGGCCGATCCCACTCCGGGGAGAATCACCAGTCGGGCGCGACGAACATCGTCTGGGCTGCTACTAACTTCGCTGGACACACCCAATCGAGCGAGCGAGGTACGAACCGATCGCGTGTTACCCGCGCCATAATCGACCACCACAACGTCACTCACAGTGAACCTTTGGTGGAGCGAATAAGTTTTCCCTCACGAGCGGTCGCCTGCGCGAGTGCTCGACCTACTGCTTTAAAGGATGCTTCGGCGACGTGGTGAGCATTTTGTCCGGTTGCGGTCACGTGCAGCGTGATGCGAGCCGTCTGCGCTAAGGACTCAAAGGCGTGCGTCGCCATACCCGGATCGGGATTAATACTGATATTTGCAGTAGCCCGACCGGAGAGGTCTACGACGGCGTGTGCTAACGCTTCATCCATTGGCACCCGAGCCTCACCGTAACGAGCGAGCCCGCGCCGATCACCGAGCGCCTGGTCGAGCGCCTCGCCAAATGTGCGCATCATGTCCTCAACTAAGTGATGATCTCCGGTTTCTAGATCACCAACTCCCTCGAGGCGCAGATCCATCCCCCCGTGAAACGCTAACTGTTGAAGCATGTGATCATAGAACCCTTCACCCGTACTGACGAAGACTCGACCTTCGCCATGCAGTCGAAGGCGCACGTTCAGCAGAGTCTCCGCAGTCGCTCGTCGATGACGAAGCGACGCAGACGGCATTGGTGCATCTTGTAGAACCGCGCGGAGCGCACTGAGTAATACATCGTCGTCAAGCTCGTCACGCACGCTGACGCGAAGAGCGCCGGGATAGGCCCGAGCGACCACCCCGAAGCGAAGCAACTGCTCCACTAATTCTTCGGGCCGATCCATTGGGATATACAAGAAGTTTGTGTACGACGGAACTGGCGTCAAACCAAGGTTCGTCAGTTCTTGGGCTAGGCGTTCGCGTTCGGTTATTTGATCGGTCACGTCGAGTGGTGACGCGAGAGCCGCAAAGGCCAACGCCGCCGACAGTGAAGAGACCGAGAGCGGGGCTTGACGAGAATTAATCACGGCCGTCAGCCTCGGTGAAGCAATTGCGTAGCCAACGCGCGCGCCGGCGAGGCCAAAGGCTTTCGAAAATGTTCGTAGGACAATGGCACCACCATCGACCCGATCCAGCGCCGAAACCCCGGCGTAGTCAGCGTACGCCTCGTCAATTACTAATTGTCCAGCTACCTCAGGTATTTCGGGTAGTTCACCGGTGGGATTGTTCGGGCGACACACGAACACCAAGTCAGCATTGGCGGGGTCATCAATGACCGTGGCCTCCGCCATCAATGCCGCGTAACGGTACATTGAGTACGAGTTGGACGGCACGGTCGCGACTGTGCCCTTTTCGGCAAAAATTCGAGCCAGTAAAACTATGAATTCATCACTACCCGCACCCAGTGAGACCTGATTGATTTCGACGCCGTGATACTGCGCGATCGCTCGACGCAACGGCTCGTATCGGCCGCGGTCATACTCATTGATATCGGCCAACGCGCGCGCTAGCGCCGCCGGACGAGCCGACGCCGGCGGCTGGGCGGCCACATTGCCGTCAAAGCGGATGATGTTGCGCGGGTCAACTCCGACCCGCGCCGCTATTTCTTCATTCGATGGCGGCCACTGGTAGGTATCGAGGGGTTGTGGATTCATCATCGTCGCGCCGTCGCTTTGTGATTGGGCAAACCTTCAATATCGGCCAACGCTTCAATTGTGGGAGCCAAGCGTTCGAGACCTTCCTTAGTAACTCGTTGCACCGTGACCGTCTTCATAAACGCCTCCAGACCGAGACCCCCAGTGGACTTTGCCCAACCGCCAGTAGGCAAGACGTGATTACCTCCCGTGGCGTAGTCACCGGCCGGTACGGGAGCGTAGGGACCTACGAAGACCGCACCGGCATTGCGAATACGATTCGCGAGCGACTCGGCACGAACGCCGAGCAGTGCGACGTGTTCGGCGGCATAACTTTCGACCTGGGCAAGTGCGGCCTCAAGATCGTCACCAACACGCACCACGTAGCCACGAGAATCGGGACCGTGCTCCATTTGGGCCGCGAGTTCTTGGCGAATGAGGTCTTCATCCACTCCCTCGTCGGCGACCACGACAATTTCACTCGGACCCGCCGGCAGGTCAATGGCCACGTCGCGACTGACGAGCAGCTTTGCCGTATTGACCGCGGCACCACCGGGACCAAAAATCTTGTCCACGGCTGCAATGGACGCAGTACCGTACGCCAGCGCCGCAATTGCTTGCGCACCACCGACGGCCCACACCTCATCAATACCGAGCAGCGCCGCCGCGGCGGCCACGGCGGCAGAACCACTAGGTGGTGTGCAGACCACAATTCGTTCAACACCCGCGACCTGGGCGGGTACCGCGCCCATGATCAGTGAGGAAACCAGGCCCTTAGGGACGTAGATACCCACTGAGCGAATGGGTGACCAACGGCGCTCGAGCGTGACACCGGGTGAAACCTCTAACTCCAAATCGGCCGGACGCTGCGCGGCGTGCCAGGTCCGTACTGAGTCAGCGGCCGCCAAAATGGCCGCAGTGGGCACATCGCCGTACGCCACTGCACGCTGTGGCGACGTCGCCGAAGAGCCATCAAGCAACTGCGACCACTCCACTAACGCCGCGTCGCCACGTTCGCGAACATCGTTAACAATCTCTTCAATGCTGAATGATCGGTCAATTTTTACTGAACTACTCATGGAACCATCCGTTCGACTGGGAGAGTGAGAATTGCGCTGGCCCCGCAGGCTTGCAGCTTTGGCAATAGTGACCAAATTATTGATGCCGGCACCAAAGCGTGCACCGCAACAATTCCGGGGGTGGCGAGGTCCATTACCGTTGGTGACCCCGTCGTGGGTAGTAGTGCCGTGACTTCATCAAGTCGACTCTTCTCAACGTTGCAAAGCAGATAGCGAGAAGCCCGTGCGTTAATCACCGATGCCAGCAGGGTGGTGAGGGTTCGTCGCGCCTCACTGTCCGTCGAGCCACTTCGCCCAATAAGCACTGCCTCGGACTCAAAGAGCACTCCGAGTGAGCGCAG
Source organism: uncultured Actinomycetes bacterium (assembly GCA_903893745.1). Lineage (GTDB taxonomy): Bacteria > Actinomycetota > Acidimicrobiia > Acidimicrobiales > RAAP-2 > RAAP-2. The sequence continues at coordinate 172,398 of CAITNF010000006.1, forward strand.
ACCGTTCGTGCGTAGCGTGCTACCCGTCGAGACTAAATCTATAATCGCATCAGCCAGACCAAGACGGGGCGAGATTTCTACTGAGCCAGCAACCTTGACTAGCTCTGCGTTAATCTTGCGATCACTCAACGCCTCACGCGCGAGTCGCGCGTGTGACGTCGCGATGCGCCGCCCCTCGAGGTCAGCCAAACTGGTAGCGGAGTCCTCAACTGACACTGCAGCTTGCAGGGAACACTTTCCAAAACCCAGCTGCAGTAGGACCTCGACATCCGATGCCTGTTCATTCACCAAATCGAGGCCAGTAATTCCGCAATCAACGACTCCATCTTGGACGTACTCCGGCACGTCATCGGCACGAACAAACAGCAGATCAATTTCAGCATTACGACAGTGCGACTGAAGAACTCGCTCGCCTGGCTCTTGGGGATCGACGCCGCTGGCTTCCAGCAGCGACCACGAGGGTTCACGAAGTCTTCCCTTAGAAGGAATGGCCAATGTCAGTCGGCGATTCATCGTCGCACTCGCTTCAGTACCGCTCGATAGCCACCCTCGCCGTGGTGCAACCACTGCGCCACCCGAGTAATGGTGGCCGTTGAAGCTCCCGTACGCCGAGAAATCTCTTGATACGGGATCGATTCATCAACCAGGCGGGCCACCTGCAGGCGCTGACCCATCGCGTCAAGTTCATTCACGGTGCAGAGATCTCGCAAAAATGCGGCCACGATGCTTGGTTCACGCAGATGGGCAAATGCGTCAACGAGTTCATCAAATCGATCACTCGTCTCAGCGCTGCTCTCTGCAGGGATTACTTTTCCACTAGTCATTTCATTATGCTAGCATGCTACAACGCTACTATGCAACTAATCCCAGCCCTCGATATTCTCGGCACCGACGCGGTTCGTCTGGCGCGCGGTAATTACGAGCAGGTCCTTTTTCGACGTCCCTTAGACACTTTCTTGCATCAGATTGTCGAAACGAAACCCGAACTAATTCACGTGGTCGATCTCCAAGGAGCGCGCGACGGAGCGCTGCGCTATGAGATTCTCGAACGTTGCGTCTCACTGGCTGGATCCATACCAATTCAGTTCTCCGGGGGCATTCGTTCACTCGAGGTGGCCCGACAAGTCCTCGATACCGGGGTGGCCCGAGTGATTGTTGGAACCGCTGCGTGGGACGAGCCAGAATCGTTAGCGAAGTTTGCTGACGCCTTGAAATCGCAGCTGCTCGTAGCGCTCGATGTTCGCGACGGGAAAATTTCAGTACGCGGTTGGGCCGCGGACACGGGACTCTCTGTTTTAGATGCGCTAACGCGCTGTCGAGAAGCTCGAGTAGCCCGACTGCACGTAACGGCAATCGATCGTGACGGGACGATGCAGGGCCCAGATCTCGAGCTCTACCGATTGATTTGTGAGAGTGCCATTCCAGTCGTCGCCGCCGGCGGTATCCGCGACGATGCCGATCTACGCGAACTTGAGGAGCTGGGCTGTGAGGGCGCGATTATGGGGCTGGGCTATCTCGCTCGACTTGGTATTTCCCTCGAAGGAATGTTGTAGATACTCAGGAATAACTCACGCCATGAGCAAATAGTGGCGAGTAGATGGTTACTCAATACCCGTGTACCACGGTGACACTCGTGGGGGGTACGCCAGCTCGAACAGACCGTGGCTAAAGGAGAGATTCGGGTTGTAGTACGGGTCTCGGACTATCTCACGAGTCCACCGGTCACGCATCGTCACTACCTCTTGAATCATGCGAGCGAAGCTCGGACCTGAACGGTCCGTCCCTCGAGATACGGATTCGTAGTGGAGCAGCTCGGCCAGTGGCGTGTACGCCACGAACTCACCTTGGGCTCGAATTCGCAGGCAAAAGTCAATGTCGTTCCAAGCCACCTGGAGCGTCTCATCGAGCCCCCCAACCAACTCCCACGTACTTCGTCGCACGGCCAAGCAGGCGGCCGTGCAGGCCTGAAACTCCGAAGCCAGTGCCGTGCGCCCGAAGTAACCCTTGTCGTCCTTTGATCGAAAGCGCCCTACGTGGGCCGCCAGGCCTTCGGGGCCAAGTACCACGCCGGCGTGCTGGATCCGGCCATCGGGATAGAGCAGCTTCGCTCCCACTGCGCCATAACCGGGCTGGAGAAGTTGCGCGACCATGGCACTGAGCCAGTCGCCATCGAACACTTCGGTGTCGTCATTCAACAGCACGAACACCTCGCCACGACAATGCTGCGCATTGCGATTATGAAGTGCCGAGTAATTGAATGGACTGTCGTCACGAATGACTCGAACTCGTTCGTCGAGCGTAGCGAAAAAGGAATGGGTCGTCTCGCGCACCGAACCGTTATCGATGATCAGCACTTCGAAATTGGGATAACTCGTTCGCTCGAGTAGCGAACGCACGCACTGCTCTAAATACTTCCCGTCTCTCGTCGGAATCATGACGGAAACGAGCGGTGCGACATCGGGCAGCGAGAAATGCACTTGCGCAAACCCGGTGCCTTCCACTGCCGCCACGCTGCCACGTACTCCCCTGCGCTCCAGCGCTGCCGCTACCGCTTTTCTTCCCGCATCGATGGCCCATGGTTTGGCCGACGATGCTCGCGACGTTGAGCCAGCGTGGCTGCGCCAGTGATACAAGATGTGCGGAATATGCACGATTTGATTTCGGCGAACTTCCTCGCTGGCTCGCAACACCAAATCCCAATCCTGCGCCCCGTCAAACTCGGAACGCAATAGTCCAATTTTGGTCATTAGATCGCGCCGAATAGTCGTGAGGTGGCAGACGTAGTTCTGGCCCAGGAGGAGTAGCGGATCAAAATCGCTTTTGAAGTACGGGGTGAACGGTTGATTCCGTTCGTTAATTTTGTCTTCGTCCGAGTACAACAACATGGCATCGGGCTGCTGTTCAATCGCAATGGCCACGTGCAAAAGGGCGTGTTCCACAATTGTGTCATCGTGGTCCATGAAGACTATCCACTCACCGTTTGCGGCATCGATCGCGGCATTCGTGGCGGCCGATATCCCTCCATTTTGCTCACGTAGTACCAGTCGAACACGAGCATCGCGTTCGACGTACGACTGAACGATGGCTCGCACCTCGGAATCGGGCGAACAGTCATCACAAATAATCAACTCAAAGTTCGGATAGATCTGGGCGAGCACTGAATCAATCGCTTCTCGAAGAAAGCGATGGTCCGTGTTATAAGTAGCCATCACTACAGAAAGCAGGGGTCGCTGGCGTAGAAGGCCTACCCGAGCCACGAGCGACTTTCGGTGCCCTTCGTTGGGCGTCATAAACGCTTCGCTCCACGCGCCGTAAAAATTCGCCTCGCGTTGGGGGCTCAACGTACGCACCCGATTTCCCTTGACCACCACCGCGAGCGCGTGGCCTAAGAGGCGAATTCCCTTACCCGTCAGTGCCCCGATCTTTCTTACTCCCGATGTGGTTAGTGGGACTACAGCTGAGCTTGACTCGGCGTCGGCCGGCGGGGACTCTGGGATCGCGGGTGGGGGCACGAGGCGCGGCGCAAGCGGCCGACCCAGAATTCGCCGCAGCAGTCGTTCCGCGACGTTATCCATTTTTAAGAGTAGAACCGCAAGGGGGTAGAACCTCGAGTGGGCCAGCACTCGAAACTGTTCGCTGAGCATTTCGTTAGATGCCGCTTCGAGTTCGTAAATTCGAACGATTTCTCGAAGGATCGCAATTTCAGACTTTCCCTGAGTAGAGGTCATCGAGCCCTCTGGTGAGGCATGCTCGGGTGACTGCGACACGGCGACATCTCCCCATTTCGGTCAGCCGCGACTCTCGTCGGCGTGACGACACTCAATCTTACCTACTGGTGATTCGACTATCTCGTCTCAACGCAGTACGAGTACACCGATAGCGCACTAATCACCCTGGCTGGTTGTCGGCGTCGCCACCGACCCTACCCACACCCAACGAAGCACTAGCGCGGTAATGACTGCGGTCAAGACCCCGTAGACGAAGAGCGTTGCGAACTGTCCCGTTGGTGGTGACCACCCCACGTTGTGCAAGAAGAAGAGACGTCCGCCCATCCGACCCACGGCGTAGCGACGCAGGTTGGCGTAGAACGCTATGAGGTTCAAGAGGGCCACCACGACAACAATGCAACTTACGCCCCAGCGCTCGAGCCTGGCGGAACGAATAAGATTTGCGCAGAGCGCGACCGCGAGAATGATGGCGCCCACGGTGATTGGTAGAGAGTCACGACCCTGCCACACAATGCCATTGACCCGGGCCTCGCGAGCAACAATCACCACGGGCATAAAGAGGGCCAGTCCCGACGCCAAGATCAGCGCTAGACGCTGTCGCCACGACGATCGCCACAGCCCCCCAATGAATGCTCCGACAATCATCAGATACCAGACGCTGTAGAGGAAGTTCGGCAGGCCAGTGTCGAGCCACCCCAGTACACCAATGCTCTCTCGACGCCACCGCTTTAAGGCACCCAACGTCATTCGGATGATGTGTAGCTCTGACGAACCCTTCGGTACGGGCACACCTACGGGCAGAATGTGGAGCGTTCCTTGCGTCGTAATCCAGGTCAGTGCCACCACGAACGCCGCGCCAATGACCCCCACCGCCACGCGGACATCATGACGTCGACGCAGTAACGCCCAGATCTCACGCCAGCCAACGGCCATGATGGCGACAATGCCCGCAAGGCCAACCCATAGTGGTGAAAGTCCACGTATCAAGGCGAAGACCGAGGCCGAAACCGCGATGACGGTAACGAGACCCCTGGGGGGATCAATCGGATAGTCCATCACAAAAATTGCGAGAGCAGTCCAAAGACAGATTGCGGACACAATTTCGAAACCACTGGGATTGACCACCGACGATAAAAAGAGACTCATCGGGGTAAGGGCCATGAATACTCCCGCCACGATCATCTTGCGCCGGCTCCAACGAACTATTGCGTAGGCACCAAGAGCCAGCATCAACGCACTCAGTAACGAACTCACGAGACGCATAGCGTAAATCCCCGCTTTTTGCTGGGAAAAATACGTTCCGGTACCAACGATGGCGTAGTACAGCGGCGGATAGTGCCCTACGTACACCGTCGTCGCAATGGGCGCTTGCGAAGTCGTCCAACTCGGTGCACAGGTGGCTGGATTATTGCCCAAGAACTGCCAGCAGCCCGGATACAGCTTGGAGAAGTAGATCGCTTGTGGGACGGTTACCGTAACCAGTAATTGTTCACCCGGCGTCGCCGGATGTCCTAACTGGCCGTGCGCGAGAGCATCGGCTCGAATGATGTGCGACTGTTCGTCGGGACCAGCGACCAACGGGCTCGCAAAAGACCAGCACGATAGTGCCAAAAAGGATAGGGCCAAAATGACGAGAAATGCAGTCCTTGGTCGAACACCACTTCGATGCGAAAATTCCTCATTGGTGGCGAGCACCAAATAACCCTAACATCGTGCACTTTTGAATCTGAACACTGTCGAACGATGGGGATACCGAGCGAGTGTGCTTAGACCGTCACCACTGCCGTAACCGCGGTAATACCAGCCACGCTGTCCGCAAACGAAATTGTGTACGCCGTCGCCGAACCCGCAGTCCGCGTAATTTTCAGAGCGGTAAATGTGGCCACTCCGGCCGTAATCGTGGCCGTGTTACTTGCAATCGTGCCACCAGTTCCGGCAGTGATCGTCACCGTCACCGTGCCCGTGGCGGTCGTGACGACGTTGCCACCCGAGTCCACCACAATGACCACGGGCTGGGGGGCAAAAGAAGTACCACTCGTGGCGGTCTTCGCGGGTGCGGTCCGCAAGGCCAGAGCCTTCGCCGCACCGACGGTCACACTGATGTTGGCGGACGTGGCGCCGGTCAAGGTGCCACTCGTGAAGGTGAGCGCGTACGTGGTGCCCACGAGAGCATTGATACCGAGTCCGCTAAAAGTGGCCACTCCGGCCGTAATCGTGGCCGTGGTCGTAGTCAGGCTGCCAGTTCCCACTAGGGCAACGGTCACTGTACCCGTGGCGGTGGTAACGACGTTGCCACCCGAGTCTTCAACACTGACTCGTGGTTGAGTCGCCAACGCCGCACCACTGGCGTCAGTCGTGGTGGGCAACGTCGTAATTACAAGCTTGGTCGCCGCACCGACGGTCATGGAAATGCTGGCCGAGGTGACGGCAGTGATGGTGGTCGTGGTGCTATCGGTGAAGGTCAGCGTTCGAGCCCCCGTAAGTCCGATAAGAGTCAACCCGCTGAAGGTCGCCACGCCGCCGACCGCGGTTGCCGTCGAACCGGCGGACACTGAACCGGTTGATACGGTGGCCGTAATGGTGTTCGTCGATGTCGCAATGACGTTACCGCCAACATCTTCAACTTTCACTACCGGCTGCGTGGTCAGGGCTGCTCCGTTGACTGCTCCCGCGGGGGCCGTCGTGATGACCAGCTTCGACGGTGCACCCGCAGTGAGAGCTATTGAACTAGTGGTCGTCGTGACGCCCGCGACGCTATCGGCGTAGCTCACGGTGACCGTTCCCGCTAACCCGTTCACAATCAGTCCGACGAAAGTTGCCCGTCCGGAGGTCACGGTCGCTGTCGTGGTGCCCGCCACCGTGGCGTTCGCCGACGAAGCCGTGATGGTACCGGTCGCGGTGGTCACAATATTGTTCGCCGAGTCCTCAACCGCCACCACCGGTTGCGTGGTCAGCGCGACACCATTGACCGCACCAGCGGGTGGCGTGATTACGGCAAGGTGCGTCGCCGCACCCGCGCCCAATGTGACCGGCGCAGTCGCTACGGTCATTCCCGAAGATCCGTTCGTGAACGTCAGCGTGTAGGTTCCCGCAGTACCCGTAATCGTGAGGGCCGTAAAGGTCGCCACGCCCGCGCTGAGAGTGGCCGTTGAGCCAAGTGAGATGGTAGCGGTGCCGGTATTCGACCCCGACGGGGCGATCGTGGCCGTAATGGTGCCGGTCGTTGAAACCACCGCGCCCGCCGACGTCTCGGTCTTGATGACGGGCTGAACTGCCAGGGCGGCGGCACTAGCGGCCGTCGTGGACGGGGCGGTCGTAATGACAAGTTTGGTCGCACCCGTGGTGACCGTCACCGTGACGGTGTACGCCGTTACGCCACCGAGTGAGTACGCAAAGGTCAAGGTGTACGCCGCGGCCGCCCCAGTCAGCGACAGGGCGCTAAAGGTGACGACACCGCCCACCGACGTAATTGGACCGTTGCCCGCCAGGGTCACTGCAGCGGGGGCGGTCACCGATACCGTTCCCGTTGCCGTCGTCACGATGTTGCCGCCCGAGTCCACAATGTTGATCACGGGCTGAGGAGCGAGGACCGCACCGGTATTAGCAATCGATTGAGGTGCGGTCGCGGCGACAAGTTTGGTGGCGGCTCCGGCAGTTAACGTAAACGAGAAGGTACCGGCGCTAAAACTCTTCGTTGAATCCGTTACCTGAATTGAATAGGTACCAGCTTTGCCGGTCACCACCAGAGTGCTGAGCGACACGGTTCCGTTGGCTAGCACGGTCGGCGTACCGGTCAAGGTTGCCGTGGGCGAAATTGTGACGGTTACCGAGTCCGCCGCCGACACCACGTTATTCGCAGCATCCTCCAAACTAAAAGTGGGCGCGGTGGCTCCAAACGCTGCCCCGTTCGCAAAACTCGAGCCAGGTGTGTTGGAGAGTGCAAGTTTGGTCGCGGCACCGGCAGAAATTGAGATGGTGGCCGTGGCCGTAAAACTGTTCACACTGTCGCGCACCGTGATGGTGTACGACCCAGCAGCTCCCGCAATGGTGAGCGAAGTGAGCGTGACCACTCCGTTTACGAGGGCCGTCGGAGCCCCACTTAACGTGGCCGTGGGCGAAATACTCACCACAATCGCGTCGTTCGCTGAGATTACGTTGCCGCTCGGGTCCTCCAAGCTGAAGGAAGGCGCGACCGCCATGGTGGCCCCGCTCGCTACCGACGTGGACTGCGTCAGCGCATTGGTGAGCACCAGTTTGGTCGCCACCGCCGGCGTCAGTTGCACCGTAGTGGTCGCAGCGCTCAGCGACGATGTCGTGTCGGTCACCGCAATGCTGTAGGTACCCACCGCACCAGTGATGAGCAGACCGCTCAACGTCACTACTCCGTTACTCAGCGCAGTGGGGCTCCCGCTCACCGAGGCACTCGGCGTGACGATGACGCTCAGCGCATCATTCACGGCGACCAGGTTGCCACTTTGATCTTGCAGACTGTACGAAGGCGCCACGCTCATCGCCACCCCACTCGCCGTGGACGTCGACTGCGTCGCAACGTTGGTTTGCACCAGTTTGGTCGGCGCACCCGCACTCAGCGTAAGTACGAGCGTCACGGGGGTCAACGGCGACTGAGTAAAGGTGAGGGTGTAAGTTCCCACCGGACCAGTAATACCAAGTCCACTAAATGAAGCCCCGGCCCCACCGACTGAAGCAGTGGAATTAGCCAACACCGTTGATCCAGTGCCGGCGCCGGAGGCGGCCACAAAGTTCGTTATTGCCGCGCTAATCGAACCGCTGCCCGTAACTACGTTGCCGCCAGAGTCCTCCAGCACCGCGATGGGCTGGGAAGCTAATACTTGGCCGTTGGCGGCGCTCGTTGAAGGACTATTGGAAAAGACGATCTGGGTCGCGGGGCCCACTGACGAGATGGTGACGGTCATTGTCGCTACCTGGATTCCCGACGTGGTGTCCGAAAAGGTCAACGTGCATGACGTGCCTAACTTACCTACGACTGCCAGATTGGAGAACGTCGCGACACCCGAACCGTTCAGCGCCACACTCGAAACACCGCTTAGTAAACAACTTCCTGTCGTCACGACCACGTTCACGGTGCCCGTCGCGCTGGTGTTGGCATTTCCGCTGGCGTCGGCAACCACCAGAATCGGTGCGGGTGAGAGCACTGATCCATTTTGCACCGCCGACGGTAGCGTGCCGGCATTCGTAAAGGTGAGCCGGTTCGCCGCACCAGCTTGAAGCTGCACAGTGAGTTGGATTGACAGCGACAACGTTGCGTCACTAAACGTCAAAACGTACTGGCCCGCCAGACCGTTGATGGTAAGACCAGTAAACGTGACCGCCCCATTCACGAGGTTGAGTGGTGTTGCACTCACGGTTGACGTCGGCGCTGGCGCAATGGCAATCGAAATTGAGTCGCTTGACGCGACTGCATTGCCCCCGGTGTCAATCATGCGAATCTGCGGTGGTGACGTAAACGCAACTCCACTCGTGGGAGTCGTGGTTGAACCGGCAACGAGCACCAGGGCGTTGGCGGCCCCGGCCGAGAGGGTGATCGACGAGCTGGTCACTGCGGACGTAGCCAGCGTCACACCGCCACCGGAGAAGGTGAAGGTGAGTGTGTAGCTACCCGCTTTACCAGTAATGGTGAGTCCGCTAAAGCTGGCACTGCCACCACTCACACTGGCCGTGGCAGCG
>CAITNF010000007.1 GCA_903893745.1 uncultured Actinomycetes bacterium
AACGGCTTCACAAGTTACCCAGTCCGTCACGGTGACGTTGATTGCAAATACCATCACCATCACTTCAACTGCTCCGACTAGTCCTTCGGCGGGTACCACGTACAACGCGATCGCTACCGTGACGTCGGGCACCGTTTCAATCACCTCGTCCGGCGCGTGCACGGGTAGCGGCACGGGTTCGGCGACCATCACCTTCGTTGGCCCGGGCACGTCGTGTACGGTGAGCTTCGCAAATACGGGTAACGCCGCCAACTACGCCGTGGCGACCACGAAAACGCAAGCAATCACCATTGTGTTGTTGACCAACACCATTACGCCATCAACGGCACCGAGTACCGGTTCCGTTGGAGGAACCTACAGCGCCAGTGGTACCACAACGTCTGGTGGTTCCGTGACTATCGCAACTTCGGGTGGCGCGTGCACGGGTAGCGGCACTGGTTCGGCCACGGTCTCGTTCAGCGCTGCGGGGACGTGCACGGTGACGCTCACTTCGGCCGCGACCGGCAACTACGCGGCCGCCACGACCGTTACCCAGAACATCGCGGTGAGTGGCGGCGGTACCTTCACGATCACCTACAGCACCAATGGCGGCACGGGAAGCGTTCCGACGCAAGCGGCCAAGGCGAGTGGCGTGACCATTACCGTGGCCTTTAGCCCCTTGCCCACTCGAACGAACTACACCTTCGTTGGCTGGTCGCAGAGTGCAACGGGATCGGCTACCTACACCTTGGGTGGCGCGAGGACCTTCGTGATGCCCGCGGCCAACGTCACGCTCTACGCAATCTGGGGCTTGACCCGGACGGTGACCTACAACGTCAATGGCGGCACGGGCAGTGTGCCCGCGCCAGCCTCCTACGGCAGCGGAGCCACGGTGACGGTCTTGTTCACGCCGCTACCCACTCGCACGGGTCAAGTCTTCGCGGGCTGGTCGACCTCGACGACTGGTAGTGCCCTCTACACCGTGATTGGTACGAAGACGTTCGTGATCTCGGCGAACACCACTCTCAACGCGGTGTGGGTGACCTCGGGCACTGCCTTCACGGTGGCCTTCAACGGTAACGGCTCAATGAGCGGCACCATGGCCATCGAGAGCTTCGTCGTAGGAACCGCGAAGACGCTCACGACCCGGACGTATAACCGCACTAACTACACCTTCCTCGGTTGGGCAACCAGCACGACCGGACCAGTGGTCTACACCAACGGCCAGTCAATAACCGTGACGGCCAACTTGACCCTCTACGCCATCTGGGCCTCCAACACCGTCACGGTGAGCTTTAACGCGAGCGGCGGCACTGGCACCATGGCCAACCAGTCCTTTACCTACGGAGCCTCGGCCAAGGCGCTCAGCGCCAACGCCTTTGCCTTCACGGGACTCACCTTCCAAGGTTGGGCCACGACCGCTGGTGGCCCGGTGGTGTACACCAATAGTCAGTCGCTCTCGCTCGTGAGTGCGACGACCACGCTGACGCTCTACGCCGTTTGGGGCTAAGTGACCCTCGCAGTCGCTAGATAGTGCACCGGCTCTAGAACAACGAGGACCCCTTAGTAGGCTGGGGGTATGTGCGGCATCATTGGGGTCGTCGGATCCCCGACCACTCTCGAGACGCTCCTAGAAGGTCTTGAACGTCTCGAATACCGAGGTTACGACTCTGCCGGAGTGGCGCTCGTCAAGGCTGGTCAGACGTGGCGCGCTCGCGCCGCCAGTGGCACCGAATCGGTGGCGGCCCTGCGCCAGGAGTGCGCCGCGGCCCCGGGAGGATTTCAATCAGGGATTGGCCACACTCGTTGGGCCACCCACGGGGCCCCCATCACCACGAACGCGCACCCGCACCTCGACTGTTCGGGCAACGTCGCCATTATCCATAACGGCATCATCGAGAACCACCGCGATCTGCACGACGAGCTCGAAGCCAAGGGTCATCACTTCACCTCGAGCACCGACTCCGAGGTCTTGGCGCACCTCATTGAAGAGTGGCGCGCGCAGGGTCTCGAACTACTCGAGTCGGTGCGCCAGAGTCTCCTGGTCGTGCGCGGAGCCTTCGCCCTCGCGGTCGTGGACGCCCAAGAGCCCGACGTGATTGTCGCGGCCCGACGCATCTCACCGTTGGTCGTGGGGACGACTCCGGGAGCGACGTATCTCGCCAGTGACGTGCCCGCGATACTCGACCGCGCGCAGGCGTTTTACGCCGTGAACGACGACGAGATTGTGCGTCTGGCCCCCGAAGGTTTTCGAGCGATCGACCTCGAAGGTGCGCCAGTGCGACTTCGCCAACTGGCGATTGACTGGGACCTCGAGACGGCCGAAAAAGGCGGTTACGACGACTTTATGACCAAGGAGATCAACGAGCAGCCCGACGTCTTGCGCGCCACGTTGCTCGACCGGCGCCGCAATGACGGGACTATCACCTTTGACGAAATGGGGGTCAGCGACGACGAACTGCGCGCCGTCACCCGCGTCGTGCTGGTGGCGGCGGGCACCTCGCACCACGCCGCTCAAGTAGCGAAGTACGCCATTGAACGTTGGGCGCGCCTGAGCGTCGAAGTCGATATTGCCAGTGAGTATCGCTACCGTGACCCCATTGTGGAGGTGGGCACCTTGGTCATCGGGGTCTCTCAGAGTGGCGAGACCATCGACACGATTCAAGCCACCCGCGAAGCCAAACGACGAGGGGCCCGGGTTATTGCGGTGGCGAACGTTGTGGACTCGTCACTGGCGCGAGAGGCCGACGCCGTCATCTACACCCGCGCCGGACTCGAAGTCTCGGTCGCGTCCACGAAGGCCTTCGTCGCTCAAGTCGCGGCTCTCGAACTCTTGGCGCTGCGCCTGGCACAACTACGCCAGACCCTCGAACCCGCCGAGATTGCCGCACTCTTTACGTCGCTCAATGCCGTTGGTGAAAAAGTCGCCACGACTCTGACGCGTCGCGACCAGTATGAAGCGGTCGCCCACGCACTGGGGGGCGCTCGTGATTTCTTTTTCCTGGGACGTCACGTGGGCTTTCCCACGGCCCTCGAAGGGGCGTTGAAGTTGAAGGAAGTGACGTACCTGCACGCCGAGGGCTACCCCGGGGGTGAACTTAAGCACGGTCCGTTGGCGCTCATCGAGCCGGGCGTCGTGGTGGTGGCCGTGGCGACCGACCCCGCCATGCACGACAAGATTCTTTCAAATCTCGCCGAGGTGAAGGCCCGCGGCGCGAGCGTCGTGGCGGTGGCCACTGATGGCGACGAGACCATTGGGGCGGTCGCGGACTTCGTGTTGCGCGTACCGGCGACCGAGCCAATGTTTACGCCCATGGTGGACGTGGTACCTCTCCAGATTTTCGCCTACGCCATGGCTCGTGGGCTCGGACGCAACGTCGATCGCCCGCGCAACTTGGCCAAGACCGTGACGGTCGAATAGTGACGACCGTCGGAGTAGGCGTGGACGTCGTGGACGTGGAGCGTTTTACCAAAATGCTGGCGCGACGACCAGCGCTCGAAGGGCGACTCTTCACTGAGCGTGAACGTCGCGACACGGGTTCGAAGCCCGAGCGACTGGCCGCGCGCTTCGCCGCGAAAGAGGCCGTCTTGAAGGCGCTCGGTGTGGGGATTGGATCGGCTGCCTGGCACGCTATTGAAGTACGCCGTGACCCCAGTGGGGCACCGTCAATTGCGCTGCACGACCTGGCGCGTCGACTCGCGACCACGGCGGGCGTGGGTACACTCCACGTCTCGCTGTCGCACACGGACCTGACCGCGATGGCGTTGGTCGTGGCGAGCTCCACGGGAGAACACGATGCCCGCTGAGGGAGTACGCCGTCCCGCGTGGGCCGAAGTATCACGCGCTGCTCTGGCGCACAACGTGCGAGCCATGAAGGCCGTGCTCGGCGACACGCAGCTCTGTGCCGTTGTGAAGGCCAACGGCTACGGTCACGGCGCCACGATGGTGGCCCCGGCGCTGCTCGACGCGGGAGCCGACAGTCTGGCGGTCGCCATTGTGGACGAAGGTATTGAGCAGCGCGCCCAAGGGGTGAGCGCGCCAATTTTGCTCCTCGCCGAAATTCCTCCCGAGACCATTCCCGACGCGTTGGCGCATGATCTGACGTTGACGGTGGGCTCGCTCGCCGGAGCCCGGGCCGCGGTCGAGGCGGCCGAGCAACGCGGCGGGCGTCACCAGGTGCACGTCAAGATCGACACCGGGATGCACCGCATGGGGGTAGCGCGCGACGAGCTCGACCAGGTGGTCGACGTGTTGCTGGGCTCGTCAGCAATCGACCTCGAGGGGCTCTACACCCACTTCAGCGTGGCCGACGGTTCGAGTGGTGATGATCGGGGCTTCACGACGAGTCAGATCGCGGCCTTTGACGAAGCGGTCGCGGCGTTGGGCGCGCGCGGTATTCATCCGCGGGTGCTGCACGGCGCCAACAGCGCGGGGGCCTTGGGCTACGACGCCGCGCGTCGGTCCATGGTGCGCGTCGGTCTGGCACTCTACGGCTACCTGCCCAACGCCTGGCTCGCCAGCGCGCTCGAAGAGGTCGAGGCCACGCTCGAGCCCGCGCTGAGTCTTCGCGCGCAGGTCTCAGCCGTGCGTCGAGTACCGGCGGGTGCTCGCCCGAGCTACGGACGGCTTCGGTCTATGGAGCGCGCCACCACGATTGCGACCGTGCCCTTTGGCTACGCCGACGGCTACCCCCGCCGACTCTTTGACGCGGGCGCTCAAGTACTCCTGCACGGACGGCGCTACCCACTGGCGGGAGTCGTCACGATGGATCAGTTGTTAATTGACTGCGGTGATGACCCCGTGTCCGTAGGCGACGACGTCGTGCTGCTCGGGCGCCAGGGCGATGACGCGATCAGCGCGGACGAGTGGGCCGAGCGCGCCAACACCATCACGTGGGAGATTCTCTGCGGCATCAGTGCTCGGGTGCCGCGCGTGCTCGTCGACTAATGGTGACGTTCGATCTCGCGGCGCTGCCCACGTGCACGCGCTGTGTACTCAGTGTCACGCGCCAGCGAGTAGTCGTGGGATCGGGCCCCACCACACCCGCACTCTTGATTGTGGGCGAAGCGCCCGGCGCGAGTGAGGACGAGGGTGGTGAACCGTTCATCGGGCGAAGTGGGCGACTGCTCTTTCGTCTGCTCGACGAGGAACTGTCACTGCGCCGTGAAGACTGTTTTGTAACTAACGTCGTGAAGTGTCGTCCACCCAACAATCGGGTGCCGCACCGCGCGGAGCTCGAGGCCTGTCGGGGCTGGCTCGACGCCCAACTCGCCGCCGTCACGCCACGCGCGGTCGTGACGTTGGGTAACACCGCGGCTCGGGCGGTCTTTGGCGGTAGCGAACCGATGGCCCGCGCGCACGGACAGCTCCACCCCATTAGTGGGGTCTCGGGCCTGGCGACCTATCACCCGGCGGCGGCGCTGCGCGGTGGCGAACGGGTTACGCAACTCTTGCGTCGCGACCTGCAACTCCTGGCGCCACTGCTGGCGGCCTCGTGAGTTGGCGTCGGGTGGCGCCGAGCGCCGAGGCCATGCACGAGGTCGGGGCTCGCTTCGCGCAGGTACTCGAGCCCGGCGACGTGGTGCTGCTCTCGGGCCCGCTGGGCGCGGGCAAGACCACCTTTACCCAGGGTGTTGCGCGAGGCCTCGGCGTCGCCGAGCGCGTGCAGAGTCCCACGTTTATTGTGGTGCGCCAGCACCGCTGTGCCAACGATCGCGGCATCGAGTCGCTGCATCACGCCGACGTTTACCGAGTGGGGACTTTGGATGAAGTACTCGATCTGGCGCTCGGTGAACTCGTCGAAGAACGCGCCGTTGCGCTCGTGGAGTGGGGCGAACTCGCCGCGTCCGTCTTTGGTCGTGACGTGCTGACGGTCACGTTCAGCGTTGACGAGCACGACCAACGCACGTTAGAAGTGGGCGGCGCCCTCAGTGACGATCGGGCCGACGCCTTAGGCGAGTGGAGCCGCCAGTGATCGTGCTGGCTATTGAGACCGCGACGACGGCCTGTGGGGTAGGGCTGCGCACGGCGAGTGGGGTCGAGGTAGTGACGGTACTCGACACCGAGCGTCGTCACACCGAGGTGCTGAGTGCGGGAATTGCTCAAATGCTGACGCAGGCCGCCCTAGGTCCGCGTGACGTGACGCGGGTGGTGGTGGACCGCGGGCCCGGACTCTTTACTGGTCTACGGGTCGGGATCGCGACCGCCAGCGCCTTCGCCCAAGCACTGGGTTGCGAACTCGTGGAAGTTACGTCACTCGAACTACTCGCGCACGGCGCCTACGACGTGGGCGTGCGCGGACGACTCGTGGCGGCGGTCGACGGGCGTCGTGGCGAACTCTTTGTGCAGACCTTTAACCTCGACGAGCAAGTGGAATCGGTGAACGAACCCGTAGTAGCGCGACCGCGCGACGTGGTCATTGAGTGGGCGACCAGCGGCGCCCCCGTGACCTTCACCGGCGACGGCGTGGCTCGCTACGTCGAGGACTTTGCGGCGGTGCCCCAAGGGGCGCTCATTACCCAGAGCGTGCCCTCGCTGCACGCTGCTTTAGCACTAGGGGCGACACGGACCCCTTCGCCCGTCGTCACGCCCCTCTACCTGCGCGAAGCCGACGCGATTGCTAACTTCACGACTCGCGAACGCAACCCATGAGTAGTTGGTCCATTCGAATCGCGGAACGACGCGACGTCGGGGGACTACTGGTCATTGAACAGGCGCAGTTTCCCGAACCCTGGACGCGCGCCATGCTGCTCGACGAACTCTCCAATACGCAGAC
Source organism: uncultured Actinomycetes bacterium (assembly GCA_903893745.1). GTDB lineage: Bacteria > Actinomycetota > Acidimicrobiia > Acidimicrobiales > RAAP-2 > RAAP-2. The sequence continues at coordinate 6,756 of CAITNF010000007.1, forward strand.
GCGTCGCTACACGGTGGCGGTGCAGGATGGTCTGATCGTGGGCTGTTTGGGCCTGATGTACGTGCTCGACGACGAGATGCACGTCAACACTTTGGGCGTACGACCCGATCACGAGGGACGCGGGATTGCGTCGTCGCTGCTCGATGAGGCCTGGGCCGACGCGCGAGCACGCGGGGTGCAGCGCGCGACCTTAGAGGTCGCGGTCTCCAATACGCGCGCGCAACAGCTCTACTTTCGTTACGGCTTTGCGCCCGTGGGGGTGCGCAAGAACTACTACGCGCGCATTGGCGAAGACGCCCTGGTGCTCTGGGCCGACGTGTGGCCAGCGGACGTCGCGGCGCCCGCTGGCCCTACGCTAGAGCCATGACGGTCGTACTCGGCATCGAAACCAGCTGTGACGAAACGGCCGCCGCCGTGGTTGACGAGAACTTTCACGTACGCTCCTCAATCATTGAGTCCTCGATTGATCAACACCGGGCCTTTGGCGGCGTGGTGCCCGAACTCGCGGGCCGGGCACACGTCACCACGCTGGGCCCCGTGGTCGCGCGCGCGCTCGACGAGGCCGGACTCGATCCTCACCATCCGGCAATTGACGCGGTGGCGGTGACCAGTGGTCCGGGGCTGATTGGTTCGCTGCTCGTGGGACTGTCCGCCGCAAAGGCCTACGCGTTGGCGTGGGGCGTGCCCTTTGTGGGCGTGAACCACCTCGAAGGCCACCTCTTTGCGCCGCTGCTGGAACGTAGTGACCTGGAGTGGCCCCTCATGACGCTGTTGGTATCGGGCGGCCATTCGATGCTGGTGTTGCAGTCGGGTCCGGGTACGCACCAGGTGCTCGGCGAGACCATCGACGACGCCGCGGGCGAGGCCTACGACAAGGTGGCGCGCTGGCTTGGCTTGGGTTACCCGGGCGGACCGGTGATTGACGCACTGGCCCAACAGGGCGACGCCTCGGCGTTGACGTTGCCCGTTTCTATGACCGGCTCGGACTTTAATCTTTCGTTTTCTGGCCTGAAGACGGCCGTCGTGCGCGCGAGTGCCCGCCACGCTGACGTTGCGTTAGCGGACGTCGCGGCCTCGTTTCAAGCCGCGGTCGCCGAACAGTTGCTGCGCAAGCTGCGCCGCGCACTCGAGGTGCACGAGGTAAAGGGTGTCGCGCTCGCTGGGGGGGTAGCGGCGAACTCGGCGTTGCGCGCGGGCGTGAGTGCGCTCGCCGACGAGTTCTCGTTGGCCTGTCATCTGCCCACGCTCGCCATGTGCACCGATAACGCGGCGATGATCGCCGCGGCGGGTCTCTACCGATTCCAAGCCCACGGCGCGAGTTCGCTCGAACTCTCGGCCGAACCGAACTGGCAGTTGGCGCACGTATGAGCAGCGAACGGTGGATTCCCCTCGACGTGACGGACTGTGACGAGAGCCCCTTCGTCCAGTTTCACCGCTGGTTCGACGAAGCCGCTGTCGAGATGCACGAGCGCGAAGCAATTGCGCTCGTGACCTCGACGCCAGATGGACACCCCAGTGCACGCATGGTGCTGCTGCGCCACCTTGACGTGACGTCGTTTGGCTGGTTCACGAACTACGACTCACGAAAGGGCCAAGAACTTCGCGCTAACCCTCACGCCGCCCTGCTCTGGTACTGCGAGCCGCTCGGACGTCAGATCCGAATTGAGGGTGTCGCGTCGCTCATGAGTGCGGCCGAGTCCGACGCCTACTACCAGTCGCGTCCGCGTGGTCACCAGCTCGGCGCGCACGCGAGTAACCAAAGTGCGCTGATTGGGTCGCGCGGCGAACTCCAAGCGCGCGTGGACGACGTGACCCAGCAGTTTGAGGGGGCGGACGTGCCTCGACCCGAGAACTGGGGAGGCTTTCGCCTGACGCCCACCCGCTTTGAGTTCTGGCAACACCGCCGAGACCGGCTGCACGACCGGGTGCTCTACACCCCCGACGGCGCCGGCTGGATTCGCCAGCGCCAAGCCCCCTAAAGCCTTCTCACCACTACGGGCTCGACTCGGGCCCGGCGAGGGGGCCCCTTAATTGGCAGTCTCGCTCGCGGGCTGCTAAATTAGCACTCACAACATTCGAGTGCTAATAGCTCAGGAGGCAAGACAGTATGAAACTCAACCCCTTAGAAGACCGCATTGTGGTCCGTCCCGACAGTGCCGAGGCGACGACCGCGTCGGGTCTGGTTATTCCCGACACCGCCAAGGAGAAGCCCCAGCAGGGCGAGGTCCTCGCGACCGGTCCGGGTCGGCGCACCGAGAACTCGGGCGAACTGATTCCCACCGGCGTCAAGGTCGGCGACACCGTGGTCTACTCCAAGTACGGCGGCACCGAGATCACCGTGGACGGTGAAGACCTCTTGATTCTTTCTGGCCGCGACATTTTGGCGACCGTCACTAAGTAGTTCATCGCGGGTACTACCCGCGCACTAACCCCAAGAAGAAGGACAGATATGTCAAAGTTGCTGAAGTTTGACGAAGAGGCCCGTCGCGGCCTCGAAGCCGGCGTGGACAAACTCGCCGACGCGGTAAAGGTGACCCTCGGGCCCAAGGGCCGCAACGTGGTCATTGGCAAGAAGTTCGGTGCCCCCACCATTACCAATGACGGCGTCACGATTGCTCGAGAGATCGAGCTCGAGGACCCGTTCGAAAACATGGGTGCCCAGCTCGTAAAAGAAGTGGCCACCAAGACCAACGACGTGGCCGGTGACGGCACCACGACGGCGACGGTACTCGCTCAGGCGCTCATCAAAGAGGGTCTGCGCAACGTCGCGGCCGGTGCGAACCCCGCGGGTCTGAAGCGCGGCATCGAAAAGGCCGTGAAGGCCGCAGTTGAATCACTGGCCAAGCAGAGCCAGCCAGTCTCGGACAAGAGCCAGATTGCCCAGGTCGCCACCATTTCGGCGGCCGACGCGTCGATCGGTGAGACGATTGCCGACGCCATTGACAAGGTCGGCAAGGACGGTACCGTCACGGTCGAAGAGTCCAACACTTTTGGTATTGAGCTCGAACTCACCGAAGGTATGCAGTTCGACAAGGGCTACCTCTCGCCGTACTTCGTCACTGACGCCGAGCGTCAAGAGGCCGTACTCGAGGACGCGTTTATCTTGTTCACCAGTAACAAGATTTCGGCCGTGCACGACCTCGTGCCGGTACTCGAAAAGGTTATGCAGTCGGGCCGACCACTTTTGATCATTGCCGAAGACGTCGACGGCGAAGCCCTCGCGACCCTCGTAGTGAACAAGATTCGTGGCACCTTTACCTCGGTGGCGGTCAAGGCCCCGGGCTTTGGGGAGCGCCGTAAGGCCATGCTCCAGGACATGGCGATTCTGACTGGCGCGACCGTGATCTCCGAAGAGATTGGCTTGAAGCTCGACACCGCCACGGTGGACCTGCTCGGTCGAGCTCGTCGAGTAGTCGTCACCAAGGACGCGACCACCATTGTTGATGGTGCGGGCACCGCGGGCGACGTTGCTGGACGAGTGGCGCAGATCAAGCGCGAGATTGAGGACACCGATTCGGACTGGGACCGCGAGAAGCTCCAGGAGCGTCTGGCGAAGTTGGCCGGTGGAGTCGCCATCGTCAAGGTCGGCGCCGCAACCGAAGTTGAGCTGAAGGAAAAGAAGCACCGCATCGAGGACGCCCTCTCGGCTACTCGCGCGGCAATCGACGAAGGCATTGTCGCCGGTGGTGGCACGGCACTCGTACGGGCCCGCAAGGACGTTGACGCGTTGATCGAGACGTTGACGGGTGACGAAGCGACCGGAGCTCGCATCGTGGCGAGTTCGCTCGAAGCCCCACTGCGCCACATTGCGGCGAACGCCGGTTACGAAGGTGCGGTCAAGGTCAACGAAGTAGCGGCCGCGAAGGGTTCAATCGGGCTCAACGCCGCGACTGGTGAACTCGTTGACTTGGTGAAGGCCGGCGTCATTGACCCCGCCAAGGTGACTCGTTCCGCGTTGCAGAATGCCGCGTCAATCGCCGCACTGCTCTTGACGACCGAGGCAATTGTGGCCGACAAGCCCGAGCCCGCTGGTGCCCCGATGGGTGGCGGTGACATGGGTGGCATGGGGATGATGTAGTCATTCTCAGTCGAACAGACTTGCCAGCGGCCGGGCCCTCGGGGCCCGGCCGCTGGCATTTGGTGACCGTGGTGTGGTGAGTACCGTAAACCAGTAAAAAGCCTTACTTCACAAAGCAAGCCATCGGACTTCTTAATTCTCCAGTAAAAAAAGGGCTATATCCTGTAGAGTTTATAAAGGTTTCTTTACTAGGAGCACTTAAATGTGGTCAGTTAGATCAGCCGTGGCGTGGAGGCGAATTCGACCTTCAAAGAATGTGCTCCTACTTGCGACGTACATTGCGCTGGGTCTAGGGGCCGCTCTCGCGGTATCGCACGCGGCGTCAGGTTCAACTCCACCTCCTCGTCTCGCGACCCCCAGTTTCACGCTCAGCGCCGGCACGGGTTCGCTCACTATCAATCCGTTCACCGCCGTAAGTCACGCGTCGTCCTACCTGGCCCAACGTTGTGGCGCATCGGGAGGCTCGTGCGCGTCCGCTGTCACGGTGACCACACGTGGCACGACGTTCACGGGACTGACCGGAGGAACGACCTACACAATCAAGCTCACGGCGGTTGGTTCGCAGAGATACTCCAATTCACTGATCGCGTCTCGGACCGGGGTGCCGCTGATTCGATTGGCGACCCCCAGTTTCACGCTCAGCGCCGGCACGGGTTCGCTCACTATCAATCCGTTCACCGCCGTAAGTCACGCGTCGTCCTACCTGGCCCAACGTTGTGGCGCATCGGGAGGCTCGTG
>CAITNF010000008.1 GCA_903893745.1 uncultured Actinomycetes bacterium
CAACTCAGAAAGCCTTCGTCCCTCACGCGGCGTTGCTGCGTCAGACTTTCGTCCATTGCGCAAGATTCCCCACTGCTGCCTCCCGTAGGAGTCTGGACCGTGTCTCAGTTCCAGTGTGGCTGATCGTCCTCTCAGACCAGCTATCCGTCGTAGCCTTGGTGGGCCGTTACCCCGCCAACAAGCTGATGGACCGCGAGCCCCTCCCAAAGCGAAATTCATTTCTTCCATCGACCATGCGGTCATTGGAAGGTATCCGGTATTAGCACCGGTTTCCCGGTGTTATCCCAGTCTTCGGGGCAGGTTGCTCACGTGATACTCACCCGTTCGCCACTAAATCTTCAGGAGCAAGCTCCCTGGATTCCGTTCGACTTGCATGTGTTAAGCACGCCGCCAGCGTTCATTCTGAGCCAGAATCAAACTCTCCATCAAGATTTTTCCGAGACCGAAGTCTCTTAGAAATCAGAGAGCCGAATGGAAGACTCTAATTTCCATCCGACAACAACGAGTACCACGGGGTGGCCTCGTTGCCTACTGCAATACTTCTTTGACGAACGACGCGTCCGGTTAGATCCGTCCATCGTCGCCCGTACTGGCTTTTGGCTCTCGTTCTTCCGTTTTCAAGGAGCGACGACACACACGACCGAGGTCGGAGGTGTGAAGTACACCATCAAGGGATTTCTCCCTTGAACTGCCGCTAAGTCTCCCCAGCGACAGGGATGCCCACCCTAGCAGCGCCGTTGGCCATGTTGCAAATGCTCCAGGCCCCCGTCGTGTCGGTGGGAGTTCAAGTGTAGCAGGTACAACGGCTGGAAAATTCCACTTGAGGTCGACCGACCAACCTATCGACCACTGGACGCCTTCATCAGGTCAGTCGCTGACGAATCTCGGTCAATTTCTCCTGAAGCAGGTCGTCTTGAGCTTGCGCCGCTGCGGGTCCGGCACCACCACGAGAACTTCGCTGGGCCAATGCATTTCCCGGAAGGAAAAGATCCGCCATGTGCGCGAATGTCGGGTCGCTAGCAGCTGTCTCGGCCAGTGTCATTCCCGTAGCGATTGATGTGGCCACCAGTTTTCCTACTAATTCATGCGCGTGGCGAAAGGCAGTTCCCTCTCGCACGAGCTGCTCGGCTAAGTCAACCGCCACTAAGTACTGGTCGTTCACTGCCGCTCGAGCTACTTCTGTATGAAAGGTCATGGATTCGTACGCTCCACTCATTGCTCGCAGTACTAAAAGAATCTGCGTGACCGAGTCAAACAGCGGCTCCTTATCCTCTTGCAGGTCGCGGTTGTACGCCAGTGGCAAACCCTTCAGAGTGGTGAGCAGTCCCGTGAGGTTTCCAATAAACCTTCCACTCTTACCTCTCGCCAACTCAGCGACGTCGCTGTTCTTTTTTTGCGGCAGCATTGACGAACCCGTTGTGAACGCGTCGCCGAGTTGCGCGAAATTGAATTCACTACTCGTCCATAGGACCAACTCTTCGCCCATCCTCGATACGTGGACGCCAATGAGCGCGATCACGAAGAGCGCCTCAGCGACGAAGTCTCGATCGCTGACGGCGTCCATCGAGTTGGCAAAGGGTTTTGTAAAGCCGAGAAGGTCCGCAGTGAATACCGGATCAATGGGTAGCGACGTCCCCGCGAGTGCGCCAGCACCTAACGGTGACTCATTTACTCGAACACGTGCGTCACAAAGTCGTTCAAGGTCACGAAGAAGTGACCAGCAGTGGGCGTGCAGATGGTGCGAGAGCAGCACGGGCTGGGCGCGCTGTAGGTGGGTGTAACCCGGCAGCGACGCGTCGGGGTATCGCGCGCTCACACCTTGCAGGTTCTCAATGAGACCGAGCACTGCCGTCGCGACTTCCCCTAGTGCGTCACGGGTGAAGAGACGCAAGGTGGTCGCGACTTGATCATTACGACTTCGCGCGGTGTGGAGCTTTGCTCCGATGTCGCCAGCTAACTCAGTGGCGCGTCGCTCAATGGCCATATGGATGTCTTCGTCACTGACTAAGCGCACGAAGGTTCCGCTATCGAACTCGGCTTCAATCTCTTCGAGTGTTCGCACGAGCGTGGCACACTCGGTCGCACTGAGCAGACCGGCGTGCCGGAGTCCCTGGGCGTGCGCCGTTGAACCCAAGATGTCGTGGTGGTACAAGACGTGATCAAAGGAGTAACTCTGCGATAGGTCCCACAGCGCCTCCGACATTGACGAAGTAAATCGCCCGCTCCACAGTGTCATGCGCGTGGTGGGGTTGCGTTCTTCGCTCCCTGGCGTGCGGCCCAGGTTTTAACTCCTAAGCCGTAAATTTTGACGTAGCCCTCGGAGTCGGCGTGGCGAAAGGTATCGGCAGCGTCATAGGTGGCCAGACCGTGGTCGTACAGCGCCGCTGGACTTCGTCGACCCACAATTCGCATCAAACCGGGAGCGCTAAAGACCATGCGAACGTCGCCGGTCACGTGGCGCTGCGTCTCGGCCATGAATGCGTCAAGTGCCTCTTTAAGGGGTGAGAACCACATCCCGTCATAGACCAATTCGGCCCAGCGCGTTTCTAAGCGGGCCTTTTCGTGATGCACCTCACGCTCGAGGGTTAAGTCCTCTAGGTCGCTATGCGCCGCAATCAGTGCCAGCGCAGCCGGGCACTCGTACACCTCTCGACTCTTGATTCCAACTCGGCGATTTTCCACCATGTCGAGTCGTCCAAATCCGGTGGCGCCAACTCGCTCATTGAGACTCGCGATCAAAGTTGCTAGTGGGAGAGTTTCGCCATCAATCGCCACCGGCACGCCGCTCAAAAAGCTCACCGTCAACTCCACGGGTTCGCTCTGGGTGACTCGAGTGATCGTGTAGGGCTCTTCGGGCGGGGCCGCCCAGGGATCCTCAATCGCGCCGCACTCAATAGCTCGACCCCAAAGATTCTCATCGATGGAGTAGATCTTCTCCTTCGTGGCCTGGATAGGAATGTTCCACTTGCGGGCGTAGTCCACTGAATCAGCGCGAGTCATCCCCCAATTGCGAGCCGGTGCCAGCACTTCGAGATCAGGGGCCAAAGCGTGAGTACCTACTTCGAACCGAACCTGATCATTGCCCTTACCGGTACAGCCGTGAGCCACCGCTTGCGCAGAAAACTTACGAGCCTGTTCGACCAAATGCCGGACAATTACCGGACGAGACAGCGCCGAGACGAGCGGGTACTTACCCTCGTAGCGCGCGTTGGCGAAGATGGCATTGGCGCAGAACTCATTAGCCATTTCGTCTCGTGCGTCAACAATGACGCATTCCAGAGCACCCGCAGCCAGGGCTCGGGCCTGAATGTCACTGAGGCTTTCGGAGGCTTCCGCGTCTTGACCAACGTTAACCAACACACACACCACTTCGACGCCCCACTCTTCGATCATCCATCGAACCGCAATTGAGGTATCGAGTCCACCGCTGTAGGCCAGCACCACTCTCTTCGTCATTTTCATGCTCCCTTGTTTTTGGTTGAAAATCCAGCCAGAATTCGAAACTCATCAGCCAAACCCGCACCCGTTCGTTGTTCACTGGCGATGACCAAGATCGTGTCATCCCCAGCCACACTGCCCACTACTCCCCCGATGGAACTCCGGTCGAGTGCCGACGCCACTACGTGGGCGCAACCCGGCGGTGTGCGGACCACCACAAGATTTCCGGAGCTCTCAACCGATACCACCCATTCGCCCATCATCCGTCGAAGGTGATCGACTGGCGCCGCAGGCAGCGAAGTAGTCGTGGCTATGACGATGCGACGCGAACCATTTTCGTCGCGAATCTTCACCGTACCGAGTTCTTGCAGGTCGCGAGTAACCGTGGCTTGCGTGGCGGCGATACCTTCGACCTGCAAACGAGTAACGATCTGTGCGGCAGTTGAAATAATCTCGCGTTCGATGAGTTCGACGATTCGGTGCTGCCGTTGCATTTTTGTCATGACATTTCTCCCTTAATCCATCGCAGTACACCGAGCATCGCGGACCGGCGGTGAAAAACCTGACGCCATATCAACGACCGGTCGCTATCGAGTACTTCATTCGTTACTTCATCTCCCCGATGGGCGGGCAGGCAGTGCATGAAGACAGCGGTGTCATTCGCGTGCGCCAGTAACTCTTCAGTCACGCGAAAGTTGGCCAGGTCCCGGCGACGAAGTGCTGTTTCAGCCTCCATGCCCATCGAGACCCACGCGTCGGTGTACACCACGTCGGCTGCTCGAACTGCCGCTTCGGCAGAATCAACTTGCGTGAGGACACCCCCGCCTTGTACCGCGACCGGATCTTCAATTCCACCCACTTGCAATTGGTAGCCAACGGGTGCACCGACCGTGACGTTGGCGCCCAGGCGCAACAGCGCTACCGCTAGGGAACGAGTTACATTTGTCGCGTCACCAACGTAGGCCACGTGAAGACCACGTAGAGCCGAGAGGTCACCTTCGCCAAAATGTTCGGCGATAGTCAAGACGTCCGCTACCGCTTGGGTTGGATGGGCCATATTGCTCAATAAATTTATGAGCGACAGGGTGCTGCCAGTTGCCGCACGCATTCGGGCAAACACATCATGTTGGCGGACACGAAGCGCGGCAATGGCGTAGTACTCATTCAAAGTACGAGCCACGTCGTTGGAGGACTCTCGTGTGTCAAGGCCAATCTCTTCGTCGCTAAAGAAGGTGGCGAAGCCACCTAATTCGTTGACCGCAGTAGAGCTCGACGCCCTCGTTCGAAGACTCGGCCGTTCAAACACCAAGGCGACTCCCTGGCCCTTCAGCAGTTCGTCATTGATGGGCGACGTGGCTAATCGAAAAATCGACTGCAAGTCCTCGTCACTTTGTTCTTCAATGGTCACAAAGTGCTTGGTCATGCTTGAACCTCCGTCGTAGGAATTGCTCCGAGCAAGGCTTGGGCCAGAGCGTGTCGCCTCGTGCCGTTCGCCAAGAGAATTCGTTGGGCTCCTCCAGCCAGTGCGTCGAGTGCGGCGATGACCTTTGGGCGCATTCCATCGCGAGCGGCGCCCGAATCGAGCAGTACTCGCAGTTCATCACCAGTCACCTGAGTTAAACCGCTCTCGGGGTTGTCGGGTTCACTGCGAATTTGGTCAATGTCACTAAGTAAGACCAAAACATCTGCTTCCAGGGCGCCGGCCAGAGCTCCAGCCGCCGTGTCGGCATTGATATTGAGTAGTTCACCCTTAGCGTCAACCGCCACTGAACTCACTATTGGGGTGACATCTCGTTCCCAGAGAACTCGCACCAGGTCGGGGCTCACGCTCGGTTGCGAACCCACCCGTAGCCAGGGGCCATCGAGCGGCGCGGCAGTAAAGAGGTTCGCGTCAGCGCCACTCAATCCGGCAGCGCGAAGTCCCTGTTGATTGAGTGCCGCAGTCATTTTCACATTCACCAGAGCGAGGGCCATCGCTACGTAGTCCATAGTCAACGAGTCCGTGACGCGTAGACCGTCATGGAACTCACTCGAAATCTGAACTTCACTCAGCAACTGAGCAATCTGTGGGCCCCCACCATGGACGATCACCACGTTTGCTCCAGCCACACGCAGCGCCGCCACGTCGCTCGCGAGGTCCGCGAGCACGGTTGAATCTACGCTCAACGTGTCGAGCGCGTGGCCGCCGATCTTCACCACAACCACGTTCACGGGGTCACCCCACTCAGGGGAAGACCCAGTACTTCATCACGTTGCGAGGCGATATTCCACGCCTGAATTGCCTGGCCCGCGGCTCCCTTAATCAAATTATCGAGTGAGCTCATCGCAATGATCCATCCGGTGCGACTATCGACTCGAGCACTGACGAAACAGAGGTTGCTGCCAACTGGATCTTTGAGCGTTGGTGGCTCTTCGGTCACCACGATGAACGGATCATTGGCATACGTTGCGCGCAACAAATCCAGTGCGGCCTCGGTGTCGAAAGTGGCGTTCGTCACGCGACCGTAGGCCGTCACCAGCATGCCTCGACTGGTGGGTACCAGGTGGGGTGTAAACAGAACTGCGGCACTGACTTCTTGCTGGATTTCCGGTGTGTGGCGATGGTGCACGAGACCGTAGGCCTCAGCGTTGGCAGTCAACCGAGCGAAGTGCAGTCGTTCACTCGTCGCTCGTCCAGCTCCCGACGCACCACTCAGGGCATTGATCACAACACCTTCTCGTTCCATTACACCGTGATCGAGGAAGGGCCCCAACGCGAGTGCACTCGCGGTCGGGTAACAGCCCGGAGAGGCAATGAGCGCCGCTCCCACGAGTTCGGTCCGATGCCGCTCGACGAGTCCATACACGGAACTACCGAGAAGTGCGGGGGCGCTGTGGTCCTCGCCGTACCAGGTTCGGTACTCTTCGGCACTCTTCAATCGAAAATCGGCTCCAAGGTCGACTACCTGAGTACCTCGATCGAGGAGCCGAGGCACGACTCGTTGACTTTCTCCGTGCGGCAGGGCCAAAAAGACAACGTCAACTTCGCAGTTCAATAGCTCATCCATCGAGGAGAAGACGAGCGAGGGATACTGGGCCGCCAGAGCGGGAACGTGATCGCCCACTTGCCGTCCGACGTTCGATGAGCCGGCGGCGATCACAACCTCCAAGTCGGGGTGCGTGGCACACAGACGCAGTAATTCCGATCCGGCGTATCCACTGGCCCCAGCAATTGCTACTTTCATAGTGCTATTTTATACATGAAAATGATTAATGATGCAAGTTTCCAGTAATTCACTAGACTGAGCCCATGTCCCGACGCGCCTGGTTCCTCTTTGCCGGCATGGCCATCATTTGGGGTATTCCCTATCTGCTCATCCGCGTGGCAGTGCGCGAACTCGATCCCGGAGTGCTCGTCTTGGGGCGTACGGCTCCCGCAGCCCTACTTCTGTTGCCGCTGGTCATCGCTCGGGGCCAGTTCAGGGTTTTGCTGCACAATATTAAATGGATTGCGGCCTTCGGCGTCATTGAATTCGGTATCCCGTGGTACTTGATGTCCGTGTCGGAACAACACTTGACCAGTTCGCTGACCAGTCTGATTATTTGTGGGGTGCCGTTGCTGTCGGTGATTGCCCAACGATTTCGCCAAACTGAAGAACCAGTTACGAGGCGGCGTCTACTCGGTCTCGCAATAGGCGGATTGGGCGTCCTCTTACTCGTTGGACTAGAGATCCGAGGCGGTTCCGGTCCGTACATTGGCTATATGTTGCTGGTGGCGTGCGGTTACACCCTCGGACCAATCATGTTCGCCACGAAATTGGCCCACGTTCCGGGCACGACCGTCGTAGCGGGAGCCGCCAGCATTGTGGCGATCTGTTGGCTTCCATGGGGCATTGCGCACTGGCCCACTCACATCGGACGCGAAACGTGGGAGTCGGTCGCAGTGCTTTCGGTCGTGTGCACTGCGGGTGCCTTCATAGTCTTTTTTGAACTCGTAAAGGCAATTGGGTCTACGCGAAGTGTGGTGGTCACCTACGTCAACACTGCAATCGCAGTGGCCCTGGGTATCACCATTCTCCATGAGCCCCTGACTGTTGGGATTGGCCTCGGGTTCCCTCTGGTGTTAGTTGGCAGCATCATCGCCACGAGTCAACGCGATTCAGCCATTTCAGGTCAAATGGACGTCGCCCGAGACGCGAATCTCACCATCAACCACGAGCCAGAACGCTGAGTCGCTCGACCACAGCGTCACCTGATCCGAACTTTGGACCGACGAGTGGTGCAGCACCGTGACCGCCAGTGGCGTCACCTCGAGTTCGCTCACCACCGACCACAGCGCCGCGTTATTCACGTGACCCACCACGTCAAGGTCAGCACGACGTAGCGTCCAGGGGCGCGCAGTCGCGTCGGGCGAAATCTGTGGGGTGGGTAAACGGCCAGGTATACGTCGTCCATTGCAACTGGCCCCGTAGACGTCGAAGAAGGTGTCGCGGAGACGAAGTGGCCGGCCCGCTCGATCGACCGGCACCCACAGCGCGGCCGCCTCAATCAGTGCAGTGCCCCCCACCGAGAAGGTTGTTCTACGTTCAGCCCACGCCGCTCCGTAGCCACCGCACCAGGTCCCAATAGCGACCGTTTCACCAAGCCGGGGCCATCGTCCCTGCGCGGTCAACTTCAGTGCGGTGCGACGAACGACCCAGACTTCATCGGACGCAATGCCGGTATCGTCCCAATCGTCAACACCTACGTCTTGTAGATAGCGCACTACTCCGTCAGGTCGCAGACAGCCGTCTACCCCCACGTCGCCTAAGCGAACTTTGCGACTGGCGCTGAAGTAGCGCCCCTCAAGGGGTGGAGCGACGAATTCAATATTGTCGCTTAGCTCGTGGGCCACGACGTCCAGCTCTTACCGTAGTTGGGCGCCATGCGCTTGAGCGCTTTCGATGAGTTGGGCGCGAACCGCCACAATTTCGTCGTCATTCAACGTGCGTTCTGGAGAACTCAATCGGACGTTGTAAGCCAAACTTCGTGTACCTTCTGGGAGATTTACTCCGCGGTACACGTCAAAGAGTGTCACCGACTCAATCAACGGTGACACCATCTCGAGGGCAAATCGTAAGTCCGCTGCGTGAACCGAGACGGGAGTAATCAGGGCCAAATCGAGCACTGCGCTGGGATAACGACTCGGCACCTTCGCTTCCGACGATCGCCGAGCGGTGCGAGCAGTATCGGCCAGTACGTCAATGTCGATGTCCACTACACCCAGTCGCCGACCAATCGCTGTGGGTGCGACCCCTTCAATCAGCTGTGGGTCAATCTCGCCCACGAATCCTACGGCGGCCCCTGAACGGCGATCGAACAACGCACCGGCCCGACTGGGGTGCATCCCCGCGGGCGCCTCGCAACTACGCACGACAACGTCAGCCAGATTGAGCCGCTCACTAATTGCCGCCCACAGGCCCACGCTCGACAACGCGTCATCGCCGTCTCGACCGAGTAGCACGGTGAGACGCTCATTTTCTGAGGGTAGAGCTAGTTCGATCGCGCCACCGCTACCACCGCGAGTTAGGTGTGCTGCGGGATTTCCCTCAGGATGATGAAAAACCATCCCTATCTCGCCAAGCATGACGTCGCCACAGCCGCGTTCGAGGTTACGAACCCACGCATTCAGCAGACCAGTAATCATGGTCGCACGAAGAACTGATTCATTCGCGGCCAACGGGTTTGTTACGCGAACACGAGCAACACCGGGATGGACGCGATCAAAGTCGTCGTCGCTACCTAGGGTCGGAGTCCACGCCTCAAAGACACCTAAGTCGACCACTACATCGCGCAGGCGCCGACGCAACTTTTGACGCTCACTCAAGCGCCCGGGTTGCGGCCACACCGGCATACGACGCGGTAGCAATCGGTAACTGTGTAGTCGTGCGATCTCTTCGAGCACGTCGGCTCGACCAGCCGCACCACTTCGTACATCGAGGCGTGAAGTTGGTGGAGTAACCAGGATGTTGCCAGCGTCGCTCGAAACACTAAATCCAAGACCCTCTAGATGACGGCGAATCTCTGATTCGTCCAGCTCTACGCCAAGGCCCCGAGCAACGTCACCCGCACGAAGTTCAATTGTTGGCACCGATGGCAAGACTCCTCGAACATCGAGCGGGTCAGCCAACCATTGGAGATCGGGGCAACTTTCACGCAGGACCGCGACGAACCGAGCGGCGGCCCGCAAGGCCAATTGTGGATCAACGCCTCGCTCGAACCGATTCGAAGCCTCACTGCGCAGGCCGTGACGCTTGGTAGAACGCGCAATGGTCATCGGGTCGAAAAAGGCTGCTTCCAGCAGCACGTCAGTAGTCTCTGGGCCGATTTCGCTCGAAGCCCCTCCCATGATGCCCGCTAGTCCCAACACGCGGTCTTGACCATCAACAATGACGCAGTCTTCACCAGTATCGCCAAGTCCACGTCCGGCTTTGGCTAACTCTCGGCTCACGCCATCAAGGGTGACGAGTACCTCGCCCACCCTCGCTCGACGAGCCCGTAGAGTTCGTTCCCCGACGTGCGCAGCATCGTAAGGGTGCGTTGGTTGACCCAGTTCCAGCATCACTAGGTTTGACGCATCGACGACGTTCGAGATCGGCCGCATTCCCGCACTCTGCAACCGCTGCGCTACCCAAAGTGGAGACGAACGTACTTTGACGCCTCGCAGCACCGATACAGTCAACCGGCCACAGAGGTCCGGATCATCGATGCCCGCACTCGCGAACGATGAACTCACCTCGTCGCTGTTAGGAGTTGCCAGTTCGGGATGACGAAGTGGTCGACCGAGTCTCGTCGCCAAATCTCGGGCGACACCAAGAACTGACCAGGCATCGGGCCGATTACCTTCAATGGTGATATCAAAGATGGTGTCGCGTGAAATATTAAGAGCCTCCAGCAGCGGAGTGCCGACGCGCGGCGCATGTTCTGGGTCAAGGATCATGAGGCCTTCGTGGTCGTCACTCAGACCTAGTTCGCGCGCTGAGCAGAGCATGCCGTTACTCGTCACACCTCGCATTTTGCGCTGCGCAATCACGAAATTACCCGGGAGCACCGAACCAACTGGCGCGAGTGGCACGTGGTCACCCACTGAAAAATTCATGGCTCCACAGACAATCTCGAGCGGCGCTGCTCCGCAGTCGACCACTACCAGCCGAATACGGTCGGCGCCCTCGATTGAGCGGATTTCGCCGACTCGAGCGACCACCACGTCGTCGAGTCCTTCACCAACAGTGTCGACGGCTTCCACGACCAACCCGAGGTCGTCCAGAATTGACCGCAACTCTTCAACTGATTCCGACAGATCAACGAAATTCTTCAACCAATTGAGCGAGATCCTCACGAAAACTGCTCCAAGAATCGAACGTCGTTCTCGATGAGTGCGCGCATGTCGGCAATTTGATGACGCATTTGGGCGCAACGATCAATGCCGAATCCAAAGGCAAAGCCACTCCATTCGTTGCCATCGATGCCAACCGCTTCGAGTACCGCCGGGTCGAGCATTCCGCAGCCGCCCAGTTCAATCCAACCAGTACGCGAGCAGGTGCGACAGCCCTCGCCACGACAGATAGTGCACGTGATCTCAAATTCGGCCGATGGTTCGGTGAATGGAAAATAGGCCGGGCGAAGTCGTGATTCAATATCTGCACCAAAGTAAGCGCGAGTAAATGTTTCAATCACCCCAGCCAAGTCGGCAAAGGAAATGCCCCGATCGACGACCAGCCCCTCTATTTGATGGAAGGTAGCCAAATGACGAGCATCGGGGGTGTCACGTCGAAAACACCGACCCGGCATAACACTGTGGATTGGGAGCGTTCCGTTCGCGACGGCCGCCTCCATCAAGTGAATCTGGGTGGGTGAAGTGTGCGTGCGCAGAACGACCGTCTCGGGTTCACCCAGCTCGACGTAAAACGTGTCCCACATTCCGCGCGCTGGATGCGCCGGCGGGATGTTCAGTGCCTCGAAGTTGTACCAGTCACTCTCGACCTCTGGACCATCCGCAACCGAAAAGCCCATACCGATGAAAACATCTTCAAGTTCTTGCTGCGTTGAAGCGACCAGTCCGGGGTGTCCCACCCCTAACGGCCACTTAAGCGACGACACGACGACGTCGCCTAAATCCAGTCGATCTACTTCGAGCGTCTCGCTGCGAGCACTTCGTTCAAGCTCGGCGCGTCGCGCGGCCAGGGCCGCCTCCACTTCATGGCGAACTTCTTGCAAAGTGGCGCCAGCATCTTTTCGTGCGTCAGGGTCTAATGAACCAAGTGATCGCTGCAGAGTGGAGAGAATTGACCGTTTTCCCGTGATGCGGGGCTCTTCTTCACGAAGCATTTCCAGCGTCGAAATTCCGGCAATCGCTTGCAGGAGTTCGGCCTTTTGCTCAGGCAACTGATCGAGCGGCGCGGTACTCATGACGCTTCAAGGCTAGGCGAGGAAATGGCTGGCGCGGTGCCTTGCTCTTGCCACATTGCGGCGAAGGCAATTAGTCCTGCCGCCACGCCGGCATTCAGTGACTCACTACGACCTCGCATCGCAATGGAGAGCGTCCCTTGGCAGCGTGTAATTACGTCACTCTCGAGACCATCGGCCTCATTGCCAATTACCACCACGGAGGGCCCGACGAAACTAATACTGCGCAGCTCATTGCCGCCATGGATGACAGTTGCCCACGTTGTCGCACCGGCATTGCCAAAATAGTCCAATGATTCGTAAAGATCGCCCACGGCGATAGGTAGGTGAAAAATTGAGCCAGCGGTGGCCCGAAGCGTCTTGGGGTTGTAGGGGTCAACCGAATGACCAGTTATGACTACCGACGTCACTCCGGCCGCATCGGCGGAGCGGATGATGGTTCCCAAATTTCCCGGATCTCGTAAGTTATGCAGCACGAGTGTGAGACCCTCAACGTTGAGTTCGCTCAGGGGTGACGTCGAGAATCGCACGGCCGCGAGGACGGGTTGGGGAGTTTGCACGTCAGCAATCTTCTCGATCACACCGTTCTCGAGGGCGAACACACGCACCCCAAGTTCACTCGCCCGCTTCGTCAAAGCCGAAACGACCGACGAGTCAACAACTCCCGCATCGATGTAGATCGCTTCGAATTCGGCTCCTGCGCTAAGCGCCTCATTGACCAAATCTGGGCCTTCGAGGACGCACACTCCTTCGCTCCAGCGAAGAGACCGCTTTTGAAGGAGGCGTCGGAGTCGACGTACCCGCTGGTGTGTTGAACCCAACGCCTCGATCAGAACGACCTACTTATTCAGCGCAGCAGTGGCCTCGGCAACAAGCGCACCAAAGGTCGCACTGTCGTTAACCGCCAAATCGGCAAGAATTCGACGATCGACTTCGATGCCTGCAGCGTTGAGACCTGCGATGAAGCGACTGTAACTAAGTCCGTGTGCTCGTGTGCCCGCGTTAATGCGCTGAATCCACAACTTGCGGAACTCGCCCTTACGTGCGCGACGGTCGCGAAAAGCGTAGACACCGGCGTGCTGGACAGCTTGGTTCGCGGCCCGGAACGTTCGGCTACGGTCGCCGTAGTAACCCTTGGCCTCTTCAAGAATTGCCTTGTGATGCTTCTTGGCGTTGACCGCCCTTTTTACTCGTGCCATAGCAGCTCCTCTTTCCTCACTCGATCCTTAAAGACCCATCAACTTCTTGATCTTCTTCTCAATTGCTGGCGATATGTCTGACTCACGTCCTAATCGACGCGCCCGAACTGACGACTTCTTTTCCATGAGGTGGCCACGGAAGGCCTTGCGACGTCGCAGTCGGCCACTGCCGGTTACCTTGATGCGCTTCTTTGCGCCACTGTCGGTCTTCATCTTTGGCATTTTTAGCTCTCCTCTACGATTACGTCGGCCGAACCGGTCGGTACGATCACTGTTTCAACGACTTCAGTCTGCGCAACTTCAATTGGCGCAGCCACTTTGGCAACTTCACTAACTTTTGGTTTGCCCTTCTTTTCAGGACCAAGAACCATAATCATGTTGCGACCATCGAGTTTTGCGGCTGACTCTACCTTGGCGGTATCGGCAAGCTTTTCGATAATTCGATCCAGAATCTTCTTTCCCAACTCGGGGTGAGCCGATTCTCGACCACGAAACATGATCGTGATTTTTACCTTGTGTCCTTCGTGCAAGAACTTCTCAACGAGACGAGTCTTGGTGTTGAAATCACCGGGCCCAATTTTGGGACGGTATTTCATCTCCTTGACACCCACATTGAGAGTCTTGCGACGCGACTCCTTCGCTTTTTGGGCCTCATCGAACTTGAACTTTCCGTAGTCCATAATTCGACAGACCGGTGGGACCGCAGTCGGGGCAATCTCGACGAGATCGAAATCCAAACTACGGGCCATCACCAACGCATCACGAGTTGCCACCACACCACGTTGATTACCTTCGTGGTCGATAAGGCGGACGGTATCCACACGGATGCGTTCATTAACGCGGTGGTCTCCAGGCACTGTTGCGATAACTCTCTCCTTGCTCTCTGCGACGCCTTCGGCGTCGCCACGGCAAGCGGGGCGCAAACTCCTGGGAACCTGACACACTCTTCGCGTGTAGGTGGACGCTGGCATTGCCAACCTCACTTGCTGTAACTGCTTGACAATACTAGCAGATTGCTCGAAATAGCTAGAAATTTCGGACTAACCCACGAGTCACGCCCACGATCAGCCAGAGCGCCGCTACGTTAGTCAGGTGACTGATGCCCCTTCTACTGCCGGTAGCGCCGATAACTCGGACGTGAACGACGAGATCAACTTGCTCCAGAACACTCCGGTCGAGGATGTGCTCGGAAATCATCTTTTCCATTTGATTCAACTGGCCGCCGTACATTTAGCGGCTCAGCCACCAAATCTGCCAGCAGCCCAATTGACCATCGATATCGTGGCCGCGATAATTCAAGCGGGTGGCGACCGGCTTGGCAAGCACGTGGACCTCTACCGCAACGCGCTCGCTGAAGTACAGCAGGTCTACGTTAGGGCCACTACCAAATCTAACTAGGGCCCGACCGTTAGAAGGTTCGCACCTCAATCACCTCATCACGGCCGAGGTGGCCAACGACACGAAATCCGCTGGCTCGAGCACCCGCAGCGATTGATCGGGATCCGTCGACGATTGCCAGACAGTGAAAATAATACTTCCCACCATCGTCAGCGCTGAGCCACCCATCACCGCGGCCTTCATCGAAACTGGTGATGACACCGGTGACCACGTCAGCGCGCCAATGATCCTTGACGTAGCAGACCCGCCATCTCAACAGCACCGAGCGCACATTCTCGACCCTTATTGGTTCCATCGTCGCGTGACCGCTCGAGGGCTTGCTCGATGGTATTCGTTGTCAGCACTCCAAAAATAATTGGCACACCCGTGGCCAATTGCACCGCTTGGACTCCTCGAGCGCACTCACCGGCCACAATCTCGTAGTGACCAGTGTCGCCACGAATCACTGCGCCAAGAGTGATTACCGCGTCGCGAGCCCTTGGCCCAGTCGACAAAGCTTGGGAAACTATTGGCACTTCAAACGCGCCGGGTGCCCAAGCCAGCGTTATATCCGAACGAGCAACGCCACATTCATCGAGCGCGGCGAGAGCCCCATGAAGGAGTCTCGTAGTAATGCCACCGTTAAAACGACCGGCCACGATGCCAATGCGTAACCCTCGCCCGTCGACCCCGCCTTCTAGATACTCGCCCACGCTGGCTCGGAGTTGCTCCGCAGCGCCAGCGTCAAATGATGTCTCATTCGATGACGTCATCGAGTCCTCCAAGTATGTGGCCCATGCGTTCTCGTTTAGTGCGCAAGTAATCAATATTGAATTCCGTGGGGCGACTTTCAATTGGAACTCGCTCCACGATGTCCAGACCAAATCCCTCGAGTCCACCGTATTTAATCGGATTATTCGTCATTAGTCGCATGGTCGTAATTCCCAAATCGACCAGTATCTGAGCGCCGATACCGTATTCACGTGAATCGACGGGCAGACCGAGCTCAAGGTTCGCGTCAACCGTGTCCGATCCTTCTTCTTGCAGCGCGTACGCGCGGATCTTGTGCCCGAGGCCAATGCCGCGCCCCTCGTGTCCGCGCAAGTACACAACGACCCCGGCTCCTTCCGCCGCGATCTTGGCCAGAGCAGTCTGTAATTGGGGCCCGCAGTCACAGCGAAGAGAACCCATGACGTCTCCCGTCAAACACTCTGAGTGGACCCGTACCAAGACGTTCTGCGAGTTGGCAACGTCACCGTAGACCATTGCGAGATGTTGTTCACCATCAAGTACCGACTCAAAAACGAATACTTGAAACTGGCCAAACTCAGTAGGCATCGCTGCTTCGGCGACTCGTCGAACCAACTTCTCGTGGTGTCGCCGGTAACGAATCAGGTCCGCAATCGAAACGAGTGGCAGATTATGTTGGGCCGCAAAGTCCTCAAGCTCCGGTAGTCGCGCCATATCGGCTTTATCGGCGGTGACAATTTCACACAAGACACCAGAGGGATACTTCCCCGCCAATCGACAGAGGTCCACCGTGGCTTCCGTGTGTCCGGCTCGTTTCAGCACCCCACCCGAGCGGTAGCGCAGGGGAAAGATGTGCCCGGGCCGGTTGAGGTCATTGGGTCGCGTCGACGGATCGATCAGAGCGCGCACCGTGGCGGCACGGTCGTGAGCCGAGATACCCGTAGTCGTACCGTGTCGGAAGTCGACCGTAACCGTGAACGCCGTTCTCTGGGCTTCCGTATTGGCCAC
This sequence comes from uncultured Actinomycetes bacterium, assembly GCA_903893745.1. Lineage (GTDB taxonomy): Bacteria > Actinomycetota > Acidimicrobiia > Acidimicrobiales > RAAP-2 > RAAP-2. The sequence goes on from CAITNF010000008.1 coordinate 16,197, forward strand.
CACCATAAGTGGCAGATCGAGTTCATCGGCACGAGCGGATTCAAGTGGTACACAAAAGACTCCCGAGGTGTGCTCCAAGAAGAACGCCATCGACTCAGCCGTAACGTCCTCGGCCGCCATAATGAGATCGCCTTCGTTCTCGCGATCCTCGTCATCAACAACGACGACCATGCCACCGGTACGAAGTGCCTCAATCGCCGCTTCGATCGTTGAGAGCGCCATTAGATTTCCACATCCACTCGTACATCATCGCCGATTTGGGCAACGCGCACCACTCGACCGCGCCGCAACGAGTCAATCGTCGAGGTCGTCAACGTTTGCAGCGCACCAAGTGTGCCCTCACCGCCGCCGAATGCGGGGGCGACGTACCAGACGACATGATTAATCAAATCTTGTTCAAAGAACGCACTCGTGGTACGAGGTCCCCCCTCGAGAAGGACCTGCAGAACCTCTAATTCCCCCAGCTCGTCCAGAATTTGACCCAAATCACCCGATCGTTCGAGACACGGGTGGACCAACGAATCCTTCGGAGCTGCGCCCAAGACCACGCGTAGCGGTTCCAGAATGATGTCATCGAGCCGAGCGGTGAGTTGGGGATTATCTCGACGTACGGTACCGGCGCCCACAATGATCGCCTGGCTCTGCGCTCGAAGGACGTGCGCGTCTCGACGAGCAGCGGCACTGGTAATCCACTGACTCGATCCATCCGCCATCGCCACGACCCCGTCGAGCGTTGCGGCAACTTTGGCCACAACGTACGGGCGGCGGGTTCGTCGATGCCATAGATAGGGAGCTAGCTGATCACTGACCATCGCCTCGTGAATGCCCACTTCAACATCAACGCCCGATGCTCGTAGTTGATCAACGCCCTCACCAGCCATCCGGGTGTCGGGGTCTAGCGTGCCGATTACGACCTTGGCGATGCCGGCTCGCACGATGGCGTCCGTACAAGGGCCCGTACGTCCAACGTGACAGCACGGTTCGAGGGTGACGACCAACGTGGCTCCGCGCGCTCGGTCGCCCGCCCGACGCAGTGCCTCAACTTCAGCGTGAGACTCACCGGGTACTTGCGTGTGTCCTTCGGCGACCACAACGCCATGCGTGTCGACAACTACTGCGCCGACCCAAGGATTTGGTGGTGAGTGAAGTCGTGCCTTTTCACCCTCGGCAACGGCCATCTCCATTAATTCAAGTTGGCTGTACCTCATGAACGCGCAGTTACGGCCGCGGTTCGCAGGGCACGAGCCGCGTCCAAGGGATTCGCGCGTGAGAAAATTGCCGAGCCAGCTACTAAGACATTCGCGCCGGCGTTTACGGCAATAGGCGCGGTCGTTACGTCGATGCCTCCATCGACCTCAAGATCGAGTGCTAATTCCTGTGTATCGATTTCGTGACGCGCGACCTTCACCTTGTCCATTACGTCGCCCATGAATGACTGCCCGCCAAAACCGGGAAAGACCGTCATCAAGAGCAGTAGATCGATGTCGGCCAAAAAGGGCGCCACGTCCGCAAAGCTAGTGTCCGGATTCGCCGCAAGCCCCACTCGCAGTCCGAGTGACCGAGCATCTTGAATCAGTGCTGCGGTACCGCCCACTTCCACGTGCACGGTGCAGCCATCAGCTCCAGCCTTGGCGAAAGCCTCGAGGTACGCCCCCGGGTCGGTCATCATGAGATGACAGTCGAAAAATTTTCCACTGTAGCGACGCAATGACTCCACTACAGGAGGACCAATAGAAACATTCGGTACAAAGTGCCCGTCCATCACGTCGACGTGTATCCAGTCAGTCTCTTCGTCAATGGCTTCCACCGCACTGGCCAGCGCACCAAAGTCTGCGGCGAGTATTGAGGGGGCGAGACGGAGGAGTCCCGATGGTCCAGCTTCAATCAACGTCACGACGCCAGCCTAGGACCAGCCACCACGAGTCAGTGCCATTGGATTTCGTTAGAAAGACGTGCGCCTGACCACCAATCCTTCGCCGCCATTCGACGTCCTCCTTCGGGCTGCACGGTTACGACCATCATCGTCCCGTCGGCGGCTCCCAACACCACTTCACCGTCAGCCAGTGAGAGTGTGCCCGAGCCAGTTGCCTGTGCCGTAGGACGTACTTCGTAGATTCGGAGTCGACGCTCGCCCACGAGTAGAAACGCGCGTTCGAGACGGACCATCCGCATCACTTCAACGACCGTCATGGCGGGACTGAGGTGAAAGGTCTCGGCGTCGAGTTTTGCCGCGTACGTCACCGCTCCCACCTGCGGCTGGGGCTTTGCCAACAGCTCTGGCGAACCCAGCACCTCCACCACCGCACCAGCTCCAAGATCTGCCAACTGACCCAGCAACTCGCTTACCGTCTGATTCTCCAGTTGGACCCGTCGCTCTACGTGCACGGGGCCCGTGTCCAAAGTGGCTTCGAGCGTCATGACTGACACTCCAGTTTCGTCATCACCCGCGAGAATCGCCCGTTCAACCGGGGCTGCGCCACGCCAACGTGGCAAGAGTGAGAAGTGGACATTCAGCATTGGCACTCGATCGAGCAGCGCTGCGGGAATGAGTGCACCGTAGGCCACCACCACTGCGCGTTCAATGTCGTAGGCGTCAAGGGCACCCAAGTCGTAATCCACCGATATCCCTAACGCTTCAGCGGCAATCTTCACGGGGCTCGGTTGCGTGGCCCCACCTCGACCACGTCGACGATCAGGCATTGTGATGACGACCGCTACCTCGTGTCCCGCTTCAACGAGTGCGTGCAGGGAGGGGACGGCCGCCGCGGGTGTCCCGAGGAATGCGAGGCGCATTCACTCTCCCAAGAGCTGATGGAGTCCGTCGGGGTCATTCAGTGGCAGCGCGAGTTGACGTTGGCGGAGGATCTTCTTCGCGTCGCGCCGCTGATCGTCATCAAGGCGTTCAATCAGTAAGACGCCATTGAGGTGGTCCATTTCGTGCTGGAAAATTCGACCCTCAAATTCATCGGTTTCGACGTTGATTTCTCGACCATCGAGATCGTAACCAACGAGGTGAATAGCGTTCGGCCGCGTGATTTCCCAGCTCAGACCGGGTACTGATAGACAGCCCTCTTCGTAGGTCCACTCGCCGTCAGATTCGACTATTACTGGGTTAACTACCACCACTGGACCATCACCCTTGTCATAAACGAATAAACGCTTCTGCACCCCAATTTGATTCGCGGCCAGACCAACCCCGGGAGCTTCGTACATCGTTTCGATCATGGTTTCAGCGAGCGAGGCAATCCGGCCATCGATATTGTCGACCTCGACGGTGACTTCCTTAAGAACTGGATCGCCATAGACGCGGATGGGTAGGACACTCACGTTCTAACGATACCGGCTCTACTCAACGGCGAGGCGAAGTCGGCCAGCCGGGCGAGGTACCGCGTGAAGGGCACTCGTCAGTGTCGCGACGTCGCGGGCCCGCACGACGTAACCCGTTGGCGTCGCACTTATTTGGCAGTCCGGACTCGTCAGAGCAGCCACGAAGTCGCCCGCCGCCTCACCCGAAATCTCGCAGCGTGCGCCGTACGGTGCCAATCCCAAAAGCTTGGCCTCGGCCAGGTCGGCTTCGACTAAATCACCAAAGGTCCCCGCCGCGAGGGCGCGCACCACTGGGTCCTCACCTCGACGAGTCTGCAGCACGACGACACCTCGCGCTTCTCGGCGCGCTCCCACCAGTCGACCGGCCTTCCCTACGGCGGTCACCGCAGCGCGGCGCGCTGAATCTCGTGGGGCCAATAAATACTGATCAAAGTCGATAAAGATCACTACGGTACTGCGTCGGACTCGCTGCCACACTGCCTCGGTTCCTACCACCACGCGCTCTAACGCAATCTGAGGGTCTGTCGTCGCGCTGACCTCACTCACCGCCTGTGAAAGTTGCAAACTCACATCGCGAGCCAGTGTGGTGACGCCGACGCGCACCCGCTTTAGGTTCGTGGCCCCACAGTGTTGACAGAACTTTGGTCGCTCCTCGTGTCGCTGCGCACACGCAATCTTGTCGCCCACTTCTTCTTCCGCTTGACCGCACGACGAGCAGCAAGCGAGCTCACCACACTTCGCGCAGGCGAATAATCGCCCGGTACCAAGTCGCTGCAAGATCACGACTACCGCCACGGGTTCATCACCAGCGAGTGCCTGGTGCGCTGCTTCAACCGCTTCGCGCGTCAAAATGCCGTCGTGAGGATCACCCTGGCGCCGATCCACGACAGTGAGCGCTGGCCAGCCGCTGGCCACATCACTCTCGATCTGAATGGGTTTATCATCCAGCAACAGTGGCGAAGGAAAAATGGTCGTGGCCCACAGCGGCGCCGAGTCGCGGAAGCAACGTTCGCGCAGCATCGTGATGGCGTCCCAGGTCGGCGTCGATTCCGAACGATAGGCCTCGTCATCCGCGTCGATGATGACGGCTCCACTAATAAGAGCGGTTGGCGCCAACGCAGTACCCCGCGACCCAACAATCACTGGCCATCCGGCGCGGCTACGGTCCCACTCGTGGTCCCCCGAAGCCACCGCACAGCCGCGCTGCTCGAGCCGTCCGCGAAGACGTCGGGCCCACGATTCAGTCGGTACTAATACCAGGAGTGAACCAGGTCGCTCTCGACAAAGTTCATACGCGCCCAAAATGAGCGCCAGGGGATCAGTAGTGGGGGCGAGCTGCCAGACACCTGGTTCGTAGGTGAGTTCTTCACTTTGATTCGAACCCGTCAGGGCGACTGGTTCAGGCGCGACCGGAAGATCACTCACCACGCGCGAAGGCGACGCCGCTATGAGAAATCGCGAGAGCGGAGCGCACCATCGCTCACTAGCCCACGCCAAAAGGCCCAGCAACGAAGCCGGAGGTCCGTAACCCAACCATTTCGAAAGAGGTTTCAAGTCCCCCTCGAGCGAGCCCTCACCAACCACCCAACCACGAACTGAACGGTTATTGAGGTTCACTCGGACCCGGTCACCAATACCGACCTGTTTGGTTGACTCCGTTACTTCATAGTCAAACGCTCTCGCTAGCGCCGCAACGTCGGTGACTACTTGGACCGCGCGCCGGTCGTGCACTACGGCAGCGACAGTTCCCGGCGCAAATCATCGAGCCGCGATGTCTGCTCCCAGGTGAAGCCTTGATCACTGCGCCCAAAGTGGCCGTACGCCGCAGTGCGCTGATAAATCGGTCGTCGCAAATCGAGGTCGCGGATAATCGCGGCGGGACGAAGGTCGAAGATTGCGTCGATGGCCTTAGCAATTTTTGCTCGATCAACAATTTCTGTTCCGAACGTCTCAACCAGTACTGATACCGGACGGGCAACACCAATGGCGTAGGCCACTTGGACTTCGCATCGTGCGGCCGCGCCAGCAGCGACAACGTGTTTGGCCACCCAACGAGCAGCGTAGGCCGCTGAACGGTCCACCTTGGAGGGGTCCTTGCCCGAAAACGCACCACCACCATGTCGAGACATGCCGCCGTAGGTGTCCACAATGATTTTTCGACCAGTTAATCCCGCATCCGCGTGTGGTCCACCTAGGACGAACTTTCCAGAGGGATTGACGTAGACGTTCATCGATGACGTGTCCAAATCGGCCGGCAGAATTGGTCGGATGACGTGATTAAGCACATCTTCTCGAATAGTGGTCTGCGAGTCGTAGCCATCTTCGTGTTGTGTCGAAACTAGAACTGTGTCAATGCCCACGGGCCGTCCACCTTCGTAGACCACCGTGACCTGGGTCTTACCATCGGGACGCAGGTAGGGCACTTCGCCAGAACGGCGCACCTGAGCCAGCCGCATCGACAGTCGGTGGGCTAACCAGATAGGCAGGGGCATGAAGTCGTCGTTGTCATCACAGGCGTAACCGAACATCATCCCCTGGTCACCAGCGCCCAAGGCGTTGAGCTCATCTTCGCCACCGGTACCACTGCGATGCTCCAGAGCCACGTCAACGCCGCCGGCAATGTCGGGGCTTTGCTTATCGAGTGAAACCAACACGCCACAGTTGCGTCCGTCAAAACCTTTGGCTCCGTCGTCGTAGCCAATGTCAAGGATGGTCTTGCGCGCGACCGCACTGATGTCCACAATCGCCGAGGTGGTGATCTCACCGGCCACCACACAGAGCCCGGTAGTCAGCAATGTCTCACAGGCAACTCGGGCCATTGGATCCTGAGTCAAGATGGCGTCCAGGACGCTGTCGGACACTTGGTCCGCAATCTTGTCGGGGTGTCCTTCGGTCACCGACTCCGACGTGAAGAGGGTGCGGTCGCTCATGGGGCTCCTTGCGATAACAATGAAGCCACCCTACTCAAGATGACCTCAGAAATCGCTTCTTTCGAACTTAACGGTAAGTTCTGAACCTCTTCGGACCGATCGAGAATCGATACGGCATTCGTGATGTGGTCAAAACCAGCCCCCGGAGCGCTCACGTCATTGACCACCAGCAGGTCAACGCCCTTGGCCCGAAGCTTGGCCAGGGCGTGCTCAGCCACATTGGTCGTTTCGGCGGCGAACCCGACAATGATCTGACCTGTTGGTCGCGCGTCAACCAATTCACGAAGAATGTCCATCGTTGGCTGAAAACTCAAGTTTGGTACGCCACTGTCTTTCTTCAGCTTCTGATCCACGGGCGTCACCGTAAAGTCGGCCACCGCCGCAGCCATGATGACGGCGTCGGTCTGCGACGCTCGCGACAGCACGGCCTCGTGCATCTCGTGCGCGGTCATTACTTTGACTAACTCGACACTTCGCACGACGTCCAGAGCTAGGGGCAGGTCCACCGTTGAGACCAACGTCACGTGGGCTCCCAAGCGACTCGCCACTTCGGCGAGGGCGTAGCCTTGGCGGCCCGATGACCTATTAGTGAGCACGCGAACCGGATCGATAGGTTCACGTGTCCCGCCCGCAGTGATGAGTAGTCGACGCCCACTTAGCGGACCTCGGTAGCCCCGAACTATCGCGTCGACCATGGCGGCGATTCGCTCCGGTTCAACTAAGCGACCCGTTCCGGCGTCACCGCCGGCTAACGGTCCCACTTCAGGTTCCAGGATCATCACTCCACGACGGCGCAGCGTGGCCAGGTTCTCTTGCACCGATGGCTGCTCCCACATCTCGGTATGCATCGCGGGGCACAGTAAAACCGGTGCTCGCGACGCCAACAAGGTGGCCGTAAGTAAATCATCGGCGAGACCCATGGCGTAGCGAGCTATGAGGTGGGCAGTGGCCGGGGCCACCACGATCAGGTCCGCGTGTTGACCGAGATACGTGTGAGGTATCGGCGTCGTTGGATCGCCGTAAAGGCTGGTGCGAGCGGGTTCACTGGCGAGTGCCGAAAACGTCACCTCACCGACAAATCGCGTCGCGTCGGGAGTCAGAATCGGTGAGACAAAATAGTTCGCATCGCGTAGTTGACGCAGCAGCGTGACGGACTTGTAGGCGGCAATGCCGCCGGCAACTCCTAAAACAATTCGAGGACTTGTCGACTCAGGCGTCGCGGAGGGCATCGGTGAAGGCGTCCAGGTCGGAGTTAGTGTCCTGGCGAGCCAATTCCGCGGCCTCTATTGCGGCGCGTTCGGCCTCAATCTCATCTTCCGTCGGACGATAGAACTCGAGTTTGCCCTGATAGAGCTCTTCGAGGGCTAGCGAGAGTGACTTGTTGGATACGGAAGAGACCTGTGGCGGAATTAGTGCACCGTGTCCCGAACCAAGGCCGTTGTAGTACTCATTGATTTCTCGAGCACGGATAGCCGACACGGCAACCAACGTGAACTTGGAGTCGCCCACCTTACCCAAAAGGTTCTCAATGGGGGGATCAACGAGAGTCGGGCGTTCAGCCATGGTCTTATTCCTTTGTCGAGGGATTTCGTCGCTCAAGACGAAGTTCTTCCAGTATAGAGAGAATCTCGCTCGCAGTCCGTTCGACATCATCGTTGACGACCGTAAAAGTGGCTAATTCATGCCCTTTGCTCACCTCGTGCGGCGTGCTGGAGAGTCGAGTCGCAACGTGATCGTCACTATCGCCTCGCCCCCGAAGTCGGTTCTCGAGGTCCGCCATCGACGGCGCCAGCACGAGAATGATTATTGCGTCAGCATTCTGCCGGCGGACCTGTTCGGCGCCTTGCACTTCGATCTCCAATAATACGTCCGCGTGATTTGGTGCTTCGGGCAGCGGGGTGCCGTACAGATTGCCGTGGAACTGCGCCCACTCCAAAAACTTTCCTTCATCAATTGCCTTCTCGAAGGTGGAACGCTCCACGAATACGTACTCGGTACCGTCTTCGGTGACTCGTTGAGGACGAGTTGTCCAACTACGCGACAGCCAGAGTCGATCGTCTCGTTCAACCAGCCGACGAGCCAACGTGCCCTTACCAACACCACCGGGCCCGATGAGGACCGCGATCAGCGGTTCAGCGGACAAGGGCCTTGAAGAGTTCAGCCCGCTGCTTAGGCCCTAGACCACGGATTCGACGAGTCTTGGCAATCGCCGCCTTCGTCATTATTCGATCGGCCTTTACTTCGCCAATCGCGGGCAGCGCACTGATTAAATCGTACGCACGCATTTGAGCAACGCACGCTTCGCGCTCGGCGAGCTCGAACAACTCTTCGAGCGATAAATCACCCGACTTCACCATTCGTTTCACCTCGGCGCGTCGACGTCGATTAGCGACCGCCACTTGCGAAGCCAGCACGCGCTGCTCTTGCGACAGTGTGGGCGGAATCGGTGACACGTAGAAAGATTACTCCTTCGTCAGTGACTTCGTTCAAGAAAGACAGTTACTTAAGTCATCTCGCCAGCGCTGTGCTGCGTCGCGTAGTGCTGATCGCTCCGGTCCGGCACCGGAGATACCCCGTCCAATGTTCACGAGCACCGTGGCCCGCGCAGACCGTACAAATAATCGACCAACGTCCGAAGGTGTTGCACCCTGCGCGCCAACTCCGGGTACTAAGAAAGGGCCGCCCAACAGCGCGAGGTCAAACGCGGGTCGCTCACGAGTGGCCCCGAGCACTACACCGACCGTCCCCAGTCCATCGTCACGATTATTGCGCTCCGCAACACTGCGTAGCACGAAGTCTTCGACGCGCTCGCCTTCGTCGGTTCGAGCTGTTTGCAACAAGCGACCTTCACTATTGGACGTCGCCGCCAAAACGAAGACGCCACGCCCCGTATCCTGAGCGGCAACAAACAACGATTCGAGCGCACCCAAGCCGACGTAGGGGCTCACGGTGACGGCGTCGGCGCACAGTGGGGAACGATCACGAAGCCACGCTTCGGCGTATCCCTCATTCGTCGCACCAATATCGCCGCGTTTCGCATCAGCAATCACCAGCAAGTTCGAGTCACGAGCCTCACTCAAGAGTCGCTCTAGGATCCGGTAGCCCGCCGAGCCAAAACGCTCGAAGTAGGCCACCTGAGGCTTTATGGCCGCGGCTACTTCGATGCTGGCTTCTAGCATCGCCAAGGTAAAAAACTCCAGACCTTCAACCGTGTCAGTTCGATCCCATGCTTCAATGGCAATCCGACTGGGATCAATACCGACACACAACGGGCCAAAGGCGTCAATCCGTTCGCGCAAGCGAAGTCCGAATGGTTCAACCATGTGCGGCTCCAACAATCTCTGCGACGCTCGCAACGTCGTGTTGACGGAGCCATCGACTCAGTTCTTTTTGCACTAGCCACGGGGCGCGAGGATTCGCGAATGTAGCAGTACCTACTTCAACGGCACTCGCTCCCGCCATCAACATCGCGACGGCGTCCTCACCACTTTGTACTCCCCCTACTCCCACGATGGGTGCGCTGGGAAACGCTTCGCGACACTCGTAGACCGAACGCAACGCCACGGGCAACAGACCGGGACCGCTTAGTCCCCCGCCCACGTTGCCTAATGCGGGGCGGCGAAGTTCCACGTCAATTACCAGTCCGAGCATGGTATTGACCAGGACCAACGCTGACGCTCCCGCGTCCAATGCGGCGCCCGCGATGGCGACGAGGTCGGGCGTGTTGGGACTCAATTTTACCCAGAGCGGCACACCGGCGACCAACGATGCTGCGACAATCTCACTCGTTGCTTGGGCCGAATGAGCGAAAATTGAAGAACGCGCCTCCAGGTTGGGACAGCTCGCGTTAATTTCGAGCGCCACAATCTGCGCGCCCCGCATTAATTCGGCAGCCTGAGCGAACTCTTCAATCGTTCGCCCCCAAATCGATCCCACTACCGTGGCGCCACGCGCGATGAGCTTGGGCAACGACTCCGAACGCCACGCCGCGACACCGGGTCCAGTTAAGCCCACCGCATTGACCATATGCACACCCGACGAGACCACCCGGGGCGCGGGATTACCTTCCCAGGCCATCGGGGCGAGGGACTTCACCACGACGCCGCCCAGGGCGTGAAGATCGCCATACGCAGCGAGTTCGTCACCGTGACCCGAGGTACCCGCGGCAGTCAAAATCGGTGAGCGCAGTCCAATACTGCCTACTGATGTGCTGAGGTCGATGGTCACGTCTGGTGCAATTCTTGTAGTGAGTGCACGCGCCATCCGTGTGCACGTGTGTCACCAATACCTTTGGCCGCCGCAAAACCAGCGTTCAGGGTTGTCAGACACGGAACCGCATGAACCACGCACGCTCCACGAATGGCCGCCCCGTCAGCGCGAGCACCCTGGCCCGATGGGGTGTTCACCACTAAGTGCACCTCGCCAGAAGCAATCATGGTCACCGCGTCAACTCCGAACTCCGCCACGCCAATTTTGCCCACCAGTGTCGCAACGGGTACCTGATTAGCACGTAGAAAGCCCGCCGTGCCCACAGTCGCGGCAATCGAAAAACCTAAATTGTGCAGCTGGCGAGCTAGTTCCAGTCCAGAAACCTTGTCTCGATCAGCGAGCGACAGAAACACTTGGCCAGTATCGGGCAGTTTTGTGCCCGCCGCTAATTGAGCCTTGGCGAAGGCAATTCCGAAACTCTCACCAATACCCATCACCTCTCCAGTCGAGCGCATTTCGGGCCCAAGAATCGTGTCGACTCCCGGGAACCGATTGAAGGGTAGGACCGCCTCTTTCACACTTACGTACTTTGGTCGTGGTGTGGTCGCGCCAACGAGTCCCTGCTCACGCAGTGACTCGAGTGTTGACCCCATCATCACTTTGACCGCCACCTGAGCCAGTGAGACACCCGTTGCTTTGGCCACGAAGGGAACAGTCCGACTGGCTCGCGGATTTGCCTCCAAAACAAACACCTGGCCTTCTTTGACTGCGTACTGGACGTTGACCAGACCAACCACTTCAAGTGCGTCGGCAATTTTGCGTGTGTACTCTTGCAACGTCGCCACAACTTCATCGCTCAGGGTCTGTGGTGGCAGCGCGCAGGCCGAATCACCCGAGTGAACGCCCGCCTCTTCGACGTGTTCCATGATTCCAGCGATATAGAGTTCACCAGTACTATCGCGCACCGCGTCCACGTCCACTTCGATCGCGTCTTCGAGAAAACTGTCAATAAGAATGGGCCGAGACGCGCTGACGCCACCCTCTCGTGCCAGGGCGCCATGCAGACTCGTTAGGTCGTTCATTACGCGTTCTAAAGCCTTGTCGTCATAGACAATCTCCATCGCCCGGCCACCCAGCACGTAACTGGGCCGAACCAACACCGGGTAGTGCACTCGCTTGACGATGGCCCGAGCCTGTTCCAAGGTCAACGCAACGTCACCCGGTGGCTGGCGTAGGCCCAGGCTGGTGCAGATAGCTGACCAGCGTTCACGATCTTCAGCCGCATCAATAGAGGCGACGGGAGTACCCAAGACCAGGGCGGGATCAATCGAATGAGCCAATTTTAGAGGCGTCTGCCCCCCCAGCGAGACGATGACACCCGCAATGCGTGCGCCGTTGCTACAGGCATCGCGCTCCGCCTCGATGACTTCGGCCACGTCTTCAGGCGTCAGGGGTTCAAAGTACAGACGATCGGAGGTCGAATAGTCCGTGGATACCGTCTCGGGATTGCAGTTCACCATCACGGTCTCGTAACCCATTTCGCGCAACGCGTAGGCCGCGTGCACGCAGCAGTAATCGAACTCAATGCCCTGACCAATACGGTTCGGACCCGAGCCCAGAATGATGACGCGATCTCGTGGCGATGACTGCACTTCACTCGTGTCTTCGTACGTGCTGTAGTGGTACGGCGTTGATGCATCGAACTCCGCAGCGCAGGTATCGACTGTTTTGAAGGTGGTACGAACTCCTGCAGCCTTTCGCAGTGACGTGACCTCGGTGACGCCGCGGCCAGTGAAGTGAGCGACCTGCACGTCCGAAAAACCGGACTGTTTATAACGCTTCCAGCCGCGTTGATCGAGGGTCTCGATCTGCACCGTTACGAGCTCTCGCTCGAGTTCGACGATCTTTGCTAACTGATCAATGAACCATCGATCGATCTTGGTTCGCTCGACGACTTCGTCGACACTTAGTCCGCGCCACAGCACCTCGTGCAGCGCAAAAAGTCGATCCGGTGTCGCCACGGTGCACTGGCGCCAGAGTGCGGTTTCGTCGAGGTCCGCAAATTCGTGGTCGCGACCAAGTGCGAAGCCCATTCGGCCCTGCTCCAACGATCGAACGGCCTTTTGGAGCGACTCCGTAAAGTTACGACCGATTGCCATGACTTCGCCCACCGACTGCATTCGCGTTCCGAGCACTGGCGTCGATCCCGGAAGTTTTTCGAATGCCCAACGAGGAATCTTTGTCACCACGTAATCAATAACGGGCTCAAAGCTCGCGGGAGTGAGTTTCGTAATGTCATTTTGAATTTCGTCCAAGGTGTAGCCAACGGCCAATCGAGCGGCAATCTTGGCGATCGGAAATCCCGTCGCTTTGGACGCCAGCGCGCTCGAGCGACTCACGCGCGGGTTCATCTCAATGACTAGTCGTTCGCCATTATCGGGGTTCACCGCGAACTGGACGTTCGATCCCCCCGTCTCGACGCCCACCCGTCGCAGCACGGCGAAGGCGTCGTCGCGCATTGCTTGGTACTCAACGTCCGAAAGCGTCTGCGCGGGAGCGACCGTGATTGAGTCACCGGTGTGAACTCCCATCGGGTCAAAGTTTTCAATGCTGCAGATTACGACGCAGTTATCGGCCTGGTCGCGCATCACTTCGAGCTCATACTCTTTCCAACCGGCAATCGACTTCTCCACCAAAATCTCACCAATCGGTGACGCCGCGATACCTTCGGTGGCGAGTCGCAAGAACTCGACGGCGTCGTGGGCGATTCCCGTTCCGGCCCCCCCCAAAATGAAGCTGGGGCGAATAATGATTGGCCAACCAATTTCTTCGGCAATACGCAACGCTTCGGTCTCAGAGTGGGCAAACCCTGACTGTGGAACTGCTAGACCAATGTCCGCCATCGCGGCCTTAAACAGCTCACGATTTTCCGCCGTATCAATCGCCGCGGGTCGAGCCCCGATGACTTCAACACCGAGTCGCTCGGTCACGCCTCGCCGTACTAATTCCATGGTCAAGTTCAGCGCGGTTTGACCACCCAACGTAGGCAACAGCGCATCGGGACGTTCCTTCTCCAGGATGTCGATGAGTACGTCGGCGTCGAGTGGTTCGATGTAGGTCACGTCGGCGGTGGTCGGGTCCGTCATGATGGTGGCGGGGTTCGAATTAACCAAAATCACTCGGTATCCTTCGCTGCGCAGTACCTGGCAGGCCTGCGTACCCGAGTAGTCGAATTCGCAGGCTTGGCCAATCACTATGGGTCCCGAGCCAATGACCAAGATGGATTTGATGTCGTCTCGACGAGGCATCAGTTGACCTCCACCCGGTTGGTTCGAAGCAGCGTGTCGAATCGGTCAAACAGGTAGCGAGCATCGTGAGGACCCGGCCCAGCCTCGGGGTGATACTGCACCGAAAAGCAGCGGTCGGCTGGTGACGAGATACCCTCAATCACCCCGTCATTTAAATTGATGTGACTCACGACACCGCGTTCGAGCGAATCGGGCGTCACCGCGTAGTTGTGGTTTTGCGCCGTAATTTCAATTCGACCCGTTTGGAGATCCTTCACTGGATGATTGCTGCCGTGGTGGCCAAACGGTAGTTTCTGCGTCGTAGCGCCCAGCGCCGTGGCCAGTAATTGGTGGCCCAAGCAGATGCCAAAGATTGGTACCGCACCGAGCAGGGTGCGAAGTTCGATTACCTGCCGCGACAACGCCGCCGGGTCGCCAGGTCCATTTGACAAAAACACTCCATCGGGTTGCATTGCCAAGATTTCGTCGGCGCTCGTTGACGATGGTACGACCGTCAGACTAAATCGTTGGGCCAACTGTTGGACCATGGTGGTCTTGATGCCGTAGTCCACGACGACGACGTGCAAGTCGCCCTCGCCGCGACGATACGTCTCGCGGGTTGATACCTGTGAAACCAGATCGGTGTTATCCGTACCCGTGGCACCTTGTGCCGCCAGTTGGACCACTTCGAGTGGCGCGTGTCCAAAGGCACCCGCCAGGGCCCCGTGCGAACGCAGATGACGAGTGAGGCGTCGGGTATCGATTCCGAGTAGCGCCGCGATCTCATGATGGCGCAAGAACGCCTCGAGCGTCCCTTCCGAACGCCAATTAGAGTCCACCGCCGACAGATCTCGTACAACGATGCCTCGGGTCCATGGTCGTGAGGCTTCATCATCTAGATGCGTCACTCCGTAGTTACCAATGTGGGGATACGTGAACGCCACTATTTGACCGGCGTAACTCGGATCGGTGATGACCTCTTGATAGCCACTTAGGGCTGTGTTGAAGACAAACTCACCAGTGGTGACTCCCCCTTCTGGAAGGTGGCCGCCGGCGTAGCCTTCGAAGGTGGTGCCATCGTTCAGTACTAAGAACGCCGGCGCACGAGTCACGACAGCTGTCCCTCATGGACCACCAGTTCACCCTTGGCAATCGTCGTTCGCACCCGTCCGTGCAGTGTTCGTCCTTCGTAGGGGGTATTCATCGCTCGACTTTGTAGCGCCTCACGCTGCACCGTCCAATCGATGGTCGGATCAAAGATCACAAGATTGGCGTCGTCACCCGCCACCAGGTCACCTCCGTGCGATCCGTGACGCAGTGGGCGGTCCTGCGCACGAAGTTGGGCAATGCGCGCTGGACCGCGACTCATGAGCGAGAAAAACTGTGACGGATCGGACGTTTGTCCACCAAGGGCTTCGTAGGTCAAAGCGGCCGCGTGTTCGAGACCCAACATCCCGGCCGGTGCCTCATCAAAGGGCAGGTCCTTCAGCTCGGGAGCGTGCGGGGCGTGATCGGTCGCTACGGCATCAACTAACCCGGCCACCATGGCTGAGCGAAGTGCGGTTACATCAGCTACCGGGCGAAGTGGTGGGTGAACCTTGAAGACCGCGTCGAAGTCCTCACAGGCCGTCTCGTCGAGGGTGAAGTGGTGCGGCGCCACTTCACCACTCACCGGTAGACCTTCATTACGCGCCGCAATGACCAGGGCCAGTGACCGAGCAGTTGACAGGTGCAAGAAGTGCACCGCTCCGCCGGTCAGTCGAACCAGTTCAATATCGCGCAGCACCATCAACTCCTCAGCCAGCGCTGGGCGGCCCACGAGACCCAACCGAGCGCTGACGACACCCTCGTTCATCGATCCCCCAGCCGCGAGTCGATCGTCCTCGCAGTGTTGCGCGAGACGGACCCCTAGGGGTCGCGCGTAGGTAAGGGCCCGACGCATCAATAGTGAGTCCTGTACGCCCATTCCATCGTCAGTAAAGAGCCGCACGCCCAGCGCGGCCATCTCGGCCAGTGGGGCCAGTAACTCTCCGTGTCGTCCAACGGTGATTGCTCCCGCCACCGCGACGTCGATTGGGGTCCGCGCTCCACGGTCCAATACGTACGAAACGAGCGAGACGTTGTCCAGAGCCGGTTCGGTATTGGGCATTGCCACTATCGCGGTGTAGCCGCCCATCGCGGCCGCCCGTGCTCCGCTTTCGATAGTCTCGGCAGCTTCACGACCAGGTTCGCGAAGGTGGGTGTGCAGGTCAACGAATCCCGGACCAACCCAACATCCCGTTGCGTCAATCACCTTGACACCCGAGGGCGCTTCAAC
This sequence comes from uncultured Actinomycetes bacterium, assembly GCA_903893745.1. GTDB lineage: Bacteria > Actinomycetota > Acidimicrobiia > Acidimicrobiales > RAAP-2 > RAAP-2. The sequence goes on from CAITNF010000008.1 coordinate 32,267, forward strand.
GTGGGCTGCGACCTCGCTAATCTGACCGTCCTGCACCAAGACGTCACCGATAAAGGTGCTCACGCCCACAACCAGACCCTGTCGAAGAAGAAACGAACTCACTGACCCACCTCCACCGAGCTACCGGCAATGGTGAGATACAGCACTGCCATACGAATTGGCACGCCATTGGTCACCTGGCGAGTAATGATCGCGGCTGGCAGATCAGCCACGCGAGAATCTATTTCGACGCCCCGGTTCATCGGTCCGGGATGCATTATCAGCGTTGAGGGTCGCAAGCGCCGCGCTCGTTCCACGGTCAAACCGTAGGTCGCGGTGAACTCCGACAGACTCGGCACGAACGACCCCGTACCGCGTTCTCGCTGCAATCGCAGCAGACCCACGACGTCAGCCCATTCCAAGGCTTCATCGAAGTTCTGACTGACCGTAACCGGCCATTGAGCGATCTCATCGGGTAGCAACGTCCCGGGGGCGGCAACTCGCACCTCGGCCCCCAATGCGCAAAACGCGGCGATATCGCTGCGCGCCACCCGGCTGTGTCGAATATCGCCTACGAGTAGCACCCGCAAACCTTGAAAGAGTTCCGAACCCGATTCCAAACCCGTCGTACCGCGACGCTGCGCTAAAACTTGGCGAACGCTGAAGGCGTCAAGCAACCCTTGCGTCGGATGCTGATGAAGCCCATCGCCCGCATTGATCACGCGAACGTGCGGGACGTACCGACTGACCTGTTGTGCAGCACCACTTGATTGGTGACGCATTATGACTCCGTCGATTCCTAGCGCGTCGATCGTGGCAATGGTGTCGCGCAGTGATTCACCCTTCTTCACACTGCTCGACGCCACCGCCAGCGACAGAACATCGGCACTCAGCCGTTTTGCCGCGGTTTCAAAACTCAACCGCGTTCGAGTCGATTCTTCATAAAAGAGTGATGCCACAACCCGACCCTTAAGAGTGGGCACCTTTTTAATAGCCCGCTGATTCACTTCTACAAACGATTCAGCAGTGTCGAGGACCTCGACCAGTGCGTCTCGTGACAGGTCAGCCAAAGTCAAAAGATTGGAGCCGCGAATGGTGTCAAGCATGTTGTTCGCCCAACGAACCAATCCAGACGCCCTCAATCGTCGCGACTATTGCTTCACTCTGCGCCGTAGGTAAATTTTTCCCAACGTAATCGGGACGAATGGGTAGTTCGCGATGGCCCCGGTCCACCATGACCGCCAGCTGCACCGACCGCGGGCGACCCCAGTCCGATAGCGCATTTAAGGCCGCCCGAATGGTTCGCCCGGTGTAGAGCACGTCGTCGACTACAACAATGGTCCGGTCAGTTAGATCATGATCAATTTGAGTAGCCGACGTCGTTGGCACCGGATTACTCGCCAAGTCATCTCGGTAAAAGGTCACGTCAAGCAAACCGAGAGGAATCTGCGCGCCAGAGATCTCGCGCAGATTTGCAGCCAGCGTCACCGCGAAGGGTTCGCCACCCTTTTGCAGGCCAATAATTGACAGTCGCGATAGGTCAGTATTACGTTCGACAATTTCGTGGGCCATTCGCCGTAGCGCGCGTTGAATATCGTCGGCGCCTAACAGGCGGCTCTTTTCAACAAAACCCCCGCCCGCGTTTCGCGCAAGGGGCTCATTACTGCTCGTCATCTCGCTCCTGTCGTTCGAGCCTCTCGGGACCCGTTTTACGACAGACCGCTGTAACTCCTCACGGAGAGTACAGAGGACTGTGTCTTCTAATGAATCGTATTCACTGTAGTCGTTACCGCCGAGATGACGACGGCAGACAAAGCCACCCAGACCCAGAAAATTCGAACCAGACGCGCTTGATGCCATTTTTCGCCCGAAATAACACCTCGAGCTGAGCGTATAGCTAAACCAAGTCCCAAGAAAACTAGAAGTAGCAAGTGGACGAGTGCCGATCCAATTAGCACCAACATCGCCGACGAGTACGTGGTGTACGCCATTACGTGACTGTCATTTTTCGCCACAAAAATCTGAGGAATATGGCGAAGCTGAATGATGGTTAGGACAATGGCTACCGCGACAACCGCCGTCGCCAGCCACGCCATGGCCGAGTAACTCTTGGCATTCTTCGTCGCTCGCAGTCCTCGTTCGCCAAGCCAGACCACTCCGGCACTTATTACCGTCACCAACGTGACAAGCCAGTTAAAACCGGCCGCAAGAGGATGGACGTGAATAAGTGTGGGCGCCGGAAGTCCCGCAGCGCTACCAGCGAGGTTTTCGTACCACCCGAACGTATGTCCTTGATAGCCCAACATATTCATCCAGTGACCGTCGGTGTTGACACCTCGCAGGTACAGGTAGGCAAACAGCAATGCGCTCAAGGTAACGAAGTCACCCCCGATAAAGAGCCACACCGCGAGGCGTTGACGTCCGTCGACTACTTCGGGTGATTCGTGATGACCCTCGTGGGCGACGTGCTGGTCGTGGGTGTCAATACTCATGAGCGCACCAGTTCTTCTCGGTAGGTATAGGGATCTTCGGTAATAACCGGAAGGACGTCAAAGTTTTCCAGTGGTGGCGGTGTAGAGACCATCCACTCGAGCGAATTAGCGTGCCAAGGGTTGGGACCGGATGGGTCGCCGTGTCGCCACGAAGTAATGATTGCACCGAGCAGCACCAGCATCCCCGACATGATGGTGTACGCACCAATAGTCGAGATCAGATTCGTGTGCTCAAACAAGATGCTGTACGACGAAATTCGACGCGGCATTCCCTTCAAACCCGAGAGGAACATAGCTAGGAAGGTAACCTGCACACCGACGAAGGTCAGCCAGAATGAAATTCGCCCTTGGAATTCGTTTAAAAAACGTCCGGTCACTTTGGGGAACCAGAAGGCCAAGGCAGCAATTGCCCCGAAGAGCACCGATCCCACAAAGACGTAGTGGAAGTGGGCCGTCACGAACATGGTGCCGTGCAACTGATTATCAATAGGGATGTCCGAAAGGTAGATACCAGTAATACCGGCGATAATGAAGTTAGCAATGAAGCCAAACATCCACACCGTGGGTAGTTTCATCCAGATATTGCCGCGCCACAATGTTCCAATCAGGACAAGGAAAAAGACGCCAGTTGGAATCGAAATGATCTCTGTCGTCAGCATGAAGGGGCCACCCAGCGTTGGCGCCCACCCCGTGGTGAACATGTGGTGAGCCCAGACCAGGATGCTCAGTCCGGCGAGTCCCACCATGCCGGCGATTGCGGTGCGATAACTAAAGACCGGTTTACGCGACATGACTGAGGCAATTTCGAATAGTGCCGCCACCGCGGGAATCAAAATTACGTAGACCTCAGGGTGGCCCATGAGCCAGAACAGGTTGGCCTGCAGCCAACCTGTGCCACCACCGGTCGCGACGAAGAAACTCGTAAAGACGGTACGGTCAAGAATCTGTAACGACTCGACCAGCAAAAAGTAGGGGAAGGCGTACAGACCTAGCGCAGCAGCAATCATTGATCCCCACACGAAGATGGGGAGTCGTTCGAGGGTCATACCCTTAGTGCGCATGGTCAAAATCGTTGCGATGGTATTAACTCCGGCAACGGTGGTTGAAACCGTGAAGACCACAATTGCTAAGGCAAAGAAATCCATGGCGACACCAACCTGGTTGGTAATTGGTGCGAGCACCACCCAACCCGAGTCCAGTGAACCTACGGCCAACGTAGTGAGCAGAAGTCCAGCTGCCGCGACCAACGTCCAAAAACTGAGCGCGTTAAGTCGCGGGAACGCCATGTCGCGGGCACCGCACATAATTGGCATCACGAAGTTGGCCCAGGGACCAGCGACTGCCACAATAAGCGCCAAAATCATCAACATCCCGTGCACCGCAATAAAACCGTTATAGACCTGTTGATTCACGAAGTGATTACCCGGAGCAATCAAATTTGTTCGAATGGCCATAGCCAACGTGCCCCCGACGCCGAGCAACACCATGGTCATGACGATGTACTGCACGCCCACCACTTTGTGGTCGGTCGTGTATTTCCAGTATCGAGCTCGGCCTTGTCCCTCACCGGCGTAGTACAGATCGTCCGCCCGGGTGTGATCGCGACCAGCGATCCAACGCAACGGGCCATTGAACGCTCCGATGCCAATCCAGAAACCGACCGTCCAGCCGATGCCCAACCAGATTGCCGTCAAATCGCTGTAACCACTGCCAGTCGGGTCACAGACGCGCCGTGCGATGAACCAAGCCAGCCAAGCGACGAGCACTCCACCGATGAGCGCCGTTCCAAAATTCTGATGGCGTGCCAGACCTCCGGCTTTTGACGTCACCTTTGGTGCACTGTGTTCGAGAGTTGTGGTCATCGTGTTCTCCTACGCTCGAGCCGGCTGCGCGGTCAGCCAATTATTAAAATCTGTTTGAGAAAGCACATGACCTTGCGTCACCATGAACGCGTGATTAAGACCGCAGAACTGTGTGCATCGCACATCAAATGTTCCCGTCACCGAAGGGGTCGTGTGGATCGTTGTGATGACGCCCTGGTTGGCATCGACCTGGACGCCCATCTGGGGAATCCAGAATCCGTGGGTGACGTCATCTGAAGTGATTCGAAACTCAACTTCACGGTTCAGTGGCAGATACAACTCATTGGTCTTTACGTTCGTACCTGCGTACTGGAATGACCAGACCCACTGCTGTCCGGTCACATTGACGACCAGAGGATTGCGTCCCGTCGACCCGTTATCTACCGCGAGCGCACCGAGTCCCCACACCAGCAGGAAAATTGTGAGCACCGTTGAAATCAACAGCCATGAGGTGATCATGACATTATTGCCTCGAAAATCAGCGCCAGCCGGTGGCACACCTTCACCTCGATACCGGAAATTTTTCAAAACGTAGAGTGTCGCTGCGTAGACTCCCGCAGCGACCGGAGCGGCTGACACACTGAAAATAACAATTGTAAGAATGGACAGGTGCATGTCGTTGCTCATAGATCGGGGCATGAAGTGACCTGGAGCCCAAATCGATAGCGCGACCCCGAGCACCGTGAGAGCAAGCCACGTCCAGTAAAAACTCTTGATCGACTTTTTTTGACCAGTGGTTGTCACAGATTCTCCCTATTCCACGTTCAGAGTGCCGGACATGTAACCGTACGTTCCCATTGCCTCACCAAACTGACCAATGCGTGAACCTCCACACGGGAACTCACAGTTCCACTGGTACACGCCCTTGCTACCAGTCTTGAAAGAAAACTTCACAACGATTGGCTTCGAATAGACGCCATCCGCAATTTTGACTGAGTTGTCAGCGTTTTCATTCGCGGGAATTGGTACCGAAACGAATAAGTGCGAGCCAGTGCCAGGAATTCCTCGGAGCGTGAACGTGTGTCCGATGTTGTTGGGATCAACCTGGCTTACAACTTTTCCGTCGACCGTCGCGGTTCCACCAACCGTTCCAAAGACATTGGCAAAGTAGGAGTTATTGAGTGCGCCACCTGAGTCGTACTGTTTTATCGTCACCACGACCGTCGTATTTGCGGGAACTCGGAGATTCTGATTCGAGTAGGAGACCCAGTCCGGGTGTGATCCTCCAGCTTTTCCGTGCTCGCCGGCCAGCGAATCAGGAAAAACGCTGAAATTGAGGCCGCAGGTGTTCATTGCTGTTGCATCTGGAACGCAACGTAATTGAGCCTGGTGTGGCACATTACTTGCCAAGGTGAACCCAGCGAGAGCGAGCGCGCCTCCCCCGAGTAGCACTGAAGCCAGGGCGACGCCGAGTGACTTCGATCGATTCATGCGCACTCCTTAATCAAAACTTGGTCTGCTCTCAGACAAAGAACATCCGCTGTAAGGATAGTTTCGAATTCGCATGCATTGGCGTTAAAGTTGTTGTAATGTCGAACGAAAATAAGAATACATTCAGAGTCCACGTAGGACTTTTCTTAGCAGAATTGATATGTATTCCGGCCTTCCTTTTCGAGATATCGCGAGCACTTGCTGGAAATACCCTGTCGTGGGCCTACGTCGTAGAGTGGCCGATTCTCGGGGTATACGCCATTTACATGTGGCGAAGGATGCTGCAGGAGGAGAAGGGCACCGACAAAAAGAGCGTGAAAGCTCAGCAACGAAGTCTCGAAGTGCCCCCGGACGCTGATCCCGACCTACTGGCGTGGAATGAGTATTTGGCGAAAATGCACGGCACTCACGACGACAATCCCGTGACGCCTCGCGACTGACGCTCTAACGCGGCTAGTAGCGAGCCGTCGCGAACACTGACCCGGCGCACCAGGCCCACTAGTACGGGTACCGCCCAGAAATCTCCACAGATCCAAAGGATGGCCGCGGCCAGCTGCTGCTGGTGAAATGTCCGAGCTATGGATGCACCCATGCCGGGCATCGATGACATCCCCGCCGTGTTTCCCATGGCGTTCATCACTGAATACCACGACGTCGACGTGAAGATTGACATTGCCATGGCCAGAATCAACATTTCGAACATGGTGGCGACGACCATCACGAACTGCCATCGAACACGACACCGATTTGAGCGGGGTGCGGCACTAATTAAGAAGTGAAAGAAGAAGAGCCCCGAGAGCAGGTAGGCGGGCTCGAGCGCCCAATCCATTACCCAACGGTGCGACATTGAATAGTCAAAGACTCGAGGCGTATGCGACAACACCATTACAACATTAAGAAGTACAAGCGCCACGAGTGGATGGTTCAGCCACCTCGGCAGTACGAATTCGCGTCCTAGGTACCACCAGCGGAGCAGGCGCCGCCGCATTACGACGTCGGGTAGCCACCACAGTGATCGCAGCCACGCTGAACCGATGAGTCCCATGGGAACGAGAAACATGACCACCACGTGACTAACCATGTGCAGTGGAAGATTGGTCATGCCCTTAGTCGCAAAGGCTGAGGCTGAGGCCACCCACAGTGCAACCCACGAGCTGATGGCCAGCAGCAGCTGGAGAGTCCCTCTTCTTGATACCCAGCGGTGGCGTAACCAACTGGCCAGGGACAGAGTCACTCCGACAATGGCGAGAACACCGAGTGGGGTCACAATTAGTGCACCCCCATACCGTGCAATAAATTGAGTATGAAGCCCTCAGTTGACGCGGCCCCGGCCGCACTGGCCAGTGGATCATCGGTGATGACCCAGCGAAGATGTACTTGGCCGTCAATGAGGAACACGAAATTTGAGTGCGCACTCATCTTGTCGGTCGGCTTCATAACAACCGTAATGCCATAATCTGACCAGACTTTCGAAGTTGCTGCACGACTTCCCGTCACGAAGTAAAAGTTTTGCAGCGTAGTCAGTTGACGTTGGGCAATAAACGATCGAACATCGCTCAGTGACTCGTGATACGGATTTGCCGCGACAGCCACCACATCAATTGCTGCATTAGCTGAGAGCTCCTTGCGGACAGTTGCCACTTGTTCGGCCATCAGTGGACAGTCGGTCGAACAGCGTGGGTCGAGGAACACCAGCAGTGTCGTACGGCCTGGGTGCATGCCGAGGGTGTAGCGATGACCGTGCTGATCGGTTAGGGAGAAACTCGGCAGATTTTTAACATCAACGGCTGAGGCCGGTCCATTATGTGCGAGGAAGAGTGAGTTCTCCGCCGACGCCACCGAAGTCCAGCCCATCAAAGCCAACGAAAAAATCACCATCGCGCCAGCGAATGATGCCAGTACGGCTCCAGTACTACTTCGTATCTCGCGCGGTAAACGCCGCTCGAGCGGCGAACTGGTGGCGTGACCCGCCGACGCGCACCACGTCAGAGCGGCCAGGGGTACCAGCGAATTAACGTCAGTCGCGAGACCGCCAAACAGCGCCGTGTCTTGAGCAGCAATCCAAAAGAATAGAGCCCCGCCAATGAAGGTCCACGTTCCCCAAGACCAGTTTCGCGCGGGAGTGAGCCACAGACCCACGCCAGAAATAACCAGCCAAAGGATGACGGCAACATTGAAGCCTCCCCCCATCGTGCCAGCCAGCGTTCCCACCGCTTTGACTGAAGAGGCCAGCCAAGTCGGTTGTGGTGTCTGCGTCATTGATTGGGTCATCGCCGTTAACGCATTGCTCGATCCACCATGCCAGAACTCACGAGACGGTAGGCACTGAAGAACAGCACCGAGTAGCGCGAGTATGCCCAGCCCCCGCAGCGTTACTTTTGAGAATCGCTGGGGAAAGTTGGTCCGTGGTCCCGCGAGCCACACCCCGGCCACCACATAAAACAATGTGGCGCCCGGCCAACCAAAGAGAATTGAGCTGGATGAATCAAATACTCCGCCCGCACCGTTTCCGATCAGCCAAATCAGCGCAGCCCAGCCAGCTGAAAGTGCAGCCGCGATGCGACCGACACTCCCATTCGAAATCAGTAGCAGCACACCGAGGCCGACTTGCAGCCACGCGACTCCCACCGCGAAGCCCACTGGGTGAGCATTCCAAAGATTGATCGCACTGTTCATTAAGTCGTGAAGCCAACCCGGAGTGCTGGCGGCCATTGGTCGCACTACTTGGTTCGCTAAGCCCAAGGGCATTGAGGGCTGGAACTGCAGCAGACCGTCGACCAGCCACAAGGCGCCAAAACTCAGTCGCAGCAGCGTTCGGTTACGCGGTTCGCCCAAGCCGGTCGCAGAGAGATTAAACCCTTGCACTCGTCGCAGCAGCGTCGCCACAATCAAAATTACGAGCGACAACGCAATAATCCACGCCACGCTGGTTACGTATAATTGGCGGCGAAAAACGGAGACGACTAACGGGCTCAAAAGGCTGAAGGAGCCCGATCCCATTCTGTTCATGACGCTCCTTACTTGCGATTAGGAAGATTCTGCGCAATCGAGGAAAGAATACCGTTCACGAAAGAGGCTGAGCCTTCCGTCGAGAAGACCTTGGCTAATTCGACAGCCTCGTCCAAGATAACTGCCGTCGGCGCAGCGTCGGCCATCATCATTTCGCCAACCGCCAACGTCATGACGAGGCGATCTACCACCGCAATGCGCTCCAGGGGCCAATCGATTGCAAAGCGGGTAATTAAATCGTGCGCGGTTTCCTCGTACTCTTCGGTCGAACTAAGAATTGCCAGCACGAATGGGTCCGGCACAATTTTGAGTTCGGCCACAATCGTAGAAACTGATCGATTCTTTATCGACGCTTCATAAAGAATCTCCAACGCTCGCTCACGGGCGTGGTGTCGCTGCGTACCGAGTTCGCTCACCCCTACGCCCGGGTGATGTAGTCGCCGGTGCGCGTGTCGACCTTGACGACCTCGCCCGGTCCAATGAACAGCGGTACCTGGATTACAAATCCAGTTTCGAGGGTGGCCGGTTTACGTGCTCCTGATACACGATCACCTTGGATGCCCGGCTCCGTCTCCGCAATAACAAGTTCGACGGATGCGGGCAGTTCAATGCCGATGATCTGTTCGTCGTGCAACATCAGCATGGCCTTGCCCGTTTCCTTCAAGAAATTCGCCGCGCTCCCCAAACTCTTAGAAGGCATCGATACTTGGTCGAAGGTCGACTGGTCCATAAAGATGTAGTCGTCGCCGTCCCGATAGAGATACTGCGTGTCACGCTTGTCGATGATCGCCTGCTCCAGTCGCTCATCAGACCGGTACGTTCGTTCAATCACCGCCCCGGTACGGGCGTTGCGAAGTTTCGTACGAACAAAGGCACCACCCTTGCCAGGCTTCACGTGCTGGAACTCAATCACCGTGAACAGTCCATCTTCGACTTTCAGGGTGATTCCATTCTTTATGTCATTACTCGAAACAACGGCCATGCGCGTACCTTTCAAAAAGCTGCTTGCCTAGTCTAGGCAAGCTGGCGATGCTCCCGACGTTACGCGGGCGTGTGTTTATGGCGCACCGCATCGAGCGCCAACGTATAGCTCAAAGAACCAAAGCCGGCAATCGTGCCGTCGACCACACCGGCCAGAGTGCTCACGTGACGATAGGGCTCTCGAGCCGCTGGATTCGATAAATGAACCTCAATTTTTATTCCGTCAAACGTCGCCAAAGCATCAGCGAGCGCCCACGAGGTGTGCGTCAATGCCCCCGCATTAATCACGATGGCAAACGAAGTTGCGCGCGCATCACGAACCGCTTCAATGAGATCACCTTCGAAGTTAGATTGCAGGTGTTGCACCGTGAATCCATGCTCCGTCGCGCCACTGGTGAAGCGAGTCACGTGCTGAGCCAAGGTTTCTGTTCCGTAAATCTCTGGACTACGAATCCCCAGTTGGTCTAGGTTTGGTCCCGACAGCAGCAAAATTTGGTTGCTCATAACTCTCCTCGAAAACGCTCCAGCACTTGACTAACTACCTCAGGCGAGATACCGCTCACTACCTCGAATCCCTCACTACCAGGCAGTACAAACGCTAGGTCGTGGTGGGCTTTTTTGTCGTGACCCATTGCCTCGATGAGCGCAGATGTCGCAAAGTGCGACGGCAGCCGCCCCGACAGGCCCAGCGTACTAAGCACGTCGTCATGGTTCGCGATCTCTTCTGAAGAGACACGCTCAAGTTCGTAGGCCAGTCGCACGGCGAATGCGAGACCAATAGCGACTGCTTCACCATGTCGCAGCTCGTCAACGTCTCGGGCCAGTGCAAGTTTTTCGATCGCGTGCCCCAAGGTGTGACCGTAGTTAAGTAGAGCTCGAGCTCCCCCTTCTCGCTCATCGGTCGCCACGATGGCCGCCTTCAGCGACACCGAAAGAGTAACGAGATCATTCATTGGTGTGCCATCGAGGTCACTCGCGCGTCGCTCTTCTAACAACCAACATTTTGCTACCTCGCCGAGTCCACTGCGCCGCTCTCTTTCGGGCAAAGTCGTGAGTGTGGCAAAGTCACATAACACGCCAATCGGCTGATGGAATGAGCCAACCAGGTTTTTGCCCGCAGCCAGGTTGATGGCAGTCTTCCCACCAATGGCCGCGTCAACTTGGCCCACCAGCGTGGTCGGTATGTGCACGACCGCGATACCGCGCAAGTACACCGCGGCGGCGAAACCAGTCAAGTCAGTAATTGCTCCGCCACCAACACCAATGATTACGTCGTGACGCGATAGTTCCAGATTCGCCAAGCGAGTACAAAGAAGTTCTAGCGTCGCAAAGTTCTTAGCGGACTCTCCGTCTGGCACTTCGACCACATGCTGGACCAGTCCACTTTCAATATCGAACCAAGGCTGAATACGCAGTGCCGGCGACGTTACTATCACCGCGACCTTGGCTTTAGGGACGCTCTTGGCAATTAGTGCCGCTAACTCGTGTCGAGCTCCTTCGGCCAAAACCACCTCGTAGGAACGGTCGCCAAGGTCCAAGGGGATGTTCACGACTGCTCACCAGCCAACGAGGCCCGGACTCGCTCGGCGACCTGTGTTACGTCGCCGCTCGCGTCAATTCGCACCCGGGCCACCTCACCGTACCAATCGCTTCGCTCTTTACGCAGTCGTAGCAGTGCGGTAGCGGGACTTGAACCAAGCAGGGGCCGGTCGCCGTTCTTCACGCGCTTGGCCAACGTGTCATCATCAACGTCCAACCACACGGTCACGGCATTCGTCAATACTTCTCGAGCTTCCGGAGTGGTCACGATGCCGCCACCGGTAGCGATGACCGCATCGTGGGTCATTGCTTCGCGAAGCACCTCGACCTCACGTTGGCGAAACGATGGTTCCCCGACTCGGCGTAGATAGTCGGACGTTGCTTCGCCTACGGCGAGAGCGACCAAGCTGTCAGTATCGATCGCCTCGCAGCCCCAGGCATTGGCGAGCGCCCGGGCCACCGCCGATTTACCAACACCCGGCAGACCAATGAGGACGAGACGGGCCATAGTTAGGCCGGTCGGGCTCGCGACGATGTGCTTCCAAGATTCTGTACGTACGTGGAGTAATTACGCACGAACTCTTCAACCGAGTCCCCACCAAATTTTCGGAGAGCCTCATTGGCAAGGACAAGGGCCATCATGGCTTCAGTTACGACGCCCAGCGCGGGTACCGCGGTCACGTCCGTACGTTCTTTGAACGAGACCGCCGACTCACCCGTGCTCACGTCAACCGTCTCGAGGACCGGTCGATTGAGCGTGGCGAGTGGCTTCATGGCAACTTTGGCAATGAGCGGTGACCCCGACGACATCCCACCTTCCAGCCCGCCCGCGTGGTCACTTCGCCGAATAAACCCGCCACCTTGGCTGAACGACTCCTCCACCGCGATGGCGTCGTGCGCCACACTGCCGCGTTGTGAGGCTTGGCTCATTCCATCACCGATTTCAACGGCCTTAACTGCCTGAATACTCATCAGCGCGCCCGCCAGCAGGCCGTCGAGTTTGCGATCCCAGTGGACGTAACTACCTAAACCGACGGGCACTCCATACGCGATGACCTCAACGATGCCACCTAGTGAGTCGCCATCTTTCGCCGCCGACTTGATTTCGCCAATCATCGCTGCTTCGCTGGCCTCGTCAAAACAGCGAACCTCGCTCTCATCTACCTTGCCAAGGTCACCAGGGCCAGGACGAAGATTGCTCGGAGTCACGGCGGTACCAATTCGAACAACGTGACTCAGTACTTCGACGCCAATGGTCGCGAGCAGCGCTTTGGCCAGAGCACCCGCGGTCACGCGAGCAGCCGTTTCACGAGCACTGGCACGCTCGAGCACATCACGCGCATCATCAAAACCATATTTCTGCATTCCGGCTAAATCGGCGTGGCCCGGACGAGGCTTGGTTAGTTTGCTCGAGGGCTCACCCGGAGCGGCCGCCATCTCCACTTCCCACTTGGGCCACTCGGAATTAAGTATTTCGATCGATACGGGTGAACCGAGCGTTCGTCCGTGACGAATGCCACCGGTGAGTCGCAGTTCGTCGCGCTCAAATCGCATACGGGGTCCTCGACCGTAACCCAAACGGCGTCGCGCCAACTGGTCACCAATGTCTTCAGCGGTGATCGCCAGTCCGGCGGGAAGGCCCTCGACAATCACCGTCAGTGAGGGGCCATGGCTTTCGCCAGCAGTTAGAAAGCGCAACATCACCAAATTCTAGGTGGTGGAAGCCTGACTACTGTTCTTTCGCGTAAAAGGGATTCACCCCTGAAGCGTGATCGGTCACGTCAACCACACTCATCAATTCGGGAATCGCTTCGCGCAAGGTGGTTTCGATGCCTTGCGTAAGCGTCATTCGGCTCATCGCACAGCCCTGGCAGCCACCCGAGAGCTTGACGTACGCGATACGTGAAACTTCATCCATGGCAATGAGATCTGCCCGGCCACCGTGGCTCGCGATGGAGGGGTTGATCTGTTCGTCCAAGATCACCACGGCCGCCGTGGCGAGAGGTCCTTCGACCCCGTGGGCCAAAATATCCGCTGGGACACCGGGATTAATTTCTTCGGGTGTCGGAATATTGGGATTGACCAACACCAATCCGCCGCCGCCTTCGCTGGCAAATTCCAGACGGCTTCCGCGAAGTCTTTCAACACTCGACGCGGGCACGACAATGGTCACACCACCATCAACACCCATGACCGCACCCTCTGGGGCATCCACGCGGTCAGAAAAATACAGGTCGTACGCGTAGCCAGCACCTCGAGTCCCCGTCACCTCGATAAAGAGCGCCAACCCGTCGTTTTGCCCCTCATTAGCCAGCGCATCGAGAACCACGTTTCGTGCTTCGTCGGTGAGGGTCAAGATGTCAAAGGAATCAACGGTAGTCACAGGTTTCAGTCTAGAGGAGTCACGCTCCAGGTCGCACACCTACTAAGTTTTCTCCGTGCCATCAATACCTACCGACGCTCATGAGTGGTTCAGTTTCGATGATTCCAAGCGACAGCGAACATGGATGTTCGACGTCACGTTCCTCGAAAGCAGTTGGAACTGTATCTTCGGAGCCGGCTGCCAAGGTGTACTGACCGGACCAACGCCCGAACTCATACAGGGATGTTGCAGTTACGGCGCCCACTTCACCGATGAAAAAGATCAAAAGAAGGTCGAAAAGGCTGCCAAGCGGCTCACCGCCGATCAATGGCAGTTCAAGTCAAAAGGGGCCAACGGCACGACTCGGGTAAAAAAGAGCGGCGAAATCGTTACTCGTCTGGTGCAAGATGCGTGCATCTTTCTCAACCGTCCGGACTTTCACCGAGGAGCTGGTTGTGCCCTTCACGTGATGTCGATGGACAACAACGAGAGCTACATCCCGCTTAAACCTGAAGTCTGTTGGCAACTGCCCCTTCGCCGCGACGACGACGTACAAGACGACGGCTGGGTAATTACGCGAATTGGTGAATGGGGACGGCGCGACTGGAGCGAAGGTGGAGCTGAGTTCCACTGGTGGTGTACCGAGGCGCGTGAGGCATTCGTTGGAAAGACCCGCGTGGTCGATTCAATGAGCGAAGAGCTCATCGCGATGATTGGCCAGTCGGTCTACGACCAATTACTGACGTACATGAATAGCCGAATCATGCCCAACCAAGCCACGCGCCTCGAACACCCGGTGTTTCGAAAAAAGTCTTAACTCTCCGCGGCCAGCGGATCGTCCTCATTAAACGTCGTACGAGGAAGTGAACCCAATATTTCGTCAAAACGATCTTCCTCAGCCAAACACCAATTGGCGTGGATATCGTCGGGGGCTGCACCACATTCCACGCACGTAGTCGCTCGCGGACCGGTCGACCGCTTGAGCTCTCGTGCCTCTACAAACCGACGATGGCGGCCCTTCTTCACGTTAACTCCTTACTGGTCGCAGGCCAGTTATGACGGCGACCACGGCCCAACAGCGCTGTTCCGAAGTCTCATATTACCAACTCCCCCGCCACTTCAAACCTCTACCATGGCTGAGTGACCGATGCCTTTGACCCCAACCAAATGATTCAACGATTTCGAGACCGTGCGGACGCCGTGAAACGACGTGGTCTACCGCCCGTAGAGGGTCCCGATCGTCAGCGATTCCTCGAAGCCGCCAAGATTGACTTCCAGGATTACGCCATGCTCGGTGACGCCGTTGCCACCTTGGAAGAGGGAATCTTGCATCTCAAAATTGACTTACGCCCGGCGCAGAGTTAGCCGCCGGCCGTTGCCGCACTAATTCGAAGGTTCGCTTGGGCGAGTCGAGCGGACCCCGCTTCAAGTAGGGATAAGGCCTGCGTGCGATGTGCCGCATTCGATCCGGCGTGGTAGCAAACATTGGCCCCACTCCCTAACAAGTCGTACGCCTTCCCCAGCAGTGTCGTTGTTTGGTCATCGGGCGTTGGCAACGAGGCATTGGCCGATTCACTATCAACCAGTAGCACCGCGCACACGGTGTGCAGCTGGAACGCTGAGGCGCTCGCGGTGCGCAGCGTGGTGGCTGCGTGCGAGGCATCGCGGTGGAGCGTCGCGCTGCCTCGCGCGAAGGCACTCTGGGAAACCCACGAGCGAAGTGCCGAAGCTGCGCTGACGGAACCACACGCTGCGAGCAAAAGTCCGGCCGCGAGCAAACCAATCAGTCGGCGCTTCACCGCACGACCACGAGATGCATCTGACGTCGCCCCCGACGCACAACTACATAACGGCCGTGGAGAAGTTGCTCACGTGACAGCACATCCGAGACGTTCGTGCGAACGTTATTTACGTAAACACCACCTTGTTCAAGAAATCGACGCGCCTCACCCTTGGACGCGGCCAGAGCACAACGCACGAGTAGTTCGCCCATCTCGATTCCAGCATCGAACTCTGATTGCGCCAACGTTGATGAAGGTGCGTCACCAACAACCTCAAGGAGCATCTGCTCATCGAGTCCGGCGATATCTTCGCTAAAGAGGGCAGCACCCGCTCGCTCCGCTTGTTGGGCAGCCGTTTCACCGTGCACAAATCCCACCACGGCGTTAGCCAGCGCTCGCTGCGCTCGTCGTTCCTGGGGGGCGCTGCGCACCGACTCATCGAGTTCCATAATTGTCTCGTGGTCGAGGAACGTAAAGAAGCGCAGCAGCATCGGGGTGAGGTCATCATCACTATTGAGCAAGAATTGATGCAGGGTAAATGGAGAGGTCAACGACGCATCGAGCCAAATTCGATCAGTTCCTCCCTCGGACTTGCCGTACTTACGACCATCGCTACGCAACAGCAGCGGTGACGTAATTCCGGCCACTGAGTGGCCAGTGACTTTTCTCACCAATTCAGTTCCGACCGTAATGTTGCCCCACTGATCCGAACCACCCAGTTGGAGCGAGCAGTCATAATCAAGATGGAGTCGCAAGAAGTCATAGGCCTGGAGCAGCATGTACGAGAACTCGGTAAAGGAAAGTCCACTGTCGTCGCGATCGAGACGACTTTTCACTGACTCCTTGGCAATCATTTGATTCACCGTGAAATGTTTTCCTACGTCACGTAGAAAGTCCGTGAGTGAAATGGTGGTCAGCCAGTCCGCATTGTTAACGAGCAACGCCTGCGCAGCACCGGCGCTCGGTGAGAAGTCGAGAAACTTTTCGAGTTGGCTGCGGATCCCCTCGACATTGGCGTTCAGTTGCTCAGGCGTCAGCAGAGGTCGCTCGACGGCCTTAAAACTAGGGTCACCAATGAGCCCGGTGCCGCCGCCAGCTAGCGCAATCGGACGGTTACCGGCCATTTGCAGACGACGAAGATTGCAGAGTTGGAGCAGGCTTCCCAGGTGCAGCGAAGATGCCGTCGGGTCAAAGCCAATGTAGGCAGTAACGCCACCGCCATTGAGGCGCTCAAAAATGGACTCGTCGGTGGCTTGGTGGACGAGGCCACGAAATGTCCAGTCGTCACTGAGCCGCATAACGCAAGTCTACGATGCGCTGCTCGCTACAAAAGAGCGCTTCCCGCAGGAATCGAGGTCTGCATCCACAATACGAAGCTGTGCCATGCACCGCTGACCTGAGCGACGCCGATAGCAATAAGAATTAAGCCCCCAACGCGACCTATTACGCGCTGGTGGCGACGAAGCCACGCTGACGCGCTGACCATCCACTCGGTGGCCAGGGCCGCCACCACAAAGGGCAGGCCCAATCCGAGGCAGTACACGAAGGCCAGCGCGGACCCTCGTAAGGCAGTCGCCCCGGGACTGGCCGCGGCGAGCGACAAGATGGCGGCGAGTGTCGGTCCAATACAAGGAGTCCAACCCAGCGCGAACGTAAAGCCCAACAACGCAGCACCCACTATCGAAGCTCGCGGTAAGCGGTGCAGTCGTTTCTCACGCAAGAGCAGCGTTGATGGCCACCACCCCGCGTAGAAGAGGCCCAGAGCAATCGTCACGAGACCAAAGAGCACCTCGAGTGTGCGCTCGTTGGTGCGCAACTCACGACCCACGGTCCCAAAGACCGTCCCCAAACTGACAAAGACCACGGCAAAACCCAGGACGAAGGCGAGCGACCCTACGACCGCACGACCTCGGCCGGTTTGAGTGCCCACGTTGCCAGTGCTTCCCCCAAGAAACGCAAGGTAGCCGGGCAGTAGGGGCAACACGCATGGCGACACAAACGAGACGAGACCGGCCGCAAAAGCCAACGGCATTGCGGCCACCAATGAACTTGGGAGTGCGCCAATCATTAGTTTGGTACTTCAATTAGTTCGCGAACTCGCTCATTCAATCTTTCATGAATGTGCACGTTCTCTTCGCGACTCGGCACGCTTACGACAATCACGCTCAGTCCCGACTGGGCCAACGCTCGAGCCAGCGCTTGGTCGAGTTCGCTACTTGAGGTCACCCGTTCAGCGTCATGGCCAAAAGCACGAGCAACGTTGACGAGGTCATGTCGCTTCGGTGTCGCGAACAAACGGTCGAAGCTTGCGGCATCGAGAGCGTTCTGTTGAGGCAAAAAAGAGAAGATCCCGCCGCCGCCATTGTCAACCACAACCAACGCGCACGAGCCACCGGCGTCACCCAGCCCGTCAACCAGTGCCGAGACGTCGTGCAGCATGGTGATATCACCAACCAGTCCAACCGCCGTTTGTCCGGCAGCGACGCCCAAGACCGTCGAGACGACACCGTCGATGCCGTTAACTCCTCGATTTGCGAAAGTGACCGACGTGCGCGCTGGCGTCCACCACTCAACGTCGCGCACCGGCATGGATGAACCAACGACGAGCGGAACGCGTCGTTCGTTGCACCAACGCACGACGGTGCGGGCCACTCGAGGCTCGCTGAATACTTGCGAATCGGCGTCGCTCGTTGAAAGCCAGGCATCGACCCGGTCTGATGCTGAACGCCACCACGCCACGTAGTCGCCGTCACCCATAAGAACGCTGGTCGAATCGGGAAGTCCATCAAAGGTCGCCGAAACCAGTCCATCCGGATCAGCAACGGGTCCCGCTCCTCGAAACGCGACCACGGGCATCTGCCACGCGCGCAGGCACGCACCCAGAACCTTGGACGCCGGTAGTCCCCCCAAACGAATAACCACGTCGGGCTCGGCATTTTTCGCAAAGGTGTCGCTGCGCAGCAGAGCGTCGAAGTACGCCAACGTCCCGTTGGCCGTCGCGTCACCCACGACTACCCAGTTGAGCGAACGGCAACGAGAAATCACCGTCGCTGACGTACCGGCTCCCACCACCGCGAGGACTCTTCGACCCGAAAGATTTAATGAAGCCATCGCGGTCGTCTCTACTCTGGTCTGCCACGGCTCGCTGGCCGCGCGTCCCTCGGGAAGAGTTGTCGCAGTTCCCACTAGTGGTTCAGCGAATGCTGCGTTGAGATGCACCGGGCCGCGCTGACCGCGAGCGCCTAACGCATCGTGCCAAAGATTGCTCGCCAGGGGTCGCCACGAGCGGGCCGCCTCGTGTCGCGCCACACCGGGTTCTTCAAACCGACGAACCATAGAACCGTAGAGATGTCGTTGATTGATGGTTTGGGGTGCTCCGACGCCCTGTAACTCGGGTGGCCGGTCGGCGGTAATAACCACCAGCGCGACACCGGCCAGGTCGGCTTCCGCCACCACGGCGTGCAGCTCCGCAGCGGCCGTGCCGCTCGTGACCACGATTGCCACGGGACTTGCGGTGGCGAGCGAGCGGCCGAGAGCAAAAAACCCGGCGGAGCGCTCATCGAGACGAACGTGGAGTTGTAGATCGCCCCGGCTAGCAGCGGCCATAACCAGCGGCGAAGAACGCGAGCCGGGACAGATAACGACCTCACGAAGTCCCAAGCGGCACCACTCGTCAAAAAGCGTGGCGGCGAAGGTGGCCTGCACGTCGCTCGGACTCGGTACGCTCTCTTGCAATGTCACTCCTCAGTGTCCAGCGCCAAGGGTCGGGTCGACTCCTGGTCTGGCTGCACGGCTTCACTCAAACTCGAGATTCGGCGCACTTGTTTCGTTCCATTCTGGCAGGTAGTCACGAGCTTGTGACGCTCGACCTTCCCGGGCACGGTTTGTCGAGTTCGCTCAGCGCCACCTTGGAACAGACCGCCGACCTGATCGCCGAAGCCCTCAAGGAAGATAAGTTCGACCTGGCCGGCTACTCCCTTGGCGCACGCACGGCTTTACACCTGGCGCTGCGTCATCCCCACCGAGTGTCTCGCCTCGCGCTCATTGGTGCCAGCCGAGGTCTTGGCGACGAAGCTGCCCAACTCGCACGACGTCAGAGTGACAATGAACTCGCCAATCACATCGAACGAGTTGGCACGTCTACCTTTCTCCAAGAGTGGTTAGCCCGACCGATGTTCGAACGACTGCCAAATGATCCGCTTGAACTAGCGAATCGCAGCATGAGTAGTGCGCTCGGTCTTGCCAACTCCTTGCGCCAAGCTGGTACCGGTACTCAGCGCTGGCTAGGTGACCAACTACCTGAACTAACGATGCCCGTGCTCGCCATGGCCGGAGCGTTGGATACCAAATTCGTGCTCGAAGCCAACGCAATTGCTCATGCGGTCGTGGACGGTCACGTTGAACTGGTCCCCGATGCTGGACACGCTGCCCATCTCGAACAGCCTCAAGCCGCGGCCGAACTCATCGAAGTATTTCTCGCCCACTAGCAAGTAGTCACGAATACCGCAATCAGGACCACACCGAGGGCGAGCTGCGCACGCGCCGAAAGTTTCAACAACACCAGGAGATCTCGACCTTGTCGAGGTGAAAAAGCCACTCGCAAGCCCGGTATGTAGACCACGAGCGCCACGAGGGCAACTCCGATCAAACGTCCGGCCGCAATCCCCACCACGGTCAGGCCAACGCAGGTGGCGTACAGCCACGAAGCCCGCGCGCGGCCAAGTCGAGCAGCCAATGTTCGCTTTCTGGCAGCTTGATCACCAGTGATGTCACGTAAGTTGTTGGCTTCCAGCAAAGCGCAGGCCATCGCGCCCGTCGCCAGACCAAACCACCACGACGTTGACGAAATTGTTCGATGTTGCGCGTAACTGCTGCCAACGGTTGCCACGAAGCCGAAGTAGATCAACACGAAGAGTTCGCCAAATCCGTAGTAACCGTACGGCTTGGGACCCCCGGTGTAGAACCAGCCGGCCAGCACTGCCGTCAATCCCACGGCGACCAACCACCACGACGTGCGCTCCGCCAGCCACATTCCGCTCGCCATGGCAATGAGAAACCACGACCAGGCGGCGTACTTCACCCAGGAGGCGGGCACGAGGCGCGAAGCAGTCAGGCGAAATGGTCCCACCCGTACTTCGTCAGTGCCGCGAACACCGTCGGAGTAGTCATTGGCGTAGTTAGTACCAATCTGAAGCGCCAACGCCACCACGATGCACAGTAGAAAGTTGAGCCACTCAATCGGCAGCGGACGTGTCACCATCACACCAACGCCCACGGGCACCGCTGCCGCCGGCAGCGTCCTCGGTCGTGCGGCCAGCACCCACCGGCGAAGGGCGCCAGGCGCCTCGGTCATGGACGCCGTGGGAATTTTGAAAAGTCCGGGTCGCGGTGTTCCACGAAGGCATTACGGCCCTCTTGTCCCTCTTCGGACATGTAGAACAGCATCGTGGCGTCACCGGCGAGCTGCTGGACTCCAGCCAGACCATCGTCCGCGGCGTTGAAACCCGCTTTCACCATACGAAGAGCGATTGGCGACAGGGTGACCATTTGGCGGCACCACGCCACCGTCTCGCGTTCGAGGTCGGCGAGTGGCACGACCGTGTTAACCAACCCCCACTCCAGCGCCGTCGACGCGTCGTACTGACGACACAAGAACCAGACTTCTTTCGCGCGCTTAATGCCAATGGCGCGCGCGAGAAGCGATGAGCCGTACCCTCCATCAAAGGAACCCACGCGCGGACCGGTCTGTCCGAAGCGTGCGTTATCAGCGGCAATCGAGAGATCGCAGACCAAATGAAGAATGTGCCCTCCGCCTATCGCGTAACCCGCGATTGAAGCCACGACCGGCTTTGGTAGACGGCGAATCTGAATCTGCAGGTCGAGCACGTTTAAGCGACCCACTCCCTGACGGGCCACTTCGTCGTCGCCCAGGTAACCATCATCACCGCGAATCTTCTGATCGCCACCAGAACAGAAGGCGTCGGGACCCGCACCCGTCAAAATAATTGCGCCAACACTCACGTCATCACGGGCTCGCTCAAAGGCGGCTGCCAACTCAAAGAGGGTTTGCGGGCGAAACGCGTTTCGGCATTCGGGACGGTTGATCGTGATTTTTGCAATTCCCTCAGCTACTTCATAGATGACGTCGCGGTACTCGCCTTGCGCCACCCACTTGGGCAGGGGCATCGCTCGAAATACGGCTACGGGATCAATAGGCTCACCACTGATAACGGTTTCAGACATGCCGTCCACGCTACCGTTTGCTCAGACCGGAGCAAGCAGGGTGCCCGGTTGCGCACGCTCGCCCGGGCGTAGTTCGTGCGCTCGTAGTACTTCACTTAGGTTGGCTCGCACCGACGCCATAGCTGGATCGCTAAATCGGTTTACCCGCTGCAGGGGATCTTCGGCGAGGACGTAGAGTTCACCCTCGCTCCCGTCGTGCATGGTCCCTTTTTGATACTCCGTGTACAGGTACTGCTCAGTCACAAGTGAGCGGACGTGGACGTCGACACCAAAGAGCGACGAATCCCACTCGGTAATGGTCGCATCAAAGGACCGCGCTCGAGCTTCCTCGTCACTGCGAGGCAACGCTGCTGCTTCGACCCACGCGGGAGCCGGTTGTCCCGCGACGTCGAGAAAAGTCGCGGCGAGCGAAACCAGACTCACGGGGGCGTGCACGACACTCGGTACGGGCATCGTCGCTCGCGCAGGACGCCAGATGAGCGGTAGTCGAAGGAGTCCGTCGACGTGATACGGACCTTTAAACAACAGTCCGAAGTCGCCCTGAAGCTCACCGTGATCAGTAGTGAAGATTACGTCGACGTCATCTCCCCAGCCCTTCGCGTCAACGGCATGAAGCACTTTGGCGATAGCTTCATCAATCAATTCCACTTCGACCGCATTCAGCGCGTTCACTTCACGAACCTGATCGGACGTCAGCGTCGCGGGCACCCAGTGCGCCGGAGCCTCGTAGTTGCTCACCACTTTTCCGTCGTACCACGCGCGCCAGTGTCGAGCCTTGGCATCGAGCAGCGCTTCGCGCTCACTTGCGCGTTCGGGGTAGTTGTTCGGCAACGGAACCTCACGCCACGGCACTCGGCCAACCTCTGACGCCGGTGGGTCCCAGGGGTGATGGGGGTCGGGAAAGCTCATCCAGCAAAACCAGTCGGCGTCACTGTCTTGCTGGTTAAGCCACGCAATAGTGCGGTCCGCAACCCAATCAGTGTGATACCACTCGCGCGCGACGGGGTTCAATTTCACCTGTGGCGCATTTGAGTCACCGCCTCCCGCCGCATTTACGTTCAGATCACCATCGATGACGGCGTAAAAGCCACTGATCGCATCCGGGTGCTGCTCGTTCATCCACTTCGCGTAGTGCAATGAGCCCAGTACACCGTGGGTGGCAAATTCGAGGTGATCAAATCCACGATGGACGCCTTGACGTCCGTCGTAACACGGCTGATCAACGGTGGGGATACCGAGGCTCGCTAGGGAGTTCTCGACAAATCTTCCAAAGGGGTCCATGAATGGTTCAAAGTGAGCCTTGCCGATCAGCGCTGTTGCGTACCCGGCATCGTGGAGGCTCTCCGCAACCGACGGGGCATCAATAGCTAGCGGTACTCCATTCATCCACGAACCGTGCATCGACGGATACTGACCAGTCAAAATTGACGCTCGCGAGGGCATACACACCACCGATGCTGGTTGACAGCGCTCGTAACGAATGCCTTCGCGAGCGAGTTGATCCAGGGTAGGCGTACGCGAGAGTTGTCCACCATTCACGCCAAGGGTGTCGTAACGCTGCTGATCGGTCGTGATGAAGAGAATCTTTCTGCCCATTAGTTTGCCTCCGCTTTGGACTCAGCGAGTCGCTTGATCTCTTCGAGTGCGCCCTTGGTGCCGCCCGCAATAATGAGTGCCATTACGTCTGGTTCCGCCGTTGTCGAGTAAATGCATAGTGACTCTTCGGGGCTTAGTTCAATCACATCAATTACGCCGAGATGAAACTTAAATATCGGTAACGTCACTCGATACGCAAATCGACGCAGTAGTGGATCGTTGGTAAGAATTTCTTCGGGCAACTCGAGGCCCGTCGCGGTCGTGATGGTTCGCAACTTATCGTCGACCACGCACGAGACGATGCCGGGGAACCAGTCAACAATTGAGGTGGGCTCGGTGACCACGCGCCAGACCTCGTCAGCGGTCGCACGAATCCGTGTCTCGTAGCGCATTGAAGCCATGGACAAACCAGCCTTTCGACCTCAAAACTACTCTCGACCTCTAGTGTCGCGGTGTGGGTTCTCTTCTTGCACTCGATCTACCTTTGGGCTCAGACCTCGAACGTGCGCTTCGTGACTGCGTCGAAACTGACCAGGCATTTTGCGTGCTGGACCAACGTTTGACGCCCCTGCGACGTCGTGAACAGGCTGCCCAGCTGGGCGCCACCGCAGTGCTTGATGGCGATGGACGCCACGAACTTCGCGAGGGCCGGTCCGTCGACGATGAGATCGGCCTCGTTATTTTGACCTCAGGTTCGAGCGGTGCGCCCAAAGCAGCCGAACTGACCTGGAGCGCCCTTCGCGCCAGTGCCCGTCTCAGCGAGGCGGCACTCTTCGTCAATCGACCTCCCGCGTGGCTTCCCTGCTTGCCCGCCAGCCATATTGGAGGACTGGCCGTGCTACTGCGCGCAATCCTTGATGACGCCACTCTGGTGTGGGGCGCTACCGACAATCTCGCCGCTGGCCCCCAACTCGGTGCGACGCACGTCGCAGTCGTGCGACCACAGCTGATCCGTTACGACCTGAGTGGTTATCAAGTCGTCCTGCTGGGTGGAGGACGTGCACCTACGTCGCTCGCTCCAAACGTCCACACCACATGGGGCATGACCGAAACTGGTTCGGGCATTGTGCTTGACGGACGCATCCTCCCGTCAGTTGAGGTCGTCGCGCCAGCTGGTGAACTACTCGTTCGATCCCCCACGCTCTTTCGTTCCTATCGCGACAGTGCTCGACCTCGAGCACTCGGACCAGATGGGTTCGATGATTGGTTTCCTACTGGTGACGCCGGTGAGGTTAGTGATAGTCGCGTACACGTCCACGGACGTTTGGGTTTTGTCATCACGACCGGTGGTGAGAAAATCTGGCCCGAAGATTTGGAGTCAGTCTTAGCGAGCCTCGAGGGTGTTCGCGATGTGGCGGTAACGTCACTTCCCGACGAAATGTGGGGAGAGCGCATCGTGGCCCTGGTTGTCAGTGACGGCTCAGTCACCGATGATGCGCTTCGATCCATTGCGAGCGAGCGCATTGGTCCATGGGCTAAGCCCAAGGAGATTCGCTACGTCATCGCGCTACCGCGCACCAGTAACGGAAAACTTCGTCGCAGCGAGTTAATACATCTGCATTGATGGGCTAGCCAACTCCGCCCGAGGGCTGATTCGTGGTGCCGCCGTCGACCACGACGGTTTGGCCGGTCATCCACGATGACGCGTCGCTCACCAGCATTAAAGCCACTGAAGCGATATCCGAAGGCTCACCGATTCGTCCGAGCGGAATGTGGCCCTCGATTTCAGACTCCCGCGACTCCCAGATTCCCCGAGCTAGTTCAGTGCGCACCAGTCCTGGGGCAATCGCGTTGACCCTGACGTTCGGGGCCAACTCCCAGGCGAGTTGCTTGGTCATATGAATGACCGCTGCCTTGGTTACGTTGTACCAACCAATTCCTGGTTCGGGCCCTAGTCCTCCAATGGATGCAATATTGAGCACCACCCCACCGTGATCCTTCATCCACGCACGCCACGCGGCCGCAGTGTGGATTAGAACCGACGCCTGATTGACCTCAAAGGTCTTCTGGAGCCGCGCTTCGTCGATATCAATCATGGGGCCGAAGTACGGATTTGTCGCCGCATTATTCACGAGAATATCCAAACTCCCGAATTCTTCTACGACAAACGCTGCCACGCGCGCGGCGTCATCCGAGGAACCCACGTGCCCTACCACCGTTTTCACTCGCTCCGAGTTCGAGAAACTCGCCGCGGCTTCGTCAAGATTTGATTGACTCCTCGACGAGATAACTACTCGCCCACCCTCATCAACAATTTTCTGCGCAATCGCCAGTCCAATGCCCCGACTCGCGCCGGTCACGAGTGCCGTAGTGCCTGCGAGTGCATTGACCATTCACGAATCATAGGTCAATGTGTTGCGAAAGTACGTTGTACTCGCGTCAATCACTTAGTTGGTGAGGAGCCGACTTTCCAAGAAATTGAGTACGCCGTCCAAGGCTTGACGGGTCGGAGAGTTCTCTTCATCGACGTAGTCTTCCGTGAGGACCGAATGCGCCGATGTTGCGTAGCCCCAGGGATTGGGCTGCGATGAGTCAATCTGCACTCCAATGAAATTCGAGCCCAGTTCTTGCTGCAGTCGAGCGAAGCGTTCGGCGGGCGCGACTCGGTCGCCACTGAAACGAAGACCCATGGCGCACAGACCATCAGTGGTCCGGTCTTTAATAATGGCCAAATCACCTTCACTAATACCTAGATCACGGCGACGACGAGCGCCGATTGGTAGTGGCAGCGAGGGCTGGCTCATGACTGGAGCAATCACAATTGGATCAACACACATGGCCAACGAAAACCCTCCCGTGAGACACATGCCCACTGCGCCAACTCCTGGTCCGCCGCAGCGCTCGTGCTCACTGAGCGCCAATGCTCGTAAGAACCGCACAATTGGGCTGGTTCGATTGGTCGCGAAGGTCACGAACTCTCGGCTGACGCACGCTCGCAACATCGAGTTCGCTAAATAGCCCGCTGAAGGTTCACGGCCCGGACTACCAAAGAGGTCGGGCAGCACGGCGGTCATGCCCCGCGCGGCCACCCGTCTTCCAAAGGCCGCTACCAGTGGGGTTATGCCCGGAACTTCGTGGAGCACCACGACCGCTGGTCCAGTGCCTAAGCGGTACACGTCTCGCGTTGTTGCGTGGGCGCTGAACGATTCAACCGTAAAGTCCGCTAAAGCCATTCCCTTGTCTGGACTTGGCATTCACACCTCGTCATGCTCTGGGCGACGACGCCGACCCTCTGCCAAACGAGCATACTTGCGCGGTGCGGCCCGTCATCAGACCAACCATGGCCTTTCTCTAGAATTATCGAGTGGCGCCATCTCTGACTTCATCAGCCGACCTGGTGCGGAAGTTCGACTAGCGGTGCCCTTACTCTCTGAAGTACCGACTGGCGAACTTTCGCTCTACCTTTCGCAACACGTAACCAATCCAGTCGCGTGGCACGCTTGGAGCACCGATGCCTTCGAGAAGGCCCAAGAACTTCAGCGACCGATTTTTCTCTCAATCGGCTACGCCGCATGCCACTGGTGTCACGTTATGGCGCACGAATCATTCGAAGACGTGGCGACTGCACAGTTACTCAATGACAATTTTATATGTATCAAAGTTGATCGAGAAGAGCGACCCGACGTCGATTCGTATTACATGGCGGCAACTCAATTGGTGAGCGGTCATGGTGGTTGGCCAATGTCAGTGTTCCTTCTTCCCGATGGCCGTCCGTTTCTCGCTGGCACGTACTACCCTCCTCAAGATCGTCATGGCCAAGTGGGTTTTCCTCGCCTGCTCCACGCTCTGACTGATGCCTGGCAGAGCCAACGCGACACAATTGAAGAGCAGGCTGGAGAACTTGGTCGAGCCCTACGACGAGAGGTCGCATTCGTCGACCATCTCGCACCCTTCACCGATGGACTGAACCTCGTGCAGATTCGAACTCGCCTTCGCCAAGAACTCATCACGATGGCTGACACCGAAGGTGGGTTCGGCACCGCTCCAAAGTTTCCGCGTCCGAGTTACGTCGAAGCGTTGCTCGGTGATGGTGACCCGGCGGCGCGCAGCGCAGTGGAAATAACGCTTAACGCCATGGCTCGTCGTGGCCTTTACGACCACATTGAAGGTGGCTTTGCGCGATACAGCGTTGACAACCAGTGGCACATTCCTCACTTCGAAAAGATGCTGAGCGATCAAGCCCTACTCGCTCGGTGTTACTTTCGGGCCAGTCGTCTCGGTCCCCAATTCTCCGAGTGGCGTCACGTGGCCAACGAGACACTTCGATTCGTTATTCGTGATCTTGCAGTGCGCGACGGATTCGCTTCATCCCTTGACGCCGACGCCAATGGCATCGAGGGCTCGCACGTGACCTGGACTGTTGACGAAATTAACAACGTGCTCACTCGCGATGGTCGCGTTGATGACGTCACCCGAGCGACACGACGATGGACCATCGAAGCCAATGGTCGTTTTGAGGGTCGTTCAATTCCTCAACTAGCGGATGGCGAACCATTCCTCACACCCTCCGCGTTAGAGACGGCGCTCCAGTCGCTTCAACGGGCCAGGTCGCTTCGCCCGCAACCCCTACGCGACGACAAAGTCATTCTTGAGTGGAATGCCATGTTCGCCACCGCGTGTTTCGAGAGTGGCGACCCCGAGTTCGTGACCGTCGCTCTCGAACTGCTGACGAATCTGCATCGAACCCACTGGCGCGAAGGCGCGTGGCGGCGCACCGCGAGCTCACTGAACTTTGCCAGCGCCGCCGACCTCGCGTGGTTACTTGACGCCCTTGTCCAAGCGTTTGAGTGGACGGGTGATGACCTCTGGCTTCAGCGCAGCGAGTTGCTGGGTGCTTTCCTCCTCGAGCACTACTGGGATGGAACCATCCCCAGCGTAAAAAACCCTAATAGCGGTCGCGGACTTTTCGTGCAAAGTGATCATGTGACTGACCTGCCGGCGCGGATCAAAGAGATCTTCGACGGGGCCACACCCTCGAGCCACGCAGTGGCTTGTCGAGCATTGGCCCGCTTGGCACTCTGTAATGGTTCGAGTGACACATTGGCAGTCGCCCAGCGGCTCGTGAACCTCGCCGCGTCACTGCTTCAAAATCATCCCGTCGCGGTGCCGGATTTGGTTGAAGCCGCCGGCTGGGCCTATGAGGGAATTCAAATTGTTGTGCCCGGCGACGCCAACGAGC
>CAITNF010000009.1 GCA_903893745.1 uncultured Actinomycetes bacterium
AATGCCGTGGGACAGAGTAATCCAGCATTCCAAGTTTCGTTTGACTCAGTGTCATTTGGGACATCTGATTCGTCGCTGTTTTCCTTCACGCCGCCCGTGGGCGTAACCGTCCAAGAACTACCAAATTCATTGTCGGTTGATCAGATGAACGCGCTAAATCAGCCACCGTCCGCCGCCGACCAGGCCGCCGCGCAGGTACAATTTGACAAATTGAAGGCGCAAGGATGGTCGGCCGTCGTAGAGATTCCGGCGTCACAGATTCCGACCCAAGAACTTGCGACGATTAGGTCTAATTCGTACTTCGATGTCTTGACCAAACCAGTGAACGGCGGCCGTGTGTTTTCGACGGCACTGTTCAATATCTTGTTCACCGACGATGGTCGAATATTTGCTGGCTCGGTGACGACACAGAAGCTTCTCGAAGCCGCAGCGAGGTAATGACCCAAACTTTGGAGCCGCAGTACGCAATATCTACTTCAGACCTCACAAAAACGTTCGGTTCGCAGAGAGCTGTTGACGCGATAGACCTTCGAGTTCCAACGGGTTCAGTATTTGGTTTTCTGGGGCCCAATGGTTCGGGCAAGACAACCACCATTCGAATGCTGCTCGGCCTGGCCACTATTTCATCAGGTGAAGCGACATTGCTGGGTCATCCAGTCCCGAGTGGACTTGGAGCGGCTCTCCCTAAAGTCGGTGCGTTGGTAGAGGGTCCAGCGTTTTACCCATATCTGTCCGGACGAGATAATTTATTTCGATTTGACTCCGCTAATCGTGATGCCGATTCAAAAACGAGGGCAGTCCGGGTCGATGCAGCGTTAGCGCGTGTAGGTCTCACGCAAGCGGCCGGCAAAAAAGTTCACGCCTACTCATTGGGTATGAAGCAACGATTGGGCATTGCCAATGCTTTGCTGCAACCTCGCGACTTGTTGGTGCTTGATGAGCCAACCAACGGGCTTGATCCCCAGGGAACTCGCGAGGTTCGAAATTTAATTCGCTCGTTGGCGTCCGAGGGCATCACCATTTTCATCTCAAGTCACTTGCTCGCCGAAATCGAACAAATATGCACCCATCTTGCGGTAATGAGTCGGGGGAAAATTGTTGCCCAAGGTAGCGTTGAAGATCTTTCAGCTAGTCAGACGCTGAAGCTCACTCTCGTGACATCACAAACTGATGCAGCGCTTGAACTACTTAGCGCAGCAGGAATCGATGCGGTCGCTGACGGTAACGAAGTGAGTGCTGTCCTACTGCCTAATCAAATTGAGCCCGAAAGAATCGTTGAGATGCTGGTCCTCGCAAAAGTAGGCGTACGTTCGTTCACCGTCCAGGCGCCCACGCTGGAGGACCGATTTGTCTTGCTCACGGGAGAGGGGTTTGAAGTTGCGCAATAGAAGCTTTTTTGCATCTTTAGCGGCGTCGGAACTCTCCATCCTTTTTCGCCGCCGTCGTACCTGGGCGATGTTGGCGACTATTTCTCTCATCCCAATCGCCCTTTCGATTGCGGTGAAACTTTCCGGAGCCACCGTCCTGCCCGGACAAGGCCCCCCATTTCTTGACCGGGTCAGCCACAACGGTTTATTCGTGGCCTTTACTGCCATGGTGGTAGCGACTCCACTCTTTTTGCCACTCACCATCGCCGTGGTCGCTGGCGATACCATCGCCGGTGAGGCCAGTACCGGGACGCTCCGATACCTGTTAATCGCGCCCGTGAACCGAGCTCGACTGCTGGTGGTGAAGTTTGTGGGCGCTGCGGCCTTCTCAATTGCTGCCGTGGTCACTCTCTTGGTTACTGGAATAGTGATTGGGTCAATACTTTTTCCCGTCGGCCCCGTGACGCTGTTATCGGGAAACGTGATTTCGATTCCCGCGACCCTTATTCGAATTTTATTGATTGGTGTCTACGTCACTATTTCATTACTGGGCCTATCGGCTCTCGGTCTATTTCTGTCAACGCTCACCGTAATTCCAGTGGGGGCAATGGCGGCCACGGTCATTGTCTCAACAGTGATGCAGATACTTGGATCACTTCCACAAGTGGCGGTGATCCACCCCTACCTTCTGAGTTACTACTGGCTCGGTTTCGCCGACGTACTTCGAAACCCCTTAAGTTTGAGTTCGCTCTGGAGTAACTCGCTGCTACAGCTGTCCTACATCGTGATATTTGGCGCACTGAGCTACAGCCGATTTACGAGTAAAGACATTCTCTCGTAGCTAGAAACTCAGCCACCGGCGCAACGGCAATCGACCTCATGATTGGCCAACCCGACGTCGACCAACCACGAGGGCACCCCATCGTGAAACTATTCATCGGAGCGAGCAATTCAGACCATGCTCGCTGACTCGAAATTTCCCCCAAGAGGGCTAGTTAGCCCAGAGGAATCTTGGCGACATTTTCTTCGAGCCACATATCGAATGAATGAAGTTGTGGATTGAGCTTGCGCGTGGCGTCCAGGTTGCGTGCGGCACAGTACTGATCCGAGAAATCTGCGTAGAACTGGAACATGTTGCCCAACTCCTCGGCGGCTGGGAAACCGAATGCGCGGTACGCATCCGGACTCACTGCGTTGTAGCGGACTTCTTTGCCTAGAGCCTTGGTGAGACTGGCCGCCATCTGAGTACCCGTCAAGTGATCGCCCGCAATCCCCACTGTCTTACCAATGAATTCGCTGCCGCTCGCAAAAATTCCGTACGCACAGCCACCAATGTCACTCGCGGCAATACCCGCGAGTTTCTTGTCACCCATTGGGAACGTAATGCCGAGTACGCCATCTTCGCCAGCCTGTGGCCCCATGCCGAAATAGATCATGTTGTCCCAATAGAACGTCGTATTTAAGAACGTAGTCGGCACACCCGCATCGGTGAAGAGGTGGTTCGCTTCACCCTTGGCGTCGAAGTGCGGCACTTTGTAGTGGTCCATGATGGTGGGCATTCGCGTGTCGCTGAGGGGAATGTAATCACGAATGTCTTCTAACGTTGACCACACCACGTGGGACACGCCCGCGCTCTTGGTTGCTCGAGCCATATTGCCGGCCTGAGCAATTTCTTTGTCCGGCGAGAAGTGCTCCCAGAAGTTGGTAATGCAAAATGCCCCGTAGGCGCCCGCGAAGGCCTCCACCAGACTCGCTTCGTCGTCGAGGTCAGCTTTGACAACTTCGACGCCCAGCGCCGCCAACGCCTTGGCGTTGTCGGAGTCAGGATTACGCGTAATTGCGCGAGGGCTGAAGCCGCCGTCGGGATGGGCCAGGATCGCACGAATGAGTCCGCCGCCCTGGGCGCCGGTAGCGCCGGTTACGGCAATAATTTTTGTGGCACTTTGATTCATAAGATCCTCTTCGTTTCAGTAGGTAAATGTAAAGTCACGAGCTCCCTCGGCAACTGGAGTTAATTTCCCAAGACGCTTGGTGACGTGAGCGATATTAACAGCGTCCGGGAAGTTTTTCTCAAGGCGCCGGCGAAAGAGGCGAAAGAGCTAGATCGTCGCCACTGAAGAAAGTTCACCGCGTAGGACTCCGGCGCCCGGGCTCACCAGATTCTGACGCCTTCGCCAAATTGGTGGGCGACCTCGAAAGTCGCTCGACGCAGTAATTTCCTGGCATCTATTCGCCGCCGCCGTGGCTCGTAACGAAAAAAGGTCTTACTTAATACTCGTTCTGTGATAACCAAGAGGCGCGTGAAGTACTCCAATCCTCAGTCCCAATCCTTCGACACCAGTTTTGTGCCAAGTGTTGTCGATCAAGTTTCGTTAGTACTTGGCGAGGTTGGTCACGAAGCTGGGCAGTATTCAGTGCTGGGCCCAGACCCGTGGCAAGTCATCTGGAATAGCGACCGAAGTGGATTCATACTCTTTTTAGAAGGTCGGCGCTCTCTTCTTGCATGGCGCTCTCCAGTCGCGCGCGTCAGTGATCAACCAGAGCTCCTTGAACTGCTGTTGGGCCACGCGCGCCAGTTGAAAAAGGCATGTTTTTTTATTGAAGTGAACCAAACCTCGCGTGACGCGGGCGTACGACTCGGCATGGCCTCAATATGGACGGGAACCGAATGCGTGATCGACTTACCCGGATGGTCAACGCAAGGTGGTCGGCGCCAGAAGGTGCGCTGGGCGCGTAGTCACGCTGCGAAGTCTGGTGTTGAGTGGCGCGAAGCTCACCCCGTGATTGGATCAGCCGATCGTGAAGGGATTGCCAACGTTGAGCGAGTTTGGAAAGACGAGCGACCGGAGCGCCGTACCGACTCGTTCCTTCGAACGGACTTCACTGATATTGAGCAGGTCCGTCGGTACTTTGTAGCAATCGCTGACGAAACAATTGTCGCCACCACCACTTGCACCCCGGTGAGTAACGCCGGATGGTACCTCCACGATATTGTCCGTCATCGCGACGCCCCGCGCGGAGCTCTCGAAGGCTCCATGGCCCTCGCCCTTGATACGTTTCGCGACGAGGGCTTCGCCTTCGCCTCGAATGGACCACTTCCCTTTTGGCGCCCCAGTGACTCGTGGAGCGACCCCGACCAATTAGGAATGTTTGGCAATCGGGTACTCAAGTACTTTGACCATCAGTATCGCTTTCAAGGCATCAACCAGTTCCGCTCCAAGTTCGAACCCGATCGAACAATGCCGCTCTACGTTCTTCGCTCGCCCAAATTCATCACCCCGGGCATTGGGCACTCGATAACCCAACTCTTGAACAAACGAAGTAACTAAGACCAGCTCTCCACTTCAGTTGCCGCGAGCCATTCGAGTAGCCTCGAGACCGCTATGGCTCTCTCAATCGGCATCGTTGGACTACCAAACGTGGGCAAGTCCACGCTCTTTAACGCGTTGACCGACAATGACGTGCTCGCCGCGAACTATCCCTTCGCCACTATCGAGCCCAATATTGGTGTGGTGGCGGTACCTGACCCCCGGCTCCCCCAGTTGGCGGCACTTTTTAAGTCCGAACGAATGCTGCCCGCTTCGGTCACTTTTGTTGATATCGCAGGAATCGTGCGCGGCGCATCGGAAGGTGAAGGTCTGGGTAATCAATTCCTGGCCGCAATTCGTGAGTCCGACGCCATCTGCGAAGTCGTTCGGGTCTTCATTGACGACGACGTCATTCACGTGGACGGTCGAATTGATCCAGCCAGTGACGTCGCGACCATTGAGACCGAGCTCATTCTCGCTGACCTTCAGACCGTTGACAAGGCCATCGCTCGTCTCGATCGTGAGGCGAAGCGCGGTGGTGAGGCCGCCCTCAAACTCGCCGAAGTGAGCAAAGCTCGCGACGCACTCAACGAAGGGCTCGTCATATCCAAAGTCGACGCCAAGAAACTCGATCACCAAGCACTCGCCGACCTCCATTTACTCACGGACAAACCATTTATCTACGTCTTTAACGTTGACGAAGCCACACTCGGTGACGAGGCTCGTCGGGCCGAACTGATCAAATCAGTTGCCCCCGCACCCAGCGTCGTACTTTGTGCCAAGGTTGAAGCCGAACTCGCCGGACTCGACGAAGCCGAGGCCCTCGAGATTTTGGAGTCCTACGGACAGCTGGAGTCGGGACTCGCGCAGCTCTCGCGAGTTGGTTTTGACGCCTTGGGGCTCCAGACTTTTTTGACGGCCGGGCCCAAGGAGGCTCGGGCCTGGACGATTCGCGCGGGAGCGACCGCGCCAGAGGCGGCGGGGGTCATCCACACGGACTTTCAAAAGCACTTCATAAAGGCCGAAATTGTTGCCTTTGAGGATCTCGTCGCGGCGGGCTCAATGAGTGCAGTTCGTGCCGCCGGGAAGGCTCGAATCGAAGGCAAAGAGTACGTCATGCACGACGGCGATGTCGTCGAATTCCGTGTCAACGCCTAGGGCAAGCCACTAACATTTACGTAGGCGTATTCGACAGAGGTCGGCGCCGCACGACATCTCTAACTGCTTAGGAGCACCATGACCTCTGCCACCTTCGACTACAAGGTTGCTGACCTTTCTCTCGCCGACTTCGGACGCGCCGAGATCAACCTCGCCGAGCACGAAATGCCCGGCCTTATGGCGATGCGAGCCGAGTTTGGTTCAACCAAACCGCTCAAGGGTGCACGGATTGCTGGATCACTGCACATGACGATTCAAACTGCAGTGCTCATCGAGACGCTCGTGGCACTCGGTGCCGACGTGCGCTGGGTGAGCTGCAATATCTTTTCCACCCAAGACCACGCCGCGGCCGCCGTCGTTGTGGGCCCCACCGGAACGGTAGAAAATCCCAAGGGCGTGCCCGTCTTTGCCTGGAAGGGCGAGACGCTCGAAG
Organism: uncultured Actinomycetes bacterium; assembly: GCA_903893745.1. Taxonomy (GTDB): domain Bacteria; phylum Actinomycetota; class Acidimicrobiia; order Acidimicrobiales; family RAAP-2; genus RAAP-2. The sequence goes on from CAITNF010000009.1 coordinate 6,267, forward strand.
AGTACTGGTGGTGCACCGAACAAATGCTGCGCTGGCCCGGTCACCATGGACCGACCATGATTCTCGATGACGGTGGCGACGCAACCTTGCTCGTCCACAAGGGACGAGAGTTCGAAATCGCTGGCTTCGTGCCCGCCCCCGAAAGTGCCGACAGTGAAGAGTACGGGGTCATCCTCGCGCTACTCAATAAGATCGTCTCGAGTGGCGAAAAACTCTTTGAGCCAATGGCCAAGGACATCATTGGTGTCTCGGAAGAGACCACTACGGGTGTGCATCGTCTCTACGAAATGGAGCGTGACGGCTCGCTCTTGTTCCCCGCTATCAACGTAAATGACGCGGTAACTAAGTCGAAGTTCGACAACAAGTACGGCTGTCGTCACTCGCTGATTGACGGAATCAACCGAGCTACTGACACGTTGATTGGTGGCAAGGTCGCGATTGTCTGTGGCTACGGTGACGTCGGCAAGGGTTCGGCAGATTCACTTCGTGGTCAAGGTGCACGAGTTATCATCACCGAAATTGACCCCATCTGCGCACTGCAGGCCGCCATGGACGGCTTCCAGGTAACGACTCTCGAAGAGGCGCTCCCCTACGCGGACATCATTATTACCGCGACCGGGAATCGCGACATCGTCACCGTGGATCATCTCTTAATGATGAAGCACCAAGCAATTCTTGGCAACATCGGTCACTTCGATAACGAGATTGACATTGTCGGCTTGGCGAACCTCGATGGTGCGCGACGCGAAACGATCAAGCCCCAAGTCGATAAGTGGACGCTGCCGAATGGACGCGCCATTATCTTGCTCTCCGAAGGGCGCCTCTTAAATCTAGGTAACGCCACCGGCCACCCGAGTTTCGTAATGAGCAACTCATTCACCAATCAGGTCATGGCCCAGATTGAGCTGTTCGCCAACACGAATAATTACGAGCGTCGCGTGTACGTGTTGCCCAAGCACCTGGACGAGAAGGTTGCTCGATTGCACCTCGACGCCCTCGGCGTGAAACTGACGACGCTATCCAAGCAGCAGGCCGATTACATCGGCGTGGCGGTCGAAGGACCGTTCAAGCCCGACACCTACCGCTACTAGGTAACTAGTTCGATCTAGCGATAGGTCGACAGTCGAGTCCGAAGCAGTTCCACGAACGTGGCATTGTCAACTGATACGCCAACCTGGGTTCGGCTGTTGGCGTGTTGGTGGCGACGATCAATCCACGTGGCGCCACGCGAGTAGGTGCCGCTCGTCTCAACGGAGACCTCCACCCCTTGCTTAGTAATTGCGGAGGCATCAAGTAGTTCGTAGACCGCCATGGCGTCGTGCATGAAGACCTCACGTTGCTGGTACCACACCTCGTGAAACCGGGCGTAGGGCTCGAGCATGTCGGCGACCCGTCGACCAACCTCAGTGTTGAGCCCCGAGAAATACGCGAGGTCGTCGTCATTCAGCGAGGCTTGGTGAGTTAAATCCAGTGGCATGAGCGTGATGGGCCACGAAGCCGCAAAGACCATCTGGGCGGCCTCGGGGTCGGCCCAGATGTTGAACTCGGCGGCGGGCGAGACATTGCCCTCAAAGGATGCGCCGCCCATTATCACCACGCGCTCAACCAGCGCCGCACAGTCGGGGTAGCGCTCGAGCAACACGCCAAGATTGGTGAGCGGGCCAATGGCGACAATGGTCAGCGGACCTTCGCTAATGAGGCGAAAGAGCAGCTCAACGGCGTGTTCGTCGTGCAGCGGGACGTTTGGGGAATCCCATTGCAGATCACCGAGTCCGTCAATCCCGTGCACGTCGCCTTCACCTTCGTAACGCACTGCTCCAGCGATCGCTTCGGCGCAACCCGCGGCGACAACCACATCGAATCGCTGTGAGAGTTCCACGAGTCGACGAGCGTTCAGCGTGGTCTTTTCTAGATCGGAGTTACCCGCCACCGTGGTCAGGGCCAGTACTTCCAGTTCAGGACTCGCCAACGCCAGCAGAATGGCGACGGCATCGTCGACGCCCGGATCGGTATCAATTACGACGCGCGTGCGAGCCATTCGTGGACCTCTTTCTCTGTCGGGAGCGCGCCTTGCGCCCCCACGCCCCTGGTCGCCAGCGCCCCGGCGGTGACGGCGAATCGTAAGGCGTTATCCGCACTCGCGTGGCGAGCAAGCTGCACCGCGTACGCCGCACAAAATACGTCTCCGGCACCAACGGTGTCAACTACTTCGACTCGCGGGGCACCAACGCGCAGCACCTCTCGACCCTTTTGGTAGTGCACCGCTCCACGCGCACCCAGCGTCACGATGCAGTCGGCGAGTTGGGCCACATCAAACAGCTCAATTTCAATTTCGTTGGCAATGACCACGGCACACTGGTTTAAAACTGCGGGCGCCACCGGGCCCGCGGGCGCCACATTCAAGATGAATCGCTTCGATCGATTGGCGGCGTCGGCAACGACCGTCGCCGAGATTTCCATTTGGGCCACCACCACATCGAAACCACCCAGATCAATGCCTTCGAGCGAAAGATCGGCGTTAGCCCCTGGTGCTACGACTATTTGGTTCTGACCGTTTTGGTCCAGTGTGATGAAGGCCGTTCCCGTTGGACGGTCACTGCGCTGCACGTGTCCCACGTCAACACCATGCGCTCGTAGCGACGCAATCATGAACTCGCCCGTCTCGTCGCGACCGACTGCGGCGAGCAGTGACACTTGCGCTCCGAGCGTGGCCGCGGCCACCGCTTGATTAGCCCCTTTTCCTCCCGGTAGGCGAACGACGTCCTCACCCACGATGGTTTCACCGGGACGGGGCAACGTCGCACCACGCACCACCAGGTCCACGTTGCAGCTACCGACCACTCCGACTCGAGGGCCCGACGGATTCACGTTTAAGGCAGAAACTTGTTCGTGTAGTAGGTCGAGGGGGCTGGAACTGAAGTAATCAACTTGATGCTCTTCAGTGCCTTAGCCAGCGTGGTCCACTGCGCATTGGTCTGCGTGAAGTACGCCCCCGCACTGTTGGTGAGGAAGGGCACCGTCAACTTCCAGCCCGAAAGGTTGTACGCGTTGGTGTAGCCACTCTTGGGGTAGGCCCGACTGAACTCATTGGCCGCCTTAGTGGGATTCGCTACCGCCCAGGCCGTAGCCTTCTTCATCGCCGAGAGGAACGCTCGCACGTTCGCGCCGTGAGCGCTCGAGTAGCTCTTGGTCGTGGCGTAGACCCAGATGGGGATGTCGGGCGCACCGGCCCTAGTACCGAGTAATTGAACTTCGTTACCCTTGGTCTTTGATCCTTGGAAACCCGGAATCTCGTAGTTCGTGGTCGACGTGGACACGTCAACCTTGCCCGCTAACAGGGCCGTCAGGTCATTGCCGGTGGGGTCAGTAATGATGTTCACCTGCGATGGGCTGAGTCCAGCAAACTTCAACACGAACGGCAACATCGCCTCGGTCCAGGTATCGCCGTAGGAGAAGATTTTCTTGCCCTTGAGTTCATTCTTCAAGTTGGCGGCGCTCAACGTCGTACCCGGCTTGGCGAACAGCGCCCAGTTATTACGCATCGAGTAGTTCGCGACGGACAAGACTGGCGCACCGGCATTAATAGCAACGCCCATGTCGGTAGTGGTCAGAAAACCAATATTGGCCGCGTTGGTGGTCAGCATTTTGGTCGTCGTCGACGTATCAGGTGGAAAGACCACTTTGACCTGCAGGCCGGCGGCCGTGAAGAAGCCATGATCTTGGGCCACGACGAGCGGAGTGAGCTCAAAGTCGGGGCCCGGAAAGTCATACGCGAAGGTCATTTTGGTGAGCGGTGCCGCTGAGGCACTTAGACCACCTACGGTGGCGAGCGAACCGAGGGCGATAACGCCACTCACGGCGAGGGCGCTGAGACGAATAGATTTCACGGTGCTCCTTTAGATGGTGTGACGGTGATACTACTTCGGGTTCAACACGTTTGTTCGGTCATCGGGTGTTCGTCGCCATCGCTGGCGTCGAGCGACACTGCGCCGCTGCCAGGGCGTGGCGAGCACTTCGGCACCGACGACCAGTAGGAACCAGCTGATGCCAATTACCGTCATCACCATGGTGGTGCCGTAGACCGCCGCAGTGTTGAGATTGGAATTGGCGTGCTCTTGATAGAGCGCGAGTGACGAACCACTTGACGCGGCGAGCTCGCCAATGATCGCGCCCGTCACCGCGTACGTGGCGCCGATTTTGAGACCACTAAATAGTGGTGTCGTCGTGGCCGGTATTTCGATCTGCAGAAATGTTCGCCAGCGTGACGCTCCGTAGACCTTGGCGAGATTCACCAAATCTTGATCGACGTGACTCAGTCCATCGAGCACGTTCACGGTCACCGGGAAAAAGACAATCCACGCCACGATCACCACTTTGGGCGTCACGCTGAACCCGAGAATCAGCACCAGCGGTGCAGCGAGAGCAATGATGGGCACCGCCTGGGAGAGAACGAGCACGGGGTAGACCAGTCGTTGGAGCACCTTCACCTTCGCCATGATCACCCCGAGTGAGAGTCCGAGCAGGGCTCCGACAAAAAAGCCGTAGACGGTTTCACGTATCGTGCCAAGCACGAGGGGCCATAGGGTGGACCAATCCGTGGTGACGGCTCGAATTGCCCCCCAGGGTCGTGGTGCAATGTACGGCGCAATATGAAAAACCACCACAATGAGTTGCCAGATCGTGAGCAGTAAGACGATTGAGAGAAGTGGTACGCCTACGTTACGCAGGACTCGACGTTTCACTGATCGCCTCCGTGCAGCAGCCGCATAATTTGACTCTTCACTTCAACGAAGTGGGGATCCGTCAGCGAGTCAAACGTGCGAGGTCGCCCCAGTGGATTCGAAATATCGGCGACCACCCGGCCGGGGCGCGGTGACATAACCAGTATGCGGTCCGATAGAAAGATTGACTCGTCGACGTCGTGGGTAATGAAGAGCACCGTACGTCCCGTTTCGCGCCACACCTGCAAGAGCCACTGCTGCATTTCGAGTCGGGTCTGTGCGTCGAGCGCACCAAAGGGCTCGTCCAGTAATAACAGCGGTTGGTGGGTCACGAGTGTTCGCATGAACGCCACGCGCTGGCGCATGCCGCCCGAGAGAGCACTTGGGTAGTGTCGCAAGAACTCCCCCAACCCATACTGGTGAGCCACCCGGCGCGCTTCAAGTCGGTCGTCGTTCGTCACGCGGCGAGTAAGTCGAGCCGCCATCGTGATGTTGTCCTCGACCGTGCGCCAAGGAACCAGGAGATCCTTTTGCAGCATGTAGCCCACGTGACCGGTGGCCCCGTTAATGAGACGGCCGTCGAGCTCGACTTCCCCCTGCTCGGGTTGCAAGAGCCCCGCGATCACGTTAAACAGCGTTGACTTCCCACAGCCCGACGGGCCCACAATGGCCACGAACGAGCCCGCGGCAATTTCGAGCGAGGTCGGAGCCAGGGCCACCGTATCGCCAAACACCTTTTCAACGTTGCGCAGGCGTAGCAGGATGTTCGAACTCACGGACTTAAATGTAACGCTCGCCCCACGGGGGGTTGAATTTAGCGATATCCGGCGAAGAGATCGTCGACACAGCCCACTAGGCCTCGAGGATTCGTGGCGCGAACAAACCACTCGGTACGCATGACCTCGATGAACTGCTCGCGTCCCATCTTCATCCAAAACGAATCCGCAATCTGGGAGTGGTGCGCGGCCAAAGCGTCATATTTTGCCGAAGCAACGCCGTGCACATCAATAGCGGCATCAATCTCCGCGTCCGGAGTACCCATCTTGATCTCCTCACCATCAGAGGGAGTCTCTTCAACGAGTTCACTCACTATTCCATTGGCGGCATCTCGCTCAATGCGCTCGCGCTCCTCTTGCTCCCATCGTTCTCGGTAAATGGCCATGACCGAGTCAGGAATTGTATTGAAATAGACGGTGGGTTCGTAGTCGAGCAGCGCCACGGCGGCCATCGTGACGCGATGCGCCTGGATGTGATCGGGATGTCCGTAGAAACCAACTTCGTTATACGTCATTACGACCTGGGGGCGCTCTTCGGCCATGATCGCGCGAAGTCGCTCGGCCGCCACCGCAATAGGAGTCGACCAAAACGATCGTGGGTCATCGTTTTGGGGCCAACCCTTCATTCCCGAGTCGCGATAGCCGAGGCGAATCAGGCGATCGATTCCCAGTACCGCTACCGCCGCATCGAGTTCGACCGCGCGCATCGCCGCCACGTCATCTCCGTCGTGACTGTCGTGGTCGGGTTTGAGACCTTCCATCGTGTCGCCGTGCTCGCCGTTGGTGCACGTGACGAGAACCGTGCGCACTCCTTGATTGGCGAAGAGACGAAACACGCCGCCCGTTGAGCTCGCCTCATCATCGGGGTGGGCGTGAACCGCGAGAAACGTTAATTGATTAGTCACGTGAGTCCTCCAAAGAGATCAGTGTGGTCGAGGTCAGAGGGAATGTCGATGCTCCACGCGCGTTGGTAGTACTCAGTACCAAAAATCAGCGTAAAAAGTTTGGGATCCATCGTGACGAGGTCGGCGTTGTCGATCTGCGAACTATGCGCGGCGATAGCCGCCTGCTTTTGCGAGGTGAAACGCGAGACGTCCAACGTGGTGGCCACCAGTTCATCGGGGGTTGCGAAGTCGGCCTCGAGCACCCACGCGGGTAGGTGCAGATCGAGCGAGGTGGCCTTCGATACGAATTCGTGCATTACTCGGGCGGGCACCACTGGATAGTACAGACGCTGTACGGTGGGAGCCATCTCCAGCGCTCGTCGCGTCACCACGTTGGCCATGACGTGATCGGGGTGGCCGTAAAAACCGCGTTCGTCATAGGTCACCACCACCTGGGCATCCAGCTCAGTGAAGAGGTCGGCAAGTTCTCGAGCACACGTCTCGACGTCCGCGTTCATAAATGCAGACGGGTGTTCATTTTGCGGCCAACCCATCATCCCGGAGTCGTCGTATCCCAACGAGAAGGTTTGCGTGAAGCCGAGGAGTTTCGCCGACTGCGCCAGCTCGTTGGCTCGAGTGTCTCGAGTGCCCTCGTCGTCGTGTTGCGGATTCGATCCGTCGCGACCCTCAGGATCAAAACCAAGTGCGCCATTGGTGCAGGTAATCAGTACCACTTCTCGACCCAGCTTGGCGTAGTGCGAACTGAGCCCACCAGTAAAGATGGCCTCATCGTCCGGGTGGGCGTGCACGCAGACCAGCGCTGACGAAGAAGTCACCAAACGAGACTAGGAGGTTGCCATCTGCACGATGCGCACAATCAAAAGGACCCCCGCGACCACCAAATACGTACCCACCGAGCGCAGCAGCACTCGACGAGCCCTCGAGGTCGGTGGGGGCGCCAACAGCGTGAGCCGCGGAGTGCGCCAGTCTCGCTTATCGATTTCGTACTGCTCGGGCGGGGCCGCACGTCGAAGTCCTATGGGCAGCCCCACGACGAGCCCCACTCCGACAATCGCGGCCAAGATACCGAGGAGCGAGAGTACGTGGACTCCCGAAAAGAGTGTGGACGCCATCATGGTGATGGAGAGCACCACCAGGATTGACACGATGATCGTGGCTAGCGCGTTGAGCCACCGACTATTGACCCAAGGTCCCAGCACCGCTCGATCGTTACAGAGCAACAGCACGAAGATGGTCGTGCTCGGCAGCATTAATCCGCACATTGCCTGAACCGCCAAGGTGATAAGTCCGAGCGGCGCACCGGGTATGAGGGTGACGACGCCCGCCACCACCAGCAGCCCCGCGAATCCACCGAAAAAACCCTTGGCGTCGCGCAAGCGAGCGTTGAGGGACTGACGCGAACCAGCGAGGTCACCAATCGCGTACGAACTCGCGAGCGTCACCGCGGCGGCACCGATGATGGAAGCGTTTAAGAGCAAAATTGCAAAGATTGTTCCGGATCCGTGGCCCACGTACTTACCGAGACCCCGCGCAACGTCCAGCGCGTTCGTGTACGAGTTGGTGGTGCCGTGACCAGCCAGGCCCGCAGCACTCGCGGCGATAAGGGCCGACGCACCGAGTACGACAATCACCGATCCAATGATGGTGTCAACCCGCTCGTAGTTCAGCCAGCGCGGCGTAATGCGTTTGTCGACAATATTGGACTGTTGAAAGTAAAGCTGCCACGGGGCCACCGTCGTGCCGATGATGGAAATAATCAAGAGCACCGCACCAGAACTGGCACCACCACGAATTCTCGGCACAACCGCGTGCGAAAGAGCGCTCGAGTAGTGCGGGTGCGTCACGAGTAGCAGGGGCACAATAAAAAGATTGATAGCGACGAAGAGCATCATGAAGCGCTCCCATCGTTGGAAGGATCCCGACGCCGTTACCAAGAACAGCACTACGACCGCCACCGGTACCGAGAGATAGGGGCTCACTCCTAAGTAACGCATTGAGAGTGAAATTCCGATGAACTCGGTAATGATGATGAGAAAGTTGAGAACCAAGATTGAGCCAATGGATACGTTGCCCCAAAATCGTCCGAATCGTTCGCGGATGAGGCGCCCGTGTCCAACGCCCGACACGGCGCCCAGTCGGGCCACCATCTCTTGATTGATAATCAACACCGGAATCAAGAGGGGCAGCGTCCACAGCAGCGAGTAGCCAAAGTTTTGACCCGCCTGGGCGTAGGTGGAAACACCGCCGGCGTCATTGTCGCCGACCATCACGATGAGACCAGGACCAATAATTGCAATCAGCGTAAGGAAGCGGGCGCGCAGGCCGCGACGAGTGGCGACGTCGGGCGCCTTAATAGTGCCAAAGGCACCACGTATCTGCTGATTCTGGGGCTGTTCGCTCGGCACACTCCACCTCCTTTCGTTTCGTTGTGGTCGTTGGGCGAAACAACCACGCGAAACCAGGAAGTGGCCTAGGGGGCTACTGGTGTGGCTACGCGGGGTCGCGTCAGAACGGGACTCTCGGTACGGCTGGTACTAGGGGGTTTCAGAAAGTCCCCCTTAGAACGTGACCCTGGGCAAAGCGGCGCATTATTCCTCCACCGCACTCATGCCGAACTCGCGGCGCCAGCCCTGGGGCAAAAGCTCCTCGAGTAAGTCGTCGACCGTGACCACACCAATCATCTGCCCGTGCGCCTCATCGAGCACGGGCAGGAGGGTCAGATTGAAGTCGCTCATCACCCGCGCCACTCGGTGCAGGTCCCAGTGCGGGTGCACGTGCGTGAGATGAGTACGAGCAACGCTCAGCGCCAACTCGTCACCGTTGGCCCGAAGTAGCGCCGCGAGTGAAGAAGTACCCACTGGCTGTCCCTGCTCGTCCACGATGAAGACCGAGTGCAACGACTCGGCGGGCACCTTCGAGGTTCGCACCACGTCCAGCGCGTCGTGCACCGTGGCAGTGGCCGCGACCGCAACGAAGTCGGGATTCATCATGCCCCCGGCGGTGTCGGCGTTGTAGGTCAACAGATTGAGAACCTTGGCCTGATGTTCGGCGGGCAGCTGTTCGAGAATTGGAAGTCGTCGCTCTTGGTCAAACTCGTTAATGAGGTCAGCGGCGTTGTCGGGCTCCATGCGCGCCAGCAGACGAGCGGCCTCGACGTCCGTGCGAGCTTCGAGGAACTCCAACTGGTGCGTGGTATCGAGTTCCTCAAAGACGTCGGCCTCGAGTTCTCGATCGAGTCCAACTGCCTTGATTATCTCTTCACCCTCTTCGTGACTCGCCTGTTCTACGAGGTCCGCAATCTGTGCGGGGTGCAGCTTCGCGAGTTTGCGGTAGGGAATTCGCAGACGCGCCGTCGGCACGTGACCAACAAACGGTTCGATGGACGCAAAGTCCACAATGGCGTCGGTCTTGACGCGTTGACCAACAGTTGGCCCCAGCACTCGTCGCACGAACGACCGTCGACCGGGATCAACGCCGACCACTTCCCATCGACCTTCCATCTGGGCAATTTCAATCTCGTTGGCAATGATGATGCGCCCTCGGACCAGGTTGATTAAGTGTCGAGCCAGGAGGTCTTCGGCGAGCAGTAACTCACCCGGACGGCGCTCGAACCGGCGCAGGTCCACCCGTCGGCCCTCGAAGGTCATCCGACCTTGGGCCAGCCCCCCAATCTTTCGAATAGGAACGAAGAGATTTCTGCCCTCAATGCGAATCACGACACCCACGATGGGCGGGTGCGCGTCGTCGCCGAGTCGCGCGACCAAGTCTTGGACGCGACCAATCCGGTCACCGTCCGCATCAAAGATGGGGCGGCGCAGGAACGTGGAGAGGTGAAGGATTTCAGTCATACCGTGCCGTAAGGACCACTCAAGGCTACCCCCCAGAGGCCCCACGCGCCCATTGCCAGTGGTGGGACTGTCGAGAGCCGTTCGAGCCGAGGCTCAGCGCGAAGGACGAAACGACGCCAACACCTCGGCCACGTACGTCACGTCGTCGTCACTGATCTGCGCGTGGGTCACGAAGCGCACTCGTCGTGGGGCCACGGTGCCGCCCTCAACCCCCCGCGCCGCTAATTCCTCAATAATCTGTCGGGCCTGCGGGTGATTGAACGCCACGATGTTGGTGCGACAACTACTCGGGTCATACCCCGACTCGGGGAAGGCACTCGCAAAGAGCTCGGCGAGGGCCCGGGCGCGAACGTGATCCTCAGCGAGTCGTTCGATCATCGTGTCCAGCGCGACGATACCCGCGGCCGCCAGGATGCCCGCTTGACGCATCGCGCCACCCAGGCGCTTGCGTTCCACCCGCGCTGCTTCCATCAACGTCGCCGAGCCCGCTAAGAGTGATCCAACTGGAGCACACAATCCCTTCGACAGACAGGTCATCACGGTGGTGACGTTTTGGGTGTAGTCGGCCGCTGGCGTACCCGTCGCAATAACGGCGTTAAAGAGTCGCGCGCCATCCATGTGGATTGGTCGATCACCAATCGCTCTCGCGAGTCGACGAAGTTCGTCAACGTCCCACGGAGTGCCGCCCGAGGGCATGTGCGTGTTCTCGAGAGCAATCATCGAGACGTGGGCTTGATGATCAAACTCCGCGTCGATTCGCTCCACTACGGCGTCGAGTGGCAGTGACCCTGACGAGTCGTCGACGGTGGCGAACTGCACCGACGAGTTGCGAGCCGACGCACCCATTTCGTAGCTCACCACGTGTTGGTCGCGACCCGCGATGATGACGTCACCGGGCTGGGTCAGTACGCGAACCGCAATTTGATTCGCCATCACTCCCGACGGAACGAAGACGGCAGCAGGCTTACCTACCAGTTGGGCGTAGCGCGCTTCCAGGGCGCTCACCGTCGGGTCTTCGCCGTACCCGTCGTCACCCACAATCGCGTCGGCCATCGCGGCACGCATCGCTGGCGTGGGCTGGGTCACGGTGTCACTACGTAAATCAACGCGTCGGGTCATGGAACGAGGCTACCGGCTCACTCGTAGACTGATCGAGTGAGTAAAAATATTTTGGACCACGACCTCAATAACGATGACGTCCATCGTCAGTTAGGGATTGAAGTCGTTGAGGTCAGTCCCGAGAAGGTCGTCCTGCGGGTCGAAGTAGGTCCCAAAGTGCACCAGCCCTTTGGAATTCTGCACGGAGGAGTCTCCGCGTTACTCGCCGAAAGTGCCGCGTCCATTGGTGGCGCCGTCAGTGTGGACGAGGGCTCCATCGTGGTCGGCACCGAGCTCAACTGCTCGCACCTTCGCTCCATGTCGAGTGGCACCTTGACCGCGACGGCCACGCCAATCCGCAAGGGTCGAACGGTCCACGTATGGGCTATCGATCTGACCGACGAGCGCAACCGCATGATCTGTGTGGCGCGGTGCACGCTCCAGGTGGTGAAGGCACCTCCACCGGCCTAAGCGCACGTCCTAGACTTTCAATGGATTACCAGCGAAAGGGCTGACCATGGGTGTTCGTTTTAAGGGGTGGGGAACGGCCTTGCCGGACCGCATTGTCACCAACGACGAACTCTCCAAGACTCTCGACACCACGAACGAGTGGATTATCGAGCGCACCGGCATTAAAGAACGTCGAATTGGCGGCTCGGCGCTGACGCTGGGCACCCTGGCTGGGCAGCGAGCACTCGAGGACGCGGGCTACGGCCTCGACGATATTGACTTCTTAGTCCTCGCGACCACCACACCCGATCGCATCACGCCAGCCACCGCCCCCATGATTGCGAACGCCATGGGACTGCACTGTCCCGCGATGGATCTGAACGCCGCCTGCAGTGGCTTTATGTACGCCGTACGCACGGCGTACGGACTACTCGAGACGGGTCAGAAACGAATCCTCGTGATTGGCGCCGAGCACCTCTCACGGTGGGTCGACTGGAACGACCGGACCATGGCCGTGCTGCTCGCCGACGGGGCCGGTGCCACCGTGCTCGAGTACGACCCTGACGGCACCGACTTACTCTCGTTCTCACTCGGAGCCGATGGTTCGGCCGCGGACCTCTTGACCTGCGAGCACGACGGCTTCTTCCAAATGGATGGTAAGGAAGTCTTTCGACGGGCCGTTCGCGTGGTCGTAAGTTCCGCCGAGGCGGCAATGGCCGAAGCGGGCGTCACGGCCGACCAGATTGCCCTCGTCATTCCCCACCAGGCCAATCTGCGAATTATCCAAGCCGCCACGCAGCGACTGGGTATTGACATGGAGCGTGCGGTCATCGTGCTCGATCGCTACGGCAACACCTCGAGTGCCTCCATTCCGCTGGCTTTCTTCGACGCACGAGAGAACGGACGAGTGAAGGCCGGTGAGTACGCACTGATGACCGGCTTTGGCGCGGGTATGACCTGGGCCTCGGCTATCGTGCAGTGGTCATGATGAGCGCCCCCTCACTAGTGATTTTGGCTGCTGGCCGCGCTCGTCGCTACGGCGGGGTGAAGCAGCTCGCACCCGTTGGCAAACACGGCGAGGGCGTTATCGACCTCATTGCCTCGGACGCCTTTGACGCCGGTTTTGACGACATCGTGATTGTCATCAATCCAGATACCGGTCCCTTGATTCAAGAACACGTTGCGCGTCACTGGCCGCGCGAGCACAAGGTGAGTTTCGCGCTGCAACACGAGCTGCGTGGCACCGTCGACGCCGTGCTCGCGGCCGAGTCCAGTTTGGATACCTCGAGGCCGTTTGGTGTATCGAACGCCGACGACCTCTACGGACGAAGTTCGTTTATGAATCTCGGCCAGCACCTTCGCACGAGTGCGAACCACTGTCTCGTGGGCTTCGAACTTGATCGGGCACTCGTTGGTGAACTTCCGGTTTCGCGCGGAACGTGCGTCGCGGTTAATGGACACCTCACCGAGATCATCGAGCGACGCAACGTGCGGGCCACTCTCGATGGTTATCTAGCCGACGATGGGTTAGAGCCCGCCACCCTGCACCCCCACACGCTGGTCTCGATGAATCTCTGGGGCTTTCACCCGAGCATCCTGCCGCTGATGCACCAGGCGGTCGCCACCCACGATTTCAACCAGTCGGCCGAGGTGCTGCTCCCCGTGTTCGTCGGTGGAATACTCCATCACACCCCAATGCGTTTTGACGTGCTGACGACTCCGTCGCGCTGCATTGGTGTCACCCACGCTGATGATCTCCCCTTGGCCCAAATGCTCGTACTCGAAGAGATCGCCAGTGGCTCGCGTCCCGAGCACGCCTTTTCTCGCTAACGACGCGACGACGACAGACCGCTCAACGCCAATCTCTCGATAGGGTCACGTTGGCGAGGTGCAACGACTCAACGAACTCCGCAGCGAGAGCAACGCTACCTTGACCTCGCTGCAGTGAACCTCGAATAACCAGAGCGGGCGACGCGCGCGCGACCGATGACCAACGAGCCCACGCACCCTTTGAGAAAATAACGTTGACGTGACCCGTCTCGTCTTCGAGGTTGATAAACACGGCCCCATTCGCCGTTTCGGGATGCTGACGGTGCGTGACAACACCCGCCACCATCACCCGAGGACTCTCAATGCTGCCCAGGGCACTCGCCCGCGCAATACCTCGCTGATCAAGTTCATCGCGCAGTAGCGCAATGGCGGTGGCATCGGGCGTAAGACCCAGTGCCCACAGGTCGTCGGTGACCCGCTCCATTTCACTGGCCGCGGCGAGCTCGGGCGCAATGGAGCCCGTCACGATACCCGGAAGTCGGTCGGCGGTACTCTGCGCCGCGGCGCCGGCCTGCCAGGTCAGCGCCCGACGACTGACGGCGAAGCAGTCCATTGCCCCGGCCGCCGCGAGCACCTCGAGGTGCTGCTGCTGACAACCGGCGCGACGCACGAGATCTTCGGCGTTCGACCAAGGGGCACCCGCCACAATTCGTGTGGCGAGGTCGGGACCAATGGAGCGAAGTGCGCCCAAACCAAGTCGCACGTCGGGTCGTTCGCGCGATCCCTCCAGCGTCGCACCCACCGCCGCAATATTTACGTCGGGTCGTAGTACTCGAACCCCGTGGCGTTGCGCGTCGGCGACGAGGCTCTGCGTCGACCAAAACCCGAGGGGCTGGGCGTTTAACAGTGACGCCAGAAAGGCCGCGGGATAGTGATACTTAATCCACGCCGAGCAGTAGACGAGGTGCGCGAACGATACCGAGTGCGATTCGGGGAAACCAAAATTCGCAAAAGCCGAGAGCGCGTCGAAGAGTTGGTCGGCCGATGAACCAGTGATGCCGTTTTGAGCCATACCGGCATAAAACCGACTCTTTAGTTTCATCATTCGAAGTTCGGAACGTTTCGCCGCCATGGCCTGACGTAGTTCGTCGGCCTCGGCCGGTGAAAAACCCGCAACGGCCACCGCCATCTCCATCAACTGTTCTTGAAAGAGCGGCACGCCCAAGGTGCGACGCAAGATTGGCTCAAGTCGAGGGTGGAGGTACGTGACTGGTTCGTCACCGCGACGTCGACGAATGTAGGGATTAACGGCGTTACCCTGAATGGGACCAGGACGAATCAGAGCTACTTCAATCACCAAGTCGTAAAAACAGCGCGGCTGCACTCTCGGCAGCGTCGCCATCTGCGCTCGCGATTCGACCTGAAAGACGCCCACGGTGTCCGCCTCACAGAGCAGGTCGTACACGGCATCTTCTTGCGGTAGTGATCCCAGATCAATGGTTACCCCATGAAACTCTCGGACCTGATCGACCGCTCGGTGCAACGCGTCAAGCATTCCCAGACCCAGCAGATCAAACTTGACAAGTCCAATGGCGGCACAATCATCCTTATCCCACTGCAGCACCGTGCGCCCCGGGGTGCGTCCCCATTCGACGGGACAGACCTCGAGTATTGGTCGATCACAGAGCACCATGCCCGCCGAATGAATCCCGAGGTGCCGTGGTCGATTGAGTAGTTCGGTCGCCATCGCCACAATCAGTGGTGGTGCCTCGGGACCGAGCGAGGCCATACTCTGGCGATCAACACAGTCACGCAGCGCATTCGCTTCGGTCTCGGAAAGACCAAACGCACGGGCCACGTCGCGCAACGCCGATCGTGGTCGATACGTAATCACCGCCGCGACCTGAGCCGCGTGGCGCCGATCGTAACGTTCGTAGACGTACTGAATAACTTCTTCACGTCGCCCAGATTCAATATCTACGTCAATATCGGGCGGACCGTCACGAGCCGGTGAGAGGAACCGCTCGAAGAAGAGATTGAGCGCCACGGCGTCGGCGTTCGTAATACCCAATGAGAAGCAGACCGCCGAGTTGGCCGCCGAACCACGGCCCTGGCAGTAGATGGTGTTCGCTCGGCAGAACTCGGTGATATCCCAGACCGTTAAGAAGTAGCCCGCAAAGCCGAGGTCCCCAATCACTTTCAGTTCGTGGTCAATCTGACGCCAGGCCCCGGTAACGCGCTCGGCGTCACGAGGCCCGTAGCGCTGGGTGGCGCCGCGCGTCACGAGCTGCTCGAGGTACGACTGCTCGTCAGTGCCGGCGGGCGTCGGGAATCTCGGTAGATTCGGTGCGACGAGGCGTAGGTCGAACGCCAGTGACGAGCCGAGCTCGCCCGCACGATCAACGACACCGGGCCAGCGAGCAAAGCGTTGGCGCTGTTCAGCGTCACTACGCAAGTGCGCCAGTGGTGACGCCGACGTCCATCCCTCCATCTCGTCCAGGGTGGCGCGAGCGCGAATCGCCGAGAGCACGGTGGCTCGCGCAAAGGCGTCGGGGGTGGCGTAGTGCACGTTGCCCGTCGCCACCACGTCAACGCCGTAGCGAACCGCCAGGTGGGCCAGGGCGTCATTACGCGCCACGTCCTCGGCCATGCCGTGGTCCCAGAGCTCGACGGCGAAATTCTCTCGCCCCACCGCGTCAACGAGTCGCTCTAATTCGCGTTGGGCGGCTCGTGGTCCCTCGGCTACGAGCGCGCGCGTCAGCGGCCCCTTACGACAGCCACTGAGTAGCAACCACTCACTCGCGTGCGCCGCGAGATCGGCGAGCGTGAATCGTGCCACACCCTTTTCTCCCCGAGCCAGGTGCCCCTCGCCCAGCATCATCGACAGGCGCCGATACCCCTCGGGCGAACGAGCCAGCACCACGAGGTGCTCACCGGCGGGGTCGCGCACTCCCACCCGGTCATCGTCACCGTGCAGGGTAATCTCGGCTCCAAATACCGTCGCGAGACCAAAGGCGCGGGCCGCCTCGGCGAAGCGCACCACCCCGTAAAGACCCTGGTGATCAGTGAGAGCCAGACCCGCGAGCTCGAGTCGGGCCGCCTCGGCAACCAACTCCTCTGGGTCACTCGCCCCGTCAAGAAAACTAAAACCCGAGTGCGCGTGTAGTTCAACGTACTGCGCCATCAGTCGTAGATCCCCACGAGTTGCCACTTCCCCGCCTCGGCACACAACAGCACGGCCTGACCCGAATCGAGCACCACTTGTAGATGAGCTCGACGTCGCGCAAGCGCCCACCAGCGCTCCACCGTGGGCCAAGGGCCGGCGTACCAGAGCACGTCGTGTGGTGAGCGACTCGAGAACAGTACTGACGTGGGCTCGGTGTTCAGTGAACCTCTCGCGTCAACACGCACCGACACGTCACCCTTACCGCGTACGCGCACGGCGACTGGATGCGCGAGCGTCGTCGCCGGTGAGGGCGTACCGAGTTGACCCGGCCACGGTGCCGCGTCCACTCGTCGAGCTAACGGTGAGCCCCACGGCACGAGGGTTGCGCGGTCCTGCGGTAGGCGTCCGCCACACAGGGTGGCCACCACCACCGCGTCGGGGCCCAAACGTCGTCGTACCCGGTGCGCGGCCGCCTCGGCCCGCTCGTCACCGGCTCCGCGCTGGCCAAAAAATCCAATCTGTTCATCACGCGGGGCACTCTCACCACGTAGCCGCGAGAGACGTTCGCCGAGACGCGGGTCGCGCTGGCTGGGAAGTTCTGACAGCTCGCCACGCGCGACCCGATGTAGTTGACACGCGTGACGATTGAACCGCTCGGCGACGCGAGCGGGTGCGAGGTCGGCGAATGAACCAACCGTGTGCAGTCCGAGTCGACGACCAACCGTCGCCAGGTCGCGACGACCGAGCACGTCAAGTGACTGAGCCCGTCGAAACTGATCGCTCTCACCAGGAGCGAGCACCACATTCGCACGCGCCGCGAGTTCGCCACAGAAGAGTCCCTCCCCAATTCCGAGTGCCGGTTCGTATCCCACAACGTCACGTACCGTGGCGCGAACCGCGTCAAGTACTGCCCACTCGCCACCGAAGAAACGACTCGGCCCGCGCACGGGCAAGGCGTAGAGACCTAGTCGTACCAACTCAGTAAAGGGGCACAGTACGTAAAGTGCGTCCAGCAGCGCGAGCGAATGACGCAACGTCGCGCCGTCGGGCGACTCGCTCGCCAGCGGATCAACTCCAATAACGAGTAGTCGCTCCATTAACGCACCGCCACTCGCCCACGTCGATTCGGCAGTAGTACAACGTGCTCACCGGCGTGCGCCACCGCGCCACGTCCACTCACGCGAACGGTGGCACTACGACATTCGAGTCGTGACGAAACCTCCCAGCGTGACGACGTAACGTCAAAGGAGAGGTCGGCGGGTAGCGGCCACGGCGACGTGGGTTCGCTAAGCATGATTAATACCGCACTGCGTTCACGCACACGATCCGCTAGCCGACGCGCGACCCCGTGTGCGACTCGCGACGGTGGTCGCACGACCAGTAGATCAACACCGTCGAGCAGATCGGCGGCAGACTCGGCCCACGCACCACGAGGTCGCGGCACGAAGAGTACGCGGCGCAGATCAACTCCCAAGTCGGCAATGGCTACCACTCCCGGATCGTCGACGCCCACCACCGCAGCCCAGTAACCCTGAGTGCTGGCTTCGCTCACGAGGCTGAGGGCCAAACTCAGTCCCCCCAATCCCGCAGCGGACTGCACCACGACCGTCGAGCCCCGACGCAGCCCGCCAGCGGGCACCACGTCACACCAGGGCTCGGTGAGTGGCAATAGACGGCTACCCGCTAGAGCTACGGGGCGAAGGCGCGCCGCGAGTTCAGTAGGCACTGGTGGTCGTTTTGGCGAAAAAGCGAACATACGTTCGTAAGAGTAGTCACTCCCCGTGACGCTCGCCAACGGCTCGTACGCTCGAAGGAGAAAGGAGTCCCGTGTGCGGTCGCGTCACCCTCTTTAGTCCCCCCGCTCGGCTGGCCCGGCTTCTCGAAGCCGGCCTCGCTGCGGGTATTGAACCCGAAGGACACCCGAGCTGGAATATTGGACCCCAGCAACGGCTCTTCGCGGTGACGGCACCCGAGGCGACTCGAGTCCTCGACCGCTATCGGTGGGGTCTGCTGCCCAGTTGGGCGAAGGACCCCTCAATCTCGAACCGGCTCTTCAACGCGCGCGCCGAAACCGTCGCGGAGAAACCTTCCTTTCGTAGCGCCTTTGCGAAGCGACCCTGCGTAATTCCCGTGGACGGTTTCTACGAGTGGGATCACCGACCCGGACAACCCAAGCAGCCCCACTACTTCACCCGCGTGGATGGCGAGCCCGTACTCTTCGCGGGACTTTGGGAGCGCTGGCACAACCCCGAAGACCCCGAGGATGCACCTCCCGTCCAGACCTGCACCATCATCACCACGACACCGAGCGTAGATATAGAAGCGTTGCACGATCGCATGCCCGTCGTCCTCGAAAGTGCGGACGTGGCGCAGTGGCTCAACATCCAGCAGTACGGACCTGATGAGCGAATGCTCCTCTTACGTCCCGCGCCGAAGGGAACGCTCACTCACTACGGCGTTGGTGGGGCAGTCGGATCAATCAAGAACAACGGCGCAGAGTTGATTGCTCGAGTCGAGCCGCAGTCGCTCTTTTAGACCCTAAAAAGTCGAAAACCCCGAGTGACCAGTGAGCAAGCTCCCCAGCCCCTCGGGGTCTCCGAAGGCGCGCTATCCGTTGGCCCGTGTCGGACAGGCCACCGTGTAACGGCGTGTTGTTTACGCCATTTGCCGTACGAACCGCGGACCGAACTCCGCTGCCCGGTGAGTGGCTCCGTTCCTCTTGCGAGGTCCCTTACCCCTCCGTTTTCCTCACCTCTCGGCTTGGTCAATCGTCGGCAGGTACTGCGTAAACTACGAGCATCACTGTGCCAGAGTTCCAGCTCGCACGTGGGGCCAAAAGGGGAAATCAGAAACTTTTACCCAGAGTTGGATGGCCTTATCCACCGGTTTATTGATCACAATCGACGTAATCAACCAGAAAACAGCATCTTTCCCACAGGAGTACCAAGTCCCCCTCGACGCAACTCGCTAACTCGCACAGCCACCGAGTCCTCCACGGCAAAGTTCGAACCCATGAGACTGCCCTGGCGGCCAGCGAGGGTACCTCTTGACAAGAGATCATCCGAAGGGCGGTACTTGAGCGCTCACGAATGAAAGACCGTGACAATCGTGGGATGGAACGCTGACACCCCAGGATGTCTAATTTGTCGAGACCTGTTTAGCCCACTCGGTGGAGGTGATGGGATTCGAACCCACTACCTCTTCATTGCGAACGAAGCGCTCTGCCAATTGAGCTACACCCCCGAAGGAATAAATAGTTTAGCCCAGTGCGTATTGTGCGGTACTGTCGCGACGCCACTGCCCATTGGAGCTCGGATCGTAAAACTCCGACACGAACCCATCGCCAGCCTGCTGGTACTGCGTGGCGGGTAGTTCATTGTGGTACAAAACCATTGGCTCATCGTCTTCGTACTCGGGCTCGAATCGCTCAGCGCGGTAACGATCGAGTGGCTCAATAGTTGCCAGACGCGAACTCCTCATCGGAATTCGAATCCCCAATGACGTTTCTTTCAGGTAGCCCTGACTGACGGCGAGTAGTGCGAGCGCCACGTAGCCTGCTACGAGAATCCAGGTGACGACCGCCAAATCAACGAGCGGCGAAAACCCCGTGCCCAGTCCTAAGGCTGTGATGACAATCGTGGCCAGGATGAGGCGAGAGAAAATAACTCGTCGTCGCGCCGCCATTGCGCGTCGCCGTGGCTGCGTGTACGGAGCCGACACACCTTGCGAGGGAATCGCCGAATACGCGGCGACGTATCGATTCGCCGTCGCGACCGGAGCACGCTCAACCGATACCTCGTCGTAGTCGTAGTTATCATTCCAGTCATCCCACGTGGCACGACTTTCGAGTGACCGGTAGGTATCGTCGTCCTGCACTACCTGCAAGCGAGCGCGGCGATCTTCGTAGACGACTGGGGGAATCTGCGCAGCGGGGGTGGACTCTGGGTAACCAGTGGCGTAGGGGCGGTCGTACTCATCATTGGGGTCAAGTCGAAAGGCCGGCTCGACGATGTGCTCTTTCGCACTCATTCGCCGGTGTTCTTCGTGGAAGGACTCGATCGAACGTTGGGTTCCATTTTCACGCGATCGACGCACCATAAAGGGCAAGAGCAGTGCCCCCCATACGAGTGCGACTATAAGGAGAATCACTGGTCATTCCCCCGGAAAACGTTGCGTGACATTGAGCCCAAATCTACATCTACCTTTCAGTAAACTGGTGGATATCAGGCTTCGTGGAGCCCGCACTCTTCCTTTTCGAGTCCGGCCCATCGTCCCGATCGGCGGTCACCCGCGACGTCGGGTTTGGTCGTCACACTCGCGCAGCCAATCGAGGCGTAGCCCTCGGCCCAGAGGGGATGCTCGGGCAGGTCGTTCGCCCGGAGGTAGTAGGCAACGTCGTCGTCGCTCCACGTCGCGAGCGGATTTACCTTTACTAAGCCGAATTTTTCGTCCCAGACAAGGACTTTCATCGCGGCGCGCGAGGGCGCGTCGACTCGTTTGACCGCACTAATCCAGGCCGCGCGACCCTGCACCGCCCGCTGCAGCGGAGCAACTTTGCGCAGCGCGCAGCAGCCCTCGGTGCCACAGTCGACACCACTCGCGTCGAGACCGGGGTTGGTCCTGGTCAAGTTCAGCGACCATCGCTGCTCAATCGCCCTCACAAATTCCAAGGTCTCGGGGAAGTGACCGCCGGTATCGAGAAAGACTATTTCCATGGCCGGGGCTACCTGGTTGATCATGTGCAGGAGGGCCAGGTCCTCAAAGGAGCAGGCCATCACCACGTCGTCGCCAAATCGTTCGACCGTCCATCGCACCACGTCGAGGGGTGATCGACGTTCCATGTCATCGTTCACGAGCGCCAGCTCGTCAAGTAGTGCAGTTGTGGGGCTCATCAGGGGCATCTTGGTAAAAGCCTAACATTCTCTAGTGAAGAAGTAGACTAAACCACGAACCTACTTCTATGACCTCAGCCCCCCTCCTCGCTCGAGCCACTGATCACCTTGACCTGCTCGAGTCGCACGCCATTTTCATCTTGCGCGAGGTAGTAGCGGAGTGTGAGCGGCCGGTGTTGCTCTTCTCGGGTGGCAAGGACTCCGCCGTGTTGTTGCACCTCGCGCGCAAGGCCTTCGCCCCTCAGTCGCTGCCCTTCCCAATTCTGCACATTGACACTGGCCAGAACTTTCCCGAGGTCCTGGCCTTTCGTGACGCGACGGTAGCCGCCATTGGTGGTCGACTCATTGTCGCCAGCGTGCAGCACTCAATTGACCAAGGACGCGTCGCCGACCCCGGCTTTTCGAAATCACGCAACCGACTCCAGACCGTAACCCTGTTGGACGCGATCACCGAGCACGGTTTCGACGCGGCCTTCGGTGGCGCTCGACGTGACGAAGACAAGGCTCGCGCGAAGGAACGCATCTTGTCATTTCGTGACGGCTTTGGTCAGTGGGATCCTCGCCAACAGCGGCCCGAGCTCTGGCAGCTCTACCAGGGGAAGGTGAACCCGGGTGAACATCTTCGAGCCTTCCCCCTATCGGACTGGACCGAGCTCGACATCTGGCAGTACATCGAACGCGAGCACATGGCGTTGCCCGAGATCTACTTTGCTCACGAACGAGACGTCATCTTTCGTGACCAAATGTGGCTGGCTGTTGGACCCTTCGTCGAGCCGCGTCCGGGAGAGAGCGTCGAGCGGCGAGTGATTCGCTTTCGCACGGTGGGCGACGCCAACTGCACCGGAGCCGTTGACTCAACGGCGTCAACTCTGGCGCAAATTATTGACGAAATTTCGGTCGCCAACGTCTCCGAACGCGGGGCCACGCGCGCCGACGACCGGTTCAGCGAAACCGCAATGGAAGATCGTAAGCGCGAAGGCTACTTCTAAATGGAGACCATCACGAAAGATCTCTTGCGACTCGCGACCATTGGCTCAGTCGATGACGGAAAGTCCACTCTGATTGGTCGACTCTTGGTTGATACCCGTCAACTCTTTGACGATCAGCTCGACGCCGTCGCGGCGGCCTCGGAAAAACGCGGCGTGGGCGACCTCGACTTGAGTTTCGTCACCGACGGGCTGCGCGCCGAACGCGAACAGGGCATCACCATTGACGTGGCTTACCGCTACGCCGCGACGCCCTCGAGAAAATTCATCATCGCGGACTGCCCCGGTCACGTGCAGTACACGCGCAACATGGCTACCGGCGCTTCCACCGCCGATCTCGCTCTCGTAGTCCTCGACGTCGCCCACGGACTGAAAGAACAGACCCGACGCCACCTCTGCATTGCCGCCCTTCTCGGCGTGAGCACCCTCGTCGTCGCGGTCAACAAGATGGACGCCGTGCAGTGGTCCGAGTCGGCGTTTCGAGGCGTGTTCGATGAGGTCCAAACCGTGGCACGCGAACTCGACTTTGCGGACGTCACCACGATTCCCGTGTGTGCCCTACTGGGTGACAACGTCGTCGAATCCTCAACGAATACGGCTTGGTACGAAGGGCCCACGGTCCTCGAGGCGTTGGAGTCGTCGCAAGCGGGCGCGTGGACGACCTCGCGCCAAGGCGCTCGACTCGCGATTCAGTGGGTACTGCGCCAGCCCGGTGGTGGTCGCACCTACGCCGGCATGGTCAACGGCGACGTCGTGCGGATTGGTGACGTCGTCACGTTGCTACCGGCCCTCGTGACGACCACCATCACCTCGATCAGCGTGGGTGGTGCCCCCGTGCTCGAGGCCGGGGTTGGACTTTCCATTGACGTCGCGCTGGCGCACGAGACGGACGCGGGGCGGGGCGACCTGCTCGCCAGTTCGCCACTGCCCACCGTGACGCGCGACCTCGACGCCACCATCTGTTGGTTCGGTGACGCGCCACTACGAAGTGGCCAACGACTGCGGCTCAAGCACACCACCAAAACCACCCCAGTGAAAATCGTCTCGCTCAACGGTGTCGTGGACATCGCGACGCTACGCATTGAGCCAACTGAGCAGTTCGAGACCAACGAGATTGGTCTCGTCACCTTGCAAACGGCGGACTACCTCGTGGTCGATGACTACCGCGAGAATCGGGTGACGGGAAGTTTTGTGCTGATTGACGAAGTTACCAACGCCACCGTGGCGGCCGGCATGGTGGGGCGAGCCGCGTTTCTCTAAAACTGCACAATCATCGCGACGAGCGCGAGAGCAATGAGCACCAGCAAAACATCAATTGAACGAAGTAATTGACGACCCCGTTCGGGCGACGCCACTGCGTCGTGGCGAATTGCTTCAGCTACTACCCGCTCGAGCGGCAGAGTTCGCGCTTCGAGGTGACCCGACGCGGCGAGGTAGCAGGCAATGCCGATCCCGACCCACGATTTCGTGAGTGATACGGCACTGTCGCCGGTCAGCGAGAGCACCAGACCAGTAATCGGCAAGAGGTGCATCGTGCGAGCCGCCCAGTTCCGGCGCCCCGAAAATCGAGCCTGCTGGGTCGCCGCCGGCGCCCCTCGCATGATCTGTTGGGCGGCCATACGCATCGCCACAAAGACCACGACCGTGCCCACCGCCGCGAGTACGTGAATCAAAAAGACAACGTCGTAGCCAACGGAGGTCGCAATCATGACTCTGACAGTAACGTATCGGCCGCTCGGTAGGGATCGGTCTGATCAGCCAGGAGTTGCGCAATTTGCGCGTCATAGGCTTGGCCCGCCGATACCGCCCCGATCTGAGCTCGAAGGGTTGCCGCTAATACTTGGTCAAAGTTCGCTCGAGTCCTCTGACGTACTCGAGCCTCGCGTCGCGCACCCGCAAAGAACCGGCGGTGGTCGCTAATCGCGCTCCAGAGTTCCTCCGTGCCCACGCCGTCACTCGCCACCGTCTCGATGATGACGGGGCGCCAGTCATGAGTGCCACCTAGGTCGAGCATCTGTTCGAGGTCGCGTCGAGTCTCTCGCACGCCGGTACGATCGGCCTTGTTGATGACGAAGATGTCAGCGACCTCGAGCAGTCCCGCCTTGTTGGCCTGCATGGCGTCGCCCCAACCCGGATTCGTCACCACCACGGTGGTGTCGGCCGCTGACGCAATGTCGACCTCCATCTGTCCAACTCCCACGGTTTCGACGAGCGCCAACGTAAAGTTCGCCGCACCGAGCACCCGCAGTGCGTCGGGTACCGCGAGCGAGAGTCCACCCAGGTGTCCCCGAGTCGCCATCGAGCGAATAAAGACGTGCTCGTCGGTCGCGTGGTCCTGCATCCGAATACGGTCACCCAGAATTGCTCCACCAGTGAAGGGCGAGCTCGGATCCACGCACAGAATTCCCACCTGATCAAAGGCGCCGTCACCGTCGAACGATCCGTGCGACAGTGCGGTCGTAATCAATCGATCGGTCAAGGTGGACTTACCCGCGCCCGGCGGACCAGTGATGCCCACGACGTACGGGGCGGGCTTGGCGTAGACCAGCGACGCGGTCGTGCGGTGACGCGGGCTTTCGGATTCGACGTAGGTCAACAGGCGCGCCAGCGCGGTGCGCGACCCACCTTGGGCCAACGCCAACAGGTCGGCTGGTTCGCGCTCAATCACGACAGCCGCTCCACCTGGGCGCCTAAGTGACCCAGACGTCCCACGAAATCGTCGTAGCCCCGATCAACGTGTTCGAGCCCACTGATCGTGGTCACACCATCAGCCACGAGGCCGGCCAGCGTCAGGGCTGCGGCGGCACGAATATCGGTGGCACGCACCGAAGTTCCGACGAGTCGATCAACGCCTCGGATCATCGCGTGGTGACCCTCGGTCGTAATGCTCGCGCCTAGGCGCACCAGTTCGTCCACGTAGCGAAAGCGTCCCACGAAGAGATTCTCCGTCACCACTGAAACGCCGTCGGCCACACTCAACATCGCGGTTAACAGGGGCTTGTAGTCCGTTGCGACTCCGGGATACGGCAGGGTGGCCACGTCGCAGGCTCGCAGGCGCTGGGGCGCGCGCACGCACAGACCCGGTCCCCGGTCGTCGACTACGCCACCCATGGCGGTGAGCTTGCGAAGCAGCATCTCCATATGGTCAGGACGCGCGTCGGTGACGCGCACTTCGCCACCGGTAATCAGACCCGCCGCGAGGTACGTCGCACTCACGACGCGGTCCGTAATTACTTCGTGTTCAACCGGCTGGAGCGACGCGACGCCATCAATCGTTAAACGCGACGTGCCCAGACCTTCAATTCGCGCGCCCATCGCGACGAGTTGGCGGCCCAGGTCTTCGACTTCGGGTTCGCGTGCGGCGTTGTCGATAACTGAACGACCTTCGGCCAACACCGCCGCCATCAGGAGGTTGTCCGTGGCGGTGTGACTCGGATACTCGAGCGTCATGCGCGTCGCCGCCAGGCGAGGTCGCGACACCGAAGCGTGAATGGAGAGTCGTTCGTTGGTGAACACTGCCCCCATGGCCGAGAGACCATCGGTATGAAAGTTGATGGGTCGCTGACCAAAATCATCGCCACCCGGTAGCGCCATGTGGGCTTCACCACAACGCGCCAGTAGTGGACCGAGTACCACAATGGACGCGCGCATCGCTTCAAAGAGGTGCGCTGGTGCTACGGGCTGCAGGTCGGTCGCGTCGGGTACCTCGATGGTCAGTTCGTGATCGCGAGCTCGACTCACCGAACAGCCCAGGGCCTCCAGGAGCGCACACATGGTGGCCACGTCAGTAATGGCGGGCACGTTCGTAAGTCGATGAGTTCCCGTCGCCAGTAGACAGGCCGCCATCTCCTTAAGAACCGCGTTCTTCGCTCCGAAGGCCTGTACCTCGCCCGAGAGGGGTCCAGCGGGCTTTACGACGAGAGAACTCACTTCATTAGTATTGCCGTTTACGCCCACGGGGTCGGGCGTTAGCCCGGACCAGCACGGATTACTGCACTACGATTCGGGTGATGCAGCCGCCCAGTCAACCCGACCGCAACATCGCTCTCGAGCTCATTC
This sequence comes from uncultured Actinomycetes bacterium, assembly GCA_903893745.1. GTDB lineage: Bacteria > Actinomycetota > Acidimicrobiia > Acidimicrobiales > RAAP-2 > RAAP-2. Next base: position 32,938 of record CAITNF010000009.1, read on the forward strand.
GCGTCACCGAAGCGGCCGCTATTGCCGCCGCTCGCTGGGCCGGACGCGGTGACAAGATGGCTGCCGATGGCGCGGCCGTCGACGCCATGCGCATCGTCCTGGGCGCCGTCGAAATGGACGGCATTGTCGTCATTGGCGAGGGTGAGAAGGACGAAGCGCCCATGCTCTATAACGGTGAGCTCATTGGCAACGGTCGCCCTCCCCAGGTTGACGTGGCCGTTGACCCCATCGACGGCACGACCCTGACCGCTATGGGGCGAAATGGCGCTATTTCGGTTATTGCTCTCTCCGATAAGGGCTCGATGTTTAACCCGGGGCCGGTGGTCTACATGAAGAAGGTCGCCGTGGGCCCGCGAGGCCGTGGCGCGGTCGATATCAACGCTTCAGCCACCGACAACCTGAAGGAGCTGGCCCTGCGGCTCAAAAAGCCGGTACAAGAGCTCGGGGTAGTTATTCTCGACCGTCCTCGACACGACGACTTAGTCGCTGAAGTTCGCGAAGCGGGAGCGCGGGTGCTGTCGATCACCGATGGTGACGTCGCCGGGGCGATTGCGACGGGTTGGCCCAACTCGGGTGCCGACGTCCTCTTTGGCATTGGCGGCACTCCAGAAGGCGTCATCGCCGCCGCCGCGCTAAAGGGGCTCGGTGGCGAGATCCAAGGTGTGCTCTATCCACGCAACGACGCCGAGCGAGTTGCTAGCGAAGCGCTCGGGTACGACTTCACGAGGGTCCTCCACACGAATGACCTGGTAGCAGGCGATAACTGCTTCTTCGCGGCGACCGCGATCACTGACGGCGACTTCTTGCGAGGGGTTCGATTTCACGACTTTGGCGCCACCACCCAGTCTCTCGTGGTTCGTAGTCAATCGGGAACGGTGCGCACAATCGAAACTTTCCATCGTCACGACAAACTCCAAGAGTTCACCACCGCTGGTTTTTAAGAATTTCGCGCACCAGTACGCGCCGATGGCGAAAGGTCTAGTCTGCGCGTAAGAGCCGTTTGACTCTGTGCCACGTGCACTCGATACGGAGGTGGGCCATGTACGTCACTGAACTTCTCGCCAGCAAGGGTCACGACGTGGCCACGATTTCCAAGGAACGCTCGGTCGCCGATGCGGTGGCAATTTTGAAAGAACACGCTATTGGCGCTCTGGTGGTCACCGGAGCAAACGCCCCACTCGTCGGCATCATCAGCGAGCGCGACGTTGTGCGAGCCCTCGCGATTCACGCGGACCAGGCGCTCACTTTGCGAGTCAGCGACCTCATGACCGCCGACGTGACGACCTGTGGACTGAGCACCACGGTGACCGAGCTCATGGGCCTCATGACCGCGCAGCGTGTTCGCCACATTCCCGTCGTCGACGAGTCGCAGTTAGTGGGCATGGTATCCATTGGTGACGTGGTGAAGGCTCGGCTCCAGGAGCTCGAGCACGACAAGCAAGAACTACTGGAGTACGTTCAAGCTCGTTAAGTTCGTTACTTGGTGGCGGCGCGCAGGCGCAGCTCCGCGCGCTCCAGTTCAGCGGTCGCTTCGGCGTGCGCGGCACTCTCGCCCGACTCACCACGGCCCTCGTGAGCAATCGCTGCTTCGGCCCGCTCCTTCGCCGTTTGGGCCCGCGATACGTCAATGTCGCTCGTGCGCTCGGCGACCCCGGCCAGCACCGTGGCGAGGGTCACGCCTTCGGAACCTTCGGGGCCCACTTGAAAGTAGCCACCGTGCACCGCGAAGGCCAGTTCGCCCTCGCCGGTCTGCACGCGAACCACCCCGGGCACAATGTCGCCCACCGTGGACGTGTGCTGAGGCAGAATCGTGAACTCACCATCGGAGGACCGCGCGATCAGTGACGACGCCTCTCCCACCCATAGCGCCGCCTCGGGCGTCACAATCTCAACCTTCAACGTCGCCACGGTCTAGCTCTTTTGCAGTTCGGCGGCCTTGCGCTCGACGTCGGATGCCCCGCCGACGTTGAGGAATGCCTGCTCCGGATAGGCGTCAAGGTCACCCTTCACGAGGTGCTCGAACGATTCGATGGTCTCGGCCACCGGCACGTTGATGCCGTCGATGCCGGTGAAAATCTTCGAAACGAACATCGGCTGGGACAAGAAGCGCTGAATCTTTCGCGCTCGTGACACGGTGATGCGGTCGTCTTCGGACAGTTCGTCGAGACCCAAAATGGCAATGATGTCCTGCAGTTCTTTGTAACGCTGCAGGATCTGTTGCACCTGACGAGCGACCTGGTAGTGACGGTCACCGACAATTTCGGGCGCCAAGATGTTCGACGTCGACGTCAGCGGGTCCACCGCGGGGTAGATACCCAACGCCGCGATCTGACGGCTGAGCTCCGTCGTCGCGTCGAGGTGGGTGAACGTGGTGAACGGCGCCGGGTCGGTGTAGTCGTCCGCGGGCACGTACACGGCCTGAAGCGACGTAATCGAACGACCTCGGGTCGAGGTGATGCGCTCTTGGAGTTCACCCATCTCGTCGGCGAGCGTCGGCTGGTAGCCCACCGCGCTCGGCATACGCCCGAGCAGGGTGGAGACTTCTGAACCGGCCTGCACGAAACGGAAGATGTTGTCGACGAACAACAACACGTCTTGATTCTTCACGTCGCGGAAGTACTCCGCCATAGTCAAAGCGGCGAGAGCAACACGGAGTCGAACGCCTGGTGGTTCGTCCATCTGGCCGTAGACCAGCGCCGTCTTTTCGATAACGCCAGACTCGCGCATTTCGAGCAGCAGGTCGGTTCCCTCACGAGTTCGCTCACCCACACCGGCGAATACCGACACACCATTGTGCTGTTCGGCGACTCGACGAATCATCTCCATGATCAACACGGTCTTACCTACACCGGCCCCACCGAAGAGGCCGATCTTGCCACCCTGTACGTAGGGGGCGAGCAAGTCAATGACCTTGATACCGGTTTCGAACATGGTGGCGCGAGGCTCGAGCTGGTCGAAAGCGGGCGGATTGCGGTGAATCTCCCAACGGTCCTCGATTGGTCCAATGTCGTCGGTGTCGAGCGGCTGGCCAATGACGTTAAAGACGTGACCGAGCACCGCGTCACCCACGGGCACGGTAATTCCTCGTCCGCTCTGGCGCACCACGGCCCCGCGTACGAGACCGTCCGTTGGCTTCATGCACACGCAGCGCACGCGGCCTTCGCCAATCTGCTGGGCGACTTCGGCCACAACTGTCACGGTCACACCGTCGAGCTCAATGTCCATCTCGACGGCGTGGTTGATCTCGGGCAACGAGTGCGGCGGAAATTCGACGTCCACCACCGGACCGGCAATGGCGACAACGCGCCCGGTCTCCAAGTTGGTCTTTTCGGGAGCCATGGTCATTGGTATCTCACTTTCTCGAGCGGAGCGCTTCGGCGCCGCCCACGATTTCCATAATTTCAGTGGTGATCGAGTCCTGGCGGGCTCGGTTCATAATGCGAGTCAGACTTTGACCGAGGTCGTCAGCGTTATCGGTTGCGGCCGCCATGGCGCGCTGCTGACTGGTGTGAAACGAGGCAGCTCCTTCGAGCAGCGCCGAGAAAATCTCACTCTCGAGGGCGCGTGGAGCAAGGTAGGTCAAGAGCTGCTCGACTTCGGGCTCAAATTCGGTGTAGCCCTTTAACCCGGCGGGGGCCTGATCGACGACCACGTCCGGCACCGAAAGAGGTAACAGCTGTTCGATGTCAACGACTTGACTACCGGCCGAGCGGAATCGAGTCGAGACGAGTAAAACCTGTTGCACGTCGCCGGCGACGTAGGGAGCGGCGATCACGCCCGCGACGGTGCGCGCGTCCGCAAAGCTGGGGCGGTCGGCGAAGCCCACGAAGGACTCTTCCACTTCAAGGCCTCGAAATCGAAAGAATCCCGCGGCTTTTTTGCCCACGGCGAAGAGTCGTACGGTCGTACCCTCATCGCGTAGTCGTTTTACTAATCGCTCACCCGCTCGCAGAGCGGACGAGTTGTAGGCCCCCGACAGACCTCGGTCACCGGTAATTACCAGGACGACGGCGGTCGCCACTTTGTCAGGTGTCTCGAGCAACTTCTTGGCCGCCGCGGGGTCGCCCTGCGCGGCTTCAATAATGACGCGCTTCATGCCGTCGCGGTAGGGGCGATTCGCGGCAATGCGCGCCTGGGACCGAGCAATCTGGGACGCGGCGATGAGTTCCATGGCCTTAGTAATTTTTCTGGTTGCCTGCACCGACTTAATGCGTCGACGCAAGATTCGTTCCTGTCCTCCGGCCATCGTCCCTCCTTCCTCGCTCGATCCGTCGTTATCTAATTAGTCGTGGAAAAGCCGTCAACGAAACTGCGCAGCGCGGCGTCAATCTTGTCCGTGTCGGGCAACGTGCCCGCGGTACGAATCTGTTCCAACAGATCGGCGTGCTTTGCGCGCAAATTGGTCAACAGCTCTGCTTCGAATCGACGCACGTCACCAACGGGTACCGTGTCCAACCATCCCTTGGTGCCCGCGTAGATAATGATGACCTGCTCTTCAACGGGTACCGGCGCGTTCAGACCCTGCTTCAGCAGTTCGGTCAGGCGATACCCACGGTCGAGCTGTTGCTGTGACGACTTGTCGAGTTCCGAACCAAACGTCGCGAACGACTCCAGGTCGCGAAACTGCGCGAGGTCAATCTTGAGCGTTCCCGCTACCGACTTCATAGCCTTAATCTGCGCGGCACCACCGACTCGCGACACCGAGTTACCCACGTTGATCGCGGGGCGCACGCCCGAGTAGAAGAGGTCTGATTCGAGAAAGACCTGACCGTCGGTAATCGAAATCACGTTGGTCGGGATGTAGGCCGAGATGTCACCGGCCTTCGTCTCGATGATCGGCAGCGCCGTCAGCGAGCCACCACCGAGGTCGTCGCTCAACTTCGCGGCACGCTCGAGTAGACGACTGTGCAAGTAGAAGACGTCACCGGGGTACGCCTCACGGCCCGGTGGGCGGCGCAGCAAGAGCGAAATCTGGCGGTAGGCCTCGGCCTGCTTGGAGAGGTCGTCGTAGACCACCAGGGCGTGTTCGCCGCTGTCCATCCACTCCTGGCCAATGGCGCAGCCGGCGTAGGGGGCGAGGAACTTGAACGGTGCGGGGTCGCCCGCGGACGCGACGACCACCACGGTGTACGCCATGGCGCCAAAGTCCTCGAGGGTCTTTACCGTCTGGGCGACTGATGAATTCTTCTGACCAATTGCGACGTAGATGCACTTCACGCCTTGGCCCTTTTGGTTCAAGATCGTGTCAATTGCGACGGTGGTCTTACCGGTCTTGCGGTCCCCAATGATGAGTTCGCGCTGTCCTCGACCAATAGGGGTCATGGCGTCGATGGCTTTGATACCCGTCTGAAGTGGCTCACCCACTGGCTGACGGCCAATAATTCCCGGAGCCTGCACTTCCATTCGACGAGACTTCGCGTTCGCGAGAGGACCCTTGCCGTCAATTGGCTCACCCAGGGCGTTCACCACGCGGCCCAGCAGGGCGTCACCGACGGGCATCGAAAGGATTCGCCCCGTCGCTCGCACGACTTGCTCTTCTTCAATGGTGTCAACTGCTCCGAGCACCACCGCACCGATGGTCTCTTCGTCCAAGTTCATGGCGAGACCTAGCGTGCCGTCTTGAAACTCCAGCAACTCGTTGACCTTGGCCGATGGCAGACCCGACACGCGGGCGATACCGTCGCCGACCTCGACCACGCGACCCACTTGCTCCGCGCCAACCGACGCGTTGAACTCGCTGACGTGCTTTCGCAGGGCTTCGGTAATTTCGTTTGCACTAATGGTGAGCTCAGTCATCACAGTTTCCTTCTCTTAGTCGTTTCGATTCATGGCGGATTCGTAAAAGTGGCCCGAAGCCACTGCGTCACGCAGCGTGGTCAGTCGGCCACGAGTGGTCGCGTCAAGTCGTAGGTCGCCTACTTCAACGAGCACGCCGCCCAGCAGCGAAGGGTCGTCGGCAATCTGCAGTTCCACATTCTTGCCCGTCAAACTCGCGAGTGATCCCACCAGTTGGGTCTGACTCGCCTCATCGAGCGGACGAGCGGTGTGCACTCGAGCTACTCGCCAGTCACGAGCGCGCGCAACGTAGTCCACCAAGAAGTCGAGCGTGCCCACTACGTCGCGAGCGCGTCCACCCTCAATGACGAAGTGCGCCAGGCGCAGCGTCGCGGGGTCGACTTTATTCGCGAGCAACGCGTTGGTCGTATCGAGACGCTGCGCTAAGGGGGCGTCGCGGTCGAGCAGCAGGCGACGAAGTCCGGCGTTGCCCTCGACCGTGCGAGCCCAACCAAAGAGCTCCTTCTCGACCCGAGCGAACGCGCCAGTGTCGAGGTCCTCGAGTAACGCGTCGGCAAAACCGCCGACTCGTCGGCGCGCCGACATCAAGCTCAGATTTTCGTGGGCCAGGGACCCAGTGTCGCGCCAGCGACGAGCCGCCACGGCCAACTCCGCCACCGAATGCGGCACGTCTTGTGCGGGAACGCAGGTAGCGGCAAAGACCACTAGTCGCGCACAACTCGCGTGCACTTTTTGGTCGAGCAAGTCACGAACGATTTGACCTCGCGCGACGCCACTAATCGAAGTATCAGTCAGCACTGCTCGCAAATCACTGCGGCTCAGGACCGTCTGCTCCACGAGAGCGAGGTCGTCCGCCACCGTGTTCAACACGGGACGGTCGAGCGAACCCAAGAGGGCGGCAGCGTATCCTTCGAGCTTGGCCAGCATGGTTAGCGATTCGCTTCCTTCTGCGCTTCAGCATTGAGTGCCACTACGGCTTCACGAATGAGGTCCTGGTGCGCACCCTGATCGACTTCGCGGCCGACGACTTTGGTCACGAGATCAAAAACAATCTCGCCAATGCGCGCCGACGCTTCGTCGATTGCCCGCTGACGAGCGGTCGATATCTCGCCCTGAGCCGCCGCAACCACGCGGTCGTGCTCAGCCTGTCCACGACCGCCCGATTCGGCCTTGACCTGGTCGGCGGTGGCCTGAGCGGCCTCGACGATCTGGCGGGCCTGCTCGCGCGCGGCACTTAGGACGCGCGCGCGCTCGTCATCGGACGCGGCAGCCTCACTACGGGCCTGCTCGGCCGCCTCGAGGGCGGTACGAATCTTCGCCTGACGAGCTTCCATGGCCTTGTTAAGGGGCGGCAGGATGTACTTCGTCACGAGGAACAAAATCACTGCCACCACGGCGAGTTCAACGAAGAACGTGCCATTGGGAATGAGGAAGACGGACTCAGCGATCATCTCGAACGACCTTCTTTACTAGTGGACGGACACGCTGGTCGACCCGCTTACGCGAGCCGACCAGCGTCAGAACTACTGCGTCTTGAAGACGTAGACGAAGACAACCATGAACAGCAGGTTGATGAAGTACATAGCCTCCACCAATCCGACTGTCAGGAAGAAGTACTGACGAGCCTTGTTCTCAATCTCGGGCTGGCGGGCAATTGCCGCGATGGTTTGGCTACCGGCCAAACCGTCACCAATTGCCGCACCAATAGCGCCACCGCCGAGGGCGAGACCGCCACCGACGAGAGCACCCGCGATGCGTACCGCAGCACCGATGTCTGATGGATTTGCCATTTTTTTATTTCCTCCTGGGTTGGGTTAGTGAGAGGCCTCAGCGACGGCATCGTGTCCTTCGTCATGACTCATAGCCATGCCAAAGTACAGGATTGTCAGCAACATGAAAATAAATGCTTGAATCGCACCGATACCGAGATCGAAAGGCTTCCAGATCATCTCGCCAAAGGGCACGATGTAGACGGGAAGCAGGGTGGTCATGACCAAGATCATGAGACCACCCGAGAAGAGATTGCCAAAAAGTCGAAAGGTCATGGTGATGGGCTTGGTGATCTCTTCGACCACGTTGATGGGGGCTAACGCGACGTAGGGCTGGGCGTAGTGACCGAGGTAGCCCCGAATACCGCGAGCCTTCAATGACTCAATGTGCACCCAAACAATGACGAGAAGCGCCATGGCGAGGGGAAGATTTACGTCGCCCGTCGGGGCGGGCAAAATTTCGGACGAAATTCCGGGCTGCAGCGCCGAAGGAATGAAGCCAATCCAATTACTAATCAAGATGAACAGAAAGAGCGTCACACCAATCGGCACGAAGCGACGCCCCTTGGGACCAATCGCGGACATCGCGAGGTCGCCGACCTGCTCCACGAGAACTTCCCAGAACAGTTGCAGCTTGCCCGGCACACCTTCGGTGATCTTGGCCCGCATTCGAAAACCGAGAAAGAGGAATATGGCCATGGCGACCAACGTGGAGGTGACGATGTCGACGTCGACAGCCAGACCAAAGACGTGCACCACCGGGTGTACCCCGACAGCGATTGACTTGCCTGCGTACAGCGTCTTCACTCAACTCCTCCCTGGCCCGCTACCGCGCGCATCACGTTTAACACGAACACAATTTGATACAGCACAAGCCCTGCCACAATACCGATTCCCAGAGGGGCGTCGAGCCAAACTAGCGCCAACACGATCAAAGTTATGACCGCGAGGCGCCCCGTCGTCTTTCCGCCCAGCTGGCGACGCACGGCTTTGGTGCTCTGCTCACCCTTTAATTCGACCTTGGCCGCCTGACGGTCCAAGTAACGAAGGTTCAATACAGCCAGTCCGACACCGAGGACTAGCCCCAGCGCGCTAAGGGCGGGGGCCACCAAAATCGCGACTACGAAGCCCACGGCGCCCACCACAATTGCCGACAAAGTGGTTCGTCGAAGTAGTTGCGGGAGTGTGTTGGCGGGGAGGTTATCGAGCACAGAGTTTGTTTTCTAAAGAAACCGCCGGACCTGTTGCACCACGCTCCAGACGGCTGCGACCGTTCCCAATACTATCCCGAAAATAAGCATGGCCGGAGCGCTATGCCACGTGTGGTCGGCCCACAGACCCAGTACTACCCCAACGCCCTCGCACGTAGCGATTGTGGTCCCCATCATCGCAAAGGCGGCAAGTCCCGGAAGCTCGGCGAGCCGTTTGGCCCCGGTCGGCTCGCCTTCGCCGTCGGGTGATTCGCGAGTGGGTGTACTCACGGAAGCGGACTCTCCACCGACTCGCGACTCTGCTCACGGGCGCGACGGCGAAAGAGCAAGGGACTAAATGAGGCGAAGAGCCCCACCAAGAGCACGACCACACCAATGGGGATTAAGACACTGGCGCGAGGTTGAAAGAGTGGCACGAGCACGAAACCGCAGAGCAAGACTGTCCAGAGCCACAAGATGTAGACCGTGCGTCGATGACCGTGGCCGAGACGCATGAGGCGATGGTGAATGTGATTCTTGTCTGGCGTATGAAAACCCTGTCCCGATGCAGTGCGGCGCACGAAGGCCCAAACGGCGTCAATGAGCGGTACTCCCAAGATGAAGACGGGAATCAGTAATGGGGCGAAGAAAAAGAAGGTAACGCCACTGGCGGGAGGAGTACGCCCCCCAATCACCATGGTCGACGCGCTCATCAAGAGACCCAGCATGAGCGCACCCGCGTCACCCATAAAGAGTTTTGCGGGGTGCACGTTGTCGCGCAAGAAACCTAAGCAGATGCCGCAGGTCAACGCCGCAATCAATGGTCCAACATTCGTGACCGGCAACAGGCCAAGGTCTTCGAGTCGTAGCCCGTAGACGCAGAGAGTCCCCGAAGCAATAGCCACGATGCCCCCGGCTAGTCCGTCGAGTCCATCAATCAGGTTGACGGCGTTCGAGATTGCAAAGACCCACACCGCCGTGATGATGGGCAGCATTGAAGGACCGAGAACGACGAAACCGGCGAAGGGTAGTTTCAACTGGTACATCGTGCAGCCGCTGAAGTAAAGAATCGACGCAGCGAGAAACTGGCCCGCCACTTTGGCCGGGGCGCTCATCTCTCGAAAGTCATCCACGGCACCGACGACAAAGATGACGCCCGCGGCCAGCACGACGCCAAATATTTCGTGTGACGACGTGATCACACTGTGCAGTGGCCCCAAAGCCAGCGCGGCGAAGAGCGCGGCGCAAAAACCGAGCAGCATCGCAGCCCCACCCCCGTAGGGGGTAACGGTCTGGTGAACTTTTCGTTCATCGGGTTGAGCGGTGTAGCCAATGCGCAGCGAGATAGCTCTCGCCGGCCGATTTACCACGAGCGTCACGACCGCTCCGACGAGCAACACAATGACGTACGCGATGATGTTATGCACGGTGCTATATCAAAAAGTTTGCGTACGGATTGAAGTCGCGACAGAGTGTCGCCACGTCTCGATGGACTTGATCAATCGCCCCATCATCGGCGCGATGACGCAGCGCTCTCGCCATCAGTGCCGCCACCGTGGCGAATTCTTGCTCGCCCAACCCCGCGGTTGTTTCCGCGGCGGTGCCCACGCGCAGTCCGGACGTAATGAACGGGCTGCGCGGGTCGTCAGGAATTTGATTTCGGTTGGTGGTGATACCCGCACGGTCGAGCACCTCTTGGGCCTCCTTGCCCGTCAACTCCGCGTCGAACTCGCGTAAGTCGAGCAGCACCATGTGATTCTCCGTACCTCCCGACACCATGCGAAAGCCCTCACTCGTCAGCGCCGCACCAAAGGCCCGAGAGTTCGCCACAATCTGATCGGTGTACTTCGAAAAACTCGGGAGCGAGGCCTCCTTAAAGGCCACCGCTTTCGCGGCAATCGCGTGCTCGAGCGGTCCGCCCTGCTGACCAGGAAAGACGGCACTGTCAATCTTCTTGGCGAACTCTTCACGCGACAAAATCGCTCCACCTCGAGGTCCCCGCAGCGTCTTGTGCGTCGTAAAGGTCACGACGTCGGCGTAGGGCACGGGATTGGGGTGCGATCCCCCGGCAATAAGTCCAGCCACGTGGGCCGAGTCAAACATCAACAGGGCGCCAACCTCGTCGGCAATCTCGCGAAAGGGAGCCGGATCAATCCGACGCGCGTAGGCCGTCGCGCCCGCAATGATCAATTTTGGTCGATGGGCGTGCGCGAGGTCGCGCACGTTGTCAAAGTCAATAACTTCGCCGGGAACTGCGGGGTCGTCGGAACGTGGGGTAACCCCATACGAGACGAAGTTCCAAATCTTCGAGGTGATTGACGCTGGTGATCCGTGAGTGAGGTGGCCACCATGATCGAGACGCATCGCTAAAACCGTGTCGCCAGGATTCAGTAGGGCCTGATAGACCGCCACGTTCGCGTTCGCCCCACTGTGGGGCTGCACGTTGGCGTGATCTGCCCCAAAGAGGGACCGCAGTCGATGACGGGCTAGTTCTTCAATTTCGTCGACGACCTGATTGCCGCCGTAGTAGCGACGGCCCGGGTAGCCCTCGGAGTACTTATTGGTGAGGATCGAACCCGTCGCCGCCATTACGGCCGGCGAAGCGAAATTCTCACTCGCAATCAGTTGCAGGGTCGAGGTCTGTCGATCCCATTCGCGAGCTAACAGCGCGGTCACTTCATCATCGTTCGTAATCCAACGATCAAGGGGTGAAGAGGTCACGTGAACAAATCCTTCCTAGATGTCAATGCGCTCGTCGAGCGCATTGAGCTTTTCAATTCGATTGAGATGGCGACCTTCGCCCGGTGTTGTCGTCAGCCACGCCTCCAGCGCCGCGAGTGCCACCGAAGGTTCAAGCAAGCGCGAGCCCAGGCACAGCACGTTGGCGTGATTATGTTCACGCGCTAGTCGTGCCGACGTCACGTCGTGCACGAGGGCCGCTCGCACGCCCGCCACCTTGTTGGCCGCGATGGAGATACCAATGCCCGAGCCACAGATGGCGACCCCGAGCTGGGCGCGCCCCGAGGCGACTGCGCGCCCGACTGCCTCACCAAAATCTGGGTAATCGACCGAGTCGTTCGCATTTTCGGTTCCTAAATCGAGAACCTCGTAGCCCCACCCGGTCAAGGCCGAAGCCACCAGCGTCTTCAGGTCGTAGCCCGCGTGATCGGCTCCCAGAGCAATGCGCATTGGCTCCACACTAACGGTCACGAATCGAAGACCGCGTTAACGGCAATACTTCATACTGTGCAACCCGCACCACGTACTCCCGTACTCATCGGCGTCGGTCAGGTTACGGACCGACCCACGTCACCGGCGCGCTACGACCAGCGCCCCCATCCCCTCGATTTGATGGTTCAAGCCCTCGAGCGCGCCAGCGACGATACCGGGGTTGGTCGGCGCAGCCTCGAGTCCATCAATGAACTCATTGCCGTTGGCTCGTTCACGTGGCACACGACGAACCCCGCACTGTTAGTGGCCGAGCGACTTGGCCTCGTCGACGTCGTCACCCGGCTCACCCCAACCGGTGGCAATATCCCCCAAGCTCTGGTGCACCAATCGGCCCAACGAATTCTCGCGGGTGAGATCGAAACGGTGGCCGTGGTTGGCAGCGAGGCAATGTACGCTCACGCCCTCGCTCGACGCGAAGGTCGAAAGGTCGACTGGCAACGCCAAGGCGACAGCGTCGCGGCGCCCGAGCTCGTCGAAGAGGACCGAATCCCCTTCACGGCCGCTGAGTACGAGCAGGGTCTGACGCTGCCGGTCGAGGTCTATCCCATCTTTGAAAACGCCCGTCGAGCCCGATTGGGCTGGACCCTCGACGAGCAACGCCGCCGACTCGGGCAACTCTGGGCCAACTTCGCCGCGGTGGCCGCGACCAACCCCTACGCCTGGATCAGTGATTCGCCGAGCGCCGAAACAATCAGCACACCAAGTGCTCAGAACCGAATGGTCGCGTTCCCCTACACGAAAATGTTGGTCGCCAACTTGCCCGTTGATATGGGCGCGGCGTATCTCCTGACGTCCTTCGAACGAGCCACGTCACTTGGCGTGGCCCGTGAGCGAATGGTGTTTCCCCAGTGTGGGGCGGACGCGGTGGACCCTTGGTACATCTCCCAGCGCCCAAAGTTCGACGATTCAATCGCCATGCGTGCCCTATGGTCGTCGTTGGAAGGCTTTGGCGCGTCACTCGACACCCTCGAGCACCTCGATCTCTACAGTTGTTTTCCGACCGTCGTGCAAAGTGCGTGCGATGTTCTGGGAATCGACGCCTACGACCCCACCCGAGTGCCCACGATGACCGGCGGGCTGACGTTCGCGGGGGGGCCGGGTAATAACTACGTCACCCACGCCATCGCCGCCACGGTGGAAGCGTTGCGAACGAACGCCGATCACCACGCACTCGTCACCGGACTCGGCTGGTTTTCAACCAAGCATTCGTGGGGCACCTACGCCGCCACTCCCCCCACGCAGGGATTCCAGTGGCGTTCGGCCCAGTCCGACGTCGACGCGGCGCCCCAATGCGTCTTTGAACAGCGCGACGGCCTCGTCACAATTGAGAGTTACACCGTGGTGCACCATCGCGACGGTCACCCGCTGCGCTTAGTCTGTGCCGCACGAACGAGTGACGCGGTGCGACTCTGGTGTCACAGTAACGACGTGGAGCTCATGGCGCTGGCCGAAACCGACGAAATCATCGGACGAACAGCTGAGGTTCGTGAAGGTGTTATCTACCTCTAATCGAGCAGGGCCGCCAGCTCGGCGCGCGTGATCGCGCCTTCGCGCTTCAGCTCCCAGTGGGCCAGCGACAGGTCCACGACGCTCGACACGTCACCGCGACGTTCTCCACCATCGAGCACACCGGAAAAATTCGGCTCTGCGCTAAAGCGCGACGCCACGTCGTGGGCACTCGTGCACGGAGGTTCGCCGTGCAGGTTGGCACTGGTCACCGCGAGAGGACCACTTTGACGCAGTACCGAGAGAACCAACGGGTCATCGGGAATACGAAAGCCGATCGATGACGTTGCTCCGACCAGGGTCGCGAGAGCCTCGGGAACCGCCACGATGATGGTGAGCGGTCCGGGCCAGTACCGTGCGGCCAGCTGGCGCGCCGCCGTGGGCCATGCGACACCGAGGGCCAACGCCTGTTCGACTCCCTCAATGAGCACTGGCAGCGCGACGCTCGTCGGTCGCTGCTTCAAGCGAAAGAGTGTGTCGATGGCCTCGGGGTGGGCCAGCGACGCCGCGAGCCCGTAGACGGTGTCGGTCGGCAGTCCAATGACCGCACCACCGGCCAGCCGCTCGACCGCTTCATCTGGCGTCAGCGTCGTCGTCACGATTGACGAGCAATCAGGACGCGAGGTTTTCCCGCCATGTCGTCATAGTCGTCCGCGTGAACAAAGCCCGCCCGAGTAGCCGCGCGTAGCACGGCCTCGCGTTGCGTGTCGCCGTGCTCACAGAGCAGCACTCCCGTAGGGGCCAGCCATTCGCGCGCGCCTCCAATAACCTGCGCCAGGTCGGCGAAACCCTCGACACCTTCGTGGTCCGAGGACACCAGGGCACCGAGCGGTTCGTGGGCCAAGACTGGATCGAGTTGGGCGAGCGCGTTACGACCAACGTAAGGAGGATTAGCCACGAGCAAATCGACGCGCCCCCGTAGCGAGACATCAACGTTGTCGTACCACGATGAGTGCACAAACGAAACGGCGCGCAAGCGATGCTTCAGCGCGTTACTTCGCGCTACGGCGAGTGCATCGAGCGATTCATCGACCGCGACCAGTGTGGCGACCACGCCTCGATCGGCCAGTTCACTTAGGAGTGCGAGTCCAATCGCTCCCGAGCCGCACCCTAGATCCATAATCAAGGGGGCCGTGACTCGCGCACGAGCTAACTCACTTAACGCGAAGCCAACGAGCTCTTCGGTCTCGGGGCGCGGAATCAGCACGCGTTCATCAACTTCCAGGTCGAGTGTGCGAAAGGGCCAGTGGCCCAATATGTACTGCAGTGGTTCGCCACGCAGTCGTCGGTCCGCGGCCGCTTGCAGTAGTACTTTCGCGTCGGGATCACCGCCAGGAAGAAACTCGTCCACCAACCAGCGGGCCTCATGTCGGGCAATGCCCGCCGCCGTCAGTTCGTGCAGCGCCTCGGCGCTAACGTCCGTCACTCTCAGCCAACTGGCGAGCTCGCTTCTCCGCCATCAGGGCGTCGATGTAAGTATCGAGTTCGCCGTTGAGTACTGCGTCGAGCGCGTAGGTCGTCAAGTTAATGCGGTGGTCAGTGACGCGATTCTCTTTGTAGTTGTAGGTACGAATCTTTTCGCTGCGCCCCCCACTGCCGAGCTGCGATCGCTTTAAATCACCCAGTTCACTGGCCTGGGCGTCCTGGGCGGCCTTTAAGAGTCGCGCCCGCAACACGATTAGAGCCTTGGCTCGATTCTGGATCTGACTTTTCTCATCCTGCATCGACACGACAATTCCCGTTGGTAAGTGCGTAATTCGCACTGCTGAGTCGGTCGTGTTCACACTCTGGCCGCCCGGACCCGACGATCGATAGACGTCAACTTTTAGGTCGTTGGGGTCCAGGGCCACGTCAACCTCTTCGGCCTCGGGTAGTACCGACACCGTGGCCGACGACGTGTGCACCCGGCCCTTGGCTTCGGTAACGGGCACGCGTTGAACGCGGTGCACACCGGCCTCCATCTCGAGACGAGTCCAGGCGTCATCACCCTTGATCAGATAGATCGCTTCATCGAGGCCGCCCTGATCAGACGCACGCTCTTCGACGACTTCAACCTTCCAACCGCGCAGTACGGCGTAGCGCCGATACATCTGCGCCAGCACTGCGGCGAAGAGGTTCGCTTCTTCGCCCCCCTCGGCTCCGCGGATTTCTAAGATAACGCTGCGACCGACGTTGGGATCACGTGGGAGCAGCAGGGTTTCGAGTTCGGCTTCGACGGATTGAATTCTCGCCTCGGCGCCGTTCATCTCTTCGCGCCACTGCTCGCGGTCATCGCCCTCGGCGTCGTTAAACATTTCGCGCGCCGTGGCGAAGTCGTCGCGAGCGGCCTGCAGCGCGAGCCAAGCCACGTTGATTTCGGCCAAATCCTTGTGGCGACGTGACAGGTCGCGAAGTCGAGTTAAGTCACTGGCGACGTCGGGTTCGCCGAGGGATGCTTCAACAACCCGAAGCTCGTCTTGCAGTACGGCCAGGGTCTCGTCGAGGGAGCGCACGAAAGGTGGTGGGCGCCCGGTGGCTTACGCCTTGGGGGCGCGCGCCTTGGACGTCTTCTGTGCGTAGCGTCGCTGGAAGCGCTCCACGCGACCACCGGTGTCAACCAGCTTCTGCTTACCCGTGAAGAAGGGGTGGCACTCGTTGCAGAGTTCAATCGTCATCACGGCCTTCGTCGACTGGGTCGAGAAGGTGTTGCCACACGAGCAGGTCACGGTTGCTTCGCCGTACTGAGGGTGAATGTCTGGCTTCATGAGTGCTCCTTATTGCGAAGTAACAGTTTACAGATAAAACGGTCGGTCGGTTTCGGCCGGCTTAACTCGTTGGATTCGGGCCCTTGGCAATTTCGGCCAGGAACTCGTCATTTGAGCGGGTCGACTTGAGTTTGTCAATGAGCAGTTCAAGTCCCGCGGCCTCGCGGCCCTCCGAGGCCAACCCGTTTAAGACTCGGCGTAGCTTCCAGACCTGGGGCAAGACGTCGCGGTTGAACAGCAACTCTTCGTGACGAGTCGATGACCCGTTGACGTCAATGGCCGGATAGAGGCGACGCTCGGCGAGGCGACGGTCGAGTTTGAGTTCCATGTTGCCAGTCCCCTTGAACTCTTCAAAGATCACTTCGTCCATCTTCGAACCCGTCTCGACCAGGGCCGTGGCCAGAATAGTTAACGATCCACCCTCTTCGATATTGCGAGCCGCACCGAAGAATTTCTTGGGTGGATATAGCGCACCCGAGTCAACACCACCCGACATAATTCGACCCGTAGCGGGAGCGGCCAGGTTGTAGGCGCGAGCGAGACGAGTGATGCCGTCCAAGATGATGACGACGTCACGACCTTGCTCGACCAAACGCTTAGCGCGCTCAATGCAGAGTTCGGCAATATGCGTGTGCTCTTCGGCTGGTCGGTCGAAGGTCGACGCAATGACTTCACCGTTGACGCTTCGTCGCATGTCGGTGACTTCTTCGGGGCGCTCATCAACCAGCAGCACCATGAGGTGCACTTCTTCGTTGTTGGCTTCAATCGACTGAGCAATCTGCTTCATGATTGTCGTCTTACCGGCCTTGGGCGGCGACACGATGAGTCCGCGCTGTCCCTTACCAATTGGTGCAAGCAGGTCAACGATGCGCGGCGTCAGGTCGGTCTTACCGGCGTTGGTCTCGAGTTTGAGTTTCTCGTCGGGAAAGAGTGGCGTGAGGTCTTCGAATCGTGGTCGCAGGCGCGCGACCTCGGGATCAAGTCCGGCCACGCTGTCGACGCGAAGTAGCGCGGGATACTTCTCATTGGACTGAGCGGGTCGGTAGCCACCCACGAGGGTGTCACCCTTTCGAAGATGGTAACGACGGACCTGATTAATCGACACGTAGACGTCGCCCGACGAAGGATGGAAGCCCTTGACTCGCAAGAAACCGTATCCGTCGTCACGTAAGTCAAGGAGTCCTTGTACTTCAACGAGCTCACCGGCGTAGGGCTGGTCGGCGTTCGGCTGAGCCTCGCCCCCAAAGCGCTCACGACCGTTGCGATTGTTGCGACGGTTGCGACCCTTGCGTCCATTTTGGTCGTTACCAAAATCACGAGGCTGACGTTCGGGGCGCTGCTGATTCTGGCGACCGCCACCTTGTGATTGACGTTCGCTGGGCGGGACCGACTCAGTCGTGATTGATCCTCCGGTCGATTCGCTCACCGTAGTGGTCGTCGGCTTTGGGCTCGAGGCGTCGGCCTCAAATTCGCCCAGCAACGCCTCAAAGTCGTCGTCGGGGGTCGCTACCGTGCGCCGAGAGCGCACGGCCCTCGTCGCGTTGGGTGAAGTGCTCGGCGCAGCCGCGGACTTAGCAGCGGGCTTGGCTGCGGCCTGTCCCGCGATGGCGTCGATAATCGCTGACTTCGTGGCGCGCGCATTGACGTCCACTCCCGTGGCGTTGGCAATCTGGAGAAGGTCCTCTCGAGTCTTGGACTCGAGATTGGTTCGATCGCGCAAAGGCTCTGCAGCCATAGTGGTTCCTTTCTCGCCGTCCGCGAAGGTTCCACGTAACGGAGAAGAAAAACAAAGGGTGTCGTAGAAGGAAGATTTCCGCACGTCGGCGAGAGGCCGGTCGCGTACGACAAATGTCAGTGTAGCCGCTAAGTCGGCCCAAGCCAACCCCTAGATCAACTGTTCCAGCAGGGCCTTGATCGTGGCGTCAACGACTACCGGCCTGGCACTCGTTGATACGGCCGTGTCGGGATCTTTCAGCCCATTACCAGTCAGCACACAGACCACCGTGGAGCCCTGAGGAACCCCGAACTTCAAGAGCCCCGCAACCGAAGCCGCCGAAGCCGGCTCGCAGAACACCGACTCGTGCCGCGCGACGTAGCGGTAGGCGTCGACAATTTCCTCATCAGTGACGGCACGAATATCGCCCAGCGACTCGTGGATTACTTCGAGGGCCGGAATCCAGCTCGCGGGATTACCAATCCGAATAGCCGTCGCGATGGTCTCGGGGTTCTCTACCGGGTGACCAAGCACGATGGGGGCCGCTCCCGCGGCCTGGAAGCCCCACATCTTGGGCAACGTACTCGCTCGACCAGCAAAGTGATACTGGGTAAAACCACGCCAGTAGGCCGTGATGTTGCCCGCGTTACCAACGGGGATCGAGAGGATGTCGGGCGCTTTGCCCAAGACGTCAACAATCTCGAAGGCCCCAGTCTTTTGTCCCTCGATGCGATCGGGATTGATTGAGTTCACAATTGTGATCGCCATGTGTTGCGTTAACTCGCGCGCGAGATTTAACGCCTGGTCAAAGTTGCCGCGAATCTGTAGGACCTGAGCGCCGTACACAATGGCTTGGGCCAACTTACCCAGGGCAATTTTTCCCTCCGGCACCAACACCACGCAGGCCATCCCCGCCTTCGCCGCGTAGGCCGCGGCGGCCGCCGACGTGTTACCCGTCGAACCGCAGACCACGGTCTGGGCCCCATTGGCTTTGGCCTTGGTAATTGCCATGGTCATGCCGCGATCTTTAAACGAACCAGAGGGGTTCAGTCCTTCGATCTTCAGCCAGATATCCGCTTCGAGCCGCTCCGAAAGCCGGTCCGCGCGCAGTAGTGGGGTATTTCCCTCTTGCAGGGTGACAACTTCTTTGACGCCCTCCAAGTCAAACCATTCGTGGTACTCCTTGATGAGACCCTGCCAGCCCGTCATGATGCCCCGCGATCAAGAACTCGAATACACGCACCGATCAAATCAACGGCGTCCAACGCGGACAGCTCGTCAATCGTGGCTCGCACGTCTTTGGCAAGTGCGGAGTGCGTGAGGAATGAAAGTCGAGCCTCATCGCCAACTCCGGACTGCTCCATCGACTGAATCGAAACCCGATGCGCGCCAAAGACGCTCGCGACGCTCGCGAGCACGCCGGGCTCATCAAGGACGTCAATGCTGATGTAGAAGGCACTCGCCAACTCCCCCGCTTCAACCATGTCCAACGTGCCGTCCACGCTGAAGGGAACGTCGTGACGACCACTGACACGATTACGCGCAGCGTCGAGCACGTCGCCGAGCACCGCAGTCGCGGTTGGCTGACCACCAGCTCCCTGACCCAGCCACATCAAGGGTCCACTCTTGGTACCTTCGACAAAGACTGCGTTCATGGCCCCGTGGACCGACGCGAGCGGATGATCAACCGGAATCATCGCGGGGTGAACGCGTCGTGACAGACCGTGCTCGCCTACTCGCTCAGCTACGCCAAGCAGCTTGATGACGTACCCGGCCCGACGAGCGAACTCGACGTCAACCGCGCGAATTCCAGTAATGCCCTCGCGAAAGATTTCGTCTCCCGTGAGCTCTGTGCCAAAGGCCAGTGACGAGAGGATGAGTACTTTGGCCGCGGCGTCAAAAGCCTTCACGTCAGCGCTGGGGTCGGCCTCGGCGTAACCGAGCGCCTGAGCTTCGGCGAGTACCTCGTGATAGTCACTACCCTCACTGGTCATCTTCGAAAGTATGAAGTTCGTCGTACCGTTCACGATGCCCAGTACGCGTTCGATTCGCTCACCCGCGAGTGACGTGCGCAGCGCACGAAGAATGGGGATGCCACCACCCACTGCCGCTTCGTAGAAGAGATCCACGCCGTGTTCGTGGGCCAACTGAGCCAGCGCCGTGCCACACTGCGCCATGAGGGCCTTGTTGGCGGTGACCACGGAGACGCCGTTGCCCAGCGCTGTCTCAATGTACGAACGCGCCGGCTCAACGCCACCCGCCAGTTCAACCAGAATGTCCAAATCCGGACGAGCCGCCAAAGCTGCCGCGTCGTCGGTGATGAGTGCTGAGTTGATGCCGTCTCGGCGTTTGAGGGTATCGCGCACCGCAATGGCGACCACTTCAATGGGGGCCGTGGCCGCGTCAACCAGGGCCACGTGGCGGCTCGTGTCGGTTAAGAGCTCCACCAGAGCGCTTCCCACGAAACCCGCGCCAATGACCCCTACCCGAATCACCCGGTCGCTCATGACTCAAGGCTAATCAAAACCACCGGCCCTGCTCACACTTCTAGCCGGGCTAAGTCGTCGAAGGTCTCTCGACGCAGCACCTCACGGGCGACCCCATCAGCGACAAAGACCACCGCGGGGCGCGGGGCGCGGTTGTAGTTCGACGCCATTGAGTAGCCGTAGGCCCCCGTCACTGGCGTCGCAATAATGCTGTCCACTCCAGTCGCTTCGGGCAACCAAGCCTCATCAATCAAGACATCGCCACTTTCGCAGTGTTTACCGACCAATCGAACGGCCTGTGGACGCGACGACCTTGGATGCGCGACGTCAAATGCTTCGTAACCTGACCCGTAGAGAACCGGTCGTGGATTGTCACTCATCCCGCCGTCGACGGCCAGGTAGGTACGCTGCTCCAGCAGCTTCTTGGTTCCCACGCGGTACAGCGTGACGCCCGCCTGAGCCACGATCGCGCGACCCGGCTCGGCGAGTAGTCGCATCGACTCTTTGATTCGCGCTTCGCTCGCCGCCGCACGGATTGCGCGACCCCACTCGGTGATCGAGGGTGCCGATTCGCCCTCCACGTACGCAACCCCCAACCCACCACCGATGCAGAGTTCATCAAAGTCGTCATTGCGGGTGAACTCGGCGAGGATTCGCAACGTCTCAACGAAACCATCGAACTCCATGATCTGTGAACCAATGTGCGCGTGCAGTCCGTGCAGCGTGACGCCGGGCATCTCGCCCAGCGCCTGAATAGCACTGCGGGCTGCCCCCGAGGCAACGGAGAAACCAAACTTGCTGTCTTCTTGACCGGTACGCACGAATTCGTGCGTGTGCGCTTCAACGCCGGGCGTCACTCGAATCAAACAGTTCAGTGGTGATGACGACGACACCAGTCCCCGAAGTCGGTCAATCTCGTCGAAGTTATCAATGATCACGCGGTGCGCACCCACCTCGAGGGCCCGCTGCAATTCTTCGAGCGACTTGTTGTTCCCGTGCATAATTATTCGATTACCGGGTACCCCCGAGCGCAGCACCAGATCCAACTCACCGCCAGTCGCCACGTCAATACAGAGACCCTCTTCGAACGCAATTCGCGCCATTGCCCCGCAGAGAAACGATTTTGAGGCAAAGGCCACGCCGTCATCAAAAATTCCGACGGCTTCGCGACAGCGCGAGCGAATCGTCGCTTCGTCGTAGACAAAGAGCGGCGTTCCGTACTGCAACGCCAAAGCGCGCAGTGACACGCCACCGACGGTGACGTCGTCGTCACTCAACATCGTGGTGTCGGGCAAGAGAGAAGGAAGAATTGGCCCACTACGCATACGAAAACACTAGAGGTTCTTCATCGGGCCACGAGACGATGTCACGACAACACCCAGTAGGATTACTTAGGCGCCCTCGTAGCTCAGGGGATAGAGCATTGGCCTCCGAAGCCATGTGCGCAGGTTCGATTCCTGCCGGGGGCACCAGACCATCCACGAAGCGGGTGTCGTGAAACCTTCGTCGTGACGTTTGCGTGCTGGGTTGAATTCGTTTCAGTACTACTCGGTTGAGCAGACGCAAAATCAGCCCGGCGAGTCCCCCGTCGCCACCGGGTAATTGCTCGCGCCACTGTACTGAGACCAAGAACCGGGATACAGCCGTCCTCGACCAAGACCCGCGAGCTCTAAGGCCAGCAAGTTATGACAGGCCGTGACGCCGGAGCCGCAGTAGGAGATTGCTTGATCACCATCGACAACTCCCGCGTTAACAAACTTTTGGCGAATCTCGTCGGCGGGTAGGAATGTACCGGCCTTCGAGAGGTTCTCCCGGCACGGCAGGTTGTGCGCGCCAGGTATGTGCCCAGAGCGCGAATCAATCGGGTCAAAGTCTCCCCGATAGCGATCTCGATTACGGGCGTCGAGCACCACATTGTCGCGCTGAGCCGCATCGGAAATCTCCGCGAGTCGCTCCGGTGGCCACGGTTGCGCAGCAAAGGTGCCCGACGGCCGTGTGATTATTCCGGCCTCGAGTGGCCCCTGGTAGGCCGCCAGGCCACCATCCAGCAGCGCGGCGTGATGGCCCGTGACTCGCAGCATCCAAACGAGACGCGCAGCAATTACCCCGCCGGCGTCATCGTAGGCAATGACGGTGTCGTCATTGGAAATACCGCACGCTGCCATGTCAGCAGCGAACTTCTCGGGTGAGGGCAATGGGTGGCGGCCATTCGATGGGCTCGGCTCATCGGATAGCCAACGGTCGAGATCAATGAAAATACTCCCGGGGATGTGAGCTAGTTCGTAGGCGTCGCTACCGGAACGACCGTCCAGGTACCAGCGAACATCCGCGAGGACTACTTCGGTGTCGTGTTGGCTCAGCCACGAAACGTCAACTACGGGTCTGATCACGTCGCTCCACTCTGAGTTCGCAACCCCTGGGGTGCGACACCTCGTAACTTTATTACTCCGACAATTCGCATCAGGTTTCCTCGCGCGTCTGCACGTCACACCGGTTCTGCCTGGGAGAAATTGCTCGCCGCAAGAACTCCGCGATGGTCAAGGTGCTGATTACGCGTGCGATCCATGCATTGAGTGAATTACCCCGTCGTGTACGACGTACATCCAGACGGAGTGAAATGGTGTTGCAAAGGGCGGCCCCGTCGCTATTTCGTGGTCCACCACCACACTGCCCCATTCAACCCGGTCCGCGATCTCTAATTGGAACGTCATCTGCGCGAATGCGGTCTCGTAAAACGCTCGAATTGCTTTGGCACCCTGCGCCACCGTCCCATTGTCAGCGACTGGGAACATCGGAGTATCGCTTAACGCTTCGGTGAAACGAGCCGTTTCCGCAAAACTCGCTTCCACCGCCGCGAAGTCTCCCCCGAGGAGCGCGTTTACAAACCGTTGGACTACTTCCGATGGTGAGGACATGTACTTTCTCCATTCGCCAGTTCAGGCAACGACAATTCCACCGCGGACGGCACAACGTCTGATCAAGTTACCCCTGTTGACTCACCCTAGAACCATTACGAAGTAGGAGCCGACTCGCAGCGAGTCGGCTCCTACTTCGATGGTTATTGGCTTTAGTTGGTGGCGGTACTACAGCGAGGCAACAAAGAATGCGTTCGGGGTATAGCCCCCGACGTAGCACGCGGTCGACACGCACGATACGGCGCCAAAGTTGGCGACGCTCACTGCCGTGGTTGCCAAAGGACGCGAAATGCTCTGCGTACCCAAGCTGGTGGGGGTACCCTTCACGAACATTGCTCCGCCCTGGGCGTCAGTACCCACGGCGATACACGACGTGGCGCTCGAACAACTCACTGACGCCAGCGAACCTCCCGTGGGGAAGAATGCTGTTGATAGCTGACCAACGGTGGTTGCTACCGGCGCCGAGACGGAGAGTTCGACAATCTGTGCAGCAGCCCACGTCGCAGGATTGCCCGCGAGTACTAATGGCTGCTGGAGGTCATCACCGACAGCCACACACGTAGTCGCCGACGTGCACGTGACCGCTCTAAATTTACCCTGCGTGCCAAAGGTACCCAGCGCCAATTCGGTCTCCACCAGGCCTGACGGGTTACCGGTCGCGACGATCGGTTGACCCGCGAAATCGTATCCAACTGCGACACAGTTGGTTAACGACGTGCATGATATGCCCGTCAATTTGCCACCATATTGATTGGGCGCAATAGCAACTTCACTGAAATTGATAGAAGCCCAGGTCGCGGGATTACCCGCCAGCACCAGTGGCAATCTATTTCCATCGATACCTACGGCAACACAGTTGGTTGACGACGTACACGAAACGGCGTTCAGTCGACCGCTTGGGCCCAATCCACCCAGCGAAATTTCTTTCGCCTGAGTTGCGGTCCATGAGGTTGGATTGCCCGAAAGCGTTATTGGTTGACCGTTCTTGTCATCGCCCACGCCCACACAAAAAGTCGCTGAGGTGCACGAAATGGCGTTGAGTTCGCCTCCGCCCCCAAAAGTAGAACCGAGCGTGATGGAGCGGGCCGTAGCGGAACCCCACGCCGCGGGATTACCGGCAACAGTGACGGGTTGCAGTGGGCCCGAACCAACTGCAACAGTGCTGCCGACCGCGACGCAAGCGGAGATCGAGAAACAGGAGATTCCATTAAGGGCCGCACCATTGCCGAACGTTGAAGTCAGTACGATTTCCTTCGCTTGCGCTACGTTCCATGACGCGGGAATTCCCGACAACACCAATGGCTGGCTATTTGAGTCTGACCCCACTGCTACGCAGGCAGTGGCACTCGTACAGGCAATCGAATTGATCGACCCCGATGAGCCAAAGTTTGACGTAAGAGTTAATTCAGTGGGAGGGTTTAGCGACCACGATGAAGGGTCACCCGTTTCAAAAAATGGAAGACTGTTGATGTCCGTTCCAACCGCGGTACACGTAGTGATCAACGTACAGGTAACGCCACTGAAGGTGTAGTCGCCTTGAGTGGAGACACTGTCGGTGAATAGCACATCAGCAGGAAGCGTCCACGAAGTCGGGTCACCGATCCAATTAGCAGGATTTCCTGTCACCGTCATAAGCAAACCGTTGTTGTCGCCCACGGCCACGCACGAAGTTGCACTGACGCAGGTAACCGACTTCAGGCTCGCAAGAGTCGAGTAAGACGAATCAACTGTTATTTCATTCGCCGTCCACGTCGCGGGACTAGTCGCGGGACTACCCACCAGCACCAATGGCTGACTATTTTGATTTGAGCCAACCGCCACACAGGCTGTTGTCGACGTGCACGTAACTGAATCTAGTTCTCCACCGCCAGAAATTTCACTGGCCTGAGCGACCGTCCAGGTCGCGGGGTTTCCGGCTAGTACCAAAGGTTGATACTTGGCATCTGATCCGACCGCGACACAGGACGTTGCCGATGGGCACGAGATGCTCCGTAACTGTGCTCCCGATCCGCTCTTACCCAACGTGATCTGTTTTGCTTGCGCCACGGTCCACGTCGCGGGATTACCCGCCAGCACCAGGGGCTGATTATTTAGGTCTGAGCCAACCGCGACACAGGCTGTTGCCGACGTGCACGTAACGGCGGCCAGAGATCCGTGCGATCCGAACGTCGAGCTCAGCGCAATCTCTTTCGCCCCAGTTGCGGTCCATGTGGCCGGGTTGCCCGTTAACACCAGTGGCTGATTATTGAAGTCTGAGCCAACCGCCACACAGGCTGACGCCGACGTACACGTGACACCTTGCAGGCTGCCTTGACCGGGAATCGCACTAAGTGGATTCACAATCGCGTTCATCGATACCGTGACCGATGACGCGCTCACCGCGGCAGACACCGCGAAGAGTGACGAGATTAAGAGCACACCCGCCAACAACTTTTTCCCATTCATTTGACGTAGCACGATGAGTATCTCCTTAGAAGGACAAATAGTACATTAAAAAGTACACACGTTGTCTAGTCAACCTGGCGCCCTGGTGAAGAAGTAAAATTATTCTCGACGACATAAGTTGCGGTGCACTGCTCGATTAATTAGGTGTAGCGACGAGTGCCACGACGAGTCCAGCGCACAGTCCCAGGACCGGCAAGTGCCACGTGAAATCAAAAAATCCACCAACCAAAAAAACTACGAGCGCCCCTTGAGCAATTCGATCTCGGGCGCACGCTTGACGCAGTCGAGTCGCGACGAAATTTATGCTCAGCAGCAGGAGAATGAATCCAATAACGCCACCACCCGCGAGTATCTGAAGATACTCATTATGCGCAAAATGAACGCTCAGCGACGTACCCGGTTTAGTCATCAGTGCTTGATCGGGTCCGCGTCCAATCCACGGCGATGACCAAAATTGGCGAAGGGCCGCGCGCCACTCTCGAAGCCGACCGAGATTGCTGCCGACGTCAATTCGATGGACGAGTTGACGTCGAACTAAAAATCCCAGTACTAAAAAGATTGCCAGCGTGACGGCTGGAACGCTGAAGCGACGCACGTAGCGAGAGGAGGAGCTGGTTAACCGACTCTTTACGATTTGCTCGAGCGGGTGACTATAGGCCGCCAACAACACAATGACCAACGAAATTACGAGAGCACCGACTTGATGGGGGTGGCCAGTGGACCTCGCCACCATCACCAGACCCGCCGCAACGCCACTGCTGAGCGCCAGCCAACTGCCCTTGCACTCTCGTCGGGCACAAAATGCGGCACCGAGAATGAACGCCACCACAGCCCCCCGGCTTTCGGTGGCCACGAGTCCCGCGGCGTTCACGGCGACGAGTAGGGGACGCCACCGATTCGAAACGAGTGAGCTCATCGAAAGTAGGAGGGTCATTGCGAGGAGCAGTCCGGCCGCGTTGGAGTAGGTCATGGTGCCCGAAAGTCGCCAAATATTTTGTCCTCTCATCGCGATGGGATACCAGCGCACGGCACAACCCACCAGACCAAGCAGCGCCGTTGCTGCACCGGCGAGTACGAGTACGTAGTTCGTCACGACCTTCCAGTGTGGGGGCGCATCGCGCACTACCATCGAGCTCGCCCAAAATGCCACAATGCTCGCACCGAGCGGTACAAACGAGCCAACGCTGTGATGGAGTTGTGCTGACGCCAACCACCAACCAGCCAAACCCAGTAGGGCAATATCTTCTGCAAGCAGCGACCTGGTGTTCGAACTCAACAAGATGCTCAGGGCCACAGTTACCAGAGCGGTCGCCAAGATAACGGTGCTGGCGGGCCTAAAGAACCCACCGTGAGCCACCAGCGCATAGATGAACGTCGCCAACAGCCCGATGAGTAGCACCGCGCGGACCGACTCGGTCCAGCTCGTAGGGCGCCAGGAGTTCTGAGCCCGCAGAGCCAGGGCCGACGTATCGGGGTCGGGAGTAGTCACCGCGCAAGGTTTAGCACGATGACTTCGACGACCCAAGAACCTCCGCTGGGTGGTCAGTCCAACAGTGAAAGGTAGTAATCCTCGGCGCGAGCGAGCGCCTGTAGTACATCGGAAAGTTCGGACCCGAGTTTGGTCTGCTCGGCGAGGTCGCTACTCGACATGATCTTCTCGTTCAGAGACGTGCGGCGTCGCTCGAGGCGCGCGACGTCCTTCGAAGCGTCACGAAGCACTTTTCCGTTGGAGGAAGCTTTAGCCGGGGCGTTGTCGTCACCCAAGTTGGTACTGGTAATGATGCCCGCGGCGCGCGCAATCCACGCATCGATACCACCGGGGATGTCGGCAATAGAACCATCGGCGTGCACCTCGAGCAAACGGTCCGTCGTGCGACTCAAGAACGTTCGGTCGTGCGATACGACAATAAGTGTGCCGGGCCACTGCGCGAGGAACTCTTCAATGAGCCGAATCGTCTCGAGGTCCAGGTCGTTGGTGGGTTCGTCGAGAAAGAGCACGTTGGGCATGAGCGACAACGCCAGCAGCAGCTGCAGCCGGCGGCGCTCGCCACCCGAGAGATCGCGAGCCTTCGTTTTACAAAGGGCGCCGGTAAACCAGAAACTCTTCATCAGCGCGATGTCGTCGGGCGAGCCCGGTATCCCTCGGGGCCCCGCGACGAGCTCTTGAACCGTCGCGTCAAGATTGAAATTGTCCGAGCCCTGCTCAAAGTAGGACGTCACGACGGTTGGTCCGTGTTTTACTGTTCCCACGGTGGGCTCACTTCGCAGCGCCATCAGGTTCACAAAAGTGGACTTGCCCGCCCCGTTGGGTCCGACAATCCCGACTCGGTCACCGGGCCCCAATTCGAGATTGACATCGTGGAGTATTTGGCGACCAGTGGAGTACGAGAACGAGACGTTGTGGGCCTTAATGACCGTCTGACCAAGTCGAGGCACCTCAACGTTGAACGAAATAGCGCCGTCGCGAGCCGCGGCCTGTTTTCCTCCGGCCAACAATCGATTCGCCGCGTCAATGCGAGCTTGCGGTTTCGTGGAGCGAGCCTTCACTCCGCGACGAAGCCACGCGAGTTCATGACGGGCAAGATTCCGACGAATCTGCTCCGCGTTTTGAGCCTGCTCTTCGCGCAGGGTCTGCGCTTCGAGCAACGAGGAGTACCCACCGGCGTGCACGTAAGTCTTTCCTCGATCTATCTCGATCATTCGAGTGGTGACTTGGTCAAGCAAGAAGCGGTCGTGGCTGACCAAAATGACCGCGCCCGGGAACTTCGTAATGTTCTGTTCCAACCATTCAATGGCGCTCAAGTCCAAGTGGTTCGTTGGTTCGTCAAGGATGAGCACATCGTGGTCTTCGGCAAAGATTCTGGCTAAGGCCACTCGTTTTAACTGGCCACCCGAAAGGTGGGCAATGTCCGTGTCAACAGCCTTCAACATTCCCAGGCGGTCAAGTGCGGCGTCGACCTCCCAACCTTCACCGAGCACCTCTCGAACCGTTCCGGCCGGAAGCACGGGAATTTGGTCAAGAAAACCAACGTTGGTTCCCTTACCAAGTCGAATATTTCCCGAGTCCGGCGTCTGAAGCCCAGCCACGATACGCAGCAGCGTTGATTTGCCAGCTCCGTTGATACCCACGACACCAATTCGGTCGCCCGTTGAAATCGTGAGTGAAAGATCCTCCAGAATTGTGCGGTCAAAGCCCTCAAGCGTGACTCGTTGGAGGTCGATAAGGATTGCCACGGGACCTACAGGCTACACAAGGTCACCGAATTTCCATTCGGCCACCCGCTGCGCGCTAGCGAGTCAACCTAGAAATGAGCAACGCCGGCCCACCCGAAGGCGGACCGGCGTCCTGCTCAAAAGAATGAAGTGTTACTGGCCCGTCGTCACCATACGCACCGCGTTCAACGAACCAACGGTGACGTACTGGACGTGCACCGTAACGTTCAGACGACTCGTGAGGTACTGACGGACAGCCGCCACGCGCTGGCGAGCCAGCGTGCGGTTGTGTGGAGCGTAACCAATCAAGGTCACCGTTGACTCATTGGTCAATTTACTGAGCAGCACTACAATCGCCTGTCGGCCAGTGGCGGTCAAGCCACTGCGATTCGCGATGAAGGTCACTCGGGTGGCCGCCGGAATTGGCAGTCGCTGAATGGTTACCGTCGTCGAGGTCGACGTTGTCGACAGGTACGAACCGTCACCGGCCTTTGAGGCGGTGACGAGGCACGTACCCGTGCTGGTGTAGCTCAACGTGTTGCCACTCAGCGCACAGCCCGTCGCACTTCCGTTCGCGACGGCAAAACTAACGGTGCCCGTACCAGAACCACCACTGGTGCTGAGCACCAGCGTTCGACCGTAGTAGCCGCGTAGCGAAGTGACCGCCAGAGGGCTCTGCAGGAGTTCCATGGAAATTGCGGTGGCGTCGGCGACGCTAAAACTAGCCCCCGTGTACAGCAGGGTGTACTTCGTTCCGCCGGTGCCGGTGAGGGCTAGTCCACTGAAGACCGCGACGCCCGAACTAATCGATGCCGTGGCTCCCGCGCTGACCGCACCACCACTACCCGTATTGAGAGTCGCGGTGACGACACCGGTGCTCAACGAAGTAACGACGTTGCCGCCAGAGTCTCGGACGGTAATCGTGGGCTGTTGGGTTAGAACTGCGCCCGAGGACGTGATCACACTGGGCTCGGTCGTGACCACTAACTTCGCCGCCGCTCCCACACTCACGGTCACAGCACTGGACACCGCGGTGGTGAGGGTGGGGTCAGTAAAGGTCAAGGTGTACGAACCCACCAACGCATTCAGCGCCAGCCCGGTGAAGGTGGCCACGCCCGCTACGGCAGTCGCCGAGGGGTTGGTCAGCGACACGCCACCAGCGGTGAACGTCGCGGTCACGATCGACGTATTAGTCGTAACCACGTTGCCCTGCGCATCCTCGACTTTGACGACTGGTACTACGGCCAAAGTGGCACCACTGGCCACGCTGGTCGAGGGCTGGGTGGTGACGACTAACTTCGACGCGACTCCGGCCAACATGGCAATAGTCGCGGTCACTGGTGTCAGGGCATTGATCGTCGGGGCGCTGAAGGTCAGCGTGTACGACGCGGCCACTGCGCCCGTGAGTACGAGACCACTAAACGTCGCGCTGCCCGTTGCGGTCGTCACGTACGCGTACGAACCAGCAGTCACGGTCGCGCCAACACTGGACGCCGCGGTAATTAAGATCCGCGAGTACCCGGTCTTGATGTTGCCGCCTAAGTCTTCAACCGTGACGACTGGCTGGGCAACGAGCACCGCGCCACTCGTCGTGGTCAAACTCGGCGCGGTGGTCAACGCCAACTTCGCGGCTACGCCCGCAGCGTTCACCACAAAGGAACTCGAGGTCACCGTTAACAGACCTTCGGTGAACGTCAATGTGTAGGGCGTGAGGCTCACGAGAGCGTTGACGGCCAAGTTGGTAAAGGTCGCCACGCCATCCACGGCGGTCGCCGTGGCGTTGGTCACCGTGCCACCAGCACTCGTTACCGATGCCGTAACGACCGAACTGTTGCCCGTAATGGGCAGATTGGTACCGTCTTCTACGTACACCACAATCGGGTTGGCGAATGTGGTGCCGCTAGTGATTGGCGTGGACGGTTGAGTGTGCACCGCCAGATGCGTCGCACCGGTGGGCGTGACGGCGATTGACTTGGTAGCCGTTAGCGATCCGTAGGTAAAGGTCAATGTGTACGGCGACGTTCCGCTCACTTTGGTGAGCGTCAAGTCAGTAAAGGTAGCGACACCAGAGCTTGCGCTAGCGGTGGTCGTGCCACCGAGCGTGGCACCCGTACTAACCGCGGCGGAGACGTTACCGGGGGCACCGGTGACGGTGGTTCCACCGTTCGTCTCGAGCGTGACGGTGGGTTGTGGCGAAAGTAGGGCACCACTCACGGTCGTCGTCTCGGTCATCGTCAGAACTATCTGGCTGACGTGACAAGAGAAACTGCGATAGGTGCAGGTCGCCGCGGAGGCGCTGCCTCCGGCCGTGACCAAAAGTGTTGAAGTCAACATCGCCACCGATGCGAGTCCGGCGACGAGGCTGCGACGTGCCAACCTCTTAAGTTGAAGAAGTTTCATGAACGTAATCCAATCTGTTAGGTACAACCCATGGCGACCTGGTCCTCGACAACTTGCACTACCTGCGAACAGGGCTAACGCATGATTCGATGAGCAACTCGACCTTTTACATTGTCCCACTATTTATCTAGACCCGCGTAAGGCCAAAAGTCAGTTCGACGTAGTCCCTGAGCGCCAAACTCATCGGTTGAGCCGAAATGTAGGGCTCAAATGCTCGATTCACTGGATAGTTTCGGTTCTCGAACGTACGGGAGTAGTGCTGAGCATTACTAAAAGCCCCCAGATCAATCAGAAACGTCATTCAATTGACATGAAAAATACGGTTAGGGCCTCGAAAATTACTAATTTCAACTCAAAGTTCCGTCAAATCAGCTTGTGGTGACTTAGGGAACCATCACCATTCGAACCGTATCGGTAATCGACGTGCCACCAGAAGTCGAACCAGCCATGATCACGACGGGATCGCCACTTTTTGCCATACCCGAAAGTTTCAACTGCGTTGTCGCGAACTCACAGAGATCATCGATATCAGTGGCCGATGAGATGTAGACGTCTTGCACTCCCCACGAACTCTTCAATTGGCGCGCCGTTGCTTCGCTGGGCGTAATTGCCACAATCGGCATTGGGGGTCGAAATCGTGAAATAGCGCGGGCCGTCATACCTGACCGAGTGCACGCCACAATGGCCACGGCCTTTTCCTCCATCGCGGCACGCCACGCGGCACCAGTTATGGCGGCCGTAATGCGCGTCGCTTGAGTTCCGTCACTACTCTGCTGTACCCCAAGCCCGGATCCCCACTTGGCGTAGTCGAACGACTGTTCAGCTCGCTGCACAATTCGGTCCATCGTAATGACGGTGCCCACCGGATCATCACCGATTGCGGTCTCACCACTGAGCATCACCGCACTCGCGCCATCGAGCACCGCGTTCGCCACGTCGGTAACCTCGGCGCGGGTCGGCACTTGGGCGTGGGTCATCGACTCCAACATTTGAGTCGCCACCACGACCGGTCGAGCGTAACGAATTCCGTGTCGCACGATCTCTTTTTGAAGATGTGGCACTTCTTCAATGGGCATTCGTACACCAAGATCACCGCGTGCCACCATGATGGCGTCGGAAACCGCAATAATTTCGTCGAGATTGTCAACGCCTTCTGACGTTTCAATCTTCGCCATCATCAGCACGTCGTCGCGCGAGAGCACGGTGCGCGTGGAGACCATATCGAAAGCACTTCGCACGAACGACACCGCGAGAATTTCAAACTCTTCACTGCGAAGGGCCTCAAGACGATCACGATCTTCCGGAGTTGGTAGTCGGTCGTTCAAAATTGATGAGGGCATTGAGAGACCGGGCTTACCCATTACCGACCCGCCCGACGTCACGATGGCCCTAATCGACTTGCCCGTCGTGGTCACGTCAAGTGACACTCCGCCATCACCAATATGAATCTTGTCGCCCACCTTCAGTTGCGACAGCACGTTTTCACGTTCGACCACAATCTGGTCCTTGGTCGAGGTGCCGCCAAATCCCTCGATGAGTTCAATGGTGGCTCCAACACTCAGCGTGAGCGCGTCGGTACCAAACGACCCAGCTCGAATCTTTGGCCCAGGAATATCGACCATGATCGCTTGAGCCGGTGCCAACTGACGAATGCGACGAAGCCGAGCGATACTCGAAGGGATGTCGCCGTGGGCAAAGGAGAGCCGAAAGACGTCGACTCCAGCCGTGACGAGATTCTTGATCACCTCGTCACTATCTGAAGCTGGTCCAATCGTTGCCACAATTCGCGTGCGCCGCACCGGTATTCCCTTCATCACTTTCATAAAGTCTACGAGCATCCTCTAAGGGGTAGATAAGTTTCACGGCGAACGTGACGTTCACCGGACGTGGAGCGTCACCGTGCTGGCCCCCAAAACGATCCTGGACCGGTCGCGAGCGATAACTAGCAGGTAACTTGGTCGGCTACTCGTGGCGTGTGTGGTGACCGCTTCGTGGAACATGCGCCCCGGATGCAGTACTTTCGAGCCAACTCCCTCACCTATCGAGAAAGTCGCGAGTAGCAACACTGATGCGAGTCCGCCAAAGATAACTCGCTTCAACATCTCCTCAGCCTAGAAGAGGGCTCGGCGGAGTTCAGGACCGAACCGGCACCACCACATCCAAACCGTCGACCTCAACAACTCGCAGATTCATCTCGTAGCTACGCGCAAGTTCGGGACTGCGCACCACGTCCACCGAGCGGCCGTCGAGCACTACTTCGCCGCGATCGAGCAGCACTAATCGATCGGCGAACTGGCCCGCCAAGGTGAGATCGTGCAAGGTGGCAATGACGGTAAGACCGCACTCGATTACCTCTCGCTTCAACAGTTCAAGAATCTCCATTTGGTGGCGAAGGTCCAGCCCCGAAATCGGCTCGTCGAGTACCACGACCATGGTCGACTGGGCCATTGCTCGCGCCACCACCATCCGCTGACGTTCACCACCCGACAAGGTCGCCACATCACGATGACGCATTGACAACAGTGCGAGTCGATCGAGCACTGAATCAATAATCGCTTGATCACTGGTACTCGCGGCACGAAAGAGTCCGTGGTGAGCCATTCGTCCGAGGGCGACGTAGTCGTGCACCGTCATTCCGCTCGGCACCACGGGATGTTGGGGAACGAGTGAGACAGTGCGAGCTCGCGTGCGTTCATTCATCGACGCCAGGTCCACGCCACCAACGTGCACACTGCCGTGCGTCGCTCGACGCAGGCCAACCAGAGTCTCGACCAATGTAGTTTTACCCGCACCATTCGGTCCAATGATGGTGCACCATGTGCCCGGCTCAACGGTGAGCGAAACATTTCGCACGAGCGTCGCTCCCCCGGCCACTACCGAAAGCTCACGAACCTCGACGGCGCTCATCGGCGATCCCCCCGTCGCAGACTCAAAATCGTGACGAATACTGGCGCACCAACGAGTGCCGTGACTACCCCGAGTGGCAACTCCGATGGCGCCATCACCGTGCGAGCAATGGTGTCGGCGTAAACCAGAAAGGCTGCGCCAAAGATGACCGAGATCTGTAGGAGCCGACGATACGACGTGCCTACCAACAGTCGCACGATGTGCGGAACGATGATGCCCACAAAGCCAATAAGTCCGACGGCCGACACGATCGCTGCAGTTCCGAGCGACGAGGCTCCGATCACGATGAGGCGAACGCGACGCACCGGTAGTCCCAAAGTTCGCGACTCATCGTCGCCCACACTCATGACGTCGAGAGCTCCTCCCGCGAGGACGCAGATCACCGTACAGACGACCACGTAGGGCAGCACCATCGTGACCGAGTTCCAACTGGAACTTGCGAGTGAACCGAGTAGCCAGATGTACACCCGAGCAATCGACGTGGACGACGACTGTTGGAGAAAGGTCTGCAGACTGGTCAACAGTGACGAGACGGCCACGCCGGCCAAAATGAGCGACGACGCGTTCGAACGAAGTCCTCTTCCACCCACCAGCCACGTAAGGGCGACTGCCCCCATCGCGCCCACAAAGGCGAGTAGTGGCGTCCAGGCTGGCGTCGACAGTCCGGCTCCCACGTCCACGATCGCGAACGTGGCCCCCAGACCCGCACCCGCCGCGACGCCCAATAAATAGGGGTCGGCCAGTGGATTTCGAAAGACCCCTTGATAGGTGCCGCCCGCCACCGACAACATCGCACCCGCCACTAGTCCCAGTACCAAGCGAGGCGCTCGAAGTTGCCAGATAACGGTTGACTGCAGCGAACTGAGCGTGGTGTGACCGAGGCCCACGTGACTCGCGAGATCACCCAGGACTCGACCAACACCAATTGGCGTTGGCCCTACGGCCAGGCCACAGATCACGGCACCGAGCAGTCCCACTACTGAGAGACTCGTTACCGCGAGTACGCGCTTTCGCGCTGGTGGCCGTGTTGACGGCGTCGTTACTTCCAAAGTGACGCGTCACCCAGGGCTTTTTTCACCGCCACGGTGAGTTGATTCATCAAAAGTCCGAGTCGTGGGCCCCACCGTGACGCAATGTCGTCATCGAGGTTCACGACGTGGTGGTGAATCACGGCACTGACCTTGGCAAAACCGGCTCGGTGTGACACCATCAGTGGCGTCACGGAGCAGCATTTGGTATCGGCGAGAAAGATCAACTTGGGATTAGCACTCACCACGTATTCGGCGCTCAGTTGAGGGTATCCCGCGTCAGCTGAGGTTGATTTCGCGTCCGCGATGTTCACCACACCCAGCGACTTCAACAGCGAACCCACAAATGTGTTACTCGTTATCGAGTAGTACGTCGGATCAAGTTCGTAGTAGGTCGTAAGGGTCTTGGTGGGATGCGAGGGAATCGACGCAACGTCGCGACGGATAGTCGCTCGCAGCGAACGCACCAACTGGGCGGCCGCGCGTGGGTGGCCGGTGAGAGCGCCTAACTGAGTGATCTGCGTCAACGCACTCGTCACCGACGGGGCGGCATCTTGTTCGACGACCTTGATACCCAGCGCGGTCAACTTTTCCTTGATTTGGTTGGCGTCGTACGAGATGACCACCAAGTCGGGCTTGGCCGACGGGTGCGACGACGAGGTCCGACAGATTCCAATTACCGACTCGACGCTCGGATTAAGAGCATTAATTCGCTTGGTGGCGAGTGCCTTGGTCGGGAAGTTCGCATCTTTGTCGACGGCCTGTACTTGGGGGCCGGCGCCAATCGAGTACAGCGTTTCGGTGGCGGTCGGCGACAGTGACACAATGCACGTCGGTAACGTCGCGGCTTGGGCAACGGAAGGACTAAGTAACGGTAGTGCCGCCGCACACCACACGAGGGCACCGAGCAATTGGATGGGTCTAATCATGAATATCTCCTTTTGGTCGAAGTGGGTGTGGACGACGGAGAGATATCCGAACGACCGCTCCATGCCTCGAGAGCTGTCTTTCACATCTCCTCGCTGCAGGCGACCTGGCTCGTGGACTTCTCTCGAAGGCCACACACAGTTGCGGGACAGCGTTGGATTTTCACCAACTTCGCTGCCGCGAGGCACTTCTGACCCTAGTGCACGGACGTGGTGTCAACGAAACTCGGTCAGCGTCATTCGATGACGTTGCTCCGCGCTCGCCCAGCAACGTCATTGCTACCCGGTTAGAGCGAGCTCGAGAACGTAAAGGGGTCGCTAAACAGTTCGCCCCGTGAAACCCAAGGGCTGCACGGGGCGAACGGACTTCATGACAACGCGCTAAATACTGAGCTCACGTTCGATAGCGGCCAACTCTTCGGGGGTTCCTTGAACCTTTGGTCCCTTAAACCACTTGCGAGCCGACACGGCGTACCAAATTCCCGCAAACCCGACGACCGCGGCCACCGCCACCGGCGTGTAATTAAAGGACATAGCGGTAACGGGCCAGAACTGGGGCAGCATGAACATGATGCAGATGAACACCACCCACACAATGGCGGTCCAACCAAAGAACGGACCCCACTTACCCAACTTCCACGGACCAGGCGTGAAGGCGGACCCATTAATTCGCCGCAAGAAGACGGGAATGAGGTAGGCCACGTAGAGCCCAATTACGGCAATCGAGGTCACCGCGCCGTACGCCACGGGACTCCACAGATACGGGGCGGCGAGAATAAATGCTCCGACGGTGCCAAACCAGGCCGAGTGCACGGGCACGTGGCTGCGCTTGGAGATCTGGTGCCAGTACTTCGAAAACGGCACGGCTCCGTCACGAGAGAAAGCAAAGATCATTCGTGAGTTTGCCGTTACCGACGAAACACCACAGAAGAACTGGGCGCCGATCACGATCAAAATAAGGAGTTCGGCTACCACCTTGCCCACGGCGAACTCAAAGATGGTCGCCCACGGCACCGTCGCTACCGCGATACTCGCGTAGTTGGTGTACTGCACTCCCCCAATCATGACGGGGAAGGCGTGTGGTAAAGCCATACTCACGCCGAGCAAGAGAATGAACCCCGCGATGAGCGAGACCCAGATGGAGTTCACAATTCCCTTGGGCCCGGAGATGGCGGCGTTGTGCGTCTCTTCGGTGACGTGAGCCGACGCGTCGTAACCGGTAAAGGTGTACTGCGCATTTAAGAGGCCCACGAGGAAGATGTAGAAGGGAATTGATAGACCAGTCAGTCCCGTGAAGTCGTGCCATCCCGCACTACCAAAGAGGAACGAAATCGACTGGTGACTGTGCGACGACGGCGCGATGAACAGCAGTCCCACGATGACGGCGACCCCGACGAGGTGCCACCAGACCGACACGTTGTTGAGTAGGGCCACGAGTTTGATGCCGAAGGTGTTGAGCAGACCTTGGGTCAACAACAGCACCGCCAAGATGGCAATGGTGTAGCCACGATTTAACCAGTACGACTGGTTCGTCACGATGGCCATGAATGCCGAAACAGAAAATGCCGTTCCGAAACTAATTCCGGCCGTGACCGCGACTTGACCCAGCAAGTTGAACCAACCGGTAAACCACGACCAGATCGGTCCGCTCTTACCGGGTGCCAGTTTGGCCGCCCAGTAGTAGAGACCACCAGCTGTCGGGTAGGCCGAGCAGATTTCGGCCATGGAGAGACCCGCAAACAGCACGAGACCACCGACGATTAACCAACCCCACAACATTGTGGGTGGACCACCATGTTGGAGTCCGAAACCGTAGAGCGTAAGACAGCCCGAAAGAATCGAGATGATGGTAAAGGAAATGGCGAAATTAGAAAAACGACTCATCGAGCGATTCAATTCTTGGGCGTAGCCCAATTGGTGAAGGCGCTCAGTGTCGTTCAGCATTTCGGTTGGCCTATCGAGACCCTCAGGCATACGTCCCCCCTAATTAAAAGCATGAAATGTTACTTTCGGTGAGCCTATAGAACCCGGCTCGACGTAGCAAGGATGAACCTCCGGCCACCTCGAGAGGGGTTGTGAAGCCGACTTTTAATGCCCGGCGGACCCGCTCGTTTCGAGTCGCTGCTTAGCCGACCCCCCACTCGAGCCAAGGAGCCCGCCGGACCGCAGGAGTACCATTGACTGAACTTTGGACGTGAGGAGATGTGGTGAGTACTTCAGCCCCCGGACGGCTTACTCGCGACGAATTGATCGAGCAGATCGAACTCGGCGCCATTGACACCGTGATTTTGGCCATCACCGATATGCAAGGTCGGCTGCAGGGCAAACGACTCGACGCGCGTTTCTTTATCGACGACTTAGATCTGGGTCCCGTCGAAGGTTGCAGTTACATTCTGGCTTCCGACGTTGATATGAACACCGTGGACGGCTTCGCGCTTACCTCGTGGGAGTCTGGCTACGGCGACCTCGCCTTTGAACCCGACTTCACCACCATTCGCATGGTGCCCTGGCACGAAAAAACCGCCATTATCTTTGCCAATGTACACACCGTCGCCGGTGAGCCCGTGGCGGTATCACCTCGTCAAGTGCTCGAACACCAGGTCGCCCTGCTCGCCCAACGTGGTTGGCGAGGTTTTACTGGTACCGAACTCGAGTTCATTCTCTTTCACGACACCTACGAGCAGGCCTGGTCGTCGGGCTATCGCGACCTCACCCCGTCCAACCAGTACAACGTGGACTACTCGCTTCAGGGAACTTCGCGAGTCGAGCCACTGTTGGGACGCATTCGTCGCTCGATGCGCGACGCGGGCATGATCGTGGAATCGGTCAAGGGTGAGTGCAACTTCGGTCAGCACGAAATCGCCTTCAAGTACGCCGAACTCCT
Organism: uncultured Actinomycetes bacterium; assembly: GCA_903893745.1. Classification (GTDB taxonomy): domain Bacteria; phylum Actinomycetota; class Acidimicrobiia; order Acidimicrobiales; family RAAP-2; genus RAAP-2. The sequence continues at coordinate 72,092 of CAITNF010000009.1, forward strand.
AGATAAGTGCGACGAGCACGGACTCTTCAAGCTCGGCGCCAAGGAAATTGCGGCCCAAGAGGGCAGCAGTCTGACCTTCATGGCCAAATTCAACGAGCGCGAGGGCAACTCGTGCCATATTCATCTTTCGTTGCGCGACCTCGCGGGCGTGCCCGTCTTTGCTGGTGACCTGGACCACGGCTTCTCGGCACTCTTTGGGCACTTTCTCGCGGGACTCTTGGCTTACTCGCGTGAACTATCACTCTTCTTGGCGCCCAACATCAATAGCTACAAACGCTTTGTGGCGGGCTCCTTCGCCCCCACCGCCATGCTGTGGGGTATCGATAATCGGACCTGTGCCTTTCGCGTGGTGGGACACGGCCCCTCAATTCGAGTCGAGTGTCGAATTCCCGGCGGCGACGTCAATCCGTACTTGGCGGTAGCCGCCCTAGTTGCCGCCGGACTACGAGGAGTCGATGAATCGCTGCCGCTACCCGAATCGTTTGACGGCAACGCCTACGACTCGACGGCTCCGCATATGCCCACCACGCTCAACGAAGCCGTTTTACTCTTTGATCAAAGTGCTGTCGCCCGTGAAGCCTTTGGCTCTGAGGTTGTGGCGCACTACGTGCACGCAGCGCGCGTGGAAGTTGCCGCCTTCAACGCGGCCGTCACTGACTGGGAACGCTACCGAGGATTTGAACGACTATGAGCTCGACCTTGCAGATCATTAATCCGTCGACTGAACAGCCCGTCGCCACAGTGGCGATGGCCGACGTAAGCGAAACCGACCGTGTTATTGAACGTGCCGCCAAGGCGGCGCCCGACTGGCGCCGAGTATCTCCCGCTGACCGGGCGCGACTCCTGCGACGATTCGCCGAAGTCGTTGATAGCCACAATGAAGAACTCGCCCGCCTTGAGGTTGCCAACGCTGGTCACACAATTGGTAACGCTCGCTGGGAGGCGAACAACGTTCGCGACGTCCTGCACTACTACGCGGGCGCGGTAGAGCGGCACTCGGGACGTCAAATTCCCGTGGCCGGTGGTGTTGACATCACGTTCTATGAGCCACTCGGCGTGGTCGGCATCATCGTTCCTTGGAACTTCCCGATGCCCATCGCGGGCTGGGGACTAGGGCCCGCGCTCGCCGCGGGCAATACGGTGGTCATGAAGCCGGCCACGTTGACGCCGCTCACCGCTCTGCGCCTGGGCGAACTCGCACTCGAAGCGGGAATTCCCGAAGGCGTCTTCCAGGTGATACCCGGTGACGGGGCGACCGTTGGCCAACGACTCGTCACGCACGAAGCAGTCCGCAAGGTCTGCTTCACGGGATCGAACGCCGCGGGACGCACCATCATGGAGGGCTGCGCGGCGCAGGTAAAACGCGTCACGTTGGAACTCGGTGGTAAGAGCGCCAACATCATTTTCGATAATGCCGACCTGGCCAAGGCCGCCGCGAGTGCGCCCTACGCCGTCTTTGACAACGCGGGTCAAGACTGCTGTGCGAGGTCGCGACTCCTCGTGCAGGCTTCGGCCTACGACCAGTTCATGGAGTACTTCGAATCAGCGGTGAAGGCCGTGCGGGTGTTAGACCCCTCCGACGAGGCCAGCGAAATGGGTCCCCTCATTACTGCGGCCCAACGCGAAAGTGTGCTGAGTTACGTCGACGAGTCCCAAGTCGCCTTTCGCGGAAGCGCCCCCGACGGTCCGGGCTACTGGATGGCCCCGACCGTCCTCGAGTCAACGAGTCGCACCGAGCGCTCGTACCACGAAGAGATCTTTGGGCCCGTGGTCTCCGTCGTTCGATTCCACGATGAAGCCGAAGCCATTGCTATTGCCAACGAGGGGCCCTACGGTCTGTCGGGTTCAATCTGGAGTCGCGATATTGGCCAAGCGCTTCGTGTCGCGCGAGGTGTTGAGACGGGTGCGCTGTCGGTGAACTCCAACTCGTCGGTTCGCTACAACACGCCATTTGGCGGATTCAAGCAGTCGGGAATTGGCCGCGAGCTCGGTCCCGACGCCCTGCTGGGCTTTAGTGAAGAAAAGAATGTATTTATATCAACGGAGGAATGATGGGTCGGTTAGAAAATAAGGTCGCAATTATTACCGGTGCCGCCAGCGGTATTGGTCGAGCAACCGCGGTGCGCTTCGCCGCGGAGGGCGCCAAAGTCGTCGTGGCCGACATGGCCCAAAAGGAAGGCGCTGCACTGGCCGAGCAGATTGGCGGCACGTTCGTCCAAGTCGATGTCTCGAGTGAACAGAGCGTGCAGGCAATGTACGCCTCAGTCGTGGCAACGTACGGGGGCGTCGACATCTTGTTCAACAACGCCGGCATCTCGCCGGCCGATGACGACTCTATTCTCACCACCGACCTCGACGCGTGGAAGCGCGTCCAAGACGTGAATCTCACGTCGGTCTACCTCTGCTGCAAATACGGCATTCCACTACTGCAAGCGCGCGGCGGCGGCTCAATTATTAACACCGCCTCGTTCGTCGCGGTGCTCGGATCGGCCACCTCGCAAATCTCTTACACCGCCTCCAAAGGTGGCGTCCTGTCAATGAGCCGTGAGCTCGGTGTGCAGTTCGCCCGCGAAGGTATTCGCGTAAACGCGCTCTGCCCGGGACCAGTGAACACTCCCCTACTGCAAGAGCTCTTCGCGAAAGATCCCGAACGAGCAGCTCGTCGATTAGTGCACGTGCCGATGGGCCGATTCGCCGAACCAGAGGAGATCGCGAGTGCCGTGCTCTTTCTCGCCAGTGACGACGCCGCATTCGTCACCGCGTCAACGTTCCTCGTTGACGGAGGAATTCACGGCGCCTACGTCACACCGCTCTAGACAGGCACGACGTTCGTCGGCGCGAGGCGCCTCGTGGGTGCAGTAACTCAACCCACCAGGAAGTTCATGAACTGCCACGGGTCGTCTTCGTCGACTTGACGGCCCGACCACTGGTCGAACCAGTCAACGTGTGTCGACACGGGGTCCCAGTCAATCGGGCCCGACCACGTGGTGCCCACGTACGGCATGGCAACTTGCAAAACGTCACGCCAAGGAAGTTCGTCGGGTACGCGCACCCCCGCCCGAGGTGTCCGGAGCATCCAATCAATGGCCCCAAGTATTGACGCCGCGACCTGAATCGTGGTCGCACTTTGATGGGGCGCCACACTCCGAGCCTCGTCGATAGTGGTCAGCATGCCGGTCCACCACGACTTGTAGGGGTGTCCCATTAACAACACGCCGAGTTCGTCACGACCCGAAATAATTTCGTCATTCATGATGCGCTGACGGGTCGGATATGCGTACTCATTGCCTTCCAGCTCGGCGAAGCTCGCCCAGGCCAGGTCCGAAGGACAGTAGGCGTAGTGAACGGTAGGGCGGTAGATTGCTTCGCCCTCTTCCCAGACCGTGAGGTGATCACAGATTGTGAAGGCTTCACCATGTCGGATCACCATACCCACTATGGGACCCGAAGGAACGCGCGAGTGCACCAATGTCTTGTGCGCCATCTGCGCAAAACAGATTTGGTTTAACGGACCTTCACCCTCGTGCGTCAGACCCAACCGGGGTAAAACCTTCTCGTGCGTACCCCAGCCCAACTCGGCCGGCGCGACGCCTTCTTCATAAAAGCCGTCGACGCTCCACGTGTTGACAAACTCGCCAACTTCTTTCGGTCGATCAGTGATTTGGGTGTCGCGTTCGGCGACGTGAATCACCTTCACGTCGAGTAGCCGGGCGACCTCGTTGTAACGATCCTCACGCAGTGCCTGCTCGAGCGCGTCGCGGCGGTGCGCCAAGAGGCCATCAGTGAGTACCGCGGCGGCGATTTCACTCAATGCCTGCTTAGTGAGGTGGCTTACTAGACCGGGATTAGCGCCGTGCTCGACAACCGCCGACGGTCCGTCGTTCGTTCCCCACGAAGCGATTTGGCGACGCAGCGCCATGTGGCGCCAGTAGAGCGTTCGATCTTGCGGCGACGTGGTGGCGGGATCGATGTAGGGGTCCCACACTTCTACCGAAGTGTTGAGGTAGCGAACGTTGTGTTCGCGACACCACGTCAGTAGTTCACTCAGTTCAATATTCCACGCCAGGTCAATGAGTAGATCGCCATCACCAAGAAAGGTGTTGAGCGTGGCCACCAAATTATCGGGAGTTATTTCCAACTGCTGATAGTGCACACCACGAGCCAGGGACGAGGCAATCCGATCTCGGCTCTCGCGACTCTCGAGCACAGTTACCGTCGAAGGATCAAGTTGAAAGTGGTCAAGGAGCAGCGGCAGTAAGCACTGGACTACTGAACCGCATCCAAGTATGACAACCCGCCCGGGCATGTGGAATTCACTCAATTAGGACCTCTCGAATTTCCTTAGCAATGTACGGACATCGACCTTATCGTTTTTCACCCGACGTCACCATTCCGTGCGCCACGTCACCTCGACTCGTCGGCGTTGACGAATCAAGATGACGCACTCGCTACCTGGCAAAAGTTTGACTCGGTACTCGCTAGACCTTCGTCGTAGTGACGATGACCGTCTTCAGGGTCGTCGCCGTTACCGTTCGGACCACCACCGTGGCGCGCACCTTGGTCTGCAGGAATCGTTTCGCGGCGTTCGCCCGCGCCGAAGCAATCGTCGCGTTATTTTGCGAATAGCCAACTATGGTCACCGTCGACGTCGATCGCAGTTTGCGCGCCAGAGCGGTCAACTTGTTCTTGTCCGCCACAGTCAGTGCCGACGACGCGTAGCCAAAGGTCAGCGTGACTCGTGCGGGCAGACCGGACTTCACGAACGACACCGTGGTGGCGGCGGAAGAGGCTAAGGCATAAATTCCGTTGGCGGCCTTAGTGGCGGTGACGATACAGGTACCCGTACTTCCCGCTGTCAGCTTCCCTTGACTCAGGGTGCACGAACTCGCGGTCCCTCGAGCAACCTGATAGGTAACGGCGCCGAGACCACTACCACCAGCTGCCGCGAGCGCGAGGGCTGTACCAACTCGACCCGACAACGAAGTCACGCTCAAAATTCCTTGAGTTGCGCCAACGACAATGGCCGAGGCGTTCGCGGTGGCACTGACGTAACTGGCGTTGCCTCCGTATCGAGCGGTCACGCTGTAGGTACCAATCGCGGCCGGGGTGAGCGTGCAGGAGTAGGTCGACACGTTGAGTTGCGAGCTGGGACCGGCGGTCTGACAGTTAGTCGACGCCGGGCCACTCACCGACCAGGTGACGTTGCCCGTGGGAGCCGACGCGCCCACTGGACCACTCACCGTGACCGTAAAGATCAGTGGCTGGGACGGCACAGGCGGCACTGGTGACGAGGTGAGCGACAGGGTCGGTGCTGTCGTGGCAATCGCGAACGATGCCGCGCTTGCGGTCACGGCCTTGTAGTTCGCGTCACCGTTGTACACCGCGGTCGCGTTGTACGTGCCCGCGTTAGCCGCGAGCACCACGCAGGTGTACGTCGTGACATTCGCGGCTCCCGTACCGGTACTGGCCGTTCCACAGGCTGGCGTCGTCGGATACGGGCCAGTGAGGCGCCAGGTCATGGTGCCCGTTGGCGTCGCGCCACCGGTGGGCGCCGACACCGTGGCGCTGTACGTAACGGTCTGACCCATTGTGGGTGCCGTGGGCGAGATGGCTACGGCCACGGTGGGCGTTGCCTGCGTAACGGTGACCGAGCCCGATGATCCCGCGCGACTGGCGTAGTTCAAATCACCCGAATACGTCGCTGTTGCGCTGTACGTACCTTGGGCCGGCGGAGTGATGGTGCATGTTTCAGTTGCGTAGTTCGTACTCGCCACGAGCAGACTTTGACTCGAACACGCGGTCACGGCACCGGAGAACGTCCACGTGATTGTCCCGGTCGGAGCGGGGGCGCCCGTGGGACCAGTGACCGTGGCGCTAAAGGTGACTGATTGACCCAGCGCCGCGGTCGAAAGTGACGAGCTCACCGTGACCGTCGGGGTAGCTTGCGCAATGGTGACGTTGAGCGACGTTGTCGCGACGAGGCCGTTGTAATTACTGTCGCCCGCAAACTCCGCCACCACCGTGTACGTCCCCACCGTCAAGGGGATGACCTGACAGGTGTAGGCCGACTTGTTGGTCTGAACTTGGACGGTCGGTCCGGCCGTGGCGGCGCAGGGAATAAGTCCCGTGGGCCCGGTGATGAACCAGGTCATCGGCCCGCTGGGCGTCAAACCGGGTTGAGCATTCGGTGGGGGAGTTGAACCAGTCAGAATCAAGGTAAAAGTAATCGTCTGGCCCACCGTGGTCGAGTTGCTCACGCTGGGGGCAACGGCCAACGAATTCGAGGTCGAAGTGGCATTGTCCAAACCTGGTGTTCCGGGGGTGTAGTTACTGTCACCCGAGTACGTCGCGATCGCGGTGAAAGGTCCCGATCCAATGCTGGCAACCGTACACGTGGCCGACGCGTTATTCGTCGCCGAAACCGGGGCTAGGACCGTCGATCCAACATTGGTACAGCTACCGCTCGTGAGCACCCAGGCCACGGTGCCCGTCGGCACGCCCGGTGACGCGCTACCGTTCACGGTCGCAGTGAAAGTGGACGTGCCCGCGTTGAACGTCACGCCGACAGTCGGCACGGTGGCCGCACTCGCGGGCCCCGAGGTCACGGCTAGCGAACTCGCGGCCACGATTACCAAGGTCGCGATGACGCTAAGCGCCCCTCGCGTCAGAAACCGACCCAAATAGCCACACTTCAACCTGCTGTTTAACGTTGACATCATTACCTTCCCACTCTTTGGACCCAATCTTCGCACTTATTGCCAAATGCGGCCAGCGTGGACCCGATGGCCGAATATTTCTAGGCAGACGGGTCTTTACGAGTATGACGATTGGGTAACGTCCTCGACGAGTTACTTCGCTCGTCCCTACGACCTCTACCGGACGGTCATCCCGCCATCGACCGCCACGTCGGCCCCCGTAACGGCTGACGATGAAGGGGTGCATAACCAGGCAATCGAAGCGGCAATCTCTTCTGGGGTGATGAGTCGGTTGATTGGCTGTTGGCTGGCGAATGCTTCACCACTTTCGAGACCGTAGATCTGCGCCGACGCCTCGAGAATTGCGGTACGTGTGGAGCCGGGACTTACCACGTTGGCGGTGACCGAAAACTCCGCGAGGTCCATGGCGACGCCACGTATCAGCCCCACGACTGCGTGCTTAGCGGCCGAGTACGCCGCCAGGTGGCGCAGTCCCATCGAGCCCGCTGCCGACGCCACCGCCACGATTCGGCCGTTCGCGTCGGGACCATTCGCAATCAACGTCGTCGCGGCGGCGTCAATAATTCTTCGTACACCGAGCACGTTGACCGACCACACGGCGTCCCAGGTCGCGTCAGAGATCTCCCAAAGCGGAGCCCCGCCAGCCACGACACCGGCGCACGCCACGACCGCATCGAGTCGTCCAAAGTGACGAGTTGCCGTTTCTACCGCCAGTCGCATATCGGTGGCACTACGCACGTCACCAACGAGGCCGAGCACGTGATCGCCGTGTCGAGTGGTCAATGCTTCCAAGTCAGCCGGGGTGGCCAGTGCGTAGGGAATATCGGGAATATCACGACAGCGATCAACGGCAACGACGCGATAGCCGTCATTGACCAAGGCGTCAACGGTCGCGGCCCCAATACCTCGGGCGGCTCCGGTCACGATGGCGACGCGATTCACGATCCCAACTTCCGATAGAAGTCCGATGGTGCGACGACGTCGTCACGACTCAAATCGTGAATGTTGGCGTGTCCCAGTCCGAGCAACGTCGAGTCGATACCACCGCGCAACACGTCGAGCACATTCTCAACGCCCGACTGACCATTTGCCGCGAGCCCCCATAGATAGGCTCGCCCAATCATCACGGCGCGAGCGCCGAGTGCGAGCGCCTTGACGACGTCACTTCCTCGACGAATGCCCCCGTCGAGCAGCACTTCGATATCGCCACCCACGGCGTCGACAATCGCAGGCAGTGCACGAATCGGTGCCGGAGTACCGTCAAGATTGTTGCCGCCGTGGTTAGAGACCGAGAGCGCGCTGGCTCCCAGATCGACGACCCGACGAGCATCGTCGACTCGACTCACGCCCTTAACCATGAAGGGGCCGTCCCACTGCGCTCGCAGCCACGCCACGTCGGTCCAACTTGGCAGCGGGCTCTGCATCCACTCGTAATACGCTCCAAAAAATGTCGGTGGGGCCTGGCCGGGCCGCGCCATGTTAGGAGTTGTCAAATCGGGAAAGTGACCAGTGCGCGCAAACGACCAGAGCCAACGTGGTCGCGCGATAACGCCGGGGGCCAACTTGAGCGCCGCCTTAGGCGTAATGCGCTCGGGAATCCACGGACTGCCCCAATCGCGTCCGTTCGAAAATGACCAGTCGAGGGTCAAAATGATGCCCTTTGCGCCGGCGCTCTTAGCGCGCTCGAGACGTTGCACCATAGTGTCACGATCACCCGACCAGTACATCTGAAAGAACACCTGCGAGCACACGGCGGTGACGTCTTCGAGCGATCGACTGGCAAAAGAACTTAAACCCATCGCCACTCCGCGCGCCGCAGCGGCGCGGGCGACCGCCACTTCACCTTCAGGGTGCACGGCTTGCACACCGGCGGGCGACACAATCACGGGCATGGACACCGATTGACCGAGCACGGTCGTGGCCATGCTTCGATCATTCTCGAGTCCGGCCACGTGTGGCGCAAAGCCAAGTTGGTCAAAGGCGTCAACGTTGTCACGAAGAGAAAATCCCTTTTCGGATCCGCCCATAATGGCGCCGTAGACCGAGCGAGGTAGGCGGCGCTCGGCACGACGCTGGGCGACGGCTACCGTTTCAAACCACTTGTTCGCCATAGACCTCCTCGAAGGCTCCAGTCGAGATTACCTGAGTGCTCGCACGAGCCCTCCGCGTTCAGCTGGAGACGGCGATACGTGTTCTTCGCGAGTGATCCTGGGTCGAGGCGCGTCGAAGCGTGACTCGTTGACTAGCCAAGGCGGTTTCGCCGTGGCCAAAGACGCATTCGGGGTCGGGGTCCGTGATCTCCAGCCCAGTAAAGAACTTGGCTGCCATGCACCCACCCCGACAAGCATCAAAGGAGCCGCACGACGCACACGCACCCGGATTACCCGGTTCGCGAAGTGAAGTAAAGAGTTCGCTGGTTTGCCACACCGCCTCGAAACCATCAGCTCGAACGTTGCCGGCCAAGAACTCGTCGTGAATAACAAACGGACAGGCGTACACGTCACCGATGGGGTCGATGAGACAGACCACTCGTCCGGCCCCACAGAGATTGAGTCCATCGAGCGGTTCACCCAGCGCCGACAGGTGGAAGAACGAGTCGCCCGTAAGGACCTGCGGACGATCTTTCAACCAGTAGTAGAGCTCACGATTCTGTTCGCGAGACGGATGCAGGTTCGCCCACTCATCGACCCCGCGTCCCGAAGGTCGAAGCCGGGTTAAGCGAAGTTGGGCACCGTAGGAGTCGGCGAGTTGTTCGAACTGGTCTAACTGCTCAACGGACTCACGCGTCATGACCACCGAAATTTTGAACGGCCCAAATCCCGCGTCACGAAGGTTGTCCATCGCCCGACGAGCTTGGTCGTAGCTACCCTCACCGCGGATGCGATCACTGGTCAACGCGTCCACACCATCAATCGAAATTTGAATGTCGAGATAGTCAATCGACGTCAGTCGCTTCGCCGCGGCCGCGTCGAGGCGCGTGCCGTTGGTCGAAAACTTCACACCGATGTTCTGCGACGTGGCGTACTCCACGAGTTCGAAGAAGTCCTTGCGCATCATTGGTTCGCCGCCACCAATGTTGATATAAAAAATCTGCATGGCCGCAATTTCGTCAATCAGTTTTTTGGCTTCATCGGTCGTGAGTTCCTTGGGGTCACGACGTCCCGACGACGAAAGACAATGCGTGCAGGCAAGATTGCAGGCGTAGGTCAGTTCCCAGGTCAAACAGATTGGTGCGGCAAGACCCTGCTCAAAACGCGACCGAAGTGACGAGTCAACTCCCACAGAGAATCTCCGAACGGGCCAGTGAACGAAGCGCGGCGACGTAGCGGTCGTGCTCGGCCGACGGTACGAGCGCCGTAACGGCATCCGAGGCGGTGGCGAACTCGCCAAGACGTCGCACCAGACTCACGAGCGGTCGCGACTTCAAAAAGACCAGTCGACGAGTGTCGTGGTGGTAAGCCAGCGCGCCAAACGTCTCATCACGAAGTGACACCCGGGGACTGAGCTGCCAGGCAGCCGACGCGTCAAAGGCGTCAGTCGTAACGAGTGTCACGGCTTAGTAGACCCCACAAAGGCCGTCAATCGAGACCTCCTCGACCAGCAGCTCTTCATTCTCTTCCAGGTCGAGTTCTTCGACCACTTCTGTCAGCGTGTCACTCAGCACTGCTCTCCTTCGTTCGCCCTCCCATTCTGCCCGGTCGTAACACCTCTCGTGGTGAAATCGTGCCAAACTTCGCTCGTGTCCTCCCTCGTGACCACACCACCATTACCCACCGATGCACCACTACCCGCCGGAACACTGGTCGTCGTCGACGAGCGAGCACGATTTCTCGATCGAACCCACGTCGCGGGGGGTTCACCGTGGCGCCTCTTGCGCCTCTCGGATGCGTCGCGGCGAGTGCTCGAGCGATGGGTTAACGGTGGCCACGTGGGTGTGGGTGAAGAGCACTTTGCGCGCACCCTCATTCGCCAGGGCTTGGTACACCCCCTCTTCGCTCCACACACGCAACTCGACGATGTGGACGTCATCGTCCCAACGCGTGACCACGTCATGGGTCTTCGTCGACTGCTCAGCCAACTTGCGGGACTGCACGTCACCGTCGTCGACGACGGATCTTTGAACGCCACGCTGGTGGCCGAATGCGCGAGAAATTTTGGCGCCGAACTCGTTGTGCTCGAGACCAACGTCGGTCCCGCTGGCGCACGTAACGCGGGCGTTCGAGCGACCAACCGACCCTTCACGTGGTTTATCGACTCCGACGTTGAATTCGACAACGCCCCCGACGTGTTGGCCCGCCTTCGAGCATGCCTACGTGACCCACTGGTGGGCGCGGTGGCGCCGCGAGTCCGCGGTGGTGGTGGACCAGGTTGGCGCGACGAATTCGAGCAGCGATTCAGTCCACTCGATATGGGCCCGTATTCGGGATTAGTGCTACCGGGAGGCGACGTGGCCTACGTGCCAAGCGCCTGTCTACTCGTGCGTCGAGAAGTACTGGGTGACGGCTTTGACCCGCTCCTTCGCACCGGCGAGGACGTCGACTTCATATGGCGACTTTGCGATCAAGGATGGTTGGTGCGCTACGTGGCCGAGGTCACGGTGATCCATCGTGCGCGCGAAAATTGGATTGGCTGGTGGCGCCAACGCCTGGAGTACGGAACTTCGGCGGCGGCCCTGGCCGAGCGTCACGGTCAACGGCTCGCGCCACTTCGCGCCGACGTGTGGACGTTGCTCGCCTGGTTCAGCGTGGTGGTGCGCCAACCCATGATTGGAGTTCGTATCACGACGGCCGCCCGAAACCAGCTGCGCGCTCGTCTGGAGACCTCGAGTGACGACGCCGACAAGGTGGCGACCGACGTAGTGCGACGCGGCATGGTTCGGGCGGGTGCCCCGCTGGCGCGTTCGCTCGTTCGGACTTACGGGGTGCTCATTTTGCTAGCCCTGTTGCACCCACGACTACGCCGTCGGGCGTTGGCCATCTACGCCTTGGGTTCGGCGTGGCGCTGGCGTCACGGTGAAGTGCGCGCGAGCGACGTCCCGCTCGCGCTCGCGGACGACCTCGCCTACGGCGTAGGGGTCTGGCGTGGCGCGTGGCGGTCGCGTTCACTTCGCGTGCTCACGCCCCACCTCACGACGTCATCACTGCGGCTACGCGACGTACTCGTGCGCTCGCGGCGACCGAGCGTTACACCGTAGTTAGAACCGCACTACCCCACGGACGTTCTGTCCCGATTCGAGGTCGTCGTAGCCCTGTTGGACTTGATCGATGGTGTACTCCTGGGTGACCAGATCATCGATAATGAGTTTCCCCTCGTGGTGCAGGCGCAAGAGACGGGGAATCTGCACCCGCGGACTCTCGGAACCAAACACCGTGCCGCGAATCTCTTGATTGAACATTGAGAGGCCGAACACGTTGAGCTCCACCGTCTGCTGACTGTAGGGGGCAATTGACGTGGCGACAATGACGCCACCCTTGGCAGTAATTGAACGAGCCTGCTCGAGTAGTTCACCGGTCAGTACTCCAACGGTGATAATCACCACGTCACAGTTCTTGCCCATGGTGAGCTCGGGAAGAATCGTGAAGGCGGCATCGAGCGTGCTCGCGCAGCCGTGCGTCGCGCCAATCTTGAGCGCCCGATCAATCTTGGACTGATTGGTGTCAATCGCGATGATGGCTCGCGCGCCCGCGTGTGCCGCACCCTGGATGGCGCCCGAACCTACTCCACCGCAGCCAATGATGGCGACCGTGTCACCGGGCTTAACCCCGCCACGCGAGGCGGCCGACCCGAAACCCGTCGAGACGCCACACGAAAGCAGCGCGGCTGCGCGCAGGTCGTACCAGGGCTCGATGCGCACGAGCGACGCCTCGTTGACGACCATGTACTCCGAGAAGGTGCCCAGCTGGCACATCCGGTTGAGGTTTTGCTCGCCCAAGTGGTGACGCCAGGTGGCGTCGGCGATCATTGGCCCGGCCAGTGTGGTGGCTCCCAGGTCACAGATGTAGCCCCGCCCCGACGCACAGAACTCGCATCGTCCGCACGAGGGAATAAACGAAGTCGCCACGTGGTCGCCCGGCTTGAATGCCGTGACGTTCGGTCCCACTGACTCAACCACGCCCGAACCTTCATGCCCTCCAATAATTGGATACATCGACGGACTTCCAGAAATCATTTCGAGAAGCGCGGGCTCGGGACTCATGTCACCGGTGCGCAGGTGCTCATCGGAGTGGCACATTCCCGCGAAGGCCATCTTCACCTTCACCTCATTGGCGTGTGGCTCATCAATCTCGATCACTTCGGTGTGCCAAGGTCCATTGAGTTCCGTGACGAGTGCGGCTTTTACCTGCATGATGCCCCCAAATTCGAAGTGAGGTGACGTCCACCTCGCCACGTACTTTATCCACCAACTCTCGCGCGCACCAGCGCACCTATTACATCTGGTCGGGAGCCTCAATACCCAGCAGCGAAAGACCCAGCGCGAGGGTGCGGGCGGTTAACTCACACAGGGCCAACCGCTCATCGCGCAGGGCGCCTTGGGACGTCAGAACTGGACAGGCCTCGTAAAACGACGTCAGTCGCTGAGCCAGATCGAAGAGGTACACGCAGAGTCGGTGCGGCTGCAGCGTGGTGAGTGCACCGTGCACGACGTCAGAAAAGCCCAGCAACCCCATCGCGAGCGAGCGCTCCGCTTCGTGCGCCAGGACAAACTCGACGCCCTCGGAGTCCCACGCACTGGGCAGCCGGCGAAAGATCGATCGAAGTCGAGCGTGGGCGTACTGCAGGTAGGGACCAGTGTCACCCTCAAACGAAACCATCCGGTCGAGGTCGAAGACTGAATCACGCTGGCGTTCCGTTGACAGGTCCGCGTACTTCACCGCGGCGCGCGCAATTTGGGTAGCCAGGGCGCGTCGTTCATCGAGGGCCATGTCGTTACCTCGGGCCACGAGGGTCGCGTCCGCTCGTTCGACGGCTTCGTCAATCAGCGATACCAACTTGACGGTAGTGCCACTACGGGTCTTAAACATCTTTCGGTCGGCGCCCAAGACGTTGCCAAAAATTACGTGCTCGCACCGGACCTGCTCGGGGAGCCAGCGCGCGAGGCGCGCCACACTAAAGACCATCTCGAAGTGTTGGGCCTGGGGAGCACCAACGACGTAGAGCAGTTCGTCACCGTGTAGTTGTTGCACTCGGTCGCGCACCGCCGCTAGGTCGGTCGCGGCGTACCCAAATCCCTCGTCACGCTTTTGCACAATGAGGGGCAGCGGTTCACCTTCACGATTCGTGAAGCCCGGCGCAAAGACGCAGCGCGCACCGTCACTCTCGACGAGGAGTCCGGCGCTCGCCAGATCACGCACGACGTCTTCGAGCATGTTGTTGTAGTACGACTCGCCCACGACGTCACTGGGCGCCAACGTGATATCGAGTTTTTCGTAGACCGCACTGAAGTAGCGAACCGACTGTTCAACCAGCACGCGCCAGAGTCGACCCGTCTCTTCGTCACCCGCTTGCAGGGCCACAACCCGACGTCGACTGCGATCTTTAAAGGTGTCATCGGCGTCAAACTTCGCTCGGGCGGCTCGGTAGAACCCGTCGAGGTCACCGATCGAGAGGGTCGCCGCGGTCGCGTCTTCGCCGAGGTCCACGAGGTGTTCAATCAGCATGCCAAAGGGCGTGCCCCAATCACCCACGTGATTTCGGGCAATGACCGTGTGGCCCATAAATCGATAGAGGCGAGCCAACGCGTCACCAATCACCGTGCCACGAAGGTGCCCAACGTGCATCTCCTTAGCCACGTTGGGTGCTGAGTAATCAATCACCACGGTGTGGGGCGACGCACTCGTCGCCACGCCCAAGCGAGCGTCACGTACCAGCGCGCGCAGTTGACTCGACAACAGAGTCGGCTCCAAGGTCAGATTTAAGAATCCCGGCCCGGCGATCTCAACCGTGGCCAGTCCGCCCAGGTCTAAGCGTGCGACCAGTTCCGTCGCGACGTCACGGGGAGCGCGCCCGAGCTGTTTGGCGAGCGCCATAATCCCATTGGCCTGGTAGTCGCCGTGATCTGAAGTGCGCAGCACGGGATCAGCACCGGGCACGAACGTGTCAAAGGCGTCAGCGAGACGCCCCCTCAGCAGTTCGTAAGTCGACGTCACCTCCACAGTCTCCCATCTGCGCCCGGTCACCCTGGCCCACGGTTTTGTGGGGTCACCACAACGAGGCAGAATAGAGGAATGACAACTCCCTCCCTCAACAGTTTTTCCGCCAAGAAAACCCTCGAAGTCGGTGGTCGCTCGCTCACGTATTTTTCACTCCAGACCGAGGCTCTCGAAGCTTTGGGCGTCAGTCGACTGCCCTATTCGATAAAAGTGCTTCTGGAAAATCTGCTGCGCCACGAAGACGGGATTAAGGTCCGCGCCGCCGACATTGAAGCGCTGGTTCGCTGGGCGGATACCCCCACGCGACACGGTGAGGCCGCTGGTGATGACGCCCGAGAGATTGCCTTCACCCCCGAGCGCGTCTTGATGCAGGACCTCACTGGTGTGCCCGCCGTGGTCGACCTTGCTTCGATGCGCGACGCCATCATTGCCCTGGGTGGCGATCCCAACAAGATCAACCCCCTCGTACCCGTGGAACTGGTTATCGACCACTCCGTCATCCTCGAACGCACCGGTACGCCCGACAGTTACGAACAGAACGTCCAGATCGAGTACGACCGCAACATCGAGCGCTACACCTTTTTGAAATGGGCGCAGAGTTCGTTCCAGCAGTTCCGCGTCGTGCCGCCGGGAATGGGCATCTGCCACCAGGTGAACCTCGAGCACTTGGCTCGCGTGGTCTTCGAACACGACGGCGTGGCCTACCTCGACACGGTGGTCGGAACCGACTCGCACACCACCATGATTAATGGTCTGGGTGTACTCGGTTGGGGCGTCGGGGGTATTGAAGCCGAGGCCGGCATGTTGGGTCAGCCCACCTCCATGCTGATTCCGCCGGTCGTCGGACTTCGCCTATCGGGCGCCACGCGCGAAGGAGTCACCGCGACCGACGTCGTGCTCACCATTACCGAACTGCTCCGTGGTCACGGTGTAGTGGGCAAGTTTGTCGAGGCCTACGGCCCCGGGGTGAGTTCGCTCTCCCTCGAAACGCGCGCCACCATTGGCAACATGGCTCCCGAGTACGGGGCCACCTGTGCCATCTTTCCTATTGACCGCGTCACCCTTAATTACTTGGCCTTTACCGGTCGCCCCACGGCCCAGCTCGAACTGGTCGAGGCGTACGCCAAGGCGCAGGGAATTTGGCACGACCAATCAGCGGCTGAGCCGGTCTATTCGGAGTACGTCGAACTCGACCTGTCGAGCGTCGAACCGAGTCTCGCCGGTCCCAAGCGACCCCAAGACCGTGTCTCACTCGCCGGAGCGCGCGGCGCGTTTCGTGACGCGTTGGGTCGCGAACCCAAAGAGGTTGCCGGCGTCGAGGCGGCCGAGCACTTGCGTGACGGCGCGGTCACCGTGGCGGCGATTACCTCGTGTACCAATACTTCGAACCCCGCGGTGCTCGTTGCCGCCGGACTAGTGGCTCGACGAGCGGTGGCCCTCGGTCTGCGCGCCCAGCCCTGGGTGAAAACGTCACTGGCTCCGGGCAGTCGCGTAGTCATGGACTACCTCGAACGCGCAGAGCTCGTTGATCCCCTCGACCAGCTGGGCTTCTATCTGGCGGGCTTTGGCTGTACCACCTGCATTGGTAACACCGGTCCCCTGCTCGACGGGGTCTCCGAAGCAGTTAACGAACACGACCTTTCGGTGGTTTCAGTACTCTCGGGCAATCGCAACTTCGAAGGTCGTATTCACCCCGACGTCAAACAGAACTTCCTCGCGAGCCCCCCGCTCGTCGTGGCGTACGCGATCGCGGGGACGATCGACATTGACCTGTCGAGTGAACCACTCGGCCTCAGTAGTGACGGCCAGCCCGTTTACTTAAAGGACCTGTGGCCCAGTGACGCCGAAGTTGCCGACGCCGTGCGCGCGGCGCTGACGCCAGAGATGTTTGAGGAGCGTTACGCCAGCGCCTTTAGTGGTGATGACCGCTGG
This sequence comes from uncultured Actinomycetes bacterium, assembly GCA_903893745.1. Taxonomy (GTDB): domain Bacteria; phylum Actinomycetota; class Acidimicrobiia; order Acidimicrobiales; family RAAP-2; genus RAAP-2. The sequence continues at coordinate 88,890 of CAITNF010000009.1, forward strand.
CAGGCCGTACCCTCAACCAACGCCGTCACCTACGCGTGGGACGATGCCTCTACCTACGTGAAGTTGCCCCCGTACTTCGATGGTCTCACGATGACGCCCGGCACGGTGAGTGACCTAGTCGGTGCCCGGGTACTCGCCAAATTGGGTGATTCGGTCACGACCGACCACATCTCGCCCGCGGGCAATATTCGCCCGAACGTCCCCGCCGGTCTCTACCTCACCGACGGCGGCGTGGCGCGCGAAGACTTCAATAGTTACGGAACCCGACGCGGTAATCACGAAGTAATGGTGCGTGGAACGTTCGCCAACATCCGTCTTCGTAATCAGATGGCCCCGGGCACCGAAGGTGGCGTGACAATCAAGCTGCCCGAAGGAACACCGATGTCAATCTTTGACGCGGCCGCCGCGTACGCCAACGAGGGAACCCCACTCGTCGTACTCGGCGGCAAAGAGTACGGCAGTGGCTCGAGTCGTGACTGGGCCGCCAAGGGCACCAAACTGCTCGGCGTGCGCGCGGTACTCGTAGAAAGCTTCGAGCGAATTCACCGGTCGAATCTGGTCGGTATGGGCATCTTGCCCCTACAGTTCCAAGCCGGTGAATCGGCCGAGACGTACCACCTCGACGGCACCGAACTCTTCGACGTGGGCGGGCTCGAACCGCTTAATCGCGGCGAGACCGTGGCCCTCGTACCCGTACGAGCAACCCGTAGCTACGGCGAACAGGTCGACTTTGAGGTTCGCCTTCGTATCGACACCCCCACCGAAGCTGACTACTACCGTCACGGTGGCGTACTGAATTTCGTGCTTCGCCAGTTGGCGGCGGGCTAGTCGTTCGTCGACGCGACCGCGTGGTTCACGGCCGCGTCCACGCTGTCAAAGATTTGAATATGAAGAAGGGTCGTTTCACGCGACGACGTGAGCAGTTGGCGCACTGATTCGTTCGCTCGTGCCACTGACACCGTCATCGCGTCAGCCAGTAAATCATCCGCGACCGCGCGAAGCATCGCGAGACCGGTGTAGTCAAGGTCAGCAATCGCCACCGCGTCAATGACCACGTGACGCGTCGCGTGATGCTGCGCTAACAGTCGGTAGAGTTCGCGACGAAAGGCCCCGACATTCGCAAAGTACAGCGATTCACCAAAGAGAACCGCGAGAACGTGGGCAACCCGATCCACGTCGTGCGTCGTGAGTGGCTCCCAACTCGTCGTCGCGTGACGCCGCCCTAGTTCCACCATGCGCGGACGCGACGAGTGCCACGTGCGGAGCAAGATTGCGAGTCCCACCGCGACGGCCAACCCAATCTGGACGCCCAAGATAATCACTCCGAGCGCACAGGTCAGGGCAACGAGTAGCTCCGCGCGACTGGTGCGAGCAATGGCCCGCAGCGTGGCAACTTTAATAAGACGACCCGCGACAAAGAGCAAGACACCGGCCAGCGCGGCCAGCGGAATCGCGTGGACGAATCGCGCGAGCGGCACGAGGACCAGAGCCCCCAGCCCCGCGACGAGCGCAACCATTTTGGTCCGGCCCCCCGCGAGGCTGACAATCATGGTGCGCGCGGGGCTCGCGTTCACCGGCATGGCGCCCGCGAGACCGGCCACGATGTTGGCCACTCCAATGCCGACAAAATCTCGGTCAAGGTTTTGGGCGACGCCGATCTCATCGGCCACCGTTCGCGACGTTGCCGCGCTCTGGCTCACGATGACCACGACGAGCGTCAACGCCGTCGTGACAATGGCACCCCATTCGTGGACGGAGAACCACCGCAGGCGCCACGACGGAGCCCCGACGACGACCGAACCAAGTTCCACGACGCCGTGATGTGACAGTGACAACGTGGCACAGACCAGCGTGGCCCCGAGCACCGCCACGAGAGCTAGGGGCAGACGAGGTCGCCAGTGCTCCCCGATCATCATGAGGAGCAGTGTGCCGAGCGCGAGTAGCACTGTCCACGAGTTCGCGTGGTTGAGTTGATGGCTCAGCGCACTGAGCCGTGACCAGACTGACGATCCTCGCGACACCACACCCAGAACCTGCGGGAGCTGATGAATCATGATGATGACGCCGATGCCACTCATGAAACCAGCGATAATGGGCAGCGAAAGAAAATCGGCCAGCCAGCCCAACTTCAAGACCCCCACCGCCACGACCATGATTCCAGTCACCACCGCGCAGGCCGCGACGAGGGCGAGGTACGCGGCCGAGTTTCCCAAGGCCAGATGCAACAGTGCCACGGCGAAGAGCGGCGCGATGGTCGAGTCGGCGCCAATCGAAAGAATGGGATTTGCCCCGACCACAACGAAGACCAACGTCGCCGCGATAAAGGCGATCATCGCCGTGAACGCGGGCACCGAGGCCAGCTGGGCCGTCGCTAGCTGCTCAGGAATCGCGAGAGCCAGCAAGGTGATACCGGCAACGAGCTCACCCAAGAGATTCTCTCGCGTGAGTCCGAGCAGCGTCTGGCGCCATCCGTGCGCGGCGACACGCTGGCTGACGGGCGTTCTCGGGGAAGCTCGCTTCGAGCTTTTACTCACAGTTCGACCTTACGACGCGCACTGCACGTCGCGCCACGTCACGCGGTCGCGACGACCTTGAAGCCTTCCGCGAGACGTTTCTTGCCCAGTCCGGCGTTCTTCGCGGTCGTGCGTGACCAAGTGCGCAACATTTCTTCGAGATCTTCACGATGTCCAACTTGACTCTCGTGACGCGTCAGCGCGGCGTGCTTGAGGTGAAAGACGTCGGTAATGTCCACCACCATTGAAGGCGGACTCGCCGATAGCCAGACCTGGGGCACGACGTGTGGGGCGAAACCTTCGCGCACGAGTTCGGGGAAGGCGTGGGGGTTACGCGCGTCGGGGTAGATCGCTCGCATCGTTGCTTCGCCAGCCGCCAAGTGGTCCGGGTGGCTCGCGAAGATTCGTTCCCAGTTGCGCTCCGGGTTTTGGGTAATAACCAAGTCGGGTCGGTGCGTTCGAATCACCCGAGTAATTTCGCGGCGCAGTAACAGTGTGGGTTCAACCTGTCCATCGGGCCAACGTAGGAACGTGAGGTTCGTGACCCCTACTTCGGCGGCGGCGGCACGCTGCTCGGCTTCACGCAGCGCGGCGCGCTCTTCTTTCGTGTGCGTCGAGTCGTCGCCACCGGCGTCACCCGAGGTCACCAGACAGTAGGCAACGTCGACACCGTGCGAAGTCAAAATTGCAATAGTCCCGGCTGAGCCAAAGTCAATGTCGTCCGGATGCGCCACCACGACCAGCGCTCTCTTAATGGAGCCATCGTAGGAAAAGACGTCCGTCGTTACTTTTTTCTTGCTCATAGTACCGAGTCCACCATGGTTGGCTCCCAGTTCGCCAGGTCCTTTAGTCGAGCGTCATTCGAGAAGACCTCAACGATGGGGCGCTTTAACGCCAAACGTCGCATGATGATCTCGGCCTCAACGATTTGATTCCAGAGCAGTAGTGAGACCACCACACCCGTTGAACCGGCTCGCGCCGTGCGCCCCGAACGGTGCAGATAGGCCTTGTGGTCCTCGGGCGGATCAAAGTGCATTACGCAGTCGACCCCGTCAATGTGGAGTCCTCGCGCGGCGACGTCAGTCGCGACCAGCACGGGCAGCTTCTCCGCAGCGAAATCGGCCAACGCCTTTTCGCGCTGATTCTGACGTAGGTCACCGTGAATTGCCGCGGCGACCAGTCCCTCTTTTTGTAGCTGCTCAACCAATCGGTCCGCCCCACGCTTGGTGCGACAGAAGATGATGGTCTTATCGAACGAATTACAGATGGTGGCGGCGACCTTGATACGGTCCATTTGGTGCACGTTCAAGAAGTGGTGCACCATCTGCGACACGGTCTGTGAATCACTCGCGACTTCGTGAAAGACCGGATCGGTCAAGTAGCGCTTGACGAGACGGTCAATCGCTCCATCGAGGGTCGCCGAAAAGAGCAGTGTTTGGTGCGGGTGTTCGGCGATCCGTCGCAGAACCCACTCGACTTGGGGCATGAAGCCCATATCGGCCATGCGGTCGGCCTCGTCCAGCACCAACACGTCAAGCCCTTCGACGTTCAGTTCGCCACGGTCGCCGAGGTCAATAAGGCGTCCCGGCGTCGCAATGATGACGTCGCTACCCTTGCGCAGTGATTTGATCTGTCGTTCAATGTCGGCGCCACCGTAGACGGCGTTCACGTGCAGACCCAACGCCTGACCGAGCGGCTCGAGAACCTCGTGCACTTGGACGGCGAGTTCGCGTGTAGGCAACAAGACCAGTCCGCGCGGCCGCGCGGGACCACTCCCGCTTCCCAGAGGGACGGGGCTGTCGGCGACGCGCTGGAGCATGGGCAGCCCAAAGCCCAGCGTCTTACCGGAACCAGTTTTTGCCTTGCCACAGACGTCACGACCCGCGAGCGCGTCATGAATAGTCATGGCCTGAATTGGAAAGGCGGTGGTGATCTTCTGACTGGCGAGCACCGCACAAAGATCGGGGTGCACTCCTAATTCAACGAAGGTCTTGTTGGTGGCGTATAAATCGGTCACCGACGTTGTGGACTCATGGGTTTCACTACTCACGGAACTACGGTCTTTTCTCGGTTGGACCCGGAACCGGCGTTCGAAAGTGTGGGCCCAAGCCCTCGTCATGGAGCTTCTTCTCTAGTCTAGGGGCGCGGCCACCAAGGTCACCTCATTACGAAGGAGTCCCTATGACACGGCTAATCGTTGGATCAACCGCACCAAACTTCACGTTGCCCGACCAAGCGGGTCGACCAGTGTCGCTGCGCGACTTCGCGGGCCAGCGAGTGGTGCTCTACTGCTACCCCGCCGACGATACGCCCGGTTGCACCACCGAAGCCTGCCAATTCAACGACGAGTTAGCCAGTTTTAAGAAGTTGCGCGTGACGGTGCTCGGCCTGTCGCCCGACGACGCTGGCTCGCACGCGGCCTTTCGAAAGAAGTACGGACTCGACTTCACGTTGCTGAGCGACCTCGACAAAAAAGTCATGACGAAGTACGGCGCGTACGGCGAAAAGATGCTCTACGGCAAAAAAGTAATCGGCGTGATTCGCTCGACCTTCGTGATCGGTCCGACCGGAAAGCTCGAACACGTCTGGTACGGCCCGCGCACTAACGGCCACGCGGCGAGAGTGCTCGCGACGCTCGCTGACTAACTCGAGTGGTGACGACGCACCGTGCGAAGGCGGTGCCAAAAGCCCCAGGCCAGTAAGAGCACGATGATGATAATCATCGGCGTCTGCGCGGCGTGAAAATCTTTGCTGACGCGCTGCCAATTCGAACCGGCCCCGTAACCAAGTCCCGCGAGCAGTGAGACCCACACCGCCGACCCCACGAGGGTGAGAATCGCGAAAGGTCCTCGACGCATCTCCGCGATGCCGGCGGGTACCGAAATTGCACTGCGCACGACTGGCAGCACTCGACCAACCAGCACCGAGATCGATCCGTACTTCGCGAACCACCGCTCCGCTGCGTCCAAGTCCTTGTGGGTGAGCAGTATCCATTTGCCCCAGCGATCAACAATGGTTCGCCCGGCGGTTCGACCTATTTCGTAGGCGATGATCGAGCCGACCAACGACCCCAGGGTGCCAATGAGAATCACTGCCCAAAGAGAGAATTGGGCGTGCCCCGTGACGGCAGTAGTGCACAACGCCCCGGCAAAGCCAAAGGTCACCTCCGACGGGATGGGTGCACAGGCCGACTCAATGATCGACAGCACGATTAAGGCGAAGTAACCGTAGTTTTGGACGAATGACTGCATAGGTCAAGTCTCGCCGACGAGCGGACCCGTACCCGACACCTTTGACAAAATTCTTATTTTTGGTGGCGCGAGCACCAGTACGTGGTTCGCCCCCCCACCGTGGCACTGCGCATGGGCGCACCGTCGCGAGGACAGTGGCCGCCCGGGAATCGGGCCTCCATGTGATCGCCGGTGTGCGAACCCCCGCGGCGTCCCAGCGTGCGCATGGTCTGGGTAAAGGCGCGATACAGCGCCGCGCGCTGCGCCGCGCTGAGTGTGCCCGTGGGCGTTCGTGGATCAATACCAGCTCGAAAGAGCATTTCGTCACCGAGCAGATTGCCCACGCCCGCTACCGATGACTGATCGAGCAACCGTGCCTTGATTGCGGGCCCGTCGCCGCGTTCACTGTGCACGGCTCGGTCGAACTGCGCTCGCGTGAGTGACAACGCGTCCGGTCCGAGCACGTCCAGGTCGGGATCGATCTCCACCCGTGCGAGTCGACGAGGATCATGCACAACGAGTTGACGGCCGTCGTCAAATTCGAGACCGGCGCGAATCCACTTGGCTTGATAAGTGTGTGGTCCGTAGAAAAGACCGTCGAGACCGGCGTCACTATCGAGCAGCAAGACCCCCGTCATGCCAAATCGCATACCGAGCGTGACGCCACTCGTTTCGAGGACCAGCAATTTTCCTCGACGCGCGGCGCGCGTGAGGGTCAGTCCCTTGACGGTGCGCGCCCAAGCCGATGGGTTAGTAAGTTTCTTTGCGGCCAGCGCGTCGCTCCAACCTCGCGACACGGTGGCCCCCACTACTCGCTCCGCGAGCTGTCGGTAACTCTCAATTTCCAGTACTTCGGGCACGCGCGGAAGCGTACCGGCCGGCGCACCATCACCGCGATTCACTAAGGTTGAGGGGTGGCCATCGAAAAACCCCAGTGGCGCGAGCTCTTCAGCGAAGTCGTCACCTCGGGTCTTTGCACGGGCTGCGCGGCCTGCGTGGTCGCCTGCCCTCACCCGGTACTCGATTACAACAGTGACAACGGGGTCTATCGCCCGTGGCATCTCGATATCGACGGTGGGCCCGACAACTGCACCCACGGACTCAAGGGCTGCACCATGTGCACCAGAGCCTGTCCACGCTTTCGCAACTGGGAGAGTGAAATTGACGTGCACCGCTTCGCTCGAGAGCGAACCGACGACGAGGTCTACGGCATTGGCGACGTGCTGCTGGCTCGCGCCAGCGACCACGAGCTGATTCAAGAAGGCCAAGACGGGGGCTTCGTGTCGGCCCTCTTGATCTACGCCCTCGAACACGACATCATCGACGCCGCGCTCGTCAGTGGTCTCGAAGGTGACGGCTCCACCTGGCGAGCCGAGCCTCGAGTGGCGCGCACGCGCGCCGACGTGATTGAAACCGCCAAGTCGCGCTACACCTACAGCGCGAACCTCCTCGCCTACCCCGAAGCCGCCGAAGGTGGCGCCGAACGCATCGCCCTCGTGGGTATGGGCTGCATGGCGTCCGCGCCCGGCGCCATGCAGACGCGAAAGGCCGGAAAAATTGCTCGCCGGTTGAGCCTCACGATTGGTCTGCTGTGCTCCAAAACGTTCGACGACTCGATTTTCGAAGAACTCTTTGAAGCCAAATATCAGATCAAGCGAGCCGACATCGTCAAGATGAACATCAAAGGTGTCTTTCAACTTTGGACTCGCGACGGAGGCTTTCACGAGGTTCCCCTGAAAGAGGCCCACGCCTACACGCGCGAAGGTTGCAACCAATGCCCGGACTTCGCGGCTGAACACGCGGACATTTCGGCCGGCGGCATTGGCGCCTTTGGCGACTGGACACTCGTCATCGTGCGGACCGATCAAGGTCGGGCCCTCGTCGACGCGATGAAGAACGAGGGGCTCATTGAAACGCGACCGGGCGACGACGATCCCGGTGCCGTAGCGCTCTTGCACAAACTCGCCACACTCTCGCGTAAACGGTGGCCCGCGGACGCGCCACCAGGACCTCGACGCATCCCGGTTATCTCGTCCTAAGTCGCCGTTAGAGTCACTGCATGGCGCGTCGACCAACTTTCACCACGGTCCTGCTCGTTCGTCATGGCGTCACCACCACGACCGGAACGATTCTGCCCGGACGAGCACCGGGTCTGCACCTCGCGCCGCGTGGCACGACCCAAGCGACGCAAGTGGCCGAACGACTTCGCGGCCTGGCGAACAAGCCCGTCGCGCTCTACGTCTCGCCCCTCGAGCGCACTCGTGAAACCGCCGCGCCCATTGCTAAGGCTCTCGGCCTTCGCGCCACGGTCGAGCGTGGTCTGCTCGAAGCAGACTTTGGAACGTGGACGGGGAAGAAACTCAGCGTGCTGAGCGCCAAGCCCGAGTGGCGAGCGGTGCAACACGCACCCAGCACTTTTCGATTCCCCGATGGCGAGTCCTTTAGTGAGATGCAGTCACGTATGTGGTCAACGATCGAACGTCTCGCCGCCAAGCACCGCAACCGCACCATCGTGCTCGTCAGTCACGCCGACCCGATTAAGGCCGTAGTGACCCAGGCCCAAGGTGTGCCCCTGGACCTCTTTCAGCGAACGGTCATCTCACCGTGCTCGATTAGCGCAATTGCCTTTACTGATAGCACCCCGGTCGTGTTGTGCGTGAACAACACGGGATCGCTCAAGGAGTTAATGCCCTCGTGAACTACGTCTTTTTAAATCCTGACAAAGTCATGGTGGGCGTCCGTGGTGAGGTCGGTAGCCGTCTTTTCTTGCTGCAAGCTCGTGAAGGACGCCGTCTCGTCATTGTCAAGTGTGAGAAGCAGCAGCTGGGAGCGCTCGCTGAGTGGCTGACGCAAGTCGTCGACACGATGGGTCGGCCCGGTCACCTGCCCGACGACGTGGAACTCGAACCCGAATACGAACCCGATTTTGTGGCCGGTGATATTGCCGTCGCGCTCGACGACACCACCCAAGCAATTGACGTCACGTTCGAATCGATTGAAGAGACCGATGAACTAGAACTTCGACTCACTCGCGAGTGGGCGGCCAGTCTCGCCATCGCGATTACGCGGCTCATTGAGGCCGGGCGTGCCCCGTGCCCCCTGTGTGGTGGTCCCCTCGACGCGCGCGGTCACGACTGTCCGCGCACCAACGGGCACCGAGCTCCGATTCGCTAATCGTGGACCGCGACCAGCAACGAACCCTTCTGACCAAGGGGGCGATTGAGGTTGAGGGCCGCGTGGCCGGTTCATCGAATCAGGCGCTACTGGTCACGGTGACCCTTGAAGGTGAGTCGGCCATGGCCTGCTACAAGGCCGAGGCCGGCGAGCGGCCACTCTGGGACTTTCCCGACGGACTGTGGCGTCGCGAAGTGGCGACCTTCGAACTCGACCAACTTCTTAAAACTGACCTGGTGCCCACCACGGTGGCTCGTGAGGATGCACCCTTTGGGGTTGGCTCGCTGCAGTGGTGGGTGGACGACAGCTCCGATGACCACTACTTCACCTTGCGCGAACGTCCCGAGTTCTACCACTGGTTTGGTGCACTCGCGGCGCTCGACGTGGTGGCGAATAACGCTGATCGCAAAGCGGGTCACGTTCTCTACGACGGCACGCGCTGTTGGGCCATCGATAACGGTCTGTGTTTTCACGAAGAAGATAAATTGCGCACGGTCATCTGGGAGTACGCCGGGATCGACATTGATACCGAACTACTCGAGCAGCTCGACGCCTTCGCCAAGGGTGACGGGGGCGAACTCGCTCGCTGGCTACATCCGCACGAATTGGCGAGTGCGCGCCAGCGCGCGCACGGTCTCGTTGAGTCAAGTGCCTACCCCACCCCAGACGAAGACCGCGACTGGCCACCGTACCCGTGGCCGTTGATTTAGCTCGATGAAGTAATCGCGCACTACCGTGATCAATTTCGCTCAGAGTGAACGGCGGTCAACCTCGGGCATCACCGCGTCATTGTCAAAGTGCGGTGAACGAAACGACTCAGCCGCGAGCCTTCAACGCCTCAATCAACGCCGGTAGCACCTTGTGGACGTCGCCCACAATGCCGAAGTCCGCCACCTGAAAGATGGGAGCGTCCGCGTCTTTGTTGATGGCCACGATGTTCTTAGACCCCTTCATGCCAACCATGTGTTGCGTCGCGCCCGAGATGCCGCACGCAATGTAGACCGTGGGTTTTACGGTTTTACCGGTCTGACCGACTTGATGCGAATAGGGAACCCAACCGGCGTCAACAATCGCGCGACTGGCTCCCGGCGCACCGTGCAGCAACTTCGCGAGCTCTTCGACCAACGTGTACTTATCGGCTTCGCCCAGACCGCGACCGCCCGATACCACCACGGCGGCCTCTTCGAGCTTGGGCCCCGTTCGCTCTTCGACGTGCGACTGCACGATGGTGGCCGCTCCCGTGGCGCCGAGGTCACCCACTGGTGCGCCAACGACGGCCGCGCTCGCGCCACCGGCTGACTCGGCGGCGAAGGACTTCGCGCGAATCACGATGATGCCGGGGCCCTCTCCCGTGAAGTTCGCCCGAACAATCTGCGTGCCACCAAAGACGGGGTGCTCGGTGACGAGTCCACCCTCGTCGCTGAGTCCGGTGACGTTAGTCAGCACGGGTCGATCAAGTCGAGCCGAAAGTCGTCCGGCAATGTCCCGACCGTCGTAACTGGTGGGAATGAGAATTGCGTCGGGGGCACCCTGACTCGCAATGAGTCCCTCGATAGCGCCCGCCACGGCCGCACCGGGTAGCGCGCCACCAAGTGGTCCAACGTCGAACAGCGTGGTCGCGCCGTACTCGCCGGCCTGGGCCGCCAGAGCACTGGCGCCTTCACCCCAGGTGATCGCCGAGACGGGGGCACCAAAGGACCGTGCGTGGGTAAGTAGTTCGAGCGACGTCGTGGTGAGTGCGCCGTTCGACGGCTCGACGACAACCCAAAGTGCGTTCATAGTCATTACGTCTCCTAAAGGACCTTGATTGATTCGAGGAACGTCACGATCTGTTGCGCGCCGTCACCCTCGTCGACGTGCTTTTCACCGGCCTGACGCGCTTCGGCGGTGACGACGGCGCTGATCACCTGACGAGCACCACCGGGACCGGTCTCACTCGCCAGTCCCAGGTCGGCCACGCTCAGTACCTCGAGGGGCTTGGACTTGGCGGCCATGATGCCCTTGAACGACGCGTAGCGCGGTTCGACCACACCGGCGGTCACGGTCACGACGGCGGGAAGTGGCGACGTGACTTCGTCGTAACCCTCTTCGGTCTGACGGTCCACCTTTAGTTGCGTACCCTCCACACTGACGGATTTGGCAAACGTGATTGACGGCATGGCGAGTAGTTCGGCCAACTGCACCGGCGTCGTGCCGGTGTAGCCATCGGACGACTCGGTTGCACAGAGCACGAGATCGGGACTAATGCGACGCACGACCGCCGCCAAGACCTTGGCGGTGCCGAGCGCGTCAGTACCGCGCAGCGACGGGTCGCTCACGATCACGGCCTTCGCCGCACCCATGGCTAACGCGTTACGCAATCCAGCGACGTCATCGGCCGAGCCCATGGAGATAACAGTGACTTCACCCTCGCCCGCTTTGTCGACGAGTTGCAGCGCCATCTCGACGCCGTACGTGTCGGCCTCATCAAGAATCAGCTTGCCGGTGCGATTCAAATTGTGCGCGTCATCGAGAGACTGTGGCGCGGCGGGATCGGGAATTTGCTTTACGCAGACGACAACATTCATGCTGACAATCTAGAGGATGGGCGACGAGTCCAAATCAGGCACCCGGGCGCTTGTGGGCCACGACGTTGAGACCGAGGGCCGGATCGTCGGTGATGATGGCGTTGACCCCAAGTTCCACCATACGTTCCATCGTGGGGCGGTCATTGACCGTCCAGACATTGACGTCGAGCCCGAGGTCGTGCGCCAGTTCGGCGGTCGTCTGATTCCAGCAACCAACGTAGGGGTTGACGGCGTTAAAACCCAAGACGTGGGCTTGCGTGAGCGCAGCCGGCACATCGAGTTGCCAGTCCAAGAGCCAGGCCAGGGGTAGCCGCTCGTCAAAGGATCGAATCGTCGCGCAGGTCACCACGTCAAAACACGAAATGATCACCGACGACGACCAATTCTTGTCGTAGATGAGACTGACCACGTCACGCGCCAATTGGCCGGTCTCGTCGTACGTTGGTTCATTGACGTGGCGCGAATTCTTTATTTCCACGTTCACCTGCACTCCCGCACAGGCGTCCAGTGCCTGGTCCAAGGTCGCCACGTGGGTTGGTAGTTCAGCGAACGAAGTCTCGCCAATCACCAGATCATCCACGACGGGGTCGTGCTGCACCACCAAGGTGCCGTCGGCCGTTCGCCGGACGTCAAGTTCGATCCCGTCAACGCCCAGGGCAACGGCCGCTCGAAAGGCCCCCAAGGTGTTCTCACGCTCGACTACGTGTAGTCCCCGATGAGCAATGATGGCGGTCACGATCCAAAGTCTGGCAGTTCACGGCACCGGGAGGCCTGGTCCGGGTGGAGAAATTTATGCTGCTACCCCTTGTATTTGGCTTGGTGAGCCAGTAAAATTGGGCTTCGCCCTTCAGCGTCGTGTCGGAAATGACGCTGAAATATCTAAAGGATTTTTCATGTCGTTAATCTGGAACCGAACCCACGCCTGGGACGACGCCGACTGGCGTTCAGTCGCGGCCTGCCGAGACACTGAACCCGAGTTGTTCTTCCCCGTCGGTACTACCGGTATGGCGACCGACCAGATTGAGTCGGCCAAACGAGTCTGTGACAAGTGCGACGCCCAAAAGGCTTGCCTAGAGTTCGCGCTGGCGACCAACCAGGAGTCGGGCGTTTGGGGCGGCACCACCGAAGACGAGCGACGCAAGCTGCGCAAGCAGTGGCTCGCGGCTCGTCGTCGTTCCCAGCAGCTCTAAAAACGCTCGCTGGTCGGTACGACCACCCGCACGAATGTTCCACCGCCTTCAGCACTGTCCACCGTGCTCATCTCAATCGTGCCGTGCAACTGGACTCGGATGAGGTCGCGAACGATCGAGAGGCCCAGGCTCGTGGGCACTTCGAGTGAGAAGTCCACACCGAGGCCGCGACCGTTATCGCGAATCTCCGCGACCGCGTTGCCGTCTCGCTGATAGAGGTTGAGCGTCACGATACCCACGTGTTCATTGTTGGCACCACCAAACTCGCTAAAGGCGTGTTCGACCGCGTTGGTCAAGAGTTCGGCCAGTGCCACGGCCAGTGGTGTCGCGAGATCGGTGGGTAGCGTACCCAAGAGACCGTTCACGACAATCTCCACCGGATGCAACGCGAGCACCGTGTCTTCTACCAACGTCACGATAGAACCAACGATTTCGTCAAAGATGACCTCTTCACCGGGCTCACGTGACAACACTTCGTGCACCACCGCGATGGACCGCACGCGGCGCTCGGCCTCGAGCAAGGCAATTCGCGTCTCGTCGACGTCGCTGCGTCGCGCCTGGAGCCGCAACAGTGACGAAATAGTCTGAAGGTTGTTCTTCACACGATGGTGCACCTCGCGAACGGCGGCTTCCTTGCTCAGTACCAAACGATTGAGCTGACGCAGGTCCGAGACGTCGCGCAGCAGAATCACGACTCCGGTCAAGGCCGCGTCGCGCAGCAGCGGCACGCAGTGAAAAAGGATCGCTACGTCGTGGCCCCGGTCAACTTCTTCCATTGATGGAGTGGCAAACTCCAAGGTTCGCTCCACCGGACGCACGCGCAGACCCAGTTCACTAATTGTCCGGCCCTCAGTGGCGGCGTAGATACCCAGACGGTGCAGTGCGTTCGCGGCGTTGGGCGTGGCGAACTCCACGCGCCCCGCGCCGTCGAGCACGATGATGCCGTCACCGACGCGCGGCATACCCGGGCCCGCAACTTCATCTTCTCGAAAGGGGAACGTGGCGTCGGTCACCATGTCGCAGAGCCGTCCAAAGACCGAGAGGTAGACCTGCTCATACAGCGCTCCGGGGCCACTGAGCATTCCCTGGAGACGAATCAGTACCGCCACGACCACGCCGTTCAAACAGACCGGCACGCACCAGACCGGGACGAGTTCATCGACACCCTCCACCAGAACCTCTCCCACCACGCGGGTACCACCGTCGAAGGCCTGGCCAACGAGCGGCCAGGTCGACGGTGACTGCACCGTGGCGACCAGGTCATCGTTAATCAGCGTGGAGCGATTGTTGGGCCGAATCTGAGCCAGTACGACAAACTTCGAATCATCAGCACGTTGCGAATCAATCTTGGCCACCAACAACATGTCCGAGAACGACAGGTCGGCCAAGAGTGACCACGACGCGGTTAAGCGCAAGAGGTGGGCAATCGTTGGTTCGTCGAGTGACGTCTGTGCTGTTGCCAGCTCGGCCAGCGTTGCCATTAGCCGTGACGCATCGCAACCATCGTGCGCTGGCGCTGCGTGTACGAAGCCAGTTGGCTAACCCCACGCGCCTCAAGCAGATCCGCTAAATCACCGGCGCGTTCGCCCACGCGTTCGCGCCGATGGGCGTCGGACGCAGTCGTAAATGTCACCCCGCGCGCCACCAGTCGGTCCAAGAGCCCCGCCGCGGGATACTGCTCCCCCACGGGCTTGGCCCAGCCGGCCGATGAGCACTCCACGGATACGTCGGCCTGTTGGGCCGCGTTCGCCATGAGGTCCCAGTAGTCGGACGGATTCGTCGCGACGTGACCAGCGACCTTGATCAAATCAACGTGGGCCAGCACGTCAACGGCGTTCGCCGCCGCCAGCTCTTCAAGGGCAATGGTGTAGTCAGCCCAGCACTGGTCGACGTCACGAACACTCCATTCGTGCATCTGCACGGAGTTATCAATATCGTCAAACGCCCACGTGCCGAGCCAGTGCACTGAACCAATCAGGACGTCAAAGGGGTACTGCGCTAAAAGTTCGGCCACGTCACTCATCTGATCTCGAACGTAGTCAACTTCGAGTCCAATCTTGACCGGTAGTCCCTCATCCTTTGCTCGCTGAGCCAAGGTGACGTACTCATCGAGTGAGTTACGCGAGTGCCAATCAAAGTAGTCCGCCATGACCTGGCTCGTGGGCTCGTGACCCAGCTTCTGCCAGAACGGACCCACCACCGACATGACGTCCGTAAAACGATTCGCGTGCTCAGTGAGGGCGAGTTCGTGCACTCCGTGAGTCGCGGCCTCGTCACAGTAGGCGGCAATCTGGTCGAGTTGATACCAGACTGACGACTCCGAATGGGGCCACAGGTGAAGGTGATAATCAAGCACGAGGACTAAGCGTTGCCGAATCCCACGACTCGGTCGTTCGAGGGTGACGTGAACTCCACGTACGCAATGCGCGCGGCCGGTACGCCCACGCGGCGATCCTTGCGGTCCACGAGCCACAGCACTTGCTCACCGGCCAACGCCGCCTCGACGGACTTCACTAGGGCGTCGCGGTCCACGTCTTCGGCTAGCTCGATGTCGAGCTCCTTCATCGACTGGACGATCCCGATACGAACATTCATGGCAACTCCTCGTGTTACTGGCGATTATGTCCATGTTACGGCTCTGGGGCAAGATGGCTGTCGTGGATGAGATCTCCGAACGTAATCGGCGCTGGGCCGCAACAATGGTGGGCCACGAAGGGGGCGCCGATGACGTGACGGTCGCGCACCAAAACTCGCACGCCGCCATCACGAGCGTCGTCACAGGTGGTGGTGGCGTTGCCGGTACCCGCGAACAGCGTGAAGAACTACTCGATGGTCAACTCGCCACCGGGGCCACGCGCGAACACGGCGCGGGCCATCGAGCGCTCGTCGAAGCGCCCGACGAATTTAGAACCTGTTTCGAACGTGACCGTGATCGCATCTTGCACGCCTCAGCCTTTCGTCGACTCGCGGGTAAGACGCAAGTCTTCATCTTCCCCGACGATCACATGCGTACTCGTCTAACCCACGCGCTCGAAGTCGCCCAAGTCGCGACCGGCGTCGCGCGCGCACTCGGACTGAACGTCGCGTTGACCGAAGCTATTGCGCTCGGTCACGACTGCGGCCACGGGCCCGGGGGTCACGCCAGTGAAGAAGCACTCGACCCCTTCGTCGACGGGGGC
Organism: uncultured Actinomycetes bacterium; assembly: GCA_903893745.1. Lineage (GTDB taxonomy): Bacteria > Actinomycetota > Acidimicrobiia > Acidimicrobiales > RAAP-2 > RAAP-2. Next base: position 104,743 of record CAITNF010000009.1, read on the forward strand.
TTCGACCACGCCACGTGGGGTGCCGACGTGTCGCTCACCTCTTTGAATCTCTGCGTCGAAACGCTCGACGGTATTCGCAATCACTCGTGGTCGCGACCCGCCCCGAGCACGCCCGAAGGTGAAGTCGTGAGTTGGGCCGACCGGATTGCTTACGTCTGTCACGACTTTGAAGACGCGGTCGCCGCGGGAATTGTCCAGAGCGCGGACCTACCGCTCATTGTGCGTGAACGATGTGGCGAACAACGTAGCCAACAGTTGGGTTCGTTTATTAACGCCATGATTCGCACGGTCCGTGAAACGGGCGTGATCGGTATGGACGCCCGACACGCCGAAGCACTCGCCGCTTTTCGATCCTTTAACTACGAGACCATCTACTTGCGGGGACCCTCAAAACAGCAGGCGGCGGCCGTCGTGGGGATGCTGCGCGCGCTCGTGGAGTACTACGCCGCCCACCCCGCCTTGATACCCGACATCGAACCCGAGGCTCTAGACGTTCCTCGGGTGGCCCTTCGCCGCGCCGTGGCCTACGTCGCGGGCATGACCGATCGCTTCGCCTGTCGTAGTGCCGTCACGTTGCTCGATTGGCCAATCGACCGCCTACCGAACGGCATTGATCGTTAGGGCTGAGTCGCTCCGTCGAGGTTGATCCCGGTGGCCGGGCCACCCTTCATCCACTCGAGACGCTGTTCAGTCGTGCGCAGGGCCGCTCGTTCGTGCGTAAGTATCCAAAACTGATTCGTCGTCACCGCGTGCTCAATGGCCGTGGCCACGTCGGCGGCGTCAATACCCGCATTAACTACTTTGGTGGCGATTTCATTTATCGATCGCACCATGGGGTCCTCGTTGTAGCTCTTCAGCTGGTTGGGCATATTGCGATAGGACTCGTGGATTCGCGTGCGCACGAAGCCCGGACACAGGACCGATACCCCGACGTTCTTTCCACTCAAGAGAAGTTCGTGAAACAGCGTTTCGGAGATCCCCACGACGGCGAATTTGCTGGCGCAGTAGGCCCCCATACCCGGCACTCCGCCGAGTCCCGCGAGCGAGCCCGTGTTGATCACGTGGCCCTCGTTTTGTTCTAAGAAGTGCGGCACAAACGCGTTGATGCCGTTAATCACGCCATCGACGTTGACGCGCAGGACCCAGTCCCACACCGCTTTGGGCGTGCCAATAGCTGGTCCGGCGGCCACCCCCGCGTTGTTGAAGATCAAGTGAGCACCGCCAAATTCGGACAGAGCCGCGTCGCGCAGACCCACTACGTCGCTCTCGACGCTGACGTCACAACGAACTCCAAGAATCTTGGCTCCTTCGCTGCGCAGTTGCGAGACCGCCGAGTTCAACGGCGCTTCTTCGATGTCCCCAATAACGACGTTCGCCCCCGACGACGCGAACTGTCGCGCAGTAGCCAGGCCAATACCACTCGCCCCACCAGTAATCACTACGGTCTTATCTCGAATTTCCATGGTTCCCACCCTCTCATGCACGACGTCGTGCTGACTCGTCGTGCGTCACGGCTGCTCACTAAGAGCACGTTCGTGCGACGGCCCGCACGTGCACAGTAGCGCCTGGGACTTGTTCGATGCGGCGAAAACTCCTCCAACGCAACCGAGCAGAACTCGGGTCGCCACTGTTCCTAGTTGCCGGCGAGAATTTCCAGCTTCGCCAGCGTTTCGGCCATGGACTGCTCGACGGAGTGAACCCCGTTAATCCACGAACCACCTTCGCGCTGAATGATCCAGTCATTCTCGAGCAGGCCACAGTCAAATACTTCGCTCACCTGCGTGACGTCGTCACTTTCGGGCGCCAGCACGAAGCCCCAGGAATAGCCCGCCGGTACACCCAGCCTGGCCGCGTCACCACCCGCGGTGTCGAGGTCGCCCGGCGCGGGTTGCCAAAAGATCCGGCGGTCCAACTCGAAGTCCACTACGTAGTTGATCATGAGATAGTCGCGACCGAGCCGGTGCATCTTCATCGTAAAGATGTCACCCACGGCCGTAATTTTCTGGTCGTCAACGACGCCTCGGAGCATGTCGGAACCGTCAAATTCGTGATGACGACCGGGACTGGTGAGCAACTCGAAGAGGCGCGCAGCCGGGGCGGCGATTCGTCGCGTTACCTCGACGGTCGTGGCGAACTCACGCAAATTAGATCAATCGAAGTTCTTGGCGATAGACCCGAGACGGTCCCTGCGCCGCAATCGTTTTGGCGAGGGCACTAAACGCCAGGGCGGCCTCACTGGAAGGGTTCGTCACGACGAGGGGGCGACCTTCATCACCACCGGCGCGCAGGGCCACCTCCAGGGGAATCTGCGCGAGCAACGCCACACCCAGTTCTTGGGCTAGTTGCGCCCCGCCCCCGGCGCCGAAGATTTCGTAGCGGTGCGCGTCATCACCGGTGAACCAACTCATGTTCTCAATCACGCCTCGAACCGCCAACTTCAACTTGCGCGCCGCGTAGGCCGAGCGCTGCGCGACGCGTTGCGCCGCGGGCTGGGGTGTCGTAACGATGTACATCTCAATTCGCGGGAGGACTTCGGACAGGGTCAGCGCGACGTCGCCAGTGCCCGGCGGCATATCGATGAGTAAGAAGTCGGGTTCGTCCCACCACGCCTCGGTGACTAACTGTTCGATTGCTTTATGCAACATGGGACCGCGCCAAATCACGGGCTGCTCGTCGGGCACGAAGTAGCCCATCGAGACGCAGCGCACGCCGTGCGCGAGCGTCGGGATGACGAGGTCACCCAACACAATGGGATCATTCGACGCACCCAACATCTTGGGTAGCGAGAAGCCGTACACGTCGGCGTCGAGTACCCCCACTTGGTAACCGGCCTGAGCCAGGGCAATGGCCAAGTTCACCGAGACCGATGACTTACCCACGCCGCCCTTACCCGACGAGATACCGAGCACGCGGGTCTTGGAGGTCTTATCGAGAAAACGAGGGGTCGCTTCGGCGTGGTTGTGGTCGCCCGGTCCGGGTTGCGCGGTCATCGCACCACGAAGAAAGTTTCGAAGGGCCAGTCGTTCCTCATCGTTCATCACGCGCACGACCACCTCGGCCCCCGGAACTCGTTCGTCCACGGCCTGTTCGAGGGCGGCGAGATTCGGCCACTGTGCGACCGGCAACACCAGCTCGACGCGCGTGGCTCCGTCGTTCTCACGCACCTCACCGAGAAAGCCCAGCTGCTCGAGGGGACGAACGAGCTGGGGTTCAATAATGGCGCCAACCAGTTGGCGAAGGGGTGAAGTATCGGGCACAGGCTTCCTTTAACGAGACACCCGAGGTTACCGGCGCAGCCGGGTGATTCGCTCCTACACTTTGGTAATGGCTGGAACAACTCGTGAACCCGAACTTGATCCCGCCCTCTTTACCGCCACCGTAACGAGTCTCGCGCACTCCTTTGGCGACAACACGCGACGAAAGATCTACCTCTACTTACGCGAAAACCCCGGAGCCACGGCCACTGAGCTCGCCCGGCACTGCGACGTACACGCCAACGTGGCCCGTCACCATCTCGAGCGATTGACCGAAGGGGGCTACGTCACCTTCGACAACGGCCACACCACCACCGTGGGACGGCCCGCCAAGCACTACCGGGTCATAGATAATTCCCTGATCATGGATGGCTCCATGCGCCGCGACGCGCTCTTGGTCGCTCTCTTAGAGATGGCGCTCGAGCGACTAGGACCCGACGCCGCCGAGCTCATGGCTCACGACGTGGGTGTCACCTACGGACGAGCCCTCGGCGCCGCCGTGACGCCGAGTGACACCACTCGTTCGGTGAAGACCGCCATGGTCTCTATTGCCGGACTCTTAACCGCGCACGGCTTTGACGCTCGTGTCGAAGATGACGATGACGCCCAGTCGGTCGTCGCAGAAAACTGTCCGTTCGGGGCCGCCGCGACCCATCACCCCGTCCTGTGCGCAGTCGATCGAGGTCTGATCGCGGGCATGCTCCAAGGACTCGGGGCCGAGCGCACGCTCGTTACCCTGACGTCGCGCGCGCGCGGCGACGACACCTGTCGCGCTACCGCCTAACTCAGCGACAACCGACGAAGATAGGGCTGGGCAATTATTCGCTGTGCTGGCGATGGTTGCAGCGTTTTGAAGATTCGAAACTGCGCAACCGCGAGGGCGTGATTGCCCGGAGTCGAGTACGCGACAATGGCGTAGTAGAGCCGAGTGCCCGGATCACGCGGCGCCAGAGTGATTGCTCGGCGCAACGTCGCGACCCCCTCGCGCACGAGCGTCACGTTCTTACTCGTGCTGCCAGCCGAGAAGTCGAGCCAGCCCGTCTGAGTCAGCGCCGTCACGTTGTTGGCGTCGAGGGCGAGTACTTGCTGATAGGCACTGAGCGCCGTCACGGGATTGCCCTGGGCAATATCGGACTGCGCCTCAATCAGTAACTGGCGAATCTGTTGCACGTGGTCGAGCGTGATTGAACCCGTCGAGGAGTTACCGGCCTGACGTGGTGACAGTGCCGACCACAACAACACACTCAGGGCCAGCGCGAAACACGTCAGGGCCAGCGCGAGTAGCCGGCGACGACGAACGCGTCGAGCGCCTAGTGGTTGGTCGCGGGTCTCATCGCGCAGCGCCTGTAATTGAGCGCGCGCCAGGGCCAGCGCCGTCTGGTCGCGCTGCTCGATAGCGCCAAACGCGTCGGCGCCGAGGTCGCCACTGTCGAGTTCTCGACGAGCGTCCAATAGTGACGCTTCGCGCAACGAAATCTCGTCGAGCAACTGTGACTCGTCGCGCGTCACCGACGCCTCGCGACGCGCACGCCAATGATCACCAGGAGAAGTACCCCCGCCACCGGCACCAGCCACAGCACCACACCCAAACCTGACGTTGAAGGGCTCAACAGAATGCTCGCCCCGTAGGTCGACTCGAGCGACGTGATGATGGCGCTGTCTGATTGACCGGCCTTCACCTTTCGCTCAATCTCGTGGCGTACCGCAATCGCCGAGGTCGCGTTGCTCTGGGCGACTGAGAGACCCTCACACGAGGGACAGCGAATCAGCGTTTCGAGGTGTGCAACGCGCTGAACGTAGGTCGTCGCGTGCGGCGACGTCACGACGACCAATGCCGCGACCGCCACCAACGCAACGAGCCAGAGTCGAAAGGAGCGCACTATGTTCACGAGCGCACCTTGGCGACGACCGCGCTGAGTTGAGCGGCGCTCACGGGACCGAGCAGCGTCACTGCGACGCGACCGTGACGATCAATGACGAAGGTGGTCGGCGGCGACGTCACCCCGTAGGCGTTGGCCAGTTGGCCGCCGGGATCAACGATGGACGGATAGAGCGAGCCGTAATGCGCCGCGAATCTCTTAGCGCTGGCTAGCGAATCATTGAACACCACGCCCACCAGTTGCGCACCACTCGATCGGGCCTGCCACGAAAATGTTGACAGTTCGGGTGCTTCGCCCACGCACGGTGCACACCACGACGCCCAGAAGTTCACGACGACCACGTGGCCCCGGTGACCAGCGAGATTGAACTGTCCCCCGCCCAACTGCGTTCCACGCAGGGTGGGCGCTGAGCGTCCGAGTAACGGGCTCGGAGCACTCGACGCTTCAGACACTGGGTGGCGAGTGGCGAGTAAAAGCGAGAGCGCAGCAATTCCCACGAGAGCAACGAGGGCGGACACGAGCACGGTGCGCTTCATGAGCCGACCTCACTCGAGTAGCGACGCCGCGAGAACGACGCCACCGCACCAACACCAATGACCAGTCCGCCAATCCACAGCCACGCGAGTAGCGGCTCCACGGTCACGCCGAGCACGACTGAACCGGCGGGCAAATTCGACTGCACCTGAGCGCCCGAAGTAGATCCGTTGCCGCCCACCGCGTCAAAGGTCACGTAGACGTCGCGCAGGGAGTTGGAATCGATTGCCGGGGTCCCGACACTCTGTGAGTTACGACCATTAAACGTCGTTATCGCGGGACGAAGTAGGTGCCCATCCACGCGCACCAGTAGCTGGGTCGCGGACTCGAGCGAATTCTTCACGTGGTGAAAACCGCCAAACCACACGAGCTGACCGTCAACGATGGTGCGCTGCCCGACCGCCAGGGTCACCTCGTTGCGTGACGCGTAGGTGGTTGAGGTGACAATACCGAGGGCCAAAATGACGACCCCAAGGTGGACAATCATTCCGCCCGTGCTCGGCGAGCGCCAGGCCTGGGTCCACGAACCGCGTCGATGCGCACTCACCACGACCCCGCGAAGCGTACGCAGGGCCGCCCCACTCGCCAGCACCGCGAGCAGGCAGGCTCCTAGTTCCGCCGGACGACGTACCCCCGCCGTGACGAGCACGACGACCACCACGAGTGCCACCCACGCACTGGTGCGCAGTCGACTCCACAGCACGTCCGCATCGGCCGTGCGCCAACCAATCAGTGGCGCCAGCGACATCAACCCGAGCAGTCCCAAACTAAGTGGAGCCGCCACCGAAGCGAAGTAGGGCGTGCCCACCGTGACCTGGCCGCCGTTCACCGCTTCGTAGAGCAGCGGAAAGACCGTACCGAGCAAAACCACAATCGCGAAGCCCACAAAGAGCACGTTGTTGGCGACGAAGAGTCCCTCACGAGAGAACGGGTGGTCAATACCAACTGGTGAACGCAGGCGATCACCGCGCCAGGCGATAAGCCCCACCCCCAAACCCACCGTCACAAAGAAGAAACCAATCAGGATTGGACCCAGCGTGCTCGATGAAAAGGCGTGCACGCTTTGCAAGACACCCGAACGAGTGAAGAATGTCCCGAGCACGGTCAGCGCGAAGGTGGCAATGGCGAGCGAGAGATTCCAGATCCGAAAGAGTCCACGTCGGTCCTGGACCACGACCGAGTGAATGTAGGCCGTCGCCGTCAGCCACGGCAACAGCGCCGCGTTCTCGACGGGGTCCCAACCCCAAAAGCCGCCCCAGCCGAGGACCTGGTAGCTCCACCAGGCGCCCAACACGATGCCCACTGACAGCGCGCCCCACGCGAGCACGGTCCAGCGCCGCTGCTCGAGTGGCCAGCGGTCGTGCACGCGGCCAGTGATCAGCATCGCGACCGCAAAAGCGAAGGGCACGCTAAAGCCAACAAAGCCCGTGTAGAGCAGCGGCGGATGCATGGCCACGAGTGGGTTGTCCTGCAAGAGGGCGTTGGGTCCAGCTCCCTGGAGCACTTTGGCCGAGTTGCGCAAAAAGGGATCGGCCGGACCCATCATGAGGAACGTGAAGAAGGCAATAATACTGAGCAGTACGGTCGTCGCCCAGCCCACCACTGCGTCGCTCGCCTCACGCCGGTAGTAGAGCGCCACTGCGAGCGTCAGCGCGCCGAGCAAGAGCGACCAGAGCAAGAGTGAACCCTCGAGGGCCGACCACATTCCGGTAATCGAATAGAGCAGGGGCGTAAAGGTCGCGTTATTTTCGGCCACGTAGGCCATAGAGAAGTCGTGCGTGATAAGCGCCACTTGCATCACCGCGACCGCAGCCGCAATGCCCGCCAACGACACGCTCGTCCACAACACGGCGTGGGCCCGACGCGCCGTACGACGCGCAATAATTTGATTCGTTATTCCCCCGATGGCGCCCGCGAATGCAACGTAGAGCGTCAGACGGCCGAGCCAAGTGAGAATCATCGAGTCGTTCCGTTGGGCGCCTTCACCCGGGTGGGGTGCTGGGCGATATAACTCGCGGTGTGCTTCACCAAGATTTGCGAACCCTGAAAGACGAGGGAATGCTGGTTCGAAAAGTGGCCCACGACGACGACGGGAATGTTCGCCTGAAAGAGTTGGGGTGGGGTTCCTTTTGAGTCAACAGTGACGTAGCGCGAGTGCCCGCCCGCCAGCACGAAGGATGCGCCACTCGCGGTGCGCACAATGGTGTGTGCCTTGACGACCCCCTCAAGCCGAATCTCGGAGGTGCCAATGGACTGACGCGACGCGAGTGCTTCGTCGACGGTTTTGAAGTAGTTGAGCGAGTGCAAAATCCCTTGACTCAGTAGCAACACCACCACTAGCCCCAGTACTACCAGCACGAGAATTGATCGGCGACGACTTCGATTCCGTGATGGCGGCGGGGCAACGGGTGAGAGATCGAGCGTGGGCTCAGTGGTGGTCACGACGTCCTCGCCACCAGATTGACAGAGCGTAGAGCGCGAGTCCCCCAAAGGCGAATACGTAACCTGCGGCGACGTAGCCCATTAGTGAGCACCCTCGCGACGACGCTGTTCGAGGGCCACACTGAGTGACGAGGTCTGACTCACCGTGCGCTGTTCTTCGAGTCGATAACGAGCGCGCAAGAGCCAGACAAAGAGCAGCGTGAAGGCGACGAAACTTAACAGCAACGTCCAGGCCATTGAGCCGTGAATCTTGAGTGAGCGATTAGCGGTAAAGACGGTGGCTCCTTGGTGCAACGTTTTCCACCACAACACCGAGAAGTGAATGATCGGTACATTAATTGCGGACAGCACCGCAAAGACCGCGCTGCGTCGTGCGCGCAGCGTGGGGTCATCGTTGGCTCGACGAAGCGCCAAGTAACCCACGGCCAGAACCCCAAGAATGGCCGACGACGTGAGTCGAGCGTCCCAGGCCCACCAGACGCCCCACGTTGGTCGACCCCAGATTGAACCGGTGATCAACGTCAACACGATGAAGACGAGACTTACTTCCATGGCGCAGTGGGCCACTTGGTCGGCGACCAGTGAACGAGTGCGGCGCCAGAGATAGAGAATGCTGGCAACCGTGGCCGTACCAAAAGAGAGGTAGAGCGCCACCCACGCAATGGCCGGGTGCACGTAGACCAGACGCGCCAGGTCGCCCTGAGTGCGATCGGGCGGCGTGACCACGAGACCCATCCAGACGGTGAGCGCGAGACTCACCAACGTGAGGGGTCCGAGTAAGCGTTGGGAGAGTAGTTTCATCACGATTCCTCCAGTACACCGTAAAGGAGAATGCCCGCCGATAGGTACGCAACCAACGCGACCGTAACAATGAGCCACCATTCCCAGACCCCGCCACCATTGAGTGCGGCGCGAAATGAACGCTCACCGGCGATTAAGAGGGGGGCAAAGGCGGGCAGGGCCAGCACCGGCAACAAGGTTCCGGCTCCGCTATCGCCCGCGGTCAGCGCCCCGTAAATTGTGCCCACCGCCGCGAGGGCGCCGAGCGTCACGATAATGCTCGGTAGAGCTTTCACGGTGCCGTGCAGTGAGGTGTGCAACAAGAGCACCGATCCCGCGAGCAACACCAGTCCAGTAATCCAGAGTTCGATGGCCAGCGCCAGCGCCTTACCAAGAAAGACACCCGCGGGGTCGAGTCCGAGCGTCGCGACCGACGAGCGAGTGCCGGCCGTGCGCTCAATGGCGTGGCTGCGCGTGATCATAAGCAGCGTGACCAACAGCGTGACCAGATAGAAGAGACCCGGTCCCGCCGTCGCTCGACTTACTCCCACAGGACCGAGGGCCAGTCCACAGAGCACCAGCGCAATCACGCCAAACGGCACCACCTGCCACAACAGCACCCGACTGCGTCGTTCAATCCGCAGGTCCTTGCCGGCCACGAGTAGCGCAGTGCGAATCACGTTGGCACCACGCGGCCACCGGCCAAGTGCACCCCTATGGGGTTCAACGTTGGGCTACGCAATGGATCGTGCGCGCTCACGACGACCGTGGCTCCACTCGCCAGTACTTCACTGAGAAGTTCGTCAAAGAAGGTTCGCCCCTCGTCGTCGAGCGACGCGTACGGCTCGTCCAGGAGCCACAGTTCGGGTCGACGAAGCACGAGCCACGCCAGACCAAGTCGGCGACGCTGGCCCGCGCTGAGTTGTTTGGTGGTCGTATCGAGCCGTCCTTCGAGTGCGACGCGCGCCGCAACCACCTCGACTTGACTTACGGGTCTCGAAAGTGCGCGCGCGGCGAAGACCAAATTTTCGCGCACGGTCAGTTCGTCGTAGAACGAACCCTCGTGACCGAGCCAACCAACGCGGCGGCGTAACTGGCGCCGATCACCACTGCGCAGATCAACGCCCGCCACTTGCGCGCGACCACTCGTGAGCGGCACGAGTCCCGCGAGTAGCTGCAACAGACTGGTCTTACCCGCCCCATTAGTACCCGTGACTAACGTGAGCGTGCCCGCGGCGATGTCGAGATCGACCCCACTTAACAGCGGAAAGCCGTGGCGCACGACGACGGCGTCGCGCAGCGAAGCAACAACGTTCGAAGGTGGCGAGTTTGTCAACGGCCGAGCTGCGCGAGCGACGCGAGGTCCGCCGCGACCATCATTTCAATAAGCCCGTAGAAATCAACGTCACAGGTCCATCCGAGTTCGCGTTGCGCCTTCGACGCGTCGCCCACCAGAAGGTCAACTTCGGCGCGACGCAAGTAGGTGGGGTCAATCACCACGTGCTCTTCGTAGGACAGGCCCACGGCGCTAAACGCCACCTCGCAGAGTTCACGAACGGAATGACTCTGACCAGTGGCGATCACGAAGTCGTCGGGCGTGTCGCGCTGGAGCATCATCCACATCGCGCGTACGTAGTCCGCGGCGTAGCCCCAGTCACGGTGCGCCTCCAAATTGCCGAGACGCACCTCAGTGTCGAGACCGAGTTTGATCCGCGCCGCTCCGTTCGTGACCTTTCGTGTCACGAACTCGAGACCGCGACGCGGAGACTCGTGATTAAAGAGAATGCCCGACGAGGCGTGCAGGTCGTAACTCTCGCGATAGTTCACCGTTATCCAATGTCCGTAGACTTTGGCTACGCCGTAGGGGCTGCGCGGATAGAACGGGGTCTCTTCGTTCTGGGGAACTGCGCGCACGCGTCCGAACATTTCTGAGGAACTCGCTTGGTAGAAACGAATCTCGGGGTCCACGATTCGAATTGCGTCGAGCAGTCGCGTCACGCCGAGTGCCGTCGCCTCACCCGTTAAGACGGGTTGGCTCCACGAGGCCTGCACGAAGCTCTGGGCGGCCAAGTTGTAGACCTCACTCGGACGGTGATCGCGCAAGACGTTAATCAAGGAGACTTCGTCCATGAGATCGCCTAGTACCAACGTGAGTCGGTCTTGAATGTGGCTAATACGTTCGATATTGGTCGTTGAACTTCGCCGCATGACGCCAATAACTTCGTAGCCCTCGTCCAAGAGCAGCTCCGCGAGGTAGGAGCCATCCTGGCCGGTGATACCAGTAATGAGCGCGCGCTTGGCCACCGACAGTCCTCCAAAACGGTTTCGTGGCCCGGGGCCAGTACCGACGACAACTCTACTACCGCCACTTTGACAACCATCCGGGCCTCACCGCCGGCAATAGCCTTAGCGAGTGGCTCGAATCGTCGTCGTGAGTTTTCGTCTCGGGGGCACTGACGGGGTCGCCATTGAATCGGCCAAGTGGGTGAGCGCGCTGCGCGAACTCGGCCACGACGTACAGCTCGTGGCGGGCGAGGGCAACGTTGATCTACGACTTCCGGGTCTAGCTATTGGCACTACTACTCCACTTTCGTATGACGAACTTGCTCGGGCCCTCGACGACGCCGACCTGGTTATTGTCGAGAATCTGGCGTCACTCCCCCTCAATCTGAATGCTCGCGACGTGCTCTATGAGGTGTTACACGAACGACGCGCACTCTTTCATCACCACGACCTGCCCTGGCAACGCGATCACCTGGCGCACCTCGAGGGACCGCGCGACGAGCCCTCGTGGCACCACGTCACGATCAATGAGTTGTCGCAACGACAACTCGCCGAGCGGGGCATTCGCGCAGTTACCATCTACAACTCATTTGACTGTGATCCCCCGCGCGCCAATCGTGCGGCGACTCGCGCGGCGCTCGGACTTAAACACGAACGACTAGTGCTGATGCCCACGCGCGTCATCGAACGTAAGAACGTGGGACAGGCTCTCGAACTTGCCCAGTCACTCGACGCGGTGTTGTGGATTCTCGGGCCGGTCGAAGACGGCTACGACGCCACGTTCGCCGCGCTGCTCGCGGCCAGTACCGCACTTGTTCGTCACGGTCCCGTATCGGGTACCACCGTGCACGATGCCTACGCCGCGTGCGACCTCGTCGTGATGGCCTCAACCTGGGAGGGCTTTGGCAATCCCGTACTCGAGTCAGTGACCCATCGTCGCGCCTTAGCCCTCCACCCGTACCCCGTCGCACAAGAGATCGCCGCCTTCGGCTTCTCATTCTTTGGCGTTGACGAGCCGACCGCAATTCGCGACTTTTGGGCCCTCGACGACCACTCCCTGCTCGACGCCAACCTGGCGATTGCCCGCGAACACTTCAATGTGGCTAACTTGGCTACACGACTCAATGAACTCTTGGCTCAGGTTGGAATTTCTTCAGCCCACTAGTCTGGAGGGGCATGGTTCTTAACGACGAACGCCCTCAGCACACCCAACGCCGCGAAGACCTCTTGCTCGTGGCGCGACGAATCTTCGCCGTGCGTGGCTTTCAAACCACCACCATGGACGACATCGCGAAAGAGGCCGGTTTCACCAAGCCAATTCTCTACCAGTACTTCGAGTCCAAGACCGACCTCTACCGCGAGATCGTTGCCCAAACGGCGCACCAGCTGCTCTCGTCGCTCCAAGCGGCCGTGTCGACGGTTGAGTCACCACGCGCCAAGATCGAAGTGGCCTTCGCGGTGTACTTCGAGATGGTCGTGAGCGAAACCGACGCATTTCGCGTGCTCTTCATTCACGCTCACGAAGGAGAGACCGCCACCGAACTGCGCAAACTCGAGCGCGGACTGATCTCATTTCTCGAGCCCTACATCGACATTTCAATCAGTGACGATCACCGCCACCAACTGGCCGCGGGCGTCGTGGGCATCGCCGAAGCGGTCGCGGTCGCGTGGCTCGTCCAACAGGCCGCCAACAACTGGCCAACCCCGCCACCTCGTGAAGCCGAACGGCTGGCCGCGCGCAGCGCCACGCTCGCTTGGGGTGGACTACGCGCCGTCCATCAGGACTAGACGCGTACGCGCTGAAAGCGCTGATCCCTACTTGATGTGCACGCCAGAGATTGAACGCGCGATTACCAGTCGTTGAATCTCACTCGTGCCTTCGAAAATTGTGTAGATCTTGGAGTCACGGTGCCAACGCTCAACGGGGTACTCGCGCACGTAGCCGTAACCACCAAGAATTTGGATTGCCTCTTCGGTGACCTTCACGGCCGTCTCACCAGCGAAGAGCTTGGACATCGAACCTTCACCGTTTAAAAATGGCTGGCGAGTAGCGGCCATCCATGATGCTCGCCATACCAGCAGTCGGGCCGCATCAATCTGGACCTTCATGTCGGCCAGTTTGAAGGCAATCGACTGGTTCTCAATAATGGCTCGACCAAACTGGTGACGCTCCTTGGCGTAGTCGAGGGCGTACTCGTACGCCGCTCGCGCAATGCCCAGCGCTTGGGCGCCCACTGCGGGACGTGTCGCTTCAAAGGTCGCCATCGCCGCCTGGCTCGACGCCTTGCCACCTTCACGCACGCGAGCCAGTTTCTCGTCGAGCTTCTCTTTGCCACCGAGCAGACACTTACCCGGCACACGACAGTCCTCGAGAATCACTTCGGCGGTGTGACTGGCGCGAATGCCCATCTTCTTAAATTTCTGACCCATGCGAATGCCCTTCGTGCCCTCGGGCACGATGAACGAAGCCTGGCCACGACTACCGAGCTCGGGGTCCACCGACGCCACAATTACGTGCAAGTTGGCAATGCCGCCGTTGGTGATCCACGTCTTGGTGCCGTTAAGGACCCACTCGTCAGTGGCTGCGTCATAGACCGCGCGCGTGCGCAGTGAGCCCACGTCACTGCCGGCGTCGGGCTCCGAAACCCCAAAGGCCGCCAGTTTCAGATCGTCGGGAGTGCCAAAGCACTGTGGCACCCACTCCATCTGCTGTTCGGGGGTGCCGTTGCCCATGATTGCGGCGACCCCGAGAGTCGTACCCATAAGCGCCATGCACAGACCCGCGTCACCCCACGCCAACTCTTCGAGCGCGAGCATCATCGACAGTCCGGTCTTATCGGAGAAGGCGTTCGCCATGAAGTCGAGGCTGTAGATACCGATCTTCGCGGCCTCTTGGATAAAGGGCCAGGGCGTCTCTTCGCGCTCGTCCCACTCGTGAGCCGCGGGTCGCATTACTTGCTCGGCGAAGCCGTGCACCCACGCCTGCAGCGTGGTTTGGTCTTCGTTGAGCGCCATTGAAAAATCAGTCACGATTGCACCTCAGGGTCGAGTCGATGTTGCCATCGAACAGGTTACTAGGTAGTAACCAGATGGTACCTTAGGCGAAATCCGGACCAAAAAGAACAACCGCCGCCCGAGGGCGGCGGTTGCCTACTGCAAATAAAGCAGGTGGTTAATTCAGTTGCACTCGCTTGGCGAGTGGGCCACGATCGCCCGGCTCGATGTCAAACTCGACGGTCTGACCTTCGACCAAGGTCTTTCGACCATCACCTTGAATCTCCGAGTAGTGCACAAAGACGTCCGGCTGGCCATCAACCGCGATGAAACCCCAACCCTTCTCGTCATTGAACCACTTGACGGTTCCTACAGCCACTGTGGGCCTCCTTGTTTCTTTGGACCGGTTTCGGCCGGTCCGGAGGGAACCACAACGGCAACCTCGCCTCTTAGGTTAGTGGCCCGTAGCGCGCCAGTCCAGAGAAATTATGCGCGGCGAATCTGCGTGCCGGCGCTTGAATCTTCGACAATCCAGCCCAGGGCTACGAGTTCATCGCGAAGCCGGTCGGCGCCGTCCCAGTCGCGAAGTGCGCGAGCCTCGTCGCGTTCGCGCACCAAGGTGGCCGAAGCAGAATCAATTTCGTTCGTGGTCGCGAGCAGGGCGAGGCCCATCGAACCAAAGAGTGCGTTCACCGCGTTGGCCATCTCCTTCGCCGAATTCGCGTCGCCACGGTCGGCCATGGCGTTGGCGTCGCTCAGCGCGTCAAAGAGCATTGCGACGGCGCTCGGGGTATCGAGATCGTTGTCCAGGGCCTCACTGACCCGGTTAAACAGATCCGAAGCGTCACCTTCAAAGACAAAGTCGCTGGCTCGCTCGAGTTGCTCGCCACCCAAAGCGCGCAACTCGAAGCGGCGAGCCAACGCGTCAAGGCGCGCGAGGGCGCGCTCGGCGTCAGCCACGGTGGCGGGTGAGACTTCGATTGGTGAGCGGTAGTGCGAACGCAACACCAAGAGTCGATAGGCGCGCGCATCAGTTTTTTCGAGCAGATCGGTGAGTGACGTGAAGTTCCCCAGTGACTTGCTCATCTTTTGATCGCCGACCATCACCCAACCGTTGTGTCCCCAGTGTTGGGCAAAGGGCCGTCCCGACGCGACGGCCTGCGCTCGTTCGTTTTCGTGGTGGGGAAACTTGAGGTCCAGACCACCACAGTGCAGATCGAAACCATTACCGAGTAAGTCGAGTGACATCACCACGCACTCGGTGTGCCAACCAGGTCGGCCCGCACCAAAGGGGGCGGGCCACGAGGGCTCGCCCGACTTCGCGCTCTTCCACAACGCGAAGTCGAGTGGAGACCTTTTTTCGTCGTTCGCCTCAACACGCGCACCGGCGCGTAGTGAATCGAGGGGCTGGCCCGCGAGCAGACCGTAGTCGGGCACGCGGCTCACGTCGAAGTAGACCCCGTCACTCGTTACGTAGGCGACGTCACTGGCCAACAGCGACTCAATTAACGTCACCATCTCAGCCACGTACTGCGTGGCGTGCGGGGTCGCGTTGGGACGAGCGACGCCAATGGCGGCCATCGCGTCCCACCAGTGCGCCTCGTAGAGTGCGGCAACTTGCTCCTCGCTCGACTCTTCACGCTGGGCTCGATTGATGATGTTGTCATCGATATCGGTGATATTGGAGACGAATTGCACTTCGAGACCCGAAAACGTGAACCAGCGTCGCGCCACGTCCCACACCAGGGTGAAGCGCCCGTGACCTAGGTGAGGGAGGTCGTAAACCGTGGGGCCACAGACGTACATCGAGAGGCGCCCGGCTTCACGTTGGCGCAACGCACGGACCTCACCGTGGACCGAATCAAAGAGGCGAAGCACTGTTCTAAACTACGCCAACCATGCCCGACACCCCCACGACCTCGCCCTCACCGGTGCCCGAGAAGCCAACTATTGACGGGCTCGAGGCCCACTGGCTGGCGCGCTGGGAAGACGAGGCGATCTACCACTTCGACCGAAGTGCTCCACGCGAGCGAGTCTTCTCCATCGACACCCCACCACCCACGGTGTCGGGCTCGTTGCACGTGGGCCACGTATTTAGCTACACCCACACCGACGTGCTCGCTCGCTACTGGCGCATGCGCGGCAAGGACGTCTTTTATCCCATGGGCTGGGACGACAACGGCCTGCCTACGGAGCGACGAGTTGAAAACTACTTTGGGGTGCGCTGTGACCCCTCGCTCGCCTACGACGCGAACTTCACGGCGCCCGACCAGCCCGGCGAGACCAAGATTGCCATCTCGCGCAAAAACTTCGTCGAACTCTGTCATCGACTGACCGCCATTGACGAAGAGGTCTTTAAGGACATCTGGCGCAACCTCGGTGTCTCGATTGACTGGAGTCTCGAGTACTCAACCATCTCACCACACGCCCAAGCCATTTCGCAGCGCGGCTTTTTGGAGATGCTCCAACGCGCCGAGGTCTACTCCACGGTGGCGCCCACCCTGTGGGACGTTGACTTTCGCACCGCCGTCTCCCAGGCCGAACTCGAAGACCGCGAACGACCCGGTTTTTACCACCGCGTCGCCTTCGCACTCGCCGACCAGTCGGGCACCCTCGAGATTGAGACCACTCGCCCCGAACTCTTGCCGAGCTGCGTCGCCCTCGTGGCCCACCCCGACGACGCTCGCTATCAGCCCTACTTCGGTACCAACGTCGTCACGCCACTGTTTGGTGTCGAGGTGCCCGTCGTCGCCCACGAACTCGCCGATCCCGAAAAGGGTTCGGGCATTGCCATGATTTGCACGTTTGGTGACACTACCGACGTCACCTGGTGGCGCGAGTTGCACCTACCAACTCGAGCACTCATTGGTCGAGATGGTCGATTCCTGCCGGCCGACTTTTCGAGCGCACTCTTCGCTTCGCGCGACAGCGGTGCGGCGAACACGCTCTACGCCACCCTCGAGGGGCGAACCGTCAACCAGGTACGCGCCACGATTGTTGAACAACTTCGTGAGCGTGGCGCGTTGCCAGGTGAGCCGCGCGCCATCACCCACCCGGTCAAGTTCTACGAAAAAGGTGAACGGCCACTCGAAATTGTCACCTCTCGTCAGTGGTTCGTCGCCACCCTGGCGCACCGTGAGGCGCTGCTGATGCGCGGTGAAGAGCTCGCCTGGCACCCCGACTACATGAAGCACCGCTACCGCTCGTGGGTTGAAGGTCTCAACGCCGACTGGTGCATCTCGCGCCAACGCTTCTTCGGCGTCCCCTTTCCAGTGTGGTATCCACTGGACCAGCACGGTGAGGCCAACTACGACGCGCCGCTCGTGGCGACAATCGATCAGCTGCCCGTCGATCCCTCGAGTGACGTGCCCGCGGGTTTCACCGAGGCCCAGCGCAATCAACCCGGTGGTTTCGTGGGCGACCCCGACGTGATGGACACCTGGGCGACGAGTTCACTCACTCCCCAGATCGCGGGCCACTGGGGCACCGACCTGTTCGACCGCGTCTTTCCGATGGACCTTCGCCCCCAGGGTCACGACATCATTCGTACGTGGCTCTTTTCTACGGTGGTGCGCAGTCACTTCCAGCACCAGACCGTGCCGTGGCATCACGCCGTCATTTCGGGTTGGATTCTCGACCCCGACCGCAAGAAGATGAGTAAATCCGTGGGCAACGTCGTCACGCCGATGCCCCTCTTAGAGCTCCACGGTGCCGACGCGCTGCGCTACTGGGCGGCCAGTGGTCGTCCCGGCGCCGACACCGCAATCGACGAGGCCCAGATGAAGATTGGTCGGCGCCTCGCGATCAAGGTGCTGAACGCGTCGAAGTTCGTGCTCGGTCGTCTCGAGGGGGCTCCCGTGCCCGGGGTCGAGCACGTGGTTGAAGCGATTGACCGCGATCTGCTCGCGCGCCTCAGCGAGCTCATCAGTGAAGCCACCGCCGCCTTTGACGCGTACGACTGGGCCCGGGCGCTCGAGCGCACCGAGACCTTCTTCTGGTCCTTCTGTGACGACTACGTCGAGCTGGTGAAGATTCGCGCTTATGGCGAAACCGACAGCACCGCTACTCGCTCGGCGCGAGCCACCCTCGGGCTGACGCTGTCGGTATTGCAGCGACTACTCGCCCCCTTCTTGCCCTTCGTCACCGACGAGGTCTGGCACTGGTGGCACACCGACTCGGTGCACCGCGCCGCGTGGCCCGTGCTCGACGAACTCGGCAATGCTCCCGTCGACGCTCCGCCCGTCTACCGGGCGGTCGGCGAAGTACTCGAAGCCGTGCGTCGAGCCAAGAGCACGGCCAAGGTCTCCCAGCGCGCCGAAGTGGCGCGTTGTGTCGTGCGCGGCTCGGCCGACGTGCTCGAAGCCGTAACGCGGGGCCGTGATGACCTCATCGCAGCGGGAGCAATTACGTTGCTCGAACTCGATGTGCACGACACCTTTGAGGTAGTCGTCGAACTCGCCGGCTAAACCAGCACGGCTCCGCCGAGCGTCGCGCGCACGAGCGTGTGTTCGGGCGTGACCTCGAAGAAGGCGAACTGCTCAAAGGCCTCGGCCAGGGCACGCGCGACGTCAAAGTGGGCACCAAAAATTGCGACACCCGCTTCGTCGGGCCACTGACCCGAGGGGTCGCGCGCAACCGTGCGCCACAGCTCGTGGCCGTGAGCGACTACCACCATCTCGAGTTCCCGACGACGCGCGACGTTCTCGTCAAGACTCGAGCGTCGCGAGTAGGGATTGTCCGCAGCGACTACGAAGAACGAACCTCGCTCGCGGGCGACGTCGCGCGCCGAGTGACGTAACCCGTCAGCGGACTCCACCTCTACCAGCGTCGGTGGTGACTGATAGTGCGCCACGAGTGAGGGGTCGAGTGACGGTCGCGGGGCCGCGAAGGTCTCGGCGAAGATCACCGCCGCGCGAGTCGTGGCCGACGTGCGCGGACTCGCGGTGACGTCGTAGGCGTGCTGGGTAAAGGGCAGCTCGACGTAGTACGCGGGCGCCAGGGCCACTGCGCGAAACGCGTCAACGAAACCACGCGCGACGTGCACGTCAACCAAGGTGTCATTACCACCTTGGACCACGAGAAAGGGCGGGGCGTCAACCGATAGTCGATGCAGGGGCGAGAGCGACCGGTAGAGATCTTCGTGGCCGTCGTAGGGGGTCTGCACCACTCGCGCCGCGAGGAGTGCGCGCAGTCCCTCACCGAGGCCGTGCCAGTGGGCTTCGTCGCCCGTCATCTCGAGCACGCCGTAAAAGGAGATACAGGCGCGAACCGACCAGTCCGTCACGTTCGACATCTCCAGGGGCCGCCACGTCGGGTCATTCGCACTCAGCGCCACGAGGGCCGCCAGGTGACCGCCGGCTGAACTACCCGATACCACCACGCGCGACGGGTCACCCCCGTACTCAACAATGTGTTGTTTGATCCAACCGAGCGTTCTCGTGACGTCCTCAATCTGCGCGGGCCACGCGTGCTGGGGCGCCAGTCGGTAGTTACAGGCCACCACCACCCAACCCCGGGCGGCGAACTCGTGCAGCATCGGGCGACCCTGCTCGCGTTTGTCGCCGTAGCTCCAGGCCCCCCCGTGCACGTAGAACATCACCGGGCTGTCCCCGGGCGCGTGCGACGAACGCCACACATCGAGACGGTGACGCGGTTCTGGTCCGTAGACCACGTTGCGCGTGACCACGAGGTCTCGCGGATGAAACGAAAGTTGCAGGGCCGTGCGCCACCACGACCCAAAACGATCGTCGCTGGGTCCCGGCAGCACGAGCGGGCGACGAGGACTGGTCGCCAGTGCGCGTCGCACAATACGTCGGGCGTAAAAACTGATGGCCACGATGGCCAAATTCTCCATCACGACCAGCGTGACGAGCACGATCAATAACACGGCTAGCCAGTGGTCGCGCGGCCATCCCCACCACCAGAGCAGGCCCACAAGCCCGGCCTCGACGACGATGGCCTGGACACCCAGCTCGCCCGCGGTCCAGCCGACGGGAAAGGCCAAGACCGCGAAGAGACCACGGCGTCCCGGGCGAAGAGCGGTGGCTGCCGCAATAATCAGCCATACAGAAATCACCGCAACGACGTAGGCCATACTCCATTGTGGTCGGCGTGACGTAAGGAGAGCAAACTCCCTACCATGGACGACGTGAGTTCTATTCCTGCCAACCTCGAAGCGCTCCGCGGTACCGTCGGTATCTGGACTACCACCCACGAGTCACTTCCGGCGTCTCAGAGCGGGGAAATCGCGGCCGAGCTCGAATCACTCGGTTACAGCGCGATGTGGATCCCCGAAGCGTGGGGTCGAGAGGCCTTCACCAGTGCGGGCCTCTTGCTTAGTGCCACCTCCACCATCACGATTGCGACCGGCATTGCCAATATTTGGGGTCGTGACGCCGTCGCCGCGGCCAACGCCGCGAAGACCCTCAATGCCGCGTTTGGTGACCGCTTCGTGCTCGGACTCGGCGTCAGCCACCAACCACTCGTCGAGCGACTGCGCGGTCACGACTACGTCAGTCCCCTGCACGCAATGCGCGAGTACCTCACCGCGATGGACGCCGCGCCCATGTTTGCTCCCGAAGGTGATCGTCGAGTCGCCCGAGTAATTGCCGCACTCGGTCCCAAGATGCTCGAACTCGGGGCCACGTTGGCGGACGGCGTGCATCCGTACCTCGTGACTCCCGAACACACGGCTATTGCCCGGGCCGCGGTCGGTGACAAGTTCGTCGGCGTCGAACAGGCGGTGGTACTCGGCGAGACCCGCGAGGAGTTTCTCGCCCGCGCGCACGCCCACCTCGAGATCTACACCGGCCTCGATAACTACCGCCAGAGCTGGCGACGCCTGGGCTTTAGCGACGACGACTTTGTACGCGGTGGTTCAGAACGACTCTGTGACGCCATGGTGGTGCACGGCGACGAGAGTGCCATACTCGCTCGCGTGCACGAGCATCGAGAGGCCGGAGCCGACCACGTCTGTCTCCAAGTGCTCGGGGCCGATCTGGCCGCGCCCCCATTGGCCCAGTGGCGGCGGCTCGCCCCGGTCGTCGTTCGATGAGACCGCTCACCGTCGACGTACACATTGGCGCACCCGTCGAGGCGGTCTGGCAAGAGTTGCGAGCTATAGACCGTCACGTCACCTGGATGCGTGACGCCGAGTCCATTACCTTCGCCAACGATCAGCGCGAGGGAGTCGGCACCTTGTTTTACTGTCGAACTCGAGTCGGGCCCTTTGTGCTCAACGACGTCATGAGTATTACCGAATGGGTTCCCAACCAATCAATGGGCGTGACCCATCGAGGACTCGTGACGGGAGAGGGCACGTTTAGCCTTCGCGCCGAGGGGAGCGGCACCCATCTGGAGTGGTCCGAGCAGCTCCACTTCCCGTGGTTCCTCGGTGGTGCGATAACCGCCCTTGCTGCTCGTCCCGTACTGCGGTGGCTCTGGCGGCAGAATTTGGTTCAATTACGTCAGCAAATTACGCCTTTTAAATAAAAAAGAATTTTTAAGTATTCTCTTATTTAAAAATGTAAGGTTTGGAAAAATACTATTTTTCAAGTAAAAAGTCGATAGAATAAGAACAGTTTCGGGTCGTACTTTGCACCTAAATAAAATAATTGGGGGCATTTTCGATGCAAGATCGTTCGCACGAAACGCGCGCAGTACTGCTGAAAGCCACGTCCGAACGCCTGTGACTCGAAGACGACTTCCAACTCCGTATTTCGGATATTTGTAGCGATACGTCACTCAGCTCCAGCGCTATTTACAGTAATTTTCGTTCGCGCCAGGGACTTATTGACGCGACGCTGTTACAAATCTACGATGAAGTCTGCGTCGGCTACGAAACAGCACTTTCGGTAATTATGAACGTCGCCAAGTCGACTGACGAGATCATCGAACAGCTCATAAAAATGAACGAAGCCCCTGGTCGCAACTACGGTCAAATGCGACTACGAATTACCACGGCGGCACTCTCTCGCAAAAAATTCCGAGAGGGTTTTAGCAAAATTCGAGAATCGCACCTGGCCAATCTGGAGGTCATCTACGCTAACCTGCAACGTCGACAGGTCATTAGCGCCAAGCTTGACGCCCGACAGTTAGTGCTCTTCTTCGAAGGCTTCAACTACGCCCGAGCGGGCAACGAACTTAACGAACATCCAGAATCGAACGGCGGCTGGTTCGATATGTTGCACCTACTGCTCGACGCGGACTAACGCTCCACCCCGTCGGGTCCCACGATTACGGTAGTGGGTTCGTGGGAAAAACGTCGTCGCACGAAGCGCGCGGTCCACACGCCGAGTCCCAGTACAACGAACTCTATTGTTCCAATAACGAGCCAGCCCACGGTAATCAAAAAGAGTCCGTGCACGAATCCGCGTAGCACCCCGTTGCGCACGATCGCCGCGATCCACAACAAGGGCCAAGCCACAAACCAACTGACCAGCGGCGCGACGAAGATCGCCGCACCACGGCGACGCCAGCCCAGATCGAGACCGAAGAGCACCGTGACGCCCAGGCCCAGCCAACCAGCGACGCTGCGCCCCGTCGGTGGACCTAGCGCTGACTCGACGTAAAACAAGACACCAGCGAGTAGTAGGGCCCAGACCAGCATCGATGCCGTCACGTTGCCACGAGCCCGCTGGTGTCGTTGGCTGCTCGCAAAACTCATGGCTCTAACCTAGCCAGAGTGGCTGAGCCCGCCGAGCCGCACGGTACGCTGAATTGGTGGCTAACGGCGTGCTCGCACTACTCGGATCGGGCGAAACAGCACCGGGCATGACCAAGGTGCACCGTGAGATATTGGCTCGGCTCCACGAACCTCACGCGGTCACCATCGATACCGCGTACGGCTTTCAAGAGAACGTCCCCCAGATGACCGAGAAACTCGTGAGTTACTTCGTAACGTCACTGCAACAGAAACTCGAGCCACTCCACTTCGCCTCGTTCGCCGCCACGAGTGAGCTCGAACGGGCCATTTTTAAGCAAAAGGTTCGCGACGCCGACTACGTCTTTGCCGGCCCGGGAAGCCCCAGTTACGCCCTGGCCCAGTGGCAGCCCCTCGACCTCGCCAGTGACCTCACCCAGGTGCTCGAGCGCGGCGGGACGGTCTGTCTCTCGTCGGCCGCGGCGTTGACCGCGGGTCACTGGACCGTGCCGGTCTACGAGATCTACAAGGTTGGTATCGCCCCTTACTGGCTCGAGGGCCTTAATCTCACGGCGCTGGCGGGCCTCAACTGTGTCGTAATCCCCCACTTCGATAATGCCGAAGGGGGCAATCACGACACTCGTTACTGCTACCTGGGTGAGCGGCGACTACTCGACCTCGAGAGCCAACTCGCCCCCAACGTGGCGGTCCTGGGCATTGATGAGCACACCGCGGTCTTTCTCGACCTGGCGGCCCAGACCATCACCGTTCGCGGCCGCGCGAACGCCTACTGGCGACACCACGGCGTGGTTCGCGTCTTGGAGAACGGCTCCACGACACCGCTGAGCGAACTCGGCTCGGTCGAACCGCCCGCCTCTCGACTCGTCA
Source organism: uncultured Actinomycetes bacterium (assembly GCA_903893745.1). Lineage (GTDB taxonomy): Bacteria > Actinomycetota > Acidimicrobiia > Acidimicrobiales > RAAP-2 > RAAP-2. The sequence continues at coordinate 128,439 of CAITNF010000009.1, forward strand.
CGACGCAATCCTCGAGTGGTAACGCGATTGACGAGCTCGGCCGCCAAGCAGCCTCGGGTGGTCCCGACGCCCTTGAGGCGATTGCTCGACTCACCCAACTCGCCTCGACCGGTGGCGAGGGTTACGTCGATCCGACACCTCTCGTTGAGGCAATGCTGGTGGCCCGACTAAAGGCACGCGCCGCGGCCCACTATGAACTCGCTGACGACCTGCGTGACAGTCTCGTGAACGTCGGAATTGACGTCCACGATGGCCCCGAGGGCTCAACGTGGTCCTGGCGGCCGCTAGCTCGCTAACTCGGTTGGCATGACCCCGTCGACCCGTGCTTCGGCGGCGTCGAGCTGGAGGATAAAGGCCCGACCACGCTTGGACTTGAAGACACTTTGCACGCTGCCAACCTGCCAGTAGCGCGCCTCGCGAGCCGTATCGATCCCGTCGTCGTCGAGTCCCTCGGCAATGGCGTTCCAGGTACGCCGACTGCGACGCTCGAGCACAATACGCTCAACAATCTCCTAGGGGACTTTGGAGGTGACCCCACAGTGCACCCCTCGCTCTATGGCCGCCTTCATGGCGTCCTTCGTACGCTGACTAATGAGTCGACGCTCGTACTCGGCGAAGGCCGCAATCACCTGCGCCTGGACGCGACCCGCCGGAGTGGTGGTATCAATTCCGAGGTCTAACAAGACGAGAGACCAGCCCTCGCGTTCGGACTGCTCGAGTAGTGAGCACAGGTCGATCACCGAACGACTAAGACGGTCGAGCTTGGCCAATTTCATCAGTGGACCAGCTGCGCCTACTTGGCATCGCTACTCTTCGAGAACACGGTCAGCACTAGTGGCGCTAAACGAAACTGATCCAATAGCCAGAGCCCCCTCCCGAAGGAGGGGGCTCTGGCCTTAGTA
>CAITNF010000010.1 GCA_903893745.1 uncultured Actinomycetes bacterium
ATCGAACAGCGCGGACTCTGGTTTGAAGAGTATGTCGTGGGAACGACCTACCGTCATCAACCTGGACGCACCGTAACTGAAGCCGACAATGTTCTCTTCACGACGTTGACCATGAACACCCAACCACTACACCTTGATGCCGCCTGGTCGGCCGGCCAAATCTTCGGCGAGCGTCTCGTAAACTCTCTTTTCACGCTTTCGACTCTGGTGGGTCTGTCGGTCAGCCAGCTAACTCTCGGGACACTGGTCGCAAATCTCGGTTTCTCTGAGGTCGTCTTTCCCCACCCTGTCCGCATCGGCGACACCCTGTACGCCGAGACCCTAGTGACGGGGGCTCGGCTCTCCGCGAGTAGGTCCGGTGAGGGCGTCGTCAATCTCGAGCACGTTGCCCGAAATCAGGACGGAGTGGTTGTCGCGCGGTGCGTGCGAGCCACGCTCGTGCGGTGTCGACCAGAGGTTTCGGCGTGAAATGGGTTGTGCCGGGCCCCGTTTTTCTCTTCTGTCCGGCTGACCGACCCGACCGTTTTGCTAAAGCCGCTGCGGTATCTGACGTGGTGATTCTTGACCTTGAGGACGGTGTCGCGCCGGAACGTCGCCCAGCCGCGCGTGACGCGGTGCGTGCGGCTACTCTCAGCCCTGAAGCGACAATCGTCCGGATAAACCCGGTGGGAACCACTGACCACATCCTCGACCTCGAGGCCATTCGCGCGTCTGCATTCTCTCGGGTAATGCTGGCAAAAACGTCGTCAGCTGATGAAGTGCGGAGCCTTGCGCCATTAGAAGTTGTGGCGCTATGCGAGACGCCTCGGGGAGTCCAAGCGTCTGAGGAGATTGCTGGTTGCATCAATACGATTGCGGTGATGTGGGGATCAGAGGACCTCGTTGCCGCGATTGGGGGGAGTTCGAGTCGAACAGCCGATGGGGCATTGGGCGATCTTGCCCGTTACGCACGAGCGAAAATCTTGGTGGATTCTGGCGTGCACAACGTTGGTGCGCTCGACACGGTTTTCCTCGACTTTGGTGACTTAGATGGGCTGCGCCGTGAGGCTAGCGATGCATCAGCGATGGGATTCGTGGGAACTCCGTGCATTCACCCAAACCAGGTGGAAGTCGTACGCAACGCCTATCGACCTTCCGATACTCAGGTCGACTTCGCCAAGGAAGTTCTCGCCGCCGCCAAAGTCCAAGGTGGGGTGTTTCGTCTTGGTGACGTCATGGTTGACGGCCCGGTTATTGCTCAGGCCCGACAAATCTTGAAGCGAGTTGGTGAAGACGGGTGATCCACACTGAATAGTGGCTAGGTAATAAAAGGTCGGGGAACGCCTGGAAGAGCCGGCGCCAAAGACTCGAGCGCAGTGGGGACCTCACCTGGACTAAGCAATCACGACCCGCCGATATGTTTTTGTTAGAAGTCAGTGTTGTGAACTTCAACGAATTTGTCTACGACGTGAGTGCGGCGTAAGCCATTTTTTCAAGTATCGGACGCACGGTGTTCGCATCTCGAGTAGCGGCACTATGGGGCGTTGAGTTGAGTAGTCCAAAGACGGCGTGGACTCTGGTTCGCACTTCCTCCAGGCTGAGGCGTGGCTCGCTTTCGATTAGTACCTCAACCCACAATTCGACGTAGGCGCGCTGCAGGCGACGGACTCGGCGAGCCTCACCATCAGAGAGATTGGCCAGATCCCGATCTTGAACTCGGATTAGATCGGGTTGAGTAAGGGCAAAGTCCGTGTGGAAGGCGAGCAGCTCGCGCAGGGTCTTTTCGGGAGTCAGAACCCCCGCAACCCGCACGCGACCCTGGTCGAGGAGATTCTGACTAATTCCAACCAGCATTTCGGCTAGCACGGCATCTTTGCTCGCGAAGTGCTTGTAGAGACCCGGCCCACTGATTCCGACGGACGTACCAATCTCCTCAATGGTGACACCGTGAAACCCTCGCTCGGCGAACAGGCGGGCGGCGGACGTGACTAACTGTTGACGGCGCGTGATGCGGCCCGCTGGCGCTTGAGGCGTTGCGGTAGTGGGCATTACAGTCTCCTAGACAAAAAGGTTAATGGTTGCTAACCTAACCTTACTATGAGCATGTCAGAGCCAAAGAAGTTATTTTCGAGATTGACGCACGATGACGTCATCATCTCTCGCATCGATCCGCGCTCCGAGGAGTTCGCGCAGAATCGTGAGTATCAAGAGAACTTGGTCGAGGACCTTCGTGTTCGACTTCATGCAGCCTCCGAAGGCGGATCCGCACAAGCCCGTGAACGACACGGCGCACGAGGAAAACTTTTGCCGCGTCAGCGAGTCGACGCACTCGTCGATGAGGGGAGCCCGTTTCTCGAGCTATCACCCCTGGCGGCTAACGGAATGTACGAGGACGCAAGTCCAGGTGCCGGAATTATCACCGGTGTCGGACGTGTTGCCGGTCGTGAAGTTGTCATTGTGGCCAACGACGCCACGGTAAAGGGAGGAACCTACTACCCAATTACCGTGAAGAAGCATTTGCGTGCTCAAGAGATTGCTTTAGAAAATCGTCTGCCATGCATCTACTTGGTGGATTCTGGAGGCGCTTTTCTTCCTCGACAGGACGAGGTGTTCCCCGATCGTGAGCACTTCGGGCGCATCTTTTATAACCAGGCCAAAATGAGTGCCGCCGGAATCGCTCAAATTTCTGCTGTTCTTGGTTCGTGTACGGCGGGAGGCGCGTACGTTCCAGCCATGAGCGACGAAGTCGTCATCGTTAAGGATCAAGGAACTATCTTCCTCGGTGGTCCGCCGCTCGTGAAAGCGGCCACTGGCGAAGTTGTCTCTGCGGAAGATCTCGGTGGAGCGGCGATGCACACCCGCATTAGTGGTGTGGCTGACCATTTGGCCGACGATGACGAGCACGCACTCAGCATCGTACGTAGCATCGTGTCGCAGTTGGCTCCCCGAGTTGCTCCGCCTTGGGAGGTCATCGCGAACGAAGAGCCCCAACGTGAGCCGCGCACTATCTATGGTGCCGTTTCGAAGGATGCGCGCGTCCCCTACGACGTGCGTGAGGTGATTGCCCACTTGGTGGATGGATCGCGATTCCAGGAGTTCAAGCGAGACTTTGGCTCGACCCTCGTTACGGGCTTTGCGCGCATCTGTGGTCACCCAGTAGGGATTGTGGCCAATAACGGCGTGCTGTTCTCAGATTCAGCGTTGAAGGGTGCGCACTTCATCGAACTATGCGACCAACGTCAAATACCACTGGTGTTCTTGCAAAACATTACGGGATTCATGGTGGGTCGGGCCTACGAGGAAGGCGGTATTGCCAAACACGGAGCGAAGATGGTTAACGCGGTGGCGTGTGCTCGAGTTCCCAAGTTCACAGTAGTTATTGGCGGGTCTTTTGGCGCTGGCAACTATTCGATGTGCGGACGGGCGTACTCCCCTCGTTTTCTCTGGATGTGGCCCGGCGCACGAATCTCAGTGATGGGAGGCGATCAGGCCGCAGCTGTATTGGCAACGATTCGACGAGACCAGATTGAGGCTCGAGGCGATCAGTGGAGCCCAGAGGAGGAAGAGGAGTTTCGTCAACCCCTCCGCGACCAATACGAGGCGCAGGGTAACGCCTACTACTCGACGGCCCGACTCTGGGATGACGGCGTTATTGATCCGGCGGATACTCGCACGGTTCTATCCCTCGCTCTCTCAACTAGTGCCAATGCGCCCCTGATGCCGATTTCCTACGGCATCTTTCGAATGTAGGTCGAGACATGTTCGAGACCGTGCTGGTAGCCAATCGAGGAGAAATTGCTGTTCGTATTATTTCCACACTTCGTCGTTTGGGAATTCAATCGGTGGCGGTGTACAGCGACGCCGATGTCGATTCGCGCCACGTACGAGAAGCAGACATGGCGGTGCGAATTGGTCCGGCGCCGGCGAGCGAGAGCTACTTGAGTTCGGAAAGAATTCTTGAGGCCGCCGTTCGAAGTCACGCGCAGGCCATTCACCCTGGCTACGGTTTTCTCTCCGAGAACGCTTCCTTCGTCCGTTCGTGCGAGGCCGCCGGCGTGATCTTCGTAGGTCCCAGTGCCGACGTGGTCGAGATGATGGGTGACAAGATTCGCGCAAAGTTGACGGTGGCTGCGGCGGGGGTTCCAGTCGTCCCGGGTCGCACGGCGGCCGAGTTGAGTGACAGTGACCTGACGACGGCGGCCAAGGAGATTGGCTTTCCAGTGCTGATCAAGCCTTCGGCTGGCGGTGGGGGAAAGGGCATGCGCCTGGTTACGTCGCTCGGTGAACTCGCTGACGCCCTCACGAGCGCCCGTCGAGAGGCGGCGGCATCCTTTGGTGATGACACGCTCTTTCTAGAACGGTTCGTCGCCACGCCTCGACACATTGAGGTACAGATTCTCTCTGACACGTACGGAAATACGGTTCATTTGGGTGAACGCGAGTGCAGTTTGCAGCGTCGACATCAAAAGGTTATTGAGGAGGCTCCCTCAACTCTGCTCGATGACGCTACGCGAGAAAGGATAACTGCATCGGCGGTGACAACGGCCTGGTCGGTGGGCTACCGGGGCGTGGGAACCGTGGAGTTCATTGTTTCCGCTGACGCGCCCGACGAGTTCTTCTTCATGGAGATGAACACTCGCCTCCAGGTTGAGCACCCAGTGACTGAGATGATCACTGGACTGGATTTAGTGGAACAGCAGTTGCGAGTCGCGGCGGGCGAGGCGCTCGCCTTCACTCAGCAAGAGATTCGTTTTACCGGGCACTCAATCGAGGCCCGCGTCTACGCGGAGAATCCCGCTCAAGGTTTTCTTCCGACCGGTGGACGAGTCCTGATGTTGCGAGAGCCAACGGGAGAGGGGGTTCGCATTGACAGCTCCCTGATCGAGCAGGTTCAAATCGGGAGCCACTACGACCCGATGCTCGCCAAGGTGATTAGTTATGGCCCCGATCGCTTTATCGCTCGGGCTCGTTTAGATCGGGCCCTGGCCGAGACCGTAATTCTTGGTGTGGGCACCAATATCGCTTTCCTTCGAGCATTACTATCAAACGCGCACGTGCGCTCGGGCGAGCTCGACACCGGATTGATTGAACGCGAGCTCGACAGTCTGGTCGCGAGTGGATTCGTCGATTCCACGCTGCCCATGGAAGTATGCGCGGCGTTCGCCCTTCATCGATTAGCCACCCTCGAACCAACCAGTGCAATATTTGCTCGCTGGGACGTCTCGGACGGATGGCGAGTGGGAAATCGAGTTCCGATTCGTTGCTCACTCGTTACCGCCGACGAAAGTCAACTCAAAGTTTCTGTGACCGGCACACCTCGAATGGCCCACTTGAGCGTCGAACGAGTGGATGTGCACGGTGACGTCACCTCTTCTGACGTAACCTGCGCGCTGATTGGTGGGTGGGAATCTGGCGAACTTTTAGTTTCGGTGAATGACAAAGTTGCTCGGGCATTTGTGGTCTCGGACCAAGACGAGACATGGATATGGATGAATGGTCAGACGCGCGTACTTTGCGTCCAATCCCACGTTGCGTCTGGGGGCGGCTCTCGTGGTGGCGACGGAGAGATTCGTAGTCCCATGCCCGGCACCGTGATTGAAGTCGGCGTTGAGCGCGATGATTCGGTGACGCGGGGTCGTCGACTAATCGTTATAGAGGCGATGAAAATGGAGAATGCCTTGACCGCACCTTTCGATGGTTCGGTGACCGACGTGTTGGTTGCTGTTGGTGATCAGGTGGTCGTTAATCAGATACTGATGCACGTCACTCCAACCAATGAGACAACGTCGATGAAGTCAATGGGGGGCTCTTGATAGTTCGTACATTGTGGGGCCCAGCAATTTAGGTAGTGGAGGGTGCAGTGCGTAACGCGTATCTACAGTTGAAAGGAAGTCACTCATGATCGATCGTGGACTCAGCGAAGAGCAGGAGCATTTTCGTCAGACCATTGACGAATTTGCCCACAAGGTGGTCGCTCCAGTGTCAGCCCACCACGACGCGACTCATACGTTCCCGTACGATGTCGTACGGCAAATGGGTGAGATGGGGCTGTTTGGATTGCCATTCCCTGAGCAGTACGGCGGGATGGGTGGCGACTACTTTGTCCTCTGTCTTGCTATTGAAGAACTTGCCCGAGTAGATCAGAGCGTGGCGATAACGCTCGAGGCAGCGTGCTCACTCGGCGCGATGCCCGTCTACCGATTCGGAACAGAGGCTCAGAAAAACTATTGGCTGCCCCAGTTGAGTTCGGGCCGGGCCCTTGGCGCGTTCGGCCTTACCGAGTCTGGAGCGGGCAGCGACGCCGGCGGCACGCTTACTACCGCGAAGCTCGAGGGCGGTGAGTGGGTAATCAACGGATCAAAGAGTTTCATTACGAACTCGGGCACCGACCTCACCAAGTTGGTGACCCTAACCGCGGTTACTGATCAT
>CAITNF010000011.1 GCA_903893745.1 uncultured Actinomycetes bacterium
CGCGAGTCCAGTCAACGTCAGATCGCTGAAGGTCGCAACGCCGCCAACGGCATTGACGCCCGCGGCGCTCGGGCCACCCAGCGTTGCTCCCGACGACGTGACGGTTATGAGGTTGGTGTCGGAAGTGACGAGGTTGCCACCAATATCTTGAATCGCCACGGTCACCGTCCCAAGTCCAGCTCCGCTGGTATTGAGAACCGGTGGACTCTGCGTCACTACCAATTTGCCAGCCGCGCCAATACTGAGCGTTATTGGATTTGAAGATGTCGAGATCAGATTCGTACTGGAAAAATTCAAGGTGTAGGGGCCACCACTGATGAGTCCCGATAAAAAGAGCGACGAAAACGTCGCAATGCTGTTCACGGCGGACGTGCTTAAGGTGCCAGTAACGGTTCCACTGCTCGAGGCAGTCACCGTGACTGTCGCGGTACTACCCGCAACAAAGTTGCCCCCAAAGTCTTCAACGGTCACTGCGATTGGTGTCGCCAGTGACGCCACCGCTGTTCCGTCGACGTAGCTACCGGGCAGTGGCTGGGTCGTTACCCCGAGTTCGGCTGGAGCGCCCAGCACCACCCCAAACCCATTCGACTGAACCGAGAAGTTGCTTTGACCTACCAGAGTTGAAAAAATCAGTTTGTACAACGTTGCCGGCGAGGTAATAAGTCCACCAGCCAGCAGAGTCGTAAAGGTCGCCACGCCATTAATGGTGGGCACGGAGATACCGCCCCCTAAGTGACCACCGGCAGTGATCGTGGCGGTGACCGTCGCGTTAGCGGTTGTCACGGGGTTGCCACTCACGTCTTCAATAGCCACCGAAACATTCCCCGGTGACGTCCCATTGGCAATCGTCGTCGCCGGCTGGACCAGGATGCCGATTTTGTTGATGGCGCCGGGCGTCAGCGTGATGGACGCCGACTTCGCTGACGAAAGTCCGGAATCGGTAAAGGTCAACGAGAAGGGGCCATTGGCAATGAGACCGGTCAACGTGAGATTCGTGAACGTCGCGACACCACCGACGGCGTTCACCACCAGCGTCCCGCCAAGCGTTGCCAATGCCCCGGTTACCGAGGCCGTGACCCTGGTGGTGTTGGTCGTAATGGCGTTGCCACCGAAGTCCTGGATGGCAACTTTCACCGTTCCAAGGGAACCACCGTTAACAAGGGTTCCCACTGGTTGAATCGTCACTCCGAGTTTCACCGCAGTGCCAATGGTGATCGTGATCGCGGCCGAAGTGACGGGAACCAACGTTCCATCACTAAACACTAAGTTGAAGGGGTTATTGGCGGTCAGTCCCGTCAGTGTCAGATTGGTAAAGGTCGCGTAGCCCGAGACGACGGTTGCGGTGAAGGCCGTGCCACCCAACAGGCCGCCCTTGGTCGCACTTACCGTCACCGTTGAAGAATCAGATGCAACCAAATTCCCACCAACGTCGAGAACTTTGACCGAGACCGTTCCCACCGTGGCCCCATTAATAATGGACGTTTTAGGGAGCTGGGCCGAGTTCATGACCAACTGGTAGGACGCTCCGAGGGTCAGGGTAATTGTGTTTGAAGTGACGGTGAGCGGCACTGAATTGATGGCGTCCGCAATGTCGGTGAACACCAGTGTGTACGAACCAGTAAGTCCCGTCAACGTCAAATTGCTAAAGGTCGCGACGCCGTTCACCAGGGTCACCGACGTGGTGCCACCCAAAGTCGCACCGACCACGCTGACGCTGACTTGGGATGTGGCCGTGTAGACCGTCACTCCGAAACTGTCGACGACGCTAATCGCAATAGGGTTGAGCACCGCACCGTCAACGGTGGTGCTCGACGGCGGCGTCGTTATCGTGAGGGCTGCCGGTATCGTCGTCGCTGAAAAGTTAGCGGACACCGTACTCGCATAGAGCGACCCCGTGTCGGTGAAGGTTAAGTAATACTGCGTGCGTGAGTCCGCCACCAGCGTGATGCCACTAAACGTGGCGACTCCATTTACCACGTAAACGGTCACTGAAGCACCACTTACGCCGTTCACGATCAAGCTCGGTGCTAGGAACGCCGGATCAGAATTTACTGCCGTGATGGTCATGACCAGTTGGTCGGCGTTGTCGGTAGTCACAATATTTCCACTGGCGTCAGTGACCGCTGCAGCGATGGTCGACAGGACTGCCCCACTAGCTGTTGACGACGCTGGCGCAGTGGTAATCACGATTTTTGTCGCCGCTCCCGGATTGAGGGCAACGCTCAAGGTCGTTGAAAGCGTGCCCGCAGTAAAGGTCAACGTCTTTGGCGAACCAGTCGCGGTCAAGGTTAAATCGCTGAACGTTGCCACACCGGCTACCGCAGCCTTAGAAGTGGTGCCACCAAGTATCGCCGGTGCTGGAACGCTCACCGCCACCAACGCAGTTTGAGCGATGACGACGTTGCCACCAATATCTTCGAACGAGACTGCCACGGTGCCAATCGAGCCACCGTTCGTCACTGGTCCCGACGGCGACGTGGTCGTCACTAGTTGCGTAGCGGTACCTACGGTCAACGTAAAGGCACTCGATGACGCGGACGTTACTGCCGGCTTGCCTTGCACGGCGAAGCTGATTGAATACGTCGAAGTAGTGAGTCCCTTCAGCGCCAACGCCGAGAACGTCGCCACGCCACTTGCCGCGGTGGCCGTCGTCGTGCTCGTCGCCGTAAACGTAGCCCCGGTTACTGTGGCCACGACCACGTCAGTCGAGTCGGTCGTTAGGACGTTGCCGCTCACGTCTTGCAGGGAGACCTTGATCTGACCCAACGTGGCGCCATCGACAACCGTGAGTCCAGCACCACTTGGCTGGGTCGTAACCGCCAGCTTCGTTAGCCCTCCAGCTTGAATGACAATGGCCGTCGACGACGTCGCCGTCAGCGGCGAGTCGGTGAAGTTAAGCGTGTAAGAACCAGTCGCCGCCGTAAGTGTCAAGTTCGAGAAGTTGGCGTACCCCGCGGTGACGGCACCCACAACCGCGCTGAGAGTTCCGCCCAAAGTTCCGCTCGAGGCCGTAACGCTGACAGTCGAGGTATCACTGGTTACGACGTTGCCACCAGAGTCCTGCACCGCCACCGTTACCGTCCCGAGCGAACCACCATTGGCTACTGGCGAGGTCGGATTCGTTCCCATTGCCAACTTGGCCGCAGCGCCCACCGTGATAGTGATAGCGCCCGACTGAACGTTCACGGTCCCAGAAGTGAAGGTAATTTTTGGAGCAGCTGAAGTCAGACCAGAAATTCCAAGATTTGAGAATGCCGCGACTCCGGAACTATTTAGCGCAACGGTGAGCGTACTCGCAGCGGTAAAAGTTGCACCCGAAATCGATGCGACGACGTTGCCACTCGTCACGAGGTTCGCCGCCGAGTCTTTCGCGGTCACGCTGAAGGTTCCAATGGTGGCACCACTGGCTACCGAAAGCGAACCGGGAGATGCGAGAGTCAAGCTGCTCACTACTCCGAACCCCAAGGTGAACGTCGACGATGAGACTGAGGTCAAACCAGTTTCGCTAAACTGAATTACGTACGAGCCAGCAGTACCGGTAATAGTGAAGCCCGTAAAGGTTGCCAGTCCCGTCGCGCTAGAAAACGTGGCACTCGCAGGACTCAGTGCGCCGGACGTAGTTGGCCCCGATGAGACCGTGGCCGCCACGGTGCCCGAAGGATTGAGCACCACGTTGCTGTTTGCGTCCTTTGCGCCGATCACGGGGACCGTCGTGAATGCCACACCACTCTGTGGAGAAGTTGGCGCTGGCGTGTTTTGAATATAGAGACTCGATACCGTCGTAATCTTGATTACGACGGTGACAATGCTTGAGTTGACGTTATTGGCGAAACTAAGTGTGTACGAAGTCCCATTGGTACCCGTAAGAGTGAGTCCAGTGAAGGTCGCGAAGAAACAATAGTTAGTACCACCGGCATTGCACGTGACGCCGTTGAATGCAGTGCCGTTAGCAACTCTGGTCGAGGTGGTAACGGCGGTCGTCGAACTTAAGGATCCGCCGGCTCCCACGGTGATCGATGGTGTCACCGTATAAGTCGAGCTCGCGGTGCAATTTGGGTTTCCACCGGTACAAACACCCTCAATCGCCACGTAGAATGTCGGCAGAGCCACCGCCGAAACGGCATACAGTGTCGACGCAGGAGTCACCAGGGTCGTTCCATTCGTCGAACCCAAAGTCATTTGCGAAGTTCCGGCCGGCGCGGCGGCCGAAGCTGGCAGCATCATTCCCACGAGAGCGAGCGCCGACACCACCGCAACTGTCGTAAGCCCAGTAATAATTTTGCGCAGCGAAGTAGACAGTATTGGCATAGAAATACTGGCGACCCCCATTTCAAAGATTTCTCGGATGCGCATATCGAGTTACGCCATGCTAATTAGGGTTTCTTTGGAAATTCCTAGTAATTTTCGGAGTTGAGGGACAATTTTGACGAAATATAGGCTTCGATGAGCTGGGAGTCCCTGACGTGTGAGGGACTACTCTGTCCAGCCGATCCCTAACTTTCCGTGTGAACGTTCCCCATTTGATCGCTAAACGACCAAGTCCCTGGCTACGCCTGGTCAATTGAACTAGCAATTCGCGGCGGCCAGAGGCCCACAACTCTTGGAGACCAGCAAAGCTCGTCACCACTCTCGTGAGCTTGATTACCCGCGCATAATGGCCAGGGTCGGCCCATTCGATTGCCACGATTAGCAGAGTCCGCGTCGAATCAAGTTAGACGATTTCGTTGGCTCGCTCCATGGCGGAAGGTCCCCAGAGAGTGCGCGACCGCGCCAGTGCATTTGTTGACTTTTGCCATTGCTCACACAACAAACCAAAAGTCCGTGAGTTACGGGTGTTGTGCGATGGAGTCGAGAATGGCGGCCACGCGAATTGAATCTGCCCGAGAGACAATCCAGCCACTGTCGCCCTCAATTACTCCGCTGACGTTCTCCACCATTTCCACAAATGCATTGGTGACGGGGAACTCTTCACGCACATTATTCACCAGTATGGAACTGGTTTCGTTCCATGTGGTGAACGACTCGCCCACTTCGGTGCTGATCTGCCCGTGCGATCCCCGCACAATGAACTGTTGATGGCTCGGCAGCGCGAAAGAACTTACCGAGTGGGCGGTGATGTTGTTATTGATGCGCACTCGGAGATCAGTTGTTAGGTCAATGCCCGTTGGCCCGATGGTGCGTTCAAGTTGCGTAATGGAGAGATCAGCGGCGCCTTGAGTGAGTGCAACCCACGCGTGCACTTGGTAACCGCCCACATCCAGTAACGCTCCCCCACCCATTGCTGGGTTGAGTCGATAGTTGTCGGTCATTTCCGAGATGAAGGTGAACGCTGTCTCGATGTGCTCGATGACGCCAATTTCTCCACTGGTAACGAGTTGAACCATGCGAGCAAAACGTGGATGCCATCGGCCCCACACTGCTTCAACGAGTAGCCGGTCGTGGAGCGTCGCAGCTTCAAACATGGCCGCTGTCTCGATTGCATTCATTCCAAGAGGTTTTTCACAGAGAACGTGCTTGCCGGCCTCGAGGGACTTCACTACCCATTCGCTATGTTGACTGTTCGACAAACTGATGTACACGGCATCAACATGTTCGTCGGCTAAGAGGTCGTCATACGTTGCGTGCACTCGTTCGGGTTCAAGAGTCGAAGACCGTTGCTCCTCGCGACTGGCGGCGGCGTAGAGGGTGGCACCGCGCGATTTGTGCACAGCCGGGGCTAGGCCACGAATGGCCACAAAGCCAGCGCCGAGAAAACCCCAATTAACTGCCACTGGCTACGACCGACGAAGCACTGGTGTCACGGGCAATGCGTTTTGCAGAGCTGACTGTTCGGCCGCTTGCATAATTGCCACAACATTGCGAGATTGCAGCGCGTTCACTTCCATCGCAACGCCATTGTTAAGGTGCTCGACAATTGAGCGATGGAATTCGTGCGGCTCGAGCGGTAGTAGTGGTGCCGTGCGCGAAGTTCCGTCAACGTGATGCACAGTCACAATCGCGGGTAAGTCGGCAACCGCCGGTTCGCCCGCCAAGTCCCAGTCACCAGTAATTGCCCCTGTGGTACCCAGGACGTAGAACTTTGGCTTGCGAGCAGCAGCGAGATCGGAATGAACAAACGTTGCTTGCTTACCTGACGAAAAGGTCACGGTGACGTGTGCGTGGTCAGCATTCGTGGCGTGGGTCCAAACGCGCTTGTGGTTTTGTCCACTGACGTGGGCAACATCATCGGGGATGATGTTCAGAATCTGATCAATGAAATGGCTACCCCAATCGAAAATTGCCCCACCAGATACTTCAGCGTTCGAGTGCCAATAATCGCACGGCTGTGAATAACCGCCGACAAAACTGTCGTAATGGTAGACGTCGCCAATTTCACCAGAACGAATGATTTGACGCATCGTCACAAAATCTTGATCAAATCTGCGGTTTTGATACACCACTAACATGAGATTTTTTTCTGATGCCAGTAGGATCAATTCATCGCACTGATCAGCAGTGAGCGCCATTGGCTTTTCCAGGACTACATGAATGCCTCGGCGTAGTGACTCCTTGGCCCATTGATAGTGGCTGTTAGGTGGAGTGGAAATCACCACAAGGTCAAGGAGGCCCGAATCCAGCATTTCACTGGCATCGCTGAAGGCGGTGGCCTGCGGAGCCAGTTGCAGTGCCGCTTCGACACGTTGTGGATTAGTGTCACACACCGCCAAAAGTTCGAGACCAACTGTGTGTTGAACTGCTTGGTTGTGTTCATGTCCGATTGCCCCGTAGGCAAGGAGACCGACGCGAATGGTGCGTGTTTCCATAGGTAACGAGTGTAAGTGTAATTGCAGAATTGGAAACACCAGCTGTTTCACGTGTCATCAACGTCGGACTCGTGTTTCGTGGTCGCAATGATGGGGCGACCGAGCCGAGCCCGCGAATAGCAAGACCAGTAGGGCACAATCTCCAGCGCATGGGCAGCGGGTACCTGCGTCCTTCGACTCGAGATGTTTGGAACGTCTCGCGCCACGGGGTGACTCTTCGGTGGAGCCAAAATCAGTAGATTCGCTCTCGTGCCGACCCTCTACAACAGCAGTCCAGATACAGCACTAGATCTGAAAATTATGCCACAATAGTGGGAGTTCGAGATAAAAAAGGTTGTAGCTGATAATGAATACGCGAATTTCAAAGTCGGTCCGTACTATGTGGCGAACGTTACCGGTGGTCGCGCTCACCTCTGTGATGGGCTTGTCGTTCTCGTTGGCTCTGTTTTCGAGCAGCGCCCAGGCCGATCAGCCATTGAGTTCCAAAGTTGTAGTCAACCACCCCGATGGCACGTACGCCCCAGCTGGGGCACCGGCCAAGACCGCCGAAATTGTGACGGTTGGTATGTACGCGGTCAATGCATACGATATCGACACGTCAGCAAACACCTTCCAGTTCAAGGGCTATATCTGGTTGCGCTGGAAGGGTCCGATTAATCCGGTCTCGACGATGGAGTTTGCTAACTCCGTTGAGGAGTGGGGGCTCACCGTTACCAATCTGACCGATAACCCTCTGAAGCTCGCCAACGGGTACCAGCTCCAGCAGATGCGGGTGCAGGGTCGATTCTTTGAACCGTACAACCTTGCCAACTACCCGCTGGACAATCAGAAAATGCAGTTGACGCTGGAGGATACCGTCAACAACAACACTCAGATTGTGTACGTGCCCGATTCGTCGAACACGACCTGGGACTCACGTTTCAAAGTTCCGGGCTGGGATATCACGGGTTTGTCAGTCCAGTCGACGAATCACAACTACATTTCAAACCTGGGAGATTCGACGTCGAAATACAATGTCTATTCGGCGCTGACCTTTTCGGTGGACATCACTCGCGCTGCCAACATGTTCTGGCTGAAGTTGATGTTGCCGCTCATCTTTGTGTTGATTACCAGTTGGCTCGCACTCCTTTTGAGTCCGAAATACACAGAAATCAGAACGGCCATGCCCGCGACGGCGTTGCTCACGACAGTGTTCTTGCAGCAGTCGTCCCTCGACGCCATCAAGGGCGTTTCGACGCTCACGCTGATGGACTTGGTCTACGTGGTGGCCTACGCCACCATCATTGTCACCTTCGGACAAATAATTTGGGATAACCACCGGATCAAGGTAGATGCCGACGACGTCATCAAGAAAGTTGCGTATCACGACCGCGTGAGTTTCGCAATCCAGCTCGCCACTACAATCGTCGTCTTTGTTGCGTTGCTGTTGACGCACCGGTAGCCTCGTCCAGCAGTGGGACTGGACTGGTTCGGTCCACTGCTGTTTGGACGCGTGACGTATCAATCGCACTATCGATTGCGCGATGACTGCTGGAGATGTGTTCGTCGCGAAGTTCCAAAAAGGAACTTCGATATTGGTGGCGGGGGCAGGATTTGAACCTGCGACCTTCGGGTTATGAGCCCGACGAGCTACCAGACTGCTCCACCCCGCGTTGGAATATTTACTCTAGCAGCCCCGCGAATAAGAGTTCACTGTGCCTCTCGGTCTCTCAATTCATACCGGAGTTCAGGAATGAATTTCGCTCCTCGCGTCGAGACTCTGATCGACGCCTTCACGGGGCCCAACCCAAAATGATGTTGCGATGAGCGAAAGACCAATTGCCAGGTAGACGCTCTGTGACACATACGCCCAGTCCGTTCGCAACCACGATCCAGGGGGTACCACTCGAAAGTGGTGCCACGGGAACAGTCCTAGAGCAAATCCGATTAATGACGCAATTGAGAGAGGCGAACGCCAGCCCAGTTCAAAGGGAACGAGCGCGAGCAGCGGAAGGAACACAAAGTAGTGGTCCCAGGCAATCGGCGCCCCAATCACGCTGATGGTGATGAGCACAATCATTGAACTAAAGACATAGCCCCGACGATCCAAACGGTACGCCCCGATCAGGGCCACTACCACCAATGCTGCGGTAATAAGTAAGACAGGCTTTTGACTAACAAGATTTGACGGAATTGGTGGCCGTGAAAAAATGGCGGCAATACCTGAACTCTCTCTCGCCGTGGACAGTGAAGTGAAGTGCGCTAACTCCTGACCACCAAAGACGAGGGTCGAGAAAAACTCACGCGCGCTCGCCGGCCACACGAATATCGCCGCCACCGTGAGTGACAACGTCGTTACCGTCGCGGTGATTGCTTGGCGCCATTGACGGCGGAGAAACCACATCACAATAAAGACGCCAGGGTAGATCTTGATTGCCGTGACGATTCCTACCAAGACTCCTTGAAATCGACCTCGCACCGCAAGTTCGTCCAGCACGACCGCGAGAAGTAAGAACGTTCCGACCTGTCCCCAGAAGAATCCGGCGTACACTTCGGGAAAAATAAGTGGCGACGCGCCGGCAACCACACTGCCCACGATAATTGAACGCGGCAGTGACCACCTAGTAAGTCGAGCGATTGCGAGCACGTACGCGCCCGCAAGCGCGAGCATGCAGAGGAGAGTCCACAGACTCGAAAGGTGGTTTGCCGGAAGCCACACCAAGGGATAGAAGAGGAAGATTGCGCCAGGAGGATACGTAAACGCTTCAACCCCGAAGGGCAAGTAGATGTTCCCCGTGTGCTGAAGATTCTTGATGTTGTTCACTCGTCCGACGAGGTCCGTGAACCCCCCGGGCTGCCCATTGACCGCCCGCGAAGTGAGGAATGCCGCGAGTACCACCACTGCCAGTCCAACGACCACAGAAAGAATCAACGGTAGGCGCCGAAGAACTACTGGGGGAATCTTTAAACCAACCAACGTCGTTTTCCCCTGCTCGAGTGGCCAAACTACAAACCAAACTCTACCAAGCCAACGCAGAATCTAGGTCCATGGTCAGTTGTCGCGTGACCAAACTACTTTGACCTACTTGCCCTTGGAAAGCGCTTGCTGGGCAAGTTGGAGTTGCTTGTTCATCGCGTTGACCTCAGATTGATAAGTCCCGAGATTTCCCGATTGCAGTGCGGCCTGAGCCGCCGCGTAGTCGAGGGCGGCTTGCTTCAAATAGAACGACGCGTTTCTTCCTGAAGAAGTCGAGCCCGACCCCGGTCCCGATGGACTCGAACCACCAGCAATATTGGCACCCAACACGTCGCTCACTGCTCCCGCCAACGTCGGTTCAATCCCCACTTCTTGGTTAAAGACCGCAATGACAAACTTGAGTTGGGGCATTGGGTTTGATGAACTCGTCACGTAGAGAGGACGGATGTAGAGCACGCTTTGATCAAGTGGAACCATGAGGTTGTTGCCCAAGAGGACGTTCGAGCCGTGTTGATCAAGCGGCGTAATAATCGAGCTGACCTTGGAGTTCTGTTGAATCTCCGAGTCGGCCTGTACCGGGCCCGTGACTGACGTGCCTCGTGGCGTCTCGTAGACATTGAGCGAACCATAATTGTGCGGATCACTCGTCGCCATCATGAAGGCCGTCAGACCTTGTACCGTTGACGAGTTTCCGGCCGGCACGTAGGCGATCGACTCCAACAACTGTTGTTGGTTGGTGTTGGGCAGCGCTCCCACCTGAAAAATTGGACTCATTGGCGAAAGCGACGACGAGACGACCCGACCAGCGGCGTCGGTGACCGCCGTTTGGGCGAGTGACTGATTGGGGGTTCCAGATCCAGTGGTCGGTGAGACCTGCCAACGATCCGAGGCCGTGTAGAAAGCATTCGCTGACGTGATGTGATAACGACCAAGGGTTGCGGCCTGCACCGAGAAGATGTCGGCTGGGTACCGCAAGTGCGTGCTAATTGCCTCGGGCAAGTCACTCATTGGCAAGAACATTCCGGGGAACGCCGCACGATAGGCCTGAAGAATTGGGTCACTCGAGCTCGTCGCGTAGAACTTCATCGAACCGGTGTAGGCGTTGACGACGACTTTTACGGAGTTGCGTACGTAGTTAAAACTTGACGGCAGACCCCCGCGCGCCACATTCAGCGCTGAGGCATTTTCACTGTAGGGATACTGGTCGGTCGTCGTGTACCCATCGAGCACGTACTGGACCTGACCGTGAGCAATAACCGCGTAGGGCTCAGAATTGAACGAGAGGAACGGGGCTGCTTTCTTGGCCATGGCCTGCACGTCACGCACGAAGAGCACCCGACTCGATGAGCCAATTTGATTCGAAATTAAGAAGTTAAAGTCGCCAAGCCGTAAGGCGAGGGCCGCGCGACTGAAGAAACTACCGACACGCACGCCGCCAGTACTCGCGTAATGGCTCTCAACTGGTTGACCGGCATTCGACCCCGTCAGCACTTGGTAGTCGAGCTCGGTCTGTTTCGTATTCGCCACGACCCAACCGGGATCGTTAATTCCAAAGTAAATATTTGGCTGGGTGAGGACGGGCATGCCACTAGAAGAGTTGGGCGGGACGTTCGACACGACGAAAATTGGATTCCCGGTCGACGGGTCCACTTGGTTGGCCGCGACGACGGCCGCGCCAATACCGTGCGTGTACTGCAAGTGTTCGTTCACCCAACTCGGTGAGGGCAAGTTCGCAGTATTGAGTTGACGAGCCCCAATCAGCACGGGTGTTAATTTTCCATTTACGAAGTAACGATCAACCGCCAAATTGGAAAACGTGTAGTACGAGCGAATTGACTGTCGTCGAGTTACCGTGGCCAGCGCAATCGAAGCTGATGGATCCCAGACCCGAATATTATTTAGCGTCGCGGCCGCTACCTTCACTTGCGCATTCGTGACAGTCGATGAACCGACAAACGAGTGATACGTAACCTGGTCGAGGCCGAAGGCTGACCTGGTTGCGGTGATATTTCGTTGGATGTAGGGCTTCTCCAGCGAGCCCTGCGCCGGTGACACCTTCACTGCTTGAAGGATGGTCGGATAGAGCACACCGATTACCAACGCAACAAAAATCCAAAGTCCCACCGCGACCGCAGGCAGCGACCAGCCGCGTGAACGCACGTTAGCCAGCAAAATAGCGGCGGCGGCCAGCGATAGATAGAACAGTACGGTCAGCGCCGGAATGCGAGCGTGCACGTCGGTGTAACCAGCACCTTGTGCGTAGCCATTAGCCGAGTTCACCAACTCCCACTTCGCGAGCACGTAGCCAGCCGCCTTGAAGAGCGCAATACCCGCACCAATGACCGAGAGATGAGCCTTGACTCTTGGCGATACCCGAGGCGACACCCGGGTGGTGCGAATGCCACCGTTCAGGTAGTGGAAAAACGTCGTAATGATAAGGACGAGAAAGAGCGCCACTAGGCCCCACGTGATGAGAAAACGCAAAAATGGCAGGGTGAAAATATAAAAGCTGAGATCTTTGTGGAAGAGCGGATCTTGTTGATGAAAGGGTTGACGATGGGCGAAGAGCAAATAACTTTGCCATTCGCCAGTTGCACTAAGACCCGCAATGGCTCCGGCAACCAACGCAAAAAAGGCGTAGATCCGGCCCGCGTAGGGACGAACCACATTTTGGAAGCGCCGGACGACTTCATCATCGGGGGTGAAGGAGAGATCACGGGCGCCAAAGCGATCGGTTAGGAGCAGATTGCCCCAGATGAGGGCGAAGAAAATTGCGCCAAAAGTAATACCCAGTGCAATCTTTACCGAGAGGAGTTTGTTGAAGACGCTGCCGTAGCCAGTCGAAGAGAACCACATCTGGTCAGTCCACAGTGTGGCCAGGCTATGGAGCGAGATGAATCCAAAAAAGAAAACGGCGACAGCGGTTCCAATCCAAAACCGTCGCGAAAATCTACCGAGTCGAACGTGAGTGGATGGTTGATCTGAGGGGCTGCGCACGTCGCGAGCCTAGGCCATTTTCAAACTGGCAGTACTGCGCACGCACAGCCAGCGTGCAAGGGCGGAAAAGCCGATCCACTAGGAAATAATTCGCCTGCGCCGCGGTTACCCGAGGCGGCGTCAAGGGCACACGCGTCACACGGCGCATCATTAGGTGCTACGTAGAAGCGCACCGTGCGACCCTGTGACGCGGCGAGGACACCCGCGTGAAAGGCCCGGCGCGCTGCATCCCTACAAAGTCGCTCAACTCGAGCACCTCGCCATTCTTTGTATGCCGTATTGGCCCGTTCCGTTGCGTCACCCGCTCCATCAGCCATAATCCTTTTGCGCAGCGCTAACACAATCGTCACGGCTAAATCGGCGGCACAGTCACTGATTACCGTGTTACTGACGGCGTTAGCTGACGCGCCCGCAATTTCAAAGGCGAACTGTGCGCCAGCGCTCGCCGCCTCACTCAGCGCGTCAAGCGCGGCATCAGCGTAACGAGACCGCTGCACATGCTCATCTTCGAACTCCGTCGTAATCATCCCCGTAACGTCACGAAGTCGCTCCAGCATGGAGTTCTGGTCATCTTGCAGTGCCCGCTTTACTTTTCGCGTAAGTGTCGTGAGCGACTCTTCAAGGGCGCCATCACGACTGGCGAATAGTTCAGCATTCGGCGCTGTGGATTTGACATTGGATACTGGTTTTCGAGGCGCCGTGGGTGCCGCTCCGCGCTCCTCGAGCGTCGCCTTTCTCAGACGAGCGAAAATCTCATTGACCACGTCGGTTCCCGACGGATCATCTTCCAACAACGTGGGGCCAATTTGGTCCGGCTCGGTTAGTGCCGTCTTGGGCGCCTTGCGTGTTTTGGTCTTGGTCGATGTCGCACGAGTGTCCGGCGAGTCGATTGGAGGAACCTGGCGCAGCGGGGTGCCAGCGAGCAGCTCCTCCTCACTCGGTTCGGGCATTGGCGGTCGATTTCGTAGCGCGTCAAGAGCCGCCGTTCGAGCCGCTTCATCCGAACCGCTGAGTCCAGCCAGTACTCCTTCAATTTGATCGCGTACCGCCGAGACGAACGTCGACAGTGTGTCTCGCGCAGCACGAAGCTGTTCAACTTGAATATGCAGTGCCTTACGCTTAACCGCCAAGTCGTTCAATACTTCTTTACGAGCATCGGCTGCTTGCTGCACGACGGAGCGTCCTTGCTCGCGTCCTCGTTCAATAAGTGCCTCGGAGTTGAGCTTGGCCGACTGAATGAGTCGCTCCGCAGCCAGACGGGCTTCGCGATCGATCGTGAGAGCGGTGGACTCGGCGTCCGCCAAAATTCCTAGAGCTCGCTCTTGGGCTTCGATGAGGTGACCGGCGCTGCGCTGCTGACTTTCAGCGAAAAGATGCGCACTGCGCTCTTGGGCTTCAGCCGTTACTCGCGCCGCCTCGTCGTGAGCCGCTCGCAATATTGAGGCACTTTGACTGCCAAGCGCGTTAGCGAGCGATCCCTCTTCGAAGGATGGATTCGCGGCTCGTCGCTGTGCCTCCACGAGCAGTTCTTGTAGTTCACGCACTCGCTTTTCGAAACTGGCCATCTCGCGGGCGACTCGCTCCAGGTGGACACGCACTTCGGTCGGGTCAACCCCACCTTTACGCAGCGTCGTGAAATTCGTCCGAGTGACCTCGACCGACGGCGGCGTTGTTGTTGAATTTCGGCGTTCGTCCATCTTCACCAGCCTACGACTTCGGTACCCTTCACCAATGCCTTTAGTGAGGAGGCGTTCGAGCGACTAGGGGGTCGCCACCCAGCGCACGAAGATCACGCAGGACCTCGGCGAGGGTCGACACACCGATGATTCGCAGTTCAGGGGTGGCTTGCGCACTCGCCTCCGGGACTTCCACTTTAGGCACGAAGAAAATCTTCGCCCCGGCTCGCTCGACCGCAACGGTCTTTTGCGCGACACCACCAACGTCGCCAATCATGCCGTGGACGTCAATGGTGCCGGTTGCCGCCACCGGTACGTGACCCGTGAGTGAGCCTTTACTTAAGACATCAAGCAGGGCCAGTGTCATGGCCAGGCCCGCTGATGGTCCCCCGATGTAATTGGTATCAATGGAAATTGATCCCGGGAGCATGTAGTGAATTGCGTCTTCTAATGAAACGCCAATCCACGATTTACTCGGACCTTGCACACCGCTACAACCCGAATTCGCGATCGTCGCGGGCGGACGCGAAGTTACGAGGATTTTCGTTTGCGGTGGCCCCCAGGTAATCAAGCCCTTGGTACTTATTTTCGCGCGCTCCACCTTCAACCGAAGGGACTGTCCTATCGCGACGTCGTGCACTAGATAAATGAGATCACAGGCTGAAGTAATTTTCACCCCGTTGGCGCCCACGATCCGATCGGCGACGTGCAGACCCATTTGACGAGCGGGTGACGGGACGACGACACCATTTATTACAGCGCCCATTGGCGTGGCGTGTACCGGCCACCCCAACGCTCGAAGGGCCGCAACTTGGGCAGCCTGCTTGGAATCAAACATGTCTAAGAAACCTTGTGCGCTGAGCTCATCGGTAGCTAAACCGGGCTCGATCAGTTGATTCGCGTTCACAAACGTCACGTGCGACTGCAGGTGCAGCGTGAGCCACTGCCAAGCCGTAAGCGATTGTAGATACACGTCGGTTAAGAAAATTGTGTCGGGATGAGAGTTAGTGGCCAGGCCACTCACGTGTACGAGTGGCGCGACCGGTTTTGCCTCACCCGGCGTCAGCGCGTACTGCGACACGTTCCAGCTCTCGAGGCCCACAATGACGAGAAGGATCACCGCTACCGCGATGAGTGGACGTAGTAGTCGACGTAGTCGTGGCAAAGGTGCTGGAATGGGTTGGTGCGAGGTGATGAGTCAACGCTACCGGAGTCGCTCGAAGAATCAATCCTTCGAGCGGGCTTCGTCGAGGGTCACGAGGCGTTGCTCGTAGCGTCTCTGCACGAGAGTTCTCCCCGACTACGGGTACTGGCACTTCGTGGTGCAGCCCGGCGGGCCCTCATGACTCAGGTCGAATGGTTGGCGGCTCTCGCCGATGACGACGCTACCGTGCGACGTGAGGCGGCTCATCTGCTGGCATACGATGAGCTACGCGACGAACTCATCACCAGTGCCTTGCGTAAAACACTTCAAGATTCCGACCCTCTGGTGGTGGAGTCGACCGTCTTTGCGTTAGGTGAACATGGCTCAATCGACGCTCTCGAGCAACTCTGCGCGGTTGCAATTGAACACGAGGATGCTCGATGCCGTGAAGCGGCGGTCGCGGCGCTTGGGAGTCTCGGTGATGATCGAGGTCGATCCACCATTCTTCAGGCGCTCAACGATAAGCCTCCCGTTCGTCGCCGGGCCATCGTGGCGTTGGCCAACTTCGAAGGACCCGATATCGACGCCGCTCTCGAGCGAGCTCGCGACGACCGTGACTGGCAAGTTCGTTCGGCGGTTGACCAACTCACCCGCGACGAAGATTAACGATCGGCGTCGCGAAACAGTGAGTGCAGCGACGACATCTCGTCGAGGCAAAGTTGAAGTCCTCGAATTACCACCAAATCCGATTCCTCAACCACGTTTACCTTTACTCCGGTGCTCGTGGAAATCAGTTCGGTGAGTCCCGCTAATTGTGCGTGACCACCCACCACGGCCATGCCGCGGGTACTCACGTCTTGCGAGAGATCGGGCGGGGCGCCACCCAAACTGTCTTGCACCATGCGCACAGTGACGTTGACCAGATCACGAATAGCATTATTTACTAAGTCCGCCGAGACCGAGACCTCGACCAGCGCGCCGGAATCGACGGTTCGAGCGGTGACCACTTCGAAACGTCCCGATGTTCGCCCCAGCGCCGACGCGAGGGCCATCTTCAGTTGTTCGGCAGTCGTCGGTGAGACCACGACATTGAGCTGTTGGCGCAGTGCGGACGCAATGGCGTTATCGAGATTAATACCACCTTGTCGACGAGTACTCGTGGTCACGATTCCCCCGAGTGACAGCAATGCCGACTCGGAAGCTCCTCCTCCGAGCAACGTAACGGCCGAGCCCACCGGATCTTGCACTGGGAGTCCCATGCCGATCGCGGCCGCAATCGGTGCTTCAATCAGGCTCACTTCACGCGCCCCCGCTTGAATCGCCGCTTGGCGTAATGCTCGTCGCTCAATGGAAGTCGCCAGCGATGGCACACTCATTACCACGCGCACGCGACTGAACTTAGAGATGGAGGATCGCGCAAAGAGACCCGATAAGAGTCGCGCCGTGACGTCGAAATCAATGGTGGTTCCCTGGGAGAATGGTCGAAATGCCACCACGTGCCGTGACGTGTGCGCGACCATCTCGAGCGCTCCGTAGCCAATCTCGGCAATCTCACCACTGCGAGTGTCGATTGCGGCGACCGTTGGCTCGTTAAAGAGAATGCCGTCGCTACTCGAAGCTAACCGAATGGACGAGGTTCCAATATCGAGAGCGAAATCACTGGCCATAGACCTCGATGTTAGGCAAGCCCGACCGGTCTTTGGGAACCAGACTTACTAACCTTATGCATTGTGAGTTGGCTGGACGTTTTCAGATCGTCGCGGCATTGGCGTCGAAAAGGGGGAGTTCCGCACGCCAGTGACCGAGCGTGGCTTCACCCCAGTGAATTGCCCAATTTCAACGATTTACCTAAGACCAGCGAACGACCCGCTTGGCGAATGCTCCGCATCACTGGTTCGTTATTGCTGCTCGGCGGAGTAGTGGGGTCAGCAGTTCTTGTCTCAAATCTGAAGTCCGCGCCCGTCAACCAGACGATGAGGCTTGACACGGTGAGTGGTATGAGTGGGCTACCGGCAAATGTCCGCGTGGTGGCGAATCATACGGTTGACCTGACGATTGCGACGCCCGGGCACATCGATACCGTCCCGGCAATGGTGCTCACGAATAATCTCGCCGTCACGACTGTCGCAATTTCTCGCAAGGCACTTCTAAGTGGTTCGACTCCCACCAACCAACACTTCGCCGTTACCTGGTTGGGACGTGATCGAGCTATGGGCTTTACCATCATGCGTTTGGGCGTTGATGTACCCCCCCTCGCGCTCGGTCCACTACCCGATAATTCGACGGTCGTAGCGGTCGCTCCGGTCATCACCTCAGCCAGCCATCCCCCATCGTTTGCGTGGGCGACGACCACGCTGGGTGATCCTCAGTTGAGGTCGCGCGGAATTGTTAGCTACCTGGCCACCTCGCCCAACAAACACCTCAACGGGTTCACCGACGCCATCGCGGTTACGAGCTCGGGCCGCGTCGTCGCCGTACTTTCGTTACAGCATCTCTGGTACTCGGCCGAGTTCGTTGCGCACGTGGCCGGAGTTCTTTCGCGTCAGCACGGCTGTCACGCCACCCTGGGAGTGAACGGCAGAAGTGCCCAAGGTGGAGGCGCTCTCGTGACCTCGCTCACTGTTCATAGCGGTGGCGATCAACTACTGCAGCGCGGTGACGTGATCACCCGCGTCGACGGACACGATATAAATTCGTGGGGCGATCTCACCACCTTGATCTATCTCGCGCCTCCCACCTTGCACGCGAGTGTCGAATTCATGCGAGGGTCCACCAGTCACCGGGGTGTCGTGACCCTGACGTGCATCCCCTAAGTTGGCAACGTGAGTGAAAGTCCCTTTGACGGTATGTTCGCCGACATATTCAAATTGATTAACCAGCAAGGTCCTAACGCCTGGTTTGACACGGCGACCCAACTCGCTCTGAACATTGCTCGCGGTAGCGATGGCGATCCCAATCCCCTACCAACTGAACGTCAACGCCTCGAGGAGTTAGCCCCGCTCGTGGGCCGCCACGTCGATGCTCTCTGGGGCGTACCAAGTGAACCGGTAATCACCGCCGTGAATCGATCCGAACTGACGGCGGCGGCGCTGGCCCAGTGGCGTCCCCTCATCGAGCCAATGGCACAAGCGACGCCGGATCTTTCATCCAATCTCGATTTGGATACCAATCCAATGATGGGACAGCTCGCCGCCAGTATGGGGCCGCTCTTCACTGGTTTTCAAATGGGTTCGGTAGCGGGTCATTTCTCGGAACGGGCCTGGTCCCTTGCGATACTGCCATTGCCACGGATCGACACTCGACGACTTCTCGTCGTGAACAATCTGATGGCGTTCGCCGACGCCTGGTCGCTCGATCGCGATGAGGTGTACGTCTTTGCCCTCGCGCAAGAGTTCGTTGCAGCTCTCGTACTCAACCAACCGGGCACGGGCGACGCCCTACGGGCGCTGCTGCTTGACTCGGTTCACGAGGCGAAGGCTGCGCAAAGCAACCTCCTGGGTCGGTTGCAGTCGATGCTCAAACCAGAGGATCTTTCAACTTTTATGAGTAATCCTGAAGCGTTATTGGAGGGCATCGAACTACCAGACGAAACTCCGGTGACGCGCGCCATTAACGCGGCCGCCAGTGTTCTCAACGCCTTCTTTGACGCAGCCGCCAACGAGATTACGACGCTCCTGCTTGGTCCGCGTCCAGCTCTCACAGAGGCCTATCGCCGCCACCGACGAAGTGACGCCCGAGGGGAAGATGCCGCGGCGGCGCTGTTCGGTATCGCTACACAAGGTGTGCACCACGACCAAGCTCACGACTTCGTCGCGACGCTGCAAAAGAAATACGGTTTAAGCATCTTTGACGCCATATTGCGCGTCGATGGACTACCGAGTGCCAATGAACTTACCGACCCCGAAACCTGGGTGCAGCGAGTGACGAACTCGCCGCTCGCCTAAGCCTCTTCGTCGTAACCCAGGTTCCATTCAACCAGTAGGTTTTCGCGTTCGGCGTCACGATTCACCCGTTCACGATTACGTCGGAACTGAGGATCGTGAGGTGGCAAAAGTCGCAGGCGAGCATCGATGCGGTCAACAAAGGCCTGAATCTGCTCCTCGTCACCAAAAACCATCCGGCACTCCCAGTGGGGTGCCACTGGTCCCAGATAGATGACCTGCACGTGCCCGACGGGGTCGGTGACCTCTACTGCTTCAGCGGTCGGAATCTGGCTCACGATGCTCCTTTGAGTCGCATTCTTACAAGAAGTCCATTCTACTGACTGAATTGCTAGGTAGTCCTCGGACGTAACTCTTTGCAAGATGTAACCCAGTCTTAAGGCTTTCCTTACGAAGTACTGGCTACTGTGGAAATAGAAGCCACGTAAGGGGGCAGTATGGGCACAGAGTGGATGGCCGATGGAAGTTGCCGCGCGTATCCTGCGGCTGTGTTCTTTCCGCGCGATGGACTCGGCGTTATTAAAGCGCAAAAGATTTGCGCTAACTGCCCCGTTCGTGAGCAGTGCCTGGAATACGCCCTCGTCGAACACGTCGATCACGGCGTCTGGGGCGGCACGAGTGAGCGCGAGCGTCGACGTCTGACCAGGGCGCACCGGCGTCGACTGGCCAGCACCGACTTGCCCTAACGAACCAGCATGTTTGAATGCGTCATCAATATCTCTGAGGGACGCGACCTCGCGTTGTTGGACCAACTTTCAATCGCTAGTGGTGATTCCCTGCGCGATCGTCACTACGACTGGTTCCACAATCGGACGGTGTTCACCCTCATTAATGAGGCCGCAACGTTGCGTGATGATCTACGGCGCCTCATCGCCCTCGCTTACCAATCTGTCGATCTGCGCACCCACGTTGGGGCCCATCCGCGCTTTGGCGTCGTCGACGTCGTGCCTTTTGTCGCGCTCGCTCCTGACCGGTCAAGTGAAGCGTGCGCGCTGCGTGACGAGACCGCCCACTGGTTATCGGCGACGTTCGACGTGCCGGTCTTTCTCTATGGTCCCCTCGACCACGAGGTCACGCGCTCGTTGCCCGACGTTCGTCGACGAGCATTCGGAGATCTTGCACCCGACTACGGACCCCACACCGTCCCACCAGCGCGCGGGGCCGCCGCCGTGGGCTGTCGACCAATTCTGGTGGCGTGGAATCTGTGGCTCGAACATGTCACCTTGATCGAGGCTCGTCGCGTAGCTCGAGCGCTTCGCCAACCGGCGTTACGGACCTTGGCCTTTCAACTCGGCGACGCGGTCCAGCTCAGTTGCAATCTGATCGACCAAAATGTCCTCACTTTGTCAACCATTTACGACAACGTGCTCGGTCAACTAGGGCCCAACGGGCGTATCGATCGCGCCGAGTTAGTAGGGCTGCTTCCCGCCAGTTTGTTAAACCAGGAGGATCCTCAACGTTGGGAGCAGCTCGGCCTTTCGAGTGACGCCACCATTGAGGCTCGACTGAGGGCTTAAGTTAACTGGCTTGGGCGCGGCGCTCAATTGCGCGAGCTCGACGCAAGCGGCGGCGCTCGCGCTCACTCATTCCACCCCAAATGCCGAACTTCTCACCGTTGTCGAGGGCAAATTCGAGGCAGTCCTCGCGAACGACGCAGCCTCGACAGACTTCCTTGGCCTCACGGGTGGAGGCACCTCGTTCGGGGAAAAACAGGTCAGGGTCGACGCCCATGCAGTTTGCCCGTGCCTGCCAGCCCCGGTCTTCCATTCCGCTCATCAGATCAATGATTTCCACGATTTTGCTTCCCCCTTGGGTGGCACCCCATGCTTGTAATTACAACGATGTCATTGTGCCTAGATTTCCCAGAAAATGCAAATGGAGATTCTAATTACCTGGTCAGGGTCTATTTTTAACTTGCCCGACGATTACGAACAAAGTCATCGAGCACGTAGGTACCAAGTTCATCAACTGAGGTGTAGAACGTCCGCCCACCGTTAACCCGGCCAATCTGTTCCACGAAAGGAAACTGGCTACGTTCAATATCGAGCGCGAAGGTATTGATTGTGATGCCGGCCTTGGTGCACCGCAGTACTTCAGCCATGGTCTTTTCTAGTGTCTCGTGCACTGGCGGCCACGAGAAAAATGGTTCGCCGTTCTCCATGAGGTGCGCCGTGGGTTCGCCGTCGGTCACGACCACCACCTGGCGTTCGCCTCGTTCGCCGCGCATCAGGTGACGACTGAGAGCTAGTGCGTGTTGCAGATTCGTCCCATACTGGTAGTCAATAGTCAGAGCGGGAATATCCTCCACGCGTAACTCGTGCGCCGTTTCGCCAAAACCAACCACCGCGACAAAATCTCGGGGAAACTTTGAGCGAATCAGTTGCGTCAGGGCTAGCACCATTTTTTTAGCCGGGACGAGATTGCCTCGCATCGCCATCGACAGCGAGAGGTCAATAGCAAAGACGGTGGCTGAGCGTCTCGTGGCCTCATACTCTTCAACCTCAAAATCGTCGGGGTGCAGACGTACGGGTGTGCCCGGACCCTGACGAAAGATTGCGTTACGGAGGGTCCTAGGTAGATGGAGCGAGACGGGTTGACCGGGCTCCCACTTCTTGGAGCTCTCTTCACGATCATCGCCACGCGCCACGCTGGCTTCACGATGCGCACCAAGTGTGGGCGAATGAGCCAACTGTCCGAATAACTCCTTAAGGGCCTGTTGACCAATCTGGCGCACGCCCTTGGCACTCAAGGTCAAGCGGTTACCATCCTTTTCGACAAATCCCGAGTCCTTCAGACTCTTCAGTGCTTTTTGGAGTCGAGCAACGTGGCGCGCCGCATCATCACCGAGATTGCGCCGCACTGCCTCCACGTCAACTTCGGGAAGTCCCTGGGCGGCATTGGCGCGACCGAGAAAATCCTCCAGACCCCGCAACGACCCCAACTGCTCGGCAATCGACGAGGCGTCGGCGAATGACGATGCCCCCTGACCACGCATCCGATGAGCACGGTGCCAGTCAATATCGGGGGTGGCCTGGCGCAGGTTGGCCACGAGTCGGTTCATCGAGAAGTTGAGATCCATGTCGCCCATCATCTGAGCGAACAGCGATCGCAGTTCGTTCTGCTGATCGCCCGACAGTGAATTAAACATGGCTTCAGCCGCCGCGGCTCGCTCCGCCATGGCGCGCACCACGTCGTCAAGATTTTCCGCTCCCGGAAAGTAGTCGCCGAACTGTTCCATGAACTGTTCAAAGGAGGGATCGAGCGATTCGCCACGACGATCTTGCTCAATCATCGTCGACAGACTGTCCATCATGTCGCGCAGTCGCGCCAGCTCCTCGGGGTCGGGGCTCGCGAGGAAATCTTTGCTCTGTTCAAAGTAGGTGTCGAGGACATCTTGTTGCAGCTCCGCAACGAGCTGCTCGAACTGTTCACGTGCCTCGGAAGACACGAACTCGTAGTGCTGATAGGACGCTACCCGTTCGCCCAAACGATCACTCATCAACTCTCGCTCAAGTCGCTTCTGCTCGACGAGGTCACGCGTGACCTCGAGTCGTCGTTCGTCACCCGACTCGTCAGCGTCGTCCAAGAGTTCCGCTAGTTCATCAGTCTCAAGATTTTCAATTTCGTCGAGCCAGTCCCGGTAGCGCTGCATCTCGCCTTCGGGGTCGGCCTGCTGTTCGAGTTCTCGGCGGCGCTGGCGAGTACGCTCCAGTAGTTCACGCAGACCCTCGACTCGTTCGCCCTCATCGGTGGTGTAACCATCGCGCAAGAGTCGGTCCATCGCCTCGTCAAGATCGCCACTTTCGAGAAAATCATCGCGCAGCATCGCCAGCAGCTCGTCGGCGTCGAGGTCGTTAAAGTCGTCGTCGTCACCAAACCGTCGAAAGCCGTAACGAACGGGCACTACCGATTCCTAGAGCGGTAGAGGGCTCGAGCCCCCGACGCGTCCTTCGCCAGGCGCTTGGTCAGATACAGCCCCTCGAGGACGAACTCGACGGCGGCGGCTAACTCGCCATCACTGGCCACGGGGCCGGCAACTCGACGCACGGGGCCGTCGAGTGAGGGCATGGCCTCGAGTACTTCGAGATAGTTACGCTCGGGCAGATCGTCACCGGTGTGGACCAGTGCCTCGCCCTCGAACTCATTCACGATCTCGCTCGCCTCGTCGAGCAACACGTGCTCGGTGAAGCACTGTCGCACCGCCAAGGCGATCAGAGCGCCAATTACCTGGTCCGAGTCACTATCGTCCATAGTGTCAAACTCAATTTTGCCCTGCGTGGACTGCACCATTGCGCTCAGATCGCTGATCCGCGGTACGACTGTGGCGTCATTGGTGCGAAGAGTCCGGCGCAGCGCGTTGGCCACGACGGTCTCGTAGTTCGCGATCGAAAGTCGCACCGACACCCCCGAGCGCTGACTGATGACGTGACTCTTTCGCGCCACGTGACTTACCCGAGCCACGACATCGTCAATAAACCAGGGAACCACGATGGGCTTGGGCGAAGTGGGTAGCGACGCCTCTTGGTGTATAATGGCGATTTCAGTCGTCAGTTCGTAGGGGTAGTGCGTGCGAATCTGCGACCCAAAACGGTCCTTCAAGGGAGTAATAAGTCGACCACGATTGGTGTAGTCCTCGGGATTCGCCGTCGCAACCACCATGACGTCAAGTTCCAGGCGTACCAGGTGGCCACGAATCTGCACGTCGCGCTCCTCGAGCACGTTTAAGAGACCCACCTGAATTCGCTCGGCCAAGTCCGGTAACTCATTCATGGCGAAAATTCCCCGATTCGACTTTGGGACCAGCCCGTAAGAGAGTGCGCGAGGGTCGTCGAGAAAGAGCCCACCGGCCACCTTGATGGGGTCAACCTCGCCAATCAAGTCGGCCATTGACGTGTCGGGCGAAGCGAGCTTCTCGGCAAAACGCTGACTGCGGTGCACCCACGTGATGGGGGTTTCGTCGCCCTTCTCGGCGACCAGGTCGATGCCGTAGGCCGAAATTGGTGCGAAGGGATCGTCGCGTACTTCGGAACCTGCGACAATCGGCAGCCACTCATTGAGCAGTTCGACGAGTGAGCGAATTATGCGCGTCTTGGCCTGACCACGTTCGCCCAACAGAATAATGTCGTGTCCCGCGAGCAGCGCGGTCTCGAGCTGGGGTAGCACGGAGTCTTCGTAACCGAGCACGGCCGAGGTAAGCGGACGACCCTCTTCGAGTCGACGTTCGAGATTGATCCGCATCTCTTCACGAACGGACAGGGGCTGATAGTTCGATGCGCGAAGGGCACCGAACGTGGTGGGTAAATCGAGGGGGGCAGTG
Source organism: uncultured Actinomycetes bacterium (assembly GCA_903893745.1). GTDB lineage: Bacteria > Actinomycetota > Acidimicrobiia > Acidimicrobiales > RAAP-2 > RAAP-2. Next base: position 24,835 of record CAITNF010000011.1, read on the forward strand.
GGGCTACTCATACCCGTACCTTATTGGACTCGCGACGAGACCTTCACGGCCCCGCCTCGCGGCCCACGTCGCAGCAAAATCTCCTGATCACACTGAGCTCAGCGGTATTCGAGCGCTAGTGCGGGGCGCTAAAAACTCGCTCAACGACCATGCCACCTGGTCGGTACGCGAGGTGCACCGCCCGAGGGGCGTTGAGCACGCAAAAGTCAGCGCGGGCGCCCACCGAGAGATGACCAATATCGTCGCGGCGTAACGCTTGTGCCCCGCCACAGGTGGCCGCCCACAGCGCTTCATCGAAAGTGGCACCCATCTCGCGCATGGCCAACATCAAAATGAGGGGCATGCTCGTCACGTAGGAACTTCCCGGATTGCAGTCGGTCGCGAGCGCCACGGTCACTCCCGCATCGAGAAAACGGCGCATCGACGGATACGGGGACTGGGTAAAGAATTCGGCACCGGGCAACAAGGTGGCCACGGTGTTGGAGTTGCTTAACGCCTCCAGGTCCGCGTCATTCACGAAGGTGCAGTGATCGACGCTGGCCGCGTCGAGTTCGACCGCGAGTGCGACGCCCCCAGTATCGCCCAATTGATTACCGTGCAGTCGCAACTCAAGATCAGCGCGAAGCCCCGCTTCGAGCACGTGTCGAGCCTCGTCGACATCAAAGGCTCCACGGTCGCAGAACACGTCAATCCATCGAGCGTCGCGAGCACAGGCGTCGAGCATTGGCCCCGTCACTAATTCGAGGTACCTCCCTCGGTCGTTGACATACTCGGGAGCCAGACTGTGGGCCCCGAGAAAGGTCACTTCGTCACTGAACTCACGGGCCACACTCACCAGCCGGGCTTCGCCGTCAACGGTCAGATCGTAACCGGACTTAATCTCCATGGTGGTCACGCCACTCGCTCGCAGCTCGCGCACACGGCGCAGCGTCGCTTCGTGCAGCACACCACGGTTGGCCTCGCGTGTCGCGGCTACGGTTCGACCAATTCCACCACCGTCGTACCGTTCGCCTCGCATTCGCGCTTCAAACTCGCTCGAGCGCTCACCGGCAAAAACAAGATGGGTGTGGCTATCAACAAAACCGGGAATGACCGCTCCCCCGTCAGCGTCAAACTGCTCATCGGCGTCGGGCACCTGGTCGCCGGGACCGACCCAGAGCACGCGCTGGTCGTTAACGACCATGGCCGCGTTGCTCAGTCGGCCAAGCAGTGTTTCGTCACCCACCGTGGGATCGTTCGTAATGAGCTCACCGATGTTGACTATTGCGCGGGTGGTCAATGTTCGCTCTCGCGCATTGGAATCCGCACACCACGCTGGTCAGCGGTCGCTTCGGCAATCTCGTAACCGGCGTCAACGTGACGAATTACTCCCATACCCGGGTCGTTGGTCAACACGCGGCGCAACTTCTCGCCCGCGAGCGCGGTACCGTCGGCCACGCAGACCTGTCCGGCGTGAATTGATCGTCCGATACCTACACCCCCGCCGTGGTGAATGGACACCCACGTCGCCCCCGACGCGGTATTGACGAGGGCGTTCAGCAGTGGCCAGTCGGCAATCGCGTCCGAGCCGTCAAGCATCGACTCCGTTTCGCGATAGGGCGACGCCACCGAACCGCTGTCGAGATGGTCGCGGCCAATCACGATGGGCGCGGCGACCTCGCCGCGGGCCACCAGATTGTTAAAGGCCTCACCAGCCTGGTCACGTTCGCCGTAACCGAGCCAGCAGATTCGAGCCGGTAGACCCTGAAACGCGACGCGTTCTTGAGCCTTCGTGATCCAGCGGTGCAGCTTGTCGTTATCGGGGAATAGCTCCAGCACGGCGCGATCGGTGCGCACAATGTCCTTGGGGTCACCCGAGAGTGCGGCCCAGCGAAACGGCCCCTTGCCTTCACAAAACAGCGGGCGAATGTAGGCCGGCACAAAACCAGGAAACTCAAACGCCCGCGAGTAGCCAGCGAGTGCCGCCTCGCCACGAATGGAGTTGCCGTAGTCAAAGACCTCCGCGCCCTGATCCATAAAACCAACCATGGCCTCCACTTGCTTAGCCATGGACGCGCGGGCTCGGTCAGTGAACTCTTCTGGTTTTTTCTCCGCGTAGTCGTGCCAATCGGCGAGGTCGATCCCCTCGGGCAGATAACTCAGGGGGTCGTGCGCCGAGGTTTGGTCAGTCACAATATCGACTTCCACTCCACGTCGCAGTAGTTCCGCGAAGATGGTGGCGGCGTTGCCCAGCAGACCCACGCTGAGAGCCTGGCGACTTTTCTTCGCCGCGAGCACTCGCACGAGCGCGGCGTCGAGGTCATTGGTCCACTCATCGAGGTAGCGATGCTCGACGCGACGTTGCAGTCGCGTTGGATCAATATCAACACAGAGACAGACTCCGTCATTCATGGTGACCGCTAGGGGTTGGGCTCCACCCATTCCTCCGGCGCCGCCGGTCAGCGTCAACGTGCCCGCCAGCGTGCCCCCGAAGCGCTTCTCCGCAACGGCGGCGAACGTCTCGTACGTTCCTTGCAGAATGCCTTGGGTTCCTATGTAGATCCATGATCCGGCCGTCATCTGGCCGTACATCGTGAGACCTAACGCCTCGAGACGGCGAAACTCGGGCCAGTTGGCCCAGTCGCCAACCAAATTCGAGTTCGCAATTAACACTCGTGGCGCCCATTCGTGAGTCTGAAACACACCAACCGGGCGACCCGACTGCACGAGCATCGTCTCGTCACCCTTCAAGGTTTTGAGTGTTCGCACCAGCGCGTCAAAGCTGCGCCAGTCCCGAGCCGCACGGCCCGTGCCGCCGTAAACCACGAGGTCGTCGGGGCGCTCAGCAACTTCGGGGTCAAGGTTGTTCTGCAGCATCCGCAAGGCGGCTTCTTGAGGCCAGCCAAGCGTCGATAACGTTGCCCCCCGGTCTGCTCGAACTGGTCGCGAACCTTCCATATCCGTCTCCTTAGAACTGATCCAGCGTGACGAAGCGTGCCACGACGTCGACGAGCGCCCCGCTTCGCACGAGTGCACCCACGGCGGCAATTTCTGGCGCAAGCCAGCGGTCGTGGCCCGGTCCTCCGCTATGGGCGTTAATGAGATCACTCGCCGCACCGGTTGCCGGTGACGCAGTGAGGGGCGCTCGTAGTGCCAGCGCTCGCGAGCCCGCCAACAGTTCAATGGCCAGCACGTCCGCGAAGGCGTCAAGGGATCGACGAAGCTTTCGTGCGGCGTGCCAACCCATCGAGACGTGATCTTCTTGCATTCCCGATGAGGGTATTGAGTCAACACTGGCGGGACTCGCCAGTCGCTTCATCTCACTCACGAGAGCGGCTTGTGAATACTGAGCAATCATCAGACCAGAGTCCACTCCCGCCTGGTGAGCCAGGAACGGTGGGAGACCAAAACTACGATCAACGTCCAGCATTCGGTCGGTGCGCCGCTCGGACATTGAGGCGACGTCGGCGATTGCAATCGCGAGAAAGTCGAGCACGTAGCCCACTGGTGCGCCATGAAAATTACCGTTTGATACCAGTGAGCCGTCACTCAGCACCGAGGGATTGTCAATAGCCGCACCGAGTTCGATCTCCGCGATTCGCGTAGCGTGACTCAAGGTGTCGCGAGCCGCCCCGTGCACCTGAGGGGCGCAGCGCAGGGAATAGGCGTCTTGAACCTGAGTCGAGTCCTCCACGTGGGACTGCACGATCACCGAATTCTCTAAGAGCGCGGCTAAATTCGCGGCGCTCGTGCGCTGACCGGGGTGAGGGCGAAGTGCGTGGATTTCACTTAAGAAAACGCGGTCAGTGCCGCGCAGGGCTTGAATTGAAATTGCCGCGGCCAAGTCGGCAATCTGCAGTAGCTGTTCGGCATCACTGATCGCCATAATGAGCTGGCCGAGCATGCCGTCCGTTCCATTAATAAGTGCCAGGCCCTCCTTTTCGGCCAGCACCACTGGTTCTAATCCGGCGGCGGCCAGGGCCTGAGTGGCCATCATGCGCGCACCGCCAGCGTCGCGTACGTCACCTTCGCCCATGAGCGCGAGCGCCACGTGCGCCAACGGAGCCAAGTCTCCGGAGCAGCCGAGTGACCCAAATTCGTGCACGACCGGGGTAATGGCGGCGTTGAGGAGTGCGGCGTACGCCTGCGCGGTAGATGCACGAACCCCCGATACGCCACTGCAGAGATTCGTCAAGCGCGACACCATCATCGCTCGAACGACTTCACCCTCTACTTCGTTGCCCACACCGGCCGCGTGCGAACGAATGAGCGAACGTTGTAAATCACGCCGTTGGTCGGGCGATATAAACGTCGTGGCGAGCGATCCAAATCCGGTAGAGAGACCGTAAACCGGCGTACCACTTTCCACCAAGGCGTCAATGGCTCGACGCTGTCGCTCTAGACGTTCGAGTACTGCCGAGCTCAGGCGGACCGGCTCGAATTCTCGGGCCACGGCCAGTACTTGACCACGCGTCAGCGGCTCGAGACCTATTTCGATGGTCATCTACTTCTCCTTCTCACGCCCGCAAGTACTTCGAGTACTAGAAGCGCCGCTAAGCGGACGGTTCGTTGATCAGCGCTATCACGCTCAACGTCGATTTCGGTTATATCAATCGTGTCGACCCGCGGGTCCGACGCCAGGTATCGGGCCGCCTGTCGTAGCTCGTCAGCGCTTAGCCCCCCAGGGGCGGCGGCCGGACAACCCGGTACGACCGATAGATCAGCCACGTCCATGTCAATGTCAACATAGATACGTCGTCCACCTTCTCCCGCAACGTCCAGGGCTTGAGCCAGGACGCTGTCAAGAGAACGCGCGCGAAGATCTGAGCGAGACAGCACCGTTATTCCAGCGTCACGAGCCCTCGCCGCGTACATGGCGGAGTTCGAAAAATCAGCAATACCAACCTGCACCACGTGTGCCCCGTCAAGTCCCGCATCGAGAAGTTGGCGCACCGGCGATCCGTTCGATTCCCCGTCTCGTAAGTCGTGGTGCGCATCGAGCGTGATTAAGCCAAAGTTGCTGAAGTCACCGTTCGCCAAACCAGCGAGGGTGAGCCAGGTCGCGGCGTTGTCGCCACCGAGAATGATTCGTGCGTCGAGTGAACTATCAAATTTCGCGACAGCTTCATGGACTCGTTCGCGTCCGCCCAGACCATTGGGATCAAAGACATCGCCGTAGTCAATCAGCGCGACCTCGCGGGCTAAATCAACGCCATCCCCGTATGACCAGGTTGAATAGCGTTCGAGTGCTTCGCGAATGGCTGAAGGAGTGCTGTGCCACGAACGAGGAGTCAGCGACGACGAATACGTCGACACGCCGAGTAACCCAACATTACGCAGTCCCACTACTGGAGCCGGTGTTATGAGCGAGGCCGCTGAAGGCCACAGAGAATCGTGCGTTGGTACCACATGGCCCATGCTACGCACAGCCCCAGGGAGCTAGAGGAAGACTCTTTTCGACGGTATCAACGTTGGTCGAACGAGAGTCGCCTACCTCACTGCTCGTTTATCACCGTCTGGCCCCTAGGGCGCACTAAAGCACGCTGGGCAAAGTTGACTCGCGAAGAGAAGAAAGCGACGCCTGGCACTAACGGGTGACGGTACGAACGCCGCCATCAGTCGGAACATCCACACTCGGCTCGATAAACGTCGGAACCTCTGTAGCCGCCAATTCGTGGTGAAGATCGTCGACGTAGACCGGCGAAGGGGTCGCCACGTATTCACCTTCAGCTGTTCGAGAGACGACGTTAGCGGTCTTACGCTTACCGCCACCCTTGAGCAACTGAATTTCCTTGGCAATCTTGTAGGTGATGGGGTACGCAATAAAGGGAGAAAGCACTACGAGTATTCGCATCGCCCACAGCACCGAATTGAGCGAGAGGTGAAAGAAGTTTGCAATAACGTCAGTCGAACTCGCAATAAACAGCATCAAGAGATTGGCCAGCAGGGCCACCCCAGCCGCCGTACGCTTCGGGCGATTACTTGGTCGATCAAGTAGATGATGCATTGCGTGGTCTTTGGTGAACTTGCGCTCTAGCGCTGGCCAGGCAAACGCCAAGTTGAATACCAATCCCGGGAACAACACTGCCGGGATGGTCACCTCGAGTGGAATCGTGTAGCCAAAACCATGGAACGACCACGCAGGGAACACACGTAGTGCCCCGTCAAGGAAGCCCATGTACCAGTCCGGCTGCACGGCGTAGGAGATACGAGCCGCGTCGTAGGGGCCAAACTGCCAAATGGGGTTGATCTGAGCAAAGGCGCCAAGCAGTGCGGTGACGCCCGCCACGATAAGGAGAAAGCCCGTGGTCTTGGCCATGAAGACGGGATACATGGGTGAACCCACGACGTTCTTTTCTGTTCGTCCCTCACCCGGAAACTGCGTGTGCTTTTGGCGAACGAGCAAAATTAGGTGGAAGGTCACGAGCCCCACGATGATGGCGGGAACTAGTAGGACGTGCAGCATGAAGAATCTCGGAATGATGGCGGTACCCGGAAAGTTCCCACCAAAAACCAAGAAGCCGAGGTAGGTACCCACCAACGGAATCGACAAGATGATTGAGTAGGCAATTCGGATACCCGTACCCGAGACCAAGTCGTCGGGCAGTGAGTAGCCCAAGAAACCGTTCACGATAGCCAAGATCAAGAGCGTGGTGCCAATTGTCCAGTTCAGTTCACGCGGCTTTCGAAATGCCCCCGTGAAGAAGACTCGGGCCATGTGCACAACAATGGCACCAACAAAAATGTCGCAGGCCCAGTGGTGCATCTGACGCATCAGTAGCCCCGCGCGAACGGCGAAGGAAAGGTCGACGGACGAGGCAAACGCCTCGGTGACTCGTTGACCGTCGAGAGGCAAGTAGGCGCCGTGGTACGTCACGATGGCTTGGCTGGGGATGTAGTACAGCGTCAGAAAGATACCGGTCGCGAGCAATACGACAAACGAGTACAACGCAATTTCGCCGAGCATAAATGACCAGTGGTCGGGGAAAATCTTGTCAAGGAATGACCGACCACCCTTGGCGACGCCGAGGCGATCATCGAGTTCGCCCAGTACTTTGCCGACCGTGCCGTATGGCCCCATCGCCTGCTTCTTAGCCCGAGCGGTATTTACAACTTCAGTACTCATGAACGCTCCCAGAATCCAGGTCCAACGGGTTCGTGATAGTCGCTCTGTGACCGCAAGAAACCGTCGGCATCAATGTACAACGGCAGCTGCGGCAGTGGTCGCGGCGCAGGTCCAAAGTTAGGCAGGGCCCCGTTGTGCACGTCGAACGACGACTGGTGACACGGACAGACGAGAAGTTGCAACTGTTGTTCGTACAGACCTACCGGACAGCCCAGGTGCGTGCACAACTTTGAGTACGCGACGTAGCCGTTGGGTGCCCAGGACTCGCGCCCCTTCTTTGTCGTAAAGCTCTCATTCGAGACTCGGATCAAAACCGTCTGGTCAACAGCCTGTCCGCGGTCAGTATCTTGTGTCCCTTCGGGAAACACCGTCAGGATTGAGCCAATTGCCAAGTCACCAACTTGCACGCGACGTCCAGTGATGTCCACCGCGAATGATCCTGCACGCCAGTCCGTGTGAAAGAGTGTGCCCTTCGGTAAAGGACCAAGGCTTCGTAGTAACGGGAATACTGCGACGACGCCAAAGATGCCCAGGCCACTACCGAGTAGTCCCCCCAGCACCTTGCGTCGTTTGATGACGCCACCACCGCGCTCAACAATCGCCGCGGCGAAAGCATTGCGATCATCGTCGGTATTCGCCAGCACGTGTCGCTCTTCGACGAAGGGGCCGCGCGGCATTAAGTACTTACCCCACGCGACTAGACCAATTCCCAAGAACGAGAGTCCAAGGCCCATGGTGGCACCCAGCGCCCACGGTGCGGCATCTACCCAGTAGCAGGCACCGAATCCGGCGACGCTCGCAATACCGGCGAGAAACGTCACCGCAATCACTCGTTCGACTAATTGAGGGTTGCGTGCGGCGGGCTGTAGGTGCGGATCGTTCTCAGTGAGGCCGTGCAGCGAGACTGGCGTTCGGTGCTCGTGTATCTCGCTCACTGTCGCTCACCTACCCAAAATCCGACGAGCGCAAGTAGTCCAACGCCAAGGGCCAAACCAATAAAACCTTCCGCCACTGGGCCGAGACCACCGAGGCCAAGACCACCGGGATTCTGCGGGTGCTCAATCTTGGTCGTCACGAACTTCACGATGTCACGTACTTGGTAGTCGCTGAGGTTACCGGTGAAGCGAGGCATATTTCCCGGCCCCGTGCGAATAGCTTCGGCGACCTGTGTCGCGGGAATATTACGTAGTGACGGCGCGTACGTTCCCAGAGCCAGCGCGTCGCCAGAGCCTTCAATCGTGTGGCAGGCCGCGCAGTTCAGCGCAAAGAGCGCCGCTCCATCGGCGACATTGCCACTGGTCAAATTGACTGAGGGCACACCGGGGTAGCTCGGCGACAGCGAATTAATCCACGCCGTTACCGCGAGCGCCTGATTATGGTTAAGTCGCGCGACGCGTCGAGCAGCCTGCACTGACCGAGGATTGGCGGCGGGCATTCGTCCAGACTCAATCCAAAAATCAATCGTTGCTGGTCCTAGCCCCACCAAGTTCGGATAGGCGCCCGACGTGCCATCAGCGGCGACTCCATCAGCCGCGTTGCCGTGGCACGATGCGCAGTTCTGCTGATAGAGCGCCTGCCCGAGTGCGGCCAACGCTGGTGACGGTGAGCTGTACATGATGGCGTCATTGCCGTAGCTCGTGATGCTGCCGGTGGTCGGGTCGACCGTAACCTGCGACGAATTGGGAGTACCGGCATTTTTTCGGGTCGTCTGAAAAGGAGACTTGGTAGCGGCGTGCGCGCTGGACATAAACAGTACCAACGGACCCATTGCGAAAAGTGCCACCAGCACCAGGGCGCTCGCTCGCTTAAAAGAAAGAGTCATCGAACGACCTACTTCAGCAAGAACAGAGCTGAGTAGAGCCCTATCCACACCACGTCGACGAAGTGCCAGTAGTAACTGACACCTTGAAACGTTGATAACTCACCGGGGTCACCTTCGGTTCCTCGCATACGAAAGAGCACAAGGGCCATTGCCACGAGTCCGAGGAACACGTGTAGTCCATGAAGACCGGTGGTGATGAAGAAGACCGAACCGTAGGAGTTGGAGTACCAGCGGGTGGTGAGATTTATCCACTCGTAGATCTGGTTTCCGACGAACACTGCGCCCATCACGATGGTGATAATGACCCAAACGCGCGCCTCTGCGCGACGACGGCGTTCAATGAGCCATACAGCCCACTGCATCGTGCCCGACGACGCCACCAGAATTATCGTGAAGATACCCGACTGCAACACGTCAAGGTTCGTGCCGCGCGGCGGCCACGAAGCCAGGTGGGCTCGAATGGTAAATAATGCGGCGAAGAGTCCCGAGAAGAACATCAGCTCACTACCGAGCCAAATCATCACACCGATGGCCAGCATCGGCGGACGATCGTGAACGATCTTCTCCGGCTTCGCCAGGCTATTGAGGGGAATCGCCTGACTCACGGCTACCTTTCTATCAAATCCCTCACACCCTATTGGTAACAATCAGAAATTTGATCGCTACTGGATGGTGCTCGGGACTGGCTGGGTCGCCACCAGGGCGAGTCGTCTCGTGGGCCGCGTCATGGCTACGTAGAGCGTACGTAGTCCGCGCGGCGTGGTTTGGCCGGATTTTGTTGATCCTCGACTTGCAATCTGACCAGGCTCGATGACCACAACGGCATCAAATTCCAGTCCGTTGGCCCCTTCGGCCGCCAGCACCACCAAGTCGGCCGCGAGCCCACGAGAATCGGCGTCACCCGGGTCAATTGCGTCGAGCCCTCCTCCACGCAAGATCGCGACGAGTTCATCGACCCTCGAGCCAGCGGCAATCACAGCCACTCGGCCGGGGGCAACCGCCGTGCACTCTTCACGGGTTACCTCGACCAGTTTTGATGCGAACGCTGCGTCGTCAGTCTTAATAATTCGCGGCGATGCGCCCGCGCGGCGCACCGGGCGAGGTGGTGAGAGTTCGGGTGAAGCGGCTCGAAGTGTTGCGGCGGCAAAGTCGAGCACCTCTTCGGGCGTTCTGTAGCTGACCGAAAGGTCCACCCGCGTTGGTCGCCGACGTGGATCGAGCACCTCAAGCACCGTGTTCCACGAGGCTGATGATGCTGCGGTAGTGGCCTGTCCCATATCACCCACAATCGTCATCGATCCGGTCAGGTCGCGACGTCGCAACACTCGAAGTTCCATTGGCGAGAGGTCCTGGGCCTCATCAACGACAATGTGACCGTACGTAACGAACTCGGCTTCGTCGAGTTCCACCGATGCACTCACGGTCAGACGAGCCGCTTCACGCAACGCGGCCGCTCGTACGTCGCCTTGATACGAGTCCAGATCGACACCGTCAAGAATGCCGCTCTCACCGGACTTGGCGACTGGCCTCGGTCGACGTCGTGGTCCGAGCAAAATTCGCGCTTCGTCAATCAAGGCGGCATCGGCCTTCGTCCACTCGATCTCTTCAAGTGACGTCGAGCGAGCCCGAAATAACATCACGCACTCATCACTACTGAGCAAATTACGACCAGCCGCCGCGATAAGAGGTGGAGCACCAAATAAATCATGAAGAAGTTCTTGGCCCGAAAGTCGGGGCCAAATGCGTTGGAGCGCTTCTTTGAACTCACGAGTCTGGCGAATCTGCGTAGCGAAGTCTTCGACTGCGCTGCTTTCGTCATCAGCGTCACGTGCGAAGCGTTCACGGTATTCATTGGCGAGACGATTGGCCAGCTCACGGCCCACGGCCGAACGGCGTTGATTGTGATTACCGGGGCGACGTCGTGCGCGCTCAATTACTTCTTTGGTGTACGAAGCTCGCAACACCACGCGAACTCGCCCGACGGGAATCTCAACGTCACTGCGAAGTGGGCGTTGGCGAGTTTGGAGCGCGCGCGCGATGAACTTGGTCATGCGAGTATCACCCTTCAGGCGGTCTACTTCGTCCTCATCGCGGCCCCGAATCGCTACGTTGGTCACCAGGCCCGAAATCGTTGACAGGGTGACCCCCGATTCGCCCAGCGAGGGCAGGACGTTTTCGATGTAGTTCAAAAAGAGTGGGTTGGGTCCGACCACCAAGACGCCCTGACGCTCGAGTGTGGCGCGATGCGTGAACAAAAGATAGGCCGCACGGTGCAGGGCTACTGCGGTCTTGCCAGTTCCGGGTCCACCTTGCACCAACAAGATTCCGGCCAATGGCGTTCGAATAATTTGATCCTGCTCGCCTTGAATCGTGGCGACAATGTCGCCCATCCGACCCGTTCGGGCTCGACCAAGTGCGGCGAGCAGCGCTCCGGGGCCGCCGAGTGCCAGACCGCCGTCCACGAGACCTTCTTCGGTCGCGGCGCGCATTTCGTCGTCGGGCAGCGAGAGTTCGCCATTCTGGTCAGCGAAGTACTCGTCTTCGACACTCATCACTTCTCGTGCTCGAAGCGCCACGTGACGCCTACGGGCCAGACCCAGCGCCTCAACCCCGGTAGCTCGATAAAACGCTTCGGCAACCGGTGCTCGCCAGTCAACAACTAATGGGTTGAGTTGCTCGTCGGAGACGGCGAGACGACCAACGTGGTAGGAATCAGCCTTGCCATGTATATCTTGGGCGTAATCAATTCGGCCAAAGAACAGGGCCTGGTCACCGATCGCGAGCTGGTCCAAACGATGCAGCGCCGTGCCCATCACTACGTCACGCTCGACTAAGTCGCCCGCACCACGCATGTTGGCAACGGCGGCACTGTCACGAAGGGAGCGAGCCTCATCACGCATGTGATCGAGCGCCAGCAGAGCGACGTCGAGGAACGCCTGCTCTTCGGCAATCTCGCGCTCGTGTGCCACAGTGCCTCCTGATAACCCGAAATTGGGGTCTGGCAATTCTAATTGGTTTGTCAGTTGTGGAGTCGTGCCAGAACCGTTATGCCCCTAGATTGAAGGGGTCTAGAGGAGACCTGTGGAACCAGTATTCCTGCGAGCCTGTCGAGGTGAGTCGGTCGAACACGTCCCGGTATGGTTTATGCGCCAGGCCGGCCGTTCGCTGCCCGAATACCGGGCCCTGCGCGGTACCGGATCGATTCTTGACGCCATTGCCGATCCGGCCCTCGCATGCGAAATAACGCTCCAGCCAGTTCGTCGTTACGGCGTGGACGCGGCGATTCTTTTTTCGGACATCGTCGTGCCGTATCACGCGATTGATTTCGGCGTTGACGTGGTGCCGGGCCGCGGTCCCGTCATCGCAGATCCCTTTACCAGTCGACGCGATCTCGAGCGACTCCGCGACCTGACCGTTGGCGATATCGCTCACGTCACCAACACCATTGACCTGGTGGTGCGAGAACTGGCAACAACCAATACGCCCCTGATCGGATTCGCGGGTGCACCCTTCACCGTCGCGAGCTACCTCGTCGAGGGGGGGCCCACGAGAGAGTTTGCCGTTATTAAAGGGCTCATGCACCGAGACCCCACGCTCTTTGACGAACTCTTAGATCGCCTGGTCGCAATCACGATTACATTTTTACGAGCCCAAGTCGATCACGGTGCTCGCGCGATTCAACTTTTCGATTCGTGGGCTGGTGCGCTGACTCGTGACGAGTACCGACGCTTTGCTCTTCCCGCCACACAACGAGTGCTCGAGGCACTAGCGGACCTCAACGTGCCCACAATTCTGTTCGGGGTGGGCACGGGAGAACTATTGGACCTCATGAGCACCGCCGGTAGCTCCGTTATGGGCATTGACTGGCACGTCGATCTCGACGAAGGACGACGCCGTGTCGGCGAGCGACCGGTGCAGGGTAACCTCGACCCGGCTCGCTGTCTTAATGGTGTCGAGCTTGGCGTGGCGGCCGCCCGCGAAGTTCTACAACGAGCCGGACGCGACGCGGGACATATTTTTAACCTCGGCCATGGCGTGTTACCCACGACGGACCCCACGGTGCTCGAGGCAATTGTTCGAGTGGTACACGATGAAGGAAGGGCTGGTGTTCAATGACACGCCTCGGAGTTCTACTAATGGCGTACGGCACGCCGACAACCCCCGCGGACGTTGAGCCGTACTACACGCGAATTCGCCACGGCCGAGCCCCGACGCCCGAGTTGCTGGCCGACCTTGTACGTCGCTATAACGCGATCGGTGGAACGTCGCCCCTCGCCGAGCGCACCGCGGCTCAAGTAAGCGGTATTGCCAAGGCCCTGGAGGCCCTTGCCCCCGGAAAGTTTGACGTGCGGTTCGGTTCAAAGTACGAGCCACCTCTACTCGAAGAGATTGCCGAAACCTTTCGAACCGACGGTATTACGGTCGTCATCGGTATGGCGCTGGCTCCACACTCGTCGTCGATGTCAACCGATCAATACATGGACCGAGCACGTGGCGCGCTGGGTGAGGGGATTGACTTTCGAGCAATTGGAGCCTGGTGGGATGCCCCGGGCTTTTTGGAACTCATTGCGCAGCGAGTCCGTGACGCTCTCGCGACGATTCCACCCGAGCGACTCGCCACGACCGAGGTGTTGTTTTCTGCGCACTCGCTGCCCGAAAAGATTCTCGCCAACGGTGATACGTATCCGGTACAACTTCGCACCAGCGCGGAGCGAGCCGCCGCGCTGGCCAACGTGGAACGCTGGGATATTGCCTGGCAGTCAGCGGGTCGCACGGCCGACCCTTGGATTGGCCCCGACATTCTCGAAGTTCTGCGCACCAAGCACGCCCAGGGCGTGACCGACATCGTCTCGTGTCCGATTGGCTTTGTGGCCGATCACCTCGAAGTGCTCTTCGATATTGACATTGAAGCTCAGGGCGTCGCGGATGAACTTGGACTAAACCTGGTGCGCACTGCGTCACTCAACGCTGACCCGGCCTTTACCGATGTACTGGCGAACGTTATTCAATCAGTTTCGCTCTAAATGGCGCGTCGGTCGGTAGTAATTATTGGTGGAGGGATTAGTGGTCTTTGTGCGGCCTGGGAGTTAAGTGGCGGCGCCGGTGGTCCGAGCGATGACGCACCACGTATTGAAATTATTGAGGCGTCACCGCGCTTTGGCGGAGCGATTGCCACGACTGAGTTTGCCGGACACACCATCGACCTCGGCGCAGACGGCTTCTTAGCTCGACGACCCGAAGCGACCTCATTGGTTAGCGAGTTGGGTTGGGCGTCGCGTCTCGAGGCCATTAGCGCCGCTGGGGCCAGTCTGTGGCTTCGTGGCGCACTGACCTCGCTACCCGCCGGACTGGCGCTTGGTGTCCCAACATCGGCCTCGTCCCTACGACGGGTGAAGGGTCTGTCGTGGAGCGCTCGTCGCCACGCTCGACGTGACGAACTCTTTGCGCACCGACTCGACGTTGGCGACGACGCGACGATAGGTGAGATTGTGCGAACCAAACTTGGCGATGAATTGGCGTACCAAGTAGTCGAGCCACTCATTGGTGGTATTCAAGCCGGACGGATTGACGAACTCTCGGCCAAATCAGTCTTCCCCGCCCTGCTCGATGCCGCTCGCTCCGGTGGCTCCTTGATGAAGGCCTTGCGCCCCAAGGGCCCCATCAACCCGGGTCCCCAAGCTCAGTCGGTTACCGATGGGCCCGCCTTCTACTCCCTGACCTCGGGGGTAGGTTCACTCGCCGACGAACTGGTTACCCAGCTACGAGACCGTGGCGTCGTGCTGCGTCCATCAACCAAGGTGACCGCCGTGCGCGTCGCTCGCGGCGAGTATCGATGGGACGTTGACTCCCTCTCCACGACGACGCCGGCCGACTTCGTGATTCTGGCCACCCCCGCGCCCGTCACGAGCACCCTGCTTAGTCAGTACCACCACGCGTTCGCCGCGCTCGTGGACGTCCCCTACGCGGGTGCCGCCATGGTGACGTTTCACGTCGCCACATCGCACATCACCCTGCCCCCGCACGGAACCGGGGTGCTCGTGCCGCTAGGGACCGCGTGGACGGGTAGCGACTCGCTGGTCACCACCGCGATTACTTTTCTTGATCGAAAGTGGCCCCATCTAGCGCGCGACGGTGGCGTGGTGCTGCGCGCCCACGTAGGCCGAAGTGACGACCAGCGGTGGCAGGACATGAGTGACGACGCCCTGCGCGAACGCGTGAGTGCCGAACTCACCTTTTTGTTACCCCGATTCAGCAAACCGGACGCCTCAATCGTGCAGCGCTGGCCCCACGCACTCCCGCAGTACCTCGTGGGCCACGATCGACTCGTGGAATCGGCCCGACTCGAGAGTCAGCGCTGTGGTGTCGCCCTCTGTGGCAGCGCCTACGACGGCGTAGGCATTCCGGCGTGCATTGGCTCTGGTCGTCAGGCGGCACGCGAAGCGCTCGCCAGCATCAAGCTGGCCGGTACCCCACTGTCGTAACGGCTCGAGGCTTGTGCAGCACGAGCTGCACGTCCGAAACGTGACGCTCCAAAAAGGCCGCCTCGCAGTAACCAAGGTAGAGATCCCACAGTCGAACGAAGCGGTCATCAAATCCCAGTGCCGCGACGGCGCCGGCTTGATCATGCACGGCGTCACGCCACGCCGAAAGTGTGCGGACGTAGTGCAGGCCAATATCTTCTAAATCAATTGGCTTGAGGTCAGTGGACCTCGTCACCGAATCGAGCATGGCCGTCACACTCGGCAGGCAGCCGCCGGGAAAGATCAAATCACGAATGAAGTCCTCTTGCATCTTGGCGCGGTCAAAGCTCTGGTCGGCAATGGTGATGGCCTGAATCACCATACGGCCGTTATCGTGCAAGAGCCGTGAGCAGGTTGAGAAAAACTCGTCGTAGCGACGCCAGTCCACCGCTTCAATCATTTCAACGGAAACCAAGGCGTCGTATGAGCCGGTCAACTCCGCGTAGTGCTCGGTAAGTACCGTGACGCGATCATCTAGTCCCGCCGCACGAATCGCGGCCACGGCACCGTCACGCTGGTTCTCCGAAATTGTCGTCGTCGTGACGCGCGCACCGTACGTTCGAGCAGCGTGAATGGCAAAGCCGCCCCAACCAGTACCGATCTCGAGGACGTGATCATCGGGTCCCAGTCGCAACTTTCGACAGAGTCGGTCAAACTTTTCGACTTGCGCGTCGTGTAGTGACGTTGACTCATCAGCGAAGACCGCACACGAGTAAGCCATTGTCTCGTCGAGCATCAACGAAAAAAATTCGTTCGAGAGATCGTAATGAGCGTGAATATTTTCGCGATCCTGCTTTCGCGACGGACTCGCGCGATGCACCAACGAGAATAACCAGCCGTAGCGGCGAGCGATACGGTCCCATCGACGGCGATTGCGTTGCGTCGCACGAAATAACAGCCGCACGAGCTGCGTAATATCCGACGTCGACCATTGACCGTTCACAAAACTTCGACCGAGCCCCTTCGAACCTCCAAAGACCAGTGCCGAGTAGGCGGAACGATCGTGCACCGTCATACCGACGCGCGGTTCTCCTCGCCCGAGGTTGATTGCACGTGGTGGTTCGACGAACGCTTCGACCACCTGCAACGTGCCGTTGTCACCCAGATGGCGCGCGGCTACGAGTCGATGAAAGACCCATCGAGCCGCACGCGGAAAACGAACTGCGTGTACGGGCAAGAAACTATCGGGAGCAATGGTGTTGGTTGGCTCAGCGGACAACATCGTGCGAGTCCTTCTCGGGTGTAGTGGGGTGGGCTACGTACTTCAGACCCTTAGAAAATAGTGCCCCCGCTTGGAGATAGATGCGTAGCGAGACCCGAAAAGCCATATCGGGGTAACGCCAGGCCATTGCTCGAAGGGTCGTCCGGCTTAATTCCCGGCGTTCAAGCGCCATGGTGGCGCTAAATCGTCGCGGCCCTTCGCTCTCGGGGCGCCCCTCGACGAGATCGTGCAGGGTCATTGAGAGGGCGAATCGTTCTCCCGGTTCGCTGTAGTGAAGCCGGTAGGTACCCGCCATTTCGAGAAAGGGTGAGACGTGATGCGCCTTGGCGAAGGTGCTGAGACCGGCGGGACCGAGTAGGTAGAGGTGTCGATCGCCCCATGGTGTGTTGGTCACTTCAGCGACCGCTCGAACTAGTTCGTCACCACTGAAAAAGAAATAGACCGCTATTGGGTTGAAGTTCCATCCCAGCGAACGAAGATTCGCGAGTAGGAGTACCCGGCCCGGGGCTACTTGCTTCGTCTGATCGAAGTACATCGCACGAGCAGCTTCGTCGAGCGTCCCTCCGTATTGGGGCAAGAAATCGCCACGCCGCACGACGTAACGACCGGGAACTAAGTTGCGCCAACGACGCCGAACATCATTATCGGTCACGTGACCCTCGAGTCGCAGGGCGGGAATCGATGTCGTCAACGAGTCGAGTTCATCGAGGAAGAGTGCGAACATCATGACTCGATACGTGAACTGGTGTCGCCGAGGGAGGAACCGATGGTGCACAACTCGACCGTGGAAGATTGACGAGCGCTGGCTCACCACGAAACCCCTAGCGCACCGCAGACCTCCAGGGCACTTCGCACCCCATCTTCGTGAAATCCAAACCCGAAGTACGCACCGCAAAATGACGTTCGTCCACCGTGCAACGTATGACGCAGCTGCTGCGCCGCGACGGTGACCTGATCGAGAACCGGATGGGCGTACTGAAGTTTCATGATGACGCGATTGGGATCAATTAGCTCATTGGAGTTCAGTGAAACAAGATACTCGTGAGGTCCCTCAATCGATTGCAACGTGCTGATGTTGTAGGTCAACGTGGCGAGCGAACCATCATCCACCCGCCGGTAGTTCCACGCCGCCCACGCACGACGCGACGCCGGCAGAATTGAAGTATCAGTGTGCAGCGTTACTTCGTTCTCCTGGTAGCGAATTGCCCCCAAAACTTGCACTTCAGCGTCGGAGGGATCGATCAAGAGGGCCAGTGCTTGGTCACTATGGCAGGCCAAAATCACGTGATCGAAGGTGTCGACACCACCGTCAACGGTGACGTCGACGTGGTCAGCAAAACGGCGCACCGATCGTACTGGTGTAGCAACGTGCACGACACCCCGGGCCCGGACGTGATCGGCAATTCGTTGCACGTACTCACGTGACCCGCCCGTGATAGTGCGCCAGGTTGGCATGCCGCGAACCCGCAAGAGTCCGTGACGAGAGAAAAACTCCGCAAAGGTGCGTGCGGGAATATCCGTGAAGGTCTGCGGGTTGGCCGACCAAATAGCGGCCCCCATTGGCACCAAGTACCACTCCTGGAATCCTCGTCCCCATCGATTAGTCGCCAGAAGATCGCCCAGGGTCATGTGGGGATCGAGTTCACCTCGTAGTGCGCGACGCAGGGTTCGATTGAACGACACAATATCGAGCACCATCCGCAAGAAACGTGGTCGAAGGAGGTTGCGTCGCTGAGCGAACACCGAGTTCAGACTGCTGCCCTTCCATTCGAGTTTCGCCGCCTCGTCGGCGTAACTGAAACTCATCACACTCTCTTTTGTCGTCACTTCGAGACGTTCGAGCAGCTTGATGAAGTTCGGATAGGTTTCGTCGTTGTACACAAGAAAACCAGTGTCAACTGGAATTGTCTGCGAACCTTCGCATACCTCAACCGTGTGCGCGTGACCGCCCAGACGATCGTCCGCTTCGAACAACGTGACCTCGTGCACGTCACTTAACAAGAACGCGCACGTCAAACCACTCACTCCGGCACCCACGATGGCGATTCTCACTCAGACTCCAGTGATTGATCGAGGCTTTTGTGACATCGAAAGCAGTCTAAAGGTGAACGAACGAAGAGTGATTAGAGGTAGTAGCCCGAATGTATGTAGATACACGGTACGCCTTCACTGATGTACATTGCGTGGTTTTTTGGATCATCGTCAAGTGCCAAACGCAGATCGAAGCCGTGAGCGACGAGGTCGCGTACTGCACCACGCTTGAACTCATCGACACCGGAGTAGTCCCCGTACTCGCGCATAATCAAAAGGTCCCAGCGCAATCCGTATCGACTTAGCCAAGCCAGTGTGTGGGGCTGCACCCGTCGAGGCCGACCGGTCAACAAAATAATTGTGAGGTCACTGTCTAAGAGTTCGAGGAGTCGCTCAATCTCCTCAATAACCGGATCGTCACCGCAGGCCTCAAAGAAACTCTTCCAGTCACCCCAATCGAGGTAGTGCTGACGCCCGGCGGCGTCGGCCAGTACGCCGTCAATGTCAAAGATGACGGCTGAACCGCCCTCACCTGGAGCGTCGCGCCAGTGCCAGTTTTCTTGTCGATAGTCCGAAGTCATTAGCAGTTTCATCCTCGCACACTCGTGGATGATGTCTGCGAGACTAGACGCTGTGAATACTCAAGAACGTCTGACGTTGCCTATTCCCTACGGTCAGCACGTCTACGTGGTCAGCGACCTGTCGCTCTCGCCCACCTCCGACCCCCGCAGTCGACCAATTCAAGAATTTGTGGCGCTCCTGAACGAAATCGATGATGTGGCGACCGTGGTGGTCGCGGGCAACTTCTTTCGTCCTGATCCCACGTCGGACTTGACTCGGTTTCTCGAGGCAACGTTGCGAGTCCTGCCCGAACTAAGAAGTGCAATCGAGCACTTCACCATGAAGGAAGGTCGTCGCTTCCTGGTGCTGCCCGGCACCGACGACGCGGAGCTCGCTGAACACGCCGTCAGTCAACTTGCGCTCGGCGCGCTCGGCATCACCGTCGCCAGTAGCCTCATCTTGCAATTGGCGACCGCGAGCGGTGTGCGCGAACTCGCCGTTGCAGCGGGAACTTGCTCCATTGACGTGTCGCGGGCCGACCCCGCCGATCGTAGCGACGCCGACCGACTCGAGGACCCCCAGGCACTGCATCGCTTCGTGGCGTCTCGCGTGCTCTACCGGCGACTCGCCGGTTGGGTCTGGTTTCCCCTCGTCGCCATGGTCTGTTTTGATCTCTTTAACGTCGCCGCCTCGGTGCTCAACCACTTCACGCACAAACAACTGCGACTGCACACCCCCCACACTCAGAGTTTCTGGATCAACCTGGTCGTTAATCTGCTCGTCGTGGCTGGGCTCGAAGCCCTGGTGGCCGGTGTGGCCGGACTCTTAGTAAGGCGACGGTTTGCTCGCCAGGCGCGTGAAAGCTCGGCCTTTGCACACCGTGAACCACTCGTCTTGACCATGGTTGACGGTGTCGATGCGCTCGAGTTCGCTCGCCGTAATGCCGAGTTGGGTGGGGCGGGTGCGGTTGTCGGTGGTTCACCGCGACCGGCGCTGGCATTTCTCGACCGCGGCGTCTGTGCCGCACCGGGCCCCTCACGAACGGTCGTGGTTGAACGGCGAGGCCGACTCGGACTACCTCCGGTCTTTACGACCGTGGACCGCTTAGGGGTGATTGAGATTGAAGCTGCCGGCTCGGTGCAGGTTCGTCTCACGGCCGGTGAATCACCTGGTCAACGCGCCACTCTGCTCGAACGACTCGTTCGCGGAGCCCCACTCCAACTAGCCCCCGCACTCGCCACTTCCACCATTGGCTCGTGGCCGACTGGTGACCCCTTTCCACTCGCGCTCGACCGACTCGCCACACAGCGCGCGCAACGCTTCGTGCGCCGCCTCGCCAGCGGGCTGCTCTTTATTGATGGGGTAGTCAATATCGCCGTGACCGCGTCACCACCCCTGCGCAACCGTCTGCACACCGTGCTGTCAATCTTGCCCCTCGGCGTGGCCCAAACGGCCGCGGCCGTCACGGCGCTCGCGGGGATTGGCCTCGTCATGATGGCTCGTGGCGTCCGACGAGGTCAGCGCCGTGCTTGGTTCGTGGCCGTAACGGCGCTCGCGGTCACCATCGTGGCCCACCTGGCCCGAGGTGGTGGCGTGCGTCAGTCGCTACTCGCCATCGTCATTCTCGCCTTCCTCGTGGTACAACGAGCTAACTTCTCTGGCTCGACTGATCGCACCAGCGTGCGAGTGGCGCTGCCACGACTGGCCCTGGTGGCCCTCGTGGCGGTCGTGGCCGCGACCGTTGGTATTGAGGCGGCCAACGTGCACGGCCACCTACCCAACGTCGGCGTTGTCATCGTTGCGTGCGCTGAACGATTGGTCGGCTTGGGACTAATTACGTTGCCGGACCGAGTCGGAGATTTTGCCAATCCGACGCTACTCAGCATTGGCCTCGCCCTCATTATTGTGACGCTCTATTTATTGACCCGCCCCGTGGTCGATCGTCGTCTCTCCCAGACGGGGTCCAGCGCCGAGCGACGCGTGGCGGAATTTCGCGCTCGTGAAATTGTGCGACGACACGGCCGCGGCACGCTTGACTACTTCGCACTTCGCGATGACAAGCAGTTCTTCTTCTACCGTGATTCGCTCGTGGCCTACGCAGTATTCGGAGGCGTAGCGCTGGTATCGCCTGACCCCATTGGACCGACGGCCGAGCGAGCCGAAGTATTCAGTACCTTTCGCGCCTACGTCGAGTCACGAGGTTGGACGCTTGGCATCATGGCGGCGGGCGAGGAGTGGATCGCGACGTACCACGCCGCCGGACTGCACGCGCTCTACGTGGGCGATGAAGCACTCATTAACTGTCAGACATTTTCACTCGAGGGTGGCAAGATGAAGGGTCTACGTCAAGCGCAAACGCGTCTCGCGCGTTACGGCTACACCGTGGAGTTTCTCGATCCGGCCACCATCGAACCCCGTCGCGTCGCTGACCTCGTGGCCCTGACCTCGATGTTGCGTCGAGGTGACGGTGAGCGGGGCTTTTCGATGGTGCTGGGGCGGCTCTTCAATCCCAAGGACAAGGGCCTACTCTTGACGATTGTGCACGGCCCCGATGGCTTGCCCGCGGCGATCTGCCAGTTCGTTCCGTCGCCGGCCATCAACGCCTACTCACTCGACCTCATGCGTCGTGACCCGGGCGAGCACCCCAATGGGCTGATCGACTTTGCGCTGTGCTCAACCATTGACTACCTACGCACTCAGCACGTTCGAGAGCTCAGTCTCAACTTTGCGGCTTTTCGTTCGGTCCTCGAGAGCGACGAGGACGACAGCACGCTGACACGGGTGGAGCGCTGGGCGCTCAAGCGACTTTCGGGCGTGTTGCCCATTGAGTCGTTGTGGACCTTCAACGCGAAGTATCACCCGACTTGGCTTCCGCGTTACCTGGTCTATCCCGCCGTCGAAAGTTTCGTCCCGGTTGTCGCGGCCATCTTGCGCGCGGAGTCCTTCACGGAGATTCCGGTACTCGGACGATTTCTTACCAACGATCCAGCCAATCGGCCGGGTACGGTCGTGCCCGAAGACCTGCTCACCGTGGCACCTCAATCGAACGAGACCACGATTTAGGCGAGTCGTCGAACGATTCCCTCGCTCAAACGCCGGGCCGCGTGCTCATCAAATGAGAGGTACAACGACGGCTCAACTAGTTCCAGCTCCATCAACGCCCATCCGTCGTCGGTGAAGACGAGGTCCACACGCGCGTACAGCAGGTCGCCAAAACCACCTTCGTGGAGCAGGGCCTTGGCGACCTCGAGGGCCTCGGGTTCAGGTTGCGCCCGCGACATTTGTTCGCGACGATAGAGCGCGTTGCGATCGAGTGCCTGCACGTTGAGCATTGCGCCCTTGGTCATCGCGTGGCTAAACAATCCATCAATAAAGATCAGCGCTCGCTCCCCCACGGTATCGACGCTTTCCAGGTAGGGCTGAATAAGGACGTCGCGGTCACGAGCGTGCAAAGCGAGCACGTGAGCCCTCGCCCGCTCCTGCTCGTCAGCGCGGTAGCGTTCCACGTCCATCGATCCAGCTCCGACGCAGGGCTTGACCACGAATTGATCGTCGGGAAAGATGGGGGTGTCGCCGACGTCGCAAAACTGTGAGGGGATGACTCGGTGACCACGACGTGCCAGGTCCGCGAGGTAGTGCTTATCCGACGAGTACTCAATGACCTCGTAGGGATTAACCAGTTGCTCTCTATCGCGAGCCCACCGGAGAAATTTGTCACGCCGAGCGGCGTAGTCCCAGGTCGAACGCACGACCACCAGGTCGAAGTTCGACCACGTGATTGTCGGGTCGTCCCAGATGCAGAGCGAAGCTTCCAGGCCGCAGTCCTCGAGAGCTCGAAGTAAGAGTGGCGAGTCCGGATCAACGTTCTCGCCCGCACACGTGACGACCGCCACGTGGCTCACGGCGTGAACAGTACCGTGGCGTGTTGTGCGAGGGCCGCGAGAGGTCCCGGCCACAGACCAAAGAGCACCGTGATCACGACGCCGAGTCCAATGACCAGACCGGTCGCGCGTGGCACCTCAATCCGGGTGGCTTCAATGTCGTCATCGCTGTAGAGGGCCAGAATCCAGCGCAGGTAGAAGACTGCGGCAATCGCGGCGGCGAGTAACGCAATCAGCGCCAGCACCCCTGATCCGGCGTCGACCACGCTCGCGAGGACGGAGAACTTTGCGTAGAAACCACTCGTGAAGGGCGCACCGAGTTGGCTTAGCAGCAAGACCGCCAGCGCGCCACCCAGCCAAGGCTGGCGTCGAGCGAGACCGCGGTAGTGCTCAATGGCGTGCATGTCGTCACCCACTCCGCCAACCAGCGTCACCACCGCGAACGAGGCGACGACCGTGGGAACGTACGTCATCAGATAGAAAATAGTGGCGCCCACTCCACGTGAGGTACCCGCCCAGATTCCCAGCAGAATAAAACCGGCGTGGTTAATGGACGAGTACGCGAGCAGCCGCTTGACGTTGCGCTGTACTAGTCCCAGACTCGCCCCTACGACGGTGGTGAGCACGATGAGCACCCAGAGAATTGGTCGCCAGGTATTTAGCTGTGTCCCCAGAGCCGAGAGCACGACGCGTACCAGTCCCGCAAATGCGCCTACTTTCACGATTGAGGCCATAAATCCGGTGACCGGGGTAGGTGCCCCCTCGTACACGTCGGGCGACCAGAGGTGGAAAGGAACGGCCGCGACCTTGAAGGCGAAGCCCACGAGCAGCATCGCGCCGCCCGCGTAGAGCAGTCCCGGATGCACCAACACGTTCGAACCAAGGAAGTAGGCGATTGAGGTCAGATTCGTCGATCCGGTCGCCCCGTAGACGAGTGCGGCGCCGTAGATGAAAATTGCGGACGCGAAGCCCCCCAGCAAGAAGTACTTCAACGCGGCTTCGGCGGACGTCGCACGGTGGCGATCTAGCACGACGAGTACGTAGAGTCCAATCGAAAGAATTTCAAGACCAATAAAGAGAACTATGAGATCGTTCGCCTGCGTCATGATGAGCGCGCCCGACGCACTGGCCAGAGCCAGAATTTGATAGTCGGCGCCGCGAAGGCGCTCACGTATCGACCAGTCGTGCGCGACGAGCGTCGCCATCGCGAGGCCCACCGCAATGGTGCCCGAGGCCACTACGGAGAATCCGTCGAGCACGATAGCGTGCGCCACGGTTGTCGTGGCCCCGTGGTGCGCCACAAAGGACCACTGGAAGAAGGTGCTAACCAGAGCCCCTAGAGCCGCCAGTAGCGTGACTCCGTTAATGAGCCGTGTCGACATGGCGGCGCGAGTCAGGGCCGAGGCGACCAACAGGGCCAGCGAGGCCCCGAAGAGAATCAGCACGGGCGCCAGCGCTAAGTAGTGAATCTGAGGAATGGCGACGGTCACTTGGACACTCCCGCTGGTGCGACGTGGGTCAGTAGCTGCTGGACCGACGGCGTAATGCGCTCAAGGACCGGTCGAGGAAAGACGCCCAACGCCACAATCAAGATGACGACGGGGACCAAGACCCAGCGCTCCTTCGTTGATGCGTCGCTGATTTCACTGTTGGCGCCATCACTACGGCCGTGAAAGACCCGCTGATAAGCCCATAGGAGATAGAGCGCGGCGAGTACCACGCCGACCGCGGCCACCACCGCCCACCAAGCGTGCACGGAGAACGTACCGATCAAGATCAAATACTCACTCACGAAACCCGAGAGTCCTGGTAGTCCAATCGACGCCATCATCGTCACGGTAAAGAGGGCGGCGAGCACCGGCGCCGGACCTTGTAGACCCTTTAGATCAGCAATCTGATAGCTCAAACGACGGCGTTCGATCATTCCAATGATGAGGAAGAAGCCGAGCGTAATAATGCCGTGATTGAACATCAAGAGCACTGCGCCGGTCATGGCAATCTTGGATCCGGCCATGACGCCCAGCGTGACAAAACCCATCTGCGCCAGCGACGAGTACGCGACCATGCGCTTGAGGTCGGGTGTGACGCACGCTAGGGCCGAGCCGTAGAGAATGCCAATGACCGCGAGGGTCATCAGAATGGGACGCATGGTCGTAAAGGCCAGCGGAAATAGACCGACCGCGAATCGCAACAGACCGTAGGAACCGAGCTTGGCGAGGACTGCCGAAAGCTGCACCGAACCACCCGTAGGCGCTTCGGCGTAGGTCAAGGGCGACCAGGTATGGAATGGCCAAATCGGTGACTTCACCGCGAAGGCCACCGCGAAGGCCACGAAGAGCCACACGGCAGTGCCGTGACTCATGCTCGTCGACGAAAGTGCCCCGTAGGCGAAGGTCAACGCGCCACCCGCTTGGTGCTGGTGCACGAAGCCTAAGTACAGCAGGCCCACAAAGAGTGAGGCCGAGCCGGTGAAGGTGTAGGTGAAGAATTTGAGTGCTGCGCGACTGCGCTGCGCCCCACCCCACTGCGAAATGATGAAGTAGCAAGGAATAAGTGTTAACTCGAAAAAGATAAAGAACTCGAGCACGTCGTGGGCCAGGAAACTTCCCATCGTGAACGAAGTAAGCAGCAACATCCACGCAACAAACGACGGTTCACGACGTTGCTCGCGAGCACCCCAGAGCGCCAATAAGAGTGAGATCGCGCTCAAGGCCACGAGGAATAACGAGATGCCGTCGACCGCAACGTCGTAGGCCAGTCCGAACGGCGCGGCGACGACCCACCGGCCCGCGAAGTCAAAGGTCTGTGCTCCGGCAACGTGAGCGCTGTAGAGCACGACGACGACGATCGCGAGAGCGAGCTCGAGTACGGCGCTCACGATGGCTACCGTGTAGGAACGTCGGTCGTGACGACGCACGAGTGCGGCGAGTAGCGCACCAATGAGCGGTACGGTAATGAGGGCGCTAAGCCAAAGCGATGAGTGCACGATTAACCAACCCTCGCAACCAGATAGACCACAACGACTGCCACGCCCAGCACGGTGGCGAGAGCGTACTGGCGTACAAAGCCCGACTGAACCTTGCGTAGACCCTGGGCACTTCGCAGCACCGCGATTGCCACGCCACCCACGGCTCCGTCGAGCACCTTAGGCTCGATCACGTCGTCGCTGTAGTGCGCGACCTGCGTCAGTGGGCGACCAATGGTTGCGTCATAGAAGTCATCCCATCGCCACACTCGTTCTAGGAAGCTGGACTCAAAGCGCGACGATTCCGTGCGAGTACGCCAGATAGAGAAGGCCGCGATCAAGCCCAGCACCGCCGCGACGACGTCGACCCCTGCGAGACCAATCTGTGCACCGGTACTGAGGTGGGCATCGGCGGGGATGAAGCCAAAAGTGGGATTGAGAAAACCCGCGAGGGAGTTGTGATGTACCCACGGAAGGTCCAGTACGCCACCGAGTACCGAAAGAACGGCCAAAGCGACGAGGGGCAACGTCATTACCCAGGGTGACTCGTGCGGCTCGTGACCCGACATGGCCTCACGGAAGCGCTCGTTACCTCGAAACGTGAGCACGAACAGTCGACTCATGTAGTACGCGGTGAGTACTGCAGTGAGCACCCCGAGGACCCACAGAATCTTGGAGTAGCCGTAGACGTTGGTGAGTACATCACCCTTGGACCAAAAACCTGCAAAGGGAGGAATCCCCGAGATGGTCAGCCAGCCAATGAGAAATGTGGGGAATGTCAAAGGCAGATATTTGGCCAGACCACCCATCTTGCGCATGTCTTGTTCACCGTGCAGTGCGTGAATGACCGAGCCCGAACCGAGAAAGAGCAGCGCCTTGAAGAACGCGTGGCTCACCATCAAGAAGATTGCGGCGGAGTAGGCACCCGCTCCAACGGCGAGCACCATGTAACCAATTTGCGACACCGTCGAGAACGCCAAGACTTTCTTAATATCCTTCTGCGACGTCGCGATGGTCGCCGCCACGAAGGCCGTGACGCCACCGATAATCGCAATCGTGGTTCGCCCCGGCACCGACAGTGCCAAAACCGGACCCATGCGACACAGCAGGTAGACCCCCGCCGTCACCATGGTCGCGGCGTGGATCAAGGCCGACACGGGAGTCGGGCCCTCCATCGCGTCGGGCAACCAGTTGAAGAGAGGTATCTGGGCACTCTTGCCCGCCGCCGCCAGCAGTAGGGCCAGCACGCTCAGCGTCGCCACGGTTGGGCTCAACGACGCACCGTGCGCGAAAATCTGAAGATAGGTCAGCGTGCCGGTATGTGAGAAGAGCAAGAACATGGCCACCAGCAGCCCCACGTCACCCACCCGGTTGTAGATGAAGGCCTTTTTCCCCGCTGACGCGGCGCTGTCTCGATCGAAGTAGTAACTCACGAGCCAGTAGGAACAGACCCCCACCCCTTCCCAGCCCACAAAGGTGAGCACGAGGTTGTTCGCGAGGACGAGCGTGAGCATAGAGAATACGAAGAGATTGAGGTAGAGGAAGAACTTGCGGTAGTCGCGTTCACCGTGCATGTAGCCAATTGAGTACAGATGGATCAGCGTGGAGATGCCGGTCACGAAAAGACACATCGTGATGGAGAGTGGGTCAACTAGTAATGAGGCCGGTACGTGCAGCGTGCCCACGCTAATCCACGAAAACAGGTGAACGGTGACCTCACGTGACGTGTTATGCAACAGCAAGAAGAACGAGATTACGGTCAAAACAAAACTCACGCCGACCGCGGAGGTGGCGACCGCGCCAATCTGCTTCTCGCTCATGCGAGCGCCGTTCAGGAGAACGAACAAGAAACCGGCCAGCGGTAAAAGTAGTACCAACGTCATGAAGTGTGCCATCTCAGCCCTTCATCTCAGAGAGTTCATCAACCGACGTCGAGGATCGGCGTCGAAAGACCGCCACCACAATGCCGAGTCCCACCGTCACCTCGGCGGCCGCGACGACCATGACGAAGAACACCGTTGCCTGACCGCCAATGTCGCCCAACGTGCGTGCGAAGGTGACGAAGGTCAGGTTGACCGCATTAAGCATTAACTCCAAACACATAAACATGATCAGGGCACTGCGACGCGTCAATAGTCCGAAGGATCCAACACCAAATAAGACAGCGGCCAGTATGAGATACCACGCAGCGGGTACGTTCATGCGAGGCCTTCTTCCGGTGTCACACTTCGTTCGCGACGCGCGAGCAGGACCGCGCCGACGACCGCGATGATAAGGAGTCCTGCGGTCGCTTCAAAGGCGAAAAGATACGTCGTAAAAACTGCCGTTCCGAGCTCGCGAACATTGCCCGAGCCCGTCGACGCAGCCACACCACCCGACGAAACCGCCGGTGGACCGGTGACCCAGTGCGAGCGAGCCATCAGCGCAATAATGCCGGCAGTGGTAATGAACACCCCCACGCCCGCGAAGGCTCGCTGACCAACGAGTGGTTCGACTCGAACTGCCTCACGACGGTCGACGCCAAGAAACATGATGACGAACAAGAACAGAACGACAATTGCCCCGGCGTACACAATAATTTGTACGGCCGCGAGAAAGTCCGCCGACTGGGCCACGAAGGCCATCGCCACACCAAACAGAGTCATAATCAGACTCAACGCCGAGTGCACGGGGTTCTTCAACACGATTACGCCCACGGCGCCGACGAGCACGAGTAACGCCGACGTGGCGAAGACCAGAATGCTTGGTAGGGCGTAGGCAATCGCAATCATGCACGCTCTCCTTGGGGGCGACGTCGCGGTGTCTTGGACCGGACAGTACGTAGCAATGCTGCCAGACCACGCTGGTCGAGCGGCACATCTTCGGGCTGTAAGTGTCGTGAAAAAGAGCTACGCAACTGCTTGGAGCCGGTTGCCTGGTCGTCGCGATGCTCAGACTGGCCGGCTTCGGCCGCCCGCACGCCAAAACCGAGGTCCGCGCTCCACTGGACGACACCCTCGAACGACGCATCACCAGCAGGCGACGTCGCGCGCATCCAGCCACCGGTCATTTCGGCTTCACCCTCACGCCAGTCTTCCCACGGCAGTCGCTGAGGAAAGCCATCGTCATCGACGACAAGTTCAGCCTTGGTGTAGATGGCGTCGGCCCGATTCGTGAACGAGAACTCAAACATCTTTGATTCAGTAATGGCTTGCGTCGGGCAAGCCTCGACACAGAGGTCGCAGTGAATGCAACGTAAGTAGTTGATTTCGTAGACGTAGCCGTAGCGCTCTCCGGGACTGACGGGATGATCTGGTGGATTATCCAGCCCGCGTACGTGAATACAGTTCACCGGGCAAACTCCCGCGCAGAGTTCACAGCCAATGCACTTTTCCATACCGTCTTCGTAACGATTCAGCACGTGACGGCCGTGTTGACGCGGTTGTTTGGGTCGCTTCACTGCGGGGTAGCTATTCGTGACGCGGGGTCGCGTGAGATGCGCAAAGGTCAGTCGAAGGCCACCAAAGAAATCGAGATCGCCCATTACTGCTCCTCACCATCGGTCATTGCTCGAAGCACCGGTCCAGGGATGGGCCGTTCACCCACCGTCGCCAACACTGACGAGTCACTGGCGGCTCGTGTCGCTCCGAGGTCGAAGGCCCGCAGCAACAAGAACCAAGCGAAGAGCACCAGCGCACCCATCAAGAAGCCCCACGCTCGCGAGATTAAGAAACCCGCGACGAGGAGCATCCAACCGAGACTGAGCGGAATCAATCGCTTCCAGCCCAAGTCCATGAGTTGGTCGTAACGGAACCGCGGTAGCGAAGCTCGGAACCAGACGTACGAGAACGCGAAGATAGTGGTCTTAAGGAGGAACCAGATAATTGGAAAGACCCACTTGAAGTGCGGAATCGGTGGCGCCCAGCCGGCGGGTCCACCAAAGAAGAGGGTCACCATAATGGCGGACATCGTGATGGTGTTGATGTACTCGGCTAAGTAGAAGATTGCGAAACGGAATGACGAGTATTCGGTCGCGAAACCACCGACCAGCTCACTCTCGGATTCCACCACGTCGAAGGGTGGGCGATTAAGTTCCGCGGTAATGGCAATAAGGAACACCACAAAGGGCACGATGCCTAATCGAATAACGTTCCAGTGCCATATTCCGTGAGCCTGGGCGGTGACGATGTCGTGCGTATTCAGCGAACCAGTCGCGAGCACGATAGTGACGATTGTCATTCCCAGGGCCGCCTCGTAACTAATCATTTGAGCGCTCGCTCGCACTGATGAGATCAAGGGGTACTTCGAACCAGACGACCACCCGGCGAGCATTACGCCGTACACCGAAATTCCTGACATAGCCAACATCAAAAGAATGCCCATGGGCGGATCGGCCACCTGTAGTTGTACGGTGTGTCCCGCAATGGTCATGGTGCCCCCGACCGGCACGATGGCGAAGGTAATAAAGGCCGGCACTACGACGAGATACGGTGCCAACTTGAACACAAATCGGTCGGCTTGGGCCGGAATTAGGTCTTCCTTGAAGATTAATTTGATACCGTCAGCGACTGTCTGCAAGAGCCCAAATGGACCCCACCGTTCCGGGCCAATGCGACTTTGCATATCGGAAATTGTCTTTCGCTCAAACCAGATCATGAAAATGACCGCGGTCATCAACACGCCGAAGGCGATGAAAAGTCGTATCACCAAAATGATGAGTACAGCCCAGGAAACGCCGTGGGCGTAGAGCGGGTCGGCGGCAGCCATCCAAGAACTCATCGGGTCTCCAATCGAATCACCGTGACGTCACTACCGGCTTCGAGAATCGCGCGAACTGGGTCGCCTCCGCCACCGTCTAGAAGGTTGAAGGGGAGTTCCGCGACGCCACTCGGCAGTTCGTCATCGGCCACCACGCTGAGTTGCAGCGAAGTCTTCGATCCCACCAGTACCACGACATCGCCGTCGCTGGCCGCTAAGCGATTGAGGTCAGCGCGAGCCACGCGCAACGAGACCTGGGGAACCAACGCCGCCAGGGCGGGTGAGCCCTGCATCGCAATCCCGCGATCATAGAGGCGTCGACTCGCGAGGATTCGAAGTGAGTACGCATCGAGTGGCGCAATGGTGATGCCCTGGCCGACCGTAACCTGTGACCACGTCGCCGCGGTGGTTGACGTGATAGCCGGAGTTGCGGCGACGTCGGTGGCACCGCTTCGAGCACCGAGTCCGACACTATCGACCGAACGAATTCCGGGATTGGCCATTGGATCAAGCGAACGACGAGCCGGCAACGTTTCGTGACGTCCGACCATCACACCATCGTTCGTCGAGCTACGCAAGACCGAACTAGAAGGGTAGCCAGTCATGGACTCAATCGTTGCGCTGGCCTGCTCAACGGTGTCGAGTCCCAGATGTTGACCAAACTGCGCAGCCAGCTCGGACGCGATGGCGAGGTCATTCCACGCCGATCCGGGGGCCACCAGTTTGGCCGCGACATTTGTAACGCGGCCCTCAAGGTTCGTGACCGTGCCAGCGCGTTCATGTTGAATGGCTGCAGGTAGCACGACATCGGCGTAGGCCAAGGTCGCTCCACCGTGACCCGTGACTACCACCACATCAGCGGCCGCCAAAGCCGAGGCGGCGTGTATCGAGTTGACCACGTTGCCGAGCAGACAGCCCCCGAGCAACAACACTGCCTTTTGGGCACCGGTTCGCATCGCCTCGAGTTGGGCCAGGGTGTCACGACCAAATACCCCGCTGTAACCACGGCCCGGAGCCAGACCCGGAGCCAGACCCATATCTAAGGCGCCCATGACGTTGGCGCGACGGAGCGCGACCAGAAACTTGGCCTGAGGAAAGCGTTCAGTGAGTGTTCGAATAGCGGTCTCAATAACGACAGCGCTTTCGCCAATATTGGGTCGACCCACCACGAAGACCACACCTTCGCCGGTCTCGCCCACCAGGCGCCGCGCCTCGTTGAGCTCCTCGGATGAAAGAGCGAGATTTGGATCGGGTGCGCTGCCCGCGAGCGCGCGAGCAACTTCGTGTGCCTCTCCGGGGCGCACGGGCAGCGAAACCTTGGCGACGGAACGCAGCGAACTCTTCGAGAAGGCGAATTCGACAATGGAGTTGTGCTTCTTTACCGCGCTCTCTCGCAGACGCAGATAGAGAATTGGTAACTCTTCGCGAAGATCGCCCGTAATCGTCACTACCGTGCACGCCGCGGCGGCTTCATCGATGGTTGCCTTGGGCAGGGCCTGCACCAAGACGGCATCGAGTCCGTCACCGTACTGCGCGTCGATATTTTCACTACCCAGTACCCCGCGCACGAATCGCTCCCACGCAAATGCGGCCTCGTTCGTCAGGGCCGCACCACCGATTGCTCCGACTCCATTCGTCACGGCGGCCCCGTCGCGCAGGATGGTGGCGGCTCGATCGAGTGCCTCGCCCCAGCTGACGGGAACTAACTCGCCGTCGCGCCGAATCAGGGGATCAGTTATTCGACTTCGCGCGTCAAGTGGATCCGTCATCAGCTCATTGCCGTCCACGGCATCGAGAGTAAAACGCC
The DNA here is from genome assembly GCA_903893745.1 of uncultured Actinomycetes bacterium. GTDB lineage: Bacteria > Actinomycetota > Acidimicrobiia > Acidimicrobiales > RAAP-2 > RAAP-2. The sequence goes on from CAITNF010000011.1 coordinate 57,487, forward strand.
CCTTGTCACAGAGCCAACCGTGATTGACCGGTTCACTATCAATTCCGAGCACTCGAGTCAAGCGATTACCCGACGACTGCACCGCAATCCGACAGCCCACCGCACACGTCGTGCAGGTACTCTCGACCTGCTCAAGGTCCCAGGGACGAGCAGTAAACCGATACGGCTTGGCAGTAAGCGCGCCGACCGGACAGATTTGCACTGTGTTGCCCGAAAATACCGAGTCGAATGGTTCAACCGGTGACGGCGCTACTTCAATGAGGTCGCCGCGTCCCGCAAAGTCAATCTGCGCTTCACCGGCTACTTCACTCGCGAAGCGCGTGCATCGCGAGCACTGAATGCAGCGCTCGCGGTCGAGCAACACCAGGTCGCCAATTTCAATTGGCTTCGCGAAGTGACGTTTTTCCTCAATGAATCGAGTCTCACCCGAGCCGTGCGCCAACGTTTGATCTTGCAGCGGACACTCGCCACCCTTGTCACAGACCGGGCAGTCGAGCGGGTGGTTCGCCAGCAGAAACTCCAGCACCCCGTCTTGGGCTTTCTTCACTTTTTCTGAATCAGTTGTGACGACCATGCCCTCATTAACCTGCAGGAAACACGCTGGCTGCAACGTCGCGCCCCGAGGACCTTCGACCTCGACGAGGCACATTCGACAGTTCCCCACTGGTTCCATTCGGGGGTGGTAACAAAATCGTGGGACGTACGAACCCGCTCGCTCGGCGGCTTCAATCAAGAGCTCCCCCGGCTGGGCTTCAATTGTTCGACCATTGACGGTCAGCGAAACCGTGGTGCGTATGACGTCAGTCATGCGGACATCCTCCATGGTGGACGTGTTCAAGGAACTCGTCTTTAAACATCGTGATGGCCGAATTGATTGATGACGGGATTGAGGGTCCCAGCACGCAGATGGTGGTCTGCTGAGGTGGCCACGTGAGTCCGGGCGAAATATTGTCACTGAGGTCCAGCAAGAGGTCGAGGTCCTCGACCCGTCCACCACCGTGCTCGAGTCGGTATAAGACGCGCTCCAACCAGCCCGAACCTTCGCGACACGGTGTGCACTGCCCGCACGACTCTCGAGAGAAGAACTTCACGATGCGCCACGTTGCACGCACAGCGCACGAGGTCTCATCCATGACCACAATTGAACCTGAACCAAGCATCGAACCCTTTTCGGCAACTTCGTCTTGACCTAGTGGAAGGTCGAGCAGTTCGGGACCAAACCAGGGTGCCGAAACACCGCCTGGAATGATGGCTTTGATTGCCCGATCACCGAGAATTCCTCCACCCAAGCGGGGGTCGTAGATCAAGTCACGAAACGTGTTCTTGACCATCTCAATTTCGAAGACGCCCGGATTCTTCACCCGGCCCGCCAGAGCGAACAAACGTGTTCCCGTTGATCGACCTCCACCAAGGGCGGCAAACGCTGCGCCACCGTTGTTGACAATCCACGGCAGGTTTGACAACGTCTCGATGTTGTTCACCACGGTTGGTTCGCCGTAGAGACCAGTGACGGCTGGAAAGAATGGTGGCTTAATGCGGGGGAATCCTCGCTTACCTTCGAGCGCCTCAATGAGGGAGGTCTCTTCACCACAGATGTAGGCGCCGGCTCCGGGATGCACCACGAGGTCGAGTGAGAAGGCTGAGCCAAATATCTTGGGTCCCAGCGCCCCGTGCGCGTAGGCGTCATTCACGGCCTGCTGCACTCGCTCGAGACCGAGGGCAAACTCACCGCGCAAGAAGATGAAGGCTTGGCTAACTTGCAGGGCGTACGCCGCAATGATGACGCCTTCAATGAGTTGATGAGGATCACGTTCGATGAGGTAGTGGTCCTTAAACGTTGCCGGCTCCGATTCATCACCGTTCACCACGAGATACGAAATCGGTGACTTTCGCAGCATTGACCACTTACGTCCAGCTGGAAAACCGGCACCGCCACGGCCCAGAAGTGATGCGGTGTCTACTTCACTCGCGACGGCCTCAGGAAACATGGTCAGCGCCTTCTTCAGCGCGACGTAGCCGCCAGTCGTTACGTAGCGCTCGAGCGTAAAGGAGTCGTCGAACTCTCGTCGTGAGGTAACAATGAGGGGCGCGTCGAGCGTAGCCATTACTTACTTTCCTGACTGCTTCGCGCTTCTCGAGCAGACTTCGCAGTTGCCCGTTCGGCAATTATCTCATCGTGGTCAGCTCGAAGCCCGCCACTTCGCCGCACTCGGATTAGCGTGCCGTGCGGCGGAATCTCTTCACCACGACGACCCGCTCGCAGATCTTCCGCGACTTGGTCGAAGGTGTCGGGAGTAGTCGTGCGCACGTAGCGGTGATTGATCTGCACTACCGGCGCGATATCGCAGTCGGCGAGACACTCGGTCTCTTCCAGGGTGAACAGACCGTCTTCGCTGGTACCGCCAACTGGGCAGCCCAAGGTGCGAGTGGCGTGTTCGAGTAATTCGTCACCGCCGACGAGCATGCAGGCGATATTCGTGCAGATGCCCACCACGTAACGTCCCACTGGCTCGAGGTGGAACATGTCGTAGAACGACGCCGTACCTCGCACTTCGGCGATGGTCGTATTGGTCAGCCGAGCAACTTCGCCCATCCCCTCGTCAGTCAAGTAACCATCTTGCTCTTGAACCAGGTGCAACAGCGGCAACATGGCGGAGCGAACGCGGGGGTAGAGCGTCAGCAGTTCGTCCACTCGCGCCCGACGGTTGTCATCGAAATAACTCATCGGTCCACTTCTCCCATCACCGGGTCAACCGTTGAAATAACCGTGATTGCATCCGACACCGTCCCGCCACGCATTAAGAGTGGAATCGCCTGCAGGTTCACGAAACTGGGAGCCCGTACGTGGATGCGGTAGGGCTTGGCGCCTCCATCGGCGACGAGGTAGCAACCCAATTCCCCGCGAGGTGATTCCACCGCCGAATAGACCTCACCCTCGGGGACTTGGAATCCCTCGGTGAAGAGTTTGAAGTGGTGAATCAATGCCTCCATCGACTCACCAATGCGTGCGCGTGGTGGTGGCGTCACCTTGGGGTCTTGGCTTCGGTAGTCACCACTGGGCATTTTCTCAATGCACTGGCGCACAATACGAATCGATTCGCGAATCTCATTGAGTCGAATGGCGTAACGGTCAAAATTGTCGCCGTACGTTCCCACGATGACGTCAAAGTCAACCTGGTCGTACGCGAGATACGGCATCGTGCGACGAAGGTCCCAGGGCACGCCGGTGGAGCGAAGCAGGGGTCCGGTTAACCCGAGCGCTAGCGCCTCTTCAGCAGTAATCGGGGCCACACCAACCATGCGCTGGCGAAACAGTGGCTGTCCCGTGAGCAACTGGTCGTAGTCAAAGGTGCGGTCGTGAATCGTGTCACAAATAACGGTGACGTCATCTTGCCAACCATCGGCCAGGTCGGCGGCGACGCCGCCGGGTCGCACGTAGTTCAGATTCATTCGAAGACCGGCGGTCTTTTCAAAGAAAGCCAGGATGAGTTCGCGCTCGCGCAGTCCGTAGATCATCATCGAACTCGCTCCGAGGTCCATCCCGTTGGTCGCCATCCAGACCAAGTGTGAGCAGACTCGGTTGAGCTCACTCATGAGCATGCGAATCCAGACCGCGCGCTCGGGCACTTCAATACCGAGCAGCTTTTCCACCGCCATTGAGTACGAGAGTTCATTAATGACCGGACTGAGATAGTCCATGCGGGTCACGTTGGTGCCACCCTGAACGTAACTCAACTCCTCGCCCGTCTTTTCCATTCCCGTGTGGAGATAACCCACTACGGGCTTGGTGCGAAGCACAAACTCGCCATCAAGTTCCAGCATGAGTCGCAGCACGCCGTGGGTTGATGGGTGTGCTGGTCCCATGTTGATGATCATCGTTTCGTCATCACGCACTTCGTAGTCAATCGACGAGGGGTCGAGAGTCTTGCCATCGAGGCGAAGAACCGCCCCTACTTCTCGGCGCAGCTGACCAGACGACGTAGACGCTCGTGACTGGAGACCCTGCTCACCTTCTGAGGTCTCGGCCGTCAGCAGATCGATGCGTTCGGCGACGCGAACGGTGTCGTCAATCATCGCGGCCCCGGCGTCTGTTTGAACTGCACGGGTATTCGGCCACTGCCGTAGTCCTTGCGTAGCGGGTGGCCCTCCCACTCTTCGGGCATCAAAATGCGCGTGAGGTCAGGGTGGTTAGTAAAGAGCACGCCAAACATGTCGAAAGCTTCACGTTCGAGAGCTTCAGTGCCGGGGTAGACGTCAAAGAGCGTGTCGACTTCGGGCTCATCGTCGCCGGCCTGAACTCGAATGCGCACTCGCTCGCGGCGAGAAAGACTCAGCAGATTCACTACGACTTCAAATCGTGTGGGGGTTACTCCGCTAGGCAACTGACGAGTGGGGAATTCGAGATAGTCGACACCACACAGGTCAACGCACATTTCAAAACCGTCGTTCTTAAACGCATCAACTAACGCGACGTACTGCTGCTTGGTAGGAAAGCAGCAGATCGCGGCGTCGTGACCATCACTGGTCAGTACGCCTGGGGGGGCCAAGGGAGGAAGGGCGATCACTTCGGCGTTCCCACCCTTACCGCCACGGGAACTTCCGGAGTCCAAGAACTCTGGTCGTGAGCGAGATGCAGAGGTCGACCTTCGTCGCGACGCTTCAAGATGTCGCCCGTGCGAATGGTCTCGTGCAGCGTCAGGATTGCGTGCATCAACGTCTCGGGGCTTGGTGGGCAGCCCGGAGCGTACACATCAACGGGGACGATTTGGTCGACCCCTTGCACGATCGCGTAATTGTTAAACAGTCCACCCGTCGAAGCACAGACGCCCATTGAAATAACCCACTTCGGTTCCATCATCTGGTCGTACACCTGACGCAGCACCGGAGCCATCTTCTGTGAAACCCGGCCCGCCACAATCATCAAGTCGGCTTGACGAGGAGAGTTACGGAAAACTTCCATGCCGAAACGAGCAATATCAAAGTCCGCTCCGCCCGTGGCCATCATCTCAATGGCGCAACAGGCCAGACCGAATGAGGCCGGCCACACTGAGGCGCGACGAGCCCAACGAACTAAGTCTTCGATTCGTCCCGTAAGAAAATTGTGTTGGAGATCTTCTAGTGCCACGTCAGGCCGCCCGTTCTGGGTCAGCGCCAATTCGCACAATGGTCGACGAACTTGTCCGCGACGGCATTCCGCGAGTTAAGTGTTGTGCGGGACCCCACGTGAGCGCCCCTTCACTAACCAAGAAGAGCAGCGCGGCGAACACGGTGACGGAGAAGGCGAGGATTTCGATGAGCCCAAAAGTACCCAGTTGACGGAACACGACGGCGAAGGGGTACATAAAGACCACCTCAATATCGAAGATAACGAAAATCATCGCCACGAGGTAGAAGCGAACAGGAAACCTTTGCGGCGGTTCAATTTCAGGGACAATCCCGCATTCGTAGGGTGCCAGTTTCGCGTCGGTTGGTCGCTTGCGCGGAGCCAACAGGGCTGACGCGACGAGCGAACCTGACGCGAACAACACACCAAGAACGAGGAGTCCCAGTATCGGTAAGTACTGGTCCACGTCCATAAGTTCTACCAGAAACTGACCACCCCTTCGTTACATCAAGTTTGAGAAGAAGCCCCTAGGCTGTCGCCGTGCCTAGCCTCAATGAATCTGCGGTCGTGTCGACAATGTTTGATGCCGTCATCGTCGGCGGCGGTCCGAGTGGTTCAGCCTGCGCATTCTGGTTAGCGCAGGCTGGTTGGTCAGTCTGTCTGATCGAGAAGAAACACTTCCCCCGAGAGAAGACCTGTGGCGATGGTCTCACCCCTCGATCGGTCTACCAACTCGCCGAAATGGGCCTCGAGTCGGCGCTGGTGCAACACGGCCACCGCTACCACGGACTGCGCGCGTTCGGCTTTGGCGCCTCACTCGAGATGAATTGGCCGGACCATCCGGTCTTCCCCAACTACGGCTACACGATTACCCGATACAACCTGGACGGACTCGTCGCCGAAAGTGCGGCGGCCAAGGGCGCCGTACTTCTGAATGGCACCGAAGCGGTAGCCCTGCTCGAACCCACCGAGCAACTCGACGGAGCCTTACGCGGGGCGAAAGGCGTCATCGTCAAAGACAAGGAGTCAGGTCTCACCAAAGAGATTCGCGGTCGCTACGTAATTGTGGCCGACGGACAGAACTCTCGGCTCGGACGCGAACTAGGAACTGCGCGTAATCGTTCGTGGCCAATGGGTATGGCGCTACGCGGCTACTACACGAGTGATCGCCACGATGAACCGTGGATTGATTCGCACCTCGATATTCGCGACACCAGCGGGTCCGTCGTGCCCGGTTACGGCTGGATCTTTCCCCTCGGTGACGGTCGAGTCAACGTGGGAGTGGGACTCTTATCGACTGGCGGAGCCTGGAAGGGCGTCAACACCACAAAGCTGCAGGAGTACTTCGTGGCCCAAACGGCCGAGGCGTGGGGACTGTCCGACGAGACAAGTTGTGGTCCCGCGACCGGTGGCCGTCTACCTATGGGTATGGCGACGGGGCCCCACGTTGGACCAAACACCTTGACGATTGGTGATGCTGCGAGCACGGTCAACCCATTCAACGGCGAAGGTATTGCCTACGGCTACGAGTCGGGACGCCTCGCCGCGGGCGTCGTGGGTGAGGCGCTTCTCGCGAACGACCCCCGAGTGCTCGCTTTGTACGAAGAACGTCTGCAGCAGGCGTACGGCGACTACTACAAAGTGGCCCGAGCGTTCGTGCGTATTATCTCTGAACCACGAATCCTGGCCGCGTGTGTTGGTCTGGGACTGCGCATTGAGCCTCTCATGAAGGAGCTTTTAAACATTATGGCGAACCTGATGCAAAATAATTCAAAGGGCCCCGCCGAATTGGGCTACCGGGCACTCACGCGACTGGCTGACGCCATCCCCGAACGGGCCTACGACCTGCTGCTCGGTAATGGTGAAAAATAAGTGCTCGCCACTGCGATGATGGCCCGCACGGCCTTCACCGTTAGCCTTAAGACCGTGAACCCCCGAGGCATTGCCTGAGCCATAAATGATTCCTACTTTCGTTATCTTTCTTCGCGAGGGCATTGAAGCCTCGATGATTGTGGCCATTTTGCTCGCCTACCTCAAGCAGATTGGTCAACGCCGACACTTTCGCGATCTCTACATCGGGGTCGCCGCAGCCTTTGCGATTGACGGTGCGGGCGGAATCGCCGCCTACCTCCTGATTAAGCACTACAGCGGATCCAACGTGCAGGCTTACTTTGAAACGGCCACGTACCTGATCGCGGCGGGTTCGTTAACGTTCATGACGCTATGGATGCAGCGTCACGCTCGCACGATGGCCAAACAACTTCGCGCGCGCAGTGATGTCGCGCTCAGTCGAGGCAGCCGAGTCGGCATGGCCTTTCTCGCCTTTCAAGCCGTGTGGCGCGAGGGTCTCGAGACAATGGTCTTTACCCTGGCCATCCTCTTCGCTTCAACCAGTCAGGCACCCACGCCCGGTCGCGGTCATCTGCTGCTGCTGGGGGCTCTACTCGGAATCGTCGTCGCTTTGGTACTAGCCTTCGCGATCTACCGGTTGGGTGCCAAAATCAACCTCAAGTGGTTTTTCCGCATTCTCGGCGTCACCTTGATGTTCTTCGCCGCCGGGTTACTCGCGAACGCCATTGAGAATCTCCAACAACTCGGCTGGCTCCCCTTCGCCAAACAGACTCTCTGGAATTCGAGTGGTGCCATCACCCAGTCGTCGAATCTTGGTGACGTGTTGCACTCGTTTATTGGTTACGCCGATCAACCGACCGCGCTGCAGGGTCTCGTCTGGATTGTCTATCTTGCGCTCACCATTTCGGCCTTCGTGATGATTGGACGAGTCAAGCCAAAACCATCACCGGTGCTCGCTGAGTCAATTCCAGCCGAGCGCTAAACCGACGATCCCGTCGACGAGGTCATGCGCGTCAGCAACGTGTTGACTTGACTCGCCAGGAACGCTTTGCTCTCGGGCCACGACGCAACGATTGCCCCAAAGGTTGTCTCAAAGTGTCCACTCGCGGCAACCACCATCACCAAATAGAGCGGTGCGCTGACACCGGGCAGTGACAGTCGAGTCACACCACCGCGCGACCAACCGTGCACAAACGTGGTCGGCTGCCAATTGGACACCGACGTGCCGTGCGAGAGTTTCCCCGAATATGACGAAAGGACGAGTGAGGCGTTGGAGTCAGAAAAACACGATCCAAACTTCGGCAGCGACATTTCGGCCACGTCGCGTTGCACCATTGTGGTTGTCGAGTAGTACTGAGTCGTCGAACCTATTTCGATTCCCTTAAATGAAGTTGACGAAAAGATTTTTGACGAGACTTGATAGTCGGGCATCTGTCCCGCCGCACCGTAGATTCGATCTTTCTTTGGCGACACCCCAATACAGCGCTGAAACTCTGAGGAGATTTGGCGCCACAGCAACGACGCCGGCGACGTAGTTGGCGGAGCCGTCGTGGTCGTTGACGTCACGACTTCAGTCGAGGGAGGAATGATGTATGAGAGAGCGGAGTTCGGCGTTACGTTCCAACCCGTTGGCAGATCACGCAACGTGAGATTCACCGACTGAGCCAACGCCAATTCCTGAGTGGCATTGCTACGGTGCTGCCACACAATGGCCGCGAGTCCTCCCGCGAATGACGAGAGCAGGACTACTCCGGCAACAATCCAGACACTGGCCCGATTCGCTCGCCGAGTCACGTCGCCGCCCTGTTCGCGAATCACCGAGCGCCAAGCGTCGAAATCATCAGTTCGTGGGTGGCGCCAACAGTAGCGAACGCCGCCGGCGGTGCCAAAGAGGGCCATGCCTCGCGCAAAGCGCAACAGTTGCAAGTTGGTCAGTTCCGACCAGGGCGTTTGCCACGCGACGGCCGGTTCACCCGCGAGTTGGGTTAGTCCAGTTTCGTCCGCGAGCAGAGTTACCGGCGCAGTCGGTCCGTGGGGCACGAAGGCCGGCTGTACCGTCCATCCCTCACTACGTAGGGGGAGGGTCATGATTGGGCAGTCTCCTTCGCGGCCTCGGCGGCTCGCACCACAGTACGACGCAAATCTGCGTCAGTGTGCGCCATAGAGAGAAAAAGAATTTCGTAGGCACCCGGCGCCAGCGCAAAACCACGCAGCAGCATCGCGTGAAAGAAGTGTCGGTAGAGCCCGTTCTCACAGACCACCTTGGCCTCGTCGAAGTTCCGGGGTGGGGCAAAGGGCTCTCGCGAAAGGTAGAGACCCATCAGTGGTCCAACGACCGGCGTCTGGGCGTAAAGACCCGATGACTCAATCGCTTCGCGCAGCTGCTGGGCAAAATTCTGTACCCGATTGCTGAGCTCCACGTAGTGTTCGGGGCGCATGTGATTAAGCACCGCCACTCCCGCTGCCGTCGCGAGAGGATTTCCCGACAACGTGCCCGCTTGATAGACGGGTCCTAGCGGGGCGAGCGACTTCATCACCTCGCGCGATCCACCAAAAGCGCCGACGGGTAATCCCCCGCCAATGACCTTGCCAAAGCACCAGAGGTCGGGGATGACCGAGTAGAACTCACCAGCGCCGCCTGGCGCGAGGCGAAAACCGGTGATCACCTCGTCGAAAATTAAGAGAGCGCCCACTCGATCACATTCGGCTCGCAGCCCCGCGAGAAACCCTTCGACCGGGGCCACCAAATTCATGTTCGCCGCAACTGGTTCTACCAAAACCGCGGCAATGGAGTCGTCCAGGGTGGGTACTTCGTTGTAGGGCGCCACGACCGTATCGCGCACGGCGCCTTCGGTAACGCCAGCCGAACCGGGTAATCCCATCTGCGCCACGCCACTTCCACCGGCTACCAACAGCGCATCGGAGTGACCGTGATAACAGCCGTCAAACTTCACGATTCGTTCTCGGCCCGTCGCGCCACGAGCGAGACGAACCGCACTCATGACCGCTTCAGTTCCCGACGAGACGAGACGAACCTGTTCGAGTCCCGGCACGCGGCTCGTTATGGCCTCAGCGAGTAGTACTTCGCCCGGCGTCGGGGCGCCAAACGTGGTGCCCTCACCCACGGCGTCACTGAGAACCCTCACGACGTCGGGATGGGCGTGACCCAAGAGCGAGGCACCGTACGACTGGACGAAGTCCAAGTAGCGATGACCTTCCACGTCGTCAACGTAGGCGCCCGAACCGCGAACCACCGTGTAAGGAGTTCCCCCTACCGAACGAAATGAGCGCACCGGCGAGTCGACGCCTCCTGGGATCACCCGCAGCGCTCGCTCAAACCATTCAAGATTGGTCGGACTCAACGTGACAACTCTTCCGCCACTTCACCAGCGAAGTAGGTCAAGACAAAATCTGCTCCCGCTCGTCGCACCGCAGTTAACTGTTCTATCGCCACCGCTGCGCCGTCGATCCAACCTTGCTGCGCGGCGGCCTTCACCATGGCGTACTCGCCACTGACGTGATACGCGCACAGGGGTACGTCGAGCTCGCGTCGCAGGTCAGCCACAATATCGAGGTAGGTCATCGCCGGCTTGACCATGATGATGTCCGCACCCTGCTCGACGTCCGCTCGTGCTTCTCGTAACGCTTCACGGCGATTGCGTGCGTCTTGTTGATAGGACCGACGGTCACCACCGTCGGCAATCTCGACTCCCACCGCGTCGCGGAAGGGTCCGTAGAGGGCGCTCGCGTACTTCGCCGCGTAGGCCAAAATCACTACGTCGCTAAAACCTTCGTCATCGAGAGCTTGACGAATCGCCCCTACTTGGCCGTCCATCATGCCGCTGGGGGCTACGACGGTGGCGCCGGCCCTGGCCTGGGCCACGGCGGTGCGGGCGTACAGCTCCAGCGTGGCATCGTTATCGACCGTGCCGTTGTCGCGCACCACGCCACAGTGACCATGGGTCGTGTACTCGTCCAAGCAGAGGTCGGCCATCACGACGAGTTCGTCACCGAATTCATCACGTAGGGAACGAAGCGCCACCTGCACGACTCCCTCGTCATGCCAGGCTCCACTGCCGAACTCATCTTTCAGTAGTGGCACTCCAAAGAGAATCACGCCCCCAACACCGGCCCGATGAAGTACTCGAACCTCTTCGTGCAACGAATCCAAAGTATGTTGGGCGTGACCGGGTAGTGAGTGAATTGGTCGCGGACTACTCAGTCCTTCAGCCACAAAAAGTGGGGCTACGAGGTCCGCGGGGGCCAACGATGTTTCGGCAACCAGTCGTCGCAACGCGGCGGTACGGCGAAGTCGGCGCGGTCGTTCGGCGGGAAACACTTGACTAGCCTATTACCCCGTTCGCGCGGCTCTTCAGCGAGGTCGGGACTGGATTACTTCAAGGCGTGCACGTAGTGAAGGGCCCCACCCCTCGATAACGCGCTGGTGAACTTTTCTCACTTCGACGCTGGTCGTGTGGCCGGGAACTGCCACCCACGTCGCGTCGTCCACGAAGTCCTTGACTACTTCCCACGCGGATGGTGCCCCGATAAGCAGCACATCGGCCCCGCGCACTTCGCCAATCTGGTCGTTCGTCAGCGCCAGCGGGCGGGTCTCGTAACAGACAATCTTCACCACTTCAATGCCTCGCTCCGCCAGTAAGCGAGGTAACTCTTCGCGTTGCTGGTGAGCACCCAATAGCAGCACCCGACCATCAACAATGGACGTCGCCAGATCGAGCGCACCGCCCTGGGAAGTAACCGCGACGGTCACACCTTCAGCAAGTAATGCCGACGTCGTTGCTTCGCCAACGCTAACGACCTGGACTGGTGGGTGCAGTGAGTTCAACGCGAGCGCGGCGTAAGGAGCACTGCGCGCACTCGTGACGACGAGCGTGGTGCACGGCTGCGCACTCGCTTCACGAATTGATTGCGCGACGACGTCGCGATCAGCGTAGGACGTGGTGGTGAGTGGAATCTCGACCACACTCGCCTCGCTCGGAATCCACGCTCGCAGCGCATCATTTTGCCCGGTCTCTCGGGTCAAGACCACACGCAGCACGTTACGACCATCCCGGCAACTGCGCGCCACCTTGCTCATCGCGTAAGTTGCGGGCCAACTCAATCCCTAACAACATTGGATCGGTGCCCGACACGACGTGTCGCACACTGCTCGAACCGTCCACGGCAATCATGACGCCGCGCAGTTCACAGCGCCCCGACACAACATTCGCGTGCGCCCCAGCGGGAATCGAGCAGCCGGCGCCGAGTTCTTTTAGAAATGAGCGCTCCGCAATCAGGGCCATCATCGCGTCGTCAAGGTTGATACTGGCAACGGCGTGGAACGCTTGTTCATCATCGCTGCGTACTTCAAGAGCAAGGGCACCCTGACCCACTTGTGGAATGAACCACTGCGGATCAAGTCGTTGCGCCACTCGAGCTGACTCTTCGAGTCGAGCCAGCGCGGCGGCGGCGGTAATTACCGCGTCAACACCACTACTCGCGGCTATTTCAAGGCGACGAGCCATATTGCCCCGCAGCTCAACTACGCGCAGATCCGGGCGGCGTTCGAGCAGCAGTGCTCGCCGTCGCGGTGATCCCGTCGCGACGGTGGCTCCCGGACCGAGCCCGGCCAATGAGCGACCCACCAGTACGTCAGCACCATCCAACCGTTCTGGCACACTCGCGAGTACCAGCCCCTCGGGTGTCGTGCTGGGAAGATCTTTGGCGCTGTGTACTGCGACGTCAGCTTCACCGCGAAGAAGGGCCTGTTGCACTTCAACGGCGAAGACGCCTCGGCCACCAAGTTCAACCAGCGGTACGTCGAGCGCACGGTCGCCAACGGTTTCGACGGGCACCAGAGAACTTTCGATACCGACAGCTAGCAACCGCTCGCGCACTAACTCCGCTTGGCGCAGCGCGAGCGGGGAGCGTCGCGTCGCCAGGCGCAGACCACTCATAGGTCGAAGAGATTTCGGGTGGCTTCGGTCAGACGTAGTCCTTGGTCACTGCCGGCCGCTTCCTTGAGGGCCATGGTGGGCCGATGAGCAATTTTGGCGACCACGGCACGGACGAGTGAGGTGACCTGATCGCGCTGTTCGTCACTCATTGCGGCGAGTTCGTGAGCCCGCCGAGTCATTTCAACTTCAACCAGTTCATCAAATCGCTCACGTAATTGGCGAACAATATTCGACGCACCGCGAGCACGTCGATCCTCGAGGTACCGTGCCACATCGTGTGTCACAAGTTCTTCGGCTTCGCCCAAAGCTTCACGACGGTTGCCCAGTGCTCGTTCCACGCGGACCCTCAAGTCATCAATGTCAACTCGCCGAATCGTTGCCAGATCACTTACGTCGCGCGCAACAGCACGCGGGACTCCGAGGTCGACCAGGAATAGAGGTTCAGTTCGCATCGACAACTGCGCGACATTAATAAGAGGAGTCGTCACCTCCACCGCGGTTATCACGAGACGCACTCGAGCGAGCTGCTCCGCGAGCTGCTCGCTGTCCACAACTCGAGCTCGAGGATCACCCAAAGTCGCACACATTGTTTCGGCGCGCGTCTTCGTGCGATTAATAAAGGTGAGCGTGGCGAGTCCGGGGGTGGCCGCGAGCAGGCTCTTCGCTACACCACCCGCGAGTCGCCCCGCCCCCACAATCAGGACCTCGGCATTGGTGAACTCGGGGCCGAGTTCCTCAATAGCAAACGATGCTGCCGCGTGCGCGAAACTCGTCGTGCCCCGGGCAATGGCAGTTTCATTGCGGACTCGTCGGCCCGAAGCCAAGGCTCGATGGAATAGCTCATCCATCTCTTCACCAGCCGTCTGCTCTTCGAGAGCCAAGTCCAGTGCCCGACGTAACTGCCCGAGAACTTCAAACTCACCCGGCACGACGGACTTCAAACCGGCCGCCACACTAAACAAGTGGTCCGCAACTCCTCGATCGAAATGCACACTCAGGTGTGGGGTGATCTCCGACGCTGGCAGGTCGGTGACCTCAGCTAAGACTGCGGTTATCTCATCGACGGCCCCGTGGAAGAGGTCAACCACCGCTACCACTTCAGTACGCAGACAGGTTGAAACAAATACCGCTTCGTGAATGTTGCGATGGCTCACGAGTAGGCGGAGCACCTTAGGCCATTCGTGTTCGGGCACCGTGAGTCGCTCGAGTAAATCGAGCGAACTTCGCTCGTGGTCCACGCCAACTGAAATGAGGGTCACTAGTTCTCCGCCGTCGGGGTCACTCTACGCCCCCCGGTGATTGGTCGCTGCGGCGATGCCTAGCGAGTGCAGCACCCCACCGCCCAAGGGGCCAGTCCCATTATTGAGGTGGTACATCAGAATCTGGAGTTCAATTGAAAAGTCCACGTAGTGCACTGCCGTACCCAGCGGCACGGTAAGTACTTGGGGGGCGAAGTTCAAAATCGCGTGGACGTTCGCCGCAACGAGTCGGTTGCAGGCCTCTTGAGCCTGATCGGCCGGTACGCAGAGCACACCCACCGTCGCGTTTGGTAGTGGCTCGCTGAACGAGCGAACCACTTGTCCACCAATTTCGGTGCCCACCACTTTGGAATCAACGTCGTACAGTGCCGCCAGAGTGGCTCCGCGTACCAGGAAGTTCGTCGAGTTAACGAGTGCGCGTCCGAGGTTGCCCATCCCCACGACGATTACGTCGCAGTGAATACTTTGACCCAGGGCCTCCCCAATTCGTTCATTCAACACGGTGACGTCGTAACCCGCACCCCGTGTGCCGAGCGTGCCCAGCCCGGCTAAGTCACGACGCACCGTCGTCGCGGTCACGCCGGCCAACTCGCCAATCTGGCTCGAGTCGATTCGTTGCAGTCCTTGCGCCGCCCAACCTTCGACGATGCGCTGGTACACGGGAAGTCGCGAAATTGTTGGCTCTGAGAGTTTGCGGGAGCGAAGTCGAGCCGTCGCCATAGTCACACGCTAGTAAAGGTACTAGCGACCTAACTGACGACTGCGCTCCGTGGCGGCAGCGACCGCTTCGAGAAAGGCCGCGCGCACGGCACGACTCTCCAGCATTCGCAGGCCGGCGGCAGTTGTGCCTCCGGGTGATGTCACTTGAGCGCGCAACTCTTCGGGTGATTGTCCCGACGAACTCAAAAGAGCGGCCGCCCCTTCGAAGGTACCCACAACTAATTGACGCGAGACGTCGTGCGACAGTCCTTGATGCACACCGGCGTCAATCATCGCTTCAATCACCAAGTAGAGATAGGCCGGTCCCGAACCAGATAGTCCAGTTACCGCATCAATATTTTTCTCCGTGACGCGCACGACGGTGCCGACCGCCCCCAGCACCGCCTCGGCCCAGTCCAGGTCTTCCTTGGTGACGTGTGACCCTCCGGCGATGGCACTGACACCCTTGCCCACTACCACCGGAGTGTTCGGCATTGCGCGCACGACAGCGACCGGACCAGGGAAGACTGCCTCGAGTCGCTGCGTTGAAAGCCCGGCGACCACCGAGAGCAGGCGCGTCGCGCCCGCTGCGGCCACGGTACGCGCAGCCCCCTCCGCGTGATCGGGCTTGACGCAGAGCACCACCCCACTTGACGCATCGACGTGTTCGAGCTCGAGCGACGCCAGTACCGCGACCCCAGCTAGGCGACTTTGGAGATCTTGACGCTGCTGGGCGACATGTTCAATGATGGCGAGTTCGCTTGGCGCACACCACTTGGCGTGCAGGAGTCCTTCGGCCAGGGCCGAGCCCATCCGTCCTCCGCCCACGATAATGAGTCGAAACGCCATCCCACTAGGTTACTCAGCGATTTCGGGGGCGCCGTCGGTAGTGCGACGCATGCCCCAGCGACATCGCCGTGGGAAAGATTTCATCAACGGAGGCCAGTACGGCCCCGAGAAGTTCGTCGAGTACGTCAGCGTCAACCTGACCTAGTGGCACGCTCGCTACTAGGTAGATCCCCGCTTCGGGACCTATGGCCAGTTGGACACCACGAATCGAAAAATTCTTCACCAAGAGATATCGATACAGTTCGACGAGATTCTCTTCTGGCGCTGAGATGACTTCAGTTTCGAAATACACGGTGCGCTGGCGCAAAGTCAGCCAGACCGTAATCACGTCTTTCTCGTCACCACGTAGTCGAATCAACCAGTGCGAGTTTCCGGTGGCGTCAGTCTCAGGTTGGTGCTCAATTTGGGGAGGCGCCGACTCGAGCTGCCACCCCTTCGCCCACTGTTCAATGGTGACGTTCAGAAGTTCGGCATCACCGGGTCCGCGTAAGGTCGACACGCTTAGCAGCGAACGAGACCCGAAGTCATTAGCTCTTCGGTCAGCGCCGCGAGCGAGACCGCCGCCGATCGCCAGGTATAGGAACGAGCGAGCAGCACGGCTCCGGTCGAAAGTGAGGTAACTCGATCGGGCTCAATAAGTTCATCGACGGCGTCGGCCCAAACTTTTGGTTCGCGATCGTGAACTAAAAGTCCATTCACACCGGGCTCTACCAACGTCGTTAGTCCACCAACGGCGCTCGCCACTACTGGCGTGCCACAGGCCGATGACTCGAGTGCCACCAGTCCGAAACTCTCCGCCCTCGACGGCACAAGCGTGACGTCAGCGGCGCGCATCCACGACGACAACAGTTGATGGGCCTGGGGCGCCACAAAACTGACTTGATCGATTACGCCCGCTTCAGCTACTCGCTCATGCAGACGTGCCAACGTTGCTCGACCATCGGCACCCGAAGGACCACCAATAATGGCCAGAATGGCATCTCGATTCCTCTGGCGCATTTCAATCAGCGTTTCAAGTGCCAAATCGACACCTTTCAGCGTCTGAATACGACCAACGAACAGCAGCATCGTCACGTCTGGATCAATACCCAGAGCTCGTCGCGCCTGTGGACGAAAGCCCGGTGAAAAGAAGGCGTGTTCCACCCCGAGCGGTACTACGTGCACGCGTGACGGAGTGGCGTCATAGAAACGCACAATCTGTTCGGCTTCCACCTCACAACTCGCCAAGACCGCGTCGGCACACGCAAAGATTTGGGACTCTTGTTGTGATCGCTCCTCAGACTCTGCTTCGAAGGTGTCGGCCTTGACTCGTTCCAAGGTATGAAACGTCATGATGAGCGGAATATCGAGTTCGTGCTTCAAGCGGTGACCGGCGAGTCCACTTAACCAGTAGTTGGCATGAATGACGTCGGGCACACCAGAGCAGCGAAAGCGTGTGGCGACTGAGTCGGTGAACTCGTCGACGTAACGAGGGAAGTCACCACGCTGCAGGGCTGTTGCTGGTCCCGCGGTCACGTGGTGGACTCGAAGTCCCGGTTCTACGAGGACCGTGTCGCGCACGAGAGGATTGTCACGACGGGTGTACACGTCAACCTCGTGACCAAGTCGAGCCAGTGCACTCGAGAGTTCGCGAACGTAGACATTCATGCCACCGCCATCACCAGTCCCGGGCTGGGCCAACGGTGAGGTGTGATACGAGAGAACTGCCAGCCGTGCCATACACCAAGCCTACCGGCGCGCTCGGCACCTCATTCTGGCGGTAACGATGAAGCGGCGGATGACTTCAAAACCAGCCACCGAACGTCGCGGCGCGCAACGAGTCCGAACTCACGAGAGTCCGTCGACATTGTGGGATTGTCACCGCGAAGGTCCAGCATCGAGCGCGTCCGAGCAACGCAGCGTTTCACTACCCACCGAGTCTGATTGCGAGGATCACGCGCCACCACCACGTCACCAACACGAATAGGGCGCCAAGGACGAACGGCAGTGAGCCGCTGGCCCGATAAGTAGGTCGGGAGCATTGATGGCCCGTCAACCGTGACCCGTCGCAGAACGAGTTGTAGCAAGCGCGTCACGAGGATGAACGCTACCGGGCATTACTGACTAACCTTCACTACAGAAATATGTTCTGCCTCAACCGCAGACGAATCAATTGAAAGGCGAAGCCATGACACTTCTTTCCCGTATCAACGCAATACTCGACGCCACCGCGTCATCAATCACCGCCTCGGCTCACTGCGACCTACCATGCGGCGTCTACGACCCCGCCCAGGCAAAGATCGAAGCGCAGTCGGTGAAGGCTTGCATGGAGAAGTACAACGCTTCAAGCGATGCCGACTTTAAAGTGCGCGCCACCATTATCAAAGAAGAGCGATGCGAGCTAGTGAAGCATCACCTCTGGGTTCTGTGGACTGACTACTTCAAGGTCGATCACCTCAAGCAGTATCCAAATCTTCACGACCTCTTCTGGATGGCCACCAAGACCGCGGGCGACGCCAAAAAGAGCAATGACGTCAACATCGCCGACCGACTCTTGAGCGAAGTCGACGCGATTGCTGAGATCTTCTGGGCAACCAAGAAATAAGTCGAGAAATTCCTACTCGAGATTCCGGCGTCGTTCGACACCGACTCGAGTAGGAATTTGCTAACTGAGTTCGGGGTGGGCGGGGCAGTTGGCGAGCAGCGGGTTCGCAATCAGTTCTTGATCAGTAATCGCTGTGCCACAGACCTGGCAGCTTCGATACGTTCCAGATCGCAGTCGTTCTAACGCGCGGTCGACGTCATTGAGCGTCGTTTCAATTGACGTAACACTCTCGTTATTGAATTCGGACATGACCGCGAACTTAGTCGCCCCGGGCTACTTCTCGAGACGGCGGACGGTCACCTAGGTAATTTCCCTGCTCGCAACGAATCACCGTTGCTGACCGGCCCAACCAAACCGTATTCCTGCGCTCAGTGAGAACCGTGGTTCACCGCGATGTAGAAATCGACCGTGAATCTGATCGCCGTTAGAGTCAACCCATGAATCTGTCGCGGAATCTCATTGACAAGGGTTTCAAGTCACTTAATTTCTTACATCGCCAGGTGCTGTCGATGACCGGCTATCGGTACGGCGCCTCGGCCTTCGGCATGCCCATGGTGCAGCTGCACACGACGGGCCGTAAGTCCGGGATTGAGCGAACCGTAGTCCTCGCTTCCCCGGTAACGAAGGGATCAACCCTGGTGCTGGTGGCCTCGAAAGGTGGCGATGACCGTAATCCCGAGTGGTTTGAGAATTTAGTTGTCCATCCCGATGTCGAGATCACCATTGGAAAGCTCCGACGACCAATGCGCGCTCGCGTGGCCAGTGCCGAGGAGGCATCCGAACTTTGGCCAGAGGTAATTGCGAGCTACCGACCTTACGCCTCGTACCAACGCCGAGCCAAGCGCGAGATTCCTCTCGTGCTCTGCAGTCCACGCTGAAGTAGAACTCGAAGATTTCATTCCACACTCGTTAAAAGTTGTCAAAATAGTGCTTCTCGACCGTTACCAAATTGAGCGCTATGACCTCGCGCACGGTGACTCCTCAAATGATCGGGCGGCGCTGGAGTCACTGGCCAGCACTGAAGAAACTCCTCCTGAATCAGGAACTCATTCTGCGCTGAACACGAAAAGTCCGCGGATAAGGTGGGCTAATCTTTAGAGTCCGGGAAGGCAGTACTCTTTCCTAACCCGGGCCGCTAGCTCATCGGGTAGAGCAGGGGACTTTTAATCCCAAGGTGCCGGGATCGAGACCCGGGCGGCCCACCAGTAAGACAAAGGGTTATGGAGCGATTTAGGACGCCAAGCCCAATGGTATCCCTAAATAATCCCTAACTTCTCCGAAAATTGAATAGCATGTGATCCGTGAGCGGAACTCTGCGAGAAAAGGAGCCTGGCGTCTGGGAGGTCAGGTTCATGGCCGGCCGCGATCCAGTCACTGGCAGGAATCGCCAGTTGAGTAAGACGGTTCGCGGCAGTAAGACCCAAGCTCGCCAGAGGCTCAATGCCCTGGTTGCCGAGGCCCAGTCCGGTCGTTACGACGGCACGTCGGCGACCTTCGAGCAACTCGCCAACAAGTGGCTTGACCTCGTCGAAGACGATCTAAGCCCGACGACTCTTCGTGGTTATCGGAACAAGCTGAAGGTGAGGATCTTCCCGGCCATCGGAGATCGCCCGGTCAATAAGATCACCACCGACGACCTGGATCAGCTCTATCGAGGACTCGTCAATCAGATCGGACTTTCGCCCACAACGGTGCGCCAAATCAACGCCATCATTAGACGGGCGTTCCGTCAGGCCGTCATCTTGGGTTGGATAGCGACCAACCCCGCTGTCAACGTCACCCCGCCTCGGATGACCAAGCCCAACCATCTTGGGACCACCCATTCGCCACGAGCATGGGACCACCTCGTCCCCATTCGTGCCGACCGGACTTGATGCTTGCAGATCAACTCAGTTGTGTCAACCCGTGGGCCTTTGACGGGTCCGAACCGGTTCTGATTCTGGTAGTCGCGACGTCAGTGGTTTCTGCCGCTTGCGGTAAGATTCGCCCTCGATGACGAGCACGTAGGCCGCGTTCTGGAGCCGGCCAACGGCCGACTAGGCGAAAAGCGGATCGGCCATCTGGGCGAGGAACTCAATGGGGTCTCGGTTCGACGTGAGTACCGTGGCGCCTTGTCGGTGCCTTTCGACGACCAACTCGTAAAACAGATTCGTGTCAGTGACGTCAAGCGGGTGCAGGGCGAAGGCGTCGATCACGAGTAAATCCACCGCGACGAGTTTTCGCATCTGGGCTTCGACACTCTGATCAAGTCGCACGGCCTTCATGCGTTTGAACAACTTGTCGGCGCGTTCAAAGTGCACCCGGTAACGACGCCGACATCCAATGTGTCCGAGGATGAGCGCGTTGTAATTGTCATCGACGAAGCGCAGCGTAGTGAGCTCGTGCCACAAGACGTGGTCGAAGGTGACCGCTGCCATGTCGCCCCACGCTTCGGCGACCATCGATGGATCGAGGTGCACCGCCTTCGCGCGCACTTGGGCGGACCTCGCGTCGCGTCGAACTACTTCATCGGCGAGCAGCATCTCTAAGAAGTCCACGCGGCGCATCAAAGACTGGCGGGCCGTTATCAGTCGCTCGGGCAACTTGTCCATCATCTGGCCGAGCTTCAGTCGTGAGAGAAAGTTTCTCAGTTCCGAGGTGACGACGGGGATATCCACGGTCTCCGACTGGCGGATTCAGACCTGGATCCGCTGAAACGTCCCCGATGAACGGTCCAAGGACCGACGGAGTTTTAGAGCAACCACGGCGGGACACGTGGCGTTGCCGTACTCGTTCGTTTGATACCTTCTAGGGCTACCTGTTGATCTCTCTAGGTTAACTTTTCGTTTGTGAATCTCGAATATGGCAAGAAGACACTCGACCCATGGCAAGTTGATTCAAATGGTCCGTATCGCTAAAGCGTGTCCCAAATTTCAGATAGGAATTATTCAAGGTCTGGTATAACCAGTCTTCACAGTCGTATAAAATTCCGCGGCGTAACTTCCTTGCTCGCGTGGGCCATGACTTGAAGCCTTGCGACCGCCAAAGGGAACGTGATAGTCGACGCCGGCCGTGGGCAAGTTGACCATCACCATTCCAGCCTGGCTCTCCCGTCTAAATGCAGACGCGTATTTCAAGGAGGTAGTGACGACCCCGGCGACAAGTCCAAATTGTGTGTCATTGGCAACTGTGAGCGACTCTTCAAAACTGGCTGCGCGAATGATTGTGACGATTGGTCCGAAGATCTCCTCACGTGCAACTCTCATATCGTTGTGTACGTCGGTGAATATCGCGGGCTCGAAATAATGTCCCCGCGTAATACGCACCAGTGGTCGACCGCCGTACAGGAGATTGGCGCCTTCTCCTTGCCCGATTTCGATGTAACGCAGATCTTGTTCGAATTGACTTTCATCAACCACGGGTCCGATATCGGTGTCGGGTTGGAGCGCGTCACCCACCGTGGCGCCCTTAACCCGTTCGACCAATGCCTCCACAAAGTGGTCGTGAATCCCTGGAGTTGCGATAATGCGCGACGTTGCCGTACAGCGTTGCCCGGTCTGCTCGAAGGAACCCTGATAGGCACATTCGACGGCAATGTCCAGATCCGCATCGTCCAAAATCACGAGCGGGTTCTTGCCGCCCATCTCCAATTGAAACTTCGCCATTCGTTCGACGGCGCTCATCGCGACGTGACGCCCGGTCTCGAGCGAACCGGTAAAGCTGATTCCGTTGATGCCCGGACTCTTGAGGATCGATTCTCCGACCACTGAGCCGCGGCCCATGACCAGGTTGAATACACCGGGCGGAGGATTGAAATCAGCAATTATACGAGCGAGCGCCCACGCCGTTGCCGGCACCAAGTCAGCGGGCTTGAAGACGACGGCATTGCCGTAAGCGAGGGCCGGTGCGATCTTCCACGCCGGAATCGCGATCGGGAAGTTCCACGGGGTGATTATGCCAACCACGCCGAGTGGTTCGCGCGATACCTCGACTTCAACCCCCGGTCGAACCGATGACAGTTTCTCGCCGCTCACCCGCAACGCCTCGCCCGCAAAGAACTTGAATATCCGCCCTGCCCGAAGTACTTCGCCGACGCCATCACGCAGTACCTTCCCCTCCTCGCGAGTAAGGAGCGTGCCGAGCTCTTCTGAGCGACTGAGCAGCGCCGTGCCGATGCCATCGAGTAGGTCGAATCGATCTTGAATCGTCGAGTGGCCCCAGGCGACCGAAGCCTCCTTCGCCGCGGCGATGGCTCGCGTCGCTTGATCAGCGTCCGCGCGGTCATATTCACCGATGACATCGGACAAATCTGAAGGATTGACGTCGAGCGACGTGCTGGCGCCGGAAACCCATTCGCCGCCGATGTAGTTCTGGTGACTCTCCGTCATGACTTTCAACTCCTCATTGTCCACTCCCGCAAACGCAGCTACTGCGTAAGGATCACACCGGGATTCAGGATATTCTTCGGATCGAAGGCGGCCTTCAGCGCGTACATCGCCCGGATCTCTTCCGGCGTACGCGCGAGTTCCAGCCATTTCGTCTTCGCCCGTCCAATACCGTGTTCCGAGGCGATGTTGCCGCCCATCTCCGCGACGAGCCGCAGCACGAGATCGTCGATCTCCTCATCGTCTGGACTCAC
>CAITNF010000012.1 GCA_903893745.1 uncultured Actinomycetes bacterium
CTACGGAACCGAGGGTCGGGGGTTCGAATCCCTCCAGCCGCACCATTTGCGCTACACGGGGAAATGAAATGCTGCTAATACACCGAGCAGTCCGGCCCCGACCAGCGGATAGACGGTTGAGCCCTTGCGCCACAACAGCCAAAGCAGGCCGACCGCCAGAAGTGGGAGTTGCCACAGATGGGCGAGCAGCAGACCCAACGGTACCGACGAGCCAGCAATGGCGCCGATCACGCACGGGGCGGCGCCCGCCAGAAATGCCTGCGCGACATGGTTATTTCGCAACTGCTCGAACTTAGAGGCGCCCAGGATGATAAAGAGAAATGACGGACCGAACGCGACGAGGGCGGCGAGCAGCCCGCCATAGATTCCGTGAGCGGCGTAACCTACGGCCGCCACGGTAAGGACGACGGGTCCGGGCGTGATTTGTCCCAGAGCGACAACGTTAAGAAACTGTGCCCCCGTCATCCAGTGATAGACCGAGACCACGTCGTGCTGCATGAGTGGAATGATGACAAATCCACCACCGTAGGAGAGGGCCCCAACCTTGAACGCCACCCAGGCCAGCGTTGCGAAACCCCCAAGTACCACGGCGTGGGTTGTCCCTAGGGACACCGCCGCTAGGTGCTGGCGACCTCGCGCCGTGCGCACCAGGACCTCGATGACGCCACTTCCAATCAGGGTCAGGACCACGAATTCCGGTGAGAAAATTGATGTCACGATGCCCAAGAGAACGTAGATACTCCAACGCACTCGACGCGCCGAGTCGGCGTGAACCGATTGGTAACTTGGCCCCAGCAAGCTGAGCGCGGTCGAAAACGCAATGGCGGGTACGACCGCACCGGCTCCCAGTGCCGCACCGAGTAGATACTTCGAAGGATGGTGGGCAAAGAACAGTGCGGTGAGTGCGAGGATCAGGATTAGTCCCGGCACGATGAAGCAGAGACCTCCGATAATCGCGCCGAGCCATCCACGAAGTCGCCACGCGCAGTAGATCGCGAGTTGAGTGGAAGCAGGCCCCGGGAGTAGTCCGGTAGTGGCGACGGCGTGTTCGAACTCTTGCGCGGGTAGCCACTCGTGCTCGTTGACGCAGAGCGTTCGCAACATCGCGATGTGGGCCGGGGGTCCGCCAAAACCCAACGCGCCCAGGCGACTCCAGTGCCGAATGAGCGTGAGGAGGGAGACACGATTGGTCGGCACGCCGAGAATTTAGACGGCGCAGGTGTCGTGTTGGTGACAGCGAAGTGACCAGTGATGCGGCATTTGGCGACTCCGTGCTAGTCGCTACTTTCAAAATTTCAATGGTCGAGCCAGGTGAAGGCCGACCAGTTCTACCTTCAACTTACGCCGGGCGAGGTCCAAAGTGTTGCGAGGCACATCTCATCACTCGAGCCATCACCCCAGGTGATGTAGCGCGGGGGAAGTTTCTTCGTCTGGGGGTTGAAGCGCCGAAGTGATGGGTTGTACGTGCAGGTCACTCGCACGAAATCACCCGGTGACAAAGTTACGGGGTTGATGCGGTAGCCAATTTGATTATCGAAGCTGTAGTTAGGGACCGTCAGCAAGTTCGTCGGGGTCGTGCACTTTGCGTCGTGCGAACAGATGTCAACTGAAAATGACACTCCGAGCATGTGCATGTGCGGCGTGACGCCGTGGACCGTTACTGGCGTCGATGACAATAAGGGAAGGGTGCACGTTGCGGAGGTGGCTCCGGGCGCGCTGGCGTCAGCCGGATACTGATTGTGGTTGCACACCGTTTCCAAGAAATGAGTGAACTGGGCTGCGGAGGCACCAAATCGGGTAGCCAGATCGGCCACGGAGGCGTCGTGGTTGCACAGTGGTCCGGTTACGCCACTGGGACACGGTAGGTCTGGGGCGGCGACGTATTCCATGGAGGTGAGCGGCGTCAAGTTGGAACCTGCGGCCGCGACAGTGGTGAGATTGAGATAGGAGTTGTCGCGTTTCGTTCCGGCGAGTGCGTTGTAGTGAATCTGCATAATGATCCCGGATCCGGCTGGGATGGCGACCCCGTAGCCGGCGGGAACCGTGTCACGACCGTGGCCGGGCGACCAACCGGCGAGCCACGGAAGTGCTGAAAGATTGCCCATTGACGTTGCGCCCAGCGGCGACGCAAAACAGGCCCAGCCCTTATTCTTCGGATCGAGCGCACGAACTTGAGCCACGGTGTTTGGTTCAACCAGGTAGGCAATCATGTGGTGTACTTCGCGAGTGCCGTTATGAAACTGACTCGCCACTGCCATCCGGTCACTAGTGAAGTGCGGATTAAAGAATGTGCATCGGTACTGGTCAGTGGAGCCGGCGGGAGGGTGGGGCACGTACCCCTTCTTTTCGGGGATGGTGACGTGGGTAATGGCGGCACTCTGGGCGGACGCGGAGAGATTCGGTATGAGGGTGAGTGTCAACGAAACTGTACTTATTAGCACTACGGCGATACGTGCGCGGGCACTATTTCTCAGCATGCTAAAAGTGTAGTTACTCGTGCGGCGCACAGCACCGCGGCTGTGGCGGTCCAATTACGGGTGGTTTGAATAACCCAGTTAACAACATCTCTCCCGATTAATCGCGAAAATTAAGGGCATGACGAAGGCCCCATCGCTCGAAGAAGCGTTACCGACCAAGCAATAGCGAGCACCGCAGCGGGTCGGTAGGCTGGTGAGGCGAGAGCGGCTGTAGCTCAGCGGATAGAGCATCGGTCTTCGGAACCGAGGGTCGGGGGTTCGAATCCCTCCAGCCGCACTTTGGCCCACTCGACTGTGGACGCTGTGGGGGTTGACGTGAGACCCTGATCGACAGCGATTTGGCTCACCGGCGCCCGAATATGTAAACAATGGAGTAATTCGCGGCCAAGAGCGGACATTGTTGAGGTATGGACCAAACCAGAGAACGCCGCCTCCGCGAACTTTCGAGTGCTCATGTTGGTGCAGTAGGTGACTACGTGCGACGTCGCCTCGCCCCGCTGGATTCGGCGGCTCTTGATGACGTGATTGAAGAGACCCTGCTGGTGGTCTGGCGCCGGCTGGACGAAGTGCCGGTGGGGTCCGAACGAGCGTGGATTATTGGAGTAGCTCGCCACATTCTGCAAAACACCAAGCGATCGTGGTTCCGACGGCACGCCGCCGAGAGTCGGGTTCAAGCTCCGCTCCTTCTGGCGTCGGCCGAGGACCAGATGGTGGCCACGTTGAGTCTTCGAGAGGCTCTCGCGCAACTAACCGACGAAGATCGAGACGTGCTCCTTATGAAGGTGTGGGACGGACTCTCCAACGAGGAGATTGCGGTGACGATTTCACTGAGCGTGGGGGCCGTGGCCGTGAAACTTTCACGCGCGCAGGCCAAGCTTCGAGAATTGCTCGCTGAAGTGGAAGTTCGTTGAAAGTAGTTCGTTCGACCGGACAGTAGTTAAGTGAAGAAGGAGAACACTATGAACGACCTAGAAGCCCAACTGCGAGCGCTCGATCCCGTTGGGGACCAGCACTACGAACCATCCGACTTTGCGGCGATGGTGTCGCGCGTCGTCGCCACACCACCGCCGAGCTCGGCGCGCCTACCACGATCGTTCAAGCTTCGCTTCGCCGGAGCGGTCACGATGTCGGGGGCACTGACCGCGGGAGCGATTGCTCTGTTGCTGTCAGTCGGATCCACCCTGCCCGTACTCGAGCTCGGCGCGGCCCAGCCCGCCGGCAAGGTATCGGCCATGGGCGCGATGGCGATCTTTGCCCGTTTTGAGTTCACCGCCGGAGCTGGAATATCGGGCGACCTCTCGAGCGCCCCGGCCTATCAGCTCTCCAGCCCTTCGCCCAGCGCTCGCGAAGTGACCGCGATTGCTTCAGCTTTTTCGGTCACCGGCACCGCCAGTGACGTCAACGGTGATGGGACGAATTGGCAACTGAGCTCACCTGCTGGTGACACGGTTGGCTACTGGAATTCGGGCTCGCTGAACTTTTGGACTTTTAGTTCCGCAACGCTCGCCAATGCTTCAACGGTTACTCCGTCGCCGACCCCCGGATCCGTTGGTGGCGTGGTGCCACCGGTAACAATCCCGCCGACAACACCTCTCGGTACGTCGAGTGGTACCCCCACCACGACTACTCCTCCGGCTCTTCCCGTCACTCCCGCACCCCCGGCGGGTGGTGACCTGGGCGGTGGCGTCATGCCATCAGGTTCGGGTGGTGGCATCGCTCCACCGGCTGCGCTGAATGGCGCACCGGGCAATGCGGTGTTGATGTCCTCGCACGCAGCATCGGTGCCCAGTGTGACACTGGCGAGTGACGCAGTGCCGAGTTCCGCCACGGTGCAGACCGTCGCCGATAGCTTGATCAACCGATTGGGCTTTGACTACACGTTGGTTGACGGATCATTCTCCACGACCACGATGACTGACGGCACCGCGATGTCGTGGGTCGACGGCCAGTTCACGGTCGCGGTTGATGGTATTCGAACTGACCAGTTCGTTTCAGTCTCGGTTACGAGTTCGGGTCAAATTTTGCAAGCGAACGGTCCCGCCTTTTCGGTGACGTCGAAAGTGAGCTACCCACTACAAAGTCCACGTGACGGTGTTGCCGCACTGAATAAGCAAGAGGCTGCCAAGTTCGCGTCATCGCCTGGACCAGCAGTTGATCCGGTTCCCACCACCGGTGGCTCAACGGGTACCGCACCGGCGCCGCTCGCTCCACCAGTTGTTACGGTCACGTTAGATTCGTCGAGCATCACGCTGGCGACGTATCAACTGGCCGACGGTTCCACGTGGCTTATCCCCGAGTTCCGCTACACCGGGGCCGTGAATGGACAGGCCGGCAACACCCAGACGTGGACAACCCTGGCCGTTGATCCGGCGTACGTGCAACTGACGGACGCCAACAAGTCTGGCGGCATGATCGCCTACTAATTGGACTTCGTCACCGTGACGAATGCATTAAAGAAGCCCGCCGAATATTCGGCGGGCTTCTTTAGTTTGGAAGTCGAGTTGGTTACGACAGCCAACCCGGGATGGGTGAGACGATTGGCGCAGCGGTGATCACCGGCGTCGTCGAGGTGTCACCGGTGGTGTACTCCGCGTTACCCAGCAACTTTATGTACTGGGGGTTGCTCGCGGGGTTGGTGTTGGCAATGATCTGAGCCAACGAACCACCGAGCAGTCCCTGGTGCTTCGTCGCGCTGTAGCGAAGTGGCGTCTGCGACGGGGTTGCAAACCTCACCGTGGTCATGGCCTTCAAGAGTCCGGCCCGGGTCACGTTCTTGCCGAGTGACTTCAGCGCTTCACAGAAAGCGACGGCGTAGCTGGCGCCGTAGAGCATGTTCGCGTCGAGCACGCCAGCGTTGGCCCCGGTGAAGTAGTTCGGAAAGTCCGCTCGCGCGGCCGGGAATCGCTTAATCACCTTCGTGACCCACTGGTTCCAGGAATTCGCGGTGTCGGCAGTTGATGGGAAGTAGTCGAGTGTGATGGCCCCTACCTCGAGTGGAGTCGCCACCGAAATTGGGTCCGCACCCACCGACGAGATCAACCACTGGGGGCTGTAGCCGAGGTTGTACGCAATCTTGAGTATCGCTTGGGTCACGGGTGGAATCGAGTCGAGCACGACCGCGTTGACCTTGTTGGCCTTCAGCGTCGAAATGTCTTGAATGAGACCAGCCGCCAGCGTGGGGCTCGTGACGTTCGCGTCGTAGGTCAACTGATTCGCCTTAGCGATGGGCAGATGCGCAGCCAACAGTCCCGCCAGGCCGTTAGCGCCAAAGTCGTCACCCTGACCAATTTGGCCGACCACGGCGAGTGGTTCGTTTTTCTTGATCCAGTAGGCGAAGACCTTCGACTCAGCTTGGTAGCTCGGCTGGAAGCCAAAGAGCCCCTTGTACTTCTTTGGTTGGTTCCACAGCGACGAGCCCGAATTCACGAAAAGGTTGGGTACGCCGTTCTGGTTCAAGTAGTTGAGGACGGTACCCTGGGCCGCGGTGCCCAGCGAGCCGACGTCAGCGAACACGTGACTCTGGGTCACGAGAGCTTGGGTCTGGGAGAGCGTCGTGACGCCAGTTCCCGCAGTGCAGCCAAGAGCGTTGATGTTGTAGCAGTCGTCTTTTCGCAAGTAGTTAATTTTGCGGCCATTGATGCCACCCTTACTATTGACGTAGCTAAAGACGGCCGCGGCGGCGGCTGAGACTTCGCCGTAACCAGCGGCAATGCCACTGAGGGGCACGGTGGCGCCGATGGTGACGCTCTTAGCGGTTACGCCCGGTGTGGCGGTGGTGGCGCTGGCGCTCGAAGCCAGCCCGACACCCCAACTCAGCATTCCGAGCATGAGTGTGCTCGCGGACACTAGTTTGACGGCGCGGTGAATTCGTTGGTGATTCATGGAAGATTCCCCTTGGTAGATGTACTGCATTCACTATAAGTCCCGGAAAACCTTTTTGTCTGGTCGGGTTACGTGCGGTTACGGAGCTGAGCGAAAAGTCTGACTAGTTGACTACCCAGTCCAACGAGTCCGCGCGGGGCGAGCAGCATCGTGAGAATAAGCAGGGCTCCAAAGACAATGCCCTTGAGATTGGCCCCAAAGGTCGAGGCCGGGTTGACGCCGGTCACCTTATTCACCAGTGAGACCAAATTGTCCGAATACGAGTAAATGAGCCCGCCCAGAACGGCACCACTCAAAGTGCCAATTCCGCCCAGAACCATCAAGGTCAGCAGCAAGATGGAGAGCGCAATGGAGTAGGTCTGGGGCGTCACGCTGCCATTTAAGAGAGTGAGCAGTGACCCTCCGAGACCGGCGTACGCCGCCGAGATGACAAAGGCGAGGGTTCGTGTACGTGGCAGGTTGACGCCCGTGAGTTCGGCCGCGACGTCGTTGTCACGGATCAGACGCATCGCTCGTCCCGTCCGTGAATGGAAGAGATTGGCCATGAAGAAGAAGGCCACCGCCGCTACGACAATGGCGACGTCGGCCGACCACTGCGCATTCGCGTTGACGGTCGCTTGGGGTCCAGTAAAGAGACCGGCAAACCAAGAAGGGGCATTCAAGAAGTTGAGGGTGAGCCCACTTGACGCCCCGGTGACCGAGGGAAAATTAAGGGCGAGGGGCACCACGGCGAATGAGAAGGCCAGGGTCATGCCCGCCAAGTACGGTCCGCGCAGTCGGGTCGAGGGCAGCGCCAACACGAGACCACTGAGTGCGCCACAACCGGTGGCGAGCAGTAGCGTCACAAAAATTGGAGTCGTCGCGTGGTGGTTCGCCCAGATAGCGGTGACGTAGGCGCCGACGGCCATAAAGCCCGAGTTACCGAGCGAGACCTGACCACTCCAACCAATAAGCCAACTCAGTCCGACCACCACAATGGCGATTGCGGCGCCGCTCGCGAGTTTGGCGTCGTCGAGCGCGGAGAGTCGAAACGTAATGAGTAGAGCCAGCAGCGTGAGCAACGTAATGCCTAAGGCTCGACTCGTCGTGGGCCGCGCGTCGCGCAACGTGGTCAGCCACTTCATTAGACGCGCCTCGTCACGGTTCGCGTAAAGATCCCCTGCGGCTTAATCGCGAGGCTGATGAGTAACACAATGACGCCCGCCAATGGAGCCAAGTTTGCCGACCAGTAGTTGAGGATGAACTGTTGGGCGAGCCCGATTAACAGTCCACCAATGACGGCGCCGAGTGGGGACTCGAGACCGCCCACCGCCGCCGCGATGAAGGCACTGACGAAAATACCGTCAAGATTCGTCGCGTCCAGGGTGTGGCCAGTCGAGACGATCACGCCGGCCAACGCACCGATGCCGCTCGAGAGCATCCAGCCCAGGGTTAAGAGTCGGTTTACGCGTACGCCCAGCAGTCGCGAAACTTCGGGGGCGAGAGCGGCGGCGCGCATTTTTAGTCCGAGGGTCGTGTACTGAAAGAGCAAAGCGACGACCAACATGACGCCGAGGGCGAGGGCTATTTGATAGAGGACAAACGGCGAGAGAAGGACGGTGTTGCCGTGCGATTGAAAGTAGACCTGGCTGAACGGTGAGGGCACCGTGTTAAAACTGCTCGCCCAGATCGCGGGTACGAGAGCCTCGAGCAGTCCCAAGAACCCCACCATCACGACAATGGGATTTATCTCGGGTTTGCCGTACAGGGGACGGATGAGCACGCGTTCGGTGAGCCCGCCCACGACCAGTCCCGTCGCAACCGATAGCACTAGGCAGAGCCAGTAGTTCGTATCGTGAAAGACCAGATTCATACCCACGAACGTGGCGAACATGCCCATCGCTCCTTGAGCAAAGTTCAATACGTTGGTTGACTTCCAGACAATGACGAGACACAGGGCGACGAGCGCAATGACCGCGCCACTGGTGATCCCACCAAAGACGTCAGTCATAATTCGTGAAGTCAGCAGAGTGCTCACGGCGTGACCAGACCTAAGTAGTAGCGACGCAGGTCACTGTTGTCCGCAACTTCACTGGCACTGCCACTGGCGATGACCGTGCCCAGATGCAGTACCACGGCGTCGTGAGCAATGCGAAGGGCGCTCTTGGCGTTTTGTTCCACGAGTACGACGGTCAGGTTTTCTGACGCGCAGAGTTCGCTGATGGTCCGCATCATCTCGGCGGTGACTTGGGGTGCGAGCCCGAGTGATGGTTCATCGAGCAAGAGCACCGAGGGTTTCGCGATAAGTGCCCGAGCCATGGCGAGCATTTGACGCTCACCACCCGACAGCGTTGACGCGTACTGCTTGCGTCGTTCGCCGAGCACGGGAAAGAGCGCGAACTGTCGCGCGAGTCCTTCGCTCACGTTGGCGCGACTTGCGAGTATGCCGAGTCGGAGATTTTCTTCAACGGTGAACTCCGCAATGACGCCACGTCCTTCGGGGACGTGACCAATACCGAGTCGAGCAATGTTTTCGGTGGCCAGGCCGAGTAGCGACGTCTCGTCGCAGAAGATCGCCCCGCTAGTTGGTTTCACGAGCCCCGAAATTGTGCGAAGCAACGTGGTTTTACCAGCACCGTTAGCGCCGAGCACTGCGGTAATACGGCCCGCGGGTGCGCCAAAGGATACGTCGGTGAGTGCTCGCACCGCTCCGTAGACCACGCTCAAGCGTTCGACTCGAATCACTGGTCAACTCCGAGGTAGGCGGCCAGGACTGCTTCGTCGTGACTGATCGAAGCGGGCGAGCCCGATGCGATGACTTGACCAAAATTAAGTACGACCAGCCGATCAACCAGTGGCATCACGAAGTCCATGTTGTGCTCCACGAGCAAGACGCTCATCGTGGAGCGAAGTTCACCAATCAACTTAGAAAACTCCTCGAGCTCCTGCTCATCGAGCCCCGAAGCCGGTTCGTCGAGCAGCAAGAGCTTCGGCGCCATCATCAAGGCTCGAGCCATGGAGACTTTCTTCGCGATTCCGTAGGGGATGGCTCCGGGAAAGGCATTGGCGTAGCGCGCAATTCCGAGTCGCTCCAGCATCGCCATTGCTTCGTGTCGCAGCCCTCGTTCGTGGCGAGCCGATGAGGCTAAACCTAAGAGACCCCTGGTGACCCCACCACCAGGTCGGCTCTGAGCGCCGGCCATGACGTTTTCAATTACTCGCACGTGATCAAAGAGACCAACGCCCTGCAGGGTGCGCGCGACGCCGGCCCGAGCGAGTTGGTCGGGTCGGAGATTACTTTTTTCGAGCGCCGGGAAGTGCACCGACCCCGACGTGGGGGGAGTGAAGCCGCAGATGACGTTGAAGGCGGTGGTCTTGCCGGCCCCATTGGGCCCAATGAGACCGACAATCTCGTTCGCCGCCACTTGGAAGGAGATGTTGTGCAGTGCCAGTAGTCCACCAAAGCGAACCGAAACCTGGTCGACGTCGAGCGTCGCGAGGAGTTCGGGTGAAACAGTCATAGTGGCAAAACTACTCCCCAACTTTAGGAAGCTTGGTCGCGGTCGGATTCGCCTAAGTTGCCAAGATGCGAATACTCCAGACCTCAACCCTACTGGCGACACTTGGACTGTTCACGGTTGGCGTCGCTCCCGCGCTGGGAGATTCGAGCACCACCACGACCGTTTCCACCACCACGAGCGCCCCGACGACCACGACGACCACGAAGCCGGTGCACGTGGCACCTCTGACCGGGCTGCCTGATCCGAGCGGACTCACCAAACATCGACCGGCGTTGACCGTCAAGATTGATAACACGTTCGATGCTCGACCCCAGTACGGGATCAACAAGGCGGACATTGTCTACGAAGAGATCTGCGAAGGCGGGATTACGCGTCTCGCCGCAATTTTTAATTCTCGATTAAGTCTGCGAGTGGGTCCCGTGCGATCAGTTCGACGAACTGATCGAGAAATTGTCTATCCCATCGGGGGCATCTTCGCGTTTTCTGGTGGAGCGCTCTACGCGTTGAAGAGCATTCGATCGGCTCCGGTGAAGTTGTTCGATCAGTCTTCAGCCGGGGCCGCCATGTTTCGTGATCCGAAGCGCTACCCACCGCACAACCTGTACGCGAACGTCGCGGCGCTTATCAAGCGAGGGGGTCGGCCAACCCCACCACCGGCACTATTCACGTACACCCCCGTGACGGCGCCGCCGATTGGTGGTCGAGTGCATTCGTTCGTCGTTGGATTCGTGGCCGGTTACGCCACCACGTGGACGTGGAATGCGCGATCCCTGTCGTGGGATCGTTCAATCTTTGGGCGACCAGACGTGACCGCCGATGGCGCGCGCCTGTCCCCGAAAAACGTTGTGGTGCTCTCGGTGCACTACCGCGGCGGAGTAGGCGTGGAGGGTGCTCAAGCGGTCTTGACCGGTTCTGGACCGGTTCGAGTCTTTACAAAAGGTCGAATGATTAACGGCAGTTGGTCGCGTGGAGCCAATCTGCGCAAACCAATTGTCGTGCGCAGCGCCGACGGTAAGGTCATCGCACTCACGCCGGGTTCTACGTGGGTCGAGCTGCTCGACGTGAGTGAACACGTGACACTGACTTCCCTGCGCTGAGCGCAAAAAACCGTTGGAATAATGGCCTGCTGGTAGGGTTACTCGGGCGACATCGAC
Organism: uncultured Actinomycetes bacterium; assembly: GCA_903893745.1. Lineage (GTDB taxonomy): Bacteria > Actinomycetota > Acidimicrobiia > Acidimicrobiales > RAAP-2 > RAAP-2. The sequence goes on from CAITNF010000012.1 coordinate 11,014, forward strand.
CAAATACACGACCCCACTCTGGGGCGGGGTCGAGAAGTGGTCAGAGCGAAGGAGCGTTAGGTGAAGGTTCTCGTACTCGGTGGTGACGGTTTTTGCGGTTGGCCAACCTCGCTGCACCTTTCCGATATTGGCCACGACGTCACGATTGTCGACAATTTGAGCCGTCGCGAAATTGACCTGGAGCTCGAGGTTGATTCCTTAACCCCTATTCGCCCGATTGGTGAGCGTATTCGCGTGTGGAAAGAGTTGACCGGCAAGGAAATCTCCTTCGTCCACCTGGACTTAGCGCAAGAGTACGACCGCTTTGAACAGTTACTTCGCGAAAGTCGGCCCGACGCCATTGTGCACTTTGGTGAACAGCGCGCCGCGCCGTATTCCATGCGCAGCACTATTGCCAAGCGCTACACCGTTGACAACAACGTGCGCGGCACCCATAACGTTCTGGCCGCCATTGTGTCGACCGGACTTGACATTGCACTCGTGCACTTGGGCACGATGGGCGTCTACGGCTACGGCTGGTCCGGCTCAGCCCCAATCCCCGAGGGCTACCTCACGGTCAAAGTTCCGACGCCTGACGGTGACCTCGAGCGCGAGATTCTGCACCCCGCCAATCCCGGTTCGGTCTACCACCTCACCAAGACGCTCGACCAGTTGCTCTTCGCTTTCTACTGCGCGAACGACCAGTTGCGTATCACCGACCTGCACCAAGGAATTGTCTGGGGTACGCAGACTCCCCAGACGGCACTCGACGAGCGACTGATCAACCGCTTTGACTACGACGGTGACTACGGCACCGTGTTGAACCGTTTCTTGATGCAAGCAGCGATCGGCCATCCGTTGACCGTGCACGGGACCGGTGGCCAGACTCGCGCCTTCATTCACATTCGCGACACGGTGCGCTGCATCCAGATTGCCCTAGAGAATCCACCGCAGCGCGGTGAAAAGCCGATGGTCTTTAACCAGGTAACCGAGACCTATCGGGTGCGCGACCTCGCGGAGCTCATCGCCAAATTGACCGGCGTGGAAGTGGCCAATCTGCCGAACCCTCGTCGGGAGGCCGCTGAGAACGAACTCAACGTAAGTCGTGACCGCTTTTTGGCCCTGGGGCTTAATCCCACATTCCTCTCAGAGGGTCTGCTCGAAGAGATTCGCGATATTGCCGAAAAGTACCGCAGCCGTGCCGACACGACCAAGATCATCGCTCGTTCGGTCTGGCGACAGGGCATGGAGACGTCACCGGACCTCGTCACCAAATAACGGTTGTTCCCGGCGCGCGACGTCGCGGCGTGTGAGAATCAGACATGGCCTCTATCTACGAATACGTTCGTCACCCGCGTAGCGAAGAACTGCGCCAGGGTCGGCCGGTCAAGACGGTCGACGTACGACGAATTAATCATCAGAACTTCATCGTCCGCTTCAACGCGCGGTTTGGTCTCAAGATCACCTTGGTAGTGGGCACGATGTGGTGCGCCTACCTCTTTTCCGCCCTCGCCCTGTTCGCCCTACCGTCGGCTATTAAGCAGGGCACGTACTTCATCGTGGTGTGGATGTCGAGCAGCTTTTTGCAGTTAGTCCTCTTGCCCATCATCATCGTGGGTCAAAATATTCAAGCGGCCGCCGCCGACAAGCGAGCCGAAGATACGTACAAAGATGCCGAGGCCGTTTTGAAAGAGGCCTCCGAAATTCAACAGCACCTACTCGCGCAAGACCAGGCCATCTCGCAGATCATCGACCACCTGCGCGCAACGTTACCTAAGGGCGACGGCCTGTCGTCGCGCTCGTAGTTCTCGTGCACGTTTCATTACTGTGGGCGGCTACTACGACCACGACGGTGCTGAACGTGCATCGAGGGGCGGTGTTGCCCGTAGCGCGCGTCGTGGTGCTGGCCGTTCCCACGACGGCGCTCCTCGTTTTTCTATTTCTCTCCAACCGTAAGCGGCGCCGTCAGTGAGTAGTTCGCGAAATCACCGGCGCACGACTGCCACGCGAAGAAGCTGGTTGAACAGCGCAGCGCCCGTGGTCATTGTGGCGTTGGGACTGGTCGCGTCGTTCGGGGTCGTGCCGGCGTCGTCGATGACCAAACTGCTGGGCCTACCGAACGCGCACCTCACCCCGGGCGCGCGAAACCCGGCCGTGACGCAGGCGACAATTCATTCAACGATTTGTGTTTCGGGTTACAGCTCGAGCGTTCGCCCGCCCGAGTCCTATACCCAACGACTGAAGTACGCGGCGCTCGACAGCGGCTACAACCTCCGCGGCGACACCTCCGCGCACGACTACGAAGAAGATCACTTGATCCCCCTCGAAGTGGGTGGAAGTCCTACGTCACCAAAGAATCTTTGGCCCGAGCCGTGGAACATTGTGTGGAACGCCGGAAAGAAAGACCGACTGGAAAATGCAATGCATCGGCTGGTCTGCTCGGGGGCCGTGTCGCTCGCTGTCGCCCAGCGGGTGTTCACGGCGAACTGGATCGCTGGCTATAAGCGCTACGTGGGCGGCTAGGCGCGCAGGAGGTCCTTGGCAATAGCCACGACCTGCATCTCATCGGTGCCGGCGTAGATCCGCAGCACGCGCGCGTCGCGACTAAGTTGCTCCACTCGGTACTCCGCGATGTAGCCGTTTCCCCCAAAGATTTGAATAGCGTCGTCGGCGACCTGACAGGCCGCCTGCGCGGCGTAGAGCTTCATCGCCGAAGCTTCCGCAAGCGTGGGCGTGGCGGCGGCGTTGGACCGTTCAATATGTGCAAAGACCATGTTGCGTACGTTGATGCGGGCCACTTCCATTTGGGCGAGCTTGAGTTGAATCAACTGGAAGTCACCAATGGGCTTGCCCCACAGCGTTCGGTGCTTGGCGTAGTCCACGGACAGTTTGACGCACTCTTCAATAATGCCGAGCGACATTGCGGCGACGCCGGCGCGCTCACTCACGAAGTTATCCTTGGCGCTCTGACGGCCGCCCCCTCGTGGTTCCTCGGTCTCGCCCAGCAGGTGATCGCGACCAACACGAACGTCCGAAAGAAAGACCTCACCGGTCGGTGAGCCGTGCTGACCCATCTTGCGCATGGGCTTGGCTTGTTCGAGTCCGGGCATTCCGCGCTCGAGCACGAAGGTGAGCACCTTTCGTTCTCGCACGTCGACGCCGCTACCGTCGTCAAGTTTCGCGTACAACACAATGGTGTCGGCGTAGGGTCCGTTGGTAATCCACGTCTTTTGGCCGTTGATGATGTACTCGTCACCGTCGCGACGGGCGGTGGTGCGCATTCCCCCCAAGGCGTCGGAGCCCGAGTCGGGTTCGGTGATTGCCCACGCGCCGATTTTGTCGAGCGTCATCAGGTCGAGACCCCAACGTTCCATTTGGGCGGGAGTGCCGAGTTTGTTAATGGTGCCACCAGCGAGCCCCGTTGACACGCCGAGCGACGTCACCAACCCGGGACTGACGCGACAGAGTTCAATCGTGGAAATGATCTGCGCCGCGGGGTCGGAGCCGCGCGTTGGTCGCTCGTCGTCGCCCCCGTCTCGTTTGCGCGCGAGTTGTCGTGCAAAGCTTTCGCGCGCGGCATCCTTGAGGCCAAAGACCTCGTACATCGTGCGCAAAATCTCGAACGGCGGCACGCCGTTATGTTCGAGATCGTCTAGGTGTGGGCGAATCTGTTCGTCAACGAATCGACGAACCACCGCGGTAATGGCCTGGTGTTCGTCGGTCCAGTCGTACATGGGGCTTAGGCTTCGCGGCTGACCAGTTTGAGTGTATTGCGGTCAGTGTGAAGAATCACCGTGGGGTGCTTCTTGTGCTCGACCACCGTGGTCTCGTCGTAGCTGAACGTGTCCGCCGTGAAACTGATGTTGACGTCGAAGCGAGTGGTGTGCGCTACTTCGTCGAGGTAGAGGTTGGAGAGGATGCCGTAGGTGTTTGATCCCAGCACCGCTTCGAGTTTGTAACTCGTGGCGTTTGGTTCAACGGTCGCTCCCGCGAGGGCGGCCTGCGCGCGCGGAATGATGAAGCAGCGAATCACCTGCTTAGCTTTGGCGTCCCACATCCAGTAACCGACTTCGGTGTGAAAGGGGTTGTCCTCACCTTCGCGCCACGCGGCGGTGCGGTAGTCCAGTCCGTAAAGAACTTGCTCACCGTTGTCTACTGGCCCGAAGGGCTTGAAGGTGGTCTTCTCACGATAAGGCGTCTCGGCGATTTTGCCCTTGTCGTTGTGGTACGAGACATCGAGTCCGTCCATGCCCGACTCCCAGGTGCCAATGAGCCCCGCTAATGGGCCCCACTCTTCATTCGCCATGATTTTCTCCTCTTGGAATGGGGCGTCCGCCCTCGACGTCTTATCTTACGAGGAAGGTGCGGTACTCGATGTCGGCGTACCGGTGATCTCGCTCAGCAGAGCCTGGTCCCAGCGAGTGTGACCCCAGGCCACCATCATCGGGGCGACGCCCAACCACGGCTGCACTCGAGCTTGGGTAATAAAGAGAATAAGTAGCAGTGTTTCGGCCGCGACCCGGCGCAGTGGGGACCGACCACCGAGGCGGCGCACCACCAGCGCGCTGAAGTTGAGCACGTTCAGTCCGGGGATAAGTGCCAGTACGGTCCAGCGCCCTTCGAGTTCGCGCACGCCGAAGCTAAAGCAGGCCGAGCCAATGACCAGTAGCGAGAGGCCGGCGTCCAAGGCGGTGGCAGCGAACCACGCCGGCAAGGGTTGGGGGGTGCCGGGCCAGTGGGCCAACATTGAGACGACCAGACCGAGGCCGGCGAAGGCGGCGACGTTGCCGTAACGCACGAGGCGATGGAGCGCCCGAATGAGGTCGAGCGACGCGCCAACTGACGAGGGAGAGGTGTCGCCAAAGGGCCGGGTTAGTTGGGTCCAGGTCTCGCCATTCCAGACGCGCCACTGGCGCAGGCCCTCGGGATCGGGATACCAGCCGGGCGGTACGGGGCTGGTCGGCGTACTCGTCATCGCACTAGTCTCCCATACAGCAGGGGGGAAGGAACTAGTCATGTCACAGTCACGAGGAGCTACGGCTCCCACTTCAGGGGCCCAAGATCACGTCACGCTTGATCGCGTCGCACTCGAGCAGATCGTCGCCGAGGTCGAGGCGAACGCACTTCGCTGGGCCGCGGTCTCGGCCCAAGAGCGCGCCGCGCTACTCGCTCGCATCGTGCACGATACGTACGCAATTGCCGAAGAGTGGAATAGCGCGGCCTGTGCCGCGAAGGGACTCGATGCGAACGGTCCCGAAGGTGGCGAGGAACTCTTTAGCGGCATCGGAACGTTCGTTCGGATGGCGCAAGCGTTTCGTCAGTCAATGCTGGATATTGCGTCGAGTGGACGCCCGCAGTACCCCGGACCGGTCCACCACAAGTCGGGCCAGCGCATTGCCATCCAAGTGATGCCCGCCAACACTTTCGACAAGATTCTCTACGGCGGCATTACGGGTGAAGTATGGATGGAACCCGGCGTCAGCGAAGCGGACGTGCGCGCGACGCAGGCCGGCGCCTACACGTCACCCGAAAGTCACGCGGGCGTGTCGCTCGTGTTGGGAGCGGGCAACGTCGCCTCACTCGGACCTCGCGACGTCTTGACCAAACTGTTCGCCGAAGGGCGCGTCGTGGTCTTAAAGGCCAACCCGGTAAATGACTACCTCGTGCCCTATTGGCGCCAGGCCTTTGCGGTGTTGATCGACGCGGGCTTTTTGCGCATCGTAAGTGGTGGCGCGCAGGTTGGAGCCTTTCTCACGACTCTGCCCGCGGTGCACGACATCCACGTCACTGGTTCGGACAAGACGCACGACGCGATTGTCTTTGGCGTGGGCCCCGACGGCGAGCGCCGCAAGGCCGCCAACGATCCGTTGATCACCAAGCCAGTGACCTGTGAACTCGGGAACGTCTCGCCAGTTGTAATCGTGCCGGGGAACTGGACCAAGAAGGAACTGATCTATCAGGCCAAGCACGTTGCCACGATGCTCGCCAACAATGCGGGCTTTAACTGCCTGTCGCCGCGCGTGCTGATCACGCACCGTGGCTGGGCGCAGCGTGAAGAGTTCTTGAACGAGCTCGAAGCGGTGTTTGCGAGCATCCCTACGCGCAAGGCCTACTACCCGGGGGCCCTGTCTCGTCGCGACTCTTTTCTCGCGGTGCACCCCGATGCCCATCAGATTGGTTCCGGTGACGGTGAGCGAATGCCCTGGACCATCATTCGCGACGTGGACCCAGACGCGACTGACGACATCTGTTTAAACGTGGAAGCCTTTTGCGCCCTCACCAGTGAGACGGCGCTCGAGGCGACCTCAACGGCGGACTTCGTGCGCAAGGCCGTCGACTTTTGTAATGACGTTGTGTGGGGCACGCTCTCGATGACGCTATTAGCCGATCCGCGCACGATGAAGGACGCGACGGTGGGCCCCGTTATCGAGCAGGCCATTGCCGACCTGCGCTACGGCTCGATTGGGGTCAACCTGTGGCACGCGATGAGCTTCGCCTTCTCGACCACGGTGTGGGGAGCGTACCCTGGTCACCTCGTGACCGACATCCAGTCGGGCTCGGGTTTCGTCGGTAACGCGTTCCTTTTTGCTCGTCCGCAGAAATCCGTGGTGCGTGGACCGTTCGTGGCGTCACCGGCTCCGGCGTGGTTCTCAACAAATCAGAACGCTGGCGTCGTGATGCGCAAACTGCTCGCCTTTGAGGTCAAGCCGTCATGGGCCAAACTGCCCGCGCTGTTGGCCGCCGCGTTAAAGAGCTAACGACTTAGTGAACTGATCGAACGGCGTCGGCGAGCACGCTGAGTCCGTCGGCCAACTGCTCGTTGGTGATGACCAGTGGCGGTAGTAGTCGAATCACGTTGCCGCTGGTGCCACAGGCCAGCGCGATCACGCCGTGCTGGTTGCAGTAGTTCACGATGGCCTTGGCCGCCGCCGCGTTGGGCGTCGTGGTGCCGGGCTCAACCAGCTCCATGGCGATCATTGCGCCTCGGCCTCGAATGTCGCCAATCATGGCCGTGTCACGTTGCAGATCGCGCAGTGCGGTCGTCACAATCTGACCAATTTCACGAGCCCGACCGAGGAGATCACGGTCGCGCATGGTCTTGATCGTGGCCAGTGCCGCGACGGCCGCGACGGGGTTGCCACCGTAGGTACCCCCGAGTCCGCCTTCGTGCACCGCGTTCATCAACTCCGCGCGTCCCGTTACTGCGGCTAAGGGCATTCCGCCGGCCAAACCCTTGGCGGTCGTCACCATGTCGGGGATGACCCCTTCGTGATCGACGGCGAACCAGTCACCAGTTCGACAGAAACCACTTTGGATCTCGTCGGCAATAAAGACCACGCCGTTGTCGCTCGTCCACTTCGAGAGCGCGGGCAAGAATCCTTCGGCGGGCACGACGAAGCCACCCTCGCCCTGGATTGGCTCAATCAAGAGGGCGGCCACGTTGTGCGCGCCCACCGTGGTCTCAATTTCGCTAATGGCGCGTGCGGCGGCTTCGGCACCACTCAGTCCATCGCGGAAGGGGTAGCTCATAGCCACGCGGTAGATCTCCGGCGCAAAGGGGCCGAAGCGATCCTTGTAGGGCATGTTCTTCGCGGTCAGGGCCATGGTGAGGTTGGTACGACCGTGGTACGCGTGATCAAACACGATGACGGCCTGGCGACCAGTGGCGAGACGCGCCACCTTGACGGCGTTCTCTACGGCTTCGGCACCGGAGTTAAAGAGCGCCGATGTCTTGGCGTGGGTGCCGGGGGTGAGTTTGGCGAGCTCTTCACAGACTTCGATGTAGCTCTCGTAGGGCGTCACCATGAAACAGGTGTGAGTGAAGGCCGCGACTTGGGCGCTGACGGCATTGATGACTTCGGGCACGGCGTGACCAATGGAGGTCACCGCGATGCCCGAGCCCAGGTCGAGGATCTGGTTGCCGTCGACGTCGAGCAAGATTGCCCCGTCGGCGCGCTCGATGTAAATCGGAAAGCCGTTGGTGAGACCCGCGCTCACGACGGCCTTGCGGCGTTCGTGCAGGGCACGAGACTTGGGTCCGGGTAGTTCCGTAACGACCTTGCGCTCAGTTCCGACAACCGGTTCGAGTGATGTAACCATGAGGGCTCCTCTGCCAGATCCGACCTTCGTCAGACTGTTTCATCGTAGTTCCACCGCCCGCCCGCGCCCTTAACGCGAAGAAACGGGTGACCGAAGTCACCCGTTTCTCACTGGCGGAGGAGGTGGGATTTGAACCCACGGTGCCCGTAGACACAGCAGTTTTCGAGACTGCCCGATTCGGCCGCTCTCGCACCCCTCCGTGGACGAGTCTACAACGGTCGAGCGATGGTCTCGAAGTCGCCGTCGCGTCGCGTCGCGTCGTACAGTTCGAAGGGGTAAAGGTGGGTCGAACGTGACGAACACAACGAGTGATGAACACTTCATGGCGCTCGCGCTCGACGCGGCCCGCGTGGCGAGTTCGCACGATGACGTTCCCGTCGGCTGCGTACTCGTCGAGAATGGTGAGCTCCTCGCGGTAGGCGAGAATCGTCGCGAGATTGATGGTGACGCCACGGCCCACGCCGAAGTAGTCGCGTTGCGCAACGCGTCGGCGGCGCGCTCGGGGTGGCGACTCGATGGTGTCACGGCCTACGTCACGCTTGAACCTTGCGTCATGTGCGCGGGAGCTCTCTTGAATGCTCGCGTGGCTCGCGTGGTTATTGCGGCGATGGACGAAAAGGCCGGGGCGGTGGGTTCGCGTTACAACCTGCTCCAGGACCCTCGTCTCTTACACGAAGCGACAATTACCTACGACGTGCTCGCGACGGACTCGCAGCAACTTCTGCGCGAGTTCTTTCAACAACGTCGCGCGTAACTCAGCGCGGGGGCCGAGCGAGGTTGCGGACAAGTTGTTCGTAGTCACGAAGTGATCCAAGGACGAACTCGGTCTGCTTTGCGGTGTCGTCCCACCCACGTAATGCCAACGCCGTAGCGAAACCGGGGTGCGCCTCAAAGCGTTCGCACTCGTCGTTTGTCAGTAGGCCCCCTTGGGCCCGCAACGTCGCGCGTGACGTGGGCGACAGTTGGTCAACGTACGCGGGTTCACGAGTACAGCGCCAGCGTTTCGCGGTGACGTGCAGCGCTACTGGCTGGGCGACGAGTGGCCCAAAGATTGGTGCCAGCACTCGGGCTCCGACCGCTTGGTGGTCGTCATCATCACGTTCGAAGTTAAAGTCCTCAGCGCCCTGAAGGTCCACGACGAAGTGTCCGACGTCGTGAAAGAGCGCTGCCGTAATCAGCTCGTCACTGGCGTGGTGGTGTCGCGCGAGCGCGGCGCACTGCAGAGCGTGCTCGAGTTGGCTGACGTCCTCGCCGTAACGTTCGTGGCCGCGTAATTCGTAGAGCTCAAAGAGTTCGTCAACTGAAGCTGGCGCACTCACGCCGGCCGTCCCTCGAAGTCACCAATCAGTGAGAGCCGAACCCGGTCGCTTGCCGCCGGGGCGTCAAAGGCCAGCCGTTTGGCCTCGTAGTAGGCGTCACGCAAGTCACCCTCGGACTGACCGTTGTAGGTCGGGTAGAGCGCTCGACGATCGCGCGTGGAATGGTTCGCACTGCTGCGATGGGGAGTGAGCGCGTGAAAGAAGAGTGTCTGGCCGGCGCGAAGTTCCGTTGGTTGCCAGTCCAGTGACGCGACGACGTCGGGGTGCAGACAGCCTCGTTCGTCTTGGGCCAACAACTCGTGGTGCCAGCCCGAAACGATGTCGAGACACCCGTTCTCCACGGTGGCGTCGTCAACGGCGACCATCACACTGAGGACCGAGTCGACGAAGGGGTACGCGGGTTTGTCCTGGTGAGGAGCGAACCCAGCTCCACCGACCAGTTTGTAGTTGATCTTTTCTTTATAGAGCAGCGCTGGTTCGCCGAGCAGTTCACTCGCTATGGCACTGATAGCCCCGTCGCAAAGCAGCGCGCGCAGCGCGTGAGAAAACGGCGTGAAGTTCTCCGTGCGTGCGAGCTTTCGCCCGAAGTCAGTCATTTCGTAGTGGTGAAGCCACTCGCCGTCATCACGCCACGACGCCACTGCGTCAACTTCGTGTTGCAGTTCGTCTACCTCGAGTTCGAGCAGATTATCGAGCAAGAGCCAGCCGTGCTGGTCGTAGTGCGCCCGTTGATCAGTAGTGATCATCACGTCCCCATGTTAGGTGGGTCGTAGGTAGAACCTCAGTGGCCCGCGGCCTGCGTGGACGCGAGCGTGGAGGCAAAGATCTGCCAGGCCAGCAGTGACTTGGCCGCTATTGATAACACCAAATAAGTCTTCTCACCAACGAGGTAGTTGCGGAAGCGACCGACCTGGCGATACTGCAGGTACTGGACTAACGCAAAACAGTTAAAGAAGATAAACAGTGAGACGTAGATACCGTAGACAAAGCCCGGCGCGTGGTCGCGGGCCCCCGGGCCGACGAGGTAGACACCAATGGCCAGCCAGGGCAGCACGCCCGCCACGCATCCGAGCCAGAACGGCATGAGGCTGGCACCCGGCTCTTCGTAGCGTTCTTGCATCCAACCAAAACCAATCATTGACGCGTTGACGCCAATCAGCGCAATCAACGCCGCCACGTCCTCAATGCCGGTTAATTGGGCAATGGCCAGAATCATGAGCGATGACGAGAGTGAGTACTCCAGCCAGCGAAAGGGGTTCTGATTTTTTGCGAGTCCCGCTTCGTAGGTCGTCCGCATGGGTAGCGCCACGATGAAGTGGGCCAGAGCCGAGAGGATGAAGAAGGCGACAATGATCCCCGCCATCGGAATATTGAAGAAGTGCACCATTTGATGTTTGGTTGATGCTCCCGGCGGTCCGGCCATGAAGTTGGCGCTCACGGGCAGAGCAAATGAGTTGGCCAAGACGAGAATGACCAGAGCCGAAACTGCGTGCAGGGTGCCCGCGATCAAGTTGTAGCGGCGCAATGTAGTAAAGCCAGAAGAGTTGTCCATAGTCCTTTACTGTACTGTCGACCGCTCGGTTAATGATGGTGGGTGCGCCAGTTGAATAACGTGACGAACCATCGCCAGACTGGTCCGGCTATTCAACAATCGGGGCGAGTACGCCCCTCAACGCGCGTCCGCGCAGGCGATGGCGACTGACCTGGATCAAGATGACCAGAGCGGAAGGGACCATCACCACCGACGGCAACGCCACGGGCGGTTGGTGAATTAACACGCCGTAGAGGGCCCACGCGAGTCCCGTAAGTGTGGCGAGAGCCCAGCTCACTACCGAGACACCCTCGAGATTGCTACTGCGAAGGGCCACCACCATCTGGGGAAGATACATCGTGACCGCACTGACGTCCGAGAGCGTGGCGAGAATCCAGCGCCAGTGAGGCGAAAGGCCAGCCAGCGAGACGAGCAAGGTGATGATGGTGATGATCAGTGCGCCGACTACCGCGCGGCGCACGGCGTGTTGGCGACGAGCGGCGACGGCGACGACGATGCCCGCCACGATAAGAAAGGGAATGTTCGCGTAGATCTCCGCGGGAACGTGATAGATCAAACCGTAGCCAGTCCACAGCTCAGTGACGAAGGCCGAGAGAATCCAGGTATCAAGCGACACACCCTGCGCGCCGCTGGTGCGAAAACGCAGAGCCTGCGCCACGCACTGCAGAACCGAGAGGGTTGGTGCGATGAAACTAAGGGTGAGGACAAAGCCGGAAGTTGCGAGCAGCACCCCTCAGTTCTAGTCGTGTGGCCAATAAAGAATGTGAGTACCCACAAATGTCGGTCGAGCACCGTCGTGTACGCCCGACCACGCGCAGCGTTCGCGAAGTCACGAAGAACCCCGCTGGACCTTTCACGGCCCAGGGGGGTTCTTCGTGACTTCGACACCTACAACGGCACCACTGCACCGCGCTCACTCGACGAAGTTGGAGATCCAACCCATCGAACTCGCAGAAATTGATCCGATTCGGACTTTTGTATCTCCGAACCGCCTATTTCTATATTGACCTGCTGGCGGAGGAGGTGGGATTTGAACCCACGGTAGGTTGCCCTACACACGATTTCCAATCGTGCCGATTCGGCCGCTCTCGCACTCCTCCTAGATTCCGACCTTTCTTTTTAAAAAGTGTCGGCTCGCAAGGCTACCGGAGACACCGAATGGGTGGCGAAAAAGCCATCACCCGCCGTCACGCGTCAAGGTTCGGTCCCACTTGATGAACAATGAATTAACCGAGTTGCGAGAGCAGGTTTGCCGAGGCGGCCCTGTTCAAACTCGTACGCGCGGTAGCAACTACGAGATCGTGGTGGACGTTGCGGGAACAGTAGTGGTGGTTGGGGAGTCCTGGTGGAGACGCAAGGTAAAGGTGCCACTGATTGGTGAACCTACCGGACCGGTTCGAGTTCCCGTATACAAGCCAAAGCCGTGGGTGTTCGCGTACGTTCCGGTTCCTCCGATGACGCGCAGCGGTGCCTTGAAGTTGTAGGCGCCACCGGATGAACGAGTGAGACCATTCATACTGACGCCCAAGGTGGAACTATCCGAGAAGGTGAAGGTGACGAATCCATTGAAGTGGCCAACGCCATTGACGTAGACCAACCCACCGAGTAACTCGATGGCGGTCGGGGTCGCGAGACTGGTCGACGTGCCGGTCAGTTCGTTAAAACCGTACGTGGTCGCCGTACCAACACTGTGCAACGCGTTCCAGGGCGAGGTCAACGTCGCATTGAGCGTCATGGTAGGAGTCCACGACGAATGGTGGTGACTCGATTTACCGTCGTGTGAGGACTTTGCGTGTTTGGCGGTATCGGCCGCCGCGATGGTGGACCCTCCCACGACTAACCCGAGGGCAATGGTCGTCGCCGCAATTCGTCGCACCGTCGAACTCAGTGCACGACCGTCTCGCGCGGTAGTTCGGTTCTCTCGTCCTAGCAACATGGAATTCTCCTTAAGGGTGAATTTTTCTCACCCCAAAGTAGCGGAGTTGGGGCTTGTTGGGTATTCAACCTTGTAATTGCTGGTAACTACCGTTACCCGGTATGAATAGGCAGGGCTCGATTCCGTACGTCGCAGTGCGCACGAGATCTCCTGGCGTGGGCAAATCCAAAGGGCCCCGGCGAAAGTCCGGGTGATGCACGACACGCCCTTAGGGGTAACGAGTCGTTGCGGGGACTTCGAGATTTTGAGAAATCAACTTGATCAGGTAAAACGCTGCACTTGCATCACTTGGTGGTGGGGACCGGTAGAAGGCAGGGGTGGGCAAACCGGCTCGAGTGGCCAAGATCAAGAACGGGCTCGGCCCAAAAAACTGCGAGGTCTGCGGTCTGGCCTTTGAGTGGCGAGCGAAGTGGCGCAACAACTTCGACGAAGTTCGCTACTGCTCGACCAGGTGCTCACGTGCTGCTCGGGTCAATCGTCGATCGACGTCATGACAACTTCGTTCTTCGTCCTTGGCGACCAACTTTCAGTCGACGTTGAACCCTGGCCGACGTTAGGGCTTGACACGGTCATTGTGATGATTGAGAGCGAATCGCTCATCTCCCAACCTCGCCATCTCACTCGAGTGGCGCTGTATCTGTCGGCCATGCGTAATTTTGCCGAAGCTCTCCGCGAAAAGAATTTCGTCGTTGACTACCGACGCGCAGCCAACTTCACGCAAGGTTTAGCCGAGCATCAGGCGCAGTTCAGACCAACGCAGATCTTCATGAACGCGCCGAGAGGTCGCCACGCACGATCCTTGTTCTCGCGGCTGGGGGTGGAGTTGTTGCCCGACCCGTTCTTTTTGACCGATGTTGAATCAATCCGCTCACGAAGTAAGCAGCCGCGCACGATGGAGCACTTTTACCGCCAACAACGCCAGCGGCTCAACGTGTTGATGGATGGAACTGAGCCGGTGGGGGGCCAGTGGAACTATGACGCAGAGAATAGAGAGCCCCTTCCTCGAGATGGTGGCGAATGGCCCGAGCCGTGGTCGGCGGCCCTCACCGCCGACGAAGTTGATCTCGTTGCGACATTGGAGCCAAGCCATCCGGGCGCCAATGCGCTCTACTTTTGGCCGCGAACCAGAGTGCAGGCGATTGACCAGTTACGCGATGCGGTTACGCGGATTATTCCTCACTTCGGTCCCCATGAAGACGCAGCCAGCCTCGAAAACTGGCATCTCGCCCACTCTCGACTCAGCGCTGCGCTCAACCTGGGTCTGCTGCACCCGGCTGAAGTGATTGAAGCGGTATCCAGGCAATTCGCCCTAGGGGAGATTCCGTTAGCGAGCGCCGAGGGATTTCTTCGCCAGATCATCGGTTGGCGTGAATGGGTCTATGTGCTGCACCACTTACGGACTCGCGAGTATTCGCAACTCAATCACCTTGGTGCGAACAATGAACTGCCCACTTCTTGGCAGCAGATGGGACACCATGAGATGCGCTGTCTCGATGGTGTAGTGCGCCACCTCAACGACTACTCCTGGACCCATCACATTGAGCGCCTTATGGTGCTGGCTAATGCGGCAACCCTCGCTGGCGTAAGTCCGCAGGCATTCACGAAGTGGATGATTGGCGCATTCGTTGACGGTGCTGAGTGGGTAATGGAGGCCAACGTGATTGGCATGGGAACCTTTGCCGATGGCGGCGCGACCGGCACCAAGCCCTATATCGCGGGTGGTAACTATCTCAACAAGATGACGAACTTCTGTAAAGGTTGCGCCTTTTCGCCAACAATTCGCACCGGAGAGACCGCCTGCCCGCTCACCACTTTGTATTGGGACTTTCTCATCCGCAATGAGGCACCACTGAGCCGAATCAATCGTATTGCCCCGCAACGAAAAGCGGCTCTCGCTCGACCCGATCGAATGGAAATCAGTGCCCACGCGCCACACGCCACACGAATCATTCTGGGTGCCACGCGTGTGACGGTAGAAAGTTCGTCGCCAAGCTGACCCAGGACTGCGAGCGCAATTGCATGTTTTGAGTGTCGGAATCTCTTCCGATTTGCTTGCGAAATAGATCTACAAGAGCCCCCAGACAGATAGATGGGGGACTGACTTCGGTTCGCCAGGCTTAGGGCCCTTCTTCGATTGCGCTCGGGAGTTACTTTATTGTCGCATATGTGCTACAGTTGTGCTGTGTCTGAAATTGCCTCTCGTGAACTGCGAAATAACACTCGGGGACTGCTGGCGAGGGTTGCTGGTGGCGAGGACGTCGTCATTACCGTGGACGGTCAGCCCGTCGCAGCATTGCGACCTTTGAACCTTCGCCCTCGCTGGATGAATGGAGCCGACTTTGCGCGACGGTTGGTTCATCACCAGGCTGACCCAGGACTGCGAGCGGAGTTGCACGTCTTGTCGCCGGACACGACCGACGACTTACCACTGTGACGCGAGGGCTGGCCGACACCTCGGTGTTCATCGCGCGCAAGTCTGATCGAGCGCTTCACACGTCACTCTTGCCAGATGAACTGGCGGTCTCGATTATCACCATCGGCGAGCTGCGCGCGGGCGTGCTGGCCGCTAACGACGTCACGACTCGTGACCAACGTTTAGCAACACTGACGGCGGCTATGACACTCGATCCCATTGCAATTGATGACGACGTCGCAGCCCAGTGGGCGCGCTTACGAGTATTGCTGCGCGACTCCGGACAACGAATGCCGGTCAATGACTCGTGGATTGCTGCGACCGCAATGGCACTTCATGTGCCAATCGTCACTCAAGACGACGACTACATCAAACTGGCGGAGCTGACCGTAGTTCGCGTGTAACCCTGAAGAGGCAAGGCGTCAAACCTTGGCATCGATACCGCTGCACTTCTGACAACATTTGCGTGGAGGTAGTGGGATCATGTTCGAACCTCACGGGGACAAAAATGACTTTGATCGCATTCAATTGTCATGGTTCGTAAAACTGTGTGGGTACCAACACCGTGTTGCTTGGGCAGTGCGCGGAAAATCATTTCAGTACTCTTCGATTGTTGAGGATTTCGCGACTATGGCCCAGCACAAGATTTCCAATTGGCCCGATTCGCCGGTTCGCTCCTTCTAGGGCCCAATTCTTTTGAACAACGAAGTGTCGGCTCGCCAGGCTGCTTGCGGCCCCGGGCCCTCGTCACGGTAGCCTTACAATGCCGAGGTTGAAAGCGGTGGTCGGGTCCCGTGCGACGACCGTTCGTGAATCGAGTCAGGGGTGGAAGCCAGCAGCTCTCAGCGAATCGTGTTGGGTGCCACGGATCGCCTGACCACTGCTTTGGACCCCGGCACCTCACAGTCCACCGGTAGCATCCGTGCATGGCTCCTGTGAATTCGACCCCCACGTCACTCGATGGGGTGACGTCGCTCTACCGACGTTTTCGACCCGGTCGCTTCTGCGAACTCCGTGGTCAAGATCACATCGTGCGAGCCCTACAGGGGGCCGTGCGAAACGACCGCATCTCGCACGCCTATCTCTTCTCGGGGCCGCGCGGTACTGGCAAGACTACGACGGCGCGCATTCTCGCTAAGGCACTGAACTGCGAACAGCCCGTGGACGGTGACGCCTGTAACACCTGTGCGAGTTGCGTAGCGATCACCCGCGGTAGTTCGCTCGACGTCATTGAACTTGACGCCGCGTCGAACAACGGGGTCGACGATATTCGTGAGATAACGGCCGGGGCCTGGCACGGTACGCCCGGTCGCTGGAAGGTCTACATCTTTGACGAAGTGCACCAGCTCTCGAAGTCCGCGTCGGCGGCACTACTTAAGACCCTAGAAGAGCCACCCCAGCACGTCATCTTCGTTCTGGCCACCACTGATCCGCACAAAGTGCTGCCCACAATCCGATCTCGAACGCAGCACCTGGAGTTTCGACTACTGGCGGGAGAGACGCTGAGCACGTTGTTGCACGACGTGCAAGGCGCGGCGGGACTCACCGCTGACGACGCCACGATTGACGCGGCCGTGCGACTCGGTCGTGGGTCCGCCCGCGACGCGCTCAGCGCGCTCGATCAGTTAATCGCGACCGGGGCGCTGAGTGAGACGCAACCTTCGTTTGACGGACTGTTTGGCGCGCTCAGCGACAACGACGCCGTCGCGGCCCTGCGCGCGCTCGCCGTGCTGAGTGGTGAAGGATGGGACCCCGAACAACTGTCGGAGAGTTTTGCAGCCGAACTTCGCCAAGCATTTCTTCTGCAAGTCGCCCCCGACGTGGCCGACGCCGTTGACGCCGATCGGGCCCGTCTGACGGACTGGGGTTCGCGCCTAGGTTTGGCGCGAACTGTGCGGGCCCTCGAGACCATTGGGCGAACAATGCGAGAGATGAAGAGTGCCCCCGAGAAGATTGTGTTGCTCGAAGTTGCCCTCGTGCGCCTGGTGACGCCCGATCTGGACTCGACCTATCAAGCGCTCGACGAGCGACTCACTCGATTAGAACATTCGTCCCAGTCGGCGCCACCCCCACCACCCCCGCCACCAAAACTGCAGCCAGTGGGCGCTAGTGCGAAGCAGTCGCCACCAGCCAGCGATCCACTCCCGACGCCGGAAGTGACCGAAGCCACGCCCGTTTCGGACCATGCCCCCTCAACCCCGGTGGGCAGTATCACCATTGACGACCTGCGCACTCGTTTCAACGAACACGTCGTCGGGCGCACGCCACGTTCGGCTCAAATGGTGTTAAAGCACTCGCGCGTGTTGCAGTTGGACCGAAATCGGCTCACGATTGCGGTGCCGAGTGAAGCGATGCGCCAATCGGCGAGTAGCGCGACACCGAGTCTGATTGCGGCCCTGGAACACGAGTTCAAGGTGAAAATGCAAGTGGAGTGGACGGTGGACGGTTCACTCGACGTAGTCACCGAGCCACCGGCCGCTCGACCGGTCCGGGCCCCACGAACGACCACCGTCGGGAGCGACGTTGAACCGGCGGCGGCGAGTGACGACACCGTGCTCGTCGTCGACTCGGTGGCGAATCATTTGATCAATGAGATGTTCCCCGGGGCCGAAGAGGTCTCGTGAACTATCCCGTGCCGTTGCAGACCGTGGTCGACGAACTCGGCCGATTTCCCGGAGTGGGTCCCAAGTCCGCTCAACGCATTGCCTTTTGGCTAATGCGTCAACCCGCGGAGGACGTCAGTCGACTGGCCGTGGCGCTCGACGAGATGAAGACGAAGCTTTCGTTTTGCGAACAGTGCTGCAACATCGCCGAGACGGGTGGTTACTGTTCAATCTGCGCGGACTCGCGACGCGATCAGACGACCATTTGCGTGGTTGAGAATCCTCCCGACGTGGCCGCGGTGGAACGTTCCGGTGTCTTTCACGGCACGTATCACGTGCTGCACGGAGTGTTGAACCCGCTCGAAGGGATTACGCCCGATCGACTGCGAATTCAAGAACTCGTACAGCGACTGCGCGGTCCCGTGAAGGAGATCATCCTCTGCTTCAACTCCAACATTGAGGGCGACGCCACCGCCATGTATCTCGGCCGTTTGCTGCAGGTGCCCGGGCTAGTGGTCAGTCAACCGGCCAGCGGTCTTCCGGTCGGTGGCGACTTGGAATTTGCCGACGACCTGACGCTGGGCCGCGCGATTGACGGCCGTCGCGTTCTGGCCGACTAGGCGAAGCGCACGACGCAGGCGAGCCCGACTACCAGACTGTAAATTCCAAAGGGAATCAGTGTCTTAGTGGTGAACCATTTGGTTAAGAACCGGACGGAAATGAACGCGGCCCCCATGGCGAAGAGTGCGCCGACCAGCGTCTGCATTCGCACCCCACTACCGAGCGTGCCGAACAGGTCGGGAATCTTGTAGAGGCCGGCGAGCAAAATAACTGGGGTGGCGAGGAGGAATGAGAAGTTCGCCGCGTCCTCGTGATCGAGTCCGTCGAGTAGCCCCGCGACCATTGCGGCCCCGCTGCGCGAGATGCCCGCGAAGAGCGCCAAGATTTGGGCGGAGCCAACAAAGAGGGCGTTGGTGGCGCTCATCGTTTCGAGCTGGCGATGCGCGATGTGGCGGCCCTTGGACCGACGACGCAGTTGCTCACCGACCAGCAGAATCACCCCATTGATGGTGAGAAAAATGGCGGCCGCGAGCGGCTTGGCGAAGAGCACGCGCAGCTTGTGTTCGAGGGCGAGACCGATGATCCCGACTGGGATGGTGCCGACGACGAGCAAAAAGAGCAGCCGGTAGTTGGGGTCCATCCGCTCACTGCGCAGCGCCCAGAGTGACCCAATGCCTTCGTCACGCGTGCGACCGAGTTGAGTGAAGAGACCGCGAAACAAAATCGCCCACGTTTTTCGGTAGTAGACGATAAGTCCGACGGCCGTACCAACGTGTAGCCCAACGATGAAGGCGAGAAAGAACGACTCACTTTGCGACTGGCCGTTCACCAGATTGTGCCAACCAAAGAGGGCCGGAATCAAGACACTATGACCGAGACTCGACACCGGAAAGAGTTCAGTGACCCCCTGGAGTAGCCCCATGAGAATTGCTTGAAGGTAGGTCAGCGACGCGAGCACCCCTTCACGCTAAACCACCGAGACACACTCGGGGGCACCATCGGGCAGAATGGCGTGATGCGTACCCTGACCATCGTTCGCCACTGTGAATCGAGTCCCGCTGAGGGCGCCCAACCTGACTTTGATCGAACCCTCAGCGAACGCGGTCGACGTCAGTGCGAGCAACTACGTGGGTGGGCCAGTGACCCCAACGAATTGGGCCGCTTTGGCCCCACCACGGCGTTGGTGAGTGCGGCGGCGCGCACCCGCGAGACCTTCGTGCGATCCTTCGAGGGGACTGCGTTGGTGGGTCACCACGAGTACAGCGAACTCATCTACAACGGGCATCGCGAGGTGACGGGCGAAGACCTGCTGAGCGAACTCGCCGCGCTCGATCCCGTGACGACGTCGCTCTTGATCGTCGCCCACAATCCGTCGGTACTCGAGCTCGCGCTCGATCTCTGCGCGAAGCCCCCCCGACGACTCGTCGAAGGTCACTTTAAGGTCGGCGCCGCCTACGTGCTCGCGCTGCGTGATGATGAGCCAATTGGCCGAGGACCGTACGAACTGGTTGCGAAGTACCGCCCCGATTAGAGCGCGCGCAACAGCGCCGCGTCGCCCTGACCGCCACCGCCACAGAGGGCTACGGCGGCCACGCCACCACCACGACGACGCAGCTCGTGTAGTGCCGTGATCACGAGACGAGTGCCCGACATACCAATGGGGTGACCGAGCGCGATGGCGCCGCCGTTGACGTTGAGGAGATCCTCGTTGATGGCGAGGTCGTCGGCCGCGGCGAGTCCCACGGCCGCAAAGGCCTCGTTGATTTCGAAGAGATTAACGTCAGCGAGTGAGAGGCTCGCTTTCGCCAGCGCCTTTTGGATGGCGCGTGAGGGCTGAGTGAGCAGCGAGGTGTCGGGTCCGGCGACTTGGCCGTAACTGACCAGTTCACCCAGTGGTGCGAGCTGGAGCTGGGCAGCCCGCTCGGCCGACATCACCAGTACCGCGCCACCACCGTCGGAGATCTGCGACGCGTTGCCCGCGGTGATGGTGCCGTCTTTTTCAAAGGCGCCACGTAACGCGCCGAGTGATTCGCTCGTCGTTTCGCCGCGCACGCCTTCGTCAGTCGTGACCAAAATCGGGTCACCCTTGCGCTGAGCGACGGGTACCGCGACGATTTCTTGAGCAAATTTTCCCGCCGCGATGGCGGCCGCGGCGAGTTTGTGACTGCGCGCCGAGAACTCGTCTTGACGAGCGCGGCTAATGGTGCCCGCGTTGTAGCGCTCGGTCGCCAGCCCCATCGCGCAGTGATCGAAGGCGCAGGTGAGCCCGTCGAACATCATGGAGTCAATAACTTTCTGATCGCCAATTCGATAGCCGGCGCGCGCATTGGGCAAGAGGTAAGGCGCGTTCGTCATTGACTCCATGCCACCCGCGATCACGATGTCGGCTTCACCCGCTCGAATCATGAGGTCGGCGAGGTAGATGCTCTGCAGTCCCGACAGGCACACCTTGTTAATGGTCGTGG
Source organism: uncultured Actinomycetes bacterium (assembly GCA_903893745.1). Taxonomy (GTDB): domain Bacteria; phylum Actinomycetota; class Acidimicrobiia; order Acidimicrobiales; family RAAP-2; genus RAAP-2. The sequence continues at coordinate 31,942 of CAITNF010000012.1, forward strand.
CGTGCACGCTCATGGGGATGCCGGCGGCCGCGGCCGCCTGGCGCGCCGTGATCTGACCCTGGCCGGCCTGGAGCACCTGGCCCATCAGCACGGCGTCGACCGTGGCCGGGTCAATGCCCGTGGCGTCGAGCACGCCCTTGATAGCGGCGCCGCCGAGCTCTTGGGCGCTGAGCGAGCTAAAGGCTCCCGATAACTTTCCGATGGCCGTTCGATTTCCGGCGACGATGACACTGCGCGACATGGGGTCCTCCTACGTGTATTTGTAACCAATCTTTACGATACTCGCGCGATGTGCGAAACCCTTTGACGTCCAACTATCCTCGGTCAGATGAGTGAAATTATTGACGCCGTCAGAGCTGGAGCCTCGGGCGAGACGCTGGCCGCGACGCCAATGCCCGCGACCACGCGGGCGGCTTTTGTGCGCCGCGATGAGCAGTCGATGTTCGAGGGCGTCGCGAGTCGTGACAAGGATCCTCGACGCAGCCTGCATGTTGACGAGGTCGCCATTCCCGAGCTGGCCCCCGATGAGGTCTACGTGGTGGTGATGGCGTCGTCGATCAACTTCAATACGGTGTGGACCAGTATTTTTGAACCAGTCTCGACGTTCGGTTTTCTCGACCGACTCGCGAAGGAGGGTTACTGGGGTCGTCGTCACGCACTCGACTATCACGTCGTGGGTTCGGACGCCTCCGGCGTCGTCGTGCGCACCGGTTCGGCGGTGCGCAACTGGAAAGTGGGCGACGAAGTCACCGTGCATTGCAATCACGTGGACGATCAAGATCCGTCGAGTCACGACGACTCAATGCTGGCGAGCAACCAGCGCATTTGGGGATTTGAGACGAACTTTGGGGGACTCGCCGACATTGCGGTGGTGAAGGCCAATCAACTGATGCCCAAGCCCACGCACCTGACGTGGGAAGAGGCGGCGATTAACGCCCTGTGCAACTCCACCTCGTATCGAATGCTGGTTTCGCGCAACGGTGCACCGGTCACCCAAGGTGACCGCGTCTTAATCTGGGGCGCCTCGGGCGGTATTGGTTCGTTCGCGGTCCAACACGTACTGAACTCCGGAGGAATTCCGATTGGCGTGGTGTCGAGTGCCAGCAAGGCGGCGACGTTGCGAGAATTGGGTTGTGAGTTCGTGATCGATCGTCAAGAGAAGGACTACCGATTCTGGAAGGACGAACACACCCAAGACGAGTCCGAGTGGCGACGTCTCGGCAAGGACATTCGCGCCCTGGTTGGCGACGACCCCGAGATTGTCTTTGAGCACCCTGGTCGTTCGACCATGGGCGCGAGTGTGTTTGTGGCCAAGCGGGCCGGCACCATCGTGACCTGTGCGGCGACGAGTGGCTACATGATTGAGTACGACAACCGCCACTTGTGGATGAAGCTCAAGACCATTAAGGGATCGCACTTCTCGAACTACCGCGAATCATGGGCCGCGAACCAAACACTGATTGACGGCAAAGTCGTGCCGCCCCTGTCGGCAGTCTTTAGTCTCGACCAGGTGGGCGACGCTACGTACGAGGTCCATCACAATCGCCACGAGGGCAAGATTGGTATCTTGTGCGCCGCGCCCCGCGAGGGTCTCGGCGTCAGTGACCCCGCTCGCCGGGCCGCAGTGGGCGAAGAGCGACTGACCATCTTTCGCCGACACAATGAGGAGTAACCATGGAATCACTCTTTAGCGAAATTGATCACGTGGCTATTGCGGTTCATGATCTCGAAGCCGCGATCGCGTGGTACGAGGAGGTCTTCGGCGCCACGGTCGAGCATCGAGAAGTCGTCGAGTCTGATGGCGTCGCCGAGGCGCTGCTGCGCGTTGCCGACTCGTACATCCAGTTACTCACTCCCACGCGTGACGATTCGCCGGTTGCGAAGTATCTCGCGAAGCGCGGTGAGGGACTGCACCACGTGGGTTACCGCGTGCGCGACTGTGCGGTGGCGCTCGAATCAGTAAAGGCGTCGGGTGGACGAGTTATTGATCAAGCACCACGACCAGGTTCGCGCGGCACCACGGTGGCATTTATCCATCCGGCCACGTCATTTGGCACACTGATTGAGCTGGTCGAAGATTCACACTGAGTGAGTGCGCCCGGCGGCGCTGCGCGTGAAATTCCTACTTCGCGGTAACGCTTGCGATACTCGGATGACGCGCTATTTCGTTGTTTTTTCGACAAATAAGTGAGAACACCCGGGCGCCACCTTCGGTAGCCTGGACTCTCATGGAGCATTCAATGGCCGACCGACTCGCGCAACTCGAAGCACACAAAGTCCAAGCTCGCGCCGCGGGTGGCGAAGCCGCGCTGGAGCGACACCGCAACAAGGGAAAGATGACCGCGCGCGAGCGCATTGAGTACCTGCTCGATGAGGACACCTTCCAAGAGCTTGACATGTTGAACCGTCACGGGGCCTCGGGAATGGGGCTCGAGGACACTCGCCCCTACACCGACGGTGTGATTACCGGCTACGGCAAGATTGACGGTCGTAAAGTCTGCGTCTACTCCCAGGACTTCACCGTCTTTGGTGGCGCGCTCGGCGAGACGCACGGCGAGAAGATTCAAAAGATCATGGACCTGGCGACCACGATGGGGCTACCTATTATTGGCCTCAACGACGGGGCCGGGGCTCGTATTCAAGAGGGGGTGGCTGGCCTCAACGCCTACGGGGGCATCTTTCGACGAAACGCTCGCGCCTCGGGCGTGGTGCCCCAGATCTCGGTCATCCTTGGGCCGTGCGCCGGGGGGGCGGTCTACTCACCCGCGCTCACCGACTTCATTTTCATGGTTAAAGACACGAGCCACATGTTCATCACCGGTCCCGACGTCGTCAAGACCGTCACCGGTGAGGACGTCACGCTCGAAGAGCTCGGTGGGGCGCTCACGCACGCGACGAAGTCGGGGGTTGCGAACTTTGTGCTGCCCGACGAGAAGAGTGTGCTCGATGAAGTTCGTTACCTCTTGTCGTTCTTGCCGTCGAACAACATGGAAGAGCCACCGCGCATCTTGACGGGTGACGAGCCCGACCGGCTCTGTGAAAACCTCCGTGACTTGCTGCCCTCCTCCTCGAATCAGCCCTACGACATGAAGAAGGTCATTACCTCGGTGGTCGACGGTGGCGACTACATGGAAGTGCACGCGACTTACGCTCAGCAGATCACGTGTGGCTTTGCGCGCATCGATGGCCACACGATTGGCATTGTGTCCAATCAGCCGCAGATTCTCGCCGGGGTACTCGACATTGACTCGAGTGAAAAGGCCGCACGTTTCGTGCGAACCTGCGACGCCTTTAACGTGCCGATTGTGTCGTTCGTCGACGTGCCCGGATTCATGCCCGGCACCGATCAAGAGTACGGCGGTATTATTCGACACGGCGCCAAGTTGCTCTACGCGTTCTGCGAAGCCACGGTGCCGCGCATCTCGGTAATTACTCGCAAGGCCTACGGCGGTGCGTACGTCGTGATGAACTCCAAGTCCATCGGGGCCGACCTCGCGTACGCCTGGCCCACGGCCGAACTAGCGGTGATGGGGGCGTCGGGAGCTGTGGAAATTGTGCATCGCCGCGACCTCGCGAATTCGAAGGACCCCGACGCGCTGCGCGCTACTTTGGTCGAGGAGTACGAAGAGCGCTACGCGACGCCCTACATTGCGGCCGAGCGCGGCTTCATCGATGACGTGATTGACCCCGCCGAGACGCGAAAAATCTTGAGCCGATCGCTCGACCTGCTGCGCGGTAAGCGCGAGGACCTACCCAAGCGCAAGCACGGGAACGTGCCCCTGTGACCCACGGGCTGTCGCCACGACCGGAGTTGGCGCCCGACGACTTGGCGGCGCTGCTCACGGCTGCTGAAGAGGTGCTCAAAGATGTCACCCGTCGCCAGATTGATCGACCCCCGGCGTGGCGCTTCTCGGGGCGTTGGTTCAACCTGGGGCCCTACACCATGCGTCGGCCGTATCTCAGCTAGACGACTCGATCATCCCTAAGAGGTCGTCCATGATGGCGGTCATCGAAAAGTCCTTCGGGGTGTAGATGGCGGCAACGCCTTGGGCGCGCAGTCGCGCGGCGTCTTCGTCGGGAATGATGCCTCCGACTACCACCTTGGCGTCGACCCCGGATGCTCGAAGTCCTTCGACAATCGAGGGGACCAAGATCAAGTGCGAACCGGACAGGATGGAAATACCCACGACGTCGACGTCCTCGTCGCGCGCGGCCGCAACAATCTCGTCGGGTGAGAGTCGAATGCCCTGATAGATGACTTCGAAACCGGCGTCGCGCGCGGCGACCGCGATCTGCTCGGCGCCGTTGGAGTGACCGTCGAGTCCGGGTTTGGCGACGAGAAGTTTGGGTGGCGTACCGCGACGAGCCTGCAGGGCCCGCGAGCGCACCACTAACTCATCAAAGCGCTCGCCACGGGCGCGAACGCCCGTGCGCACGCCGGTGGGCGCGCGGTACTCGCCCCAGATTTCGCGTAGGGCGCCGGCCCACTCACCCGTCGTGCCACCGGCCTGGGCGAGGGCGATGGAGGGAACCATGATGTTGTCGCCGGGCGCGCTCGATTGAGCCACCCGTTGCAGCTCGTCAATCGCCGCGCGCACCGCGGACTCGTCACGATTGCTGCGCCACGACTGCACGTCGTCAATCAGTTCACGTTCCACCGCTGGATCGACGGTCATAATGGCGTCGAGCGAGGCGCCACTCGTCAGCGGTGAGGGAGTGGTTTCGGTAAAGCGATTAACACCCACCACGATCTGTTCACCCGACTCAATACGCGCGACGCGATCGGCCTGGCTGAGCACGAGACGACTCTTCAATTCGTCAATCGCGGCGAAGGCGCCGCCGAGGGCCATGACGTCGTCGAGTTCAATCTGGGCCGCGACGGTGAGCTCGTGCACCTTGGCGTCCATGACCTGCGAGCCCGCGAAGATATCGGGATACTCGAGCAGGTCGCTCTCGTAGGCGAGTACTTGCTGCAGACGCAAGCTCCACTGCTGGTCCCACGGTCGCGGCAGTCCGAGGGCCTCATTCCAGGCGGGCAGTTGGATAGCTCGAGCTCGTGCGTCGGCCGAAAGCGTCACCCCGAGCATCTCGAGCACGATGCGCTGGACGTTGTTCTCGGGCTGCTGTTCGGTTAGGCCCAGTGAGTTGACCTGCACCCCGTAGCGAAAGCGCCGTAGCGAGGGGTCCTCGACGCCGTAGCGAGTGCGACAGATTTCGTCCCACATCGAGGTGAAGGTGCGCATCTTGGCGACCTCTTCAATGAAACGCACGCCGGCGTTCACGAAGAATGAGACACGCCCGACTACGTGGGGCAGGTGAGCGGGGTCGATCTTGCCCGAGTCGCGTACCGCGTCCAGCACGTCAATGGCCGTGGCGAGGGCGTAGGCAATCTCTTGGACGGGCGTCGCGCCGGCCTCTTGGAGGTGGTAGCTGCAGACGTTGATGGGGTTCCACTTGGGCGTGTGGACAATGCCGTAGGCAACCATGTCAACGATGAGCCGCCGCGAGGGCTCGGGCGCAAAGATGTACGTCCCACGGCTCAAGTACTCCTTCACGATGTCGTTTTGCGTGGTGCCCTGCAGCACGGCCGGGTCAACGCCCTGTTCGACGGCGAGGGCGAGGTAGAGCGCCCAGAGCCACGCGGCCGTGGCATTAATGGTCATCGAGGTGTTCATCTCGTTGAGGGGGAGTTCGGCGAGAAGTTGGCGTAGATGACCGAGGTGGGCTACGGGGACGCCGACCTTACCGACTTCGCCGACGGCCTCGGGCGCGTCGGGGTCGTAACCCGTCTGAGTTGGTAGGTCGAAGGCTATGGAGAGACCGGTCTGACCTCGAGCCATGTTGGCGAGGTAGAGCGCGTTCGAGGTCGTTGCCGTGGAGTGGCCCGAGTACGTGCGCATGACCCAGGGCTTGTCCCGTGCAACCATGATGTCCGATCTCTTAGCGGCGATAGTTATAAAAACCGAGACCGGACTTTCTCCCGAGGTTTCCGGCACTCACCATGTGGCGTAGCAACGGGCGCGGGGCCAAGTTCGGTTCAGCAAATTCAGCGTGCAATGCGTCAAGAATAGCCACTGACGTGTCGAGGCCGACGAGGTCCAAGAGTTCGAAGGGCCCCATGGGAAAACCGCAGCCCCCCTTCATCGCGAGGTCGATACCCTCGAGCGACGCGACCTCTTGTTCGAGTAGGCGCACCGCGTTGTTTAAGTAGGGAAAGAGCAGGGCGTTGACGATGAAGCCGGCCTGATCTTTTACTTCCACGACTTCTTTGCCACACCGTGTGATGAACTCGCTGACTGAGGCAATGGTTTGATCACTCGCGCACAGTGGCCGCACCACTTCAACGACGCTCATTACCGGTGCGGGATTAAAGAAGTGCACGCCACAGACCTGTTCAGGCCGCGACGTCGCCATGGCGAGCTCCAGTACCGAGAGGGTGCTGGTGTTGGTGGCGAGGATGGCGCCGGGTGCGACCACGCGGTCGAGCTCGCCAAAGAGCGCAAGCTTCACGGACTGGTCCTCAACCACGGACTCGATCACGAGGTCACAGTCGGCGAGGTCGCTCAGATGAGTGGTGACACTGACCCGCTCGCGAATGGTTGCCGCGTCATCGGCGCTGCGCTTGGCGCGCTCGACTTGGCGCGACAGTGAGGCCGTCAGCGCGTCCAGCAGGGCGTCGGCACTGGCTTGGGAGCGGCTGCGCACAATGACCTGCACGCCAGCCGCGGCCACCACCTCGGCGATACCGCTGCCCATGATGCCCGAACCGAGCACGCCCACTTTTTTGAAGTTCATCTCCGCATCTTACTGGTCAGTAGCCCCTACGTACGTGGAAGACTGAGCCCATGGCGACGTGCACCTTAGCGCTGGGGTCCCTGGCCCAACTAGCCCCATTACTGACCGAGCGGGCCTGCGGTGAACTTCCCACCAACGCGGACGTGGTGGTGGTGCCCACGGCCGCTGCCTTTACCGGCGGCGCCGAAGCGGCGGTGGCGGTCGCGCGGGCGCTCGAGGGGATGGACCTTCACGTTGAGGCGTTACTGGTGATGGACCGCACTTCGGCGAGTGATCCCTACTTCGTGCAACGGATTGCCGAAGCCGACCTAGTTGTACTGAGTGACGGATCAGCCCTGCACGCGCGTACGGTGTGGCGTGGTTCGCCCGTCGGCGACGCGATCAACGCATCTGACCGGGTGGTCGCGGTGGGTGGTGTCGCCACCGTGCTGGGTGACGTGATGATTGACCCGCGCGGGGGTGCCCCCACGATTGGACTGGGTTACCGGTCGGGAGTGATCTTGTGCACGTTGGCCAGTAGTGACCAGCTCGCCCGCACGCGAGCACTGCTCTCGAGTGACGACCTGCTCGTGACGCTCGGGCCACGAGGTGCGGTCAGTTGTCTCGAAGGTGTGTGGCGTCTGGTGCGCAGTGACGACGCGGTGGTGACCAGGGGAAGCGAACTCGCCATCCTGTAAGTAGTAACGCGCCGTGGGCCCTCGGCAAAAGAAGAAACGCCCACCTCGCTTGCGGGCTTAGGGCAGGAGGTGGGCGTTTCTTTCAATCATGGCTCTCGTTATCACGAGTGGCCGAGGTAAGAGTGTCTACGAGATGGCGAAGGCGCTCGACGTGGCCTTGGTGAGCGAGGTGTTGGTGTTGGCATCCAGGGTGTAGCCCGTGCCCACTAGGTTGATTGAGCATCCCTTACCCGAGAAGTTCGCAACTCCACTCACTACCGTCATGGAACAAGTTCCATTAAGTACCGCCCCATTGGCCCCGGTCCCAGAAGTAATGCTCAGGGTGACGACCGTGGTGCTGTCGGTGGTCACGACGTTGCCCGCGGCGTCTTCGACCTTCACGATCGGCGCAATGGCTACTCCGTGAACGTAGGAGGCACCTGGTTGAGTCGTGAAGATGACCTTCGCCGCAGCTCCAGGGGTAATGGCGAAGGCGCTCGACGTGGCCTTGGTGAGTGATCCGTCCGTGGCGTCAAGTTTGTAGCCCGTGCCCACCAGGTTGATCGAGCATCCCTTACCCGAGAAGTTCGCGACCCCACTCACTACCGTCATGGAACACGTGGTGAGGGCCGCCCCCGTGGTTCCCGTGGAGACGGTAATGGCCAAAGTCACGACCGTCGAAGTGTCGGTGGTCACGACGTTGCCCGCGGCGTCTTCGACCTTCACGATCGGCGCGATAGCCGCACCGCTGGCGTAGGTCGAGCTCGGTTGGGTGGTGAAGACCTCTTGGGAA
>CAITNF010000013.1 GCA_903893745.1 uncultured Actinomycetes bacterium
CCTACACACCTTGGATCGCCGGCGTAATCATCCAAGAGGCTTACCGAGGTATGAGAATTGGTAGGAGGTTGATGGAGGCTGCTCTTTCAGAAGCGAAGCAAATGGGATTTAAAGAGATATACCTGTGGACTGACGCAAGTGTCGAATGGTACCGGCAACAAGGGTGGGGCGAGATTCATCGGCTCCAACTAGGCCCAATCGAGGCAGTGGTAATGATGAAATCAATTTCCGATGATTAATGGAAAAAATGGTGAATAAAACTGCCAAATACTCACTATCGAGTTCGCCGAGCTTATAAAAGAGTGGAGCTAATCAGAGTCATCTGGGGTACGTAGAATTCATTATCAGCCGCCCCGAGGGGCAAGCAAGGTGCTGCGTGAGAACTGGAGTTAATCCGTGGAAATTTACCCGTATCGATTCAAGCCAATCGACGCACCACGTCAGGTGACTCCTGGCGCTTCGCTGTGAGCAACTAATGAGATTTGCCAATATCGCCGGTCGTGCCAGCCTCATTACGGCATCAGGGGCAGTCGACGTTGCGCGAGCCAGCGAACTTCGCTTCCCTGCCCAGCCTGAGTTGCTCTACGAAATGTGGAGTGACTTTCGCGAGTGGGCTCAAACCGTTGACAGCAGCAACGGTGAGGCGTATCAAGCCAAAGATTTAGGCGCCCCTTCACCACGGCCCAGTCAAGTATTTGCACTGGCACTTAACTACGCGCCTCACGCTGCGGAAGGAGGTTTCTCGCCACCGACGGAGCCCCTTGTTTTCACAAAATTTCCGAGCTGTATAACTGGACCAGAGACTGAAGTCACAATTCCTGGTTTGACTCTGGACTGGGAGATCGAGCTAGTGGTCGTGATTGGAAAGTTCGCCCGCAATGTTAAGGCTGCCGACGCTTGGCACTACGTCGCCGGCTTAACCGCCGGTCAAGATCTTTCCGAACGTAGCGTTCAATACAGTGGCACACCACCGCAGTTTTCTCTAGCAAAATCTTTTCGGGGTTTTGGGCCGACTGGTCCAATGCTTTGCACTCCTGACGAGTTCGTTTCGCCCGACGACCTTGCTCTTAGTAGCCAATTGAACGGTGTAACCGTCCAATCGTCGCGCACATCGGCGATGATCTTTTCAATTCCAACACAAATCGAAAAAATCTCTGCGATTTGCGATCTTCGACCTGGTGATCTCATCTTCACTGGCACGCCCGAGGGAGTCGGCCATCGTCACGATCCGCCTCGGTATCTTCAAGTCGGTGACGTCCTCACGAGCAGCATAGAGACCATTGGAGAGCTTCGACAAACATTCCGTCGTTGACTTAAATCTTGCACTTCACCACCGAACCTTGTTTTGGAATACCGAACGCTTTTGAACCGAAGAGGTGAAACGATGACTGCAGCTTCGCCAGAGACCTCGTCGAACCAATTTGACGTTGCAATAATCGGTGCGGGGATAGTAGGTCTTGCCGTAGCACGCGAGCTGTTGCTGCACTACCCCGGTCTCCGGATGGTAATTCTTGAACGTGAACATGAAATTGCTCGGCACCAGAGTGGTCACAATTCCGGAGTGATTCATAGTGGTATCTACTACCTGCCTGGTTCACTAAAAGCCCGACTCTGCGTTGAGGGTGCCGAATTGATGTACGCCTTTTGTGACCAGTACTCAATCCCTTACGAGCGTTGTGGGAAACTCATCGTCGCGCTCGATGAGACCGAGATTCCGAGACTCGATGAGTTGGAACGACGTGGTCGACTCAACGGGGTATCGGGCTTGCGTCGACTAAGCGCTGCGGAAATTACTGATGTGGAACCTGGTTGCCAGGGGGTCGCCGCGTTGCACTGCCCAAGCACGGGCATTGTTGACTACCGCGAAGTATGCCGCGTGCTGGGCGAAGAACTTAAATCGAAAGGCGTAGTTTTTCACTTTGGTGAGAAGGTCACAGGATTGGAACGTACCGGTGGAACAACACAGGTTCGTAGCGAGAATGCGACTTTCAACGTGGGCTTGGCTATTGGGTGCGCCGGATTATGGTCTGACCGTTTAGCGATCTCCGCCGGAGAGTTCAGCGGACCGCGCATTGTTCCATTTCGAGGTGCCTACTTAACGCTCAAACCCTCGCCGGTACCGCTCGTACGTGGTCTGATTTACCCAGTCCCCAATCCAGAGCTTCCCTTCCTTGGCGTGCATATCACCAAGCTCATCAATGGCGATGTTGTGCTCGGACCGACTGCCATGCTCGTGCTGGCTCGAGATGCGTACACGTCGTGGCGAATTAATCCACGAGACTTATGGGGCGTGCTGCGATGGCCTGGAACGTGGAAATTGTCTCGAAAATATTGGCGTACTGGGGTCAAGGAAATCTTCATGAAGATATTCCGTGGTCAGTTAATTCGTGAGGCTTCGAACTACCTGCCGACCATCAGGCAAAACGGTGTTCGATGGGGCGAAAGCAGTGGCGTGCGAGCACAAGCTCTTGACCGTGATGGCACCTTGCTGGATGACTTTTTGGTCACCGAGGCACCAGGTTCTGTGCACGTACGCAACGCGCCGTCACCCGCTGCAACATCGTCGCTAGCCCTGGCACGAGAGATTGTTGCCCGTGTCCAGATTTCTCCCGATTGGAAATTCCATGAAAGTAGATAACCAGTTCTAGCAATTCACTGAGAATTGCGACTTCACCATCCACTAGCCTTACCTGCGCGAATCATTCAACACCATAGGGAGCAGATATGGCAACAGTCGGATTTATTGGCTTCGGGATTATGGGTGCGCCAATGGCCACCAATCTGGCGAAATCTGGCATCAACGTGATTGGATTCAGCCGGACCACTCAGAAAGTCGAGGCGCTGAAATCCCACGGTGTCGTAGTTGCGCAATCTCTGGCTGATCTGGTGCGCGCTTCCGATGTTGTCATAACCATGCTGCCCGATTCTCCAGATGTCGAAGCAATGGTGCTGGGCGATGGCGGAGTCTTCGACAATGCTGCCAAGGGCTTACTTTTTATTGATATGAGCACCATACGACCTGACGTGGCCGAGCGTATCGCTGGGCGTGGAGAGACACTAGGTATTGACTGTCTTGATGCTCCCGTGAGTGGAGGCGAAGCGGGCGCCATCGAGGGAGTTCTCTCAATCATGGTCGGTGGAACGGCGAGTGCGTTTGAGCGCGGTCGTCCCTTCTTCGAAGCCATGGGGCGCACTATCGTCCACGTCGGTCCTGCCGGTGCGGGTCAAACCGTCAAGGCAGCCAATCAATTGATCGTTGCCGCAAATATCCAAGGACTGGCCGAGGCCGTAGTCTTCCTCGAAGCACACGGCGTGGACCTACCCTCAGCAATCGAGGTACTCGGCGGAGGGCTCGCGGGCAGCACCGTGCTCCAACGTAAATCGACGAACATGCTCGATCGCAGTTTTGCCCCCGGGTTCCGTCTCGATCTCTTTCATAAGGACATGGGAATTATCCAGGCCGCTGCACGCGAAAAAGGTGTCACGACCTTGCTTGGCTCACTAGTGGCACAAATTATTGCTTCACTCGTCGCACAAGGGGACGGCGGTTTAGACCACTCCGCGATGATCCGGATTGTTGATCAACTCTCAAAGCGAAGGGCTTAACTACCATGAACCGAGACCGACTCACTGTTAACTGTTCGATCGTGTTCACCGAACTTGATCTGCTCGATCGTCCCGCCGCAGCGGCGGCGGCCGGTTTTGATTCAGTTGAGTTTTGGTGGCCCTTTCCCACCGCTAATCCCGACCGCGAACAGGTCGACGCATTCATTAGCGCCCTCGAGGACGCTTCAGTCTCGCTCACCGGTCTTAACTTCTTTGCGGGCGATATGGCTGCGGGTGAACGAGGAATCCTCTCTTCTCCGGCCCGAGGTGTTGAATTTTCACAGAGTGTCGAGGTTGCTCGCTACATTGCCGAGCGGACTGGATGTCGTGTATTCAACGCTCTCTACGGAGTTCGCTTACCGGACACGACTCCGACGATTCAAGACAACACCGCGCTGGAGCGACTCGCCTCATTGGCGTCGTTCACTGACGAAACTCACTCAACCATTGTCCTTGAACCACTAAGCGCAATGGAAACGTATCCGCTAATTACTGCTCGTGACGCAATGAACGTCATTACAGCACTGAAGGCTTCGGGGGCCACGACGAATGTCACACTCCTCGCCGACTTCTACCATTTGGCCGTTAACGGTGATGATGTTTCGGCAGTAATTGCAGAGTTCTCATCGCAGATTGGTCACGTACAGATTGCTGACGCACCGGGAAGAAATGAACCCGGGACCGGCGATTTGCCACTGGGTCGATGGCTCAATGAGCTTACGGCAACGAACTACGCCGGGCTCGTTGGTCTCGAGTACAAACCCTCGGCACTTTCCGCCGAGAGCTTTGGATGGATTGCAACAACCCTCTAGAGGATATTCGTCCCGAACCGACCATTCAGTTCTGCAACGACTCTTTGACCACGACGGCTGCACAATCGAGAACTTGGTTCAGGGCAATTTCTAGTCCGAAGCGCCTTTCAAGACTCGCAATCGACGAATTGGGGAATCGTCCGCTAAAGATTGCGGCCGCATCGTCGTCGACCGATCCGCACACCACTAAGACTGGTGTTCGACCGGCGGCCAATTGAGCCATTCCGACAGTGACCTTCCCTTCGAGACTGCCCGAATCGAAGCGTCCCTCACCCGTGATAACTAGCTGCGCCGATTCAATTCGCTCAGGTAAGCCCACCGCTGAGGACACTGCGTCAAATCCACTCACGAGCGTGGCACCGAGCGAAGCGAGCGCTCCCGCAATTCCTCCCGCGGCACCGGCCCGCTCCAGTAGTTCAACATCCACTCCTTGCTCATTCAGATAGCGATCTCGAATCGAGCTAAGTCGCTCGTCAATGATTAATAAATCTTCCGAACGAACTCCTTTTTGTGCGGCGTAGCGTCGAGCACCCGAGAACAATGCATCAATATCGGTGGCGGCAATGACTGGAATTGGTAGCCCTCCGGCCTCGCGAAGTACTTGGTAACAACCAAGTCCGCCGTCCGATGTTGCCGAACCGCCACACCCCACTACAACCTCACTGGCCCCTAAACGAGCCGCCGCCAAGATCAGTTCGCCCACACCTCCGCTCTGCGCCGCTAACGCCTGGTGAGGTGCGGGATTCTTAAGAAGTTGTCGCCCAACGGCGTCGGCGACCTCGATCACTGCGCGTCGCCCATGCGACGTAGTTACGAAAGTGACGGAAGCTTCGACCCGCTCGCCCAGTGGACCCGCAACATCAACCACTTCAACATCACCAACAAATGCATCGCGAAATCCCTCGCCACCGTCGGACATCGGTTGCACATCAGCGGCAAGACCCATGGATTGAACGGCGCTTGCAACCGCTTCGCTCATTTCACGAGCGCTCGCGGTGCCGCGAAACTTGTCCATTGCCACGAGCACGTTCGAGTTCATGATTTTCTCATTATTTCATTCTTGCAAATCACTCGACGTACTCACCGGCGTATTCAAGAATTGCCCGGAATCGGCGAACCAGTTGTTGTGGTCGCAGGTGGTGACGTGGTGGATGTAGTCGTACTTGTGGCCGTTGTTGTGGTGGTCGGTGCCGTAGTCGTGGTCGTCGTCGGGGGTTGTACTACATCAACGGACGATCCAATCCATTTGAGCGCGCCAGTCGTGCTCATCGGATCAAGTCGAATTAGGTTGCGCACCGAAGTTGTCAATTGAAGCGCTCGCCAACCCACCAATGTCAGTGGCACCGCACCATGCTGACCCAACACCACTGCAAAGACGCGGACAGTAGTGGAGCCAATTTTGAATTTCGTTTCCATAACATCGCAGGCCCCAGCACTATCAGTGAAGCCGGACTTAACGCCCACCACATTGAACTGGCCCACTAGGGGCGTATACGAGGGGAGTTGACCTACTAAAGGTAGCGACACGCTCGAAAGTGCGACGATAGTACGCACAATTGGTTCACTATCAATTAGTGCGGTAGTGAGCAAAATCTGCTCTTTTGCAGTCGAAATATCACGTGGCGAAATTCCTGTGACATCCACGTAGTGCGTGTGTACAAGACCTAAGGCCAATGCGGCATTATTCATCTCAGCAACAAATTGTTTTTTTGACAGTTTCGTCATCTCTACTAAAAGCTCGACGTAATCCCCCGCGGAACGTACCAGTAACCCTCGCAACAAGGTGCTCTCGCACAGTGTCATACCCAGTTCAATCTTCACACTGGACTGACCAGTAACCACTTCATGTTGAAAAATAGCGACGTCGTGAGCGGTCACCGTTCGACAAGGTCCACGTTGTCCTGGGGCCAGTGGAAGCTTATGAAGTACCACCCACACAGTCATTAGCTTCGTGAGGCTCGCAATTGGAACAGTAGGTTGCGAAGGCGAAGTTGCCATAACCGCGAGCTGCGGTACCGCAATGGCCGCGCTTCCCGCTTTCGGCCAAGCGAAGGCCGACGCCGCCAGCGTCGTGGTCGTCGCCATAAGTGTGGTCGTCACTACTGAACTTGACGTTTGACCCGGAGCTGAAGTTGTAGATGTATCACTTGGCGACGATGACGCCATGAGCGGAGTTATGAGGACGAGTAGGGCCGCCAGAACTATTCCAAGTAGGACGTCAACGACGGTGAACCAAGGTTTTCGCGCGCGCCAGAATCTACTCATCGACAGATTTTAGTTTGTGAATGCCCGAAAAATTCCTCACCGGTTCATGCATTTCATCTTCCGGTTAATTCGTGGGACCACCAGCAACGTAAAGGACTTGACCAGATACGAATCCAGAGCGTTCACTGGCAAAGAACGACACCGCGTTAGCGATATCTTCTGGCTGACCTACTCGCCGCACCGGGATCTGCCCCACTAGGGCCTTTTCAAAGTCTTCAAAGGTAACGCCCATGCGTTCAGCAGTCGCTCGTGTCATGGCCGTCACCGTAAAGCCAGGAGCGACGGCATTCACGGTTACGCCATATTTACCCAATTCGATGGCCAGCGTTTTAGTGAATCCTTGAAGACCAGCCTTGGCGGCCGAGTAGTTCGCTTGACCGCGATTACCGAGCGCAGAAGTGCTGGAGAGGTTAATAATTCGACCAAAACCTGCTTCAGTCATATAACGCTGAGTCGCGCGACTCATCAAGAATGCACCTTGGAGGTGCACGTTCATCACAGTTTGCCAGTCGGAAAGCTCCATCTTGAAAAGAAGATTGTCGCGAAGTACTCCAGCGTTATTAACGAGAACTGCCGGTGGTCCCAGCTTTTCAACAACGAGGTTTACCGCTGCTGTGACGGCGACTTCATCGCTGACGTCGGCTCCGACGGCGAGTCCACGCTGTCCGGTAGCCACAACCGCAGCGACGGTCTCGGCACAGTCGGCACTATCGAGGTCAAGTACCGCAACGTCGTAGCCGTCCTCAGCCAATCTGATTGCCGTCGCCGCACCAATTCCCCTTGCCGCACCAGTCACAATTGCAATTCGACTTGTCACAGTTCTTCCCTCTCTCACCACTTGGCTTAGATATGTCTAGCAATACGTCTTAGTGAATACTACGACGACTCACCGTATTGACTCAATAGGCCGAGCAATACTCACGATGTCAACCCGCTGCGTGAACTTGGGAGGTCCGTGATCGGCACGCCGACGCGAGCACACCGTCACCGGCTCTATCTTCGATAACTCTGGGCAATTTGACGTATTATGGGAGTAAGCAAGAACGATCCTCGTGATTCGCTACGGCTAACTGCTGTGGTTGTTACGAAGTGGTCCGTTGTCAATTTTTCTTCTGGCCACAGTCAGAGTTCGAAAAGGGGAAAGTCGTGAGTCACCAAGTTTCCACAGGACCGGCGAAGCGCGAGGTGAGTTCGGGACCGGCAACTCCTTACAGCGCTCCAGTGGTCGAACTGCTCCTGGCCCTGAAGGTCGCGGGGCTTGACCAACTTTTGGCTTTGGACGACTTTGCCCACGTGGATAGTGACGCAATTTCGTCGGTACTGGAAGAGTTTGGTCGTCTGGCCAATGGCGTGTTAGCGAGTAGTGACCGAGTTGGTGACGTCATTGGCGCTCAGTACGACCCGGCTACCGGCACGATCACGACACCGGATGAATTCCATCGAGCCTTTTCCCACTTCGTTGATGGCGGCTGGAGTGCGTTAGCTCACCCGAGAGAGTTCGGTGGTGGTGAACTGCCAACTGTGGTCAGCCTGGCCCTTCAAGAGATGTTTGCTTCAGCGAATATGGCGCTCTCGCTTAACCCCGTACTAACTCAAGGCGCCATTGAAGCGTTATTGCAGTGGGGCAACGACCAGCAGAAGGATATCTATCTGGCTCGCCTTCTGACCAGTGAATGGTCGGGGACGATGAATCTCACTGAGCCCGACGCCGGCTCGGACCTCAACGAGATTCGAGCGATGGCTCATCAAGCTGACGATGGAACGTGGCGGGTCTCTGGAACAAAGATTTTCATTACCTGGGGTGAGCACGATCTGGCGCAGAACATAATCCACCTCGTACTGGCGCGCACCCCGGATAGCCCCCCGGGCACAAAGGGACTCTCACTCTTTGTAGTGCCCAAGTTTCTCGTTAATCCGGACGGTACCCTGGGTGAAAGAAATACCTTTCGCGCTATCGGCATGGAACACAAGCTCGGTATTCACGGTAGCTCGACCTGTGTCATGCAGTTCGATGATGCAACTGGCGAGCTCGTTGGACCTCGCCATGGTGGCATGCGCGCAATGTTCACCATGATGAACGCCGCCCGACTCTCAATCGGTGTGCAGGGTCCCGCCGTTGGTGAGCGAGCCTTTCAACATGCTTTCGAGTACGCGTCGGGACGGCTCCAAGGGCGCACCGGCAACGTAAAGCCACCCGAACGTTCACCGCTAGTTGATCATCCAGACGTACAGCGAATGCTGCTCTTGATGTCGACGATGACTCGAGCGTCACGACTCTTACTTTTCTTAGCGGGTGGCCAGAAGGACCACGCAATGCACCTCGAGCCAGGACCGGCCCGTGAACGAGCCCAGCAGATGGTTGACCTGCTGACTCCCGTCGCCAAGGCCTGGTCCACGGATCGAGGAGTAGACAGTTCGTCACTGGGCATTCAAGTACTTGGCGGCGCGGGCTTCATTGAAGAGTACGGCATGGCCCAACGTCTTCGAGATGTTCGAATTGCGCCGATCTATGAAGGAACCAACGGTATTCAAGCCATCGACCTGGTGTTTCGAAAGTTGCCACGAGACGGTGGGAAGTGGGTTCGTCTCTTAATGGACGAAGTTGAGGAGTCACTCGCTAAGAGCGGCGGTGTTGATCTTTCGACCGCCACTTCTGTGGTCAGCGAAGCCATTATGCATTTGCGCGATTCGACGGAATGGATGTTGAAGACGGTAGAAAGTGCCCCCGATGATGCTCTCGCTGGAGCCACGAACTACCTCGAACTCTTCGGTAGCGCCATCGGTGGGTGGCTCATGATTGAGCGAGCACGCCTCGCAAGCGCCGAAGGCCACTCCGATGCAGAACGCATCGCCCTCGAAAGTGATTTCTTTGCCGTTGACGTCGTTGCTCGCTCAAGTGGGCTGGTTCGTTCGATTACCGCAGGAGCGCATCGGCTCGCGGCCCACGCTCCTCAAGGATGATTCGTCAAATAATGCAGTGAATCAGTCGATACGTTCACTCACCGAGCCAGTCCATGGTCGAATAATCTGAATCGATTAATCAAGCGTCGTGGTCACAAGGAAAGTGTCCCCCAGGGGTTACTACTTCCGTGACACCATGGTTGCAGTGAGTTCATCAACCTGGCAAAGTCATTGGCATAAACATCCTGGCGTGAGGTCAGGTGATCAGCTTTCACGGGGCGAACGGGCCGCCGACAAAATGCGCAACGCCATGGGTTCGTGGCCATTCGTCTTTAGCTTCTTTGGAGTAATGATTGGCTGGGCTGTGGTGAACACCCTGCTGCTCCAGCGAGTGCTGCACCACAAGGCCTTCGATCCATTCCCCTACATTCTCTTGAATCTGTTTCTCTCGATGATGGCTGGCGTGCAGGCTGCCGCTCTCTTGATTGCCGCCAAACGAGCTGACGCAATTTCGTCGGAGGTAGCGCTACACACCTCAAATAATACCGACGACATCAAGAAGCTCATCGAGGAGAACACCGCTTTGACCTCCCAGGTGAAGAGCAATACGGACCTTTTGGAAGAGATTCACCTCCACGTGACGGCCATTAGTAATCAGTTCGGTAGCGACCCCGGCCGATTCAGCCCCGGCGAGACATCATCAGACCACGAGCCCGGGAGCCAAAAACCATCTTCCTAATCGCCGTCGGGCAAAATTTCACGGAAATCTCATGTGTAAGAAGCGGTCTCTTCACCTATTCTTATGAACGTTCGTTACCGTAGTGGGGTGACGACGACGCGCCAACAGCGCAAGACCCCTCGACCAACTTGGAGCGACCACGACGCAGTAATCACTCGTCGAGCGGGCCACGAACCCATGCCCTGGATCCCCAACGCGCTCATCGCACTCAGCGCCGCGGGCTTTGCGCTCGTGATCGCACTCTTTGTCAGTGTCGAGATGCACGGCGCACTGTCGTCACTTGGCGGTTGGTACCTTGCGCTGGGTCGATTTTCCGGACTCACCGGAACGTACCTCATGATGATTCAGCTCATTTTGATTGCCCGACTTCCTTGGCTTGAACGAACCGTCGGCCAAGATCGTTTGGTTCGCTGGCACCGAACAGTCGCTCCCTACCCCCTGGTGCTGATTGCCATCCACGTCGTGACTATCACCATTGGCTACGCCAAATTGATGTCCGTGGGCATAGTGCACGAAGTGTGGACCTTTATTACCCACTACCCCGACATCCTGGCGTCGATGGTGGCCTTTGTCCTTCTTATGACTGCGGGCCTGACGTCAGCGCAAATTGTTCGTCGCCGATTGAAGTACGAGACCTGGTGGGTGGTGCACCTCTACATTTACGTGGCCCTTGGTTTGGCCTTCGCCCACCAAATAGTCACCGGCGTAATGTTCGTGGGCCACCCAATCAACCGCTATGCCTGGATTGGAATGTGGGTGATTACGACATCGCTGATTGTGGGGAGTCGATTTATTGCCCCAATCGTGCGCAATTCGCGTTGGAAGCTTCGAGTCGCGAGTGTCGTTCAAGAAGGTACCAATACGTACTCACTGACTGTTACCGGTGCCAACATCGACAAATTGGCTGTTTCGGGCGGCCAGTTCTTCCAGTGGCGATTCTTGACTCGTGGACTTTGGTGGCACAGTCATCCCTACTCACTCTCGGCTCTGCCACGCCCACCTTTCATGCGCGTAACAATTAAAGGACTCGGCGATCAGTCGCACGCCGTTGCCAAGCTGAAACCTGGTACTCGCGTTTTCGTTGAAGGACCCTATGGCACGTTCACTCGACACGCCCGTTCCACTAATCACGTAACGCTCATCGCTGCCGGCGTTGGTATCACTCCACTACGGGCACTCCTCGAAGATCTCCCCAAAGTAGTTGACGTCACGGTCATCGTGCGAGCGTCGACTCCCGACGACATGATTCATCGCGACGAAATGGCGGCCCTCGTTGCCCTACGTGGTGGCTCATTCCATGAATTAATCGGTCCGCGAGAACGTGTTCGTCTGGACGTCGGCTCGTTGCGCAAGCTCAGCCCAAAAATGTCTAGCGGTGATGTGTACATCTGTGGTCCGCAGGCCTTCGCCGAGAATATGGTGGAGCTGGCGACCCGAGTGGGTGTACCTCGTAATCGAGTGCACTTCGAAGCGTTCACCTTCTAATGGCGAGAGAGATGGTCAGGAAATGAATCGAGGTCCCTTCGTCCTCGTTGGAACAATTGCCGGGTTAGCGGCCCTCTTTGGCTTTCACACCAAGCCCGCGACGTTGAGCTTTCCAACAACCGTTACTTCAACTACGAGTCCCACGAATTCCCCACCGACGACCACAAATCCACCCACTGGGCCGACTGTACCCACCACCTCGACGACTAGTAATCACGGTCCGACCACGACCACCGCACCTCATTCGACGACCACTACGGTTGCCCCAACCACGACGACCACTGCCGCCTCAGGGGTCCGCACTGTGACCGGTCCACTCGTGAACTACAACTTCGGGATTTTGTCCGTCAAAGTCACCGTCAACGGAACAAAAATTACGAACATTTCCATCGTCGGTCTCAACGATGGTGGTAACCCCCAGTCCCAGCAGATTGATCAATACTCGATACCAATTCTTGAACAGCAAGCGATCGCTGCTAACTCCTACAAAATTCAAGGTGTGTCCGGGGCGAGCTACACCGCCGCTGGATTTGAGTACTCGCTCCAAAAGGCGCTCGCGCAGCTCGGGCTGTAGTGATCGACGTGCAGGCGCCTCACGATCGCTCGACCACCGTGCATCATCAAGAAGCGGTGATGGGGACAGTCGTAACCATTGATCTCTTTTGTCGCGATGGACTCGACGTCGATCTCTGTGCTCAGCCAGTGCTCAACGCCGTTCGAGTCCTGCACGAGGCAGATCTCGTCTTCAGCACCTGGAAGAGTGACAGCCCCATTAGCCGTCTTCGCCGTGGCGAAATCACGATTGGTGACTGTCCTCCAGTGGTGGCCGAGGTGCTCGACATCTGTCGGACGGCGATGGCCAACGTCAATGGATGGTTTAATCCTTGGGCTCTCGATGGTGGTGTCGACCCGACTGGTCTCGTGAAGGGCTGGGCGGCAGAACGAGCCCTGGACGAACTACGGGCCGCCCCGGTCGACGGAGCAATGGTAAACGCGTCCGGTGATATTGCGAGTTTTGGAGGTCTGGGTGACGTTACGCCCTTCAACGTGGGGATCGTGCAGCCGAATCATCCCGACCTGGTGGCCTGCGTCGTTGAACTACGCGGAGCGCTCGCGACCTCTGGCACCTACGAACGAGGTCAACACCTTCGAAACCCTTTCCTCGGAACCAACGAAGTCAGTGTCGCGTCAGCCAGCGTCACCGGTCCCGACCTCGCAATGGCTGACGCTTTCGCGACGGCTCTCGCGGTCGGTGGTCCACCAGTGATGGCCCTCATCGATCAAATTCCCAGTTACGAGGCCTTCACAATTGGCCTGGACGGTGCCTGGTCATCGACGGCGAAATTTCCATTTATCCGAGGCAACTCACCGTCCGCTTCGTGATGGTCCCGCTAAATCTGCGGGGCTCACTCACCATCACTGGCGTCGAGCTCTTCAAGAATTCCTCGCAGTTGACGGCCTTGCTCGCGAGGGTTCCCCGAGAGTTGTCCGATGATCTCGCCTTCAACGGAAACATCATCACCGGGACGGTAGAGCGAAACGCGCATCCCACCGCCGGCACGTTCCGCCGTGACCGCCCAGGGTTGGCCAATCGTTCCAGAATCTTTGGTGGCCATCACCTGACCGGCCCGTCCTTCACCGATACTCCAGTTTGGTGACCGAGCAGCGTCAATCACTCGCTGTAGTTCTGAATTAGCGGCGAGACCCGGTGGAGGTGTGATACCCCACTTTAGGAGTACGCCGTAACAACGAGGTGTCACCAAGTCGCAATTAGCTCTCGAGTTCAGCCTTTAAACGGTCGAGCGTCGTGCGAATCGAGGTCTTCGTGTAGGCCGCACGGTCGAAACCGTCTTTATCACCCGAGCGACGAATGTAGAAATTACGTCGATCTTTCCATTTCTCAATGACCCGGCAGCCTTCGCGAGTCGACTCCACGCAGAACTCCCAGCGAGAGATTCGAAAGATCCCGTAGGTGACTTCAAAAGCAAAGCAGTGCGGCGGGTCGTAGATCGCCACTCGCACGTTGGTCGACCAGTTAGCGGAACCTTGCGTGTTGGTGCCACGAAACTTGGCACCAACGGCTGGACCACTAGCGTTGGCGAGCCACTCACCACCCGTATTTTCCGGCGAACGTCGCCCCATCGCCGCTAAGTCCGACAGGGCCGCGAACGCCACCGCTGGCGCTACCGCAATCTCAACTGAGTCCGAGTAGTCCTCACTTCGAGCCATTCGTCACCATCTCCTTGACCTCACCCGTCGTAATTAGGCGTTCATCGATTTAGTAATGGTGCTCACGATGCGCTCAACGGACGGTATCGCCATATCCTCGAGCGAATCAGCCGCTGGCAGTGGAATGTGTGGCGTCGTAATCCTCGTGATCGGACCATCCAAATCAAAGAAAATCTCTTCACTCACGATTGAGGACAGTTCCCCTCCCCAACCACAAAGTCGCGGATTCTCTTCCACGGTGAAGAGGCGTCCCGTCGCGGCAACTTCGCGCAGGATTGTCTGCGTGTCGAGCGGAACCAGTGAACGGACGTCGACGACCGTGCAGTCGATTCCCGCCGCCGCCAACTCTTCGGCCGCGCTCAACGAACGTCCCACCATCGTGCCAATAGTCACGATGGTCGCGTCCGAACCCTGGCGCAAGACCTTGGCGGTACCCAACGTGTCAACGATGTCACCTTCGGGTACGTCAGTCTTGACCGAATAAAGAATCTTGTTCTCGAGGAAGATCACGGGGTCGTTGTCGCGAATGGAGGCCGCCATCAAACCAACGACGTCCAACGCATTTGACGGCACGACGACCTTGAGACCGGGAACCATCATCGCCCAGTTTTCAACGCTTTGGGAGTGTTGCGCACCAAAACGTAGTCCACCAGCGTTACCCGATCGAATCACCAGGGGGAACGAAACCTGACCGTTCGTCATGTAGCGACTCTTCGCAATTTCGTTGACCACGATGTCCCAGCAGACAGCAAAGAAGTCGGCGAACATGATCTCGGCAATGGGCCGAAGACCAGTCATCGCCGCACCCATGGCTGCACCAAGGATTGCCTGCTCACTGATAGGAGTGTCACGAACCCGTACCGGACCGAACTCTTCAAGCAGTCCTACGGTTCCCTTGAAGACACCACCGGCGGCCCCAATGTCTTCACCGAGAAAGACCACCGACTCGTCGCGCCGCATCTCTTGGGCAATACCCCGGGCGATTGCCTCGCGGAATGTTAGTTGCGCCATGATGAACCTCCATCTGCCCAGACGTCCTTCATGAGAAGGTCCTCTCCAGGAATACCGCCGGCCTTGGCTTCTTCCGTCGCCAGATCAACCGCGGCCGTTACTTCGGCCTCAATGGATGCCAGCTGTGCTTCGCTGACGCCCGCTTCGAGCAGGCGCGATCGATACCGAGGTATTGGATCTTTCGCCAACCACTCCGCCACTTCACTATCAGGACGGTACTTACCCGGGTCAGCCCGCGAGTGGCCACCGTGTCGGTACGTCTCGGCTTCGATCATGCTGGGGCCCTCGCCGGCTCGGGCGCGCGCAATTGCGGCGGCGGCCACGTCATACACCGCGTCCGCATCGTTGCCATCAACAATGATGCTTTCGAGCCCGTAGGCCGACGCGCGGTCGGCGGCGGGGTGCGTCACTGCCGTCACTTCGGACGTGCGCGTGTACTCCATCCAAAGATTGTTCTCACAGACAAAGACAACTGGAAGTTTCCAAATTGCGGCGAAGTTAAGCGCCTCGTGAAATGCGCCAATGTTCGTTGAACCATCGCCAAAGAAGCAGACGGCCACCTGTTCAGTCCCGCGATACTGGGCACTCCAAGCCGCGCCACAGGCGATGGGCAGGTGCGCACCAATAATGGCGTACGAGCCCATCATGCCGTGTTCAACGCTCGTCAAGTGCATTGAACCACCCTTACCGGCCATCAGACCGTTCGATCGCCCGAGTAGTTCGGCCAGCACTGGTGTCATGGGCACACCACGTGACAACGTGTGGGCGTGGCCCCGGTAGGTGGCAAAGGTCCAGTCGTCAGGGCGCATCGCCATAGCGAAACCAGTAGCGATGGCCTCTTGTCCGAGTGAAAGGTGACTGGTGCCCTTCACGAGATTCTCCAGGAACATGTCGTAAGCACGCTGCTCGAACTGACGAAGTTCTACTTGCATGCGATACATGCTCAGCTTTGTCTCGATATCAGCGGGTCCGGATTTCACGGCGGTGGTCGTCATTATCTCTCCTAATACTTGTTGGCAATCATTAATTCTTGGGCGGGAAACTTCGTAAGTATTGCGGGTCCTTCATCGGTAACTACGATCTCTTCTTCAATACGGGCAGCAGAAATGCCGTCAGAGGCTGGACAGTACGTCTCGAGGGCGAACACCATTCCAGTTTGCAACGTTATCGGGTCCTTTAGCGAATTCAGTCGACTGATAACAGGTCGCTCGTGCAACCCAAGACCAAGGCCATGACCAAACTGTAGACCGAACGCGGCCATCTCATCAGGAAAACCGAACTCGGTCGCGGCCGGCCACGCTCGAGCAATTTCGTCAGTACCAACACCCGGTCGAACGAGATCAATTGCCTTGTCCATCCATTCGCGAGCCTTGGTATACGCATCACGCTGCGAGGCGGTGGAGCTGCCGACCGACATAGTGCGGTAGTAGCAAGTGCGGTAGCCGTTGTAGGAATGGATTATGTCAAAAAAGGCCTGGTCACCCGGTCGAATAATCCGATCGGTGAAATTATGCGGGTGAGGATTACACCGTTCACCCGATACGGCATTAATTGCCTCAACCTGGTCGGAGCCCATTTCATAGAGGCGCTTGTTCGCGAGTGCGACAATCTCGTTCTCTCGCACCCCAGGTTTCAGCGCCTCAAAAATATCTTGATAGACCCCGTCCACCATGGCGGCCGCCTGGGACAGCAACATCAGCTCATCATTATTTTTTATCTGACGAGCGTCGAGCATGGTCTGTTGAGCGTCGCGAATTTCAACACCCGCGGCTTGCATCTCAAAGAGAAAGGGCAGTTCAATAATGTCAATACCAATGGGCTGACCCAGCACGCCGTGATCAGCGAGAAGGCCCACAATCTCCTTCACGGCCGACTCGAAGAGTCCCGCGCGTGGGGCAATGGCGCCACGAAGTCCGAGCATGCCCGCGCGACAGTTTTCGGGCTCCAACCACGGTGCGAAGAGTTTGTGGTGTCGAGCGGCTGAACCAAAATCCCACACGATAGGTTCACCACCACGTGTCAACAGGCAGTAGCGCGTCATCTTGTCACCCAGGGCACCGCCCACCCAGGTGCCCGAAACGTAGCGGATGTTGTAGAAATCAAAGAGCAGCAGTGCGCCAAACTCGCTCGCTTCGAGCGCCGCTCGAGCCCGGGCCAGTCGATAGTCACGAAGTCGTTCAAAGTCAACGCGCGTCTCGAAATCAACCCCCATGTGACCCGGGGTATTCATCGTGGGACCAAAACCCTCTCTCATGTGGAGGGTCCTCCTAGACCATCATCCACCGCGATCGACTCTGACTCCATAGTGAGTCCAGCTCCCCGTGCCGCTTCGAGTAGCAGCACCGCAAAATCCTGGTCCACGTAGCCCGCGCCAATTGAACTCTTGACAATCTCGGTGCACAGCGCCGAAACCGGCATCGGCACGTCGAGCTTGTAGGCGGCCGCCATCCCGAGATCAAAATCCTTACGCAGCAGTACTGGCGTGAAGGTAGGCGTGAAATCAAGATTCACGAACGCCGGCGTCTTATAACGCGAGAACATTGAACCCATGACCGAGTTATTGAGAAACTCGAGCCAGGCGCTTCGCTTGACGCCGCCACGCTCAGCCAAGACGGTTATTTCGGCCATGGCTTGGGTCATGATGCCGAGCATCATGTTGTGACAAATCTTTACGAGTCGTGCCACTTCGTCTTCACCAACGTAGGTAACGCCCTTGCAGATTTGGTTGAAGTACGGAAGCACTTGATCGAAGGCACTTCGAGTGCCCGACACGGCCATCGTCAAGTTTCCCGACGCCACGACTTTGGGATTTCCGCTCACCGGCGCCGCGAGAAACTCTGCACCGCGCCTCGCGCAAGCTTCGCGCACCACTGCCGAGGTCTCGGTTGAAACAGTCGAGCAGTCAACCACGATGGACGGGGCTGTTGCGGGATCACTCAGTAGACCATTTAGTCCGGTCGTCACTTCAAGTAGGTCACTATTAGCCGAGACCATTATGAAGACCACGTCACAGTTCGCGAGTTGGCTGGGACTATCGACTACTTCTGCACCTAACTTCACGAGCGGTTCAGCCTTGGCCCGAGTGCGATTCGTCACCACTACGGTATTGCCCGCCACCACGAGGCGTTTGGCCATCGCGCTGCCCATGCGTCCACACCCAATCCATCCGATTCGCGCGGCGCTTCCACCCATGAACGTTCCTCTCTACCTTTGTACAGCCGATTCGCTCGCTAGTGAGCGGCCGGCCCCCCTGTTGACCCGCCCAAATACAGCGCGCCAATTTCGGGATTGTTCAGTACTTCTTGGCCCGAACCAGACAGGCGAACCCGACCATTTTCGAGCACCACACCAAAGTCACTCATCTTGAGTGCTTGACGGGCGTTCTGCTCAACGAGAAGCACAGTGCGCCCTTCGTTATTCATCATCTTAATGGTCTCAAATACCAACCGAAGAGTCTTGGGGTCAAGTCCCATCGACGGTTCGTCCAGAACTACTAAATCGGGTTCAAGCATGAGACATCGCGCAAATTCCACCAGACGTTGCTGCCCGCCCGAAAGACTTCCAGCTTTGTCGTTTGCTCGTTGCGCAACAATTGGAAACATCGTACGAACTCTGTCCATTCGCTCAGCAATGACTTTCTTATCTTTAATGAGAAATGCACCGAGCTCAACATTTTCATTCACACTCATCTCTCGAAAGAGACTGTGATTTTGAGGAACCTGCACGACGCCCAGCTTTAAAATCTCACGGGGACTCTTGCCCACCAGATTGTGGCCCTTGAACCAAATCTCACCGAGGCGCGGAGTGACGAGCCCGGACACCGTTTTGAGCAGCGTGGACTTACCAGAACCGTTTGGCCCCACGATGCAAGTGAGACCACCTTGGGGCACGTCGAACTCAACCGATTTGAGGACATCGCCACCGCCGTAGCCGGCGACCACTCCCTTAAAACTTACGAACGCGCGCTCAACCATGAAGTGATCCACTGTCCGGGGCTTCGTCGTCGCCACCACCGAGGTACGCGTCCAGGACGAGTGGGTTGTGGCGAACGTCGGCCGGAGAACCCGAGACGAGATTCTTCCCTTGATGCATAACCGTGACCGAATCACAAAGGCTCATCACGAACTCCATATTGTGCTCGACAATGAGAAATGTCTTGCCATCTTTATGAAGTGTTCGAATCTTCTCGGCAATTTCGTTAATCAGCGTTAGATTGACGCCACCGGCCGGTTCATCGAGCAGAACTACGTCAGGATCGGCTACGAGCACGTAGGCCAATTCGAGCAATTTGCGTTGACCATACGAAAGCGCCCCCGCCGGCAAGTCAGCTAGTCGCGCAATGCCCACAAAATT
Source organism: uncultured Actinomycetes bacterium (assembly GCA_903893745.1). Classification (GTDB taxonomy): domain Bacteria; phylum Actinomycetota; class Acidimicrobiia; order Acidimicrobiales; family RAAP-2; genus RAAP-2. The sequence goes on from CAITNF010000013.1 coordinate 19,402, forward strand.
AAGCCACTCCATGGCCGTGTTGACCTCGGAAGTGGTCGACTTTGAGCGCGTCAATCCCCGCAACCAACTCTCTTCGTGTTGCGTCGCGATCAGCATATTTTCGAGTACCGAAATTCTGGCGAAGATTCGCGTGAGCTGAAAGGTTCGACCAATTCCACGGGCGAATACGGCGTCAGGTCGGTGATTGGTGATATCCACACCCTCAAATGAAACCGTGCCCGCGTCGGGTGTTACGTAGCCCGTCATTACGTTAAACAAGGTCGTCTTACCTGATCCATTGGGCCCGATAAGCCCCGTGATGCTGTTCTTCTCAACCTCCAAGTTGCACTCGTTCAGCGCCTGCACACCTCCGAAGGCTCTCGAAATTCCCTGGGCGCGAAGTAAGACGGACATCAGTGTGCTTTCTCGAGGTCGAGAGCAGCTTCATTCTCAGCAAGAACCGCGCGTTCGCGATCGGCTCGCTTGGTGACTCGATCTCGAAAGTAGACCACGACGCCTTGGGGCATAAACATGATGACTACTAAAAAGAGGGCGCCGAAGAGGATTAAGTAAAGCGAGCCGTTCGAGTACGTGACCGTTAGATACTGTTGTCCCGCCTCGAGGAGAAGCGCTCCCAGAAGTGGCCCAGTGAGTGTTCCCAAACCCCCGAGAAATGCCATAAGCGCGATACTGATGTCAAACATTGGATCAAACACGAATTGGGGATAGATCTGACCCACGAACATTGCGTAGAGGGCGCCACACATGCCAATGGTGAATGCCGACATCGCAAAACCAGTTCGCTTTACTGCACCGACCTTCACACCGAGTCCGAGGGCTCGGTCCTCATCGTCTCGAATCGCCAGTAACTGGAGACCGAATCGAGAACGCCGCACGCTCACGGACAGTACCGTCGCGAAGATAACAACTGCGAGTGCCACGTAGTAGAAGGGGATGTTGTAGTAACTCGAGTCCCAGGTAATGAATGGCAGGGCCAGGCCAGCTGTGCCACCAGTGAATCCAAAATTAATTGCCATATTCTGAAATACAAAGAACACCGCGATGGTAATCACGACGAAGGTATGTCGGCGAACTCGAAGAGCTGCCCATCCAACGGGAATAGCAATGAGCGTCGCTACGACTCCGCCTAGTGGAACGAGCCAAAACATTGCCGCCCCGGGCGCCATGTGCGCGTGCACCGAAATCAAAGCCATCGTGTACGCGCCCGACCCGTAGAAGACTCCCGATCCCAGCGCGATGTAACCCGAATAGCCCGAGAACATATTCCACGACGTGGCGCAGGCCATGTACAGTAACGCGAAGAACGCAATCGTCGTATCCGAAGGGTTCGTAACTACGAGTGGAAAAATCGCAAATGCCGCCAGAGCGAGGGTCCACCAGAGCTGCTTGCTTCGTATCATCAGGCAACCCGGGCGATAGGTTTGCCAAATAGGCCCTGGGGGCGTAGTAACAGCACAATGATCAGGACCACGAAGTAGGCCATCGTGGACCAGACCGGGGACCACAGCACACCGACCATGTCGCCAATAAAGACCATCGAAACGCCCGCGATCATTGCTCCGCCAAGGCTCCCCATGCCTCCGAGCACGATGATGGTCAAAAGGCGAGAGATGAGGTCGTAACTCGTGCTGGCGTTAAAGGCGTTGGTTGCGCCGTACACCATGCCACCCGCGGCCGTGACGGCAACCCCAATGCCAAAACAGATTGTTGACACTCGACGCACATCAATTCCCACCAGTGCGGCCGAAGTCTGATCAGCCAACGATGCACGAACGCTGACACCAAACCGGGTGCGGTACAACATGAAGTACAGAGCGCTCAAGAGAATCACCGCCATGACGAAACCGGCGACGTAAATAAAGCTGAAGTGGATTCCACCAATCAGGAACGATTTATTGACGTACGAGGCGTGCAGCTGCACATCGTTGACGGTAAAAATTATATTGAGAGCGCCCTCGATCAATAGCGAGACTGCGTACGTCACCAAAATTGACATTGCTGTTTTTTCGGGGCCCTTGAGCCGACCAATAAATGCCCGCTCGATCACCACCCCCACCACAAACAGTGAGGGGATGGTGATCAGCAGGCCCAAAAACAGGTCAATGCCGAGATGTACCGAGAGGGCATAGCTCAAGTAAGCACCAAGGATCACCAAAATCCCCTGGGCCACGTTGATGATGTCCATTACTCCGAAAATCAGCGTTAAACCTGTCGCCATGAGGGCATAGACCGAACCGGTCAAAATGCCATCCTTGGCGGCGTCAATAAGTGCGGTGGCGTTCAAAAACTATTTTCCCCAAGCCGGCTTCGGGAAGAGAGCCTTGACTGAGTTGGCGTCGCTGGCTGGATTGATCTGTACGAACTTCTTGCCCTGCCACTGGAACGTGTAGGCAGTCATATTCAAGTTCTGACCGAGCGAATTAAAGGAGGTAGCGCCTTGCACGGTTTGGACAACTACACCGGAGTGCAGGTACTTAATGATCGCTGCATTATTAAATCCCTTGGTTGCATTCACCGCCGCTGCGACCGTCTGACCCACTGCGTAGGCCTCGGCAATATCCGCATTGACTCCAGAAGGAGTGCCGCCGTACTTGGCGATGTACTCCGCAACCATGACCTTGCTCATGGGATTGGCAGAGCCGCCGTACCACGAGTTCGGCACCATGATGCCGTTCGCATTCTTCGCACCAACAGCCTTCAAGAAGCTACTGCCCTGATCGGGCCCGGCTGTGGCGATAAAGACCTTGGGATTGTATCCAGACTGTTCGAACGCTTGCATAAACGACGACACCGTCGGCACGTCAACTGCACCGAGCACCACAACTTGAGGCTTAGCCGAAGCGACGGCGTCGGCAATGGGCGTGAAGTCGGTCTGCTCTGCGGCGAAGACTTTGTTGTACACGGTCTTAATGCCCGCTTTTTCCATAATCTTCTGCGCTACTGGTAACTGCGGTTGGGTGAACGGGTCATTAGAGGTTACGTAGGCAGCCGTTGTCGGACGCTTACTAGCCGAAAGTGATGCAATCCACTTGGCGAAGGGCTGGAGGTCGTTCGCTACTGGCAGTGTTACGTCAAACACATTCTTTAGGCCAGCTTGAAATACCGACGGTGCGCCACCCGCGCCCTCAATCATGGCGTAGCCATAGCGAGAAACAGCCTTCGCCGCTGGCAAAGTCAGCAGCGAAGAATAAGGTCCGAATACAAGATTCACGTGATCAGTTGAAATCAACTTCTGGTAGTTCGTGACAACCTGAGTAGGACTCGACGCATCAGAAACAATGTCGAGAACAACCTTGTGGCCCATAAGGCCGCCATGCTTGTTCACGTCCGCCGCCCAGAGCTGGTAACCCTGCTGGTACGCCAGTCCGTCAGCGGAGAAGTCGCCAGACAGCGAAAGTGAAATCCCGATTTTTACCGGTGCTCCCATAGCGAGCGTGCCACTTGAGGCGGCTCCGCTTGATGATCCGATGGTCAACAGTGACGCACCGGTAACCGCTGAAACGGCTAGAGCGCGAAAGAATTTTCCCCTGATATTCATAGTTTCCCCCTGCGTTTTTACATTCTGGAAACTTCACCTACTGTGTCGTGACTGGAATGACCGCTCGATGAGCGATGGCGTAACCCTAACGACGCTTGCTGGGAACGTCAAGCGAAAAACGGCCGAAAGGGACTTAATTTCTATGAAAAGAATTCAACAGATTCTTTCTTTCTGACTTATCCGAATGTCTATTACCATCTGCGACTGCGGCGCAAAATGAAAGAGGCCATTACGGACGATTTACTCGAAATGGCTATCGCGAACTGGGAGCCCCGATTTACGGCTAATGGCGTCGACGTGGGCGACTATGCGCGTATCACCCATAGTCTTAATCACTGGGACGACTGGTGCAACGCGTGGTGTGAAGGTGCCGCACAACATGTGGCCCTTGGTGAAGCTGCGTGGTCAGAGGACCGATATCTCAGCGCTGGTGAGTGCTTTTCGCGAGCGGCGACCTACTATCACTTTGGCAAATTTCTTTTCGTTCACAGACCCGACCAAGCGCGAATTGCTCAGAAAAATGCTGTTGATCTTCTCAATCGGTCGCTGCCACTACTCTCGCCAGCGGGAAGTCGCCACGAAATTCCCTTCGAAACCTCGAAGCTCGTGGGCATCTTTCGAGCTCCGCACGGTGCCGGTCCCCACCCGACAGTCCTTCTAGTAGCGGGTCTGGACTCGACAAAGGAAGAGTTTCGGGAGGTTGAGCGGGCATTTCTTGATCGCGGTGTTGCGACCTTCGCTTTTGACGGTCCGGGCCAAGGAGAGGCTGAGGCCACGCTGCCAATTCGGCCCGACTGGGGCGCGGTAGGTGCGGCAGTATTTGACTATCTCGCCACGCTGCGCGAAGTCGCCATTAACCGCGTTGGAGTGTGGGGAGTCAGCCTTGGTGGCTACTACGCCGCTCGCCTCGCCGCAGCTGACCTGCCCATCAAAGCAACCATCTGTCTTTCGGGCCCCTACGACTTCGGCAGCGCGTGGAGCCATCTCAATCCTCTCACTCAACAGGCCTTTGAAGTGCGGTCGCATTCTTCGTCACCCGTCCAGGCCGCTAAACGAGCCAGATTACTGAATTTGGAAGGAATCGCCAACAAAATTACGTCGCCACTCTTAGTGATTATGGGCCAACGAGATCGGTTATTCCCATGGCGTGATGCGGAACGACTAGTGAATGAAGCGCAGGGAGAAAGTACTCTGGTCTTGTTGGAAGAAGGTAATCACGGTTGCGCCAATGTGGTCTACCAGCATCGGCCACTCAGCGCGGACTGGATGGCTGGCGAACTACGGCGTTCATAAATACGTGCGATGCTAAATTCGGGTACTACCTAAAGAAAGTTCTAGCAATGTCTGACGTGATTATGCCTCAACTAGGAGAGACCGTTGCCGACGGCACCGTGACCAAGTGGTTTAAATCTGTCGGCGATGACGTCATCCGTGGTGAACCTCTCTTTGAAGTATCGACCGACAAAGTCGACACTGAAATTCCAGCTCCCTGCGACGGTGTTCTCACTGCGATTCTCGTCAAGGAGGGTTCCACGGTAGATGTTGGAACAACGCTCTGTGTCATTGGTGGAGAGGGGGAGGCAGTTACTGCTCCCGCGAAGGTAGCCGTCTCGACGACACCAACACCTTTAACTACCGCTCCTCGCGTTGCACGAAGCGAGGTCGTAACCGGCGAGAAGCTCTCGCCGGTAGTGCGACGACTCTTGAGTGAACATGGTCTATCAGCCGAGCAAGTGAACGGGACTGGGCCAAATGGTCGTATCACCCGTGATGACGTCCTCGCCTTCGCCTCGAAGGCGCCTGAAGTCCAAGCAACCGGCGTAGTTGCTCCCCTGTCCCCGGTCGTACGTCGTCTCTTAAGCGATCACCAAATTGATGCCGCAACAATCACCGGAACCGGACCAGATGGACGAATCACACGACGAGATGTTGAATCGGCAATCAGTGGCGGTGGAAAATCAGCGACGGCGCAGCGGAGTGGTGATGAAGTAATTCCGTTCACCAAAATCCGTCGACTCACTGCCGAGCACATGGTCCGATCCAAAGCGACGTCCGCCCACACCCTTATGGTGAAGGAAATTGATTTCGAAAATGTAGAGGCCGTGCGACGGGCCCGCGGGCAAGAATTTAAGGACCAGGAGGGCTTTGCGCTTACCTACTTGCCCTTTTCCGCGTTAGCCACTCTCGCAGCATTGCGCGACTACCCACACTTAAACGCTTCGGTGGGCGACAACGAATTAATTATTCATCACGACCTCAACCTTGGAATAGCTGTCGACCTCGATGCAGATGGTCTCGTGGTACCAGTTCTTCGTGGAGCTGATCAGCTCAGCCTTCGCGAGATGGCTCGATCGATTCGTGATGTGGCAACGCGAGCACGCACCAAGAAACTGTCAGTTGAGGACTTGGCCCGTGGGACCTTCACGATTACGAATCCCGGACCATTTGGTACCCTTCTCACGGGAGCCGTTATCAATCAGCCACAAGTGGCGATTCTGTCAACCGATGGTGTTTCGCGAAAACCAGTTGTTGTCACCAGCGCCCAGGGCGAAGAGTCAATTGCTATTCATTCGACGGGAATGCTGGCACTCACCTTTGATCACCGCGCAATCGATGGCGCCTACGCCGCTCGATTCCTCGTTCGAATGGGCGAAATTCTCTCTACTCGGGATTGGGCGAGCGAACTCTAGACAACCCGGGTAATAAATTTGGGGAGTATCCTCGAATTATGACGCGCGACCGAATACTCGAGGCCGCAGCTCACGAAATTGAACGAAATGGATTGACCCAATTTCGCGTCAAGCGCGTCGCGAGCGAAGCGGGCGTTTCGGTAGCTCTGCTCTACAGCTACTTTGATGATCGCGAAGGACTCATTGCCGAGACGATTGTCCATGGTTATCGCCAGGTGCTGCTTAGCCTGGCCGAAATATTTACGAAGCCGCTCAAGGAAGTTGAGACAGCTCAAGATCTTCGCGATGCGATCAAGACCATGATCGCTGAAGCCCAACTTCCCGATCGCACCGAAGCACGAATTCTCAGGATTGAGGGTATTTCCTTCGCACAGCACAATCCCACCGCAACTATCGGGATTGCGTCAGCGAAGGACGAAGTGAGCGAACTAATACTGAGTCACGTTCAACCTTTGGCCGAAAAAAATCTACTCATCCAAGGAATGAGTGGTGTCGCTTTCGCGCGTATTTGGTACGCGCTCTTCTTTGGTCAAATTGCGCTGGACGGTGAGCGCGCACTCTCAATTGAGCCAGATGATTGGCTTCAATCACTCAACGTTTTAGCTGAGGCCATGGTCACGAATAGTGACCGCGAAAGCATTTCTTAAATCTTAAAGCGTGCGCGCGAGGCTTCTAGTTCGACTAATGCTTCTGCTCGTCCGACCCAGTTCTCAACCTTTACCCATTTGCCTTCATCGAGATCTTTGTACACCGTAAAGAAATGCGCGATTCGATCGAGTACTTCTTTAGGGACGTCACTAATATCAGTCGCTGACTTCCACTTGGGATCGTACGAAGGTACCGCAATCAACTTGGCGTCTTCGCCCTTCTCGTCAGTCATGATGCACATACCTAATATCTTCGACTCGATTTGGCAACCGGGAAACGTGGGGTACTCGGTCAGCACGAGAATGTCCAAGGGGTCCCCATCACCACCCAGCGTGTCGGGAATGAATCCGTACTCCGCGGGATAACCCATTGAAACGATGAGGTGGCGGTCCAGCATCATCGTATGCGTCGTGTGGTCATACTCGTACTTGTTCTGACTCCCTCGAGGAATCTCCACAATGGCGTTTACCGTATCCATGACTGACCTGTCCTCTTTCGATTACTGCGCAATTCGACCACGGCCATCGTAGCGAGCGCCTACCCATCACACCATCAGTTCCGTGATAGACCAGATTTACGTATGACGACCCCACGACTTCTCCCCGATTTGCGCGGTCAGCGCTACGGCGAGGTCATCCTTGCGTATATCGACGACCAACCTCGAGTTGAGGTCTACAACTCCTTCCTTTTGAACGACTGCCCCGATGTACTTTGGCAGGCACTTGAGCCAATCAACATTGCCGCCCAGTTCGGTGCGACTCTCGCGATTATGAATGGACCTCGGTACTGGCTCATGGACGGCATTGGAAAGATTGATCCGGTTGAGCCGATCCTCCAAGATTTTGGTGGGATCACCATGCGACGAATTGCCATGATCGAAATTGACAGTTCATTCGTGCGAGCCCCTTATCGAGAGCTACAAGTAAACCGTGGAGCAATTTGGTACTTCAATGCGGGTACCGTCGTGCACGAATTACGGACTGCCGATGGGCGAAAGTTTGTTATGCAGGCCTACTGCGTTGACATCGATGCAACGCTCAATCAAACGACGCTTGATCAACTCGGTGGCCGACTACAGCTTCCCGAGGGCTGGACGTACACGACCCGAGTACTCGATGAAGAACTGATTGTTGATACCACTCATCGTCCGGCCACTGTTTTGCAGGATGAGTTTAATAATACGTACACCCTCCTTGATTGATTTGGTACCAAGCGAGTGACCTCAACGGCCTAAGATTGAGCCGCAGCATTTTCTGTCGTATGAGGAGGACTCGTGGAACGTATTGGTGTGGTGGGCTGTGGACTTATGGGCTCGGGTATCGCCGAGATTGCCGCCCGAGCCGGTGCTGACGTCATCGTCATCGAGCGAGACCAAAACGCCATCGCCTCGGGCCAAGCCCGAATAGAAAAATCACTGTCGCGCGCAGTTGCCTCGGGCAAAGTCCCAGAGAATGAAGCGAACGAAGCTCGCGGAAACTTACTGTTTAGTGACGACTTCTCTCGCCTTGCCGACCGAGAACTGGTCATCGAGGCCGTCGCCGAAGATGAGTCCACCAAGGTGGAAGTATTCGAGAAACTCGACGCCGTACTCAAAGATCCCTCGGCAATTTTGGCCACTAATACGTCATCAATTCCAATTATCAAACTGGCTATGGTGACCAAGCGCCCCGAGCAGGTAATCGGAATGCACTTTTTCAATCCAGTGCCAGTACTGAAACTCGTTGAACTGATTTCGTCCCTCTTGACGAGTGCCGAAACGACGACTCGCGTTACTGAGTACGCCACGACCGCCCTGAAGAAGAGGGTCATTACCTCACCGGACCGAGCCGGTTTCGTCGTGAACGCCCTCTTAATCCCCTACCTGCTTTCGGCCGTGCGCATGCTGGAGTCTGGATTTGCCAGTGCCGAGGATATCGACACCGGCATGGTGGTGGGCTGTGCGCACCCCTTGGGGCCACTGGCGCTAAGTGACCTCATCGGACTCGACACCACGTTGGCAGTTGCCGAGTCGCTCTACGCAGAATTCAAAGAGCCGCATATGGCGCCGCCACCACTGCTCTCTCGCATGACTCAAGCAGGACTTCTCGGACGTAAATCAGGTCAGGGCTTTTATTCCTACAAGTCGTAGTCCGCGACCTCCTACGCTGTGTCGGTGGAAACGTTGAAAACAACCTACGTCGCAACGCTTCAGTGCATTGATCAACCCGGCATCGTGCGAGCGCTCAGTGCCGCAGTTTTTGCAATTGACGGCAACATTCTCGAAAACGATCAGTTCACGGACCCCGTCACTGGTCAGTTCTGTATGCGTACTCGGTTCGAGACCAATAGTGATGACGTTGTTAAAGTCCGAGATCACCTTGCTGGTGAGCTCACTCCGTTTGCCCCCACGCTGACACTCCGAAGTGAAGCAATTCGGCGACGGGCTTTGGTGATGGTCTCCAAGGTAGACCACTGTCTCGCCGATCTTTTATATCGACGTGAGCAGGGAGACCTCCCCCTCGATGTGGTAGCGGTAGTGAGTAACCACGACGACTGCGCATCACTCGCGGCCCGTTACGATGTCCCCTTTTTTCCACTGTCGGTGACCGAGCACTCGAAAGAATCAATCGAAGAACTGGTCCGCGATCTGATGACCCGTCTGAACGTTGACTTTATTGTCCTGGCGCGTTACATGCAGATTCTCTCACCCGAACTTTGCCGTGACTTTAGTGGCCGAATTATTAATATCCACCACTCGTTCCTACCTGGTTTCAAGGGTGCTCGTCCCTACCACCAGGCCTACGAACGAGGCGTGAAGCTCATTGGCGCAACCGCTCACTTCGTGACGTCGAATCTCGATGAGGGACCAATTATCGAGCAAGACGTGGTGCGAGTAACTCACGCTCGGATTCCGACGGACCTGACCGCACTGGGACGAGATATCGAACGCACGGTGTTGGCCCGCGCGGTTCGACTCGTGGCCGAAGACCGTGTGGCCCTCGTGGGCGATCGTACCGTCGTCTTTTCGCAGTAGCGAACTACGTCACAGGATTTCGTACTGCAAAACGCTGATCTCTGTACGATTCACTCTCCATGACACTGACGAGGTGTTGCACCGAATCGTAAATGTCAATAAATCGAAGATAGAGCGGAGCAAAGCCAAAGCGGCACATGTCGGGCTCACGAAAATCACCGATAACCCCGCGCTCGATAAGTGCTTGCACAATCTCGTAAGAGAATTCATGACGCAAAGAGACCTGACTGCCCCGGCGTTCGTGCTCGCGAGGTGTCACTACTTCAAAGACTCCCGGTAGCAGTTCCTCCACCAGGGAAATAAAGAGATCGGTGAGAGCCAGACTCTTGCGCCGAACCTGTTGCATCGTCACACGGTCCCACACGTCAAGCGCACCGTCTAACGCCGCGAGGGCTAGCACTGGAGGCGAAGACGTTACGTAGGCCTGCATCCCTTCAGCGGCAACGTAGGCAGACTCAAAATCAAAAGGTCGGGCGTGGCCCAACCATCCCGGGAACGGATTTTGTAACAGGCCCTGCCAACTCGAGCGAACGTACATAAAAGCGGGTGCGCCAGGTCCACCATTTAAATACTTGTATCCGCAGCCCGCCGCGAAGTCAACATTCGCCTCCGTAACGTCAAGTGGGACGGCTCCCGCCGAGTGGGCGAAATCCCACAACATCAGCGCGCCAACTTCGTGCACATCACGAGTAATTCCGCTGAGATCGAGCATCTCACCGGTACGAAAGTCAACATGGGTCAACATCACTAAGGCCACGTTGTCGTTGAGTTCTTCGTGCAGCGTTAAGCGGTTGATTCGTTTTACAATTATCGGTCGGCCCGCACGAGCCGCCATGGCCTCAACAATGTAGAGATCCGAGTGGAAATTTGCAGCATCCGTCAAAACGACGTCACGATCGGGACGAAGTTCGAGCGCCCCACCAATCAACTTCGCCAAAATAAACGTCAGGGTGTCCGCCACCAGCACTTCGCCCGGCTGCGCTCCAATTAGGGGAGCCAGGCGATTGCCGACAGCTGTTGGTGCGGCCATCCAGCCTGCGCTGTTCCAACTGCGAATCAATCCATGAGCCCATTCACCCTCAATGGTTTCGCGGACTCGACGAAGTACTCCCTCGGACACCGGCCCTAGGGAGTTTCCGTCGAGATACAGCATTCCGTCTTCCAGGGTGAAGGCTTGGCGCAGCGCCCCCAGTTCATCGCCATCGTCTAGAACTGAGCAATCTTGACGTGTGGTCACCTGAACATCCTTTCGCCGATTTGGACTATGAGCGCGTGAGCGGTTTGTACCTAAACCGGTGAGGCTGGTCGGCATCGGTGCCCAGTCGCTTGTGGCGCTCGGCTTCGTAATCGGAGAAATTTCCCTCGAACCAACGAACTTCGGCTTCACCCTCAAACGCGAGCACGTGCGTGGCAATTCGGTCAAGAAACCAGCGATCGTGACTAATCACGACGGCGCAACCGGGAAATGAAAGTAGTCCATCTTCGAGCGCCCGCAACGTATCGACATCGAGGTCGTTGGTGGGCTCATCCAAGAGCAGCACGTTGCCACCACTGCGCAGCACCTTGGCCAACTGGACCCGATTTCGTTCGCCACCCGAAATCTCACCCACCTTTTTCTGCTGATCACTTCCCTTAAATCCAAAACTCGCTACGTACGCACGAGCATGAATCTCACGATTGCCCACGACCATGTGTTCCTGGCCACCGCTCACCTCGTCGAAGACCGTGGCATCCGCATCGAGCGAATCACGAGACTGATCCACGTAGGCAAACTGCACCGTCGAGCCAATTTCAATATCGCCTGAATCAGCTTTTTCCTGACCAATCATCATCTTGAAGAGCGTGGTCTTACCCGCACCGTTTGGTCCGATCACGCCGACAATGCCACCGGGAGGGAGTAGGAACGAGAGATCCTCAATCAGTAAACGATCATCAAAACTCTTTACGAGGTGACTGGCGTTCACCACCACATCACCCAGTCGAGGTCCGGGCGGAATCGCAATCTCAAGTTTGTCGGGTCGCTGATCTGCGGACTCGGACTGGGCAACCAATTCTTTAAACGCGCTCACGCGCGCCTTACCTTTGCTCTGGCGAGCACGAGGTGACATGCGAATCCACTCGAGTTCGCGTTCCAGTGCACCTTGACGAACCTTGTCAGCTTTTTCTTCCGAAGCGAGTCGGGCCTGCTTTTGCTCTAACCACGAGGAGTAGTTGCCCTCCCAGGGAATCCCGTGTCCACGATCAAGTTCGAGAATCCACGAAGCGGCGTTGTCGAGGAAGTAGCGATCGTGGGTAATCGCCACCACGGTCCCGCTGTAGTCCTGCAGCGTTCGCTCCAACCACGCCACCGACTCAGCGTCGAGGTGATTGGTTGGCTCGTCGAGTAAAAGTAGGTCGGGCTTTGAGAGCAGCAGACGACAGAGGGCGACTCGACGTCGCTCGCCGCCCGACAACTTGGTCACGTCGGCATCGGCCGGTGGGAGGCGTAGCGCATCCATTGCAATTTCTAAGGTCCGCTCGAGGTCCCACGCATTGAGCGCATCAATCTTGGTTTGCAGACTCGACTGCTCGGCCAGTAGTGCATCAAAATCGGCATCGGGGTCAGCAAACGCCGCACAGACTTCGTTGAAACGAAGAAGCAGATCGCGCTGTTCGCCAACGCCGTCAGCCACGTTACCGACGACATCCTTGGTCGAATCGAGTTGTGGCTCTTGTGACAGGTAACCAACCGTGAAGCCCGGCGTCAGTCGTGCTTCACCGCTGAAACCATCATCCAGTCCAGCCATGATGCGCAGCAGTGACGACTTACCTGATCCATTGGCCCCGATGACGCCAATTTTGGCACCGGGATAAAAGGAGAGATTGATGCCTTTCAGCACCTCACGGTCGGGTGGATAGAAGCGCCTCAGGTCGCGCATGGTGAAGATGAACTGGGCCGCCATGCCCTCTAGTGTGTCGCAGATTCGAACCAGTCGGGCGCGTCGTCCGCAACCAAACTGGCCGGGGCCGTACCCGTCCTCGGGGAATGCCAAAATTTACGGGTGTTTCAAGCCCAAAATACCCAGAATTTTGATTTTTAGCCGCCTGAGCCTACCTTGTGGGGCCGAACAGACCCCCGCAGCCGGACTTCTTGGGGCGCGGACGCTTGCGCTGCAAAATAAAGCACGAGCCACTAGTCTCAGAGGCAATCAAGAATCTGTCGCATGACGCATCCGCGTCGGAGGAAACACCATGCGCCAGCAACAAATCCTTTGGAGGGATGAATCATGCAAAAGGTACAGATCAGGGGGCGCCTGCGCCACCTCGGAATGGTAATTGGTGCGAGTTCACTCGTCCTTGGAACGTTGACAATCAGCGTTGCGGCCAACACTGTTTCGGCAACTGCGGCAACGAAATTTAAAGCGTGTGTCGTTACCGACACTGGTGGAGTCAACGACAAGTCCTTCAACGCTTCGGCGTGGCAGGGTGCGAAGGACGCCAAGAAAATTAACAAGAACATCAGCATTTCGTATCTCTCGTCAACTTCGTCTACGGACTACGTCCCGAACATCAACAAGTTCATTCAGCAGCGCTGTGGTCTCATTGTGACCGTCGGCTTCTTAATGGATGAGGCGACTTCGACGGCGTCCAACGCACATCTATCGCAGAAGTTTGCGATCGTCGACGATGCGCCAAGCACGAAGTCGAAGAACGTCCTTTCCCTTCAGTACGAAACTGACCAGGGTGCCTTCCTCGGTGGTTACCTCGCTGCGGCGAGCACCAAGACGGGTGCAGTAGGCACGTTCGGTGGCATGCAGTTCCCATCAGTCACGCTCTACATGAACGGTTTTGTGGCCGGTGTGCGTTACTACAACAAGACTCAGGGCGCAGCCGTGAAGGCTCTTGGTTGGAACCCCGCATCTGGCAAGTGTTCGCTGGGCAAGTGTGACGGAACGGGTACGTTCGTTGGAAACTTCTCCGACCAGACTGCCGGAAAAACCATCACCGCTGGTGACTTCGCGGCTGGCGCGGACATTGTCTTCCCAGTTGCTGGTTCAGTCGGTCTCGGCTCTGTCGCGGCGGCCCAGCAGGCCGGCGCTGGTCACAGCGTGATGTGGGTTGACACCAACGGTTGTGTCAGCGACGCACAGTACTGTTCGTCATTTATTGGCAGTGTCACCAAGGGCGTTGAGCCTTCGGTGCGCGACGCAATTCTGTCAGCGGCCAAGGGCAAGTTCCACGGTGGAACCTACGTCGGTACCTTGAAGAATCAAGGCACGGGCGTGACCTACGGCGGCATTACGGTACCCGCGTCGGTGAAGGCCAAACTCAATGCTGTAGCCGCCGGTATCAAAAACGGCAGCATCTCGGTCAACCCGAACGACTACCCAGCTTCGTAGTCTTACGCGGTCGATTGACTGCACGAATGCAAAAGACCCGGGTCACTCGACCCGGGTCTTTTGCATGACTACGATGACTTGATATGCAATTAGAGCTTCGGGGAATTACTAAGCGATTCGGTAGTTTCACGGCGAACGACCGCATCGATCTCGTCGTCGAGCCCGGACAGATCCACTGTCTTTTAGGTGAAAACGGAGCCGGCAAGTCAACCCTCATGAATGTCCTCTTCGGACTCTTGCATCCCGATGAGGGCGAAATAATTCTTGACGGTGAAGTTACCAACTTTGCTGATTCGGGTGCCGCCGTGCGCAGAGGTATTGGCATGGTTCACCAACACTTCATGTTGGTGCCAGTCTTCACGGTCGCCGAAAACGTCATTCTCGGCTTTGAACCAACCAAGTCCTTGGGGCGACTCGACTACGAAAAGGCGGCCGTGGATATTCGAAGAGTCTCTAAAGCATTTGACCTTGAGGTCGATCCGGACGCCATTATCGAAGAACTTCCCGTCGGGCTCCAGCAACGAGTTGAGATCCTAAAGGCCCTGAACCACGACGCCGAACTACTAATTCTCGATGAACCAACCGCCGTCCTCACTCCCCAGGAAATCGAAGCCCTCATGGCCATCATGCGCTCACTGGCGGCGGCAGGAAAATCAATCCTCTTTATAACGCACAAACTCAAAGAGGTTCGAGCGATTGCCGACGTCATCACCGTCATCCGTCAGGGTCGAGTAGTCGCGACGGCCAAGCCGACCGATTCTGAAGAACAGCTTGCCTCGTTGATGGTTGGACGCGACGTCAATCTCACTGTCGAGAAACCGGCCTCCACAACCGGTGGCAACATTCTCGAAATTCGAGATTTGGTGGTCCGAGATGACCGTGGCATCGCCGCCGTCAATGGCGTCACCCTCGACGTCCGCGCCGGGGAGATTTTGGCGCTGGCGGGCGTCCAGGGAAACGGCCAAACGGAACTGGTAGAAGCGCTGGCGGGAATTCGGTCCGTTGAATCAGGCACCATCACGATAAATGGGCGTGACATCACCAATTGTTCTCCACGACAGATCCTCGACGCGGGATTAGGCCACGTACCCGAAGATCGCCAACGTAACGGTCTGGTTCTTTCAATGTCCGTGGCCGACAACTTGGTACTCAATACCCCTCGCCGGCATCCCTTTGCTTCTCGAGGGTCGCGCAACCTCGCTGCAGTAAATTCGTACGCTGAAACTCTCGTTCAAAATTTTGATATTCGTACTGGCTCGACCCAAGCAGTGGTTGGTTCACTCTCTGGCGGCAACCAACAGAAGGTAATCGTCGCCCGTGAACTTTCCAGAACCCTGTCATTTTTTGTTGCCTCGCAACCCACCCGTGGGCTCGACGTTGGCTCAATCGAATACGTGCATCAGCAAATTGTGAAGCAGCGTGGTGAAGGACTCGGCATTCTCATCGTTTCATCCGAGTTGGATGAAGTAATGGCCCTGGGTGATCGCATCGCGGTGATGCATCAGGGTCGCATCAGTGGCATCGTGACGCCCTCGGCCAGCCGCGAGACGATTGGTCTCTTGATGGCGGGCGTCGTGGAGGTGGCGAGTGCCTAGAGCATTCACGCAATTCGCGAACGCCTGGGTTCGACTCACGTCGAAGAGCCCAATTGTGGTGACATTCTTTGCCATCGTCCTCGGGCTACTGATTGGTGCGCTAATCATCATTACTACGACGCCTGCGGTCTTAGTGTCGTGGCGAGGCCTATTCCATAGTTGGGGAGGACTAGGTCACGCCCTCAAGGTGACCTTCGACAACGTGGGTAGTGCGTATCGTGACATGTTCTCTGGCTCGGTCGTCAATCCACCAGAATTTTGGCACGCTCTGACTACTGGAAAAAATTGGAACCAAGCACTCACGCCCATTTCCGAAACGCTGACCTACGCCACGCCGCTCATCATTGCGAGTATCGGGGTAGGCCTCGCGTTCCAAACTGGAATCTTCAATATTGGCGCCAACGGTCAGGCCATCCTGGGCGGCATCGCCGGGGCTTCGGTGGCAACTCTGATTCACCTACCTATGATCTTGCACCTCCCGTTGACGATGCTGGCGGGAATTGCTGGCGGGATGATTGCTGGATCGATACCCGGCTTATTAAAAGCCTTTACCGGAGCCCACGAAGTCATCGTGACCTTGATGTTGAACTACGTGGTTGCGCTTTTCCTTATTTTCTCATTGCTCTCAACTGCCCTACAGCGGCCCAATCAATCAAACGATATTTCGCGAAACTTTGATCCGAGCGCGCAGTTGGCGCCTCTCTTTGGTACGGCGTCCGGTTTGCGCGTGAGTTGGGGAATTTTCATAGCTCTTGCTGTAGTGGTCTTTGCTTGGTGGTTCCTCGATCGTTCATCACTTGGTTTTGATTTTCGAGTGACTGGGGCGAACCCGAATGCGGCGCGAGCATCGGGTATCAATGCCAAGGCCGTCATCGTTATGGTCTTTCTACTTTCGGGTGGACTCGCCGGACTCGCCGGAGTAGTCCAGGCTTCCAGCACGACGCACTTAATCGACGGGGGCTTTCTTATTGGCAACGCCGGAATTGGCTTTACTGCGATTACGGTTGCGTTGCTCGGGCGCAATCGACCAATGGGCATTCTGTGGGCGTCACTACTCTTTGCCGCACTCGGCGTCGGTGGCCGGGCAATGCAAGCCAGCACCGGAATTCCGCTGGACCTGGCGACCGTTATCCAGTCGGCAATCGTTCTCTTTGTTGCCACCCCAGTGTTGGTGAAAGAGATTTTCCGCCTGCACACGGCCCAGACTGGGGCGGTCCAACTCGCCACGAAGGGCTGGAGTTCATGAGCGTCACTGAATCCCCGACAACCGTGGCGATCTCGCCTCGCGCCGCCGCCAACACTCGCACGAGGGTCATCGGTCTGTTGATGGCGGTGATCGGTCTGATTACCACGTTCATATTTGGGATGGGATCGGTCGGAAGTGCAAAATCTTCTCTGACGTTCACTCCCGTCAACTTGCAGTCAGCACCGTGGCACTTAGGGGCGTTGACACTTTCCACACGACTCTGTGACGTCATCATTGGACTGCTCATGATCGCTCTCGGTGTCGAAGTGGTCGTGCGACACCCCGCCAAGGGTGTCATGGCTCGATTTGGCCTTGTTGCTGTACTCTTTTTTCTCGCGCTGCTGGTGTGGGCGGCACGGAGTCCTGGTCCCTCGCAGGTGCCCTTCATTAATCTGACCTCCATACTCATCGGAAGTTCGACTCTGGCGATGGTCCTTATTTTTGGTTCGCTCTCGGGAGTGATGTGCGAACGTGCCGGCGTTGTCAACATCGCCATCGAAGGTCAATTCATCGGTGGTGCATTTCTTGGCAGCATGATTGTCTCGACGACGCACAGTTTTATTTACGCCGCCCTCGCCGGGGCCGTCATGGGTGGACTACTCGGACTCATCCTCGCTTTTCTGGCCCTTCGTTACTTGTCGGATCAAATCATTGTCGGGGTCGTGCTCGTCACCATGCTCGGCAGTCTCTCGTCCTACCTCAACTTGCAGGTCTTAACGCCGTATCCGCAGTACAACACTGGGCATACGGCACCCAACCTGGCCATTCCACTACTCTCAAAAATTCCAATTCTGGGTCCGGTCTTCTTTAACCAAACGGGTTTCTTCTACGTGATGCTCGTACTCGTTGTGGTAATCAGCTTTGGCTTGTTTAAGACTCGATGGGGGCTTCGAGTCCGTGCAGTCGGTGAGCACCCCGAAGCGGCCTCGTCAGTCGGTATTAACGTCATTCGCACGAGATACACCAGCGTCATCATGGGCGGGGCAATTGCCGGCATTGGCGGTGTGGCCTTCATGGCCGCCCAGGGCCAATTCCAACCTGGCTACACCTCGGGCTTGGGCTACATCGCACTGGCGGCTTTAATCTTTGGCCGCTGGCGTCCTTCTGGAGCGGTCGTTGCGTCGGTGCTCTTTGGAATTTCGGTCTACCTCGCGGATAACTTACAGACCTATCAAATCCCCGTTCCGACCGAAGTGCTCGGCATGTTCCCCTACCTCATCACCATTGCCGTGGTATCGGGCTTAATTGGGCGTGTGCGCCCTCCCGCGGCCGACGGCCAGCCATACCAGCGCGACTAGCCCCGAGCGCCCAGGCCGCGAACAACGCCCGCAGCAGTCTCCATAGCAACGTCTAGTGCAGTGGCCATCGAAGATCCCTTCAGCCGAGCAGCCAAGTAACCACCCGTCGCGGCGTCGCCCGCACCCGTGGTGTCAACAACGTCATGACTCTGGGAACTCGACGTCACGACTTCATCACCGCAACGGCTGATCGCGCCGGCTCCACCTCGCGTGATGACGACTTCGGAAAATTGATTGACCAGGAATGCCAGAGCCTCCTCAGCGTCCGCGGCACCACTCAACGCCAGCGCCTCTTCTTCGTTGGCGAACAAGTGTGTAGCACCACTGGCTGCACCGAGAAATGTCGAAACCCCCACCGACAAGAGTGGACCCACCGAACAGACGTCAATCGAAACACTACGACCGCGATCGCGGGCTCGAGCGAGTGCCTTTTGAGCTAGCGGCCGAGTCAGTTGATCGAGCAACGTGTAGCCCGAGATGTGCAAATGATCGAAGTCAACACCCATTTGGGCCGCGACGAACGAATCACTGAGCAGTGGATTCGCCCCGCGATCAGTCAGCATTGAACGTTGACCGTCGGCGCCAACGAGGGCCACGACCACACCAGTCGGTCGGTCGACTACTTGCAAGTGTGTTTGCGCATTAACCCGTTCCATCTCATTAATAAAAAGACGTCCGGCAGTGTCGTCACCAACCGCACCGAGGTAACGAACTTGACAGTTCGCCATCGCCATCGCGACCGCGATATTCGCGGCCGACCCGCCACGACTTAACTTCACGTTGGCGGGTGTGTCGCTCGTAGACGCCAGTGGCGCCGTGGGCTGAACCACTACGTCCAACATGACGTCACCAATGAGAAGTACCGAAGGATTCGTCACGCCGAGAGGGTTGCCAATTCGGTCGCGACCCGACCAGCGAGACGGGCGTTGCCCACCACTAAATCGCGATTCACTTGAACGCTGAGCCCCGAGGTGAAGCGCGCAAACTCACCCAGCAGAACTGGGGTGACCTCTTTGCCCGTGATCGAGAGCGCGGCAACCTGGGCTAGTCCACTCGCCAGAGCCTGATCATGCAGCGCTTCGTCAAGTTGGCGTTCCTGATCAACGGGGTTCGCCAGGAGCAGACCCGAGGAAGAAAATAGTTGGTGGGCCAAAAATGCCGCTGCTACTTCACGAGCATTCTCGACCGACCAGTCCACCACGAAGCCGCTGTCACTTCGATAGAACCCGGGGAAGCTTTTCGTCTGATAGCCAATGACCGGTACGCCAAGTGAATCGAGACGTTCCAAAGTCGCCCCAATATCCAAAATTGATTTCACTCCGGAAGCGACCACGAGGACCGACGTACGCGACAGCGCTGTTAAATCAGCGGACTCATCAAAACTGGTTATCGCGTCACGGTGCACCCCACCGAGCCCTCCGGTCGCCATGACCTTGATACCCACGCGAGCAGCACACGCGATGGTCGCGGCCACTGTGGTGGCGCCGTCTTGTCGCGTCGCAAGCGCGGGGCCGAGGTCGCGCGTCGAGAGCTTGGCCGTTCCATGTGATGGTGCAGCGAGACGAGCGACTTGCTCCATAGTCAGACCGACGACAATGCGCCCATCGAGCAGACCAATGGTTGCGGGGACCGCACCACCTTCGCGAATCACTGCTTCGCAGTCAGCCGCCACCTCCAAATTGATCGGGGCGGGCAGGCCCTGCACCACAATGGTCGATTCCAATGCCACCACCCCGCGCCGTTCGTGCAGGGCGGTGCGGACCTCGTCGTTCACCACGATTGACGTCTCTTCAAAGTTATTCACGCACTGCGAAGTGTACTGTTGAACGGTGAGTTCATTAGGTAAAATCCCCTGGCCGTTACTACGTGAACAGGCCCGTAGCGCTACTAGTCGATCGTACGCTCCCTATTCGCACGTGACGGTTGGCGCGGCTGGTTACACGAGCAACGGCGAAATCATCACTGGCTCAAATATCGAGAACGCTAGTTACGGTCTCACCCTGTGTGCCGAATGCTCACTGATAAGTGCCCTCATTGGCCAAGGTGGTGGACGGCTCGTGGCTGTCGCCATCGTGGCGGGTGACGGTGAACCCATCGCCCCCTGCGGGCGCTGTCGCCAACTGCTCTTCGAACACGGGGGCGCCGAGCTCTTAGTTGACGCCGGAGAAACAGCAGCGCCCCACACCCTTGGAGCATTACTACCCGAAGCTTTTGGACCGAGTGATCTCGGAGTGCGACGCACGCCATGAGTACGTTTTCAGCCGTTGACGTCATCACGACCAAGCGCGACGGTGGCGTGCTGAGCAACGACGCCATTGGTTGGATGCTCAATAGTTACGTGGCGGGTTTAGTAGCGGACGAGCAAATGTCGTCGCTGCTGATGGCCATCTTCTTTAACGGTCTCAGTCCCGAGGAACTACGAACGTGGACTGCGTGCATGATCGATTCGGGTGAACGGCTCGATCTTCGAGGACTTTCTCGACCGACCGTGGACAAACACTCCACCGGCGGGGTTGGCGACAAAATTTCTCTGATCCTGGCCCCTCTGGTCGCAGCCTGTGGTGCCGCAGTACCGCAACTCTCGGGCCGCGGTCTCGGGCACACGGGTGGCACGCTCGACAAATTAGAAGCAATTCCCGGCTGGCGAGCAGTACTGACCAACGACGAGATCCGCGACCAGCTCGAAGAGGTCGGCGTCGTCATCTGTGCCGCCGGGGCCGGACTCGCTCCAGTGGATCGCAAGCTCTACGCGCTGCGCGACGTCACGGCAACCGTTGAATCCATCCCCCTCATCTCGTCCTCAATCATGTCCAAGAAGATTGCCGAAGGAACCGGCGCCCTGCTCTTGGACGTGAAGGTCGGGCGTGGGGCGTTCATTAAGGACTACGAACGGGCCCGCACCCTTGCCGCCACCATGGTCTCGTTGGGCAACGACCACGGTGTGGCGACGGTCGCTCAGCTCACGGCGATGGACGCTCCGCTCGGCCGAGCCGTTGGCAACGCGCTCGAAGTGACTGAATCGGTTGATGTGTTGCGTGGTGAGGGGCCAGCGGACGTTCGAGAACTCACCCTGGCACTAGCGCGCATCATGGTGTCGCTTGTGGGTATCGACGTCGATCCCGAAACCAAACTCAACGATGGCTCAGCCTACGAGGTCTACAAACAGATGATCACCGCCCAAGGAGGCGACGCTGACGCCGAGATGCCGCTGGCGACGCATCGATCAACCGTGGACGCCACCCGTAGTGGCGTCATTCAGTCCATTGACGCTCTCCAGGTTGGTCTGGCCGCGTGGCGACTCGGCGCCGGTCGGGCCCGAAAGGAAGATCCCGTCAGCGCTGGTGCGGGTGTGCTCTGTTTAGTGCGCCCGGGCGACCAGATTGAAGCCGGCCAGCCACTATTCGAAATTCACGCCGATGACGTCGAGCACCTGGAGCGGGGCCACCAGAGTCTGAGTGATGCACTAGTAATTGGCGAAGGCGCCGTGACCCCGACACCACTACTCCTCGATCGAATTCAGTAGGCGCTGCTTGCTGGCTAGCCTTGTTTCATGGCAACGACGCCCCTGACCCCCGAGCTCATCAAACTCGCTCCCAAAGTTCTGCTGCACGACCACCTTGATGGTGGCGTCCGGCCCGCGACGGTGCTGGAGCTCGCACGAGAGAGCGGCTACCAGGGACTACCTACTTCTGACCTGGACGAACTTGCCACCTGGTTTATCGCCGACGAACCCGGGAGTGACCTTGTGCGCTACCTCGAAGGTTTCGCCCACACCACGGCAGTTATGCAGACGCGTGATCAACTCGAACGCGTCGCCAGTGAGTGCGCCCTCGATTTGGCTCGCGACGGGATTGTCTACGCCGAAGTTCGCTTCGCGCCAGAACTTCATCAACAGGGTGGACTCACGCTGGACGAAATTGTGTCGTCCGTACTTGACGGCTTCGTTCACGGCACGGACCAAGCCGCCAGCGAGGGACGACACATTGTTGTTCGTACAATTCTTTCGGCGATGCGCCAAGCGAACATGACGAGCACTATCGCGGCGCTGGCCGTCCAATTTCGTGATCGTGGCGTCTGCGCCTTTGATATCGCGGGACCGGAAGACGGTTTCCCGCCCACGCAACACTTAGACGCATTCCATCTCGTGCAGCGCGAAAACTTTCATCTCACCGTGCACGCGGGAGAGGCATTCGGCCTGCCTTCAATTTGGGAGGCAGTGCAATTTTGCAACGCCGAACGTCTCGGTCACGGCGTACGTATCATTGATGACGTGGTGCAACAAGGTGACCACTACGAACTCGGACGTCTCGCCCACTACATCCGAGACCGGCGGATTCCCCTGGAAGTCTGTCCCACCTCGAACGTGCACACGGGGGCCGCTCGCTCGATTCACGAACACCCGATTGAGTTACTGCGTAAACTTCGCTTCCGCGTAACCGTGAATACCGACAACCGTCTCATGAGCGGCATCACGCTGAGCAGCGAGTTCGCCGCCTGCGCGGCCGCCTTCAACTGGACACTCGAGGATATGGAGTGGCTGACTCTCAACGCGGCGAAGAGTTCGTTCTACCCCTTTGACCAGCGACTCGCCATGATTGACACGGTGATCAAGCCGGGTTACGCCGCTCTGCGGTCTCGCTAAAGCCGCAGTCGACGTTCTAGGTCTTCGGCGATTGCGGTCAGTCGAATATTTGCGGCGGCGCGCTGCGGCGCCAGCGCCATCTTGTCGTCACGCGGCGGGGTTAGTTCAAGGTACGCCTTCAATTTAGGTTCGGTCCCCGATGGGCGCACTACGACCCAGCCAGCGTCACCAAACTGTAGATACACGCCTTCGGTTGGTGGAAGTCCCCGAAAGCCCGTGGCGAGGTCAACGACCATCGTCACATCCTGTCCACCCAGAGTGGCGGGAGGTTCAACCAAGAGCCGCGCCACCGACGCACTAATGGTGGCCATGGCACTATCGCCCTCGGCACGAATAGCCACTTGGCAACCAGCGTGAACTCCGTATCGCTTCTCAAGTTCATCGAGCCGATCAAGCAGCGACGCGCCGTATCCGTCAAGTTCCACCGCTAGTCGACAGAGCACCAGAGCTGCCGACATACCGTCCTTATCGGCCACGAGTGGATCGACCGCGTAACCCAGCGCTTCTTCGTAACCAAAGGCGAGTATTCCTTCTCCAGCCGCTCGACCAATCCACTTGAAACCGGTTAACGTTCGGGCGAATCGCATCCAGTGCTTTTCGACCATCTTTTCGAGCATGGTTGACGACACAATGGTGGTAGCCATGACGTTGCCCGGCGCCCCGGGGTCTTCGAGAATGGCCGACGCAATGAGCCAACCAATCTCGTCGCCCCGCAACACTCGCCACCCTTCGCGCCCCTTGACCGCTACACCGAGACGATCGGCATCAGGGTCGTTGGCTACTACCAATGACGAGCCCGTTGCGTTGGCCTCAGCCAGAGCCAAGTCGAGAGCACCGGGCTCTTCGGGATTAGGGAAGGCGAGTGTGGAAAAGTCGGCGTCCGGAACGAACTGCGACGCGACTGGATTCACGCCACGGTAGCCCGCCGCCACAAACAGCTCCATCATCGTGACGCCGCCAACGCCGTGTAGCGGCGTATAGGTAATCGGGAAATCAGTTCCCCCCTTGACGCCAAAGCGACTCGCGAAGTGATCGCGATAGCGCGCCAGTAGTGACGCAGTTAAGTAGTGATGGAGCGGACTGGTACGTTCGCCCAGGGCGGGCGTGCCCGCCGTGCGGGCGCCGTTCTCAACAGTGGCATCGTCTGGGGCAATGATCTGTGATCCATCCGCGGCAAAGAGTTTGTATCCGTTGTCACCAGGGGGGTTATGACTCGCCGTGATCATGATGCCGGCCACCGCTCGTAACTCTTTTACCGCAAACGCCACCAAGGGGGTGGGTAGTGGTCGAGGCATTTCATGTACGACAATGCCCGCACCGAGCAGCACGGCAACCACTTCGTCATTGAAAGCCTCTGAGCCGTGTCGCGCATCACGTCCGACAACCACGCCCAGCGAGCAGTCCGCACCGCTCTCTTCAAGCCACTGAGCAACGCCCTGAGTGGCCCGTCGAACCGTGCAGCGATTCATCCCCGCCGGACCAGCCATAACAGGACCACGCAGCCCGGCGGTGCCAAAGGTGAGTGGAGCACTAAATCGGCGTTGAAGTTCGGCCTCATTACCCTCGTCAAGAAGTTGTTGCAACGTGGCAACGTCGAGCGGATCGGGGTCAGCGGCCAGCCACGCCGCTACCTGTTCTTCAAGCTCGTGGTTCACAAGATCGGAAGCAGCTGCCGCAACAAAGCCCCTAGTGACGCCGACGCCGCTTGCCCCGCTTCGAGAACTTCGAGATGGTTCAACGGCGTGTCCGCAACACCAGCAGCGAGATTGGAGACCAGGCTCAGCCCCATAACTTCGGCCCCGAGGTGGCGAGCAGCAATGGCTTCAAGCACCGTCGACATTCCCACCAACGTGGCGCCCATAGTGCGGGCCATCGCAATCTCCGCTGGTGTTTCGTAGTGCGGACCGCGAAATCCCGCATAAATTCCTTCACTCAGGCCCGGTACTGCGGCCAATGCGAGAGCACGAAGGCGCGCACTGTAGAGATCAGTCAGGTCCACGAATCGAGAACCGAACTCTTCCGGTGGTGGAGGTCCCTCCATTGGTGAGGTCGCCGTGAGGTTCAGATGATCGCGAATGAGCACGACGGTACCGGCGGGCTTGGCGCGATCAATTCCCCCGCAGGCATTTGTCAACACGACACGGCGTGCGCCGGCCGCGATCACGGTACGAATCGGATGAACCACCTGATCAACCGCGTGCCCCTCGTAAAGATGGACGCGACCGGCGACCAGAGCAACATTGCGGCCCTCAACGTTCAGCGAAAGAATCTGACCGTGGTGACCAGCCACCGTCGGGGCAAAAAAACCTGGCAGAGACGTGGTGGCGACGTCACTGGTCGGAGCACCGAGCGCCGTTGCGCCTTCTCGCCAGCCCGATCCCAGCACAATGGCGACGTCGTATGAATCGACACCACTCTTTGATCGCAGCTCATCGGCTGCCTGGCGCGCCAATTCATAAGGGTTCGTCATTACTGTCCCACCGTGTGCCAAACCGTCGACGTCTCGACAAATGCTCGAAGGCGTCGCAGCGACGAGTCGTCGCTTGCTGCTGGTCGAAGTACCCGCTTGATTGTTGCCGCGCCGGCCACGGCCAGCTCTCCAGCCTGCGCGCCAGCACCTTCGAGATCAAGTCCATCGACGTCCTCGTGCGTGGCCAATGTCGAGGCGAGTTCACTCGTGATGCCAGTCACGATATTAAAAACACCCCCAGGAAAGTCTGAGGTGGCGGTCATCTCTCCGAGCAAGAGCGCCGGAGTAGGCCGTCGCTCTGACGCCAGAACCACAACGGAATTACCCACGGTCACCGGTGCCAGCACGGCATCAACAAAACCCTCCAGCGAAGAGTCCTGGGGGGCGATTACGGCGATGACGCCACTCGGCACCGGCATCGAGAAATTGAAAAATGGACCAGCGACGGGGTTCGCGCCACCAAAGACCTGAGTAATTTTGTCCGTCCAGCCGGCGTACCAAACAATTCGATCGATTGATCTCGCCACCACTGCTTGAGCTTCTTTCGTCTTGAGACCCTCCGCGACTTGCACGTGTTCGGTCAGTTCATCGCGGCGTGATTCGGCCATCTCGGCTAATCGATAGATCACTTGGCCACGGTTATACGCAGATGCGGCCCACCACTTAGGCTGTGCAACTCGAGCGGCGTACACGGCTTCGCGTACATCCTTCTTCGACCCTTGCGCAATATTGGCCCAGTAGGCACCTTTCGCGGTCTTCACTTCGTACGTTCGCCCGGACTCTGAGCGAGGGAAGGCGCCATTGATCAAAAGCTTGTAGGTCTTGCGAACTTCCAAACGTTTCTTAGACATTGAGGTACGCCTCCAATCCGTGACGTCCACCTTCGCGACCAAAGCCCGATTCGCGCATGCCGCCAAAAGGACTTGTGGGGTCGAACCGGTTGTAGGTGTTCGCCCACACGACTCCCGCACGGAGTCGCTCCGCCACCCAGAGCGTTCGACTTCCTTTCTCGCTCCACACGCCACAGGCCAGTCCGTACTTGGTGTTGTTGGCTTTCGCCACCGCCTCTTCGGGGGTTCGAAACGTCAACATGGACAGCACTGGACCGAAGATCTCTTCACGAGCTATTCGATGTGATTGACTCACGTCAGCAAAAATGGTTGGAGAAAACCAGTAACCAGTGTCGGGGAGTCGACACGAACTGGTGTAACGAGTCGCTCCTTCCAACTCACCGTACGCAGTGAGTTCGCGAATCTTTTCTAGTTGCGCCGCGGAGTTAATGGCGCCCACGTCAGTGTTCTTGTCGAGCGGATCGCCTACGCGGAGTTGGTCGACGCGTCGGACTAATCGACGCAGTACCTCGTCCGCCACGGATTCTTGGACGAGCAGCCGTGAACCAGCACAACAGACGTGGCCCTGATTAAAGAAGATTCCATCGATAATGCCCTCAACGACTTCGTCAATGGGGGCATCCTCAAAGACAATGTTGGCGCCCTTGCCACCAAGTTCTAAGGTCAAGCGCTTATCAGTCGAAGCGAGCCGTTCTTGGATCAGACGACCGACTTCGGTCGAACCAGTAAAGGCAATCTTGTCGATCCCCGGATGCGCGACGAGTGCCGAACCGGTGGACCCATCGCCGGTCAGAATGTTCACGACCCCCGCGGGTAGTTCGGCCTGTTCGAGAATCTCCGCCAAAATCAACGCACTCAGTGGTGTTGTTTCGGCCGGTTTCAAGACGCACGTATTACCGGCCGCGAGTGCCGGAGCGAGTTTCCACGCCGCCATCAAAAGTGGGAAGTTCCAAGGAATGATCTGACCCGCCACACCAATCGGTTGGGGTGACGAACCAAAGCCGGCGTGGTCCAATTTATCGGCCCAACCTGCGTAATAGAAGAAGTGGGCAGCCGCAAGGGGTAAGTCAATATCGCGTGACTCTCGTATTGGCTTACCGTTATCGAGTGTTTCGACCACCGCGAGTTCGCGCGCGCGTTCTTGAATTAGCCGAGCGATGCGAAAAAGGTACTTGCCCCGCTCCGCGCCACTCATCGTGGACCAAACGTTGTCGTACGCCCGGCGGGCAGCCTTCACGGCGTGGTCTACGTCGCGCACGTCAGCCTGGGCCACCATAGCGAGGGGTAGCCCCGTCGCCGGATTAAGCGTCGCAAACTGCTGATGCTTCGACGGATCAGTAAACGCACCGTCAATGAAGAGTCCATAGCTGGGCTGCAACTTGGCCAGTGCCGCTGATTCCGGCGCCGGGTCGTACGCCAATGCCCCTAAACGAGAGATCTCCATATTGTTTTCGCTCACGTCAATCTCCACTAAATTCGTCAGCTCGCACGTACGCACCGCGCTGCTGTTTTAATCGTTGCATCAATAGGTCATTCAGCAGCGACGAAGCACCAAATCGGAATCGCTGCGGCGTCAACCAGGCTGAACCCACTGTCTCATTGACGAGCACTAGATAGCGAATTGCATCTTTCGCAGTTCTAATACCACCAGCGACTTTTACACCAATCACTTCACCAGTGGCCTCAGCAAAATCGCGAACCGCTTCGAGCATAATGAGCGCTACTGGCGTCGTCGCAGCCACCGCGACCTTCCCGGTCGATGTCTTAATAAAATCAGCGCCACCGAGCATCGCGAGCCAACTTGCCCGGCGGACGTTGTCGTAGGTGACCAACTCCCCGGTCTCGAGAATGACTTTGAGATGTGCTGAACCACAGGCCGCCTTCACTGCGACGATCTCGTCAAAGACTTGTCCTAAGCGTCCACTCAGAAACGCCCCCCGATCGATGACCATGTCAATTTCGTCAGCTCCGCTAGCCACTGCTTCTCGAACGTCGAGCAGCTTTACGGCCAGGGATGCGCGGCCTGAAGGAAAGGCCGTCGCCACCGACGCCACCGCCACCGACGAATCACCCAAGACGGAGCGAGCATGTGCCACCAGGTCCGGGTACACGCACACTGCCGCTACCGCGGGAACAGAACTATCGAACGGGTCAGGCCGAAGCGCCTTCGTACAGAGCGACCGCACGCGGCCCAGAGTGTCGGCACCTTCCAGCGTCGTCAGATCCACCATTGAAATCGCCAAATCAATTGCCTGCATTTTGGACGACTTCTTGATTGATCGAGTAGCAAGTTTCGCGGCCCGCGCTTCCACGCCTACAGCGTCAACACCCGAAAGCCGACTGAGGAGTGAACGCAACTCAGTTTCCGACGCAATTTTCGGGAGCACGGCGGCTCCCGCTATTCGCACCGCCCGGTCATTGGCAGTGACGAGCCGTAATGGTGCGGTGCTCACCCGCCTAACGCTACAACGAACCGAGACCGCGCGGTGGCGGTACTTAACGACGAAATACTGGCAGTTCGTTCGCGGCTCGCCGCGTCGCCAGTGAGGGCGCCGCGCCGTCCTTTTCCGACACAATCGGCGCGCCGTCTACGCCCCACACGACGTTCAGCTCGTCATCAAAGGGGTTGATTTCGAGTTCCATGGTGGCGTTGAATGGCGACGACAGTAAGTACGAAAGAACGGCGTGCTCACTCGTGACGCCAAAGCCGTGCGCGACACCTTCTGGCAACAGAACCGACAGTCCCTCCTCGGCCGACAGAGGAACGACGACGACGCGACCGTACGAGGGCGAGCCAACTCGGATGTCGACAATCACGTCATTGAGTGTTCCAGCAACGCAAGTCACTACTTTGGCTTGTCCTTGCGGAGCTATTGAGTAGTGGAGTCCTCGAACCACGTTGCGACGTGACTGCGAAAGGTTAGATTGTCGGGTCTGAAAACTTACTCCGCCTCGCTCAAGGTCGTCTGCTTTAAACCACTCACGAAAAAACCCGCGATCGTCTTGCCACACGGGCGACTTCAGAATGAGAAGTCCCTCGATTTCAGACTCGATGAAATCCACTATCCGCGACCTTTCAGCGGACGCCACCAGGACTCATTTTCTTGATACCACTTCACGGTGTTGGCGAGTCCTTGCTCGAAGTCGACCTGGGGTCTATACCCAAGTTCTTGTTTGATTTTTGACCAGTCAACGGAGTAGCGCCGATCATGCCCGAGCCGATCAGTAACAATCTCAATCATCGATTCGTCACTCGTACAAAGCGCCAGAAGCTGACTCGTTAGCTCGCGGTTGGTCAACTCAGTTCCGCCACCAATGTTATAAATCTCGCCAGCGCGGCCACCCTCCAGCACGGCCAAAATGCCCCGACAGTGATCATCAACGTGCAACCAATCACGTACGTTCATTCCATCACCGTAGAGGGGGACCTTTAGGCCATCAAAGAGATTGGTAACGAAGAGCGGAATCAACTTCTCGGGAAACTGTCGTGGTCCATAGTTATTGGAACAGCGTGTCACCACGACGTTGAGTCCGTACGTCCGGTGATACGCCAGAGCGGCCAGATCGGAACCCGCCTTTGACGAAGAGTACGGCGAGTTTGGTTCGAGAATGTGATCTTCGGTCCACGATCCCTCTTCAATTGAACCGTAAACCTCGTCGGTCGATACGTGGACAAAACGTTCTATTCCATGCTGGCGTGCACTCTCCAGTAACTGCTGGGTGCCCAGTACGTTCGTCTCAAAGAATGCTTTGGCGCCGGTAATAGAGCGATCGACGTGACTCTCCGCTGCGAAATGCACTACCGAGTGCGTGTCGCGAAGTACCTGCTCGGTGACGGCGGCATCGGTAATCGAACCGTGAATAAATTGCACCCGACTATCGCTCAGCACGTTAACCAAATTTTCAAGGCGACCTGAATACGTCAGCGCGTCGAGCACCACAATTTCGTCATACCCAAATTGATCTGCCTGCTGGAGGAGCAGCTCAATGAAGCGCGACCCAATGAACCCCGCGGCCCCGGTGATTACTACGCGCATTGAAGTACCTCGGCCAAAAGAGAAGGGGTTACTGGACTTCTATACTAATGGAGTGAAGGGAATCATTCTCGCTGGTGGCAGCGGTACGCGTCTCTACCCCATAACACGGGCAGTCTCGAAACAGTTACTGCCGATTTACGACAAGCCAATGATTCACTATCCCCTCAGTACTTTGATGCTGACTGGCCTGCGCGAGATTCTTATTATCACCACGCCCCACGATCAAGAAGCATTCCAACGACTTCTCGGCGATGGTTCGCAACTCGGCCTCTCAATCACCTACGTGATTCAAGATCAGCCCAATGGACTGGCCCAGGCGCTCATCCTCGGGGAGTCATTTCTCGCGGGTGAAAAATGCGCGTTAATTCTTGGCGACAATCTCTTTTATGGGCCTGGTCTCGGCACTCACCTGCAAAGCCACGTTGACGTGCAGGGCTCGCTGATTTTTGCCTACCAAGTGAGTGATCCGACGGCCTACGGAGTTGTTGAATTCGATGACACCGGGAAAGTTCTATCCATTGAAGAAAAGCCAGAAACACCCAAAAGCAGCTACGCGGTACCCGGCATCTACTTCTACGATGAAAAAGCATCGGCGTTAGCCCGCGAACTCACACCCAGCGCGCGGGGGGAACTTGAAATTACTGCGCTCAACAATGCCTACCTCGAGCGCGGTGAGTTGCGCGTTGAAGTGCTCTCGCGAGCAACAACCTGGCTCGACACTGGCACACACGAGTCGCTCTACGAAGCGGGTGGACTGATTCGCACCCTGCAGCACCGCACCGGACTGCGCATTGGCGACGTGGAGCAAATTGCCCGCGACCAAGGCTGGATTTAAACGCCTTCGAACTCCACACGAGTTCGTCTAGAGTTGGTCGCACCAACGACCAAGGAGCCCTTGATGTCAACACTCGCACTTTCCGCCCCACGTCGCGCAACCCTTGCCGACACCCTCTCGCCCACTTTCGCGCTGAACGTGGCTTTGGTAGTCGGTGCCGCGGCCCTGGTGGGTGTGCTCGCTCAAGTGAGTATTCCTCTCGGCTTTACGCCGGTACCAATAACCGGTCAAACACTTGGCGTGTTACTCGCGGGTGCGGCCCTTGGATGGCGTCGAGCCAGTCTCTCCATGGCCCTCTACCTCGTCGCCGGTATGGCGGGACTTCCTTGGTACGCCGGTCACTCCAGTGGCATGCCCGTGACACTTGGTTACATCGTGGGGTTCGTGCTGGCGGGCGCCGTGCTTGGTTCACTGGCCCAGCGTGGAACTGATCGCACCGTTATCCGTGCCGTTCTTACGATGATTCTCGGCGAACTAGCGATCTACGTGATTGGCGTGCCGTGGCTCGCACTCTCAATCCACGTGTCGTTGGCCAAGGCAATTTCATTGGGACTCACCCCGTTCCTGGCCGGTGACGCCATAAAGGCCGCCATTGCGGGAGTGGCCCTGCCCGCATCGTGGCGACTGGTTGGGCGCCTCACTAACCGTTAAGGCAGTGTCTGCTTAAGAGTTAAAGCCGAGGTAACTCGCCGCGGCACCGTGTACCAGGCGTTTGTGCGAGGCGACGACCGTTCGGTCTTTCGTGGTCATCGCTTGGGCTACTTCCACCGCTCGGGCCAGCAAATTTGTCTCACTGGCACTTTCTTGCACGATTCCAGCCACGATTGCTTCCGCGGCCCCGTAGCGTCGCGCCGTCAGCATGGCGTCAACGGCCGTGGCGTGAGGCAGGCGATGTTCCAAAATTGACCACAGATACTCATCGAGCGGAAGACCAATGTCCACTTCGTTCATGCACCAAAATCCTCGGTCATCACGCATTATCCGATAGTCGAACGCGCACGATACGAGCGCCCCACCCGCGAACGTATGTCCATTCAGTGCGGCCACGGTATAGGCCGGAAACACGAGCAAGCGTCCGATGGTTCGCTCCATCTCACGCACTGTTGCGGCGAATTCGCTGGGGTTGGATCCGATGCGGTCCAGGTCTAGACCATTAGAGAAGAACTTGCCCTCACCAGTGACGACCACGGCTAGCGGACCCTCAATTGTTGCCAGCTCGTCCAAAATCTCATTGAGTCGACCCAACGAGTCAACATTGAGGCGGTTTTCGCCATCACGCCAGGTGATTACCGCGACGTCGGCAACCCGACTGAGTGAAATTTCCATACTCGGAGCATACGTGCGCGCCGAGTTAGGTAAATTGAGTTTGGTGAGCGCAAACGAAATCCCCATACCCGAGCCTGACGTCAGCGCGGAGCATCCAGTCTCGGAACACTGGATATGGGTCGGACCACATCGCCCCGCCTGTCCACGAGCACTCGTTGAGCACATGACGGCAAACTGGCAGATCGATAAACCCTCAAGCGAGGTGCACCCGGCGGCGACCTATAACGCCAACCGTCGCACGCGTCTGGGTGCCCAATTCCCCAACACCACGCTCGTCATACCCACTGGAAATCTCAAGGTTCGCGCTAACGACACCGACTACCGCTTTCGAGCCGGTACCGATTTTTATTACCTCACGGGCTGTCATGAACCTGACTGCGTACTCGTACAGACGACTGACGCCAACGGACTTCGCTCGACGCTGTACGTACCCGACCGACGCGACCACCACACCCACGAATTCTTCACTGACGCTCGTTACGGCGAGCTTTGGGTGGGCGCTCGACGCGGTGTGAGCGAAGCTACTGAGTACTACGCCATTGCGAGTGCCCCCCTCGAACAACTCGCCAAGGACCTCGCCACCCTTGATCCAAACTCGGTGCGGACCGTTCGAGGTTTTGATCAAAGCGTCGATGCCATGATCGCGCCGCACGAGCACGACAACCACTTAAGCGAAGCGCTCAGCGAGGCGCGTCTCGTCAAAGATGATTTCGAAATTGCCCAACTACAGCTAGCCATCGACGCCACCATCAAAGGTTTCGAAGATGTAGTGCGAGTACTGCCCGCGGCGCAAGACCGCAGTGAGCGAGTGATCGAAGGTATCTTCAATCTGCGTGCCCGTGTCGAAGGTAACGACGTTGGATATGACACTATTGCGGCCACGGGCTCGAACGCCACGGTGTTGCACTGGACTCACAACAATGGCACCGTCCGTAGAGGTGACATGCTGCTCCTTGACGCTGGCGTCGAGTGTGAAAATCTCTACACCGCCGACGTCACGCGAACCTTGCCAATTAGTGGCGTATTTTCACCGGCCCAGCGCCGGATCTACAACCTGGTACTGGCCGCCCAAAAGGCCGCCCTCGCCGCAGTGAAGCCGGGCGTTGCTTTCAATGTTCCTCACGACGCTGCCATGCGAGTGCTCGCGCAGGGACTCATCGACCTCGGCATCCTGAGTGGCGACCTCGATACCACCATGCGTCGGGACCGTCAGCTGCATCGCCGCTACACCTTGCACGGGACTAGTCATATGCTCGGACTTGACGTGCACGACTGCGCCCAGGCCCGTGACGACGTCTATCGAGGTGAGCTCCACGAAGGTTACGTACTCACGGTGGAACCGGGCCTCTACTTTCAGCCCAACGACCTCACCGTCCCCGAGGAGTATCGCGGTATTGGGGTGCGCATCGAAGATGACGTACTCGTTACCGCTGAGGGAGCGTTAAATCTCTCTCGTGCACTTCCGCGCGAGCCCGATGAAGTCGAGGCGTGGATGCGCGCTATCTGGTCCGCCGGAACGACCGACCTACACCTCTAGTACTCAGGCGAGAATACGGATTGGGAGATTGCGCGGCCCCCGCACCTGGCCTTGCGCCCACGTCACCGCGGAAGAATCCGCCAGTTCGAAACGGGGGAAACGCTTAATGAACTCCTCGATGGCACAACGCAGTTCAAGCCGAGCCAAGTTCGATCCCGCGCACCGGTGAATTCCTAAACCAAAGGCGAGGTGGCGATTCTCTCGACGGTCAATGATGAACTTATCCGCATCCTCAAAAACATTGGGATCGCGATTTGCTGCCGGAAATCCAAGCAGAATCCAGTCGTTCTCTTTCATCGGACAGCCCAAGTACTCCATGTCGTGCTTCACGAGTCGAGCCATCGTGACGGGCGCGTAGAAGCGCAAAAACTCCTCAATGGCGACGGGCATCAAATCAGGTTCGTTTACCAGTCGCGCCAAATCGTCAGGGTGGCTGGCGAGGTGCCAGAGCGACGCGCCAATAGCCGACCAGGTGGTGTCAATACCCGCCACCAAAATCAAAACCATCGTGCCAAAGACGTGCTCCATGGCTAACTTCTGCCCACCAACTTCGACATTGAGAAGATACGAAGTGAGGTCATCGCGCGGGTTCTCTTGGTGCTCTTCAATCTGCTGCACGAAGTAGGCCTCGATTGGCGCGAATGCCTCAATCCGCTCCTCGATGGGGAGATCAATTCCCTCAAGAATGATGTGCACGAACTCACGAAAGAGGTCCTCATCACCGGCGGGGAAACCCAACATCTGCTTAATCACCGACGGTGGGATGAACTGCGCATACTCCGTGCCCCCGTTGACGATCTCGTGGCCCTCCATCTGATCAATCAATCCGGCACAGAGCGCGCGGATCTGTGGCTCGAGTGCGTTCACGGCGCCGGGTGAAAATGCCGGCAGGATGAGTCGACGAGCAATTTGATGAAAGGGCGGATCCGACGTAATCGGTGGGGCGACACCAATTGGGGCGGGCGGGGCATCTTCTTGGGGGCGTCCGTTGCCAACCACCACGGTGCGGCTCGTGAAATTTTCCGTGTCGTTCGCGATAGCCGATACGCCCGCGTGAGTGGCGGGAAACCACGCGCCACCGTAGCGGTCGGTATGCGCCACGGGACAGCGACCACGCAACTCATCCCAAATGGGATACGGGTTATTCACCCATGCTGGATCAGTGTGATCCCAGTCAGTGGCAAAGTCTTGGACGATGGGCTTGTCGGTCATGGCGCCTCGTCAATCTCAATGGCGTGTTCGGGACAGTTGACCTGAGCCAGGCGAGCCAACTCGAGTGTCTGGCTGTCCAACCGACCGTCACCGATCACGACACCATTACCCAATTCGTCAAACTCAAAGAGTGTGGGGGCGAGCGAAAAGCAGCGACCGTGCCCTTGGCACCGATCGGCATCAATCAAAACCTTCACGACCCCTCCTTCGCTTTCGTATCGGACATTACTACCCAGTAAGGGTGGAGTGGACTTCAGCCCGGGAATTCCACCGGTTGGCAGCGGGCCAGCACCGATCAGCCGCTAGGGCGTGTCGATTTCCTCGCGGCTAATGCCCAGGAAATAGAGGACGGCGTCCAAGTACGGAACCGAAAGCGCCGCGTCGGCGTGCTCACGCACCACTGGCTTGGCGTTAAAGGCAATACCGAGACCAGCGACCGACAACATGTCGATATCGTTCGCCCCATCACCGACCGCGACGGTCTGTTCCAGTGGTACACCGACCTCTTCGGCAAAACGGCGCAGCGCCCGAGCCTTGCCCGCACGGTCCACAATGTCGCCAGTCAGCTGGCCCGTCAGGGCGCCGTCAACAATTTCTAAGTGATTCGCTTCGAAGTGGGTGACGTCAAGTTCACGCAGCAGTGGGGCCAGTACTTCTACAAAGCCGCCCGACACCACTGCCGGTACGTAACCCAATCGGCGCAACGTGCGCAGCAATGTGCGAGCTCCCGGCGTTAAGCGAATCTTCGCTCGGACGTCATCAAGCACCGAGACTGGAAGTCCGGCCAACAGAGCGACGCGGCGGCGCAGCGATTCAGCAAAATCAATCTCGCCCGCCATGGCGGCCTCAGTAATTTTCGAAACTTCCTCGGCGCAGCCACACTCGTCGGCGAGTAAATCAATCACTTCATCTTGTAGAAGAGTCGAGTCAGCGTCCATCACCACCAGATGCTTAGAACGACGGTGCAGTCCCGCTCGCTGAACTGCGATATCCAGACCGAGTTGTTGGGCGACGCTCGTAACTCGCTCACGAAGCGCGACCTGATCTGATCCACGCACGACTAGTTCGTAGCAATCAACGGGGTAGGTGGCCAAGTGCACAATCCGCTCACACGTTGCGCCACTCGTCGCAATCGCGCCAAAGACTCCCTCAAGTTGCGACGCACTAATCGTCGGTGCGAGCAACGTCACCAGTAGTCGACGTCCATCACTTTCACTGTTCGAGATAACGGGTGCCACCACGGCGGTGATGCCGTTGGCCACAATGTGGCGGGCCGCCAGAGCAGCTTCAATTGCGCTCACCGTCACCTGGTCGTTAACGGTTACTTCAGCGCACAGTACGAGCGAACCGCGAATCGTGATTTGAGCCACGTCGGCGAGCGTCGCACTTTCACTTAACTGTGAAAGTGCGCCAAAGAGCTCGGCACCAACGCCGACGCGGTCCGGTCCGCTGATCGTGACTAAATACGTCGTTGCCATTGGAGCAGCGTAATTGACCGACGACCGGGCTTCAGTCGTCGACGAGATTGGCACGTTCCGCGCGTACAGCGGCGACGTGTGGGTTGGTACGTGCGTCGAACTGCCACAACGACGGTAACGCCGCGCCCACCACCGCCATTGACCCCGTACAGGCCAGCCCTCCCGCCGTGAGTGAGAAGCGCAGTGACGTCCACGCGGCCATGGCCCCGGCCCGGAACTGACCGGCCATTGGCCCAAGCGCGTACGAAATCATCTCGAGTCCACCCATTCGACCTCGAACGTCCACTGGTATCGACTCATTCCACATAGTTGAGCGAAAGACAGCCGAGAAGGAGTCCGCAGCGCCCGCGACCGCGAGTCCGCCAAAGACCAGCCATAGCGACGAGGAGAACCCAAATATGGCAATGCCTACGCCCCATCCCGCCGCGGCGAGAATAAGACCTCGTCCCATATGGTGCACTCGATGAGTCCACGACGACGTCACGGCCGCGATGAGAGCCCCACCCGGTAACGCACAGTACAGCAGCGAAAGTGCGTAGGTCTCGTGAAATCGCACCGCAACGAAGGGCAGCATAACGACGGGATACGCGAGCGTCATCGCCAAAAGATCAACGATGTAGGTACCCACAATGTCGGAGCGAGTGAACGCGTAGTGCACACCTTCACGAAGTTGACCAAGTTGGCTCACCACGCTCGTGGCCATCCGTTCTACCGGGGCCAGCGAGATCAACAAGGTCAGTGAAAACGCGAACGTCACCACATTAAGAAAGTACGACCAGCCCGGTCCTACTGAAACGGACAAGAGGCCGCCAAGCGCCGGACCAATAATTGACATTGAGGTCTGGCGCAGCACGCCCAGTCGAGCCGCTGAACGTTGTTGATCGTGACTGACGAGGGCTTGATTAAGTGCCGAAATGCTTGGGGTTTGCACACTACCCGCCGAAACAATGAACGCGTCGAGGACGTAAATGGCCCAGGCTTGCGGATGGCCAAGAAAAGAATTAACAACGAGCAGTGAAGTTGCGATCAACAAGACAACCTCACTGATGATGATGACTCGACGTCGATCCCAGCGGTCCGCAATAACCCCACCGTAGAGACCGAACACGAGTAACGGGAGCAGTTCAACCAGCCCGAGCGAACCAACGGCCAGGGTCGAGTGCGTCAGGTCGCGCAGCTGGTACGCCGTGGCAACGTAGGTAGCTTGGCCGCCCAGCGCGCCAAAGAGGCCCGCCACGTAGAGACGGCGATATTGGCGAGAGTCGCGCAGTGGGGAGAGATCAATCCCGACCAAGCGTTTCACGCCGGTGCCCCCGCCTGCCAGCCATTGGTGTCGGTGTAGTGCCGAAGAATTTTTGCCGGTACCCCACCTAACACCACGTGGCTGGGAAAGATTCCGCGCACTACTGCCCCGGCCGCCACCGTCGTGTGTTCACCGAGCTCCGTTCCAGGAAGAATTACGACGTTGGCGCCTAGCCAACTACCAGAACCAATCCGCACCGCGGCTTCCGTCGGCACCTGCCAGCCAATTGCCACCGTGGGATCTTCGTACGAGTGATTCTGGTCAGTGATGTACACGTAGGGGCCAGTTTGAATCTCATCACCCAGCACAATGGACCAGTGTCCAATGATGTGTGAACCCCGGCCGATCACACACTTACGACCAATGCTGACCACCGGATTCGTCAGCATCTCCTGATCGCCGCTGATGCCCGCCGTAAGACAGACCTGTGGCCCGATAAGGGTTTCATCGCCAATCGACAGGTATCGCTCGTTATAGATAACTCCCTGGGGTGATAGCAACGCGGCCCGGGCTCCGAAGTAGTGAAAGTTCCGCGCGTAGGGATCATCGGGGCCCACCGTCGCAATTTCGTTGAAATACACGCGAAGACTTCGAATCCTCGCACCGAGGAAACGCCGGAAGCGGAGCCGCGGGTTCACGATTGCCACGCTACTGCGCCGCCCAAGCAGCGAACTGTGTAGCGTCGAGGCGTGACCCTTGACGTGGCCATCATTGGATCTGGATTTGGGGGACTGGGGGCCGCCGTGCGACTTCGCCAGGCCGGCATCACAAATTTCTCCATCTTCGAGCGAGCCTCTGAGGTTGGCGGGACGTGGCATGAAAATACGTATCCGGGGTGCCGCTGTGACGTGAAGAGCACGCTCTACTCTTTTTCTTTCGCTCCCAACCCTTCGTGGAGTAATACCTACAGCTATCAACCAGAGATTTTCGCGTACCTGCGCAACATCGCGAACGAGTACCAACTACGCGAGGTCATCAAGTTCGAAGACGAAGTCCTCGACATCAGTTTCGATTCGACCTCACGACTCTGGAGGATTACCACCCAGCACGGAGTCGCTGAAGCTCGCCACGTCATCCTCGCGGCTGGCGGACTCGCCGAACCCCGGCTCCCCGATATCGAAGGTATCGAAAGCTTCGCCGGCCCAATCATGCACACCGCGAAATGGCGCGACGACGTGGTCCTCGACGATAAGCGCGTGGCGGTCATCGGAACGGGGGCGAGCGCCATCCAGGTCATTCCCCAAATTGCGGCATCGGTACGTCACCTCTCAATCCTGCAACGTACGCCACCATGGATTCTCCCCCACATGGGTCACGCGGTACGAAAGAGGACCCAACTCCTCTTTCGATTCATTCCTTTCTCCCAGCAACTCAATCGTTTCTACGTCTACTGGCGAAACGAGTTGATGGTTTTGGGTTTCGTGAAAGACCCTTCCAAGATGAAGATCGCCGAACAGCAGTCACGACTGTTTCTGGAAAGTCAGATCACCGACCCACAACTACGAGAGAGTCTCACCCCGCACTACCGACTCGGTTGCAAGCGGGTGCTCATCAGCAATGATTACTATCCATCGCTACGCCGTGACAACGTTGCCTTGGTGACGAGTCCCATCACGGGCATCGAACCCGAAGGGGTCCGCACTAGTGACGGCACCTTGCACAAAGTCGATGTCTTGATATCGGCCACGGGCTTTTACGTAACCGATAATCCCATTGGCGAACGGGTACATGGCGCTCGTGGCGAAGCACTTGCTACAGCATTCCGAGGGACCATGTCGAACTATCGCGGAACCATGTTTCCGGACTTTCCGAACCTCTTCATGTTGGGCGGACCTAATACGGCACTTGGTCATTCATCTATTGTCTTCATGCTCGAAAGCCAACTCAATTACGTAGTTGAGGCGCTCAAGAAGGCACTGCGCCAGAATGCGCTCATCGAGCCGACCCAATCTGCCGCCGATGAATGGACGGCGATGCTGCAGTCCAAGTTGCCCTCCACGGTTTGGGGAACGGGATGTGCCAGTTGGTACCTCAATGAACGTGGAATTAATACGACAATTTGGCCCGACTTTACTTTTCGATTTCGCAAAGCCACTCGCCACTTCCAGCTTCGCGATCATCACGTCACCCGTTAACGCACTAAGGCCCACTACCTCGCGGTAGTAGGCCTTAGTGCGTGCCGGTTTAGTCGATGGTGATGGGAACGTCTACATCAATCTCTTCATTGGTTCCTACGACATCGGGTAGCTGCGCATTGGCGAGATGTTCACGAACGCGACCATCAATTTCCGCCATCATCTGAGGATTCTCACGGAGAAACGTCTTCACATTTTCACGGCCTTGACCCATCTGTTCGCCTTCATAGGTGAACCACGCGCCAGCTTTTTTCACAAAGCCCAACTCCACGGCGACGTCAAGTACTGATCCTTCACGACTAATACCTTGGCCGTACATGATGTCGAACTCTGCTTGCTTGAATGGAGCCGCGCACTTGTTCTTCACGACTTTGACGCGAGTTCGGTTTCCCACTACTTCGGTGCCATCTTTGATTGACTCAATTCGACGAATGTCCAGACGAACCGATGAGTAGAACTTCAACGCACGACCACCGGGAGTTACTTCGGGCGAGCCATACATCACACCAATTTTTTCACGGAGCTGGTTAATAAAGACGGCGACCGTATTGGATTTTGAAAGTCCACCGGTCAACTTACGCAGGGCCTGGCTCATGAGTCGAGCCTGGAGACCAACGTGTGAGTCACCCATGTCACCTTCAATTTCGGCTCGTGGCGTCAGCGCGGCGACTGAGTCAATCACGATGACGTCAAGCGCACCCGAACGAATCAACATGTCCACGATTTCGAGAGCCTGCTCACCGGTATCAGGTTGACTGATCAAAAGATCATCGATGTTGACACCAATAGCGCGCGCGTACACGGGGTCCATGGCGTGCTCAGCGTCAATGTAGGCACAGACACCTCCATTGCGCTGCGCCTCGGCTACGACGTGCATGGCGAGCGTTGACTTACCCGATGACTCGGGACCGTAGAGCTCAACTATTCGTCCACGCGGTAGACCACCGATTCCCAGTGCCATGTCGAGCGCCAGTGCGCCCGTCGGAATTGACTCGATATTCATGTGCAGGTTCTCACCCATGCGCATGATCGAACCCTTACCGAACTGCTTTTCAATTTGGACGAGTGCGGCGTCTAGAGCCTTTGCGCGATCGTCGGTTGCCATTACTTTCTCCTTGTTCTTTGCCATACGAGGAACGTTAGAAACCTCGTGTGACAACGGTCGGTCCACCCGGACTTACGGTACTACGAACAAGTGTTCGTAGTAGGGATTTAGTGGCCAGACCCCATTTTGCGCCGAAAAAAGGGCGAAATGGTGGATAGATTCAAGGATTTTTTGTTTAGTCGACGAGGGCTTGGTAGACGAGTTGGGCCAATTCTCGCCGGATTGGATAGGTCCCGGTTGGCAGCAACTGGGTAAAGAAACTCACGGTGAGGTCCTCGGCTGGATCGACCCAGAATGTCGTGGACGCGGCGCCACCCCACCCGAATGTTCCCTCGCTCATGAGTGACTTATTACGACTCGAATCAATCACGACCGAGAAGCCAAGTCCAAAACCGACCCCGGCGTACTCGGGTTCGGTATACGAGTCCGCCGCGAACGCCACGAGATCCACGTCACCCGGCAGGTGGTTTTGGGTCATGAGGTCAAAGGTTCGACTGGACACAAAACGGTGACCTTCGAACTCGCCACCGCGAAGCAACATGGTCATGAATCGTTCATAGTCAACAGCCGTCGATACCAGGCCACCGCCGGCTCCGTAGAGCTGTGGCTGACGAAGTGCTCCGCGCGCAAGGTCCCCAAAGGGATGCGACTCTCCATTCGAGGGGACGTACAGCATTGACATCCGGTCGTGTTTGTCCTCGGGACACCACCATGAAGTGTCATGCATCCCCAGGGGGTCAAGAATTCGTTCGCGGAAAAAAACGTCGAGCGGCTGACCACTCCAAATTTCGATTAACCGCCCGAGTACGTCAGTGGCCACTGAATAGTTGAAGGCGCTACCGGGCTGGAAGAGCAGTGGGCTCGAGCACCAGTCGTGCACCGCCTGACTGAGATTTGCCCCCCTTGGCCAGCCAAAGTCGTACCCCTTGGCACGGTAGATCGCGTCAACGGGGTGCAGATAGTTAAAGCCATACGTGAGTCCACTGGTGTGTGACAGCAAGTGGTGAATTCGTACTGGCTCAATCGCCGGCACGGTCTGCGGGTCGCTCGGCGTACCGCCAACGTAGACGCGCGGAGCGGCGAGTGCCTCAATCCACTGTCCGGCATCATCGTTCAAATCGAAGCAGCCCTCTTCGTACAGCATCATGACGCCAATTGAAGTCAACGGTTTCGTCATTGAAAAGATTCGCCAAATCGTGTCGTCGGTCACCTCGAGACCCTCTTCACGATTACGGTGACCAGCACGACCGGTCCACACCAACTCCCCACCGCGCGAGACCGTGGCTAACCATCCAGCAAGTCGTCCGTCAGTCACGTACTTTTCGAAGTGATGCTGGATGCGCTCGAGTCGAACAGGATCAAATCCCATTGACGTTGGATCAATACGTACCTCAAGTGGCGACATCTGGTCAGTATCGCAGACGACGTGAGTACTTACAATTGATCGAGGCGCCGGCGCAGGGCGTCCAGGGCGCTGATGGCTCCGTAGGCCCGAATTCGTGGCCGGTCACCGGGAAGTCGCAGCGCGACCGACGTGACCTCGTCACCGAGCGCGATGCCCACAAAGACCGTGCCGGCAGGCTGGCCATCTTGCTCTTCGGGGCCGGCTACGCCAGTAACACCGAGTCCCACGTCAGAGCCAAGGACCTGGCGAGCTCCTTGGGCCATAGCCTCAGCTGCCGCAGCGCTTACCACCGGGCCCCGTGGTACGCCCAGTAGCTCGAACTTAACTTCCGACGCGTAACTGACCACTGC
Source organism: uncultured Actinomycetes bacterium (assembly GCA_903893745.1). Lineage (GTDB taxonomy): Bacteria > Actinomycetota > Acidimicrobiia > Acidimicrobiales > RAAP-2 > RAAP-2. The sequence goes on from CAITNF010000013.1 coordinate 62,495, forward strand.
GCCACGGAACCACTGCGACGCCCCGGGCACGTTGACCAGACGGCTCGCCATCAAACCACCCGTAACTGATTCAGCAACTCCTAAAGTCAGGTGGCGCGTCACCAGTCGCTGCGCGATGGCGTGTTCCATAGTTTCGTCGTCGACACCAAAAATGATTTCACCCAAACGATCAACGATGAGCGTTCGTATCTGTCGCTCCTCATCCGCGAGTAGGCGGGCCGCGTGCGCGTCGTCATCACCGCGGGCAGTAATTCGTACCTTGATTCCCTCGATGCCCGATGCGAGGAACGCAATCGTCACCCGTCCATCGGCGGCGAGCGCATCAAATCGCTCGCCCACTGCTTCGGCGAGTCCCGACTCGCTCGATCCCCAGGTGCGCAGTACTCGACTGATGATGACCGATGTTTGACCGGCCGCTCGTTCGCGGGCCAACAGGTCGGGCAAGATTGCCCGCTCGAACATGTCGGACATCTCGTAGGGGACCCCGGGCACGGCGTAGACCACTTTTTGACCAATCGGACAGATCAGTCCGGGCGCGGTTCCGCGCGTTTGGGCAATGATTGATGCCCCTCGAGGAACGTCCGCCTGAAGAAGGTTGTTCTCGGGCATTTCGCGTCCTCGCGACTGGAACATTGCTCGAATGGCATTGACCAGCACCGGGTCGCGTTCGAGTTCGACGTTCATCACCTCGCCTAGAGCAGCCCGCGTGATGTCGTCTTGCGTCGGACCCAGTCCACCGCAGACGATTACCGCGTCGCTACGAGCGAGTGCCGTGCGAAACGCCAGCACAATTCGTTCGTGGTTGTCGCCGACGTGCTGGTGGAAGTGCGACGCAATACCATTCGCGGCCAGTTGCTCACCTAACCACTGTGAGTTGGTGTCCGGAATTTGACCGAGTAGCAGCTCAGTGCCGACGGCAACGATTTCAACTCGCACGATTGTTTTTCGCTTTTCCCTCGACGAAGTACTGCCATCCCGTGTAGTAGGTCATAGCCACCGCCACCCAGATCGTGGCAACACCCACGAAAGTGTGATGGGCGATAAATGGAATTACGCAAAAGGCAATTGCCCAATCCTGGACAAAAGTTTTCCACTTCGCCAGGGCACTCGCCGGTATTGAGACACCGCGCTTAGCCATGCGCGATCGATAGACACTCATCCAGATTTCACGAATCGTGATCAAAATCGAAGGAACGATGAACGAGGTGAGGCCGTGCGGACGCGAAATCACGAGGGCGTACAGCGAGCCCAGCACAATCACCTTGTCCGCTAACGGATCGAGAAACGCGCCCGAGCGCGTCGTACCGTGACGGCGGGCCACAATCCCGTCAAAGTAGTCCGATGCGGCGGCGAGCAGTCCCACCAACGTCGCCCACCAAGTAATACGGTGAAAAATTATGAGGTAGATAAAGAGAGGCGAGACGAGAAGACGAAAAGCGGTCATCATGTTGGCCGGGGTCAACAGCGCGGTCTCGCCGTAGGTGCGTTCAGACGTCATACCCGCACTGCCTCCAAATCGGTCCCGTGACTCGCCACAATTTCGCAGTCGACCAATGTTCCCACGGCCAGTGACGAGTCCACCATCACAATGCCATCAATTTCTGGACACTCTCGAACACTTCGTCCCACTCCAGGGCTGTCGATGAGGAGTTCTTGGCGAGAGCCCACCAGCGCGTCACGGCGACGGGCCGTTATGGCGTCTTGAAGTTCAGAGACTTCGCGCATCCGTTCGAGCGCGAGCTCGTGCGGTACTTGCTCACCAAGGTCATTTGCGAAGGTCCCTTCCTCAGAACTAAAGGTAAAAAAACCCGCCCAGTCCAGTTGGGCCTCTTCGAGAAAATTGAGCAGTTCGCGCTGGTCGTCCTCGGTCTCGCCGGGATAGCCCAAGATGAACGATGACCGGAACGTCGCGTCGGGCTCGGCTTGACGAATAGTCGCAATACGTTCAAGGAATCGTGCACCATCACCCCAACGACGCATCGCTCGCAACATCGGGCGCGACGCGTGTTGCAGTGACAAGTCGAAGTAGGGAACCCCGGACTCAAGAATGGTTTCGATAAGCCCTTCAGTGAGGCCCGACGGGTACAGGTAGAGGAGGCGAACTCGGTCAACTTCACGACTCAGGGTTTTCGTAAGTTCAATTAACGGTTGGGTGCCTCCCTCGTCGAGCACTTCAACCGCCTCTCCTCGACCAGCGCGTCGTCGATCGTGTCCCCAACTCGCGAGGTCTTGCGCAATGAGCACTAACTCACGAACTCCGCCACCGACGAGAGACCGGGCTTCGAGAAGAATTTCCTCCGTGGAACGCGAACGTTGATCGCCACGAAATGTCGGAATGGCGCAAAAGCCACAACGTCGGTCACACCCTTCCGCAATCTTGACGTAGGCCCACGGAGTTGATGTCACCGGCCGGGGCAGGTTGAGTAAATCAAACGATGAGACCGGACGCGAACGCAGCGACACGGGCGTTGATTGAATCAGGCTCTCGCCGAATCCAGCGACCAGATCAACTTCGGGTAAGGCGTTGGCCAGTTCCTCGCCGTAGCGTTCGGCCATGCAACCCGTCACTACCAATCGAGCACCATCTTGTTTGCGCTCAGCCAGTTCTAAGACAGTTTCAATCGATTCTTCGCGGGCCGCTTCGATAAAGGCGCACGTATTCGCCACCACCAGGTCCGCTGCTTCGGCCGAGGTGGCCGCTGCGTACCCCTGGGATTCGAGCAGGCCCGCCAACTTGTCCGAGTCAACGTGGTTCTTGGGACATCCGAGCGTCTCAATCCAGTACTGCACGAACGTCTCCTCACGACATAGCAACACCGAGCACACTGGCTCGGTGTTGATGGCGGAGAGGGAGGGATTTGAACCCTCGGGCCCGCGTTAACAGGCCGCATTCTTAGCAGGAATGTGGTTTAAACCGAACTCACCCACCTCTCCCAGCTCGCCCATCTTAGTGACTTTGACCTGGAAAGGGGAAATCCCGCTTGGTCGCCCCGCGACCCAAGACGCCGTGGTCGTCCAGCATTACACTACGAAGAACCCGTTCAGCCATTGACAAAGGACACCAAAATGCGACACCTCCGTCTCGCCAGCGCCGCCATTGTGGGCGCCACCATATTCAGCACACTCGTGCCCTTCACCAACGCCGCGCACGCCGCGATGACGCCCTCGGCCTGCGCCAATCTGACGAGTAACGAGTTCAGCAAGGGCAAACTCACCGTCGCTACGGATAATCCGGTGTACTCACCGTGGTTCATCAATAACAAGCCCAGCAGTGGCAAGGGCTACGAATCGGCAGTCGTGTACGCCTTAGCCAAAGTCATGGGGGTCGCTTCGAAGAACGTGCGCTGGGTAACGGAAAATTTTGACGCAAGTTATACGCCCGGTAGCAAATCGTTTGACTTCGACATCAATGAAATCTCGTACAGCGCTGACCGCGCTAAGGCCGTGACGTTCTCAAAGAGTTACTACGACGTGCAGCAATCGATTATCGCCCTCAAGACCAACGCAATTGTCAAGAAGCACAGTGCGGCAGACTTGAAGAACTATCTCTACGGTGACCAGATTGGCACGACCGGTCTGACGTACATCAACACCCAGATCAAGCCGACCAAAACGCCACGTGTGTACTCAACATTGAATGACGCGGTAGCGGCACTGCAGAGTGGACAGATTGACGCTCTGGTGATTGATACCCCGACCGGCGAGTACATGGCCTCGGCCCAGATCATGAACAGCAAGAAGAAGTTAACTGCCACGCAAGTGGGGCAGTTCCCCAGCGTCGGTGAGCACTACGGTCTGCTGTTTCAAAAGGGCAGCAAACTGGCGGGTTGCGTGAATGCGGCGATTGACACACTACGCACGAATGGCACGCTCTCGTCGCTCGCGAAGAAGTGGCTGGGTCTCTACACCAGCGTGCCCGTACTTAAGCCATAAACATCGTGTCGCAACCGTTCGACGTTGATTCGTCGACGACGCCAACACCACCACAGCTCTTTGGGTCGAGGCGGCGGCGACTGCTACGAGGACGTCGAGCAAACGCCGCGAGTGCACTCTCTAGTTTGGTTTTAATTGGAGTGGCCGTGGCGGTGTTCTTCCTCGCTCCCGGTGGATCGTCGGTACGATACTTTTTCTTCAATCCGCGCCAGATGTGGGACTCCTTCGTTGGTAACCCCGCGAAGGGACTGAGTTCGGTGGGGATCGGGCTCTTAACCAACATCTGGATGTTCTTACTCTGCGAAGTTCTGGTGCTAATAATTGGCTTACTCATCGCGTCAGTGCGCACGAGTCAGTCGCCGGTACTTTTACCGTTTCGACTTTTAGCCACGGGCTTCACGGACATTTTTCGGGGAATTCCAATTCTGTTGGTCATCTACATGGTTGGCTTTGGCCTCCCAGAACTCGGCATTGGGGCGATATCGCGACAATCGATTGCGGTCTACGGCTGTGTCGCGCTGACCTTGACCTACAGTGCGTACGTCGCCGAGGTCTACCGAGCCGGCCTCAACTCCGTGGCGAATGGTCAGTTACTTGCCGCCCGGTCACTCGGCCTCACGCACGCGGCCACGATGCGGCGTGTGGTCTTACCCCAAGCAATTCGTACGGTTATTCCGCCCCTACTCAACGACTTCATCTCGTTGCAAAAAGACACCGCTTTGGTATCAACGCTGGGAGCCATCGAAGCAACGCGAGCAGCCCAAATTTATGCCGCGACCGAATTTAATTACAGTGGCTACGTCGTCGCGGCACTCTTATTTTTGGCACTAACCGTTCCTCTGACGCGGTTCACCGATCGACTTATTGCCCGTGACCGATCTCGTCGCTTGGCCGGTGCGTCATGAGTGAGGTCGTACTGGAGCTCGATAATGTCGTCAAGCGATTTGACGACAATGAAGTACTCAGTGGGGTGTCATTGCGGCTCCACCGCCACGAGGTGGTCTGTCTCATTGGAGCTTCGGGTTCGGGTAAGTCCACGTTGCTGCGCTGTGCCAACTTGCTCGAAACGATCGACTCGGGGAGTATTTCGCTCTTTAATCAGTCGCTGCTTGACGATCGCGTCGATCCCGATCTGGTACGACGTCATATTGCAATGGTCTTTCAGACATTCAACCTCTTCCCCCATCTCAGCGTGCTGGACAACGTGCTCCTAGGACCGGTGCACGCACTAAAGCGAAATAAAGCTGAGGCTCGCGAAGAGGCTCGCGAAATGCTCAGTCGAATTGGACTGCTCGAACGAGCTAATGAGTTCCCCGATCGACTCTCTGGCGGTCAGCAGCAGCGAGTCGCCATTGCCCGTTCTCTCGTAATGCGCCCAACTCTCCTCCTGCTCGACGAGGTCACCAGTGCCCTCGATCCCACGTTGGTAGGCGAAGTGCTTGATCTCTTGCGCGACCTCGCCCATCAAGGCACCACCATGTTGATTGCTACTCACGAAATGAATTTTGCGCGCGACGTTGCGCACCAAATTGCGTACTTAGACCGCGGTGTACTCCTGGAACAGGGAACGCCCGATGAGCTGTTCACCAATCCACGTCACGAATCGACGAAGAACTTCCTCAATCGAGTTCGTTAGGAAGCTTGAGCTCGCAACTCTGGCAGATTTGCCACGAGGTCAAAGAGTTCTTGGTCGCGTTCCCACGTCAAGTGCTGACGCACGTGCTCCATTCCCAGCCACACCAATTCATCGACCTCTTCGTTCGGTGCGAATTCACCGTCAGCGACCGACATGAGGTAGTAGGCGACGATTTTCGGCTTGCCCTTGCGGTGCGTGTAGTTCGTAGTACCCACGAAACGCACGACGTCACAGGTCAACCCCGTCTCTTCGTGCACCTCGCGCAGGGCCGCCTGTTCGAAGGTTTCACCCTCGTCGAGTTTGCCCTTAGGAAACGTCCAGTCGCCGCGTGCCTCTCGATAGATGCAGGCTATTTCAACCCTTCCACCAGGTATGAATCGTGTGACGATGCCACCAGCTGCTCGGATGAGGTCGTACGGAGCGTCGTCGGGGATGACCAGTTCGCCGCTCAAGAGATGCACGACTTCAACGTTACGACACGAACTACGCGATTGAGCGGATTTCTGTTTGATCGCCGGTTACTCGCCACCTCCGTAGAGTAGTGAGTGTGAGCGCTGCTATTGCACTGTGGTGGCGACTACCCATTTTTCTTATCGTGGGCGTCGCGGCCGGGATTTCGAATGGTCTCGCCGGCGGCGGGACATTCCTGACGTTTCCAACGATGATTGGGCTAGGTCTGCCCGCACTCGAGGCCAACGTCTCATCCACCGTTGGGGTAATTCCGAGTTATCTCGGTGTTCTGCGCGGCTTTCGCCATCGAATTGAATCCCACGCCGATCTGATCAAAACCCTGGTCATCCCGTCGGTACTCGGCTCGTTCGCCGGTTGTGCTCTCTTGCTCTTGGGGTCACCGGCAACGTTTCGTGCCGTCGTGCCGTACCTCATTGGAATTGCCACCCTGGTGTTTGCGGCGTCGCCGTGGATTACTAAACGCCTGGCCCACCTCGATCATCACCATGGCGTGCGCCGGCGAGGACTCCTCTTTGGGATCTTCGTCGCCGCTACCTACGGTGGCTACTTCGGCGCGGGCGTGGGCATTGTGTTGCTAGCAGTCTTGGCGGTGAGTCTGCCCTTCGACATCCACGAACTACAAGGACTGCGAAGTGTGCTCGCTTTGGTAATCACGACGAGTGCCTCGATCGTGTTCCTTATTCGAGGGCACCTCGCGTGGGACGCCGTTGGCGCTACCGCCGCGGGCACCCTGCTCGGTGGCTGGCTCGGGGCAATGCTGATGCGGCGCCTTTCACCGCTCGTCGTGCGAACTCTGGTGGTGACCACTGGATTGGCCACTACCGTGCGCCTGTTTTTAGCCAACTAAAAAATTCGTTGCATAATTACTACTATTTCACTATGATATATGGAATGAAGCAATTCTTTTCATTTCCTAACCCCGTGAACGACGCGGCGGCGCGCACCGTTGCCCTAGGCGTGGTGGCGATGACCCTCCTCGCGCTGGTGGGCAATACCCCCTGGCTCCTGCTACCCCTGACCTACGGCTTCTTGGCGCGCGTCGCGTCGGGGCCAACCATCTCGCCACTGGGACAGTTTGCGGTCCGAGTAGCTGCTCCTCGCCTTAGTCGTTGGCAAAAGACTGTTCCGGGGCCGCCCAAACGCTTTGCCCAGGCGATTGGAGCAGTTTTTTCGGTTAGCGCAACGTTGGTGTGGCTCAGCGTCGGTTGGGGCACGGCACGATGGATTTTGTTGCCCCTGCTCGCCGCGGCAGCTCTGGAAGGCTTCGCGGGGTTCTGTCTCGGCTGCACCATCTTCAGTTGGCTGATGAAAGCCAAGCTGATCCCGCAGTCAGTCTGCGAAGAGTGCGGTGATCTCTCGGCACGCTACGCGGCGGCTGGAATGACGCAACGCTAAGTTTCCCCAACGATTTACCTGTTTCGAGGGGTGACGGTGGAGGAGGTGTCTATCTTTCGTAATCTAGGTAGATGCGAACTCTTGGCGCCCGCCCCACTTGGTTCTTACTCGCGCTAAGTCTCGCGGTCGGCGTAGTCGCTCTACCAACTCCGTCGGCACTAGCGAGTGAACCTCGAGTCGTGGTCGCCGGTTCGAGTCCGCTGGCTTCGGGCGATGTTGTAGTGCCCCGTACCATCACGTCGTCATTCGATCTGGCCCTCGTCCAACCACACGCCAACGCGCTCAAAGCATTTATTGCCGATCTTTCCAATCCCTCATCACCATCATTCCGCCAGTACCTCACGCCTCAGCAGTTCGCGCACCGATTCGGAGCGACGAAAGCGACCGTCGCCAAAGTCCGTGCCTACTTCAATGCCAACGGACTTCAGGTTGGGTCGCTGAGTAAGGGTGGCATTCTCTTGCACGTACGCGGTACTACCGGTGAGATTGCTCGAGCATTTGCGACGCCAGTCCATACCGTTCGACGCTCCGACGGAGTATTGGCATCACAGTTTGTGCGGCCCGCAACATTGCCTTCGAGCATTGCTCACGAAATTATTGGAGTCGCCGGACTCTCCTCAGTGACTCCTCGTACCGGCGCGCTGGTCGCGAGTCACGTGAACGCGCACGTCGCGACAGCCGGGAGTTGCCCCGCAGCCGGATCATCGAATGGCACGACACCCAATTCGCTCGGCGGGTACACCGTGACCCAGCAGGCCCAGCTCTACGGGCTCGACGCGGCCTGGGCACAAGGTAATACCGGCGTTGGTCAAACCATAGGGGTCTACGAACTCGGCACGCTCAGCTCGGGCGACGTCGCCAACTTTTTCCAGTGCTACGGAGTGAGCCCAACAGTCACTACCAAATTGGTGGATGGTGGCGCCCCCGGTGGGTTTAATAATGAGGCCACCATGGACACTGAGGCGGCGGGTGCCTTAGCCCCCGGCGCGACCATTCTCGTCTACACCGGCCCCAATAGTGGCGCCGGTCCCACCGATGTCTACCAACAGATGGCCGACGACAATACTGCCAGCGTCATTACGACATCGTGGGGCACGTGCGAATCTGACCCGAGTGGTGACCCCGCCAGTGAACAGCCAATCTTCGAACAGATGGCCGCGCAGGGCCAAACCGTGATCTCGGCGTCGGGCGATACTGGATCGTCGGACTGCCACGGCGTGACGACGAACGCACCGGCCGTCGATGATCCCGCCTCCCAGCCCTACGTCACGAGTATTGGCGGGCTGTCGGTGACGAGCACCAACCCACTGAGTCAACACGTCTGGAACGACAGCAACGGAGCCGGTGGTGGTGGGGCGTCCGCTGTGTGGTCACGACCAAGTTGGCAGGCGAACGCCGGCAACCCTGACATCACGACCCGTATGGTGCCCGACCTTTCGGTCATGGGTGACCCCTCGACCGGTTTCATCCAGTACTTCACTGGAACGGGATCAGGCTTTTGCTACCACTCGTGCGTCAGTGGTTGGGACTCGATCGGTGGTACCTCAATCGGTGCGCCGCTGGTGAGCGCCCTCGTTGCCGTTGGCGCCCAGTCCTGCGGCGTGAGTCGACTCGGCTTTCTCAATCCCGCGCTCTACGCCATGGCTTCAACTGGTTTTGTTGACGTGACGTCTGGTTCCAACGATCTCTACAACGTTGGCAAGTACGCCACACTTTCGGGGTACGACATGGCGTCGGGCCTCGGTAGTCCGATGCCCGGAACGTTTCTAGCCGGACTTTGTCCACCGAAAATTAGTGTGACGAACAGCACGTTTAAGTCGGCGAGCGCCACCACGTTGACGAGTGCCACCGCGACCGTGACGTTGACGTTGCGTAACGCCAGCAACGGACCAGTCGCCAATGGCGTCGTCGTGGTCGACGCCACCGCCGCCACGGGCAACGTCGCCATTGATTCGCCGATTGCTAGTGCGACAGGTGCGAGTGCCAGCACGCAGATCACGACCAACAACAGTGGCGTAGCCACTTTCAATCTTGGCGCGACGGCCGCTGGCATCGTCGCGCTGAGTGCGTCGATTAACGGACAAACGTTGAGCACCAACGTGACCTTCGTGAAGTCCTCAACTAATGGCAAGGTGCCGGGCCGAGCAACAATTGCCAAACTCGTGGCCCTAGCCAACGGCCTCCAGATCAAGGTCAAAGCTCCCACCAGTGCTGGGTCCAGCGCAATCAGCGGCTACCAGTATTCGTTGAATGGTGGACAGACATGGGCGAAATTCCCGAGTGAATCGACAACCGTGAGCGTGAAACACCTGAGCAAAAAGAAGCGCTACTCGGTGGTGGTTCGTGCCGTGAACGCTGTGGGTGTTGGAATGGCGTCAGTTGCGAAGTCGATCACTACGCGTTGACTCGATTCGAGTTTCACGAATGAAATCTGGGCGCTGGCGCACCATGGCCCACGCAGTTATTGCGGGCACCGTACTGAGTACGCCACTAACTCTGGGCAATCCAGCCACGAAGACCCCCGGACTGTCGCTCTACGAATTTGTGGCCACCGGCACCGGGCCACTGCCCTGGAACGCGGTGTCCTTTGAGGGCTCCATCAACAACACCACCATGCTCGGTGGCCCGCACGCAATTAGTGCCAACGGCGCCACCCTGCTGGCCTATCGAACATCCAACAATGACGTCGCCATAGCGCTTGCGAACGCGAACGGCACCACGCAGTGGAACGATCTCACAACCCAGGCCGCGCTACCTTTACCCGGCGCTGATCCGCAACCATTCTTCAGTCCTTCGGGGAGTCCGGGGGTGCTGTACGTGAGTACGAATGGCCATCTCATCATGGTTACGAACGCTGACGTCCACGCCGCGCGCGCGCACAACGTGGACGTCAACCTTGCGTTTCAGGTCACCGATCTCACTACGCGAACAGGGGTGACCGCCGCCGCCGGACTAGCGAGTATTACTACGAGTACCTCGGGAAGTTTCATTACCGTACGCACGACGTCGAACAACATTGCGGTCTTGCCGCTTAGTTGGCCGCTCGCTTCGCCGTCCACGCCAATCGTCACGGGGCCATCGGTCAATATCTCAACAACCACTAGTACCGGTACCGTGACGAGTGATCCAGTCGTAGTGCCCGGTCCGGTGCCCTCGCTTGTTGCCGTATCAAGCTCGGGCGACCTCAATCTCTTTACCAGCGCCACGAACGCGTCGGGCTCGTGGTCCGTCCAAGACCTCACTACCTTGACCGCCGGAGCTCGGGTAGTTGGTCCTCTCCAGAGCGCCGCCAACGCGACCACCATTTATGTCGCGGGCCTCAGCGCCACTGGCAACGTCAATCTTTTCTCTACCCCACTTACTTCATTCGTCACAACCGCCCTCAGTGCGCACGCCACACCGCTACCACCGGCGTCGTGGAAAGCACTGAACGTGACTGGCGTTGCGACCGGGGCGCCGCCACTCGCCGGTTCAGTTTCGCTGAACGTGAGTGATGCCCAAGTAGTCATCGCCGGTCAGGCCGCTAACTGGGGTGACCTCTTCGCGCTGACCAACGCTACGCTCACCCCCACAATCTGGAGCGCCACTGACGTCTCGGTCACGGGCGGCAACGCCGCGCGAACGGTTGGATCAGTGGTGACTGGCTACTACTCCGGAGGTTCACTGCAACTATTCGCGGCGGGCATTAGTTCGCCGCCACCGCAGGGTGTTGGCGTCTACGCCATTCCGAGCGCCAAGTGGGGTAAGGCCATTGCGGACGGTTGGCCAATCATTAGCGAGACCGGAGCGCTGGGTACTAAGGCAACACCCTGGGTGGGCTTTACGAGTACGAGCTCGGTCGCGGCCTCACCGGACTACCTCATGGGACAAGCCATCTACAAAGCACACAAGCGAGTGACGTGGCTTTCATTTTGGACCGTGAGCGGACCAGTAGGCGCGGAGAAATTTACCGCTGCCACGTTTTATAACCACGGGCTGGTCTCGGGAACGTGGGTGGCAACGCAGATTGCCCAGTATCGGGCTCTCGGTGTGGGACTGAAACCAGATTGGGTCATCTTCGATCCCGAGGGCTACCCCGATAATCACTCCGGACTCGACGCACCAGCTGGTTCCTCCAAAGCCTCAATTAGTGCTCACGCGACGTACTGGAGTTCGTTCCTCAAGGGTTGGGCAGCCGGAATCGCCGCGGTCGATCCGAGTCTGCACGCGGGCTTCTACGCCACGCAGTCCGAGTACCGCGCGTACGCACTCAGCACTTCACCCCTTCCCGTCTTTATGGCGGTGGCCTTTGGCGGTGGGGGACCCATCCCCATTGGTGGCGCGACGGGTGCAAATATTCGTGGTTACATCGCCTTCAGTGCCGTGTGCAACCCGACCGCGACGCTCAAATCCCAGGAAGCAACCTTGCTGAACCCACCGTGGAGTGGCCAATTCAACACTCTGCAATTTAACGCGGGGGTCTACTGCCCTCCGGCGTAGTCTGAGGTTATGGACAGTAACGACGAGAAAAATCCCGATCTACGAGAACGCTTACGCGCAATGGCCCAACCGCTCGTGGACTCGGTTGACTCACGTTTACGTCGTCAGGTCGATGAACGCGTTGATGAGCGAGTTGACGCCACACTCACCACCCGACTTGCGGTGCTCGAGCGCGCCATTGCGGACCTCGATCGAAGTGTGAAAGAACTCCAGGCCCGACTCGACGGCTAGGGCGCGTCGGGCAGTTTCGCTCGACGTTCGCGGTCGCGACGCACGGCCCAACGTACCGTCAAGACGCACAGCACCACTACCGCCAGCACAAAGAATGAAAAGACCGCCGCGAACACGCCTCCACGCTAGCCGTGTCACAGCCGCGCGCCACACTGTGTCATGACCACCGCGACCTTGACTAAGCCCCGCGCAGTAATGGAAGTACTGCGCGGCGATCCCTCCAGTCGACGGCCGGCCGATACCAACAGTGCCGCGGGCCTTCGCGCCGAGCTCGAAGACGGAATATTTTCGATTATCGGGAGCGTGCAACTCACGACTCCCCTGCTCATTCGCTCAAGTGATCTTCGTGCCGCACCGGCTACTACCGACCTCGGTTCGTCCCCGCTCGGAAAACTCCGCGGTGTGCTGCTGATGCAGGTCCTACGACTGCAGAGCGTTGGCGTCACCACGCAGCAACCCTTCAATGACGCGCTCGACGCGTGGCGAAGCGAACAGCCGGGTGAACTGGCGATCCAGTTCGACCAACTCAGTGCTGACGAGCGAGCGCGACTCGCGACCGATGTCACGGCACACGCCCTCACTCTGCTTCGCACGCTGGGTGACGTACCTCGTCACTGGCCAGTACGCACCATGGTGCGCGCAAGTCAACGTCTTGCGGGGGGCTCAGTACTCGTGAGCGACGTCGTCGATCTCGTGGTGGGCTCGCCCAAGGGTGCCGTGGCCTCGGTAGCGCTACTCGACGTCACTTCGGCTCCACTCGGCGCCAACGCGGAACGCGTGGCGCGCTTTCACGCGTTGCTCCAGACCTTGCGAACCGGCGAGGTACCTCGGTGCACGTGCGCGCTTTCTACGGCGACCGGCGAACTCTGGTCTATTGACGTCAACCATGAACTTCTTGCGAGAAGTACTCACGAACTGCTCGACACGATTCGTTACCACTGGAGCCAGCGATGACCACCATGACCCATCGGCGCTACCGAGCCTACGAATTAGTTGAACTGGTTCGTGCCCCGGTCGAAGAGGTTTCGACACTCTCGAGTGAGCAGCGTCGTCAGTTAACGTTGCGCTTTCGAGCAGTCGCCGGTCTCGAGCATCGGCGACTCGACGCCTGGTCGGTCGAACGGGCCGGCAGTAGTCAGAGCGCCTTTCACTGGACCCCCGCAACCACTCGACGCATTCTCGGCAGTGCCGCCCTGCGTCGCGTGGTCAGTGGTGGTGGCGCGCTGCTCGACGCGGTGAACGACGAGATCGCGCAGTACTTAGCGCGAGCCGCCACCGGGCACGCCCGTGACGGATCGCTCGCTCGTTGGCTAGCGGACGCCCCCGTCGCCGTGAGGGCTTTGGCCACCGCAGAGTCGCTGAACTGGGCGCGCACTCTTGACGAGGTTGCGAGGTCCCTTGGGCAACCACCCACGATCGCCGCCGCTGACGTGTACTACGACGTGGCGAGTGCTCGCACGACACTGCGGGCGCGTCGTGATCTGGTCATTGATGACGCCGCCGGTCGCGTCATTGTTCGAGTTCGAAACGGTTCGCCGGGACGCCACGCGGGTCCGGGACTACGGTCCGACCTCACGATTGACGCACTGGGCGACGTCGAGGGCAAGGCCGCTCGTCGATTCATTGGTGTCTGGCCCGACGCGGGCGTCGTACTCGCCGTTGAGGGGACATTCGACAATCTTCGGGCTGGGGCCCACGATTTAGTGCGTACGGCAGTCGCTCAACAACGACAACGACCGCTAAAAGCCGCCTAAGTTCTAAGCACTCGCTGGCGCCTACTAGCGTGGTTCAGTCATGACCTTACGTACCTCGCTTCGAAATATCGCAATTATCGCCCACGTTGACCACGGTAAGACCACTTTGGTCGACGCCATGTTGCGCCAAACTGGCTCGTTTACGGCCCACGAGGAGCTGACTGACCGGGTCATGGACTCGGGTGACCTCGAGCGCGAAAAGGGCATTACCATCCTGGCCAAGAACACGGCCGTCAAGTGGAATGACCTGACGATCAACATTATCGACACCCCGGGCCACGCCGACTTCGGGGGTGAGGTCGAACGGGGCCTCGCCATGGTCGACGCCGTTATTTTGCTGGTTGACGCCGCCGAAGGGCCCCTGCCCCAGACACGATTCGTCTTGCGCAAAACTCTAGAACGACGACTTCCCGTCGTGCTGGTTATCAACAAAGTCGACCGACCCGATGCGCGGGTGGCCGAAGTTGTCACCGAAGTCGAGAATCTTTTCTTGGACCTCGACGCCGACGAGCATCAGATTGCCTTCCCCATTCTCTACGCCAGTGCCCGTCAAGGTTGGGCGTCGAAGAGTGCCGACGACACGTCAGGTGACCTGTCGCCACTGTTTCAAACTATTGCCGACTACGTGCCCGCACCCGAATACGAAGAGGGTCACGGCCTGCAGGCGTTGGTGTGCAACCTTGATGCGTCGCCCTACCTCGGCCGACTCGCCCTCTGTCGAGTGATCAACGGCACGCTCGAGCGCGGACAGCGAATTGCGTGGTGTCGAATTGACGGAACCATCGAACACGCAAAGATCACCGAGCTCTTTATTACTGAAGCGCTGGAGCGAGTGCCGGCCCAAAGTGCCGGACCTGGCGACATCGTGGCGGTGGCGGGCTTTGAGGACATCACCATTGGCGAAACGCTCGCCGATCCCGATAACCCCATTGCACTCGAGCCACTGCACGTTGACGAGCCCAGTTTGTCCATGACGATTGGCATCAACACGTCACCACTAGCGGGTTCAGAAGGCAAACTGCTGACCGCACGGATGGTCAAGGATCGTCTCGACAAGGAGCTCGTGGGTAACGTGTCGCTGCGCGTGCTCACGACCGAGCGACCCGACGCCTGGGAGGTCCAGGGCCGAGGGGAACTCCAGCTCGCCGTTTTAATTGAAACGATGCGGCGTGAGGGGTTTGAACTCACCGTGGGTAAGCCCCAGGTGGTGACGCGTGTGGTCAACGGCAAAGTACACGAACCCATTGAGCACGTCACGATTGACGTACCCGAAGAGTTCGTAGGATCGGTCACGACACTGCTCGCGACGCGTAAGGGCACCATGGTCGACATGGTCAACCACGGCACCGGCTGGGTACGTCTCGAATGGCGAATCCCGGCTCGTGGCCTCGTGGGTATTCGAACCGAGTTCATGACCGAAACCCGAGGCGCGGGCATGATGCACTCCACGTCTGATGGCTACGGCCCATGGTTCGGAGATATTCGTCTTCGCCAAAAGGGTGTGCTCGTGGCCGACCGTCGTGGTGACACGACGGCGAACGCGCTGATCGACCTCGAA
Source organism: uncultured Actinomycetes bacterium (assembly GCA_903893745.1). Taxonomy (GTDB): domain Bacteria; phylum Actinomycetota; class Acidimicrobiia; order Acidimicrobiales; family RAAP-2; genus RAAP-2. Next base: position 77,952 of record CAITNF010000013.1, read on the forward strand.
CAGCGAGGTGTGCTCTTTGTGGGCCCCGGTGTCGAGGTCTACGAGGGGATGATTGTGGGCGAGAACGCCCGATCAGACGAAATGAACGTCAACCCCACGAAGGAAAAGAAGCTGACCAACATGCGAGCGTCGGGTAGCGACAATACCGAGCGTATTACCCCACCCACCGTCTTTTCACTCGAGCAGGCCCTGGAATTCATCGCCGACGACGAAGCCGCCGAAGTAACGCCCAAGTCGGTGCGGTTGCGAAAGGTCGTCTTGGACCAAGCCGGGCGAGCACGTCTGCACAAAAAGAAGGCCTAGTCACCGTCCACTAAAGTTGTCCTCGGAGGGATGACAGAGCGGACGAATGTACCGGTCTTGAAAACCGGCGTGGGCTTGCCCACCGTGGGTTCAAATCCCACTCCCTCCGCCAACCGAAACCCACCAGCCCTGCGTTGGTGGGTTTCGTGCTTAAGGGCGAATCCGTGCGCGAATTGCCGTAATCCACTGCGATGCGCTGGCGCGCGCGATCGCGACTTCCTCGCGACGATCCGCGGCGACCACTCCCGTGACGGGGTACGAGCCGAGAAACTTTACCTGGGCGACGTGCGCCTGCAGATCGGTGAGACAGTCCGCCACGAGTTGGTCCGCCACGTGACCTTCTAACTCAATGATAAAGCAGTAGTCGCCAAGCCCACGCTTCGTTGGACGGCTCTCGAGTCTGGTTAGGTTGATATCACGGGCGGCGAAGTGACCCAAAATGGCGTAGAGCGAGCCCGGACGGTCCGCATCTTGAAAGCAGACAATGGTCGTGCGGTCGTGACCACTCGGGGCGGGCACTTCATCACGACCCACCAGCACGAAGCGCGTCGCGTTGTCACGATGATCCTCGACGTCCGCCTCAAGTATGTTCAGGCCAAAGATCTCTCCCGCTAAACGCGAACCAATCGCCGCCCACGGTTCACTCGATTCAGCAACCTCACGGACGGCCTGCGAAGTGGACGAGGAATGTTCAGTGGCGACACCCAGCGACTGCAGAAGCGTTCGACACTGGGCCAGCGCGTGCACGTAGCTCAATACCTTGGTTACCTGCTGGCGCGTGACGCCCGGTCGCGCGAGTAGATGCAGCTGGATGGGCAGGACAATTTCTCGCTCAATCAAGAGTTCGTGATCGAAGATCAGACCGTCAATCGTCGCCGATACCGTTCCCTCAATGGCGTTTTCGAGGGGCACGAGACCCCGGTCCAACCGACCACTGGCCACGTCGCTCAAGAGATCGGCAAACGAGGGGCACGCGACCGCCTCAACCTGGTCAAGCGAGGTGACGGCCTCGTGTGAAAATGAACCTTCTGGGCCAAGGTAGCCAACGCGCGCGAGTGTCACCAGCGAATTCTACGTGGTGCCTTGACCCCCTCTTTAACCCTCCAGGTCGGACCTAGCATGGTCAAGGACCGCTGGAAAGGCCTTGTCAATGGGTAACCCAATGTTTAACTACAACGAAGCGCTGACCGACGAGATCTTTGAGTACTGTCGCGAGAGAATTTCGAAGCCAGTCCCCCTGGACTTTGGCAGCCTCTCGATAGATCCACTACCCGATATGGGAGATCTCTTAAGCGCGGAGGGCCGCGATCCGAGTGACGTGTTGGAATTCTTTCGCAGCAAACTTACCCCTCACGTGGTCTCGATGGATTCACCGGAATTTCTCGCATTTATTCCGAACGCACCCACCAAAAATGCGCTGCTCTTTGACATGATCGTGGCCTGTTCAGGTCTCAACGGCACTAGTTGGCTCGAATCGGCGGGCGTGGTTATTGCCGAAAATCAGGCGCTGTCCTTTTTGGCCAATCGCGCAGGGCTTCCTCAAGGCGCGGGTGGCGCATTCGTCTCGGGCGGATCAATGGGCAATCTGGCGAGTCTCACCGTCGGACGTGACGTTGGCCGAGTACGCCGACCCGAGATTGCCTCCAGCGAGCTGCGCTTTGCGATTTCGGACGACGCGCATTCGAGCGTCGGTAAATCTCTGCACGTAATTGGTATTGAGCCGCTCCTGGTCGAGACCGATGATCATCGTTTCACCCGTGAGGCCCTTGAGTTAGCTCTCGCCAACGACCCGCATCCCGAAACCGTGATTGGTGTGGTCGCCACCGCAGGGACGACCAACGCCGGCATTATTGACGACCTCGAAGGGCTCGGTAGCTTTGCGCGCGCGCATGACCTGTGGTTCCACGTTGACGGCGCCTACGGCGGCGCCGCATTGTTGTCCAGTTCTCATGGTCCACTACTCGCGGGCATTCGCCACGCCGACAGCTTCGTCGTCGATCCGCACAAATGGCTCTTTGCTCCGCTCGACTGCGCAGCCCTCATCTACCGCAATCCCACGGTGGCGCGAAAGATCCTGGCCCAACAGGCGAGTTACCTCGACGTCTTGCACTCGAGCGACGACGAGCACTACGAGTGGAACCCCTCGGACTTCGCCATCCACCTGTCGCGACGCGCCCGGGGTCTGCCGTTCTGGTTCTCGCTGGTGACCAACGGCACTCGCGCCTACGAGACGGGGGTCCAAGCGGCAATTGATTTGGCGAGTCGAGCCGCCACGATGATTGACGAGTTCGATCACGTGGAGTTAGTGCGACCCGTCTCGCTCTCGATCGTGCTCTTTCGCCGACGTGGCTGGTCGCCCGAGCAGTATCTCGAGTGGAGTCACCAACTCCTTCGTGACCAGATCGCCTTTGTGACGCCCAGTAAGTGGGAGGGCGAGACCGTCGCTCGCTTCGCATTCCTGCATCCCGACACCACCGACGAACTGGTACGCACCATTCTTGAATCGATGCGCGACTAGCGGCCTTCGAGCAGAGGCCGCGACGGCGTGCGAGTGACCTCACCACGCGCTTGGGCGCGGCGCCAGGCAATTCCCCCGAGGGCCTCAAGGACGACACGATTACCTAAGTAGGCCGTAATTTCGGCGTGGTCGTAGGGGGGCGCAACTTCGACCACATCAATTCCCCCGAGTGGCGACTCCATAGCCAAACGTCGAACCGCGTCAAGTAGTTGACGGCTGGAAAGCCCCCCGGGTTCGGGGGTTCCCGTTCCCGGTGCCGACCCCGGGTCTACGACGTCGACGTCAACTGACAAAAAGATTGCGTCACAGTCCGAGGTCGCGATTGCCATGGCTTCGTCGAGCACTGCGTCAAGACCGCGAGCAACAATCTCGCTCATCTCGAAGCAACGCATCCCCTGTTGAGCCATCCAGTCCAGCGTTTCGGGTTCGGGCCAGTAACCACGCAGGCCAATCTGCAAGAAGCGATCGCCTCGACAGGCACCCGACTCAATAAGTCGGCGCATCGGGGTACCGTGACCGTAGAGCGAACCCATCTGATTCTCGGCGGTATCGGCGTGTGCGTCGAAGTGAATCACCGCCACGCGGCCCCAACCAACATGACGCGCCAGGCCCGTCACGTCCGCCAGCGCAATGGTGTGATCGCCCCCCAAGATGATGGGGATGACTCCCGCGCTCGCCACCGTTGTGACGCGCTCTTCGAGTGCGCGCAGTGAACGTTCGGTATCGCCCGAGGGCATCTCGACGTCACCCAAGTCGAGGACCCCAAGATCGACGAGTGGGTCGACACCGAGCGCCAGGCTGGGACGCTTACCGTCGTGGGGTAAGTAGTCCGTGGTCCGCATTGCTTGCGGACCAAATCGAGCGCCCGACCGGTGCGAGGTCCCACCATCAAAAGGTGCTCCAATGATGACGGCGCCCGCGCTGCGCCACGACGACGCGTCGTCCGGGTCGGCCGCGGGAATACCCAAAAAGGTGGCATCTGGACCGTAGAGATTACCGATTCTCATAACACTCCTTGTTGGAACGTAGCACTATTTCTCTTTCAACCTTGTGCCGCGTCGCGCCACGCGGCGCACAGCTCATCGAGATTTTGGTGCACCAACGAGAGATGACCCTCGCCGGCCTCTCGACGCACGCGTGCGTGGGGAATCGTGGCACCTAGCCACTCTCCGTGGGAGGGTGGCGCCATCAGGTCTTGGTCAGCAAACCACACGTGCACCGGCACCGTGATGGTCGCCACGTCAAACCCCCACGAACTCATGAAGGCCTGATCGTCATCGTAAAATCCACGCCAACCGCCCGCGAAAGCGTGACACTCGTCCTTCGCCATTGCCGCTCGAGCGGGTTCGTCAGCGAGCACGGCCTTGTCGGGGTCCGAGAGCAACCCACCAAAGAGTTGCACAATGTTGTCAGCCGTGGCCGCGCCAAACTCGGCGGCCAGACTCGCCATGTGTTGCTCATAGTGCGGTCCGCCTTCACGGGCCAACGCAAACTCTTCGAGGTTTTCGGGTCCCATTCCGGCGGTCCAATCAAAGTCCGCGTCGATTGGTGCCACCCCCGCGAGTGACCACGCCGCGCGACACCGTGGCGCGTCGAGTGCGCCACAGGCCAGGCTGTGAGGACCGCCGCCCGACCAACCCGCGGCCACGTACGAATCACGCCCCAACGCGTCGAGCACTGCGCCCACGTCCCTCACCACCGAACTCACCGATCGTCCGGCGTGACGCGTTGAAAGTCCGTAACCAGCTCGTGACATGGTCACCACGCTGAGGCCCGCTCGAGTAGCCGCATCATCAAAGAGTTCACCGGTGAGGTAGGAACCCGGCGTGCCGTGATGGAAGAAGACGGTTGGGCCACTTGGCGCGCCAAAGACTCTGGTTTCTAGCACCCGACCATCGCTGGTCTCTACGAGTTGTTGCTGCTCCACGATTCCTCCAGTCTCATCTGCACCACCTCACCCTAGACTTTGCTCATGTCAGAAAACCGCTCCGTCAGTGCCACCCGTGTTATCGCGGCTCCCGCGAGGACCATCTTTGATCTACTCGCCGACCCTCGTCGCCACTGCGAGTTTGACGGGTCCGGAACGGTTGGCCAGATCAAGAAGGCGCCTGAACGTCTCTCGCTGGGAGCCACCTTCTCGATGAATATGAAAATTGGTATTAGCTACCTGACTCGAAACAAAGTCGTGGCCTTCGAGGAGAATCGCGTAATTGCGTGGCACCACTACGCCCAATTCGTGTGGCGTTACGACCTCGAAGAGGTCAGTGGAGGCACCAAAGTCACCGAATCATTCGACTACAGCAAACCGTGGGGGGCGCTCATCGTGCCCCTCGGATGGCCCGAGCGAAACCGCCTCGCCATGGAGGCCACGCTGGCTCGAATCGAGCAACTGGTTACTTCGTAATCGTTAACGGTACGCCCAGATTCAGCAGCTCGACCCAGGTCTGACCGGGCGTCACATCAATCGTGGCGCCCGACTTCGTGTGATACGTCACGACGTCCGACTTTGACGAACCGCGCGACCAGGTGCCCTTTACTTCTTTGCCTTGCGTGAAGATGGCCACCGGTCCCGAACCTTGCAGGTTGGCGTACGACGCCATCGTGCCAATTCCGTGGACGTAGTCAGCCCACATGACCACCACGTTCTTGGGTGATTCACGAACACCCGTCCCGGTGACATCGGCCTTGCCAAAGAGTGTGCGGTCCCATGAACCAGTAGTGGCGTTCCAGCTCCAGCTCACGGGGTAGATACTCGGGAACGGCACGACAAAGCGCTTCACTGGTGAGCCGGTCACTAACTGACCAGTCGGACGATACGAGAAGAGTGCCGGTGGTGGTATGGGCTTTCCGCCAAAGGCAAAGAGCTGCGGCGCACGGGCGTAGAGATTGTGGGGAGCGTAGCGAGTGGGATCACGGAACATTCCCGCGCCCGCGCTCGATTCATCGATTAGCTTCACCGGCGCTTGGGAAATACTGGCGACCGCGTACGCGGCACCACCGGAGTAGGCAAAAATACCGCCCAGGGGCCAGACCACTTGGGTGTCGGTCGGACGCACCGAGCGAACTGGCCCGAGTTTGGCGGGCACGTGTGAATTAAAAATCGCCGCCAGACGGGTAATGCCACCATTGACAATCTCTTCATAAACCACGTCAGCCAGATTCACGCCCCACTGGGGCAACGCGTCAGGCGTATTTTCAATCTTGACGGTCAATGCGGCCCGCTTGACTGCCCCGCCACTTGGATCAACGAGTCCCGTCAGTGGTGCAATGACTGGTGGCGACATCGTGGTAGTCGATGGTGTACCGGGCGTCGGCGTTGACGAACTCTTCTTGTGGAGATAGCCGTATCCTCCACCCAGTACTGCAGCGATAAGAACGAGTAAAAGGATTTTGCGCACACGACAAACTTAGTGACTAGGCACGGTCAAAAGTAGTGTTTCAGCTCATCCTCACGAGATTCTTATAGATCACAGTGTGCGCGAGCTGCGTTTCATTGCTCACGTGTTCTGAACCCGGTACGACGAGCCAGCCTCGCGCCTTATAAAAGTTCAACGCCGTATCGCGTGCATTGGCCCACAGCTGCATCGCACCGTGTAACCGTAAGAACTCCTCGGCGTGCTCGAGGACCAACGCACCGTATCCACGAGACTGCACGTCGTAGTCAGTGGCCATGTAACGAAGTTGGTAGGCCGTCACCTCGGGGTTCACCGGGGAGGACACCAGATAGAACGACGAGCTCACCACGATTCGATCGCCGAGAAGACCCGCGAAGTGCACCGTCGCCTCGTTTTGATCAAGGGGATGATCAACCGATTGGTTTGCGTCACCGTTGCGTAACACTCGACGTCGTAGGTCGTGCAGGCGACCGGCCACTACCGGTTCAACTCGAAACCCCGAGACCGACGACACCTTGGCCCTACGGTTGCGGGTGTTCGGGCAGACGGGCCGAGTAGATCGAGTAACCATCAACCTGGCGAACAATCAACGTCGCGATAGTTGTCGCTATGAGAATTGGGATAAGCAGAGCAAAGCCTCCGTGGGTGAGTTCCAAGACGAGCACGAGACCGGCCAAAGGTGCCTGCATCGACGCGCCAATCATCGCGGCGGCGCCCACAATGGCGAAGGCTCCAATTGGAGCACCCGGCCAGATATGAGTCCAGGCAATCCCGAGAAATCCACCCAACACCGCACCCGTGCTCAGAAAGGGTGTGAACACGCCACCCGCCGCACCACTACCGAGCGTCGCGGCGGTCACCAACGGTTTGAGCGCGAAGAGCGCAAAGAAGAGCCCAATTCCCCCCACCCCCAGGAAGGCCTGGTGCGCCATCTCCTTGCCATTGCCAAAAAGTTGTGGGTACCAAATGCCGATTACCCCCACTGCGCCAAAGACGAGAGGCATCAGCCAGAGAATTCGTACGCCCGACGCTCGAAAGTGCGACACCCACCCAATGAGTCGCACGTACAGCACGGCCAAGAGCCCAATGATCGCGCCGGCCAATAGCGACCACACAAGAAGCGAGCTACTAAACCGATAACTGGGAATATCGGCGTACGTGGCTCCAGTGGGCAGGTAGAGCCAAGCCACGACCGTCGCCACGACTGAACAGGTCAGTGCTGGTAAGACGGTCGGCAGCGCGAAGGTACCGCAGAGCACTTCAGCGGTGAAGATGGCGCCACCGAGGGGAACGTTGTACACCGCGGCGAGCCCCGCACCTCCACCACACGCCACCAAGAGTCGGCGCTGAGCTGGGGAGAGTCGCAGCCAACGAGACAAGAGACTGCCCGACGCACCACCCATTAGTTTCGGTGCGGCCTCGCGACCCACTGAGGCGCCCAGTCCAATCACTATCTCCGACAACACCGAAGTCAGCAGGCTTCGTCGAATCGCCAACTGTCCGTCACCATTCCAGAGCGCGTCATCAATTTCGGACTTCTCATGACGCAGGAAACGACGAATGAGAAACCATCCAACGGCGCCCACCGATCCGGCGATGACCAGGGCCAGTACACGGTGTAGAGCCGACGAGCTCATCACGCCCTGTTCGAAGTTACCCTGGTGCACGCCAAAGGCGTAGTGCTCAGCCTGAGCCAGTACCCACATCAAACCATCACCAAAGAGACCGGTCGCGACCCCCGTCAAGATAACGGCGAGCCAAAAGACTGGGGTGAGTTCAGCTTCGCCATCGTGCGTGACGTTCGGCTGCTCCATAGCGCCACGACCCGACGCGATTCGTTTCTTGATCACCGGCTGGGGGATGCGCTGCCGTTCACTCTCGCCGCGCCGTCTAATTACCATTACCCCTCAGCTCCAACGAACGTGGCAATCGTACCCCTACCTGACCGGTTGCGTCATGTTCAATCAGCCACTCGACAACCCGGAACGAACCGTCTCGACTAGGTCAGCGTAAACGAACCCGAGGTGATGGAGAGTGCGGGCGACGTGACGGTGAACTTCAACGTAAACGAGCCAGCCGCCGATACCTTCAGCGCGCTGAACGAAGCGGACCCTGTCTTGGTCGACACACTCGTGGTGCCGCTCAACGTCGCTCCCGTTGGTGACGACGAGGCCAGCGTTGCTCTCACCGTGACACCGGAAAACGAAGTCGACGTTACCAAATTACCCCCGACGTCTTGAATGGCTACCACTATTGCATTCAATGACGACGTGTGAACACTACCGGTTGGTGCGGTAGTCAGCACCAACTTCGATGCGGCTCCCACCTTGAGTGTCACCGTCGACGACGTTAACGAAGTGAAGGCGAGCGACGTTGCAAACAGAATTTGATACGACCCAATTAGTCCAGTCAACTTCATCGCGCCAAACGTCGCGACTCCTTGGTTGAACGTAACCGTTAGATTCGTAGCACTCAACGTTGCAGTAGCTGAACTCGATGACGCAGTCACCGTACCCGAACTTTGTGTCGTGACCACGTTGCCACTGCTGTCTTCAACTTTTACCACTGGCTGGGAGGAAAAAGCCGTCCCATCAGTAGCACTCGTACTCGGCTGCGTAGTCAGGACAATCTTTGACGCACTTCCCGCTGTCAGGTTGAAGGTGTTCGAAGTGACCGAAAGCGCTGGCGAGGCGATCGTAAACTTCAACGCAAAACTTCCGGCGGTACCTTGGATTGTCAGACCACTAAACGTCGCGGTCCCAGTCGTGGTGTCGACTGCAACCGATGAACCAGCCGTAATGCTGGCGCTGCCCGAAGCAATTGACGCAGTTACCGTTGGGGTGATTCCCGTCACGGGATTATTAAGTCCGTCAAGCACGGCCACCACTGGATCAGTAGTCATTGCGACACCGTTGACCACCGCGACCGGCTGCGTCGTAACGCTCAACTGCGAGGCAACACCCGCGACGGCAGGAGTCCCGATGGTGATCGCAAGTACCGTGACCCCGCCCAGCGAGTCGGTGAAGGTCAGAGTAAAACCACTGGTTGGTGCTGCGCTGAAGGCCAGGTCAGTAAAGGTGGCCACACCCGCGACCACCGGCACCGTCAAGGTGCCCGTTAACGTCCCGCTATTCGAACTCACGGTCACGGATGAACTACCCCCGTAAATAACGTTATTCGACGAGTCCTCCAGTGACACCACGGGCTGCGTCGTGAACGACTTCAGGTCCGTTGCCATCACTGGCGCCGTCGTGGTAGCTAACTTCGTGGGGGTCGTGTAACTATTGTTCACAATCGCGTGAGAAATCTGGCAGCCTCCAGTCCCACTATTGGCGTCATTACCGTACGTTGATTGCATCGCGAAGCTGCCAGTCGCAAAGGCGACATTCTGTGAGACTCCCGCCGACCACGCACACTCGTCGCCGTTCTCACCGCCTGAATTGTTGTACCACCCGCTCGCGGGGAATTGATCGGTCACGGTCTCGGCGTACTCGTGTCCAGCAACAATGGTGACACCATCAAGGGTTCCGTTCGATCCAGCATTAACGTAGTTAGCCCCGCAACTCCCCCCAAGATCGGTGAGGTAGGGCATATTCGTAAAAGCAATGCCGCTCATGTTGGCTGGCGCAGTGTAACCCAGGGTGCTGTCACCGGTGTAGTCGTGCCACGCGCAGAAATTCGAACTTGCTCCGAAGCCGTCGGGGCTCGTGCCCGTCGGTGACACAATTATGTACTGCGCATTCGCATTCAGCGCATTGGTCTTGTTGTTGAAGTGAGTGGCTGCAGCGACTGCTTCAGCGCCCAACTGTGCTTGAGTGGAACTCTTGGTTGAGCTGTACACCGAACTGTTGTCGTACCAAACGCCGGCGAGCACTGATCCACTGGGGTAGGCCACGTGCGCGTTCGATGCGGCACAGGTTGTCGCACCTGATGCAACTCCTTGGCAGTACTGCGTCAACACTCCACTCCAGAGTTCCCCATTAGTGCCCAGACCGGCGTAGAGCGCCTCGAGTCGTGGAGCAAGTCCTAGGGAATCATTGGTGAATGAGTCGGTCTGATACGTCACGCCACCCGTCGTAGTGGAAGTTACCGTGTCGGTGCCCCACAGAGAACCCCAAAACACAACGTAGATTTTTTCTGGACCCGTAGAAATCGCGAGATTCGGTTCGCCGGAAAACGTTGAACCACCACGGTACGAAAGAAGTGACGACCCACTAACTCGCAGCGGTGCCGCAACTTGTGATCCGCGAAGCGGGACCGCTCCATGACGATACGAATGATTCACGACGGTGGTTGCCGCACCCACCGTCAACGGGGGTAGCGTCACCAGGACTGAGACCAGAAGAGCTCCGACGGCCGCCATCGTTTTAGCCGCTTGAATACTAAATAACCGACGTGGATTACCCATTTTCCTCACGACCTTTCGAACGACCATCTATTACGAACAGATTTACTCCATTTACTGTACCAAGAAGCTCGGAAAAACCAGCCGGGGCCTACCTGACCACTCTGGGCATTGAATCTCGCCCGGTCTTATGAGACGCCGCATAATTCCTACGATCGAATGGCGCTCAGTCCTCGACGGGGTGCCAATGAACGTTCTGGTACTCCGTGTGGTTGGGACTGACTTGCGCCCGAGGGGGCAACCTCGACAAGAACGACCTGAGAAGTCGGATGAGGAATTTCTTCGCCCTGGGCGAGCATCAACTCAATGTGCAATGCAATGGCCTCATGGATGTTTGCAGCCACTTCCTCAAGTGTGTAACCCGCTGATAGACACCCCGGCAAGTCGGGAACGTACGCACAAAGGTTCGGGCCTGCATTTTCAATGATAACGGCGTACTTGCTCATCGTGGCCTCCGCTCAAGTCCGGCCTGCTTGACAATGCGAGCCAGCGTCGACTTCGATAGTCAATGCCGAGGGTACCTGGCACGGTCACCGTGCCCTTCCTGTCCGGATGCTGAATCTGGCGATGGCTTCCGACCTGTCGGACTTGTACCCATCCTTTTTAATTCAACTCACGAATCATCTCACGAACTTTCACATCTCACAATGGTTGTGGGATCAGTGAATTTACGACCTAGTTGGTTTTACTTTTCCGGCTCTGGACTTTCTAGAAAGAAACGATAGACATTCGTCTATCGCGAGTTGTTGAAAACGTGATACTGGCAAAGAGATGGATCTGGAATCAGACGGCGATTTTGGTAGTGCCAACGAAGTCGAGGGGCTCCGGTATTGCCTCACCCGACTCCAACATCAGTTCTAAGTGGGACGCAATGGCTTCGCGCATATTCTCAATGACCTCATCAACTGTCTTGCCAGTCGTGGTACAGCCATCGAAGTCAAGAACATATTCACTCAAGTTTGGTCCAGCATCTTCAATGATGATTGTGTATTCCCTCATCGCTGCCTCCCTCTTTCAAACCCGCCTGCTTCCAGATGCTACTTAGGGTCTTCGGCGCCATCTCGTCGCGAAGGTGTCCCGGTACGGTTACGGTGCCAACCTTCGCGGAGTGCTGGAAATGGCGGTGACTCCCTCGCTGGCGGACCATCTGCTATCCATCCGCCTCAATAATTTTGATACGTCCCTCACCTTCACGACCTCCCAACGGTCGCAAAAATTTCAGTTGTCGAAGGAAAACCTGTACACGTTCGTTTATCGTCGGTTGTTGAAAACAGATCTGGCTCATCACCCCGCTGGACCTGTGATAGAACCCGAATATGACATCGCCCCTCCTCGGACTGCGTACCGTCATCTACCCAGCCCCTGATCTCGCCACTGCTAAGAAGTGGTGGAGCGATTTCTTGGGCTACGAGCCGTATTTCGATGAGCCCTTCTACGTGGGCTTCGACGTCGAAGGCTATGAACTCGGTTTGTTGCCAGACGCCAATCCGGTGGACGGGGCTCAGACTTACTGGGGTGTCGCGAACGTCGAGCAAGCCGTCGGGAAGGCAATCGCCCACGGTGCAGTGGCGGTGTCACCAGCAACCGACGTTGGCGGCGGTATCGTGACGGCTACAGTTCGAACACCGAGTGGCAGTGTCGTGGGCTTCATCTTCAATCCACACTTCGCGCTTCGCTAGTCAGCTGGTGACGTCGCAGTCACACGACGACCTTGGTGGCCCCCACAATGTCAAGTGGCTCGGGAATGGGCTCGCCGTATTCAGCCAAGAGCTCTAGGTGGGCCTCGATCGCCGACTTCATGTTCTCCGTCACCTCTTCGATGCTGCGCCCCGTGGCGACACAGCCGTCGAAGTCGAGAACATACGCGCTGTAGTTATTTGCGCCACTTTCGATGACGATGGTGTACTCCCTCATCGCGGCCTCCTAGGCAACTGAGCCTGTCTCTTGATGCTAGCGAGAGTCTTGGGGTGAAGATCATCCGAGGGTGCGCCGGGAATGGTCACCAGACCAGCCTTGGTGGCGTGACGAAAGTGTCGATGGCTTCCCTTCTGACGGACCAGGAACCATCCATCGGCTTCAACTAAAGACACCACGTCACGCACTTTCACCTCCTCCCAACGGTCGGGGGAAGCTAGTCCTCGAAGGAGTACCTGTACACGTTGGTCTCACGTAACTGAAAGCCAAGGTCGCGATACATGGCGTTCGCGGCCGTGCGTGATTCGCGGCTGGTCAGATCAATTGTTCGTACACCATTTCGTTTGAACTCCTCAATTGCGCCAATCATGAGCTGGCGACCAACACCTCGACCACGAAAATGTTCATCGACAATGACGTCCTCAATCCAGCCTCGAACCCCAGAAGGAATCTTGAAAGAAACGAGGGTCACCATGGCAACCACTTGTTCGTCGTTGATCGCCACCATGAGATCTACTCCTTGCGTAGCGAGCAGTGCCGCCAGGTACGAGTCGGAAACCACCGGAGCGGTAGACGACAGTTGAGGAAGCAGGCGATTCATTCCGTCAAGCAGTGCTGGTGTTGGATGTTGAACAATCTCTAGGCGAATCATTCGTCGCCCCCGCGCCATACCGGACGACGCAGGTCGTCATAAAAGACATCTCGTTGCTCACCGGCAATGGCCGAAAAAATAGGGTCGGCCCATCGTTCGGCACCCAGTGTTGGTGAGGGAAGATTGTCACGAGTGAACCAACCCGCGTCAAGACACTCCAGGGGGTGGATTTCGAGAGAACCTCCGGTCATTCGACAAAAGAAGAGCAGCGAATAGAGGGGGATTCGTGAAGCACCTAGACGCATGCCATCGAGCACGCCAATGAGCCGCACGGGCTCGACCTCAATTCCAGTCTCTTCTCGCACTTCTTTCACTACGACTTCGGGGGCCGAGTAGCCAACGTCACACCATCCAGTCGGATAGAGCCACATCTTGGAGTCGGCCCGTTGAATAAGGAGTAACTCCCCACGGTCGTTGGTCACCGCGGCGCCCACTGCCACTTTTGGCGTCGCGTAACCCGCTACGCCACTACCCACCGACTTCATCCACTCACTCACGTGGCCATCGGCGTCGAGGGCGTCGCTGAGACCAACGTCGGCCGCGGCCTTGATGTCACCGGCGATTTTTAAGACTTCCTCAAACCGCTCGCGTTCGTACTGACTCTGGGTGAAACCCAGTCCCGTTTGGGCAACTCCCGCCAACGACTCGGCCCAGCGTCGTAACGCCTTCTCCGAGATGGGCTGATTCGTCACGCCAGCTCGCTACGCCAACGTCGCGTCGAGCACTTCATCAACGGAACCAACGAGCCCCGTGTAGAAGGCGCCAAACTCGGCGTAGAGGGTGGAGGCTTCATCAAAGCGCATCGTGTACACGCAGTCCTTCAGGTCGTCAACGTGAGCACCAAAGAGCGTGACGCCCCACTCCCAGTCATCGAGACCCGTCGAGCCAGTGACCACCTGTAATACCCGCCCCTTAAAGGTTCGACCACTCTTGCCGTGCTGTCGCATCAACTCCTCACGTTGCTCGTAGGGCAGCGCGTACCAGTTGTGCTCGTCACCACGACGCTTGGACATTGGATAGAAACAGAAGGCGCGCAGACCCTCGGGAGGAAGAATCGGAAAGAGGCGATCATGAATCATTTGCTCGGGCATGCCACCCGCGTACTCACTGACCTCGGTCACCGATACGTAACTTTCGGCCACGAGAAAACCCGCCGCTTGAATTTTTGATTGAAAACGACGCAGGTCCCAAAGATTCTCGCCGAGCACCATAAAACAAGTATCCGCCTTCGCCCCCAAAATGGCCGCCGTCACCACCTGGAGTCCCGCGGCTGTGGCCTCGTCGACCGCCTTGTGGACGCTCCCTACGTCGACGGTGCGATCGGGGTGACAAAAAAGGTGCACGACGTTAAGTCCGCGCGACGGGCCGATCGGGGAAGGCGTGGTCATTACCCCATGCTACGGCGCGTGCGCCAGGGTCTGCCAACCCCGTAATGCCAAAACCGCGGGGCTCGAGAGCCCCGCGGTTTCATTTCAGCGACTTAGCGCTTAGTAGTCGTCCATGCCGCCGTGGCCGTGCTCGGCGTGGACCTTCTCTTCGGGCTTGTCAACAATGACGCACTCCGTCGTTAAGAACAGTGCCGCAATGGAGGCCGCGTTCTGCAGCGCCGAGCGCGTGACCTTGGCTGCGTCAATGACACCAGCCTTGATGAGGTCTTCGTACTCACCGGTTGCCGCATTGAGTCCTTCGGTGGGCTTGGCGAGGTGTCGCACTTTGTCGACAATGACGCCACCCTCGAGACCCGCGTTCACGGCAATCTGGTTCAGTGGTGCCTCAACGGCCTTCGCGACTAGTCGAGCACCCGTGGCCTCGTCACCAGTCAACTTGTCCGCCGCTTCGAGAATTCGCACTTGACTTCGCAGTAATGCGACTCCACCGCCAGGGACCACGCCCTCTTCGATTGCGGCTTTGGTCGTCGAGACCGCGTCCTCGATGCGGTGCTTCTTCTCTTTCAGTTCAACTTCGGTCGCGGCGCCAACCTTGATCACCGCAACACCACCGGACAACTTGGCCAAGCGCTCTTGGAGCTTCTCTCGGTCGTAGTCCGAGTCAGTGTTCTCAATTTCGGCCTTAATCTGGCTAATGCGACCCTTAATGTCGTCGTCGGAACCTGAGCCTTCAACAATCGTGGTCTCATCTTTCGTCACGACCACCTTGCGAGCGGAACCAAGCAGCTCCAGGCCGGCGTTCTCTAACTTCAGACCAACCTCTTCGGAGACGACCGTCGCGCCCGTCAAGATGGCGATGTCCTGCAACATGGCCTTGCGGCGCTCGCCAAAGCCTGGAGCCTTTACGGCCACTGACTTGAAGGTGCCACGAATCTTGTTCACGACCAAGGTAGCGAGGGCTTCGCCCTCAATGTCCTCCGCAATGATCAAGAGCGGACGTCCCGACTGCATCACCTTTTCGAGCACTGGCAGTACGTCGCGCACCGCAGTGATTTTGTGCGAAACGAGCAAGATGAGCGCGTTTTCTAATACCGCTTCCATGCGCTCGGTGTCGGTCGAGAAGTAGGGCGAGATGTAACCCTTGTCAAAACGCATTCCTTCGACGAGGTCCATGTCCATGCCGAACGACTGGCTCTCTTCAACGGTAATGACGCCATCCTTGCCGACTTTGTCAATCGCGTCAGCAATCATCTGACCGATTTCGGTATCCGCGGCCGAGATAGCCGCCACCTGGGCGATCTGCTCTTTCGTGTCGGCGGGCTTGGCGAGGTCGTGCAGTGACGCCACCGCTGCTTCAACGGCGGCTTCAATGCCCTTCTTCAGTGACATCGGATTTGCCCCGGCGGCGACGTTCTTCAAACCTTCACGCACCATGGCCCACGCCAGTACGGTGGCGGTCGTGGTGCCGTCACCCGCGACGTCATCGGTCTTCTTGGCGACTTCTTTAACCAGTTCGGCACCAATGCGCTCGTACGGGTCTTCGAGCTCGATGTCCTTAGCGATCGACACGCCGTCATTGGTAATGGTGGGGGCTCCCCACTTCTTGTCCAACACCACGTTGCGACCCTTGGGTCCGAGGGTTACTCGGACGGCATCGGCCAGCTTGTTCATGCCACGCTCAAGCGCGCGACGGGCCTCTTCATCGAAAGCGATCAGTTTCGCCACTGTGTCCTCCTACTGCGAGATTGCACCGTTCTTGGTGCGGGCTCAATGTTAGCAGTCGGAGGCTGAGAGTGCTAATTGACGACTAGCCACCGGCAACCGCCGGCACCAACGAGATGGTCTGGCCGGCTTCAAGAACGGTATCGAGACCGTTCAGAAAACGAATGTCCTCGTCGGCGACAAAGACGTTGACGAATCGGCGCAGCGCTCCGCGGTCGTCCAGTACTCGAAACGCAATGCCGGGGTGCGCCGCGTCGACCGCCACGATGGCGTCGCGCACCGTCGAGGCCTCCACCGGAACTTCACCCACGCCGCCAACCAAGGCGCGCAGTTGACTGGGGAGTCGCACAATGACGTTCACGAGGCGGCTACGAGCTGTTGAAAACGAAGGGCGTCTTCGGCCGCGGCGAGCGAAGGCTTAATCGTCGCGCTCACCGTCGAAGTTTCGACCACCGCGTCAAGTGTCTTTAAGCCGTGACCCGAGATGATGGCGACTATTGATTTGTTGGGATCAATCGTGCCGCGTTGAATCATTTGACGAAGTGACGCAATTGTGACGCCACCGGCCGTCTCCGCGAAAATTCCCTCGGTGCGAGCGAGTAGGCCAATGCACTCGAGGATCTCGTCGTCGGGCACCGAGCCACAGTCCCCACCGTTGGCGCGCAGCTCGTCCAGCACGTAGGGGCCATCGGCCGGATTTCCAATGGCCAGTGAGCGAGCAATGGTATTGGGGCGCTGGGGTGTCACGACCTCGGCGCCTTCGCTGAACGCCGTCGCGATCGGTGAACAGCCCTGCGCCTGAGCGCCAAAGAGCACCGGGGCCACCCCATCGACGAGACCCAACTCGATGAATTCGTGAAAACCCTTCGCAACCTTCGTTAACTGACTGCCCGACGCCACCGGCACCACCACCTGGTCAGGCGTGCGCCACCCCAACTGTTCGGCAATTTCGAACGCGAGCGTCTTGGAACCTTCGGCGTAGTAAGGACGAAGGTTCACGTTGGCAAACGCCCAGTCGGGGTGCTCGGCCACGAGTTCGATACAGAGTCGATTCACGTCGTCGTAGTTACCTTCCACACCCAGCACGGTGCCACCGAAGATCGCGGTCATGGCAATTTTTGATTTTTCGAGATCGGAAGGAATTATCGTCACACTCGGCCATCCAATGAAGGCGGCGTGTGCGGCGACTGAGGTAGCGAGATTGCCCGTCGAGGCACAGGCCGCCGTCGTGAATCCCAACTTTCGCGCACTCGAGAGCGCGACGGAGACCACTCGGTCCTTAAACGAACCAGTGGGATTTCGCGTGTCGTCCTTGAGCCAGAGTTCTTTCACACCGAGCACCTCGGCGAGACGGGTGGCGCGACGCAGAGGCGTCCAGCCCGCTCCCAAATCGACTGGCTCGACGCCCCGATCGGGCAGCAGGGCTCCGTAGCGCCAGATGGATGCTGGTCCGTTGGTGATTGACGCGCGAGTCACCACGCCCTTGGCGGCTTCGAGGTCGTAGGCGACCTCGAGCGGTCCAAAACAGAACTCACACGAGTACCGGGCCTCCGCCGGGTACGTGGTGCCACACTCTTTGCATCGAAGACCGGTTGCGAAACTCATAACTCCCTTTTCATCGTTCGGGCTTTGGCACCTGGTGTGGGGGAACGTCCCGGTTCCACACTGGTTGTCGCGACTTCAGCGGGCCCGTCCCTCAGTCGCTCTTGATGACCCTCTAAGTCTGGCGGCTCACGGCGCCCGTGTCAAGTGCGGGGGTCGGGCGGTCGGCTCTAACCTTTGCTCATGCACAACGAGGACGTCCCTTGGACGCTGGATCGCGAGTTATTCGAACCCGATCAAATCGTGAGCCAGAAGGCCGGCGAAACCGTTGCGGTCATCATCCCGGCGAAAAACGAGGCCGCCACCATTGGCACCGTCCTCGACGCCGTGTCCCAAAATGGCTCACTCGTTGATGAACTAGTTGTGATCAACGATCACTCCAACGATGACACCGCCACCATTGCCCAGCACCATGGTGCGGCCGTGGTGACCCTGGAGGGCCCCAGTGGAAAAGGCGAGGCCATGCGCGCCGGACTCGCCGCGACCACGAGCACGTGCGTCGTCTTTTTGGACGCTGACGTGCTCAACACCACCGCCGACTTCGTCTCACGCCTCGTCCAGCCGCTCTTTGTACGCCCCGAAATTCAACTCGTGAAAGCCTTTTACGAACGTCCGCTTCACAACATGCCCACTGGGGGTGGACGAGTGAACGAACTGAGCGCCCGTCCAATTCTCTCGTTACTTTTCCCCGGCCTGGGTGAGATTCGTCAACCCTTGGCTGGTGAAACGGCCGGGCGTCGACGCGCCTTTGACGCGATCACGCTGGAGGCGGCCTACGGCGTCGAGATCGCGTTACTCATCGACATCGCTCGAGAGTTCGGAGTGCGTAGCTTGGCTCAGGTTGATCTCGGTATTCGTCGTCACCGAAATCGACCAATCGAAGAGCTACGTCCAATGGCAGTTGACGTCTTGCACGCGGCACTCTCGCGCTACGGTATCGAGCTACCGCCTCAGTGAGTTAGCCCTTGATGGCAATATCGGGGCCGAGCACAACTACCACGTCGTCGCTCTGTGCTCCTAGGGCTGGTACCTGACTGCCAAGTGGGGTTAACGACTTTTGGCTTAAACCCAACGCGGTGGCAATCTGTGACGCGGCCCATTGGTAACCCGCTTTGAAGTAGACGACACTCGCCGGAGCCTTCGCTGACGCGTTGATGGCCGGTAGCGCGTCCCAGTTCGCGGTGGTCAGTCGCGAAGTCAGCGTATGGGCAATTCCCGCAATTGACGTACCGTTCGCAATCTGCACGCGGACCTTGGACTTCACGTGTACTGGTGCGGGGCTCGTGGTGGTGGTCGTGTGCGACTTCTTCGAAGTCGTGGTGGTGGTGTGCTTCTTCGTAGTCGTCGTAGTGGTGTGAGACTTCTTCGTCGTAGTCGTGGTTGCGGGTATTGACGTGGAAGTACTCGTCGGCGATGGCGCCGACGAGTTATTGGAGCGCAGGATTAAGAATGTTGAGGTCACGAATAACAACAGAATTACCGCGACAATGCCCATAGCGGGCTGGTAGTGCGACCCCGAGTTCGAGGGCTCCGTGGGTGGGGTAGACGACTCACTCATCGCGACCAGCCTAGACAGAATGGCCAGCACGAGTGTTGAGCCGGGTTTATTCACCATCCTCCAGCAAATACCGCGCCGGAACGCTCGGATTGCTTCGAGGGTGTGATCGAGTGGTCACTACGAGCCTGCACCACGTCTCGTTCACTAACCTTGGGGTTTCCAGCCGGTGTGGCGCAGTCTGGCAGCGCAGGCGATTTGTAATCGTCAGGTCGTGGGTTCGAATCCCTCCACCGGCTCCAAGGAGGATCAGATGAAGCCCATGAAACGATTTGCCTCCGCCTGGAAGGAGTTCCGGGACTTCGCGCTGCGCGCCAACGCCGTCGACCTCGCTATTGGTGTTGCCCTCGGCTCAGCCTTTACGGCGGTGGTGCAGTCGATCGTGCAGGGACTCTTCACACCCATCATCGGTGCCGTATTTCAAAAATCTAACTTTGCCGGGCTCTACTTCACCGTGCACGGCAGCCAATTTCGCTACGGCCTCGTGGTCAACGCCGTCGTTACCTTCACCATTGTTGCGGTCATGCTCTTCTTCGCAGTCGTCAAACCACTGAACAGTCTGCGGCGCCGTCTCGGTCACGATCTGCCGACTGCGCAACCAACCGCGCCCTGCCCCGCCTGTCGAACCGCAATCGACCAATCGGCTCGTCGCTGTCCCGCGTGTACCGAAGTGCTTAGTGACGACTGGTCACGCGACGCTCACTGAGCGAAGACTTCTACTCGCGTATACGTAATCCCGGCCACACCCTTGGGGCCGCCCTGTCCGACACTCTTCACTGCCACATTTTTCACTTTGAGGGCTGCGAGCCGCCCGCGTAAGTACGACGCGACCGCATTCGCTCGTTGCAGACTCACCAAGTGATTGCGCGCAGCGGTACCGTTGCCCGTGGCGTAGCCGTAGAGGGTTACCTTCGTGTAGTGCTTCGTGCGAATTACTTTGGCGAAGTTCAAAATCTGGGTCTTGAGCCGATTGGTTAACGTCGCGTGCTTCGCGGCGAAGGGACCCACCGCTCCGACCACTCGAGCCACGGGGTTTGCCGTCCACTGGGCGTAGAGCGTCTGCGTGGTCGTCAAGGTGAGTTGGCCATTCAGCGCGAACGTGGTGCCAATCCCCCCAGAGACGGTGTTCCAATGACTGAGTTGATTACCCGGGTTAGCCAGACCACTCGATCCGGGCAAGGTGATAGAGGTGCCCTGGGGACCACTGATGGCGGGCACGGCCCCCGTACCCCCATTCGGGTCAAAACGAATAGTGATTGTGGGTGCGGCGACCCACTGGGCGTAGAGGGTGCTCGCCGCGAGCAATAGGTAGGGAGTATTCGCGCTAAAGGGCGTGCCCGAACCATCGGCCGCAGAGTTCCAATTGGTAAATAAAAACCCGATGTTCGTGTACTGGTCACCACCGGGCAACGTCACCGATGATCCGTCCAGACCACTCAGTTCAGATTGCGTGCCACTGGCCCCATTGGCGACAAACGTCACGCTGTAGTGCGCAATGACGTGCCAATGGGCGTAGAGGGTAAGCGTCGCCGCGGGCGAGTAGCTCGCACCGGCGAGTCCGGCCAGAGTTCCACCCGTCACGAGAGAAAACCAGCCGTCGAACACTGATCCCGTCAATGTTGGAGTGGGTAAAACGAGAGCGCTGGTGGCGTAGGTGAAGTTGGCTGACGTCGGGCTCACGGTACCTGCGCCCGCGTTGTACGTGACGGTGTAGACGGCCGGGGACCACTGTGCGAAGAGGGTCAGCGAGTTTGAAGGTGTGTAACTCACCCCACCGAGCCCAATGAGACCACCACCCGAAGCCGCGCTATACCAACCGCTAAAGAGATAGTTCGTGAGCGTGGGCGTGGCCAGGGTCAGCGAACCAGTCCCGTAGGTGTACGCCACCGACGCAGGACTTACCGCGCCACCTTCGGCGTTGTAGGTCAACGTGAAGACCACTGGTGTCCACTGGGCATAGAGACTGAGCGACACCACGGGCGTAAAAGTTCCTCCACCCAGCGCCACCAACGTGCCACCCGAAGCGGAGCTAAACCAACCATCAAAGTTGTAGTTCGCCAGTACTGCGGTGGGCAGAGCGAGCGCGCCCGTTCCTACGGTGTAGTTGAACAACGCCGGTGACACCGATCCGCCTCCGGGCACCAACGTCAACACGTAGACGTCAGGAATCCACTGGGCGTACAGGGTCAAACTCACCGTCAACACGTACGACGATCCACCGGTGTACGACGTACCAAGGCCGTCAGCCTGCGTGTTCCAATCGTTGAACGAGTAACCCGCGTACGTCATCCCAGTTAGTCCGGGCAAGGTGATGATGGAACCACGCGGTCCACTTAACAAGGTTGTCGAAGTGCTCCCGCCGTTACCGGAGAAAATTGCAGTATCAATCGGGATTAACTCCCACTGGGCGTAAAGAGTGATACTCCCGATTGCAAAATTGAAACTAGCTCCATTAGACAAGGCCGTTCCGGTTCCGTTGGCGCTGGTGTTCCACCCCGTGAACTGGTAGTTCGCTTTAACAAAAGCTGGACTGAGATTTGCGAACTGCGTTAACGCCGTTGACGTAGTAGCCATCTGAACCTGATTCACCGTGTCCGAACTACTTGCATTTTCATTGAACGTCGCAGAATTCTCAGTCCACTGTGCGTATAGAACCATTTCCCCTAGTGCAAAGTTGTAAGTCTGTCCATCCGTATAGGCCTGACCAATGCCTGCCGGATCAGTATTCCAATTGACATAGTGAAATCCTGAATTCAAAAACCCCATGGTGGAGAAAAGACTCAGCGGAGTCACCGTATTCGCCGTTTGAGCGGTCGCTACTTGATCATTGGCATCAATATTTTGCGCAAAAGTGACTGACGCAAACGGTGTTGCTGATGCGAGTACTGGTACCGCCAAAAATATGAGCGAACTTACCAGTGAGACCCCAATAAAACGAACAAAAACACGATTCATGACTTACCCTTTCCTCGATGGAATGGTGCGTCTGGCATCCGGCGTACGCCTAAAAACTTTGCGAAGGCTGAGTAATCGTGCCACCCGAACAAAGCCACGTTCGTGATCTAAAAAAGTATCAAATCACCAACAACATGTTTCGTAACTCACTACCTCTACAGGACTACTACCGATAGAGAGTGATTACCAATCGAGGGAAGTACACATTACGAACGCAAAAATTTGCGTCGTTACTTAATGCGTGTGACGTTGACGAGCGACTTCGAACGCGGCGACTGACACGGCGACACCCGCATTGAGCGAACTAATTTTTCCTAATTGCGGAATCGAGACCACACCCGCACAACGCTTGCGCGTCAGTGGGGCCAGCCCCTTCTCCTCACCGCCCACAATCAGCGCTACTGGTCCAGTTCCTAGATCGAGGTCGTAGAGCGAGTCCTTTGATTCGCCGGCCAGTCCCACGGTCAAGACACCGGCCTTATTCAGTTGGTCAATGGCGGCGGGAATTCCGCCCACGTCACAAAAAGTCAGGTACTCAATTGCCCCGGCCGCAGTTTTGGTGACCGTTGGTGAAATCCGCGCCGTACGGTGCCGAGGCAGGATGACCCCAGTCACCCCGGCACCATCGGCACTGCGCAGCATCGCCCCAAGGTTTCGTGGATCAGTGACGCCATCACAGACGAGCAGGAAGGGACGAGGGTGCTGGAGCAGTTGCTCAATACCGACGGTCGCGAGACGTCCGGCGAAGGCGAGGACTCCTTGGTGACCTTCGGTGCGCGCTTCGCGGTCGAGACGCGCCATGGAAATCAATTGAATCGGCACCCGTTGACGCTGCGCCTCGAGTTCAATCGCGTCAAGAATGTCCGACGGATCTTGAGCGTCGGCCACGTAGATTTTCTGCACGGTGCGACGGCGCGCCTTTAGTAGTTCTAAGACGGCGTGGCGGCCTTCTACCTGCTCACCGCCGAGACCCTCCTTGTCGCGCGCTGGGGCGCGTCGTGGCGCTCCCGTCGCTCCGGGACGAGTGGGGCGGCCCTGGGGTCCACTACGGCGCGCGGGCGGACGCGGGCTCACGAACGCCCCTCGAGCAAGGCGACCGCCGTGGCGCTCACTCCCTCGCCTCGACCAAGCGCACCCATTCCTTCAGCGGTGGTCGCCTTGACGCTCACGTGCGTGCCGACCACGGCGCTGAGTTCAGTACTCATGGCATCCATGAAGGGAGCCAGTTTGGGTTGTTCAGCCACAATCGTGAGGTCGGCCGAAGCGACCCGGTAGCCAGCGTCGTGGACGAGAGTGATAGTTGCTTCGAGTAGACGACGCGACGCGACGCCCGCAGTCGCGGGGTCTTGATCAGAGAAGTGCCGTCCGAGGTCTCCTAAGTTCGCCGCGCCGAGTAGCGCATCACACAGCGCGTGCGTAGCTACGTCGGCATCAGAGTGACCATCGAGACCGACTGCGCCAGGAATCAACACCAGGCCGAGCCATAGTTGGCGCGACGAGTCGTTACTCACCCGATGCGAATCGTAACCGTGGCCAATTCTCACGCGTTACTCCGTTGCCACTGGGCCACTTGCTCGAGGTCACCGGGCACCGTGATCTTTAGATTCTGAGGTTCACCGGCGACGATGACGACTCGGCCGCCCAATGCTTCAACGAGGGCCGCGTCATCGGTGGCGTTGGTCGCACTGGCGTGAGCTCGCTCGAGTACGTCGCGACGAAATGCTTGAGGGGTCTGCACGGTAACGAGGTCTTCACGGGGCACGGTGTTCGTGACGACGACGTTTTCAACTTCGTGCACGACACGTTTGACCGTATCGGTGACGGGTAGGCCGGGGATTGCGGCGTCGGCACCGTGGAGCACGGCGTCGACCACGGCGCGAAACAGCGATGGCGATGCGAGGGGGCGCGCGGCGTCGTGTACGACCACCACGTCGGCGTCGCTGCAGTAGGCAAGTCCGGCGCGAACCGAATCACCACGCGTACGGCCACCCGTAGTGACGACGTCGGCGCCGTCGCCGTTCCCGTCGTAGTTCGAGGGCACGACCAACACGACTAGTGACGCTACCGAGCGCGCCGCATCAATGCTGTGACGAGCCACCGATTGAGTACCGAGGCGCGCAAACTGCTTAGGGGCACCAAAGCGCAGACCTTGGCCGGCGGCCACGACCACGGCGGCCACCGTCATGACTAGGGAAGAACTGAGGCGAGCTTTTCTTCAGCCGCTTCAGTGTCAACGTTGAGGGCGAAGGTCAACTCGGACACCAAGATCTGACGAGCTCGCGTCAACATGCGCTTTTCCCCCGCCGAGAGGCCCTTGTCCTTGTCGCGGATTGAGAGGTTGCGCACCACTTCAGCGACTTGGTAGATGTCGCCCGAACGAAGCTTCTCGGAGTGGTTCTTGAAACGTCGTGACCAGTTAGTCGGCATACGAGCTTCCTTCTTGCGAAGCACGGCAAAGACTTCTTCGACCTCTTCGTCATTGATGACGTCGCGCAGACCCACTGATTCAGCGTTGGCGACCGGGACCATCAAGACCAGGTCGGTGTAGGCGACCTTCAACTTCAAGTAGTCCTGCTTGACGTCAAAGGCGGTCATTTTTTCAATCTTTTCCACGGTGCACGCACCATGGTGGGGGTAGACGAGACGATCGCCTTTTTTGTACTTACGAACGGTCATAGACGGAGGGTTCTCCTAAAGAACTAGCCCATTTCAGGGCGTCAGGGGATTATCTATTCTACCATTACTTGTTCACAAGGTGCCGTTTCGGGCCACCATCAAGGCTTCGGCGAGTGAACGGCACCGGTGCACGACTAAACCCGGGGTTTCGTCGAGTTCACCCTCGGCGGGCACGATGATCGCTTCGGCCCCCAATCGATGCGCTTCGCGCACGCGTCGAGCGAGACCGGTCACTGGCCGCAGTTCACCGGCGAGGCCCACTTCACCCACCGCCACCATGGTGCGCGCCACGGCGAAATGCTGCACCGCCGACGCCACGGCCAGAGCCAGCGCGAGGTCGACTCCCGGCTCGCTGGCCGGCAGTCCACCCGCCGTGGCCACGAAGACGTCCGCGCCGCTGGTGTCAATGGTGCAGCGCGCCTCGAGTACCGCGAGCAAGAGCGCCAGGCGCTGTGAAGAGACCTGGTGGGCCACGCGGCGCGGCGAGCCAATGCCCGACGCGACGAGCGCCTGGACTTCCACCAGCAGTGAACGTGAGCCGTCGTTCGTCACCGTCACGACGACTCCGGGTACGTCGAGATCGGCGCCACGAAGTTTGAGAGCGGCGTCGGGCAACTCGCGCAGACCTTCGTTCGCCATCTCGAGGAGTCCGACTTCGCCCGTGGGACCAAAGCGATGCTTCATCGCTCGAAGTAGCCGCAGCGTGCCGTGTCGATCGCCCTCGACGCGTATCACGGTGTCGACCAGATGTTCGAGCGCTCGCGGTCCCGCCAGCTCACCATCTTTAGTGACGTGACCCACCAGCACGAGCGCGATGCCCGTCGATTTCGCAACGGCGCAGAGTCGTTCTGCCGCGTGGCGAACCTGGGGCACCGAACCCGCAACGCTCGACAGCGTGTCGTCACTCATCGCCGAAATTGAGTCAATCACCGCGACCGTAGGGCGACGCTCGCGCAGTAACTGCTCGGCATCAGCGACGTTCGTAGTGGCGGCCACGTCGAGTCCATCGGGCACGTCACCGAGTCGTCGCGCCCGCTGGGCGACCTGGGCCGGTGACTCCTCGGCCGCAATCAGTAAGACCGCGTGGCCGGCTTGGGCGAGTGCGCGCAGCGTCATCAGGGCCAGGGTGGACTTACCCACGCCCGGCTCACCAAAGAGCAGTGTCGTGGAACCTTCGACGAAACCGCCGCCCAGCACTCGATCAAACTCACCCACGCCCGTTGACGTGCACTGGGCCGCGTCGTCACTTACGTCACGAAGCGAGGTGGTCTGCAGCGGTACCGCCGATTTCGACGCAGCGACCTGACGCTCCTCGTCGAGCGTGTTCCACTCACCACAGCCCGGACAGCGTCCAACCCACCGAGGCGAGTTAGTGCCGCACTCGCGACAGACGTGGATTGAGTGGCTCTTCACCACCGCGACCCTACGTCCTCGCTGTGACGTTTAGGCGTTGGGTGCGAGGTCTTCGAAGTCGACCGAGGGCGGCAGGCCCTCGACTCCCTCAAAGGAGAGCTCTTGACCATCGGCGCCCTCGACCGCGTCGATGACGATCGTCTGGCCCGCACGGAACTCCTTGAAGAGCAGTTTCTCGCTCAAGACGTCCTCGACGTAGGTCTGAATTGCTCGACGCAGTGGCCGCGCACCTAACTCGGGGTCGTAACCCTTTTCGGCGAGGTAGCCCTGCGCCGCGGCGGAGATCTCTAAGCCAAGTCCCTGCACCGCCAACTGCTCGCGGAGTCGACCAATGAACATGTCGGTAATCAAGATCACCTCGTCACGGGTCAACTCGTGGAAGACAATCGTGTCGTCAATACGGTTCAAGAACTCTGGTCGAAAGTGCGCCTTCAGAGCAATGTTGACCTTTTCCTTCATTCGCTCGTGCGTCACCACGTCCGAACCCTTGCCGAAGCCAATAGCGGCTCGACGCAGGTCGGCGGTGCCGAGGTTGGAGGTCATGATCAAAATTGTGTTCTTAAAGTCCACGGCTCGACCCTGGGCGTCGGTGAGACGTCCATCTTCGAGAATCTGTAGCAACGTGTTGAACACGTCCGGGTGCGCCTTTTCGACTTCGTCAAAGAGAACAACGGAGAAGGGCTTGCGACGCACGGCCTCGGTCAATTGACCACCTTCGTCGTAACCCACGTAGCCCGGGGGCGAACCAATCAGTCGGCTCACCGAGTGCTTTTCCATGTACTCACTCATGTCGAGTTGAATCAACGAATCCTCATCGTCGAACAAGAACTCCGCCAAAGTCTTGGCGAGTTCGGTCTTGCCCACTCCGGTTGGTCCAAGGAAGATGAATGAGCCGCCGGGACGCTTGGGGTCCTTCAGACCAGCTCGCGTACGGCGAATGGCGCGACTCAGCGCAATAATTGCCTCGTTTTGACCCACGATGCGCTTGTGGAGTTCGTCCTCCATGCGCAGCAGTTTGCTGGTCTCTTCTTCGGTCAGACGGTAGACCGGAATACCGGTCCAGTTAGCCAGCACTTCGGCGATGGTCTCTTCGTCCACGAGGTCAAACGTGTTGCCACCCGAAGACTTCACGGTGGCGTCGAGTTCGTCCTTCTTCGACATGAGTTCGCGCTCTTGCTCTTCGAGGGCCTTGGCCTGCTCGAGGGCGCCGCTCTCCATGGCCGACTCCTTGTCGGCGCGCACGCGCGCAATGTCCTCGTCAAACTTCTTGGCGGCGGGCGGCGCGGCCATGCGACGAATGCGCAGTCGGCTACCCGCCTCGTCGATCAGGTCAATCGCCTTGTCGGGCAAGAAGCGGTCCGCGATGTAACGGTCGGACAGGTTGGCCGCCGCAATGAGGGCCTGATCAGTGATCTTGACCGCGTGGAACTCTTCGTAGACCTCACGTAGCCCCTTCAGAATCTCAATCGTCATGGCCACCGAGGGCTGTTCCACCTTGACGGGCTGGAAACGTCGCTCGAGAGCCGCATCTTTTTCGATGTGCTTGCGGTACTCGTCAATCGTGGTGGCCCCCACGGTCTGAAGTTCACCGCGAGCCAGCATGGGCTTCAAAATGGACGCCGCGTCAATAGCCCCTTCGGCGGCACCCGCTCCCACGAGCGTGTGAATCTCGTCGATGAACAAAATGATGTCCCCACGCGTACGAATCTCTTTCAGCACCTTCTTCAATCTCTCTTCGAAGTCACCGCGGTAGCGGCTACCGGCGACCAGCGCGCCGAGGTCGAGCGTGTAGAGCTGCTTATCGGCCAAGGTGACCGGCACTTGATTAGCCACGATCATCTGAGCGAGCCCTTCGACAATGGCCGTCTTGCCAACGCCCGGCTCGCCAATGAGGACTGGATTGTTTTTGGTGCGACGCGACAAGACCTGCATGACGCGCTCGACTTCTTTTTCGCGCCCGACCAGCGGGTCAAGTTTGCCCTCACGAGCGAACTGCGTGAGATTACGACCAAACTGGTCCAAGACGGCCGAACCGCCTTGCGAGTCACTGTCACCCTTGGGGCTACTTGACGAACTGGACGTCCCCGACTCCTTGCCGGTCTGACCCGACATCATCTGAATGACCTGGGTGCGCACGCGAGCCATGTCGGCGCCGAGCTCACTGAGTACTTGGGCGGCCACGCCATCACCTTCGCGAACGAGTCCGAGCAGCATGTGCTCGGTACCAATGTAGGAGTGTCCGAGTTGCAACGCCTCGCGCAGTGAGAGTTCCAGAACCTTTTTGGCGCGCGGCGTAAACGGCGGCGAGCCGGGTGAGGGATTGGTATTAGCCCCAATGGCCTCTTCAACCTTCTCACGCACGACCTCAAACGTGACGCCCATGGCGTCGAGGGCCTTGGCGGCGACGCCTTCGCCTTCGCGAATCAGGCCGAGCAGAATGTGCTCGGTGCCGATGAAGGCGTGATTGAGGTCACGCGCTTCTTCTTGAGCGAGTACGAGTACTCGACGAGCCCGGTCTGTAAAACGTTCAAACAATTGACACCCTTTTCGTATCGATACTTAGCAGTGTACCGGCGAGTCGCGACGTTCCGTCCTCGCCCCACCGACCAAGTAGAACACTCCCCTAAGGTGGTGGGGTGAATCCGTTCGAGCGACTTGATCTGCCCGTGGTCGAGTCCGATTTGGCCCGTCTCGAGGGGCTACTCGCCGAGTCCGTGATATTTGGCGATGACTACCTGGACCAGGTCACGACTCACCTCATTTACGCGGGGGGCAAGCGCCTACGACCACTGCTGGCCGTCGCCTCGGCGACCGGTGGCGCGCGCGCCGCTTCGTCGAACGACCTCTTGGGTGGCGTCGCGCTCGAGCTGATGCACCTAGCGTCGCTCTACCACGACGACGTCATGGACGAGGCCGAAGTGCGTCGCAACGTTGACAGCGTGAACGCCCGCTACGGCAACCTGATCGCCATCGTCGCCGGGGACTACTTGATGGCGCGCTCGGCCGCGATTGCTGCCGACCTCGGCACTGACGTAGCCGGACTCCTCGCGCGCACGCTCGCGTGGTTGACGCGTGGACAGGTCTCCGAAGTACGAACCTCGTTCTCCGTCGAGCGCACCGAGAAGGACTACTACGAGGCGATCGAGGGTAAGACCGCGTCGCTCATGTCGTCAAGCTGTCGGGTGGGAGCCATGACGGCTCACCTCGACGCCGACCAGACTGAAGCTCTGGCCGAGTTTGGTCGCTGCTTTGGGATGATCTATCAGCTACGCGATGACATTCTCGATCTCACCGCCACCAACAACCAGCTCGGAAAACCGGCGGGCCAGGACCTCGCCGAGGGTGTCTATAACCTGCCAACGTTGTTTGCCCTTCGTGACGCTCGCGTGGGCGATGAGTTGCGCAGTGTGCTCGGGGCCGCGCTCGATGACGAGGCTCGCGAACGGGCTCGCAAACTCGTCGTCGCTACTGACGGCATTGGCGAAACCATGCTCGCCGCGAAGAGCTTCATGGCTCAAGCCCACGAGTCACTCGCGGTCGTGCCGCACGCACCACTGCGCGCCGGCTTTGGCTCGCTCATCGAGTCGTTGCTCGAAGACCTGCCCGCGTACTAATTAGTCGCGCAGCGGTTTCAGAGTCGGGAAGGCAATCACTTCGCGAATGCTCGCCTCATCGGCAATCAGCATTGCTAAGCGGTCCATGCCCAGTCCGAGGCCAGCCGTCGGCGGTAGTCCCCACTCGAGCGCCTTGATGTAATCCTCGTCAATGGCCATGGCCTCGGGGTCACCGGCGGCGGCCAACCGAGCCTGGTCCTCGAAGCGCGTGCGCTGATCGACCGGATCGTTTAGTTCACTAAAGCCGTTGGAGAGTTCTCGCCCCACCGCGTAGGACTCGAAGCGCTCCGTGAGCTCGGGGTCGTCCTGGCGACGACGCGCCAGCGGTGAGACCTCCACGGGGAAGTCCGTGACAAAGATTGGGTCCCAGAGTGAGTCTTCGCAGGTCACCTCGAAGAGTTCGGCGAGGCAGCGACCGGGACCCCACGACGCGTGGACCTCAACACCGCGCTCGCCCAGCAGCGCCGCGAGCCGTTCTCGAGGAGTGTGCACCGACACGTCTTCGCCCACGGCCTCACTGGCCAATTCCGCCATGGTGCGCCGCGGCCACGGGGCCGCGAAGGAGAAGGGGCGATCTTGGTACGTGACCTCAGTCGTACCGAGCACGTCACGAGCCACGCCAGCGACGAGCTCCTCGGTGAACGACATCATGTCCTCGTAGTTCCAGTACGCCGCGTAGAGCTCGAGCATGGTGAACTCGGGGTTGTGGCGAGGGCTGAGTCCTTCGTTGCGAAAGACTCGTCCGAGTTCAAAGACTCGCTCAAAGCCCCCCACCACGAGCCGCTTGAGCCAGAGCTCGGGGGCAATGCGCAAGAACAGGTCGCTGCCCAACGCGTGATGGTGCGTCGTGAAGGGCTTGGCCGCCGCGCCCGTCGCGATGGCGTTCAAAATCGGCGTCTCAACTTCAATGAAGTTCGCCGCCCAGCAGCGTTCCCGGGTGGCGCGTAGTACTTCACTTCGCCGCGCGAGTGACGTGCGCGACTTCTCATTGGCCCACAGGTCGGCTTCACGGTGACGATAACGCAGATCGAAGTCGGCAATCCCGGCCCACTTGTCACCAAAGTTGTGCAAGGCCGTAGCGAGCTTCACCCACGTCGCTACCTTGATCGAAAGTTCGCCGCGCTTCGTGCGCACGACCTCGCCCGTAACACCCACCCAGTCACCGAGGTGGAGTTTGGCGAACTCGTCGAAATCGGCACAGACCGCCGCCAGCGCGAAGAGCTGAATCTCACCCGACGAGTCGCGCATGGTCGCAAAAGCCAACTTGCCTTGGGTGCGGAGCAACATCACCCGACCGGCGACCTTCACGACGTCGCCCGACTCTTCACCATCGACGAGATGGGCGTAGGAGGTCTGGAGTGCGCCGGCGAAGGCGTTATGAGCAAATGAGTACGGCGTGGTCACGAAGCGTCTCCCGAATGGTTCCGTTCATGAACGATACGCAATCCGTGGAGGGTCAACCATGGTTCGACGTGATTAACGAGTTTCGTGTGGGGGGCAATCAGTCCCGCGAGTCCCCCGGTGGCAATGACCGGTGCGCTACCCAACTCATCCAAAATACGCTCGGCGAGCCCGTCCACCTGGGCGGCGAAGCCGTAGAGCACGCCTGATTGGATGGATTCCACGGTCGAGCGACCAATGACCGAACGGGGCTTGACTAACTCGACCGAACGTAATGCCGCCGCCTCGCTGTAGAGCGCCTCGAGCGAAATGGCGACCCCGGGGGCAATCGCCCCACCCAGGTACTCACCCTGAGCCGAGATCACGTCAAAGGTCGTTGCCGTACCCAGGTCCACCACAATGGACGGTCCCGGGTAGAGGTCGAAGGCGCCGACCGAATTCGCAATACGATCGGGGCCCACCTCACGTGGGTTGTCGTAGAGAATCGGCATGCCCGACTTGGTGCCCGGTCCGAGCACCGTCACGTTGAGTTCACTGAACCAACGGTTGGCCATGCGGCGAAGTTGGGTGGTGACCGACGGCACCGACGAACAGATAGCGATTGCGCTGACCGCGGTGCGCAGATCTAACCCTTCGAGGTCGAGGAGTTGGGTCAGCACCATGGCGTACTCGTCCGGCGTGCGATCGGGCACTGTGGAGAGGCGCCAGTGAAAGGCCAAACCTCGCTCATCGTTCGCGCGAGCAAAGCCCATCGCGTCGGGCGCCTCGGGTCGCGAACCCCCAAAGAGACCAATGACGGTCTCAGTATTTCCTACGTCAATTGCGAGTAGCACTACTCCCCCTGCGCCACGAGTTGCACTGGTCCATTATCGATTAATCGAACGCCATCGACGGTGCACGCGAGCAGCGCTCGAGCCACGCCAGAGTTGGTGTCACTCGACGGCACCAAGGTGAGTGGGTCAACGACTTCGGCGTAGATCGGCTCGAGTGATGACGAGTGCAGACTCTCCAAGAGTCGGGCCCGATGTTCGCTCGCTCGAGCTGGCTGAGCCGCCACGAGGGCGAGCGCTCGAGAGAGTGCCGTCGCGCGCGCACGTCCCGATTCAGTGAGCTGCACGTTGCGACTCGACAGGGCGAGTCCGTCGGGGTCACGGATGATGGGACAGCCCACGACCTCAACATCGAGGGCTAGGTCACGCACCATCGCTCGGATGACGCCGAGCTGTTGAAAGTCCTTTTCCCCGAAGTATGCGCGACAGGGACCAGTAATCGCGAAGAGCTTCGCTACGACGCTCGCCACTCCGTCAAAGTGGCCGGGCCGACCCACTCCTTCGAGGTGATCACTAATTCCACGCACCGAGACGGTCGTTGCCGTGGGCTCGGGATAGTTTGGCCACATGGCGACGAGGCTGGGCGCGATCAGACAGTCAACGCCAAAACGTTCGGCCGCCGCAAAGTCAGCGTCAGGTGTGCGCGGATAGCTGGCGAGGTCGCGGTCGTTATGGAACTGGCGGGGATTGACGAAGATGGTGGCGAGCACCACGTCGCCGTGCTCGTGAGCCGCACGCACCAGTGAGCCGTGGCCTTCGTGCAGCGCCCCCATGGTTGGTACTAGTCCCACTCGACGCCCGCGCGCGCGCTGCTCGTGAGCGTAGCGACGCCACTGGTCAATGTCGCTCAACTGGTCCATCAGGTGAGCATCTCGGTGCGACGAAGTTCGGCGAGCTCGAAGGCGGCGTTCGCGAGTGCCACGTACGTGGCGCGCTCTGATTCGGGGATGGCTTGAAGGTGCGCGTCAATGGTGACCATGTCACCGCGCGACGCCGGTCCGGTGAGCGCCTCGTGGGGGCCGTAGGTGGCAACGTCCTCGAGCGCCCGACGCGCCAGCGGCAAAAAGTCCTCTAACGTCAATCCCGCACTGACGGCGAGTGACTCCACGTGAGCGAGCAGCGCGACCAGGTGATTCGCCGCCACGGTGGCCGTTGCGTGGTAGCGACTTCGCTGAGCGTCATCGAGACGTCGAGCGACCCCTCCGACTGCGGCCACGAGTTCATCGACCAACGCGTCACCGGCCACGCAGTAGACGGCCCCCGCCAAGCGATCGGCACCGAGTCCGTCAGCGAGCAACGTCGTCAGAGGGTGCATCGACGCGACGCGCGGGTGCGGAGCCAACCCTTCAAGCGTGCGCGACCCAGCGACGTGCACGACGACTCGATGATCGCTCACCGGTACCTGCGACGCGACGCTTACCAGCGCGTCATCGGGGACGCACAGCATCACCACGTCGACGTCGTCGCCAATCAAGTCGACTTGATCGTGATGCAGCAGCGTGGTCGTAAAACTCACTCGACGAAAGGCCGTCGCGAATGAAGTGCCCGCGCGGCCCGATCCAATAATGACGATGTGCATCTCTGCTCCGATCCGTTCCAGCCCCTCGCGGGTGCCGTTCGGTGTTAGCGCAACGACTCGAGTGTACCTAGTGCGACGACTCGGCCGCGAGCGCCCGCGAGTTGCTCCTCACTAACTAGGTCGGGGGCGAGCTCGGCGAGAGGAACCAGCACGAAGGCGCGCTCGTAGAGACGAGGGTGGGGCACCAAGATTTCGGGGTCATCACTGACCATCTCGCCCACGAGCAGCACGTCAACGTCGAGCGTGCGCGGGCCCCAGCGCACTTCACGAGTCCGCAGCGCGTCGCGCTCGGCGTGACGCGCGCGCTCGAGCAGCGCTCGCGGGCCGTCAGTCGTCATCACCTCGACGACCAGATTCCAAAAATCGTCTTGGCTGACCCCACCCACCGGCTCGGTTTCGTAGACCCGCGACACTCGACTCGCGTCGCTTTCGACCACGAGTTCCAGACCTCGCGCTAGGTACGCGCCGCGGTCACCCATATTGGAGCCCAGCGAAAGATAGGCGCGATGCACTAGTCGCGACGAAGGGTACAGCGCACGCCCACCGAGTCAACGTCCTCGGCGACGGGCGGGCGAGTCTTACGCACCGCGACGGTCACCGCTTCGATCTCGGGGTCGTAGGCGAGAATCGCCAAACCAACGCGCGACGCGAGCGTTTCGAGCAAGAGAAACTCACCATCGACGGTAACGCGTTCGACCAACGTCAGCACTTCGGCGTAGTTGGTGGTTGCGGTGAGATCATCACGTAGGGCGGCGTCACTCAGTGAACGTTCCAGGTCCAGATCAAAGACCAGCGGCTGCACTCGCGTTCGCTCTTCGGGCAAGACACCAACAATCGCACTGCAGCGAAGGCCGCGCAGTTCAATACGGTCGCTCACGCGGTGGCCTCGGGTAAATCCATCAGCACGGTTCGACCATCGGGTCCAATCGAGCGGCGAAAGAGTCGTTCGATGAGGGCAATAGAGGTCGGGACCGTGGGCACTTTCTTTGACCAGACTAAGTAGCCAGCAATGACGCCCAGCAGGTGGTCCGAGACTTCGTCACCGTGTAGCAACACCGTGACGTTGTTTTCCATTGAGCCCGCGAGGTCGCGGTAGCAGGCTCCCAGTACGTCGCGTTGCTGGGGTCCACCGCGCAGGGCGTAGTGGCTCGCGGTGAGTCCGTGTTCAAAGTAGGCACTCAAGTTCTGCATCACCGGCAGAATTGAAATCACGCGACCAAATCCCTGGTGCTTCAACCAGAGCAGTTCCTCGTCACGGCGCACTCGACGATGCACCGAGGTTGAACCACCCGGTCGCTCCGAGACGGCCAGCAGCCCGCGATAGACCCAGATGAAACTGCGCGGCTCGATCCCGGCCGCCCACTTGCCCCTCACGCGACTACCTCTCCTGCGGGGCAAACGAGCAACTCACGAAGTTGCACGGCCGCCTCAGCGTCATGTACTCGAACCATTGTGGCACCTTGGAGCATGGCCCACGCGGCCGACGCAATCGAACCCTCTAAACGCTCCTCCACGCCCAGCTCTTGGACCCCCAGACGACTGAGGAACTGCTTACGACTGGTCCCAATGAGCAGGCCCGCCCCGTAGCGCTGGGCCAGTGCCGCAAATCGATCAGTGTGCGCCAGCAGGGTCAAGTTGTGTTCGAGCGTCTTGCCAAATCCGATTCCCGGATCGAGCCAGAGCTGGCGTATCGTCGCGGTGCGCGCGCGAGCGGCGACCCCGTCGAGAAACGCTTCGATCTCACCCACGACGTCGTCGTAGGTCGGATTATCTTGCATAGTTCGCGAGTCACCCTGTCGGTGCATGGCGACGTACCCCACGCCGAGTTCACCGGCCACGTTGAGCAGTGTGCACGACACGTCGTTCACTACGCAGGCTCCCGCCGCCACCGCGGCCCTCGCAACCTCTTCTTTTTGAGTATCGACCGAGACCGGGCCCAGCGCGCTTAACGCTTCGACCACGGGCACGACGCGTGTCAACTCCTCATCAACGCTCACCGCCGTAGCCCGGGGGCGCGTCGACTCACCACCGACGTCGACGATGTCGCATCCCACGTCAAAGAGCGTGCGGCCCCTCGCGACTGCTTCAGCGACCGAGCTGGAACGCGAATCAGGGAAAAAAGAGTCGGGAGTGACGTTGACAATTCCCATTATTTGGGGACTCAGCGCCACGTCGACCTTCGCTCGTGGATGTACTGCAGGGCCTCGGCGCGATACGACGCGTCGTCACGAAAGACTCCTCGCACCGCTGACGTCACGGTGGTCGCGCCCGCCTTCTTCACGCCCCGCATCGACATACAGAAGTGCTCGGCCTCGATGACGACGATCGAGCCGCGCGGTTGGAGCTCTCGCTCCATCGCTTCGACAATTTGGGTCGTCATACGCTCTTGCACCTGCAGACGTCGCGCGAAGCCTTCGACTAATCGAGCCATCTTCGAGAGTCCCGTAATGCGACCTTCGGGCCCGGGGAGATAGGCCACGTGAGCGAGTCCCACGAAGGGCACGAGGTGGTGCTCGCAGAGCGAAGTAAAGGGAATGTCGCGAACCATGACCATTTCGTCGTGACCGGCTTCGAACGAGACGCGCAGGTGTTCACCCGGGTCGCCTTCGAAGCCCTCGAAGAGTTCGACGTACATGTCCGCCACACGGCGCGGGGTGTCAACGAGTCCGTCACGAGTGGCGTCCTCGCCAATGGCGTCGAGCAGTTCGCGCACCAGCGACTGGACCCGGGCGCGGTCGACCACGACTAGGCCTGACCGGTAAAGGTGTAAATCGCGTCGAGGTTGCGGTAGCGCTCATTGACGTCAAGTCCGTAGCCCACGACGAACGTGGAGGGAATTGAAAACCCTACGTACTTAAGGTCTTGCTCGACTCGCTGCTCGCCCTCTTTGAGTAACAGCGCGCAAACTTCGAGGCTGCGCGGGCTGCGAGCCCCGAGATACTGACGCAGGTAGTTAAGGGTCAGACCCGAGTCCACGACGTCTTCGACGATTAACACGTCACGTCCAGCAAGGTCCACGTCGAGGTCCTTGACGATGCGCACGACGCCGCTCGTCTTGGTCGCGGCCCCGTAGGACGACACGGCCATGAAGTCAATCTCGACGGGTAGTTCAATGGCGCGCATGAGGTCGGCCATGAAGTTAACGGCCCCCTTCAACACGCACACCAGCAGGGGTGGATTCTTGGCGTAGTCCCGGGTGATGGCTTGGCCGAGTTCGAGTACTCGAGCCTTTACATCCTTAGCGGCCACGACGACCTCACCGAGATCGTGCGCGGCCCAGTGCGCCGTGAAGTTGGCGTCATCGTGCGGTCCCATGTCTGGCCAGCGTAGTTGAGCGGCTACTCCAGCGTGAGCCGTTGGTCACGACGAGCCAGACGCCGTGAGCCGCTGAGCTCAGTCGCGACCACGTCACCACGCACGACGGCCATGGCTCGCTCGATCTCGTCGGCACTGGGCGGATGGTGACCATCACCCGCGTCGTCACTACGCAAGACCGTGCGCAGCCAGCGGCGCAGCCGTGCGTCGGGCCACGCACGGAGAATTCGACAGTCCGCATCGACGAGGTCGAGAGCGTGGTCGGGGGCGCTTAACTCCTCGAGCCAACGACGGTCCTCCCCCAGTACTCGGGCCTGGCGGGCCAGAATTGGCACCACGTCACGCCCGGCAATGTCGTCTAGAAGGGCCAGCAGTTCGTGACGCACTCGATT
Organism: uncultured Actinomycetes bacterium; assembly: GCA_903893745.1. Classification (GTDB taxonomy): domain Bacteria; phylum Actinomycetota; class Acidimicrobiia; order Acidimicrobiales; family RAAP-2; genus RAAP-2. The sequence goes on from CAITNF010000013.1 coordinate 115,581, forward strand.
GCGCTGAAAGCTCGGATCATCATTGGTCTCGTCGTGACGAGGCTCAAAGTCACTGCGACGAACAAAGTCGTGCAGCGGCGCTCGGCGGATATCTCGAAGCGGCTTCGTCGGATCGCCCACCATGGGCGACAGCCCGTCCACCCCCGCGCCGCGCATCATGTTGAGGAGCACCGTCTCGGCCACGTCGTCCATGGTGTGGCCCGTCAGGACTCCCTTGGGCAGTGCGTGACGACGCGCCGAGCGAGCCCGGGCTTCAAAGTTGCCGCCCGGTTCGACCGTGACGTCGTGACGCACGAAGGCCACGCCCAGTGCGCCACAGACCGACTCGACGAAGTCGGCGTCCGCGCCGCTCGTGGCGCGAGCGTGGTGATCAACGTGATGCACCGTCACGACTAGTTCGGCCTCACGCGCGAGCAACAACAGACCGAGTGAATCGGGTCCACCCGACACCGCAAGGTCCACGCGCGACCCCGACGGGGGAAAGTAACAGCTCTCCAGTAGCGGTGCGCTCGTCGTCACGTCCGTAGGTTACGCAACGACGCATCGGGCCCGATGCTCACGTCGAGCGTTCACCAGTCGCGCCGCCAGGTAGGACACGGACGAGAGCGCCGTAATCCAGAAACTCACCGGCCCGCCGAGCCAGACGCCAAAGAAGAGGCCGAGCCACGCACTCGCGAGCGCGAGTGCGCTCGAGAGCGCCAGGGCTCGAAGAGGCCGATTCGTGATGACCTCGGCCGCGGCCGCGGGGGCCACCAACAGTGAAAAGACCAACAGCACGCCGACTACCTGAATGGCGACCACGGTCGTCACCGCGAGGAGCAACAAAAAGGCCAGCGACAGTTTTCGCGCGGAGAGTCCCCGCGACGCCGCCGACTGGGCGTCAATCGACACGAAGAGTAGCGGTCGATAGATCACCGATACCGCGACGACGACCAGCAGCGATAACAGCGCCACTAGTCCTACGTCGCCCCACGAGACCCCAAGAATCTGTCCAAAGAGAATGGAGTACGTCGCGTTTGCGTACCCGCTGTAGAGCGAGATAAATAAGACACCAAGTCCGAGAGCCGCAGTGAGCGTCACACCCACTACCGCGTCACGGTCGTCGAGTTTGGCTCCACCGAGGCCAATCAAGAGTCCCGCACCCACACAAAAGGCCAAGAGACCCACGACCGGCGAGAGTCCGAGCCACACGGCACCCGCGGCGCCCGCAAATCCCACGTGGCCAATGGCGTGCGCGGCAAATGCCTGACGACGCAGCACAACGAAATAGCCCACCGCCCCGGCCGCCAGGGCCACGGCCGTGACCGCGTAGAAGGCGTGTTGCACGAACGAGAGCGCGACTAGCTCGTGAAGACTCATGCGGACGGGTCCGTGTAAAGGTCACCCAGGTGCTCGTGGGCTAGTTCGTTCGAGTGATCGTGTCCGTGCGGATGAGGGTGCGCAAACTCCTCTTCGAGTCCCACAATGACGCGTCGGCCCCTCGGAGTCACGATGATCTCAATAGGGTGTCCGTACAGGTCGCTCAAGACCTCTTCGTTCACTACGTCGTTGATCGCTCCGCTGCGCACCTGACGACGTGCAATCCACAACACCTGGTCAACCAGGGGCGCCAGGGGATTGAGATCGTGCGCCACGACGAGCACACCCGCTCCGGTTGTAGTGCGAATCAAATGAATAAGGTCAACAATCTCGGCCTGCGCCGTGAGGTCGAGACCCGCGAGGGGCTCGTCGAGCAAGAGCAGTCGCGGCTCAAAGACCGTCGCGTGCGCCAGCGCCGCGCGCTGGCGCTGGCCACCCGACAGCGTACGCAGAGGTCGATCGGCGAACGACGTGGTGCCCGTCATGGCCAAAGCCCGCGCCACGACTTCGTCTTTCGTCTTATCGCGACGCCAGCCAAAGCGCGGACCGTCGTAGCCGAGCCCCACGTAGTCACGAGCAGTAATGGTCGAGAGTTCGTCGGCGTGACGCGACTGGGCCAGCAGACCAACCGCACGATTGCCACGGTGTGGCGACGCGCCCAACACTTCGAGCGACCCTTCGCTGAGTGGCGCCAGACCCAAGATGACGTTCAACAGCGTGGACTTGCCCGCACCGTTGGGACCGAGCACGGCCGTTACCGTGCCCGGTTCGAGCGAAAAGTTTGCGCCACTCCAGATCGTGCGCCCACCCAGGTTCACGGCTCCGTCACGCATCACCAGCAGACTCACGAGAGGCACCCCTCTTGATGCAGATCGGCCCGCATCGTGCCGATGATTCCACCCAACCATTGGGTGTAGGTACCCGTGCGCATCGTTTCAGTGACGTTGAGGACCGGTACGTGGACCGACTTGGCCCGAGCGACCAGTTGCGCGGTCAGTGGCGTCGCCGTTTGCACGTTATTGACGAGAAAGGCCACGTGATTTCTTAATTGGTCCAGTGCGGTCGCGAGGTCGCGCACCGTCGGGTCCACGCCGTTACCGATGGCGAGGCGCAGCAACCGGGGCGTCACGACGTTCAGGCCCAGTGCACTCAGCAGATAACCAGTGACGTCCTCGGTCGCGGCCACCGCGACGCCGGCACAGGCGTGGTGCACGACCACGAGCGTTCGCGCAATCATTGACAGCGCCAGCTCGAGCGACTTCGCACGCTTGGCAACTCCCGGGAGGTTCCCGTGCCGATTCAAGAGCGTGCTGAACGTGGCGACAAACTTCTGGGCCGCCGACACGTCGTAAAAGAAGTGGGGATTGGCGCCCAACTTCGCGTGCACCATGGTCGCGACGTTGAACACCGTTGGCGCGCTGGAACGTCCTTGGACCAACTTGGAGAGCCAGGTGTCATACCCGGCACCATTGACGATCACGATGGAGGCGCTCGCCACGTGGGCGGCGTCAGTGAAGGTGGCTTCATGTTGGTGCGGGTCGGCGTTCGGGTCTGTCACCAGTGAGACCACTGTGGCGTCGGGCCCCGCCACCTGACGCGCAAGTGCGGCCCACTGCGTCACCCCGGTCACGACGATTGGTCGACTACTCGCACCGGCCGGGCTCGATCCCAGCGCGGCCAGCATCGCCACGAGCGTCAGCGGGAGTAGCCTGTTTAGAATCATTCCAACTAAACTATCTGGAATCATTCTAAAATTCAAGTTGAGGACGGTACGCTGAAACTATGACCTCTACCCGAAATACCGCTCAGCGACGTGAGGTCATTGACTCACTCGCCCGAGTGCAGGGCTTCATTAGCGCCCAAGATCTCCACGGTCTCATTGGACGCGCCGGGGGCAAGATTGCCCTGGCCACGGTCTACACCCAACTGCGCAAGCTGGCCGAACACGGCGAGGCCGACGTCGTGATGACCGACCGTGGCGAAAGCCTCTATCGACGTTGCGTCGTTGACGTGCACCATCATCATCTGGCCTGTCGATCGTGTGGCGCTACGGTCGAAATTGACGCGCCCGAGATTGAACGCTGGTCGCGTGACGTAGCGCAACGTCATGGCTACCACGATCTGCGTCACGTGCTCGAACTGAACGGAATCTGCGCCGCGTGCCTGTCGAAGTAGCGCTAAGCGCCACCGAGCGAGGCGGCCTCACGGTCTATCCGTTGGACGGTGCTCGCGAATTGGGCGTCGATGCCTTCGTCACCTCTCGCGACGGCGGCGTGAGTGGCGGACCCTACGAGTCGTTGAATCTGGGACTGCACGTGGGCGACCTCGACGAGCACGTCATCGAGAACCGTCGTCGCGTCGCGGCCGCTATCGGCGTCACCAGTCTCGTGACCGTTCGTCAAGTACACGCTATCCACGTCGTTCTGGTTAACGGACCTCTCGAGGAACCTGTTGAAGCCGACGGACTCGTCACGGACGAAGCCGACCTTGCGCTAGCTATTCTCGTCGCTGACTGCATCCCCGTACTGCTGATCGACCGCGCGACGTCACGGTTTGGTGTCGTGCACGCGGGCTGGCGCGGACTCGCGAGTGGCGTACTGGCGGCCGCGGTGCAACAGTTCGCACCCGAGGCAGCGCTGCACGCGTTTCTCGGTCCCGCCATTGCGCCCGAGCATTACCAGATTGGACCGGAAGTCGCGCAACATTTTCTTGATGTTCCCGAGGCCCTTCTCGCCGACCGCGACGATCGATCACGACTCGACCTACGTCACGTCGCGACCGAGCAACTCCTCGGTCTCGGTCTCGGCGCCAACCATATTGAAGTGAGTCGCCAGAGTACGGGTGGCCCCTTCTTTAGTGACCGAGCGCAGCGCCCGTGTGGTCGTTTTGCCCTCGTCGCGAAGCGAGCGTCGTAGCATGAGGACGTGATGGCCGGGGCATTCGCGTGAGACAACGGGCACAACTCTTCTCCTACGTGGGGCTCGAGCAACACGACCAGACTCTCGTGGCCCACTACGAACTCGACGACTACCGATTTATCGAGTCCGTCACGTTCGAGGGGGCCGTCACACTCGACTCGTCCGCCGTGCGCGCCGTGGCGAACCTCTGGTACTTGGTCGCGGGACTTTCGTACTACAAGGCTGGGGCGGCCTACCGAATAGATTTGGGCGCGACCTGCGTTGGTCCGAACGGGCGAGCTCTCTTCGAAGCTGCGTTGCACGACGGACTCGGCGAGTTCCGCTATCGCAACGAACTGCCACTACACGACGTCACCATCGAAGGCGGTGCTGCGGGCGAGCAACTCGACGGCACGTTCGATACCAGTCGAGTGCTCACGCCCTTTGGTGGGGGCATCGACTCGGTCGTGACCACGCATCAACTCCAGGGTCTCGTTGACCAGGCGCTCTTTGTCGTCAGTCCCGAGAGTGGACGTTTTGGTCCGCTCGAGGCTACGGGTGCGGTCACTGGTCTCGAGGTCGTGCGCGCCACGCGGTCACTCGACCCGCAGATTCTGTCCGGTGACCCCGCACTCTTCACTGGACACGTACCGGTCACCGCCATGGTTTCGCTCTTGGCCGCGGTTGCGGCCCTGGGCACGGGTCGCGGCGGTGTGGCAATGAGTAACGAACACTCGTCATCCGCGCCGAATCTTCGCTGGATGAATCGTGCGATTAACCACCAGTGGAGTAAATCATGGGTCGCCGAAGAACTACTTCGCGATGCACTGAATGAAATTCTCGGGCCGCAGTTTGAGTTTGCGAGTTACCTGCGTGATCGCAGCGAACTCTGGGTGGCAAAAGTCTTTAGTGAACTCACCAGTTACCACCAGGTCTTTCGCAGTTGCAACCGAGCCTTTAGCCAAGAGCGAACGAATCGGGCGATCGACTGGTGTGGTGAGTGTGACAAGTGCCTCTTCATCAATCTCATCCTCGCGCCGTTCCTATCGCGCCCAGCTCTGAAGGCCATCTTTCACAGTGAACCCCTCGCCAATCCACGCCTCGAATCGCAGTTGCGAGCACTCGTAAACGTCGGACTGGACCACAAGCCGTTCGAATGCGTGGGCGATCCCGACGAAAGTGCGGTAGCGCTCGAGCGCGTCAGCGCCATGTCCGAATGGTCCGACGTACCCCACTTGGCCGCTACTGCTCGACTGGTGCAGTCAGACCGAAGTTTTGACCAGCTCCTCGAACCACAAGGGATCAGCCGTGTTCCGGCCCACTGGCTTCGCTGACCTCGCCGGAAAGCGAGTCGGCATCTTTGGTTACGGCGTAGAGGGCCGCGCCACCGCAGAACGTCTGGGTGACAACGCCACCGTGATCCTCGTTGACGACGCCCCTGGTCGTGGTGACCACGTGCTCGTCACCAGCGAAGGCGGACACGAAGCTCTGTTGAACTGTGACGTCGTCGTAAAGGGTCCCGGGATTCCTCGCCGACGCGAGGACGTCCTCGCACTCGAAGCCCACGGCGTGCGGGTCACTTCAGCGCTCAACCTCTGGCTCCACGAGATCGATCGCCGTCGCGTCATCGCCGTCACAGGCACCAAGGGCAAGTCCACGACTACGTCGCTCATCACCTTTTTCTTGCGGTGCCTCGGCGAACCAGCCCAGTCACTCGGCAATATTGGCCAACCTCCCTACGACCTGCACGTTGACACGTCGTTGGGTTGGCTCGTGGTCGAGGTGTCGAGCTACCAGTGTGTTGATCTGGAACTCGCACCGGCCACGGTGGTCGTTACCTCACTGGGAGCCGACCACCTCGACTGGCACGGTTCACTTGAGCAGTATCAGAGTGACAAACTTTCGCTGACTCGAGCTGCGGGTCCCCATCAGACCTTCGTCGCTGACGTGCCCTCCCTACGCGAGGTCGCAGGTGAACTGGGTGGCGACGTATCATTCGTGACTCCTGCTCACCACGAACTCGTGGAGGCTCTTGGACTGCTTGGTGCACACAACGACGACAACGTCAGTCTCGCCGTCGAGGTCGTTGCGCGACTGACTGGCAAAACCCCAGGTGAAGTGGCCAACAGCGTGCTCGTCCTGGCCCGCGACTTTGTCCCCTTGCGAGGACGCCTCACACTTATTGCCAGCGAAGTCCGCAGTGGCGGTACCATTCGCTACGTCGACGACGGGCTCGCGACTTCAGAACTTCCAACTATCGCGGCCCTTCAGATCTTTCGTGACGAAGCAGTCGCACTAATTGTGGGCGGATTTGATCGCGGTGTTGATTACTCCTCACTCGCGTCAGTCATTACTAATCGAACCCCACCCACGCTCTTGCTCACCATGGGCGAAGCTGGCGAGCGGATTGGTTGGGCAGTCCGTGCACTCGCTGCGACCCTTGAGCAGGTGCCGGTCCACGACATGAGTGAAGCGGTGCAGGCAGCGCGCGAGTTTCTCCAGCACGGGGGTGTCGTGCTCTTATCTCCGGCGGCACCGAGTTTCGACCAGTTTCAAAACTGGGAAGAACGATCAAATTCGTTCGCTACGGCATGTTTTAGAACATGAACCTCGTGGTAACAGTGAGGCGAGCGAACTGACTCGTACGGAATTTTAGTTCCGCCTCTTCACTCGCCTAGCAAGTAGTTCGTGTGGGCTGGTGTCATAAACACCCACCAACCCACACGACAACTATTTAAGTAAGAATAATTTTTGGTGACGCGACAATTGCGGTCAATGTACCGCCTGGAGTCGACTCTTGCATTACTGCCCACGTCTGCCCAGGACTTGATACCACACTCCCCGAGGTTGCTGCCCCTGTCCCTGTTCCCGTCGTGTCACCGTAGGTGATCGTCAAAACTCCCGAGCCCGCAAGAGCGCTCGTCAAGGTAATAGTGATGACCTGACCCACCACCGTCACCGTGCAACCGGGGGAACACGTCACGTAACCAGCGGCCGAAGAAGAGGTTGATGGCGCTGACCAACCAGTCGGTACCGTCAGCGTAATCTTTGCTCCAACTGCCATTCCCGCAGGTTCAGCAGTGTAGGTAAAGACAATCGTGTGACCAGTAGAGCTGTGTGCGAGCGTGGTGGTCGTTGAGGTCATGGTGCCCAGACCATCACCCGGCGTCACATTGATCGACGGCGAACTCGCGAGGTCCGTTAAGGTCCCGCCGCCCCACGAATTTTCTTGGGTAACCCACGTTGTAGCTCCGACGGCGCTCGGGGCAGTCGCCCCTGGGCCACCCCCGGTGGTACTGCCGTAGGTGATCACAATGGTGTGACCAACCGCTAGACCGCCAGCCCCGACTGTCACCGTGATGGTCCCTGAAACAGGGATGTCAATCGTGACTGCGGCAGCGCCGTCAAAGCTGACGACGGAGTAGCCTTCAGCTGACCCGTTTGCTGATGGTACCGACCACCCAGCCGGTACGGTCAACGTAACTTGTGCGCCATTCTGCAGTGCTGCGGTCGCGGTGTAGGTGAAGACAATTGTTTGACCGGTGTCCGCCGGAAGCACCGTGGTCGTCGTGGTCGTCATGGTGCCCACGCCATCAAGAGCGCTGACGTTCACCAACGGTGAACCACCAAGTGCGGTTAGTGTGCCACCGGCACTTCCCTTTTCGGTAGCTGTCCAAGTCTGGTCGCCCACGGTGGATGACGCAGTCGCGCCAGCACCAGTACCCGCCCTACTTCCGTAGGTAATGACAATTGTCTGACCGATGGTCAACAAGGCCGGGAGTGTCACCGTTATCGTTTGAGAATTCACCGAAACATTGCTGGTAGAGGCGGCTACACCATTAATGCTGGCAATCGTGTAGCCATTGGCCGACGGACTCGTTGATGGTGCCGACCAGCCAGTCGGTACAGTCAACGTAACTTGTGCGCCAGCTGCCATGGGGCCCGCGGCAGTGTAGGTAAATACCAGCGAATTTCCAGTTGAGTTCGCAAAAACGTGACTCGTCGGTGTGGTCATACTTCCCTGGCCGTCACCATCCGAGATAGCAATGATCGGTGAGCTCGCAATAGTCGTCAGCGTGCCAAGCAACGTCGACTTTTGCTGAGTCGTCCAGACAGCACTACCAACAGTTGCAGGTGCTGTTGCCCCTAGTCCGCCACCAGTCGTACTGCCGTAGGTGATCACAATGGTGTGGCCCGAGGCTAACGCTGAAGTGAGGGTAACCGTGATGATGTTGAGTCCGACGCCAGTGATAGTGACGTTCGACGTTGAATCACCACTGCCATCAATATTGGCAACCGTGTAACCGGGATCACTAAGCGGAGTGATTACTGGAAGGTCCCAGCCAGTGGGCACTTGGAGAGTAATTTTTGAACCGCTCGCCATCAAACTCGCTGAAGTGTAGGTGAACACAATTGTGTTGTTGCCTGAACCTTGCAAGAAGCTCGTAGGCGACGCCGTCATGGTGCCAAGTCCGTCACCCGACAGTGCAATCAGCGGCGATGAAACAATCGTCGTTAGCGATCCACCAGAAGTGGACTCTTGCTGGGTCGTCCAAGTCTGCGCGGGACCAACCGCCGGTGCCGTTGCAGTGTTACCCGAGCCGTAGGTCACGGTGATTGTCCCCGAGCTCGCGAGCGACGAAGTGAGGGTAACCGTAATGAGTTGTGAACTCACCGTCACGGTACCCGATGACGAGGTCGTGTAACCAGCACCCGCCGAGGTCGCCGGAGCCGTCCAACCCGTAGGCACCGCCAACGTAATCTTGGCGCCCACGGCCATTGCGGCACTCGCGGTGTACGTAAAGACAATCTGGTTAGCCGATGAGCCACCGACCACTCCACTGGTCGAACTCACCATCGTGCCAAGTCCGTCACCGGGAGTCACGTTGATTGATGGCGACGACGCCAAGGACGTCAGCGTTCCAGCCGCTGATGACTTCTCCTGGGTCGTCCACGTCGCGGCACCGACAGTATTAGTAGCAACCGCAGTACCGCCGGAACCGTACGTAATGGTGAGAGTGCCATTGGTGGCGAGCGAGACGTTCGAGATGGTCAGTAACTGAGAAGCGACTGTCTTCACCACGGTCGTGGTTGAACCAGTCACGGTCACGTAACCAGGACCCGCCGTGGTGGCCGGAGCCGTCCAACCCGTTGGAATGGCCAAGGTGACTGCACCAAGAGTAATGGGGCTCGTCGCGGTGTAGGTGAAGATAATCGCGTGGCTCGACCCCGGCAGCACCGTGGCGGTGTTGGCTGTCATGGTGCCCAGACCATCACCACCCACCGTGATGCTCGGTGAGCTACTAAGACCGGTCAAGGTTCCTAACGGGGTTGACTTCTCCAACGTCGTCCAGGTCTGGGGTAGGCCAGCGACCGGAGCCGTTGCGGTACCCGAACCACTGCCGTAGACGATCGTGATTGTGTTACTTGCTGAAAGTGCCGAGGTGAGCGTTACCAAAATGGTGTTCGTGGACACAATGCTCACGGTGCCCGACGACGACGTCACGTAACCCGCAGAGGTGGAACTACTGGTCTGCGGAACCGACCAGCCACTGGGCACGGTCACGCTGACCTGCGCGCCCACGGCCATGGCGCTCGCGGCGGTGTAGGTGAAGGTAATGGTGTTGCCCCCAGAAAGGGCAACTACTCCCGCGGTAGAGGCGCTAATCGAGCCCACACCGTCGCCGACGAAGGAGACGGTCGCCGTCTGGCTTATGGCCACGGCGTCAGTGGTGTCCGTCGCGGTGTAGGTCACGCTCTGGGCGACGAGGTCGGTAACACTGAAGGTCACGACGCCGTTCACGTTCGAAGTACCGGTGGGAGTGAAGGCTGAGCTACCCGAGCTGGCAACCAACGTGACGAGCTTGCCACTCACTGGCTGGCTCGACGCGCTGAGCAGCGTCACGGTAATGGTGGAAGCGGCAGTGCCGTTTGGCGTGACCGCCAAAGGACTGGCGACGACCGTCGAATTCGTCGCGTCAGCCTTGGCCGACACGGTAATGAGTGAGGACGTCACGCTGAAGCTACCCACGCTGCTCGTGAAGGTGATCGAGTCCGAGGTTCCCGAGGTGCCAGTCAGGGTCAGGCTGGCAAAGGTCGCGTAGCCCGCGCTAAACGTTCCCGAGGTTACGTTGGTCAACGTGCCCGAACCGGTCGCGATGGCCGCGGTCACGGTGCCGGTGTTCTGGCTGGTCACCACGTTGCCGCCGGCGTCTTCAATGGCGACGACAGGCTGCGTCGTGAGCGCTACACCCGAACTGGCTCCGGCGGGGGCAGTCGTTATAGCTAGGGCAGCGGCGACGCCAGCCGAAAGTGCGATGGTGTCTGACGTTGCGTCAGCCACGCCAACCTTGGAGAACGTCAGGGTGTAATTGCCGACGATGCCGTTCAGTACGAGTCCACTAAAGGTGGCCACGCCGTGCACGATTGAGGCAGTTGAACTCGCGAGCGAGCCACTACCCGATGCCGACGCGGTGACGGTGCCCGTGGCCGTCGTTACGACATCACCGAGCGAATCTTCGACCGTCACTGTTGGCTGCGTTGCGAGGGCGACGCCGTTCGACGCGGTCGCCGACGGCGAGGTGGTGAGCACCAGGTTCGTCGCGGCTTGCGCAATCGTCGAGACCACAACCTTGCGAGCAGTGGTGCCCTTGACGGTCTTGATTACGGTGTGCAGACTAACGAGTCCGCCGAGATACTTGGCTACGGCCTTGGCGCGACTGTTGGCCACGGCAGTGCTCGACGGCGCGTAACCCGTAATGGTCACCGAGGCGCCGGGGGTCAGCTTCTTGGCGAGCGCGCTCAAGGAAGTCTTTGACGAAGTGCTGAGCACCGAACTGGTGCCGGTGAAGCTCACTGTTGACGCACCGGGTCGGGAGTGTTGCACTCCAACGGTGACGTCAATGGCGTTACTCGTCACGCCGGTCAGTCCGACAGAATCAAAAGCGAGAATGTACGAACCAGCGGTACCGGTGATAGCGAGATTCTTGAACTTCGCTACGCCCTTCACGATGGCGGCCGAGCTATTGGTCAAGGTTCCGTTACCCGAAGCCACGGTTGCGGTGACGCTACCGGAGATGCTTTTCACTACGACACCGTTGTCGTCTTCAACCTTGATCACGGGCTGGGTACGAAGCACCTTGCCGGTGGTCTGAGCCGCTGATGGTTGCGTGGTGAGTACCAACGTGGTGGGACTGCCCGCCGCGGACGCGGCACTGGAGAGCACGACACCTAATCCACCGGCCATGAGGACCGCGACCAGTGAGGTCCTGCCCACGACTCGACGAACACCAGTACTGAACCCGCTCAAGGTCTCAAACTTCATGACAGAACCCACCTTAAAATTGACGTAGATGCACCAAAGAACGTAGTGGCCATCAGGTGACCTGTCAAAGCAAGGGGCCCAGAAAGTCGTTCGAAACCTCGAAACTCACTGGCGGTAGTGGCGCGAACGCGCTGGCACCTCAACTGCGAAGCACAGAATCGGGGGGCTATTCGTGGGACTTTACGCCGAAACACTGTGTTGCAGTAATCGAGCCGACCCGTTGTACCGATGAGCGACTCATCAAAAACGGCGCTACTGGCCAGATGCATAAGATTTTTTCAGTAGGTAAGAAATTCCTTTGAAATTTCTGTGCACTTGCTTTCAGTGCCGAGTTAAGCCCCGCCTGGCTTCCGAGCCCCCACCGCCCTGGGTCCATCGCGCACCGCTCGCAACTCGGCGTCACGTGACGAAGTGGGTGGAGCCTGGGGTGGGAATCGAACCCACGACCTACGCATTACGAATGCGTTGCTCTGCCGACTGAGCTACCCAGGCGCAACGAGCAACATTACCCGATTCAACGGTGCAGTGACGTGGGGCGACTCAAATCGTCATTAACGACAACATCAGATCGTGCAGGAGCAACGTCTCATCGACATTTGAACTCAGTCGACGCGACGTTTCAGCCACGACGTCAATTGCGCGAAGCGCGGCATCGACCCGCTGTTCACTGCGCACTTCGCCACGGACACGGTCATCGAGACTCGACAGCATTCTTTCGCGATAGGCACCGGTGAGCGCACTGAGGCCAAAACGCAGTTCATCAATTCGAAACCGGCGCTGCTCGCGTTTGTACTGGGCTTCAATCTCCTTGCGGTTGGCGACTGACCGGTGACCCATTGCGCGGGCTTCACTGACGCGTCGCTCGAGTTCTTCGTCTTGGAGCTGCACCAGTGGCGCTAACGCGTCATTTAACGCACTGACTATTTCGCTGGCCAACTCCGCTGATTTGGCCGCAGTGCCGGTAAGTCGCGTCGGGACCGATCGCCACCGATCGAGCCGACTCGAGAGCGTTGCGTCACCGACGAGTACTCGGGCCCGTCGAAGATTACCCCCCGCCGCTGCCGCACAAAGTTGTGCAACCTCGTGGCTCACACCATCAGCGACCAATATTTCGACGAGGTCGCCTTCACTTAGTGACTTCAATCGAACCTCGACACAACGCGACACAATCGTGTCCAGCGCACCAGGTACGTCCTCGGCGGTCAGCAAGAAGATCGTTCTAGGTGGTGGCTCCTCGAGTGACTTCAACAACGCGGCGGCCGACGGTGACGGACCAGTCGTCGTGAGTTCAACTTCATCGAGAATGACGATCTGGTAACCGGCACCGAGTGGCCGACGACGACTCACCTTTTCGGCTTCGCGAATCTCGTCAACTCGCCACGAGAGCCCTGAACGCTCGAGCACGACCACGTCGGGATCGTTACCCGACAGCACTAAGCGACAGGACTCACAGACTCCACAGCCGTGTTCGCGACACTGCAGAGCCGCCGCGAACGTGACCACCGCGTCGTGCAGACTCGAGCCCACGGGACCAGTAAAGAGGTAGGCGTGAACCGGGTGCTGGACGTACTGACGAAGTAATGTCACCGCTTGGTGTTGGCCGACCAGTCGAGAAAAGACGTCAGTCACGCGACCACGTCAACCGTGCGAGTCGCTCTTCGATGATGGCGGCGACCTCATCTTCGCTGCTCGCACCGTCAACCACGAACCAACCTTGCGTATCGTTCGCCGCCATCTCGAGGTAACCCTGGCGCACCCGCTCGTGAAAGTTGAGATCGGCTGACTCAAAGCGATCCTCGTGATTGCGAGCTCGACGTTCGTTCGCCGTGTCCAGCGCCAGGTCAATCAAGATGGTGAGGTCGGCCCGACAGTCACCAATCGCCAATTCGGTCGCGGCCATGAGGTCAGCCAGGTCGACCCCCCGACCGTAGCCCTGGTAGGCGAGGGTCGAGGCGAAAAAGCGATCGCTCACGACGCTGCGACCACTCGCGAGGGTGGGCTCAATCACCGAACGCACGTGGTGTGATCGATCGGCGAGCATCAACAGTGCCTCAGTCGCCGGGGTCATCGGCGTTGCCGCGTCGAGTAACCACCGTCGCAGTTCTACGCCGAGTGGAGTGTCGCCCGGTTCAAAAGTAAACAGCGCGTCGTAGCGCTCGGCCACGCGGCGAGCCTGCGTGCTCTTGCCGCTGGCGTCAATACCTTCAAAGACGAGGAAGAGTCCTCGCCCCATCACTCGTCGTCCGCGTGCTGGGCAGTTTGCGCAAGTGAGGCGTTCGCCGCCGCACCCTTTTTGACGGCGGCGCGCTTGGCGACGCCAGTCGCCTTGGTGGGAGTTTTCTTCGCCGCCGATGCTTTCTTGGCGCCCACTTTTTTGGCAGTCTTTTTCGTCGCCTTCTTCACGGCCTTTCGTGGTCGCGCCGACGGATCGGCGTTTCGACGTTCGGCGAGCAGTTCACAGGCCCGGTCGAGCGAGATAGTTTCGGGCGTGTCACCGATTCGCAACGTGGCATTGACCTCACCGTCGGTGACGTAGAGCCCGAATCGTCCCGACTTCACCACGACCGGTCGCTTCGTCACTGGATCGTCGCCTAACTCCTTGAGGGGACCAGCCGCTCGATTACGACCCCGCTGCTTGGGTTGGGCCAGCACCGCCAGGGCTCTAGCCAAATCAATGGTGAAGATCTCTTCTTCGGTCTCGAGTGAACGCGTCTCTTTGCCCCACGTGAGGTACGGACCGTAGCGACCATTTTGGGCAAGGATCGCTTCGCCACCCTCGGGGTGATCGCCAACTATTCGTGGTAGTGACAGCAACTGCTTGGCGTCTTCGAGAGTGAGCGCTTCGGGCGTCATGGTGGAGAGTAGTGACGCGGTTTTGGGCTTCTCCTTCGGATCGGTCATCTCGCCAATCTGCACGTAGGGGCCGTAGCGTCCGGCCTTGAGGAAGATTGGTAGACCCGAATCGTCATCAGTTCCCAGCTCGCGGTCGTTACTGGGGGCGGCTAAGAGTTCGAGCGCGTGCTCGACACTTAACGAATCGGGCTCGGTCGCTTCGGGAATCGAGACGCGCTCTTCGCCGTGCACGAGGTAGGGGCCGTAGCGACCTGATCGCACCGAGACGGCCAGGCCGTCGGGGGCTACCCCCAGGGGAATTGAGTTGATGGCCGCGAAGTCGAATTCGTGCGGCTCGTGGGTCATGTGTTCGAGACCCTTGCGCGCCAGTTCGGTCGTGGCGCTGGGGTCACCGAAGTAAAAGCGCTGGAGCCACGGCTCGAGGTCCTGGCGACCTTGGGCGATTTCGTCAAGCTGATCTTCCATCGCGGCGGTGAACTGGTAGTCGACCAGGTCGGCGAAGTAGTGCTCGAGCAGGTTCACGACCGCGAACGCACGAAAGGCCGGCACCAACGACTTGCCCTTCTTCCAGACGTAACCTCGCCGATCAATCGTCTTCATCACCGACGCGTACGTTGATGGCCGGCCAATGCCGAGGTCTTCAAGTTTCTTAATCAACGTTGCTTCAGAGAAGCGGTCGGGCGGCTGGGTGTCGTGGCCCTTCGCCTCGGCACTCTGGACGGGGACGCGCTCGCCCTCGCCGAGCGGGGGCAAGATGCGCTCTTGGTCGGCGAGTTCGGCCTCGGGGTCGTCGGTTCCCTCCACGTACGCGCGACGAAAGCCCGGGAACTCAATACGCAGTCCCGTCGCACTGAGTCCGAGCACGACGTCGCCCGTGAAGTCGGTGACACCGGTCAAGGTCGTCGTGAGACGCACCTTGTCCTGCGTGAGCCGAGCGTCCACCATCTGTGAGGCAATGGTCCGCTTCCAGATCAGTTCAAAGACCGCTCGCTCATCGCCCCCAAGTAGCGATGCCGCTTCGTCGAGCGTGCGAAACGACTCGCCCGCGGGACGAATTGCTTCGTGCGCTTCTTGGGCGTTTTTCACCTTGCGGTCGTAGCGGCGAGGGGCGTCAGCGACGTAGTCATCGCCAAACATCGATGCCGCCATCGAACGCGCGGCCGCAATGGCTTCGTCGGACAGCGTGGTCGAGTCGGTACGCATGTAGGTAATCCAACCCTGCTCGTAGAGGCGCTGGGCGGCGCGCATCGTGCGTTCGGGGTCAAAGCGCAACTTACGACTCGCCTCAATCTGCAGTGACGACGTCATGAAGGGTGGCTGAGGTCGTTGGGTACGCGGCGTTGACGCCACCGATTCAATGAGTACGTCAGCGCCAACGAGTCCACTGGCAATCGACGTCGCCGCGGCGGTCGTGAGTACTTCAACCGAGGACTTGGTGTCGAGTTGACCAGCCGCGTCAAAGTGCTTGCCCGTCGCGAGGGTCGATCCGTTCACGGTGTCGAGTGTCGCTTCGAAAGAAGCACTCTTGGCCTGAAGCTGTGCCGTGACGTCGAACCACGTGGCCGAGCGAAAGGCCATCCGCTCGCGCTCGCGCTCACAGACCAGTCGGATGGCAACCGACTGCACGCGACCGGCCGAACGGGCCTTGTCGACCGCGCGCCACAGTACTGGCGACACTTCGTAGCCAACGAGTCGGTCGAGAAACCGCCGACCCTCTTGCGCGTCAACTAAGCGCAGGTCGAGTTCGCGGGTGTCGTTGACGGCTCGTTCAATGGCGGCGGGCGTGATCTCGTGAAAGACCATTCGCTTCACCGGAACCTTAGGACTCAAGACCTCCATAAGGTGCCAGGCAATCGCTTCGCCCTCGCGGTCTTCATCGGTCGCGATGTAGAGCTCTTCGACTTGCATCAGTGCGGCCTTCAGTTCGGTCACAATTTTTTTACGATCACTCGACACGACGTAGACCGGTTTGAAGTGGTCGTGCACGTTGATGCCCAGCCGCGCCCACTTCTCACCCTTCACCGAAAGGGGGATATCCGCCGCACTTTGCGGTAGGTCGCGAATGTGACCAATGGAAGGTTTGACGATGTAGTCCGAGCCGAGCATGCTCTGGATGCGGGTGGCCTTGGCGACGGACTCAACAATTACGAGGGCACGAGCCATCCTCACCACCTCTCCCTACTTACGGCGCGGCACAACTGCCACGAGCTGACGTCCTACAAGATAGACAGGAGTTCAACCCGAAACGAGAGATACCACCAGAATCAACCCCAACGGTCGTAGCAAACCGCAAGGCGCGTCTACGAAATAGCCCCGTTGACGATTTCAGTCGTCGCTCTGCGGTGCGGCCACGATTTCGTACTGCGGATTCAAAATCACCGCTTCACGTCGCAAGGACGTCACGGTGCCGTGAATCAAGAGTCGAGTACCTCGCTCGATACCCGGCACGTGCGCTCGACCCTGAAAGACCAGCGCAACCGAACCCGAATTGTCGGCCACGACACAGCGCATCTCACTCGCTCCCGACTCGTGATTAATGGTGATTGAACGCACCCGTCCCGCGATGTCGACCACGTCACGTTCACGCAGCACGGCAATCGGGGTTGCCCCCGAAGAGCGCTCCGCCAACTTCAGGTCGGCTTCGAGGTGGGCGTCTTCACGCACTCCCCCGCGCGCGATGACGTCGAGTGGCGCAGCCGGGGCGTCGCCCGCAACTTCCGTGGTCGAACTCATGCGATACGGAATAATGGTCGCCGCGGTTCGTGGCACGTGCATCACGGCACTAGCGATTGCGTCGGCCGTGCGGTCATGGAGTAGTCGCTGGAGTCGCGAGGTGAAGCCCCGACGCGGCAAGATGACCATACAAAATACGTCGGGGTCACGAACCACGTCCGCGACGAGCTCAAGGGCTGCTCGATCGACTCGACGGTCGTCGCACTCAACTATTTCGAGATTCAAACCAAACGACGCAGAGTCGGGCGCCCCCCACTTCTCTTCGAGTTGTCGCGTTACCCGAGGGTCGATGTCAAAGTGCACCGCACGAATCGAAAACGTATTCAAGGTATTGCAGTAGCGCAAGGCGCGCTCGGTCGCGAGGTCGTAGTTATCGACGAAGACGACCAACCGATTGAGGCGAAAGGTGCTCGAACCCGAGCCGTCACGCGACGCCTCGAAGGCCGCGTCTTCACGCGAGTAGAGCTTGTTCATGTGCAACAGTCCGGTGACCATGATGGGAAATGCCACCACCACAATCCAGGCACCTTCCGCAAACTTCACCACTGCAAAGATCAACGCAATAATCGCGGTCACGATACTGGAGAGCACGTTGATAATAAATCCTCGACGCCAGTGCTCTTCTCGTTTGGTCCAGTGACGCTTGGCCATCCCGGCCCCCGCCATCGTGAAGGCCGTGAAGACGCCAATCGCATACAGCGCGATTAGTGCGTTCACACTGGCCTGAAAGACCAGTACCAGCACGAGCGCCATCAAACCCAGCGCCAAAATACCGTTAGAGAAAGCCAGGCGGTGACCGCGCTTGGTCAACTGCAGTGGCAAGAACCGGTCGTTCGCGACGAAGTTAGTGAGGAAGGGGAAGCCGTTAAAACTGGTGTTCCCACCGGTGTACAAAATGAGCATGGTGGCCAGTTGCACCAGGTAGTAGACGACGTGCAGCGCGCCGTGGCCAAAGACCGCAAGCACCTCTTGGCTCACGACGGTAGGCGAGCCAATTGCGTAGGGCAACGCGTGGGTCCAGCGAGCGAGCAGCGTCGTGCCCACCAAAAGAAACGCGAGCACCGAGGCCATCGTCACCATCACGACGCGGGCGTTGTGCGCTTCGGGCTTGCGAAAACTCGATACCCCGTCAGAGATCGCTTCAAGTCCGGTGAGCGACGAGCCACCGTTGGCGTAGGCGCGCAGCAACGTCAAAAACGCTGCGCCCATGAGAAAACCGTGACCACCCGTGCCGAGGTGGCCATCGACCAGTAAGTGCGTCGCGGGCTGGGCAATTGGGTGCAGTGAGCCCGAGAGAAACTTGGCAACGCCCATCACGATGGTGAGCGTCATCATCGTGATGAAGAAATAGGTCGGAAAGGCGAACCAACTCCCCGCTTCTCGAATACCTCGAAGGTTGCCAAATATCAACAGCAGCACTACGCCGGCCGTAATCGGCACTCGGTAGTTCACGAGTGACGGCACCGCACTCGTGAGCGCGGCCGTTCCGGCACTGCACTGCACGGCGACCGTGACGATGTAGTCGATTAACAACGCCACCGCAGTCACTGACGCGACCTTGGGACCAAAATTGTCGCGAACCACGATGTAGGAACCACCGGTGATGTTGTAGTAACCAATCACGTCGAGATAGGACAGCGTCACCAGGAGCAGAACTCCGAGAATGACAAACATGATTGGGACCAGAAGTGAGAAAGCGGCGAGCCCGATGTAGGGCGTCAGCTGGGTCAGAATCTGCTCCGCACCGTACGCCGATGAGGAGATGCAGTCGGGCGACAGGACCCCCAGCGCGACGGGTTTACTAATCCGTTCACCCGCCAGTTGCTCGGAGACAAATGGTCGTCCGAGAAACGTTCGTTTCAGGCGATACCCGAGAGTCTCGGGGTAAACCGTCGAGACATTCGCGTGCGAGGTGAGTACGGGAACACTCTTGGAAATCTGGTTGTCGGCTTCGGACACGTGTTTCACACTAAGGCACCAGCGTCACTAGTCACAACCGTATTTGCACCTTTGGGGCAAATTGTGGTGGGATGAAGAGGTGCATATCATCGTTGTCGGCTCGGGCCGAGTCGGTTCAGAGCTCGCTATGCAGATGTCCGACGAAGGGCACTCGGTGGTAGTCATTGACAAGAATCCCGACGCTCTGCGACGGTTGAACCGCTTCCACGGCAAGACCTTGGTGGGTTCGGGGTTCGACCGCGACATCTTGTTCCAGGCCGATGCCAACCAAGCCGATGCGCTCGCGGCGGTCACCAGTGGTGACAACACCAACATTCTCTGTGCGCGAATTGCGCGCGACAATTACCACATCAAAAATGTGGTTGCCCGAATCTACGACCCCCAGCGAGCCGATATCTACATGAAACTCGGTATTCCCACGGTGGCCACTTCGCTGTGGACGACCCAACAGGTGCGCCGATGGATGATGCCCTCTGACGACTCAATCGAATGGACCGACGGCGTTGGCATGCTCCACCTGGTCGAACGAGTATTACCCGACTCGCTCGCGGGGCGACCGCTGAGTGAATTAAACGTCAGCGATCACGTGCGAGTCGTTGGCCTCATCCGAGGTGGCGTCGGGCGCGTGAATATTGAGGGGCTCTTTGCTCAAGAAGATGACGTGCTCGAGTTCCTCGTCACTCCCGACGGGTTACTCGAACTCACTACCCGGCTCGAAGGAGCGTCGTCATGAGGGTCGTGGTCGCCGGTGGTGGGTCTGTCGGCACCGCAATTTCGCTGGACCTGGTCGATCGCCACCACGACGTGACGCTGATTGAACAGGTTCCCGCAAACGCCGAGCGGCTAAAAGCTAAATTGCCGGGCGTCAAAGTATTTCCGGGTGACGCCTGCGAGTTTGCGTGCCTGGTCGCGGCCGACCTGCGCACTGCTGACGTCGTGATTGCGGCTACTGGTGACGACGAGGACAACCTGGTGATCAGTTGGCTCTCCAAGCAAGAGTTCGGTGTGCCGCGCGTCATTTCGCGCATCAACAATTCGCGCAACGAGTGGCTCTTTAACGAATCGTGGGGAGTCGACGTTGCGGTCTCCACTCCGGCGCTCATTACGTCGCTGGTTGACGAGGCCGTTGAAGTGGGCGCAATTATTAATCTGATGGACCTCGCGCACGGCAAGATGAAGCTCATTGAGGTCACCCTCGCTTCAGACGCCCCGGCCGTTGCCCAAAAACTCACGCTCGACGAACTACGCCTCACCGACGCGGTACGCGTGGTCGCGGTGGTTCGCAGCGACCAGCCCATGACCCCGTCACCCACGATGCGGTTTCTCGAGCACGATCACGTCATTTTGATGGCCCGCGCTGACGCGACTCAGGACTGCGCTACAGCCTTCATTGGCTGAGTTACCTGTACCGTTTCGCCAACTCCATCAGACCTAGCATGACGTTGTGCGTGCCGCCTTCTTCGATCTCGACAAGACGGTTATCGCAAAATCTGCTCTCGTCGCACTCGGTCCCGAGTTTCACGCCCGGGGTCTCTTGCCTCGCCGCATTCTGATCCAGGCGGGCCTTAACCAACTCCTCTTCAACTTCGTGGGCGCCGACGAAGCCAAACTCAAGAAAATTCGCCAGCAGGTTCTTCGAATTACCAAGGGCTGGGACCGCGACGAAGTGCGCGCGCTCGTAAAAGAGACCATCAATGAAGTCTTTGAACCACTGATCTACGCCGAGGCTCTTGAGCTCATTGACTACCACCGTGAGCAAGGTGACGAGGTCTGGCTCGTCAGTATGGCGCCGGCTGAAATTGTCGAACCGTTCGCGGAACTCTTAGAACTCACTGGAGCAATTTCGTCGCGGGCGCGCGTGGACGCGAAAGGGAAATTCACTGGCGAGTTGGAGTTCTTGGCCCAAGGTGAAAACAAGGCCACCGCCATTCGTGAGCTCGCCGTCGAACGAGGAATCAATCTTGACGAATCGTTTGCCTACTCGGACTCCGCGACGGACGTCTCAATGTTGCAAAGTGTTGGTCACGCCTTTGCGGTGAACCCCGATCGCTCCCTCGCCCGCAGTGCGCACGAGAATCAGTGGCCCATTTTGCGCTTTCGCCATCCGGTGCGGCCCCACGACCGTTCCCGCACTCGAACGCCACTCGTCTTAAGCGTGGTGGCGATTGCGGTGGTGGCGCTGTTTGGCCGATCGCGTCGACGAGGTTAGAGCGTCAGCAGATCGCGAGCACCAGTGTCGGACGACGGGTGACGGAGTTTGCTCATGGCGCGCGCTTCAATCTGGCGAATTCGCTCACGAGTCAGACTCATCTCGGCGCCCACGTCTTCAAGGGTTCGGATCTCTCCGGCACCGTCAAGACCAAAGCGCATCCGCAGAATCTTCTGTTCACGCTCGTCGAGGGGCTGGAGCAGCTTCTCAATCGCCGCGGGCATCATCTTCACGGCCGCGACGTCAAAGGGAGACTCGGCGGAACGGTCCTCAACCACGTCACCGAGTTCGGCGTCGCCATCTTCACGCAGTGGCTCGGAGAGCGAGATGGGCTCGGAGCGAAAGCGCAAGGCTTCAATCAACTTATCTTCGGGCATCTCGCACTCGTCGCAGAGTTCTTTGATAGTTGGAGGACGACCAAACTTCAGTTCGAGACGTGACTGCGCCTTTTGCACGCGCGCCAACGTGTCACCGGCGTGCACTGGGAGACGAATCGTGCGTCCAGTATTCGCAATACCGCGCGTAATGGCTTGACGAATCCACCAGGTGGCGTACGTCGAGAACTTGAAGCCCTTGCGCCAATCGAACTTTTCCACGGCGTGCATCAGACCGAGGTTGCCCTCTTGAATAAGGTCGAGCAGCGGCAGGCCCGATGCCTGGTACTTCTTGGCAATCGAAACCACGAGTCGCAAGTTGGACTGTACGAAGTCGCGCTCGGCCTGATCGCCGCGGTGCACGGTGCGCCGCAGCGCCTGCTTCTTTGAGGGCGTCAACTTGATTTTCTTGTTGGTCTCGGCGGCTTCGAGCTCAGCTTTGGCTTCGCGACCTTCTTCAATCGTTTGCGCGAGGTGGACCTCATCGTCCTTGGTCAGCAGGGTGTACTGACCAATATCGGAGAGGTAGAGGCGAACGAGGTCTTCATCGTCACGATCGACGCGGTCTTTGGCCATGTTGCCCCCTTCAGAGCCCCAAGATGGGGAAACTGCTACATCTAGTTATACGGGGAGGCGCAACCTAGCCAAACGGCCCAAAACTTTCGCCGTAACCGGCGCTTTCCAGGGTTTCGGTGAGTTCTCGGGCGCTGGCTTGCCAAATGGGGTCATTAATGGGTTCGCGGCCCTTCGCTACGGCCGCGATCGACTGCATCTGGGCGACCGTGGTAACCGACGTCGCGTCCAACCAGGCCCGGTACGCACCCTCGGCCCCCACTTCGCGCGCGTCTCGAAGCGAGATCAAGAGCCGGGGGCCAATCACCATGGCCATGGCGTAGAGCACCATCGCGCCACTTTCGTCCACGCCGAGCGCCCGACGTAGAACCGCGTCAACCACTGACTCGGGGGCGAGCGCGTCAAGGCCGAGCTGGGTCTGAGCTTCGAGCGAGCGCTCACCAAAGGCACGCGCCATTTCGTACGTGCACACCACGTACGCGTCGTCAGTCAGTTGGGGAGCACCCGCTCCCAGTACTGCGTAGATCGCTGCACAGCACGAGGCCAGGTGCGAAAGTGTGACGCGTTCACTCACGATTGATCGGGTTTGAAGGCATTGGTAATCGGCATTCGTCGGTCGCGGCCGAAGGCCTTTTTGGAGATTCGCACGCCCGGTGGCATCTGACGCCGCTTGTACTCACTGAGATCGACGAGCTTCGTAATTCGTAGTACCAACTCGCGATCGTGTCCTTGGGCAATTAACTCGTCAGCCGTGGCGTCGCCTTCAACGTAACGTTCGAGTAGCGGGTCGAGTTCGTCGTAGGGGGGTAGCGATTGATCGTCGCGCTGATCGGGACGTAGCTCCGCCGACGGGGCCTTCGTTAACACCGCGAGCGCAATCGGTTCGACGTCACCGTCACGAAGGGCGACCTCGTTGCGATAGCGACAGAGTTCGTAGACGAGCGTCTTGGGTACGTCCTTAATCACCGCGAAGCCGCCGGCCGAGTCACCGTAGAGCGTCGAGTAGCCCGTCGCCATTTCGGACTTGTTACCCGTCGTCAGCACCATCGCGCCCGTGGCGTTCGAAATGGCCATTAACAAGACACCGCGAATGCGCGACTGAATATTCTCATCGGTCAGTCCCTCGAGTCCGTGATCGAGCACGTCACCGAGCATCACGCCAAAGGCCTGGTGGGCCGGCTCAATCGGCAGCGTCGCGATCTCAATGTCGAGGCGACGAGCAAGTTCGTAGGCGTCGTCAACCGAGTGATCTGACGAGTAGCGACTCGGCATCGCGAAGCCCCGCACCGCGCGGGCGCCGACGGCGTCCACGGCGATGGTGGCGACCAGTGACGAGTCAATTCCCCCCGAAAGACCCAGAATCGCCGAGCGAAACCCGTTCTTTCGCAGGTAGTCGCGCGTGCCCATCACCAGCGCTTCGTAGATCTCCTCGATCTCTCGGGGAGGATCGGCAATCAAGGGCACGGTGCTCGCACGAACGTCGTCGCGACTGCGCGCGTAGGCGCTTTCGAGCGTGACTCCGACCGTTGACGAGCGCGCGTCGATATCGACCACGAGCATCTCTTCGCGAAATGCCGTTGCTCGAGCGGTGACCTCGCCCGAGGCGTTCACGACCACACTCTGTCCATCAAAGACCAACTCATCTTGACCACCGACCAGATTGACGTAGGCGATCGGACAGTTCGTTTCGAGGGCTCGCTCACGCAGTATCGCTTCACGCTCGTCACGTCGCCCGCGAGCGAATGGTGAGGCATTCGCGACGACCAGCATCGTGGCGCCCTGGCGCGCGAGCTCGGCGGCGGGGCCGTTGGCCACCCAGACGTCTTCACAGATCAGCAGTCCAATCGCGACACCACGCACGTTCACGATGGTGTGGGGACCAACACCCGGGTGAAAGTAACGCTGCTCGTCAAAGACTTCGTAGTTCGGCAACAGCCGCTTAGTCGCGACGGCGACGACGCCCTCATCACCCAGGGCCACGAGGGCATTAGCGATGTGTCCCAGCGCCGTCGTCGCGGTGGAAGGAACCGCAACGTCGCGCCCATCACTCGACGCGGCCAACGCTACGCCGTGAGAACCTTCAGCCATCACCGTGCCGACGAGTAGTGGAGGGAGGTTTGACCGACTCGCTAGTTCGTCGAGCGCGAAGGCGGCCGCATCGATGAAGCCTTCCTTTAAGAGCAGATCTTCGGGTGGGTAGCCCACCAAGCAGAGTTCGGGCGTGATCACCAGGTCGGCTCCGGCGTTAGCCGCTTGAACTCGAAATCGACTTAGGGTCTCCACGTTCTGACTAAATCCGCCGACCACCGCGTTCATCTGGCTAAGAGCGAGTCGAAGCACGGGCACCCTTCGAGCCTACCGGCGAAGAGCGCCGGAACTTCGGGCGAAGGTTTACACGCGGTTAACACAACGGGGGGGTCAGCCGTCACCCCAGCGACCAAACTAGTAAGTACTCGCGCAGACCCGCGACGAAACTTTGAAGGAGCAACTTTGTCGTATCAGGCTGAGTACATCTGGATCGACGGCAGCGAGCCGACCCGCAAGCTGCGCAGCAAGACACGAATCATTGCCAACGGCAAGAAGCCCGAAATCTGGGGCTTTGATGGCTCGAGTACCAACCAGGCCACTGGTCACTTCTCGGACTGCGTTTTGAACCCGGTCTACACCTGCAAGGACCCCCTACGCGGTGCGGGCGACATTCTCGTTATGTGTGAGGTCCTAAACCCCGACATGACACCGCACGTCACCAACACCCGAGCTGGGGCGCTCGCGGCGCACAAGAAGTACGCCAGCTTTGAGCCGATGTTCGGTATCGAGCAGGAGTACACCTTCTTCCAAGACGGCCGACCCTACGGTTGGCCCGACGAGGGCTACCCCGCACCCCAAGGTCCCTACTACTGCGGCGTGGGTGGCTCCAAGATGCCCGGGCGCGACATCGTCGAACAGCACACCCTCGCGTGCATGCGCGCCGGTATTGGTATTGAAGGCACAAACGCTGAAGTGATGATGGGCCAGTGGGAGTTCCAAGTCGGAGTCCTTGACACCGTCGCGGTGGGCGACCAGCTGTGGACCGCTCGTTGGTTGCTCGAGCGTATTGCCGAAGAGTTCGATGTTGAGGTGAGCTACGACGCCAAGCCCATTAAGGGTGACTGGAATGGTGCGGGCGCACACACCAACTTCTCCACGAAGCAGATGCGCGCTGCGGGAGGATGGAGCGCCATCATCGCGGGCTGCGAAGCCCTCGGCACGCGCGTGAACGAGCACATCAAGAACTACGGCGAGGGTATCGAGGACCGACTGACTGGCGCGCACGAAACGGCGCACTGGTCGAAGTACTCCTACGGCGTGTCGGACCGTGGCTCGTCGGTGCGCATCCCGGGCGGCGTCGCCCGAGAGAAGCGTGGTTACCTCGAAGATCGTCGGCCTAACGCCAACATCGACCCCTACACCGTGACCCGACTAATGGTTGAGACCATCTGCGGCGCCGCCAAGCCCGCGACCGCGAAGAAGGCGGCCAAGAAGTCCCCCGCCAAGAAGGCCGCGTCGAAGAAGAAGGGCCCCGCCAAGAAAGCAGCGAAGAAGTCAGTGAAAAAGGCTGCTCGACGCTAGCGAGTACCAAACCACAAAGCCCGCCGACTTCGTGTGCGGCGGGCTTTGTTGTTGCTGGTCCGAATTTGACCCCCCGCGAGAAGGTGCGAGAATGTCAACTATGCAGAGCCAGGCCCAGTACGTCTTGCGAACCGTCGAGGAACGAGGGATTCGATTCGTCCAACTCTGGTTCACTGACGTGCTCGGGCGACACAAGGCCTTTCACGTCACGCCCGCCGAACTAGAGGACGCGCTCGACCAGGGCATGACCTTTGACGGCAGCGCCATTGACGGATTCTCTCGCGTCCAAGAGTCCGACGTTCTAGCCCGACCGGACCTCACCACGTTTCAACTGCTTCCTTGGTACGAACAAGGCGCGGGCGTCGCGAGAGTCTTTTGCGACATTGTCAACATTGACGGCACTCCGTTTGAGGGCTGTCCTCGCCAGCAACTCCGTCGCGTACTCGGCGCAGCCCGTGAACAGGGCTACACGTTCTTCGTGGCCCCCGAGATTGAGTACTTCTACTTCAACGACCTCGATCCCTCGCACGCACCTCAGCCAACCGACCGGGGTAGTTACTTTGATCTTTTGCCCGACGACACCGCGAGCCAGCTACGCCGGCGCACGGTACTGACCCTCGAAGAGATGGGTATCGGCGTCGAACACGCCCAACACGAAGACGCCCCTGGTCAGCACGAGATCGATTTGCGCTACACCGATGCACTCACCATGGCCGACACGGTGATGTCGGTGCGTCACGTCGTCAAAGAACTCGCCCGCCAGTCAGGCGTCGCCGCGAGTTTCATGCCCAAGCCGCTCGCGGGCGTCCAGGGCTCGGGTATGCACACCCATCTTTCGCTCTGGCGTGACGAAACCAACGCCTTCATTGGTGACGGCCCGCACGGACTCTCGCCCGTCGCGACGAAGTTCATTGCCGGCCTCGTCCACCACGCTCCCGAAATCACCGCTATCACCAATCAGTGGGTGAACTCCTACAAGCGTCTGGTCCCCGGTGGCGAAGCGCCCGTCGGAGCCAGTTGGGCGCGCCACGACGCGGCCGCGTTGGTGCGCGTCCCTTCGGTCAAGCCGGGCCGTATTGATTCAACTCGTTTGGAGTATCGCTCGCCCGACCCCGCGGCGAACCCCTACCTCGCCTTCGCGGTCATGCTGGCGGCGGGTCTGCGGGGGGTGAACGGTGACTACGAACTTCCCGTCGAAGGAGCCCGCACCGCTCAGTTACCCCAGTCGCTGGCCGAAGCGCTCGATCTCATGGAGAGCTCCACGCTGCTGCACGAAACGCTCGGCGCGCACCAAGTGGAGTGGTTCTTGCGCAATAAGCGAGCCGAGTGGGACTCCTACCGTGGTCAAGTGACGGCCTTTGAACTCGAGCGCTACCTCCCGCTGCTGTGAGCATCGACGTCGTACTCTGCGTGCCCTCGTGTGAGGGACCGGTGCAAAAGGCCTTTGAGGTCACGGGCGTCACTCCCGCGGTGGCGAGCACCGGCCGCATGAACGAAATTGCGGCGCTCGAGCCGGCCGACGGCTTTTCGGGTGCCGTTATAAACGCGGCCGCCTTTCCCTTCACCGAAGCGATGAATCTGTGTCGCCAACTTCGCAGCCGCGAACGAAGCGTCGAGCCGATTATTTTGCTGGTTGATCACTACCAACTTGACGACCTCACCTTTCGTGAAAATCTTTTCGACGACTTTGTCGTGGGGCCCTTCGACGTGGCCGAATTAGCCACCCGTCTGCGCCACCGCCTACGTCGGGCGGGTAACGAAAGTGTTGCGCCGCGCGTGGAACACGGTGGGCTCTCAATGAATCTCGAGACCTACCAGGCCTCGATCGCGGGACGAGTTATGGACCTGACCTACATGGAGTACGAACTCCTGCGGTTCCTCGTCACCAACCCTCACCGCGTCTTCACGCGCGAGACACTCCTGAGCCGAGTGTGGGGCTACGAGTACTACGGCGGGGCCAGAACGGTCGACGTACACGTACGTCGACTTCGAGCAAAGTTGGGTGAGGAACACGCCCACCTCATTCAAACGGTGCGCTCGGTGGGCTACAAATTCGGCTCGACCAACGAGCGCGACGTTGACTAGTTCGTCGGAGCGTACGCCCAGAGCTCAACTTCGGCGCGCGCGCCAAAGGGCAGTTGCGCCACCGCAATCGCGGAACGAGTTGGTCGAGGTGCGTTAAAGGCCTCAACCCACACTTCATTACACGAGGCGAAGTCGTCCATGTCAACCAAGAACAACGTGGCCTTCACTACCTGGTCAAAGGTGGCCCCAGCCTCGCTCAACACCGCTCGGGCATTCACCAGAGCCTGACGTAGTTGATCGGCCGCGCCGCCGTCAACGAAAGTGGGGCTCGCTTGACCAGGAAGAAGTCCGAGTTGACCGGAGATGACGACCAGGTCACCGGCTCGTCGCCAGGGAGAGTAGGGACCAACCGGCGTGCTCACGAAAGGGCTTAACTAAACGAGTTGCCGCAGCCGCAGGTTCGCGTCGCGTTGGGGTTGGAGATGTGGAAGCCCGCACCCTGCAAGCCATCCTTAAAGTCAAGTGTTGCGCCCGTCAGTAGTTCGGCACTCTGGGGGTCGACGACTACTTTGACTCCGTTGTAGTCACGCAGCACGTCGTCCGCAGCAATCTCGCTGTCAAAGAACATGTCGTAGTTAAAACCACTGCAACCGCCAGCCTTGACGGCCACGCGCAGGGCGAGTTCTTCTTCAACCTGCTCCGCGGCAATTAACTCGGCGACCTTCACAATGGCCTCGGCCGTGAGCGTGATCGGCTCGACAGTCTTGTCTCGCAGGTTTACGGTTTCGCTGGTTACATTCGACATAGGGGCTCCTTCGCAAGTCCTTTTCACCATGGTAGCGACCCGAACCCCCCAATGAAACCCCTCGCGTCGCGAGCCCGCCCCCGTTCTCACTGATTTGTGGCTGGAGCACTACCCCTTCGACGGGTCGCCGGCGTAACGAGCCGCCGGGAGCCGCGGCCCGTGCGATAGTAAACCCGTGCGAAATCGAGCCCGACCGACCTCATTGCGGACGAGCCTGAAGGAGGCCCGCCCGTGAGTAACGACGCGCAGACCAACCCAGCCGAGGCGCCCCTCACCTTCGACAACGAGCGTGCACGAGCAAGGTTCCTCGACGATCTACGAGCCGTCGTGGGTGACGAGCACCTACTGGTGAGCTCGGACCTTCGAGCGAGTTACGAAACCGACTGGACCCGACGCTGGACCGGATCGTCCATTGCCGTGGCGCGCCCGGCCAATACCCAAGAGGTCAGCGCCGTGTTGGCCACGTGTCAGCGACACCACATTGCGTGCGTAGCTCAAGGTGGTCGAACGGGTCTCGTCGGGGGCAGTGTTCCCTCCGGTAATCAGTTAGTGCTCACGGTGGAGCGACTGAACGACATTGGCGCCGTCGACTTCGATAGTGGCGAGCTGACGGTCGGCGCTGGGACCACGCTGGGTGCTTTGCAACGCGCGCTGAGCCAACATGGCTGGGAGTTCGGAGTAGACCTGGCGTCGCGTGACAGTGCGACGATTGGGGGCATGATCGCGACCAACGCGGGCGGCGCACACGTCGTTCAGCACGGTCAAATGCGTGAGCAAGTCGTCGCGCTCGAAGTCGTACTCGCTGACGGCACGGTGATGGGTGGAGCGAGTGACGTCGCGAAAGACAACGCGGGCTACGACCTGAGCGCGTTGATGGTGGGCAGCGAAGGAACGCTCGGCGTCATCACGAGTGCTCGTCTTCGTTTGGTCCCTCATTACCGCCACCGGGTGCTCAGTCTGGTTGGCGTGGACACGCTAACCACCGGACTCGAACTGCTTGGTCACGTTCGCCGATCAACGCACGCAGTGGCAGCGGCGGAGTTCTTCGATCACGCCGCGATGCAACTCGTTGAGCAGTACCTTGCAATGACTCGTCCGGTGCGCCCGTCGCCGTGGTACGTGCTGATCGAGTGTGCCAGCGACACCGATCCCACCGAAGCCATGGCTGCGGGCCTGACTGGCACTCCCGGCGTTGACGACGACGCGGTGGCGGTGGCGCTTGATTCGCCCGGACGCCAGATCTTGTGGAGCTTTCGCGAATCAATTACTGAGGCCATTGCCCAAATCGGGGTAGCCCACAAGCTCGACGTGGGAGTCGCCCCTCGCTTACTCGACCAATTTGCCCACGAAGTTCGAACCGCGGTTCACTCCTCCTTCGCCCACTCGTCCGTCTTACTTTTTGGTCACTTGGCCGAGGGCAACGTCCACGTCAACGTCATCAACGTGCCACCCACGGACGCCACTGTCGACGATCTCGTACTGCGACTAGTGGGCTCTATGGGTGGCACGATCGCGGCGGAGCACGGAGTTGGTCGAGCGAAGCGTGACTGGCTACACCTTGCGCGCTCACCAGCTGAGCTGCACGTTATGCGCGCCCTCAAGTCCGCGCTGGATCCAGAAAATCTGTTAAACCCCGACGTCTTGTTCGCCTAGTTACGAATCGCCCGCTTGCGCGAAGCCCTCGTCACCTTCGATCAAAATGACGCCCTGTCCATCACGCTGCACGATCCGCGGTTCCACGCGAGGCACCGTTACTTGAACCCGGGCGTAGTTAAGGATGTCGTCAACCGTGTGGAGATGCCTAATCGCTTCAAGATTACGCACGGTGGGAAAAATCATCTCAAACTCACCGAGTCGGTGAGCATCCAGTGCGTCAGTAGGTCGAAGCCAGCGATCGGCCACGGTCTCACCCGCGTCGTGGGCGGCCACTTGATTCGGTGGCGCCTTGACGACGAAGAAACGAGTGTCAAATCGTCGAGGGGGACCGACCGGTGTAACCCAGTGCGCCAAATAGTCAACGCCGCGCAGATCGAGCTGGAGTCCCTCATCGCGCAAAATGCTCGCGAAGTCAATCGTCCCGGCATTCAGTTGAGCCCGTTGATGCACCAATCGCTCGCGTCGCTCGACGTCAAACATTGTCGCTTCACCTCGTGCATCGCAAGTGATGAGAAGGCCCGCCTCTTCAAAGAGTTCTCGCAGGGCGGCCACGTAGAAAACGAGGCCGCCCGACTCGAGATTTAATCGATTCGATGCCATCACGTCGTCGAGGCCCACCGTGAGGCCGAGCCCTTCTAAACGACCGTCATCGTCGTCAACACCACCACCGGGAAAGACGTACGCACCGCCCACAAAGTCGCTGCGCAAGTTGCGCCGAAGCATAAGTACCTCAGCGCCGTCAGAGCCGTCGCGCAAGGTGAGTATCGTTGCCGCGGGTCGAATAGGCAAAATCTGGGCCATACGCCAACTTAGCCAACTCTTACTTGGTGAATCCACGGCGCGCGCCCGACCTACTAAGTTTGAGGCACAAAATCGCTAAGGAGCATCGTGGCCACATCATCACCCGTGAAGAAGAGTCCCGCCAAGAAGTCTGGTGGTCGCCCGGCTGGTCTCTTCACGTGGATCGCCGTTGGATTAGTCGTGATCATTGTGGCGACCATTGTCATAATTAAGGTCAGTTCGGGACCAGCGTCAACCGGTCAAGGCGGCTACCAGGCAGCCGACGCCGCCACGCTCGCCCAAGTCACCCACGTACCGTCCAGCGTGTTCGATGCAGTAGGGGTCAACTCAGCGGTCGCACCCGTCACGCCACCAATAGCCCTCAAGGGCCAACCGGCGTTCACGGGTACCAGCAGCACTGGTGCGACGCTGCCGGAAGTCTTCTACCTCGGAGCCGAGTACTGCCCCTACTGCGCCGCCCAACGATGGTCGACCATCGTGGCGCTCAGCCGGTTCGGCACGTGGAAGGGCCTCGGCAATACCACGAGTTCTTCGATTGACCAGTTCCCGAACACGCCAACCTTTACGTTTTACAAGTCGTCCTTCTCGTCAAAGTATCTGGTCTTTCAAGGTGTGGAGCGCCAGACCAACGTCTTTAGTAGTTCGCTAAATAACTACACGCCTCTAGAAAATCCCACGAAGGCCGAGTTCGCCAACTTTAAGAAGTACGACACCAGTAAGTTCATCCCGGGTATCACCGCCCAACAGAACGGTTCGATCCCCTACATGTCGATTGGCAATCGGTTCATCGTGTCGGGGGCCAGCTTTACCCCGGCCCTACTCCAAAACCAAACGCGCGGTGCTATCGCCGCGGGACTCGCGAGTGCGTCAAGCCCCATCACGGCCGCCATCATTGCTTCGGCTAACTATCAGACGGCGACGTTTTGCGTCTTGACGAAGAATCTGCCTGCCAACGTCTGCACCAGTGCCGGCGTACTCGCCGCGAAGAAGGCCATGGGCATTAAGTGAGCCGAACGGCTGAACCCGTAGCGCGGTGGGCCGTTCTCACTTCTTTGTTGCTGAGCGTGGCTGGCCTCGCAATTTCGGCCTATCTCACCTTTACGCACTTCGAGGGTACAAAATACCTCGCGTGTTCGGGTAACGGCGTCATCAACTGTGGTCTCGTGACCACGTCAGCCCAGTCGTACTTCCTTGGTATGCCGGTGGCCGTGCTGGGACTGGCTAACTACTTGGTCATGACGGCCCTCACCACTCCGTGGGCTTGGCGGTCTCGCCACTACGGCCTTCACGTTTTTCGTTTCGCAGTGGGAATCGGGTCAATGATTTTTGTCCTATGGCTCCTGATCGCCGAGCTTTTGATCATTGACCACATCTGTCTCTGGTGCACCGGCGTGCACGTCGTGACGTTCGCGTTACTGATTGTGCTCGCCCAGGTGAGCCCGGCCCAACTTGGTTGGACTCGATCAGCGACGCAATAGTGAGCGGCGCTCTACTTCGTTTAGACCACCCCAAATGCCGTGCGACTCGCGGTGATCAATAGCGTTGGTGAGACACTCTTCGCGAACGGGACACGAAGTACAGATTCGCTTTGCGGCCAGCTCTCGCTCGAGACGCTCTTCTTTTCGCTCACTCACGTCGGGAGCAAAAAAGAGAGCTCCTTCGCTCCCTCGACAGGCCGCCATTGCTGTCCACCCCATTGGCAAAATCGCCATTGTCTCTCCCCCCGGTTCGACTCTGACCGCAGGATAACCAGAAAGCCCCCAGGAGAGCAAGACGAGAATTTCCGTCAACCTTTCCAGAGAACCAGCAGCCATTTCTGGCCTTGCTACGCTTTAGGTAATGGCAACCATTCTTCTCGCGAGTGACCTTCCGGCCCTACGCCACGAGTTACGCACCATGATTGATGGGCCCGATCTCACGATTGAGGAAGTCGCCAGCGGTCCAGAGGTTTTGACCCGAGTGAAGCAAGGTGGCGTTGACCTGGTCGTCATGGACCTCCAGATTGGCTCGATGGGAGCCATGGCCATCTGTCTCGACTTGCGTAATGAGGAGTCCTACGGGGCCGCCGAGCCCGTCGCGGTCTTAATGTTGGTGGACCGCCGAGCCGATGTCTTTCTCGCCCGACGAAGTGGCGCTGATGGTTTTGTCGTGAAGCCCCTCGATCCGTTGCGCGTACGTCACGCGGTGCGCGCGCTGCTGCACGGCGAACAGTACGAAGATGATTCACTTCGACCGGCCACCGTGCGTGTCGGCGGCGATCGCGGTTAATGAGTCACGCAGAACCTCCCCTCGCGGGGCTCGCGCGACTGCGCGCGCGCATTGCCGGTCGACCAGAACTAAAGGCTGCGTCACCCGAAGCGCTGGCCATTCACACGAGAGTTGACCAGCTCAGCAAACTCGAACTTCGTGACGTAATGACCCCGCGGGTCGACGTCGCGTTTTTGACTATTCCCGTCACCCCCGAGGCAATTGCTGAAGCAGTCCGTGACACGGGTCACTCGTGTTTCCCGGTCGTGAACGGAGACCTTGACGATGTTGAGGGAGTCTTACTGGTAAACGATCTCTTTCGATCAACAACCGTAAAACGAGCCATCGGAGTTTCGCTACCAACACCCAATGAAATTGCGCGAAAAATTCGTCGACCACTCATGTTGCCCGAAACTCTTGACCTGCTCGACAGTCTGACTGAGATGCGTGAGCAGCGCCGGACCTTCGCCCTCGCACTTGATGAGCACGGCGGCGTCGCGGGAGTGGTTTCAATTCGTGACATTCTCGAACAACTGGTGGGCGACCTTAGTGACGAGTTCGACGAGGAGGATGAGCAGACCATCGTGCGAATCCGTGAGGATCGCTGGCTGGTGGATGGTCAAACGCACGTTGACGAAGTAGGCGTGGTTTTGGGAATAACTATCCCCGAGGGGGAGTACGTCACCATTGCCGGCTTTGTGCTTGATCTCGCTGGTGAAATTCCAGCCGCTGGGGCGACGTATGAATTTGAGGACTGCACGTTTCGCGTACAGTCCGTGGAGAAGCGCCGAATAAGCGAGCTGGTGATTGAGCGCCATACGCCCATTGCCGCTACTACCGGCGAGGGTGATCTGCCGTTGGCTCGAGGAACCTGATGCCGACTAGGATTATCGGGCTGCGAGGCAACTCGCTGCGGGCTGTAGCGCAGCTTGGTTAGCGCGCTGCGTTCGGGACGCAGAGGTCGGGAGTTCAAATCTCCCCAGCCCGACCACCATGGTTCGTCCATGGACGTAGTACAGGCCCCCATCGTCTAGCGGCCTAGGACACCACCCTTTCAAGGTGGCGGCACGGGTTCGAATCCCGTTGGGGGTGCTAAGTTCCAATTGTTGTTTTACAGATAGTTGAAAGGACCCTCTTGAACTTTTCTGTAACTCCTAAGTCCACCCCGCCTGGTGCATTCCTCTCGATCACCAAGCTGATCGCCGCCACAATTGTCTTTGTCTCAACATTTC
>CAITNF010000014.1 GCA_903893745.1 uncultured Actinomycetes bacterium
GTGACACCGTGAAACCCTCGCTCGGCGAACAGGCGGGCGGCGGACGTGACTAACTGTTGACGGCGCGTGATGCGGCCCGCTGGCGCTTGAGGCGTTGCGGTAGTGGGCATTACAGTCTCCTAGACAAAAAGGTTAATGGCACGCTTACTACCGCGAAGCTCGAGGGCGGTGAGTGGGTAATCAACGGATCAAAGAGTTTCATTACGAACTCGGGCACCGACCTCACCAAGTTGGTGACCCTAACCGCGGTTACTGATCATAAGCCTGATGGCCGAAAGAGCATTAGTTCGATTCTTGTCGAAGTTCCAACCTCGGGATTTGTCGTCGAACCGGCGTACGACAAGGTTGGTTGGCATGCGTCAGATACGCACCCACTCTCCTTTAGCGATCTTCGAGTTCCCGAAGAGAACTTGCTAGGTGAGCGGGGTCGCGGCTACGCGAACTTTCTGCACATTCTTGACGAGGGTCGAATCGCAATCGCCGCGCTGGCGGTAGGTGCAGCACAGGGCTGTGTCGACGAAAGTGTTACCTACGCCAACCAACGAGAAGCCTTTGGTCATCCGATCGGACGCAACCAGGCAATTGCGTTCAAGATCGCCGAGATGGAAGCGCGTACTCATACGGCTCGGTGCACCTACTACGACGCCGCGGCTCGAATGCTCTCGGGTCGTCCATTTAAGAAGGAGGCGGCCATTGCGAAACTCGTAGCGAGTAATGCGGCAATGGATAACGCGCGCGACGCGACGCAGATTCATGGCGGCTACGGATTCATGAATGAAAGTTTGGTAGGTCGTCATTACCGTGACTCCAAGATCCTAGAAATTGGTGAAGGGACCAGTGAGGTTCAGAAAATACTGATTGCTCGAATGTTGGGGCTCTAGGCCCACCAGACGACGTGACCAAGCTTGAAGTGGAATCGGCTAGCTCGAATCGAGCGAGGGTTCCCGAGAGATTCAAACTCGAAGATGCTCCGAAGGTGCCGTACGCGACCGATGAGCTTAGAGATTTTATCATTTGAAATGTTTGATGGCCCATAAATAAGTCATTTGATAATTTAATAGGAGTATCTAATTACGAGCATTAGAGTTTTACCAATAATTTTGATACATTCAGACTCGTGCATTCGTTTACACGCGTGATGTCGAGTCAGTGGTGGGAGTTTTCTTGAAGATGTTGACGAACGAAGCTGAAGTAGCGACGCCTCTTACATTGGCGGTACCCGCGTCAACGTGCCGTCCGGGCGATACACCAGATTTCAGTGACATGGTAATCAGTGAGCCCGGAGTGGTCCGTAGACCCGAAGTGACCGAGTCGGCCCAGGACATGCACGAACTCGCCACGGAGCTCATCCGAGTTCTCGACGACAAAGGGAACGCGGTCGGTCCGTGGGCGCCAGTCATCGACACGGCCATGCTGGTCAAAGGTTTGACGAGCATGATGGTCACCCGAGAGTTTGACCGTCGAATGTTCCTGGCCCAGCGGCAGGCAAAAACTTCGTTCTTTATGCAGAGTACGGGCGAGGAGGCTATATCCACGGGCTTTCGTTTCGCCATGCGTGATGATGATATGAATTTTCCGACCTATCGCCAGCAGTCACTTCTAATTGCCGGGGGGTATCCGCTGGAGTTGATGATGTCACAGATCTACTCAAACTCTCACGATCCGCTTCGGGGTCGACAGCTACCGGGTTTGTACTCGTCCAAGGACACGGGGTTTTTCACCTTGTCGGGAAACGTGGCAACGCAGTTCTTGCAAGCAGTGGGATGGGCGATGGCCTCGGCAATCAAAGGTAGCGATTCAGTTACGGCAGCCTGGATTGGTGACGGATCGAGCGCAGAGTCCGACTTCTTTTCCGCGATGCTCATGGCGTCGTCGTTTCAAGCACCGGTGATTCTCAATCTCATTAATAATCAGTGGGCCATCTCGACATCGCAGTCTGTGGTTCGAGGGCAAGCGGCCACGTTTGCGGTGCGTGGTCACGGATTCGGTCTGCCCTCGTTGCGAGTAGACGGGAATGATTTCCTCGCGGTGTACGCCGTCGCTTCGTGGGCAGTAGAACGGGCTCGTCGCAACCTCGGACCTACTTTCATCGAATGGGTCACGTATCGAGTCGGGGCACACTCCTCGTCGGATGATCCCTCGGCCTATCGACCAAAGAGTGAAGCTGCCGCGTGGCCCCTCGGCGATCCAATCGAGCGACTGAAGCGCCACCTCATCGCCAGTGGAGCTTGGACCGAAGATCAGCACGCTGATCTGGAGGGCAAGGTCAAAGAGCAGGTCCGCCTAGCCCAGGCGGTGGCCGAAGAGTGGGGAACGTTAAAGAGCGGACCCGGTCCATCGCCTCGCGACATCTTCGAAGACGTCTACGCCGACGTACCCGAACATCTTCAACGCCAGCGTCGCGAAGCGGGGTTGTGAGCATGTCCACCATGACCATGATTGAAGCGATTCGCGATGCCCACATGCTGGCAATGGAGTCCGATGACTCAGTGGTCGTATTTGGTGAGGACGTTGGCTTCTTTGGGGGAGTGTTTCGGTGTACGCAAGGTCTGCAGAGTCGGTTCGGTCCGACTCGGTGTTTTGATACGCCAGTCAACGAAGCAGCCATTGTCGGAGCGGCTATTGGAATGGCCGCTAATGGAATGCGTCCGTGCGTTGAAATCCAATTTGCTGATTACATGTATCCCGCCTATGACCAAATCGTGTCAGAAGCCGCCCGACTGCGCTATCGCTCGGCCGGTGATTTCACAGCGCCCCTCACCATTCGCATGCCCGTTGGTGGGGGAATTTTTGGAGGTCAGACCCACTCGCAGAGTCCCGAAGCGCTCTTTACTCAGGTTGCTGGACTGAAGACGGTCATTCCGTCTAACCCTTACGATGCCAAGGGATTGCTCCTCAGCGCCATTGAAGACGATGATCCAGTGATCTTTTTAGAACCCAAGCGGCTGTACAACGGACCGTTTGATGGTCACCATGATCGCCCCGTCACGCCGTGGTCGGCCCATGAGTTGAGCGATGTGCCGAGTGAGTACTACACCATTCCGCTCGGATCTGCGGCTATACGTCGCGCCGGGTCGGCCGTCACGGTGCTGACCTATGGAACCATGGTGTACGTTGCGCTCGCCGCGGTTGCCGAGTGCGCAATAGATGCTGAAGTAATCGATCTTCGTTCACTAGTGCCGCTTGATCTGGAGACGATCATTAAATCCGTTGAAAAAACCGGGAGGTGCGTGGTGGTGCACGAGGCTACCCTCACATCCGGGTTCGGAGCCGAGCTCTGCGCACTCGTTCAGAAACACTGCTTTTACGCGCTCGAAGCACCAATCGAACGCGTTACCGGTTACGACACGCCCTATCCTCACGCGCAGGAGTGGACCTATTTTCCAAGTCCCGAACGCATCGGACTCGCTCTACAGCAAACAATGGCGGGATGAACGTGAGTATCTTCGAATTTCGCATGCCCGACATTGGTGAAGGGGTGGCCGAAGCGGAATTGGTTACGTGGATGATTGCCGTTGGTGACATCGTGCAGGTTGATGATTTCATCGCTGAAGTGATGACCGACAAAGCAACGGTTGAGCTGGCAAGTCCCGTCGCCGGCTCGGTGAGCAGCCTGGAGTACGCCCCAGGCGACCGTGTCGCGGTAGGCGCGACGTTGATTCGATTCCAGGTGGAACTTTCCGACGATGAGCCAATAACTTCTGAGGCCAAGGTTCGCCCAGCGTCGGCGCCATCGATGCCGGATTCGCCAGCGCGCGAACCACAGACCAACGTGGGGAACCAGAAGTTGGACCCCGTTGGTGTCAGTGCGCCTACTGCCCTGGTAGGCGCACGTCCGTTGGCCTCCCCCCCCGTACGCAAGCGGGCGAAGCTTGAGGGGATTGATCTTCGTGCCGTCAAGGGGACTGGCCCCGCTGGGCGTATTAGCCATTCGGATTTGGACGATTTTCAGCGGAGCACCACTACAACAGCATTGGCCTCGACGCCCTCGGCGGATGCTGACCCCACGATGATCGAAATTCCAATCATTGGCGTGCGTCGCATGATTGCCGAGCGAATGACAATGGCTAAGTCCCGGATACCGCACATCACGTACGTCGAGGAGATCGACGTGACGGCGATACTGGAGGTGCGCGAATCGCTGAATAATCGATTCTCCGACGATCGACCAAAGTTGACTTTTCTTCCATTTCTGGCACGTGCCCTAGCGCTGGCAATTCGAGATCAACCTAAGTTCAATGCACGTTTCGATGACAATGCGGGCGTGCTACGTCAATACAGCAGATTTGATGTTGGAATCGCGGTACAGACTCCCGGGGGTCTAATGGTGCCCGTGCTGCGCGACGCCGCGAGCAAAGGTCTGTGGGACTGCGCAACAGAGATTCAACGTCTTTCCGACGGAGCCAATGGTGGAACACTTGACCGAAGTGAGATGACGGGCTCCACCATGACGATTACTTCGTTGGGTGCACTGGGAGGAATCGTTAGCACACCGATTATTAACTATCCAGAGGTGTCAATTATCGGCGTCAACAAGATTCAGATACGGCCGCAATGGAATGGAACGAGTTTTATTCCGCGAAGCATGATGAATTTGTCATCGGCATTTGACCATCGCGTGATCGACGGCTGGGAAGCCGCCACGTTTATTTCTCGAGTCAAAGAACTCCTCGAGCAGCCGGTGATGATGTTTGTGGGGCTCGACGGATTGTCCTAGGCGATGCGGTGCATCCAACCATGGGTATCGGGAATCGTCCCTTGCTGAATGCCGAGCAATGTCTCGCGAAGTTGCATGGTGAGAGTACCTGATCCTCCGTCGCCAATCGTAAATGAGCCATTCTGGTGCACGACTTCACCAACGGGTGTGATCACTGCGGCGGTGCCGCACGCAAACACTTCCAAGAGCGAGCCATCCTTCACGCTCTGCTCCCACTCATCAGTACTGATGAGACGCTCTTCCACCTCTAGACCAAGGTCCGCACCGAGAGTCAGTATTGAATTGCGAGTGACGCCCGGAAGCAAGGTGCCGGTGAGCTTCGGGGTGACTAAGCGGTTGCCGGAGAATACGAAGAAGAGATTCATTCCGCCCATCTCCTCTACGTAGCGGTGCTCCACCGAGTCGAGCCATACCACTTGATCACAGCCGTACTCCGCCCCTTTTTTCTGGGCCAGCATGGCTGCCGCGTAGTTTCCGGCACACTTGGCCGAGCCGGTGCCACCGGGCATTGCCCGAGCGTATTCAGTACTGAGCCACACGCGAACAG
Organism: uncultured Actinomycetes bacterium; assembly: GCA_903893745.1. Taxonomy (GTDB): domain Bacteria; phylum Actinomycetota; class Acidimicrobiia; order Acidimicrobiales; family RAAP-2; genus RAAP-2. Next base: position 5,265 of record CAITNF010000014.1, read on the forward strand.
GGTGTACACCGTGTTGAAAGTAGTCAGCAACAGGCGAAGCCATGAGCACGTAGAGGTAGGACAGCGAGGGACGAGTAAGCAACATCGTGTCGGTAGCGATTTCGAGCGGACGTAGATAAAGACTTTCACCGGGCTGTGTCGGAACTCGGTTTCGATCCTTATTCACCAGCAGACGAAGTGAATCGAGGAAGAGATCCTCGGGAAGTTCCGCCATTGCTAAGCGCTCCGCCGAGCGGGCGAAGCGTTGGGCGTTCTGCTCGGGACGAAACACGCTCACCGATCCGTCGGGCTGCTGGTAGGCCTTCAGCCCTTCGAAAATCGCCTGACCGTAGTGCAGCACCGATGTCGACGGGTCAAGTTGGAGCGGCTCGTAATCGACCACAACCAAATCGCCCCATCCATGTTCGGGTTCGTAGCGCGCGGTGACCATATGTTCAGTGAACTGGCTACCCCACGGTGCTGCATTATTGACCGGTTGTGTCGTCGACATGGTTGAATGTTTAGCATGTTGAGACGTCGTTTGCAATGTGTGCAATCACACAACATGGCAGGTGGTAGGAAGTGTCGCAATCTAGCTTAAACTTGTTCATTGCGAACGCCACCTCTAGTACTCGCGGCTGTGACGGCGCACAGTGCACGATTCCAGTGCATGGAGGCTTCGGAGACATCACACGAAGGACGATCAAATTCTGAAGTGGTCCGTCGTTTCTTCTCGCATGGTCTGAGTGCGTTGATCAAGTACGGCGAGGCGAACAGTTCGAGCCGTAATACGGTCCGTAACGACATTGAAACCAAGGCCGCTGGCTTGGGGCACTGCAATATAGCCCTCGGGGTCAACTAAGTAGGTGGGATCGACCAGATCTTCCTCGTAGAGAACTACAGCCGGTGACATATCGGCCGGTTGGGTGAAGCCGGGCAGCGAACACAGGGCCAAGTTGGCTGAACGCCCGATCCCAGATTCCAGCATGCCCCCACACCACATGGGGATTCCGCGTTTGACGCAGAGGTCATGTATTTCCAGAGAGGCGACGAGCCCGCCCACACGGGCGGGCTTAACGTTGATGTTGCGACAGGCGTCCATGTCCAGCGCCCGTCGAGCATCACTCGGGCTGCGGATGGCTTCGTCGAGGCAGATGGCGGTCTCTAGTTGACGCTGAAGAGCCTGTGATCCTTCGAAGTCGTCGTAGCCGAGTGGCTGCTCGATGCACAACAATTCGAATTCATCGAGTGCATGAAAGACATCAGCCTCATCCAGGGTATAGGCCGCGTTCGCGTCGACCTGAAGCAAGATGTCATGGCCGAATCGCTCGCGTACGGCCCTGACCACGTTCACGTCCCAGCCTGGACGGATCTTTAATTTGATTCTGCGGTAGCCCTCGCTGAGTCGCAACGCCACTTCTTCGAGGGTCTCTTCCATTGAGTCGGCGATGCTCAGGCTCTCACCTACCGCGACGCGAACTGCGGAGCCACCAAGCAATGCGCTCATTGGCTGTCCCGATCGCGCAGAAGCCAACGCCCAATACGCGGCTTCGACTCCGGCACGGGCAAAGGTGTTGCCCCGAATTGGCGACATCGCTCGAACGACGTCGCGTGGGTCACCGCTCGTTGCCTGTAATGAAAGTGCGAGAGCGTATTCGACCACTATTGAATACGTCGTCGAGGTCGTCTCGGGGAGATAGAAAGGGTGATCGAGTGCCGGGGCCTCACCCCAACCTTCAAACCCGTCATCGTCGACGATGTGAATCAGGACGGTGTGGCGTGATGACGTATCGCCGAACCCGGTTACGAACGTCTTCAGCAGTGGCATCGCTACTTCGTAGACCTCAGCTTTCACAATGCGTGCACTGGGTTCAGTCAAGGTAGAGCCTCCGGGCGTTGCCCTCGAACAGGTCGTGACGGGCTTCTTCAATCCAACTTGCCGATGCACCAACTCGCCCTAGTTCTTGGGCAACCTGTTCCCACGATTGGTGCAGTGCGTGGGCGGCGAACCAGAATGTCTCGGGCTGTTCGTGTCCATCGGTGCCAAAGATGATGCGGTCGGTTGGTACGAGTTCCACTAATTGCAGAATTCTTTCAGTCACCTTGAGCGGCGTGAAGATATTGATGAGTGATACCTCGGCAAAGACATTTGGTTTGCTCAGCGCCAAGAAACCGAGTTCTTCGGTCCACGGATACCCGCTGTGGATGAGAACGACTGACGCGGAGGACCCCTCTTCGGTGGCGAGCAGTTCTTCGAGGAGTAACGGATTGGATTCGCTGAGACGCAACGATGAGTCGCCAAAGCCGGTGTGCACCTGAAATGGGCGCCCACCTTCAGCAGCTATGCCGAGCGCACGCTGAAACGCCAAGTCGCGCAAGGCCTTTCCTCTCCGGCGAACGGGTACTGGTTCAGTCAATGACTTCTGGGCTGCATCGATGGTCATGTCGGCCCGTACTGCCAATCCCGTTCGATAGGCAATCGCGGTCTTGAAGCCAGCGCACCCCGCGCTAATTGCTTCGCGGCAGTATCGTTCAACTTCAGACACGATCGTCTCGGCGTCCGCACCCTTTTCCATTAGGTTGTCGATGATTGGATCAATGCGACCAAGCCAGTGCACTGGTCGAGCCGTAAGATCGGCAAAGTAGTCAGAGACCGCACTGCTGCGCTCGCCACCGACGTCGAAGATGGATTCAACGATGTTGGCATCGTCGAGTAATCCCCTCACGTACGTTGGCCAGTTGGCACTGGCCTCATTGCGAGCTTCGGGTAGATCGGCGACGTTGCACTTGAGATATGCAGCGAGACGCTGATCGATGAGGTTGGCCCATAGTCGCTTTCCACCGACCTCTTGACGGCGTCGATCGGCACTCGCACCCTCCTCAGTGAAGAGGCCAATAGAAGCAATATTCCAGGGTCCGCCCGAGCGAGCGAATGGATGACCGTGGTCGTCAATCACTTGTACGTCTCCTGTCTACTGGAGTCACGGGTCTGATACCAAGAATGCACGTGAGTTCATTGAGCACCGAAATACCCTGACTACCTGACGAATGTAACATAATTAAGCAAACTTGATAGACAATTAGAGTTAATCACTCTACTTTTCATTGCAGATGTAGATTACTCAACCAATTGGTCACCACCGATGCGTCGACGACCTCATCGGGCTCCTCCTAGCAGCGGTGAGCTAGACAAATCAGGTGACTTTCTGATCTCGCGACTCTCGTCACTCAACCGATGGCCCTAGTTACGTGACGCGAGTTGCTGGTTACGATTCTTTACTGAGATGCCAAGGTGGCACATCTGGTGAGTCCCCGCGAGGGGAACTATCGCAGAAGTCGCCTGAAGTGAGAATACGAATTTCTCAATTCGAATGATAACTTCCAACGCCACAAACCTTTATTATTTTATACTTTTGGCCACGTTGGTTGACGACTGTTGCAGTCGTGGCTATAGTCCGTTTGTCTCTACTGGGCGAGAAAAGGGGAAGTACATGTCGGGCGATTCAGTGCGTGGAGTTGGTAAAGCCGGTTTCGTTAGAGAACACGGTCTGTACACGGAGAGCTACAGTCTCGCGGCCGAGCAGAGTCGGGAACTGGTGAAGAAGCACGATTTGCAGACCGTGCGAATGATCTGGGTTGACCAACACGGTGCCCCGCGAGTGAAGTTCATGTCCAAGGATGATTACCTGGCCTCACTGGAAAGTGGGATTGACTTCTCTGGCGCACTGCTCAGTTTGGACTCGGCCAATTTCGTGTTCACGAAGGCGTTCGCCGAGGGTGGTGGATTTGGTGTCCCCGAACTTACGGGCTTCCCGGACATGGTTCTCGTCCCTGATCCCTCCACACTACGAGTGCTGCCATTCGCAAATCGAACTGGATGGGTTCTCACCGATTCATACTTTGCGAACGGAAAGCCAATGATGTTCGATTCGAGACGCATACTGCGCAACCAACTCGCGGTCGGCGAATCGATGGGTTTTGATTATGTCTCTGGTCTTGAAGTGGAGTTCTACGTGGTGCGCTTGGACTCGCCGGGACGCATTGACTTCTCAGAGACTGGTTGGCCTGCACCTACTCCAAAAGTCAGTGCAATCGAGCAGGGCTATCAGTATCTTTCTGAGGTTCGATTAGGTGGTGTCAACACCCTTCTCGAAACATTGCGCGACACGCTGGCTGCTCTGGGGCTTCCCCTGCGGTCAATGGAAGACGAATGGGGACCTGGCCAGCTGGAGATCACGATGGACCCGATGGTGGGTCTCGGCAGTGCTGACGCCATGGTGCTGTTTCGCTCGGCGGTCAAGCAGATCTGTCAGCGCGAAGGGCTCTTGGCGTCGTTCATGGCCCGCCCGGCCCTACCGAATGCCTTTTCCAGCGGATGGCACCTACATCAGTCGCTTCGCAACCGTGCTTCTAATGACAACGCTTTCACGAGTGACGACGAGAATTCACTGTCGTTGGTCGGCCGCCAATTCACGGCCGGAATCCTTGAGCACGCCTTACCTATGTCGATATTCGCCAACCCGACCATCAACGGGTACAAGCGTCTTCGTCCGTATTCGTTTGCTCCCGATCGTGCGGGTTGGGCGGAGGAGAATCGTGGCACGATGATTCGAGTCCAGGGGCAACCGGGCGAGAAGGGCGCACACATTGAGAATCGAATGGGTGAGCCCGCGGCGAATCCGTACCTCTACCTGGCTTCAAATATCGCGGCCGGACTAGACGGAATTCGCCGTCAACTGGTCCCTCAGCCCATGTCAGGTGCAGATCCGTACGCCGACGAGAATGCTCAAAAACTGCCAAATAATCTTTGGGAGGCCACGGATGCGCTGGATAAGGACCCCTTCTTTCGCCAGGAGTTTGGCGATGGTTTCGTTAATTTCCTCACCATGATGAAGCGCAATGAGATCAGTCGATTCTTGAGCGAAGTTACCGATTGGGAGATGCGCGAGTACTTTGAGTTCTTCTAAATGACTCATTGTCTTCGTTCTACTTCTCGTGATGTTGCTAAGGGGGATGTGATGTTAAGGACTATTTATCAACGATTCGGGTGGTTGAGCGATATGTCACAGATGGCGAGCCATCTTTCATGAGTTCGAGTGAATTGGACGAGGTTGATCTGAAGATTCTTGAGCATTTGGTTACTGATGCTCGCTTGTCGCAGCGTGCGTTGGCCCGCTCCATTGGAATGTCACCACCGGCTATTTCTGAGAGAATTTCGCGGCTCGAGGCGGCCGGAGTTATCAAGGGATATAGAGCAATCGTTGACTGGAGTGCACTGCGCCGTCCAATGCTGGTGGACATCAGTGTTCTCTCTGAGAAGAGCGCCGACCAGCGCGACCTCGCCGCTCGACTACTGGAGATTCCCGAGGTTGAGGCGGTTGACATAATGACCGGTTCCTTGGACCTGCGACTGCGGCTTCGAATTCAGGATCTGGACCACTTGAGAAGAGTGTTCTTTGACGAACTGATGGAGGCTTCGGGGATTCAGCACACCAACACCTCCATCGTGCTCAGCACCCTAGAACCCCCCAATTTTGCTCAAAGCGTGTTGCAGGGGCTCCTCTCTCAAATTGATAGTGCAGCCGTAGCGCCTTAGTCGGACCAGCTCGAGCTTGAACACTGAAGCGCACTTCGAGCGAGACCGTGTCGTAGCGAGCGATCGAAGACCCACGGTTCGAACGCCGTCAATCCTTGGTCACCAGCATTTCATCCGACCGAATACGACCACGCGCGCGTGCCCCGCTGGCCCCGTGAACACACCAAGGGCTCTGCATCGGTAATCCACGAAGAATTCAATTCGAATGAAAACTATTTAACAATTATTACTTTGTTATAACGGCTTACTTAATGATTTAGTTGACAAGTGTTACTTTCACCGGTAATCTTGGGTTAGGTAGTCGGCAAAGAAGGGGACGCAAATGTCAAGACGGTCATTGCGCCCAGTCTGTACTTCGTTTGCTGACCACGTGCAATCTTCGCCGAAGTCGTTGACTATTGGCGCTGGGCAACAACAGCTTCCACTGACCAGAATTTGCTCACACCACGGGTCGATTGTCATCACTCGAGGAACGACCAAGGGATTTGCCTACCGGTCCAAACTGCACGGAGGAGTTGTCGCGAAATGAACAGTATTCAAGTAATTGCGGAGCTCGATAGTTTGCTGGCTAAGCGTGTGGTGACGTCGCCGAGTAGTGGAGCAATCGCTGACATCATGGCCCAGACCGAGGCCGGTGGCGTGATTACGTTCTCGGGAGGATTTCCGAACCCGGAGATTTTTCCAGCGACGGTCGTAGCAAAGTTGACGTCACAACTTCTAACCGAAGACCCCGGAACGGCAATGCAGTACTCACCGACGAAGGGGCTGACGAGCGTGCGCGAGGTGATCGCGCAATGGCTTAGTGGTCGCGGTGAAATCCCAGCGTCGACGGACGAACTGATGATAACCAGTGGTGGAATGGACGCGATTGGTCTGTTGGCCAAGAGTTATCTCGATCCGGGTGACGTGGTGATCGTTGAGGCGCCTACGTACCTCGGGGCCATCATGGCGTTCGAAAGCTATGAAGCAAACGTTAGGGGGGTTCCGATTTACGACGACGGCATTGACGTCGACGCCGTGGCCGACTTGTTAGCGAGCGGAGTTCGTCCCAAGTTGCTCTATACGATTCCTGACAGCCAGAATCCAACTGGCTGCAGCATGTCTGGTGAGAAGCGACACGCCCTGGTGGAACTTTGTCGCCGATACGGAGTACTCATCGTAGAAGATGTCGCGTATCGTGAGTTGGATTTTTCTGAATCACGGGCTCCGAGTTTGAGATCGCTGGCTCCCGACTCCGTGGTCCAAATTGGAACATTTTCAAAGATTTTCTTTCCGGGTGTTCGACTGGGATGGGCGTCGGGGCCGGTGGCGGTGCTCGACGCCATGGTTGGTGCCAAGCAAGTCGCGGATCAGTGCGCCGGCAGTCTGGGTCAACGACTCGTTGAGGAGTACATTCGCGCAGGTCAGATGGATCTTTGGCTTCCGGAGGCGCGTCGGTTCTACGCATCACGGGCGCAGACCATGATGAACGCTCTTGAATTGACGATGCCCGACGGGGCGCAGTGGACTCGACCTACTGGAGGATTCTTCACTTGGTTGACGATGCCCGAGGGCGTTGACACCACTGCGTTATCGGCGCGGGCGGTGGCGGCGGGGATTTCTTACGTGCCCGGCCAATTCTTCTATCCCAACGGCGAGAGAAATCACGAGATTCGACTATCTTTCAGTTGCGTTGAGCCGTCGGACATAGATAAAGGAATTGGGCGTCTCGCCGCACTCTTCACGAAGTTGTAGCCAAGCATTAATTAAAAGGAGAAATAATGAGTGATCAATCACACTTCAGTACAGAAGGCGCGGGTACGCCAACGGCTCCTGGCCGCTACGTAAAAGTTGACGGGATTGACCCTGTCGAAATGCTTCCCGGTTTGGAATTTCGTCCGGTGCTTGGTGAAAAGACCATGGTGAATTTCGTTCGCTTCGCTCCTCACGTTGAGGCGCCCAAACACGTGCACATTGAGGAGCAGATTGTGATCGTCCTCGAGGGTGAGTTCGAGTTTGACATTGATGGTGACGTACGGACGATGCGCCCAGGTGACGTCGCCGTCGTCCCACCGTGGGTTCCGCATGGTGCCCACACGAATGACGTGGGTTGTCTCGAGGCGGACGTCTTTAATCCACCTCGCCAGACCCTGCTGGCTTTCGCCGAAGCCCAGATGCGTAAGACCGACGGGAATTCTTGACGTGGAGCTGAGTCTGAGGGGCCGCCGTGCGGTCATTACTGGTGGATCTAAGGGAATCGGGTTGGCCGTAGCTCGTGAGTTGGCGAGCGAGGGAGCGAGTGTGGCGATTTGCGCCCGCACCGCCAGCGAAGTGGCGAGCGCGGACCGCGAACTGCGGGACCTGGGTGGAATCGTCTACTCACAGACCGTTGACGTCACCGTTGCGGAACAAATCACTGACTTCATCGATAGGGCTGGCGAAGCGCTTGGGGGGATCGACATCTTGGTGAACAACGCGGGTGCGGCACACCCGGGGAACTTTGGCTCGCTCACTGATGAAGCATGGCAAGGAGACTTAGACGTAAAACTCTTCTCTCAGATTCGTTGCACGCGTGCCGCTCGTACGTATCTACAACAGAGCACCGCGGGCCGAGTCATCAACGTGAACGCGATCTACGCCCGTTATCCGGACCCGAAGTTCTTCGCCACCACCGTGTGTCGTGCGGCGTGTTTGAACCTTTCAAAGGCGCTCGCCATGGAGTTGGGGCCGGAGAATATTTTAGTGAACAGCGTGAATATTGGCTTTGTGGTGACGCCACAGTGGAACAATATTCATCAACTACAAGCACCCGCGTTGACCTTTGATGAATTTCTGACATCACGAGCGGAGGCCGAAGTCCCCCTCGGACGTTTCGGTACGGTCGACGAGGTTTCGGGAATTATTGCCTTCCTGGCGAGCGATCGAGCAAGTTACATCACCGGAGCCAGTATTGATGTCGCCGGCGGAATGGGGAAGTACGTCTAATGTGCCGGTTATTAGGGTGCGTCTCAAGTTCATCAAGAACCCTCAGTGAGGTAATTGGCGAAGCGGGACTGTCGGTGTTTACCGACCTCTCGAGTCTGCATGATGATGGCTGGGGTGCGGCCACCTTGGGTGATAATCAGAAGACCCCGACGGTGACGAAGTCAACCCTCCCAGCGTTCCGAGACGATCTCTTTCGCGAGACTCTTGCCGTGAAGACCCGGGCCTCCATTGTTCATTTTCGTAAAGCCAGTGTGGGCTTGGCGGTGGAGATGCGTAACACGCATCCTTTTTTGTATGGCGACGTAGCGTTCACCCACAACGGGTCAATTTCTCCACAGAGTCGTCTCGATGAGATTGTGCCGCCCAACTTTCAACAGCATCTCATCGGTACCACCGACAGCGAGCGTTACTTCATGGCAGTCATGGCCGCAATTGCGGATGGTCTGACCTTCGCCGAGGCTATCGATACGGTGATTACCCGACTTACTCGAGACTTTGAAGTAAGCAGCTTGAACGCCATGTTCGTTACCCCCGAAGCTCTCTACGTCGTCAATTGTCATGACCCCGGACAGACGCCGGGGCCTGCGATGGAGCCCGACGGGCAGCCGTACTACCGACTGCGAATGCGACGCAAAGCTGATTCGCTCGTGGTCGCCTCGTCCGGCTTCCCTCAAGATGACGACGATGGCTGGGAGACACTGGCTAATCACTCGCTGCTGATTATCGACGTAAAGACGTTGGCCACTCAGCAATTTGACTTGGGATCGCGCAATTTCGTCTTTCAACATTGAAGCATTGTCACGAGACACGTACATTCGCCGCACCTAACGCGGAGCAATTGCTGCTGATGAATGGGGTGACAGTGATCAATCCTACCTGCGAGAAGAATTTTCTGTCAGGACTTGTCAAACGACATTGAATCACTTTGGTATAGATTACGTTCATGTCCTCAATCAGTAGATTTTCCGTCCCACTGCTCAACGAACTTCCCGAGGATATTCAATCTCGAATTACGCAAGTTAACGGACGCCTCGGGTTCATCCCCAACGTGCTGATGGCGCTCGCTCGGCGCCCAGATGAGTTTCGAGCCTTCTTCGCGTACCGTGACGCAATCATGGACCGTAGTGGGGGACTGACCAAAGTTGAGCGAGAGATGATTGTCGTAACGACGAGTGCCCTGGTGAACTGCACTTACTGCGTACTTTCGCACGGGGCCAACCTGCGCCTTTTGACTGACGGCTCGTCTCTCTCTGATCAACTCACTATCAACTACCGAGAAGCTCCATTGAGTGAGCGCCATCGCGGCATGCTTGAATACGCCGTCAAGTTGTCGCTGCGTCCTCAAGAGATAACCGATGAAGACCACGAGACTCTCGCACGACTCGATTTCGATTCTGAAGAGATTTGGGACATTTCTTCAGTGGTTGCATTCTTCGCTTTGTCGAATCGAATGGTGCACGCTATGGCGCTCGAACCGAATGATGAATTCTTCAGTCTGGGCCGCGTGCGTCACGACTAGTCATCAGTTATTTCGAGAACTGGCGGACTGGGATGCGAACACAACTGAAATACCAGGCCTTGTTCGCGGGCATTCGAAAGGTCAAACGGACTTCAACCATGGCACTCATCGCGCTACTTCGAAGCCGAAACGATGATTTGCGCGTAGCGCCCAATTATCTTATTGAAGCGTCCAGCTAAAACTGCTCGATTACCTGGTCATTGGTCCGTAGTGTGGACCAATGACCAGGTCGAGTCTCCGTATTAGCGGGGCTAGTTACTGGAGGAGGCCGAGGAGTGCGAGGACGATTCGATATCGCCGCCCTCTTCACCAAGTATTGTTCCAATCCGTTCAATCGCAGCACGATTACGCTTGGAGAGGACCGCAAGAACAATCAAGCCAATCACAAACCAGATGATGGCAATGAATGCTGCGGAGTTGATTGGAGCAGGTGGCGCAGGCTTCACCGATCCATACCAGGCCGCGGCGAAGAGCACTACACCGATCATTGGAATGAGACCGTGGGTGAACGGATTGAATCGGCGACTCGTCTTCTTGAAGAAGGCAATTCCTCCGATGCAGAGGCCGATGTAGACCACCACAATCGCCAAAGTTCCGACGGTGGCCGCAAGGGCGTATACCGTAAAGGCATCCCCGCCGAGTGCCGCTGAACCGTAGCCAAAGCCAATGATCGCGGCGACGATTGTTGACAGAACCGCCACCGTTGCTGTTGCGTTGAACGGGGCACGGGACCATGAATTCGTGTGGCTCAGCCACTTGGGGAGGACGCCTTCACGCGCCATTGCGAAGAGCGTCCGGCTCGACGCCGTAGCGCACGCCACACATACGATAAAGGCGGAGAATAGGGCGCCGACCTGCACCATCGTGCCAACAGCGTGGTTCATGTACTGTGTCGCCACAGCTGCGAAGCCTCCATTGACCCAAACGGACGGATCGTGCTGGAGCGCATTGACTCCGTAGCCGACGGTCGCGACGTACGTGGTCCATACATAGAACACGATGCCGAAGAACACTGCAGCCAAGATGGCGATTGGAATCGCTCGTCGAGGGTTTGCCGTCTCTTCACCAAAGTCGGCCGCCGTTTCGAACCCGATGAATGAAGTGATTCCCAGGATGAGCCCGTAGAAGACTCCGTGAAATCCACCACTCGCCGTGTGGCTAAAGGTGAACGGCGCTAGTGACAACCCGTGGGCTCCGCCCTTCGCTGTGACCACAATGTCTACTAGTAGGAAAAGTAGAACCGTGACTACAGTGACGATCAGCTGCACTTTGGTCGTGAACTTAATTTGGACAATTGACAGACCTAAGAGCACCACCATCCCCATGAGGAAGAACCAGAACCACCAGTTTCCGCCTAGTCCGAGGAGGCTCGAAAGAATCCCACCCACTCCTGCCATGGTCATTGGAACGAAACAGGCCATACCGAATGCGTAGAGCCATCCGGCCATAAAGCCTGAATGCTTACCGAGACTACGACTCGCGTACGTGTACGCGTAGCCCGCCGAAGCGAGTCGCCGAGTGAAGCCAATAACAACGTAAGCGAGAGAAAGGCAAGCAATCCCTCCAAGCAGAAAGGCCAGCGGCGTTGATCCACCAGCAACTCCGGCTACGCCGCCAGCGTTCAGCTGCATTGCCATGGCTGGCGACAAGACGGCAACACTGATTGCAACTGCGTCCCAGAGACTCAGAGTGCCTTTGGCCAGCTTTCCGCTACCTGAATCATCGAGCATTACCGCGGGCCCTGCCCCCGATACCGACTCGTGCTTTGAATCCGTCATTATTTTCCCCCTCAGGTTCTCGCAACACTGAATTGAGCTCAGATCTAACGTCTCAAATCGACGGTGATATCACTATTTCAGTAACGAGGTGTACATATGCGAGCAGAATAACAGCAAAGATTGTCGGATGTCAAGCATATTTACTTACCAGTTAGTTAATAGTCATATGTGAGGACTGACGGAGTTGCAATTGGAATTAGGGTTGTCAATTCGCTCAAAATCATTAGGTATGGCGCCATTTGCGGAGCTATCGGGCACTACTGGCGCGTCCGTGCCGTTTCCGGAACACATACCTCTGAAGAGGATTGTCAAGCGCTCAAGCGCTCAAGCTTCGAGAGTTCTAACCAGCGGGTTTACGACAACACCAAAACGTACCGTAGGGACCTATTCCTACGATTCGGACGATCAGATCACTTGAACGTCGTTTGTTCTACTGGTGGGCCGCCCGGGTCTCGATCCCGGCACCTTGGGATTA
>CAITNF010000015.1 GCA_903893745.1 uncultured Actinomycetes bacterium
CATCATTCTCAACTGCCTGTCCAACGTCAACGGGTGAGCCGGCAGAGCTTCTCACCATTAATGTGAAAAGTTCTCGAGGCTGGAAGATTCCCCCGTTTGCATTGGTTATTGGTCGAATGGGTGGCAATGCCGCTGCCGCTGCGAATTCAAAGACCACGTCGATTACATTTACTCTCGCCAATGCATTCCCCGTAACGTACGGTGCAGAAAATGCTGGGTTCTTTACCGCCACGGTTACCGGTCAAGCGGGTGCTGGATACCCAATTGGATCAGTCGTGTTTGAAAACGCGCAAAAGATTTTCTGCACTAGTGCCGGTTCTGGTGGCGCAGCTGGTGGCGCCGGCATCACGTCAACATTTCAGTGTGCACTCAGTGCAAAAGAATTAAGTGGCGGAGCGTACGCCAATGTCTACGCAGTGTTTCTACCAGCGGCGACCTCGTCGTCAGATCCTACGGTTAGCTATCTGCCCTCGACCTCGCCAACTTTGGCGCCAGGATTTACAGTGCTGGCCACCACAGCGACTGCGACGATCTCTAATCTGCCCGTTACTCAAGACATGGGAACGACGTACGGTGCTGTCGTTACGACCGCAAGTGATGGTGTTGCGTCGGTTACCTCATCGACAACCGCGGTCTGCACGGTTAATGGACTCACCGTGACGCTCTTGGCTCCCGGTACCTGTACGCTCACCGCTCACGTCGCAGCCAGTGCCAACTATTTGGCGGTAACAGGAACTGTTCAGAGTTTCAAAGTTTCGGGTACCACTTCAACGACACTGAGCGAGTCAGCCTCGACGCTGACGTATCGTGCGGAGCAATCAGAGGTCTTCTCAGTATCCGTGAGTGGGCAGACTGGAGCTGGCTATCCAGTGGGAATCGTCACCGTAAAGGTGGGAGCAACCACACTTTGCACGGTAACGCTGAATGCCGCAAGTCTCGGCAAAGGTACGTGCTCTCCATCGTCAACATCGTTGGATACTGCTACGAACTGGAACGTCATCGCGACTTTTGTGCCGGGAGCGCCTTCCTCTTCAAACACAACGTTCACCTATACCGGATCGACCTCGTCAATTCGTCTATTGACGGTGACGCGGGCGACGGTAACGGCCTCAATCAATGCCATTGCCAATCCAACACACCCGTCAACGGTGACGGTCAGCCTGAACACTCTGAGTAATGGACTCGGTCAGGTTGTATCCTCAACGCCGGCGGTCTGTACTGCTACCGGTCTGTCCGTCACGTTCGTAGCAGCGGGAAGCTGCACACTCATTCCTTCAGTTGCTGTTGCCACAAACTACAACGCAATTACGGCTGGAACTCCCTATACCTTCACGGTTAAGTAGTTGGGTCCAGTCCACCGATAAACGTTGTGCTCATTCGCTTGATGGACGGTGCATTAGTTGTTCTAGCACTAGGGATGCTCCAATTTGAAGGTGAAGCAACAACTATGATTTTTAAAGGTTTGAGAGCCGAGGAGTGAGTCAGGCGGGAAGATCCGTACTGAATGGCAATGAAAATAGATGAGGCGGCACGTGCGACATGTGAAAGAAAGTGAACTGGAGGTTGCGTCAAGACCTCGGGTTACTTCTCCAATCCGTGATTACGGTCGATCAACTGCTACTGGGTTTCATTGTGCGTCCAATCGCAGCGATAATGGAAGCTCCCTGGTTCTCGCCCTCGTTTTTTTGATTGCCGTGAGTTTGATCGTCACGACACTCATGTTCTCCGTTCAAAATAATTTGAATAATGCCACTCGATTCAGTACGGTCCAATCTGTGCAGTCGTCAGCGGGCAGCGCCACTGAACTGGCTATTCAAAATTTAAAAGCATCTTTTGAAGGTCAAACTCTTTTCGCATCACCGCCAGCCGGTTGCTTGAATTCAGCTGGACTTACACAGATTGCTTTGAATAACCATACGTTTAACGTGTGGTGCTCGACCATGTGGAACCCCAACGGTTCTGACTCGCTGTGGCCCGCCTTCGGCGCAGACAAGCCCGGGAGTGACACGCGTATGGTGACAATAGTTACTTGTTTAAGCAGCGTATCGAGCGCGGCGGCATGCGCGTCGTCTCCACTCCTTCAAGCCACTGTAAGTTTTGACGACTATCCATCAGGTTTTGGCACTCCGGTGTATCTGCCCTGCGACGACGTGAACGCAGCCTCAGTGTTGACCTGTGGTTCAGGGACCATCGTTGATAGTTGGACCTTTTACCCGGTTGTCCCGGTTGTGACGTCAATATCTGGTGCGGTGTCAGCGAGTACGACCAGCACCTTGACTGTAACGGGGAGCAACCTCGGAGGGCTTACTACTGGTAACGCTACCGTCGACTTTATTAACGTAAAGGCCATTGGCAGTCTCGCCAATGCGGAAGCCCTCATCGCTACCGCTAGCCCCATTGTCACTGCTGCAGTCAGCGCTTCATTCCCATCGCCGGCTTCGTGTGTTGCATCGTGTTCAATATCCGCGCAGACTCCTTTATTGACCTCGGGTGAGACCTATGCTGTCGTGGTGGTGGGTCCTGGCGGAACGAGCGCCATCGGACCTACGTTCGTCGCAGGACCGTAACTCGATCAGCGACATGGGCTTACGAGTTGCAGCATCTGTCAAAATTCTTTGGATTTTCTAAGAATTAGCCGTGCAAAACATGACTTTAAATATTTTCTGCCGTGGTGATGACGGGTATAGTTTCGGAAGGCCAAAACAAAGTCACTGTTATGACTTTGTAAACTTTTAGGAGAAATGATGATTTCGATGTTTCAGCGAGTGCAGCGTCAGCGCCGTACAGGTGCAATTGATGAAGGTTTCACTTTGATTGAACTTCTGATCGTGATTATCGTCCTGGGTATTCTTGCCGCCGTTGTGGTTTTCTCGCTCGGTGGAGTAACGACGAAGAGCGCAGTTTCGGCCTGTAAGGCCGATGGAGCGACTCTCGAAACTGCGGTTGCCGCATTCCAGGCTTTTAACCCGGGCAGTGCTATTACTACGATGGCATTAACTGGTACCAATCCGGCGACGGGAGGGCCTTACATCCAGACTTGGCCACAAAGCGATCCAAAATCGTTCACTTTTAGTATCACCAATGGTGCGATTAGCTTGGCCGTTGGTACTGGCGGCGCAGCTCCTTACACGGGTCCGGCCGCTTGCGACACTGTTCTTTAGAGCCATCGACCGCCCAGAAGGGTAGTTGGTAGGTGGGTCTTAGGCTGCAGTACAGAGGATGAAGGTTGATGCGTAGGACCTCGTGAGCAAGGACCATCTAAAGCAGATCGAACCATGGCTCGAAATTCTTTGGGCGGCGAAGGGAAGCGACCTGCTCTTGGCCGGCGGCTCTGCTCCAAGAATCCGTGTTAACGGGCAACTCCAAGTGATCAATGGTGCGCCAGTTCTCAACGGGGATGAAATCTTTGAGGCAATTCAACCAATCTTGACTCCAGCACAACGGGTCACGTTGGCTGAGCAGCTCGATGTAGATTTTTCTTTTTCGTGGGTCGATCGTGCTCGAATTCGCGGCAGTGCTTTTACGCAAAAGGGACAGACTGCCGTCGCACTTCGCATCATTCCGTCAAGAATTCCCAGCTACGCGGAACTCGGGCTTCCACCTATCGCTGATTGGTTGGCGACCCAGCCTCGGGGCTTCGTACTTGTTACCGGACCAACGGGTTCGGGGAAGTCGACGACGCTGGCCTCAATTATTGATCGCATAAACACCACTCGAGCAGCGCACATCTTGACCATTGAAGATCCGGTTGAGTACGTACACGAGCACAAAATGTCGGCCGTGACACAGCGCGAAATTGGACTCGATAGCCCTTCGTTTGACCGGGCTCTACGGTCGGCACTGCGCGAAGACCCCGACGTGCTTTTGGTTGGTGAGATGAGAGATGTCGAATCGATTCAGATCGCACTCACTATGGCCGAAACCGGACACCTCGTGTTCGCCACTCTTCACACCAATGATGCCCCGCAGGCGATTGACCGGATTATTGACGTGTTTCCCGCTGCTCGTCAAGAGCAGATTCGCGTGCAACTCGCGGCTTCACTCAATACAGTGATTGCTCAGCGGCTGGTTCCACGTATCGACGGAGGAATGGTTGCGGCATTTGAGGTCTTGGTGGCAACGCACCCAGTGCGAAATTTGATTCGCGAAGGCCGTTCCAATCAATTAGCCAACGTCATGTTCACCGGAACCAAAGACGGCATGCAGACCCTGGAGTCCAACTTGGCTCGTTTAATTGCGGACGGAGTGGTTACGTACGAAAACGCGATGGCCGTGAGCGTGCACCCCAAGGAATTGATTCGAATTCTTCAAGGGATGGGCATTGCCGTTAATGGTTAGGAATTTTCGTTGACAATTCAACGTGGCCCCCAACTCCCTTATTCAGTAGTGGGCGGTGCCGAATTCTCCGACGCTGGTTGGGTAGTTACGTCGGCGAAGATGCGCGGGTCAACATTCTCCGTTGACTCGCCACGAACGGTCTCTACTTTTAAGGAAATTTTAGAGGATCGACCTTCATTCGAGATCCTGGTAGTTAACACCCCCCTCGGATTTATGGACGACGAGAGTAACGCCGTGCGAACCTGTGATCTGGAAACTGCGGCGATTCTTGGCGAACGCGATGCAACGTCACGTCGAAGTGTTACGTATGGAGAAATTGAAAGATTTAGTTCTGAAAATTCTCCTCGCACTGAAGTGACAATTGCCGAGCAAGTTGCTGCTGAAATGGCCCCGTATCGCCAACGATCAATTTTTGAAGGACATGCCGAGCTGAGCTTTCGACATTTGAATGGAGACTCAACTCTTGCCTTTTCACACGACACAGCCGCAGGCCTCGACGAACGTGCCGCACTACTAGAGAAATTGATTCCGAATTTTCCAGAGTTACTGGTAATCGCGAGTCGAACTTCACCGCAACTGGCGGTGCTGAACTCAATGGCGGTGCTGTGGTCGGCTCGAAGAGTGTTTGCCCGTTCGGCCAAGAAACTTCCACTCATCGCAGAATGGGATTCTCGGGGACTTCGAATGCAGATTGTCTATTAATTTAAGTTTGCAACTCACCAATCGCTGCACCCAACTGTCTACTTCTCTCAATTCCTTGACGGAGAGATTTAGTCGCAAGGACGAGACCGGATGCAACAAATAGTATTTGCCAGAGCCAGGTTGGAAGTATTGGGGTATCTGCTGGCCTGCCCCAAAGACTGGGAACACAACTGGCCACGGTCACCACAATCCATAAAAGGCGAGAAAGTTTCAGTTCTCGTTGACTGATGAGCCTCACCAGATTGAAGGCAACGGCAATGCCAATCGCAATGATGGGCAAATCGGCGGAGAGTCTGGCTCCCCACAGTGTCCAATTTGACTGGAATCCCCACGAGACTGGATTAAAAGCCAGCGTGACGAGAGCAAGCCAGGCAACCAGGGCTTCACGGATGCGACGCTCCACTATGCCAACGAGCACCATAAAAATCGCCACTGACATGAAGTAGTAGCCGTAAAGGTTTTCTTCAAAGACGAGTCGCAGAAAGAAGGTGGTCGCGAGGAGTGATAGTAGAAGTCCGGGCTGAGTGAGTGAGGCTCCTAGTCGACGTGAAACCCAAAGCGCGAGAAGTGCACTGAGAAGAATTGGTAGTAAACGCGAAATGAGGAAGAGAGCTAACCCGCGAAGGTGCAGTTCCCACAGCACCGTACCGCCTCGGTACTGGGCAGTACTCTGAAAAGCGGAAATTCGACTCGATCCAAAGATTTGGGCATAAAAAGCGCGACCTGATGTGGCAATCAGTAGTGGAACATTGATCAGTAGGAAGACTCCGGTGGCTGAAATGGCGAGTCGCAATCGTCCGCCGGAAGGTGCCAGGAAAAAGAGAGGGACGACAGCGAGCAGGGTGAACTGTTGGGTCAGCAGGGCTGCGCCCATGAAGAATCCCGCGGTCATCCATTTATTCTGTTGAAACTGAGCAACCGAAAAGAGAATTAACGCAAGAGCTAGGACGTCTTGAGGGTGGAAGTACTCCACGAGCGCCATATAGAGCGGTGAGGTGAGTGACAGCATGATGAGTGCAAATGACTCCCACCCTGTACGTCCTCGGCCGTTGGCGCGAAGTAGCGCAACTACGCTCATTGCCAGAATGGGCCACACCACGTAACTGAGTCGAATGGTTGGCACAATGATGCCGCTGTGCATTGACCACTGGAACATGGATGTAAATCCATTGGAGCAGTGTTGACCTAGTTGCGCTGCGGAAGGGAAGGGAACTTGATGGCCAATTCTGAGAATTGCCGCCATAATCCCCGTCAAAATTGAATAAAGCGGGGCCGCTGCTGCGAACGGATCAGCGATGGTGACCAAGTGGTGAGTTGGAGCAATGGGGTACGCGCAGGAAAGATTTCCGTGAGCGATTGCCCACGTTGAGTACACCGTTTCGGGTGCGTCAGCCTCTGAAGGCCCTCCGAGGATAAATAGAATTGTGTAAAACAAGATCGAGGAGCTGAGCCAACCAATGACACGCCACAAAAAGGGTACGGGCTGATCGAGTCGGGTGCGCAGTTGTGACGGTGACGACGTGTCGCGGTCCATCGGACTGTGTTCAGTTCGAACTATGAACTTCATCGACTACTGATCGCCATTCGAACTTCGCTTCCCTTGACGCAGTGCACTTTCTTCATCCTAATTAACGAATGAAGTCAGGTGCGGTCCGACTCTGCGACTTCATAGGTGCGTCAGAGAATGTGCTGGAACGGTCGCAAGAGCTCCGTTCCGGCAAAGAGTGTCAGCGTTGATCCCATAGCCAGAAAGACTCCGTAGGGGACCGGATGGTTTCGATCAATCCTCTTGGTGGCAATGAGCCCAATTCCGATAAGCGCCCCAATCAAATTTGAGAGAAAGAATCCGAGGAGCACGTAGCGAATTCCGAGCCACCCGAGCACCAGGCCCAAGAGGGGCGCGAGACGCACATCGCCAAATCCCAGCGAACGAGGACTCAGTAGGTTAATGACAAAAAAGAGTGCGAACCAACTAGCTGCGCAGATCACGGCCAGGAGGAATCGGTGCCACTCTCCATAGATCGCCGCGGCGAGTAAGAGGAACGCGCTCACGCCGACTAGTGCGGTGTAGATAATGGTGCGCGGAAGCACGAGATGCTCAGCATCTATGAGCGCGAGGGCGAACACACTGGCGAGGAAGACGAGATCGGCCGGAAGTGCCCAGTTGGCTCCGAGTTGTGCGGCACTTCCCACGAAGAGTGCACCGGTGGCGAACTCGACCAGCGGATAGCGAGGCGAGATACGGGCTTGACAGTTACGACAGCGCCCCTTCAAGAGGAGCCACGAGAGTACGGGGATATTGTCGCGGTCGCGAATCCTCTGTTCACAGCTCGTACAGCGCGAGCGGGGCCGTAGTAGTGACTGGTGACGTGGAACGCGGTAAATAACTACGTTGAGAAATGATCCAACGACGAGACCCAGTACGCCACATTCGATAATGAGAAGTGTCCTCATGAGGGCATCGTCGTCAGCGCGCAGTTCGTTCGTCCCAGCCAGATCTGCCTCGAGGTCACGAGGGTAAGCCTACGAGGCCTCGGGCCCTTCATTGCGCCAACTACGCCAGAGCGAGGCGTACTCACCTTCGAGCGCCACGAGTTCGTCGTGGGTCCCGAGCTCCACAATTCGTCCCTCGATTACTACTGCGACGCGATCAGCGTCGTGAGCGGTCTGTAGACGGTGCGCAATGGCGATGACCGTGCGACCGTGGAGCACCGCCGCCAGCGAGCGCTCGAGGTGGCGGGCCGCCCGCGGGTCCAGTAGGGCCGTAGCCTCGTCGAGTACCAGGGTGTGGGGGTCGGTTAATACGAGTCGAGCTAGCGCAACTTGCTGCGCTTGACCAGGGGTGATCTGGTAACCCGTCGTGCCGAGCTCGGTGTCGAGTCCCTGCGGTAATGCCTGCACCCACTCGAGGGCGTCAACGGCGTCGAGTGCTTGGGCAATATCGATGTCGGAAGCAGAGGGTTTGGCTAAAGCCAGATTCTCGCGCATCGTGCCGATGAAGATGTGGTGCTCTTGGGTGATGAGTGCAACGTGTTCGCGAAGTGTCGTGAGGGGCATTTGCGAAATCTCCACATCGCCAATGCGTGCTGACCCCGAGCGTGGTCGATCAATACCCGCGAGCAGACGTCCGATGGTGGACTTTCCCGCACCCGACGGACCCACAATCGCCAGCCGCTCACCCGGTTGAATAGTGAGTGAAACACCGTTGAGCACGTCGTGACCGGGGCGGTACGCGTAGTGCACCTCGTGAAGTGTGATGAGTTCGCTGGTGGGCTCGGGTCCTTGCGTGGGGCGGTCGTCGCGCACTACCGATACCCCAACGAGTCGCGCCAGTGAAGTTTGACCAATCTGCAACTCATCGAGCCACGCAACAATACGGTCAACGGGGTCGTTGATCTGCACGACGTAGAGCGTCACGGTGGTCGCGGCCCCGATGGTCAGGTGGTGGGCGAGTGCTAGCCAACCACTCCAGGCGAGAGTGGTAGCCACCGCGAGTGCGAAGGCACTCTCCACGGAGGGAAACCAGACTAAGCGCATTAACAGCGTGTAGAGCTCAGCGTAAAACGATTCGCGGATGGTGCCATCGATTCGTTCCGATTGGCGACTGGCCAGACGATGGGCGTCGACGGTTCGTGCGCCCTCGGCAGTTTCGGCGACGGCCCCGGACATGGTCGCGTAACTCGCGCGTTCTCGCATGTAGCCCGGCGTCGCGTAGCGCAAGTAGTGACGAGTGGAAAAGAAAATGAAGGGAACTGAAACCAGACCCGCGAGGGCTGCGAGAGGGCTCACGAGCAACATGGCGACCAGGGTTAATACGGTCTGGACAATGGCCACCAGCCATTCCGGAACGGCAAAGCGGACGGTTCGCGAAAGGGCCTCGATGTCGTTGGTGGTGCGACTGAGCAGATCACCCGTTCCGGCGCGTTCGACTTCAACCAGGGGGAGCGTCAGCACACTCGCCAAGAACTCTTCACGCAACTGCGCAAAGACCGTCTCACCCAAAATGTAACTGCGTCGTCGGGCCAAAAAGGAGAGTCCGGCGTACGTGATCGAGGAGAGAAAGAGGGCACCGACGTACCGAGTAATGAGCGGGTCCGTGAGTTGGTGGTGCACCGCGAAGTTAATGAGTCGCCCGATAATCCACGCGGGTATCAAGGCCATGACGGCGGCCAAGGAGTACAGGACCAGCATTTTGATCAAGTCGCGTCGGTGTTGGCGCACGAGGGATCGGGCGTGGGCTCGTACGACGGCCGTTTCGGCAATAGGGAGTTGGCTCATGACTCCTCGCGCAATACCACGTAGCGATACGCTGGCGACGAAGCGAGTAACGACGAGTGTGTGCCTTGGGCACTGACGCGACCGTCCTCGACTAAGTAGACCAGGTCCATTTGTTCGAGCAAGAGTGGGCTGGTCGTAGCGACGAGTGTGGTGCGACCACTTCGAACCTCGCGAAGTCGCTGGGCAATGCGACCTTCGGTATGGGCATCAACGGCCGACGTTGGCTCGACCAAAATTAGGACGTCAGATTGAGTTAAGAGTGCGCGCGCCAACGTCAGACGCTGGCGCTGTCCACCCGAAAAGCTACGCCCACGCTCTTCAATGGTGGCGTCGAGCCCGTCGTCGAGCCCATCGAGTACGTCCAGGGCGCTCACGGCATAGAGGGCCTTCAAAATGCGCTCGTCGGTGTTGGGCCCGTGGGGAATGAGCTCGTGACGCAGTTCGCCCGAAAAGAGCCGTGGCTCAATGTCACTCACCACGATGTGCTCGCGGGTCTCGGTGACCGAAAAATTTGAAAGCGCGTGGCCATTAATCAACACCCCGTCAACGTCGGGTACGAATCGGCCGAGTCGGTCGCAGATCGCCACCGCGTCGGCGGGTGTTTCAGTCACCAGAGCTACTAATTGGCCCCGCCGCAGCGCGAGCCCGCTTCGTTGGTCCTCGAGAGTGTCGAGTTGCTCGGGCCACGTATCGGGCCGGACCGGTTCGGCCACGAGCGGCGTGACGTTTAAAATTCGAAGGACTCGCCCCGCGCCGACGTAGCCTCGAGTTGTGGAGATGAAGTACTCAATCGCGGTGCGAAGTGGCGTCGTAAGGAACGTCGCGTAACCAAAGAACGCCACGAGTTGTCCAACCTGCAGCGTGCCCCGCATTACGTCGCGGGTACCCAGATAGGTCACCATCCCCGTCAGAATCGCTGGCAGAATGATCTGTCCCGACTCGAGACCGGCCTGGGGCGTGGCGACGCGATTACCCGCGCGCTGGACGCGACCACTCTGCTGGCGGTAGTTCTGCAAGAAGACCTCTTCACCCCCCACACCTCGGAGAATTCGAAGTCCGGCGACGGTATCGGATCCGAGCGCGGCGAGTCGTCCCGCGGTCTCGCGTTGGGCAGCTTGGGCCGCGTGCAGCGGACGCATGAGCGGTGTCGTCAGCGACGCCAAAATTGGCACGCCCAGGAGCACGATGAGTCCGAGCTCTACTGACGTCGAGAGCAAAATTACCGAGACCACGACCCAGGCAATGATGGCGCCAATGAAACGCGCCAACACGTCAAAGGCTCCGCCAATACGCATGGCGTCAGCAGCAACGGTGTTGACAATGTCACCCGCGGGTATTTCGTCAGTCAGAGCCGTGCCGCTCTTGGCGACGTGTCGTCCAATAAGTTGAATCGTGCGGTAGGTGGCGTTCATCCAGTTGGTGACGGCCAATTGGTGGCGTAGCGCTCCACAGAGCGCTTGGAAGAGCCCCAGGCCAATAACGACCGCGACCCAGAGATAGAGCTCCTTCGCGTTGCGCTGGGCAACGCCGTGGTCCAGCGCGGCACCCACCGCCGCCCACAGGAGTGCCTGGCTCACCATCCAGCCAATGCCAAAGAGCGCGTTGAGCGAGAGCGTGCCGAGTTGCTGGCGGGCGAGCCAGATGAGGAACCGTAATGGCGAGCGGCGGTCGGCTACGCCCGGATCCGCGGCGGGCAGCTCACGGTAGGGCAGGTGTAGCACGAGGACACTTTCTAATCGAAGGGTGGATGGTGAGTCGACCTATAAGCGGGGTTCTGTCCACCTTCCCTAGGGAAGGATGGGCGGCCATCCATCTCAGCGATCTACCTCGGGAGTGTCTTGTTTCCAAGACGCGCGGGCTGCCTCCCATGTTTGATCTTGCTCCGGGTGGGGTTTACCAAGCCATTCCGATCACTCGGGATGCTGGTGCGCTCTTACCGCACCGTTTCACCCTTACCTGTGCCCAGTTTCCCGGGCCATCGGCGGTCTTTTCTCTGTGGCACTGTCCTGCACGTCACCGTGACTCGTAGAACGAGCACCCTGCCCTGTGGAGCCCCGACTTTCCTCACCGTCCGTTACCGGCCGGTGCGGCCACCCAGTCGACTCACCATCCACTATCTAGTCTGACACAGCCCGCGGCCCACTTCAAGAGCCACCGCCAGGTCACGGGCGGAGGGTAGCCTCGCCTCGTGACGAACTCAATGGAGCCATCTTCCGAGACCATTCTGGAGGTGGGTGCTTTTTACGAACTCCTGACGGCCCAATTGGAATCGGCCTACGGACGGCGTCACCCGCTATGGATTCGCGGCGAAGTCGCCAAGGTCTACGAAAAGTCGCACCTGTACCTCGACTTAGTTGACGCCGGTTCTACGGCCTCTGACTCGAAGCGCCCGGTACTCAATGCCCATAGTTGGGCGTCGCAGTGGGCCGTCTTGAAGCGGCGTCTAACGGCCGATGGCGTGACCCTCACGGCTGGCACCGTTGTCAACGTCTTTGGCTACGTCGATCTCTACGCACCGCGAGGCACCATTGGTTTTACGGTGACCGAAATCGACGTTGCCGGTCTCTTGGGCGACGTGGCGCGTCGTCGACAAGAGTTAATTAGTCGCTTGCAGAGCGAAGGCCTCCTGGACGCGAATCGTCAGCGCCCGGTGCCCTCGGTGCCGCTACGAATTGGTTTAGTGGCCAGTCCTAAGACCGAGGGCTTTAATGACTTCACGGGACAACTACTGAACTCCGGATTTGGCTTCGTCATCTCGTTAGTCACGACTGCGGTGCAGGGCGACGCGGCACCCGACCAGATTGTCGCGGCCCTCGCCGCACTGGACGCGTCCGACGTCGACGCAATCTGTCTGGTGCGAGGTGGAGGTTCGAAGGGCGATCTCGCGTGCTTTGACGACGAACGAGTGGCCCGGGCCATTGCGAAGTGCGTGAAGCCGGTCTTTACCGGTATTGGTCACACCGGCGACGAGTCGGTCGCGGACCTCATGGCGCACACGCGAGCAATTACGCCTACCAAACTGGGTGAAGACCTCGTGAGTTTGGTAGCGGGATGGCGCGCCCGACGACTGGTACTGCCGGCTCGACGAGTAGCCCAGGCGAGTAGTGCCCTATTAGACGAAGCAACGGTGTACGCCGGCGAACGTCGCCGAACCATGATCTTTGCGGTACGCGACCGACTCCGAGGTGAGCACCGTCAGCTGGGCTCAACTCGCCAGCGCTTAGACATTCAAGCAAGTTACGTGGTCGCGAGCGCCACCCAGCAGTTATTGAGTGCTCGTCAACTGCTCGCCGCCTACGATCCCACTCGGCGCTTGGCGCAAGGGTGGGCCCTCGTTACCGGGGCTGGCGGCGAGGTCGTACGGTCGCTGGCGGGAGTGCGTCAAGGTGAAGTGGTGCGGGTGCGGGTCAGCGATGGTTCGTTCCAAGCCCTAGTAGAAGAGAAGAATGGAGCATCATGAGCAAAGTCGGTAACTGGGACGAAGCGGCTGATGAATTGAATGGCATCGTGGCCTCCTTTGACGAGGGTGAGGTCTCGGTCGACGACCTCTTTACCAAGTTGGAACGAGCCATCGTCATCATCGAGGCCCTCGAAGAGCGACTCGACGCGACCAAAGCCAAAGTAGAGGAGCTCGCTCCGCGTCTCGCGCGTCTCGCCGACGATGAGTGATCGACTCTATTTTCGCCAGCTCCTGGCCGGGCGCGACTTTGCGGTCGGTGACCCCGTGGCCACCCAGATGGTCAACTTCGTCTACGTCGTGGGCGACCGGGTCAGTGGCGACGCCGTACTGATTGATCCCGCGCACCGGCCCAGCGAACTAGTCGAGCTGGTCGAGAACGATGGTCTGCGAGTGACGGGCGTACTCGCGACGCACTACCACGCCGATCACGTGGGTGGCTCGCTCGGTCGTTACCCCATTGACGGAATTGCCGAACTGCTGCGTGACGAGGACGTTCCCGTACACGTGCAGGCCGACGAAGTGGAGTGGGTGACCAAAGGTACCGGTGTGGGCCCCGACGCGCTCGTAGCGCATCAATCGGGTGACGTCGTGCGAGTTGGCGAAATTGCCATCACGTTGGTGCACACGCCAGGCCACACGCCCGGCAGTCAGTGTCTGCTCGTGGAGGGAAGGATGCTAAGTGGCGATACGTTGTTTTTAGAGGGCTGTGGGCGAACCGATCTTCCCGGTTCTGATCCCGACGAGATGTACCGCACCCTTAGTCAGCGACTGGCCAAGATTAGTGACGACACCGTGCTGTTTCCTGGTCACCAGTACGCCGCGGCGCCGAGTGCCGCGATGGGCAACGTGCGCCAGACCAACTACGTCCTCGCACCGTCGAGCGCGCAGCAGTGGCTCGCTCGGTTCGCCTGATGGATCTGCTTTCTGGTGACGACCACGTCATTGTCGTTGGCGCCGGACTCGCGGGCTGGCGGTTCGTTGAAGCACTTCGTCGAGACGGCTACGAGGGTGCGCTCACCCTTATTGGCAACGAAGTCCACCTTCCGTACGACCGACCGCCACTGTCCAAGCAAGTGCTCTCGGGCAAGTGGGAGCCCGACCAAACGGCGCTGGCCACGGACGAACTGGTTAGTTCGCTAGAGGTCACTACGCACCTGGGCGTGGCGGCACAACAGCTCGACGTCGCCACCACCACCGTACGACTCGACAACGGCACGTCGGTGGCGGGCACGCGCGTCGTACTCGCCACTGGTACTCGCGCTCGACAGCTGCCACTGAGTGCCGCCAGCTCGCTGCACACGTTGCGTAGCCGTGACGATGTCGTACGACTGACGAACCGACTCAACACGCTCGCCGAGGGCGACCCGGTCGTCGTGATTGGCGGGGGCTTTATTGGAGCCGAAGCGGCTACCGCCCTTGCGGCGCGCGGTCTGCGCCCCATAATTCTTGAGGCGGCCGAACGTCCACTCCTTAACGTCGTCGGACCTTCGGTGTCGACGTGGCTCGAGGGTCTGGCCCCCGCGGCGCGAATCGAACTGCGAACAAGTCAACAGATCACTGACGTGCTCGCGAACGATAATGGTTTTGTTGTGCACTTCGAAAGTGGCGACACGCTGGTCGCGCCGCTGGTCGTGCTAAGTGTGGGGGCGAGCGCGAACATCGAGTGGCTGGCCACTTCAGGATTGACCATTGACAACGGGGTTGTCGTGAACACCGATCTAGTCGCTAACGAGAGCAATGGCGCCATTGGCGCCATTGGCGACGTCGCATGTTTTGAGTGGCAGAGCGTAGTGGGCACGGAGTTGGTGCGTATCGAACACTGGCAGACCGCCAACGATCACGCGGCGCACTTGGCGAAGTTTTGGACGACGGGTGAACAGTCCACTTCACTCATGATTCCCTACTTCTGGTCCGATCAGTACGGAAAGAAGATTCAGATGTTGGGCCATCCGCGGCCTAGTGACGACGTGACCTTGGTAAATGGTTCACTCGACGACGCCAAGTGGACCGCACTCTTTAGTCGTGACGGTGTGGTCAACGGCGTCATTGCGTTGAGCCAACCACGTGCGCTGATGCTGTCTCGTCCACTCTTGGAACACGTTACGACTCTCAAGAGTGCACTCGAGCTCGCGCCGTGGGGTAACTAGAAGGCGACGGTACTCAGCTCGGGAATAGTTTTTGCTACCCGAGCAATTGTGGTGGCCCACTGTGTCCGACTCGTTAACTGCTCATCGGATGTCAACTGTGGTGTGAACACCTGGGCGGGCGACCAGAGTGACTCGACGTCATCGAGGCTGAGGTAGTGCGCACTGACCAAAGCCATGAGTCCGGCACCACGGGTGGTGGCTTCGCGCTCGGACGATACAGCAATGCGCCGGCCCGACGCGTTGGCGAGGCTCTGGACAAAAAATGAATTAGCCGTCATGCCACCGTCGACGCGCACTTCGTCAATGGTCTCGCCGGTCTCGAGTTCGACCGCCTCAATAAGGTCGGTGCCACGCTGGGCAATACCCTCGAGCACGGCGCGTACGAGATGTGCCTTCGTGGTGCCGCGCGTGATACCGAAGAATCCACCGCGGGCACCAAAGTCCCAGTGTGGGGTACCCAGCCCCGAGAGGGCGGGGACGAACGAGACTCCCTCGCTGGAGTCCACGGATAACGCGAGCGCTTCGCACTCGCTGGCGTCACTAATGAGTCCTAGATCGTCGCGCAGCCACTCGATACACGATCCGGCCGACAGCACAATGCCCTCGAGCCCCCAGGTGGTGACGTTGTCGCGGCTGTAGGCCACGATAGGAAAACATCCCGAGTCGAGTCGCGTCATGGCTTCGGGCGTTTCAACGCCGCGCACCATATCGAGCATGGCTCCGGTGCCAAACGTGATCTTGGCGCCCCGTCGAAGACACGACTGTCCAAAGAGTGACGCTGGCTGGTCCCCAATGAGTGCCGTGATGCGCGGTGAACCTTCGAGCGCCGTGGCTGGACCAATATCGTTCATCGTGTCAACAATCTGGGGCATCATGGCGACGTCGAGATTGAGCAGATCCACAACGCGCGAGTCCCAGTTGAGCTCGAGGTCCACCAGACCAGTGACTCCCGCATTGGAGCGGTCGGTGACGTGGGCGGCGCCCTCCGTCAGTGCCCAAACGACCCACGTGTCAATGGTGGCGAAGCGAAGTTCGCTCGCGGCACGCCCCGAATGCTGGACCAGCCACTGCGCCTTCGTCGCGGACTGGTTAGGCGCGAGGCGAAGTCCCTCACCTTGCAATACGAGACAGTCGATGACGGTACGCAAATCCTGCCAGCCCAGAGCCGGTCCCACGGGAGCGCTGGTCAGTGGATCAAAGAGCACGGTCGTGGCTCGTTGATTGGTGATACCAACCACCTCGCAGGGTCCCGCCTCGGCGAGGGTGGCCTGGGCTAGTTCGAACACCAGACTCACAATCTCGTTGGCGTCCAGTTCGACCTCGCCCGGTTGGGGGGTGCGTACGGTAAGCCGTCGCTGGTGTACGTGGTCGACGGTCCCGTTGACGTCCACGGTTGCGGTGCGAACCGAAGTGGTGCCAATGTCAATCGCGAGGGCTCTCACCACGGGTCACCGCCGATGCCGAGGACGCCGGGGTTTAAGAGATTGTCAGGGTCGAGCGCCACCTTGAGCGTCACGAGTACGTCAAAAGCACTTCCGAGGGCCTCAGCGACAAAACGGGCCCGATTACGGCCAACTCCGTGGTGGTGGCTCAGCGCGCCGCCCATCGCCAGCACGGTTCGCGTCGCGACGTCCCACGCCTGGCGGTAGTAGGCCGTGGCGTCGTGCTCGGGTCGTCCCGCAAAGGTGAAGTAGAGACAGGCGCCGTCGAGGTAGGCGTGCGACTGGTGTACCGAAACCATCAGAGTCTCGGGTAGTTCGCGCACGGCCGCGCACACCCGTTGTTCCATGAGCGCCAGTATTGACCACGAACCAGCGACCTCAATAGTGTCCACGACCACACCGTGCTCCCACAGTGGTGCGAGCGCGCCGACGTCGTTACGGTGATCGAGCCACGTCTGGACGCAGCCCACATCGAGTGGCGTGCCCGCGGCACATTCGGCGAGAACGATTTCCATCTGCGGGCCCACCAGCAACTCGTCACCTTCATCGAGCACGACCAGAACATTGGTTTCGAGTTCGAAAATTCGCTTCGATTCAGTGACGTCATAGAGTCGAAGGACCGCGGGGCGAGCGCCGCGTTGCATGATGCGCCGACAGGCTTCGAGGCCCTCGCTCAGCGACGAAAAGCCGTAGGCGGCACGTTGCTCGCGAGCGGGCAGTCGTTGCAAGCAGAGCGTCGCGCTGGTAATGACGCCGAGCGCGCCTTCGCAACCTACGAACAGTTGCACTAAGTCGGGTCCCACGGCCTGTCGGGGTGCTCGTCCGCCCAGTGACACCACTGCACCACTGGCGAGCACGACCGTGAGACCGCGCACGATGTCCTCGATTTTGCCGTAGCGATTCGAGTATTGGCCCGCACCACGACAGGCCAGCCAACCTCCCACGGTGGCTAACTCGAAGGATTGGGGAAAATGTCCGACGGTCCAGCCGAGTGGCCGAAGCACTGCTTCGAGGTCGGGGCCAAAGACCCCGGCTTCGACCTCGACCGTACCCGCCACCTCATCAATTCCAATAATTTTGTTGAGCGCGGTCAGGTCCATGGCAATCGCCCCGTCGATGGCTACTGCACCACCGACGACACCGGAACGGCCACCTTGGGCTGTCACCGAACGACGGTGACGCGCAGCGAGCTGGAGCACCGTCGCGACGTCAGCTGGGGTGCGGGGCCGCACCACCACGCCGGGCCAGTGAGGCACTTCACCGCGCGCAACCTGGCCAATGGAGAGTGGCCACCAGTCACGCCCGTGATCGGCTCGCGTGCGACTATCGGTGAGCACCTCAACGCCGGCCCCAGCGAGTGCGTCCAGTAGCTCATCGGACACGAGGTCGGGAGCGAGCGCGTCGAAAGTCTCGCCGGGGTACTCGTTGGGCATGGAGGGACGGGTCATGCTCGCACTCTAGAGAACAAGCCCGGCCGCGTGAAATTCGAGACGAACCAACTGGTCGTACTCGGCGACTTGACGGTCCTGTTCGACTTGGTCCCAGCCGAGGTCACGGGCGACGAGACGAGCAATTGCGCTACTCGCGCCGAGGGTTGCGCGCGCATCGTGCAGGTGGGCGCGGGTACGACGCGTCAGGAGGTCCACGAGTGACGTCGCCATCTCGGCTCGCGCGGCGTAGACGAATTCAACGCCGAGGTAGGGCTGGCCCTCGATAGGGGTATCGGCCAGATTGGGCTCGTCTTTCATCATGGCGAGCAGCGTCAGGGTGTCATCGCCGTAGCGACGGTAGAGGCGTGCTTCGAGTTCGTTGGATGGCCGCCACGCACCGGTACCGTGTAGTCGTAGATGCACGGTCTTGGTGCGAGCCAGTCTCGTGAGGTAGGGCCCAAGTGCGTCAACGGCGTCTTCGGCCATCTTTCGATAGGTCGTCCACTTGCCACCCGTGACGTGCACGACGCCGTCGCCCGAGTCGACAACGAGGTGTCGTCGTGACAGGTCGGACGTGCGCTCGGGCAGTTCACTATCTTTGGGCGGCGTGAGCAGCGGGCGCAGTCCGGCCCAGAGCCCCGTTACGTCGCGAGGTTGCAGATCGGATGAAGTGGAGGCGTTGACCGCAGCCAGTAGGTAGGCAACGTCCTCGGGCGTGCAGAAGGGACTATCGAGTGAACCGTCGTAGGCGGTGTCAGTCGTGCCAATGAAGGTAAAGGCCGCGTCCTCGAACGGGACGACGAAGATGCTGCGCCGATCACCGGGTACGTTCAAAATAGCGGCCACGTCGGCGGGTAGGCGATCGTGCGCCACGCTGAGGTGGACGCCCTTCGCCGGAGTGACGCGATGCGAGGGGGTGTGTTCGGCGAGAGAAAAGATATCGTCGGCCCACACACCAGTCGCGTTCACCACACTTTTCGTTCGCACGGTGTACTCGGCTCCGCTGAGTTGATCAACACCAACGACGGTCGTGACGCCCCCTTGGGTATCACGATTAATCGAGGTGACGCGCACGTAGGACGCCACTTGTGCGCCAAAGTCGAGCGCGGCCGTACGGGCCAGCGCGAGGGCTACGCGCGCGTCGTCGCCTCGTGCATCGAAGTACAAAAAGCCCGAGACCAAATTATCGGCGCGCAGCGTCGGTAGGTGCTCGAGTGCTTCAGCTCTCGTCACCCGTTGGTAACGCTGACCAATGCGCCAGCCACCCGTGAGGTCGTAAAGGCGAAGCGCAGTCGCGTAGGCGCGCGTCACGGTTGATGAAACGAGACCACCCGTACCAAAGAGGGGAATTAAGAAGGGGAGGGGGCGAACCAAAAACGGGGCGTTGTGCAACAGGCGTTGTCGTTCGCGCAGATTCTCATAGACGAGGCGAAATTCGCGATGCTGAAGGTAGCGCAGTCCGCCGTGCACCATCTTTGACGACTTCGAACTCGTGCCACTGGCAATGTCGCCCGCGTCGAGCAGCGCCACGCTAAGTCCTCGTGATCCAGCGTCGAGGGCGACACCACAGCCCGTCATGCCCGCGCCAATAACGACCACGTCGAAAACGGTGGCGCGAAGGGCATCTAGTGCGTCCGCGCGGCGAAAGGAACTCACCTTGACATGTTGGCATATTGGCCCGAGTAACTTACGAGTATGGACTTTGCACTTTCTGATGAACTACTGGGCTTGCGAGAAACGGTACGCAAACTCGCCCAGGACAAAATTAAGCCGAGGGCTCGAGAGATTGACGTCACCGGGGCGTACCCTCAAGACATCTTTGACGAGTTCAAAAAGGCCGACCTCTTGGGTCTGTGTATCCCCGAAGAGTACGGCGGTTCGGGTGCGGGCATTTTGGGTCTCACCATCGCGATTGAAGAGGTGACCAAGTACTCGAACGTTATTGGCCTGATGTTGCTGTTGACGCGCCTGCCAACGGGACCGGTGATGATTGCGGGCTCCGAGGAGCAAAAGCAGCGTTACCTACCTGGAATTGCCAATGGCACGCAGCGTGCGGCCTTCTGTCTGTCCGAACCCGGAGCCGGTTCAGACGTTGCGGGCATGACGACGAGGGCTACGCCCGACCCCGACGTGCCGGGTGGCTTCATCCTCAACGGCGTGAAGTGCTGGATCTCGGGTGGCATGCAGGCGGACTGGTTTACCGTCTTCGCCAAGACCGGTGACCCGAAGTCGCGTCTGCACAGCGACATTGGCGCCTTCATTGTCGACGCCTCGAGTGCCGGACTCAGCCGTCCCCGAGTGGACCGCAAGATGGGAGTGAAGGGTATTGATACCGCCGAAGTTGTCTTTGACAACGTCAAGATTGGCCCCGCACAAGTCATCCACGGTGGTTTTTTACTAATCATGCAGTCGCTTAATGCCATGCGCCCGATTGTGGCGGCGCGCGGGATTGGCCTCGCGGAGGGTGCCCTGATGTACGCAACGGAGTACGTGAAGAATCGGGCGGCCTTCAATAAAACTATTAGTGAGTTCCAGGGTATTCAGTGGGAGATCGCGAAGTGTGCGACCGAAATTGAAGCGGCTCGACTGCTGACCTACCGAGCAGCCTGTATGGCCGATGAGGGTAAGTTCACCAAGGAGTACGTGCCGCTGCTGTCGATGTGCAAGTACTACGCCGCCGAAGTCGCGGTAAAGACATCGGGTCTCGCGGTGCAGCTCCTCGGGGCTGCGGGCTACATGGAAGAACATCCCACCGAGCAGTACTACCGCGACGCGCGCCAACTCACCATTGTGGAAGGTACGAGCCAGGTGCAACTTGGTCTTATTGCCAAGGGCGTGCTCGGTCACGACCTGTGGTGGGACTAAGGGTTGCGTCGCTGAGGAAATAGTGGGACCCCTCCACGGACTAAAGGTCATTGAGTTAGCTGGTATTGGTCCCGCTCCCTACGCGTGCATGCTGTTGGCGGACCTGGGCGCTGACGTGTTGCGCCTCGAGCGAGGTAATGCCGACGCGCCACCCACCGAGAGCTGGGACCTCCTCAATCGCTCGCGCCCCTCGGTCGCCGTTGACCTAAAGAGTCCGGCTGGGCGCGACCTGGTGCTCGAACTGATCGAACGGGCCGACGTGTTGATCGAGGGCTTTCGCCCGGGAGTCGCCGAACGCCTCGGCGTGGGCCCCGACGAGGTACTGGCGCGAAATCCACGTCTGGTCTACGCGCGAATGACGGGTTACGGGCAAGAGGGCGACCTCGCACTTCGGGCGGGCCACGACATCAACTACGTGGCCCTGTCGGGAGCACTCTGGCCAATTGGTCGCCGTGGTGAGCGTCCCGTGCCGCCACTGAATCTGGTTGGTGACTTTGGGGGTGGTTCGCTCTTTTTGGCTTTCGGAGTCGTCGCGGCGCTGCTGCACGCGCGTGCGAGCGGCGAGGGACAGGTAGTTGACGCGGCCATGATTGATGGATCGGCTTCACTTACCACCATGACGCACGGATTCATGAACAGCGGTTACTGGCTGGCCGAGCGCGGCGTCAATCTTCTCGATAGCGGCGCACACTTCTACGAGGTCTACGAGACGAGTGATCAGCGCTACGTGGCAGTGGGGGCAATTGAACCCCAGTTTTACGCCGAACTCCTCGACGGCTTGAATCTGGTTGGCGACGAACTACCGCCCCAGATGGACCGCGAGCAGTGGCCACTCATGAAGGAGCGCTTCAGCGCAATTTTTGCCACCCGCACCCGCGACGAGTGGGCGGCAATCTTTGCAGATCGTGACGCCTGCGTGAGTCCGGTACTCTCGCCACGCGAAGCGGCCTCACACCCTCATAACGTGGCGCGCCAGGTCTTTACCACCGAGGGACCGCTGGCGCCCCAACCGGCGCCACGTTTTTCCAAGACGCCGGGCGCTATTGGCACGCCGCCGCGCGCGGCTGGTTCGGGAACCCGCGAAGGACTGCTTTCGTGGGGAATAAGTGAGTCGCGCGTTGACGAGTTACGCGCGAATGGTGCCTTTGGTTAGATATTGACCACGGGGCACGTGAGCGTGCGCGTGATGCCGGGTACCTTTTGAATCGCCCCGACGATGAACTTGCCGAGGTCGTCCACACTCTTGGCCTCGCAGCGCACAATGACGTCGTAGGGACCCGTTACTTCGAACGACTCTAAGACGCCCGGTACCGCGCGCGTGGCGAGCACGACCCGCTCCGAGGAGCCGATTTCGGACTGAATCAAGATGTACGCCTGGACTGACATGGGGAACCTTTCAATTTGAACTCTTCCTATTTTGACTGGATTAGCGCTCGACCGCTAATCCTCGCGAAAGCGCTTGCCAATATGCCACTGGTGGCAGTAGTCGCAGCGGTAGGCATCGAGCTCAGCCCGGTTGAGCGTCCACGCCAGTTGAGCCGAACTGCGAGCCTCAGCCTCGGTGCGGTAGGGGGTTTTGGGCGTGCCTTCGCGGGTGAAGTGAGAAGCCACCCGACTGAGGGGGCGGGTGGCGGGCTTGGCCCGGCGACGGCGTTGCATAACGTCACAACTCTAGGGGTCGATAGCGTAGAGGCGTGAGCCAGTTCGACACCGAGATAGAGATTGAGTCAACACCTCGTCTCGACGACGGCGACCACGAACGATTCACCCACATCGTGCTCGAGGGTTACACACCCAAAAAAGGTGACTTCGTGCCGCTGGATAATTCGGTCGTGGGTGGCATCATCAACGCGACGCCGGTCAAGGCGCTCTGTGGCAAGGTGTGGGTACCCGGTCGCGACCCTCAGAAGTATCCAATCTGTCCCACCTGTAAAGAGATTGCCCATTCAATGGGCTGGTCACTGCCAACTGGGTAGCGGGCGTACTTTGAGAAATAAGTCGTATTAGTTTTTTCGACCACGAGTCGAGGTAACCTCGGCATCGTGCCAAAACAGTGTGCCGACCACCTTGGATCGCGAGGGTACTAAATGCCTCGTGCACTGATCTTGCGCCACCACGACGAGGATCGTCCGGGCTTAGTCGGCGACGCTCTCGAATCTCGTGGTTTTGAGATTACGGTGGCGCTGCTCGATGCCCAGAGCCCCACTCCCACCCTTGAGAATGTCGACCTACTGGTGATCTTGGGTTCGAAACACGCTGTCTACGATGCCGACGTTGAGGCGGCGTGGTTTGGCCGCGAACTAGCCCTCATCGCTGATGCCGACCAACGAGGAGTTGCCATCTTCGGTATCTGCTTTGGCGCCCAAGCTCTCTGTCGCTACTTTGGGGGCGAAGTTCGTCGGGCCAAAGATGCCGAAATAGGTTGGTTCACTATTGACGCCGAGTCCGGCTCGCCAATCAGTAGCGGACCGTGGTTTGAGTATCACTTCGACGAGTGCGTGCTACCCGATGCGGCGACAATCTGGGCAACGTCGCCACGAGCGGTGCAGGCCTTTGCCATAGGTCGTCACGTGGGGGTGCAGTTTCACCCCGAACTGGACGCGGCACAGCTCGCCGAGTGGTTTGACGCGGGCGACGACGTTCGCGATCTGGGTCTCAATCCCGAAGCGTTGCTCGAAGAGACCCGCCGCGAGACGCCCGCCGCTCGACTGAGGTCGGCTGCGTTGGTTGATGTAGTGCTTACCCACACTGGTCAGTTCTAGGTCAGTACCGGCGAACAGTGTTCGGCGACCATTAATTTTCTAGCCGCTGGCTAGGCTACCTAGGTGAGCGACCACCACCACGATCGAGTATCCGAGCTAGTACATGTTGAGCGACCCGCGACCGGTGGTGGCGTGGGCCGCCTCGATGATGGTCGCGTCATCTTCGTGCGCCACAGTCTGCCCGGTGAAGTTGTGCGGGTTGAGATCACCGAGACGACGTCATCATTCGCAAGGGGCGAAGCCATCGAGGTAGTTGAAGCGAGTGCCCAGCGAGTGACGGCGCCGTGTGCCTACGCTCACGCGGGTGGCTGTGGGGGCTGTGACCTTCAGCACGCCGACGCGGCACTGCAGACCTCGTGGAAGGCTGCCCTGGTTAGTGAACATCTACAACGAATTGCGGGTATTGGGCGCTCCGTGGTGGTTGAGGGTGTCGCCGCGCCACCCGAAGGCTCACGAACCCGACTGCGCTGTGGCGTAAGCGAGGATGGCCAATTGGGACTTCGAGCGGCGCGTTCGCACGATCTAGTCACGATTGAGAGCTGTTGGATTGCCGATCCAGTCTTTAGGCGAGCCTTTGACACCTCGTGGCACGGCGCCGACGAAGTAGAGCTGCGCGCGATAGGTGACGCAGAACCTTTTGCCGTTGTCCGTCGTGAAACGCCGCGCGGCACCATGTACGAACTGTGCACCCTGGCCGGTGAACCCATTGAACCATCCACTCGCTCACGCGTGGCGGTCGATGGCCACTACTTCTCCGTCTCGCCTCGATCGTTCTGGCAGTCGCATCGGTCGGCCCCCGAACTGCTGGTCAAAACTGTAACGAACTTTGCGCAGGTGGCCCCAGGTGACCACGTCGTCGACCTGTTTAGTGGCGTGGGTCTCTTCACGGTGCCACTCGCCAAGATTGTGGGGCCCGGCGGACGGGTCAGTGCGGTGGAGTCGTCACCCCACGCGGTGCGCGACGCGCGTGAAAACGCCGACAGTCTTCGTCAGGTCAAAGTCCGTGAGTGGCGCGTCGCTCCTCGAGCTATTAACGACGCAGTTGGTGCTGGTGACGTGGTCGTGCTGGACCCGCCGCGAGGGGGACTGGCTCGCGGAGTCGCCGAAGCCATCCTTCGTCGTGTCCCACGTCGCCTGGTGTACGTCTCGTGTGACCCGGCGACCTTTGCCCGCGACGTCAAAATCTTCGAAGGTGGGGGGATGAAGCTGTCCGACCTGAAGGTGTTTGACCTGTTCCCGATGACCGAGCACGTCGAATTGGTCGGATTGCTTGACACGGGCCTCTAGAGGGTAGAGAGTGCAGGTGAGGGTTGAAAACCTCAGCCCTCACTAAAGGGGGTTGAGCATGTCACACAAACTGGATCACCACCACCGCCTCACCGTTTCGAAAATCTTTGGTCACCCGCTCAATCACAACATCCAGTGGCACGACGTGTGCTCGTTGCTTGAACGATTCGGTGACGTCCACGAAACCCACCGTGGTAATTGGGCAGTCACCGTGGAAGGTGAGACCATCTCGTTTGGCTCGACTCGTTCTCGTGACTTGACCGAAGATCAAGTGATGAAGGTGCGTAGTTTTCTGCGCTCTTTGGGATTCGCTCCACAAAAGAGCAGCGCGGCTTAAGTTAGAACCGATTACCGTGGTGGTTCGTGAGCGGATCACTCGTTGTTCTAGTGCCACCTTCAGAGGGTAAAGAACCTGGCGGTAGCCAGGTGCGAAAGTCTGGCGCGTTCGACGGACCCCTACGCGGCGCACGTCGCGAGGTGCTGCGAGAAGTCAGCACTCTTTTGACTACCGATGACGAGACCCAGTTAGAACGGGTGCTCGGCGTACGCGGCCCGCTGATGGTGCGAGCCCGGCAGGCTATGAATGCAGTTGTGGCGGGTCGATCCCCACTGCTGCCCGCGTGGCAGCGCTACAGCGGCGTGGTCTGGACACATTTAGATCCAACCTCGTTGCGTCCAAATGAACGACGTCGCCTGCTAGTTCCGTCAGGTCTCTACGGCGTCAACACTGGCGAGGACCTGATTAGTGACTATCGGCTCAAGATGAATATCTCACTGGGGTCTCTCGGACGACTCGACGCATTCTGGCGCTCGCAACTTACTGACGTGCTGGGCGACTATCTGCACGGTAAAACCGTTATCAATCTGTTGCCCAACGAACACGCGGCGGCTATCGACGTTGCTGGATTAGCGACTGTAACCAAGTTCGTAGTTGTTTCTTTCGTACAGTCAAGCGGTGGCCGCGCATCTGGTCACGCCGCTAAGGCCGTCAAGGGCGTCCTGGCTCGCCAACTGATTCGCGAGGGCGTTGACGTGCTCCAGAATTTTCGTTGGGAAGGATGGCGGACTCGCCAAAGCGCGACCAGCTGGGAAGTACTCGCGCCTAAGTAGGCCCACCGCCCAATTGGTCTGGGCCACGCCACCGCTATAGTCCAAATAGTTGCAAAATATCCTTTTGCACCTGAGGCCAATGGAGGCCCTTGTGACGATTCACATTATTGAGTTGGTGGTTGCGGTCCTAATTCTTCTCGTTATTGCCGCGCTGGTACGAGGGGTTCGAATTGTGCAGCAAGGCTTCGTTGGCGTGGTCACCCGTTTTGGCGAATACAAGGATGTAAAGAATCCGGGTCTCACCTTCATTGTTCCTTTCATTGAGCAGATGCGCATTGTCGACGTTCGTGAAATGCCCCGAACTGGCGACCGCCAACAGGTAATCACTCGAGACAATGTGGCCGTTATCGTCAATGCAACAATCTTCAGCCAGGTAGTTGACGTGCGGCTCGCGCTCTTTTCTAACTCCGACTACATAGTCAGTACTGACAATCTGGCCCGTACGTCGGTTCGTGCCGTCTTTGGATCCATTACCCTCGACGAAGCGTTTTCTCAGCGTGAGCGCATTGGCACGCTGCTGCAGACTCAGATGGAAGAGGCCACTGACAAGTGGGGTGTGCGCATCAATCGTGTGGAGGTTCTCGAAATTACGCCTCCCGAGCAAATTCTTCAAGCAATGGCGCTGCAAAAGCAGGCCGATCAGGAAAAGCGTGCACGAATCCTAGAGTCCGAGGGTCAACAGCAGTCGGCGGTCAACGTCGCCGATGGCCAGCGTCAAGCCGCAATTAAAGAGGCCGAAGGCGCACAGCAATCAGCCATTCTTCGAGCTGAAGGACAACGTCAAGCACAGATTCTTGAGGCCCAAGGTCGAGCTCAAGCCATCGCGTCGATCTACAGCGCCATCAAAGAGCAGAACCCTGATCCGACACTTGTCGCAATCCTGCAATTGGATACGTTGGCCAAATTTGCCGATAGTCCCAATACCAAATTGATCATTCCCGCGGAGAGTTCCGCGCTACTCGGAGCGGCGCAGGCCATCAAGAGCGTGATGGAAGGCGTGCCGGGCGCTAGCGATATGTAGTGGTACCTATGAAAGTGGAGTAATCCAGAGCTTGGTGCCTAAAGCCTTTTCAACTTGGATGCGGGTACCGACGGGTAGCTCGTCACCGGTGGTAACTGCATTCCACAATTCGCCGTGAATCTTTACGCGCCCAGGATGCAATTCATCACCCACGGTTGCTTCGACGACTCCCACCAGGTTCGTCATGGACACCGCGACTGGATCAGTCAGATTGACGTTCAACGGTTTCTTGAACTTTCGCAGCGCATAGGGGCGCAAGAAGAGAACGAGTGACCCCGAGAGTACGAACCAAATAATGGCTGTCGGAAAGAATTTCATTCCTAGAACTGCGAGCAAAAACGCAATCGCTGCGCCGAGTCCTACAAATACCGAGATAAAGGCATTGGTATGTATTTCCACACCAAAGCAAAGAAGCATGATGAATAACCAAAACACGATAGTGCCCATAGTGGTGAGTATAGGACTGCGGGTGTCACGCTTGGCAAGAGATTACAGTTCATTTCGACGCGATGTAGCGCGTAATCGCACCACGTTCACCACCGAGTTGCGTATCGAAGCTGCAGAAATCAGTGGCGACTGAAATTGATTGCTTAATCCAGTGACGCTGGACGTTCGGCAACTTCAAACGACCAGAGATCTAAGTCGTCAAGATTCACCGATTTGAAACCTCTAAGTTCCAGCGCATCGACGAGTTGCGCACGATGTTCGGTGGCGTGGTGA
Source organism: uncultured Actinomycetes bacterium (assembly GCA_903893745.1). Lineage (GTDB taxonomy): Bacteria > Actinomycetota > Acidimicrobiia > Acidimicrobiales > RAAP-2 > RAAP-2. The sequence continues at coordinate 27,563 of CAITNF010000015.1, forward strand.
GTCGCTTGGGCCAGTAATGAGGACAACAAGAAGTGGTCCGTTTCACCGCTATCCATCTGGATGGCGAGCATCTCGTCGTCGCGCCCACTTTGCGCCAGGATGAGCGCGTCAAATTCACGCAGCTCAGCAGCGAGGAGTTGCACGTCGTCCATTGTCTCAGGGTGTTTGCGTTGCCATCCTTGGTGCTCACCGGTCATGCAGTAGACGTACCACTCAGCCCCCTCGACTATGTGGCGAAGAATTCTCGCCGCGTTGAACTCTTGGTTGGTCACGTAGCTCGCGAGCGACGCAACTGGCAGAGTTTGCACTGCTTCGTAGACCCGTTGGTTGGCCCACGACATGTGTCGCAAACTCCGTGCGTTATCTATTGGCATGGGACAAAATTACCTCGCACGAAGGAGCACCGCATTGGTTGGAAAACAAAAGAACCCCGGGCCCTCGCGGGTCCCGGGGTTCTTTTGACGACTGCTACTTCTCCGACTGGACTTTGGTTCGTCCCAGGATGAAGTAAAGACCAAACGCGAGGACGAAGCCCACCGGGAAGGCAATATCGCCAAAATTACCGTTGTGCTTGGGCACCACGCCTTCGTAGTACGTCTGATTGGCGAAGAGCCAAATGGACAGCGCCACGCTGATGACGAAGGCCACTGGTCCCGCAATGTTCTCACGCGACGTGAATAAAAAGTGTTGAACCGACGCACCCTTGCGAAGTACTTTGTCCGCCGCCATAACGCCAAGCCACGGGCCAATCCAGTACGACAGCACCAAGAGGAAGTTCTCCAGGTTATTAGTGGGATTACCCATTGCCCAGTGGGCGAGAAAGAATCCGGCGATGCCAAAGACCACCGCAAAGATTGCCCGCACCGGAGCCTTGCCGAACTTGATGCCAATCGTTAAAAACGACATCGAACCCGAATAGATGTTCAAGACGTTGGCGCAGATGGATCCCGCGACAATTCCCAGCAGCACGAGTTTGCCAAGCCAACCAGGAAGCAGACCGGTGAAGTCCGCGACGGGGTTCGTGGTCGCGCCGTAGGCGTGCATACCCGCGGTCACCGCCGCGGCGCCAACCATTTCGAGCAGTGACGCGGAGACGAATAGTCCGAGTGCCGCGCTCAGTCCGGCCTTTTTGGGGTCTTCCGTCGTGGGCAGGTAGCGCGAGTAGTCCGCAGCAAACGGGTTCCATCCCGCGGCGTAGCCGTACACCACGCCCAAGAAGACAATGAACGCTCCGGGGAATGGATTGCCGTGAGCGCTGAGGTGACTCTTCGTCAGAGCAATGACGCCCGCCACGGTAAAGACCACAACGAGATACGGCATGAGGTAGCGCTCAACCTTTTGGACCAGGTTGTGCCCGATAAAGGCAATCGCAATCTGCACGAAGGCCACGATAAGCAGTGCGGGCAGATTGCCCATGTGGGTCAACGAAGCTAGAGCGAAGGCCCCCGACACGCTGTTAACGGCGAACCAGCCAATACCGGCGGTGAACCAGTTCACAACGGAAGGTAGCGCATTGCCCTTTTTCCCAAAGGCGGGACGACCAAGCACCATCTGCGGAACGCCGTACTTCGGACCATCTTGGGTCAAGATGTACTGCGCAAAGGCACCCAACGCATTCCCGATAATGATTCCAAATACTGCCTGGGTGAAACTTAAGCCGAAGATCACCCCGAGCGCGCCGACGTAGATTGTCGCGAACTCGAGGTTCGGGCTGGTCCAGGTCGCAAAAAGGTTGGTGGCCTTTCCGTGACGGTCGCGTTCGGCAATTGCCTCAATGCCACCAGGTTCAACGGCTAGAACACTCTCGCCGTATTCACCTTCTCGAATTTCCAAATCTGACATAGTCCCCCTCTGATAGTCGTCACTTTGACGCACATCGCTCCACCGACTTGGCCAGAACCATAGTTAATCGCAGGGGCAAAATTGGGGAATGTCCGACGAAACTTTTTGGTTCCGACCTTGCCCCAATCGTTTTGTGAGCTCAGACTCGAACAAGTCGTATTTTTCGGGACGTTGACGGGGTGGGGACCTAGTTAGCGCGGGGTGCTGCCGGACTCAATAGGGGTTACCCCTACTTTGAAGCCCGCGAAGCAGATGTTGAAACCCACCATATTTCGTTCAACTCCTTTATGAGGGGTGATGAACCAGGAATGCGGCATGGTCGCGTTCTCCGGGGCCAGCCCGGGTAGCGTCACGATCAGGCGACGAACTGTGCATCGTGGACCGTTACCGAACTGCTGGCCCAAAGCGTCGACGAACGAAATACCGAACGAAGCAAAGTGGCCCGGGGCAATGACGGTGCGCGCTGGCTTCACGGCCCGGTAGATCTGTGACTGCGGGTGTTGCAGCACGCGAATTGCACGCGGAGAAGGCTTTTGAGTGTTGATGACGAGTGCCGGGTAGCCCCGCAGCACGCACGCCGACGGACCTTTATTCACAATGATGATTGGCAAACCAATATTTCCGGCGGCTGCTTGGCCCGGACCTGCCGAGAGGCCCAAGTTTGACCCCGAGCATGATGGGGTTGTCGTCGCGTTCGAGGTTCCACCCAAGACGAGGGGTGCGCCGATAACTGAAAGAAAAAAGAGAGCGGAAGTGGCCCAACGAAAATTCGCCACTTTAGTTACCCATTTTTTGGTGGAACCATGCACGTACCTGACTGTAGTCCTGCCGACTCCTGTGGCGTTGGTCAACTCCTGCACAGTGCTGTATCCACTTCGACCGGGACGTCTCATTGTCGTCTAGGGTCAGCGCTATGAGTAAAACCATTCTTATTACCGGCGCCGGATCAGGATTTGGCAAGATGGCCGCGTTGGCTCTTTTGGCCCGCGGACATCACGTTATTGCAACCACTGAAACCGAAGCACAGGCCACGGCGCTTCGCGAAGAGCATCCGGCGCTCGTCGTAGAGAAGCTGGACATCACGACGAGTGACGTCGCCAAGGTGCGCGAGTGGGACATTGACGTGTTGGTCAATAACGCCGGCGCGGGCCAGACCGGACCACTGGCCGATGTGCCAATGGACCGAGTTCGCCACCTCTTCGAGGTAAACGTCTTTGGAACGTTAGCCATCACGCAAGAGGTACTTAAAGGAATGGTGCCCAAAGGAAGTGGTCGCATCATTATTATGTCCTCGATCGCCGGCGTGCTGTCAGCGCCGACCTTTGGGCCCTACGCAATGACCAAGTTCGCGCTCGAGGCAATGGGTAAAGCGCTGCGCGGAGAGATGGCGGGTCTTGGAGTCGACGTCACGTTGTTAAATCCGGGTCCGTATAACACTGGCTTCAATGATCGGATGGCCCAGTCAATGTGGGAGTGGTTTGGTGATACGTCGCTCAGCCATGAGGCAAGTGAGACCTTCAAGATGATTGGGGACTTTGTCACCACCGATCAGATGGATCCAACTGAAGTGTCCGATCGAATTGTTGAGTTGGTGGAAGCGCAGACCACCACCGAGAACAATTTTGTCCCCGCTAATCTCCTCGAACTTGTACCGAAGTTGTAGGTCCTGATTATTTTGAACTCTGATTCGGTCCAGTGGGGGTGGACATGAAGATAACCCTTCTTGGAACTGGTTCACCTATTCCGCATCCTCTTCGAGCCGGACCCGCGACGCTTGTCGAAGCTGGGACTGCGAAACTACTCTTCGACGCCGGTCGCGGGGTCGTCATACGTCTCGCGGCGGCGGGCGCTGTGCCGTCAATGCTGAACGCCGTGCTCTTGACTCACCTGCACAGTGACCACGTCTGTGATCTGAATGACATCGTGACCACCCACTGGATTATGAGCCCTGAGCCCACTGTGCTGCGAATTGTGGGGCCACTCGGGACTCGAAACTTCGTCGAGCTGACGCTCGCGGCGCTAGCCACCGACGTTGGCTATCGCGTGCACCATCACGGCGATCTGGGGGAGGGACCCAAGATTGAGGTCACCGAAGTGCGCGCGGGCGACCACCTCGAATTTGGCGGAGTCAGTGTCGTTGTTGGCGCGACCGACCATCGCCCGGTGGAGCCAACACTGGGTTATCGCTTGAGCGAGGGAAGTTCGAGCGTCGTAATTGCCGGCGATGGTGTCCCGTGCTCGACACTTGATGAACTCGTCGACGGTGCGACGGCGTACGTGCAAACGGTGATTCGTGACGACCTGGTGCGGCTCATCCCGAATCGGCGTCTTCAGGACATTCTCGACTACCACTCGACCGTAGCTCAGGCCGCGGCCACTGCTGAGCGTGCCGGGGTGCAGGTGCTGATGCTTACCCATTTAGTGCCTCCTCCGATGCCCGGCAGCGAACCCGAGTGGCACGAACTCGCCAGTGGCTTTTCGGGACGCGTCGTGCTCGGTGACGATCTAACGTCAGTTGACCTTGGGGAACTCTAGGTTCTGGCGCTGCAGCTGGTCGTGCTCAACTGATTAGTGACTGCACGAACAACGACTCACCGCAGGCCCGATCGCCTGACGCACCATTGGCGTAGTTGGCGAGCGTTGGGTTGAAGGCATCGAGCACCTACCCGCCAACAAGCGATAGCGAGCTTCGAGAAGTTGCGTGACTATTGCCGGCCTATCTCAAAACTTTTTCGGATCAGTAAAACGTGGTGCTGCCTTGAATCTGGTGGAGGTGCTGGGATTCGAACCCAGGTCCGTGAGCTTCTTAGTGAACATTCTCCGAGCGCAGCCAACAGTGAATTGTCGAGAGTTGAACCGCTGTCGGCACAGATGCAACTCCGTAGTTAGCTAAGTTTTCCCGCTATCACCACTAACGAACGATGACGGTAAGCCCCACATTATGACGCCCGATTCCTAAACCGCAGGGCTGGGTCTAGGCGGACGTTGCTACCTAAGCAGCAAGCGCAAGCTGAGGCTTGGCGTTTATTTTTGTTTCCGGCTCTTTAACGTGGTTCCGGAGACCACGGCTCGCTTCTTTCACCTTGACTACTTACGTCGAGACCAATCACCCCCCTTGGCACTACTCAATCACAATGATTGCTCTTCAATAGTAGTTCGCCACAAGAAACTCCGTACGAGAAGGCGTAACGCCGGGCAGAAGTGTTACTTAACCGAACTTCTCAGCGTGGCGCACCGCGCGCGCCATTTCGCGTTCGGCGTCTCGCTTGGCAATCGCCTGGCGCCGATCTTGCTGTTTACGACCTTTGGCGAGGGCAATCTCCACCTTGGCCCGTCCGTCTTTGAAGTAGACCTTGAGCGGCACAATTGAGAGCGGCTGCATTCTGGTTTCGTCGTGTAACCGATCAATCTCGTGGCGGTGGACCAAGAGTTTGCGCTTTCGCTCGGGTTCGTGGCTCCCAAAGCCAACGGCGTAGACCCAGGGTGGAATGTGCATGGCAAATATCCACAACTCGCCGCTATCGACCCGTGCGTAGCTATCGGCGATTTGCGCCTTGCCTTCGCGCAGGGACTTTACTTCTGAACCGGTCAGCATTATCCCGCATTCGAGCGTGCGGAGTATTTCATAGTCGTGGCGGGCGCGTCGATTGGTGGCGACCACTCGGTCACCACTCGCGGCGTCATCCTTCTTTTTGGCCCGACGCTCTTGGATCTGTTTCGCTCTAGCCACGTAGACAGCGTAGTGACGGGCTCGGACGGGGCTCAATGGTCGGTAGGGTAACGGAATGCTGACCATTACGACCCCTCAGCGCGACGCAATGGTCGCGACGTGCGTGCGCGCACTTCCCAATGAAGGGTGTGGACTGCTACTGGGCTCACCGGATGGAACGGTGAGTGAAATTGTGGCGAGCGACAACATTGCCGATTCGGCTCGGATCTACGAAATCGACCCCAAGGTTCTCCTGCAAACGTTTCGCCGGGCGGACGACGAGGGCAAAGTAGTACTCGGTGTTTTCCACTCGCACACGCACTCTGAGGCGTATCCGAGTCCAACCGACGTGGCCCAAGCGCCCGATCCTGCATGGCACTACGTCCTCATCTCACTTCGTCAAGTGGCCACAACCGTTCGCAGCTATTCCATTGTCAATGCAGAAATCGTGGAGGAAGCGATTAACATTATTTAGTCCGTAGGGAGATCCGGGTGACTCGATGCTCGGTATGAAGGAGAGTCTGTGCTTAGCTCGTCACTGACGTCGAACTATCCGACCGTTATCAATATTGTGCTGCTGCTCATGCACTGCTCACTCGGAGCCATGATCTTTGCCCACGGCTTTTACAAAGTCTTTCGTGGTGGAAAATTGGCGGGCACGGCTGGGTGGTTTGAATCAATCGGTATGCGACCCGGAAAGATCAACGCCTTCTTAGCCGCCGCCACCGAGTGGAGCGTGGGCGTGCTGCTCGTCGTGGGTTTTCTGACCCCGCTAGCCTGCGCTGGCCTCATTGCCCTGATGCTGGTTGCCATTGTGACGGTGCACCGCAAGAATGGGTTCTTCGTGTTTTATAAAGGTGAGGGCTGGGAATACAACGCCATGATTGCGGTTATGTCGCTGGCACTAGGCACCTTGGGCGCCGGTCGTTATTCAATCGATCACGTCACCAACATCATTGGGTGGAATCAAAATACCAACCTAATGGTGACGTTATGCGTTGGGGTGGGTGCGGCACTTGGACAACTCCTGGCGGTCTACCGACCACCCAAGCAGCAGTAGCTCGGTCACGTGATTACACTTTCTCGTTAAACTTGACCTAGTTAGTCAGGATTTGACTGACGTGGCTGAGAGAAGTGTCATGACAGTTGTAGTGCGAATTCCTACCGTGTTGCGTTCTGCCGTCGAGGGACAGACGACGGTTACCGTGTCCGAAACCACCATTGGCAAGGTGCTCGAACACCTCATAGCGACGTATCCGGGACTCAATGGTCAACTCCTCAATTCCGACGGCACGCTGCACCGGTTCTTGAACGTCTACGTGAACGACGACGACGTGCGCTACCTCGGGGGCCTCGATGCGCCGGTGGCCAGCGGTGACGAAGTTACCTTGCTGCCCGCAGTCGCCGGAGGCGCCCACTAGTGGCCCGTTTCAATTCGGTGCTTGACCTCGTCGGTAATACGCCCGTCGTTGACGTGAGTGCACTGTCACCTTCGTCGAACGTGACCATTCTCGCCAAGCTCGAGGGGCGCAATCCGGCTGGCTCAGTTAAGGACCGCGTAGCGCTGTCACTCGTGGAGGCGGCGGAGCGTGACGGACTCCTTCGTCGCGGCGAACCAAACCAGATACTTATTGAGCCGTCGTCGGGTAATACCGGAATTGCCTTGGCCATGGTCTGTCGATTGCAGGGGTATCACCTCAAAGTCGTGTTACCGGGCAATGTCTCGCCAGAACGTCGTCAACTGCTGCTCTCATGGGGCGCGGAGATCATTGATTCGCCCGGGGCCGAAGGCTCTAATGGTGCGGTGCGCATGGCGAAGAGTTTGAGCGAACAAAATCCGCAGTGGATCTTTCTCTACCAGTACGCAAATCCCGCAAACCCCGAAGCGCACTACCGAACGACGGGACCAGAAATACTGAGCGACGTTCCCGAGGTCACGCACTTTGTTGCCGGTATGGGCACTTCGGGCACCTTGATGGGAGTGGGCCGTTACTTAAAAGAGCAGCGGCCCGACGTGAAAATCTGGGCCATCGAACCACCAAGTGGTGAGATGGTGGACGGTCTTCGCAATCTCGATGACGGCTACATCCCACCAATTTTTATTGACAACCACGGATTTGAGTTACTCGACCGCAAGGTAGTCGTGCGACCTCGCGAAGCCATTGAATGGACGCGCCGGTTAATGGAAGTGGGCCTCTTTAGTGGCCTCTCTTCGGGCGCCATTATGGCGGGGGCCGTGAAGTGCGCACTGACGATTCCCAACGATGAGGTAGCCACCATCGTGAGCATTGTGTGTGACGATGGCTGGAAGTATCTCTCCACGGGTGCGTGGACCGATGATATTGATGAAGTGGTCGAACGGGCTAAGAAGATTATTTACTTCTAGGCGGCGGGTCTATTTCTCCACTACCGTTACTGCTCAGACCTTTCGATGTAGAGGAGTTCCATGTCAATTGTGCGGGCCGATGGCCGTACCCCTGAGCAGGCACGACCGCTTGCGTTTGAACGTGATTACACCGAAATGGCGGCCGGCTCGGTGCTGGTGTCATTTGGGAAAACTAAGGTTCTGTGCACCGCGTCCGTCGAACGTGACGTACCACGATGGCTTCGTGGCTCTGGACGAGGTTGGGTGACCGCGGAATACTCCATGCTGCCGGGCTCGACGCCCGAACGGGCGAACCGAGAAGCGGCAAAGGGCAAACAGTCGGGGCGAACACAGGAGATTCAGCGCTTGATCGGACGTTCACTGCGCACCGTGACGAAGCTGGAACTACTGGCGGACCTTCAGATCACGGTTGACTGTGACGTCTTGCAGGCGGACGGGGGAACGCGTACCGCCTCAATCTGCGGGGGCTACGTCGCGCTGCACGACGCGATTAGTCGTCTGGTGATGGATGGAACATTGGCTCAGCACGCTCTAGGTGATCTGGTGGCGGCGGTTTCAGTGGGAATCGTGGGTGGTGTGCCCATGCTCGACTTGCCGTACGAGGAGGACTCTCGTGCCGACACCGACATGAACGTAGTCATGACGGGTTCGGGTCGTTTCGTTGAAGTGCAAGGTACAGCCGAACAAGAAGCCTTCACCCGCGAAGAACTTGATTCATTACTCGAACTCGCCACAGTGGGTATTGCCAAAATTCACGCCGCTCAGCGCACCCTGATCGAGACGGCGCCGAGCCCTCGTTTACTGTGACATCGTTCGTTCTCGCGACGGCTAATCCTCACAAGGCCGTCGAGATGCGAGCCATCCTCGAAGCGATGGGTTTTGTCGTGCTTGCTCGTCCCAAAGACGTGTCCGACGTTGACGAGACTGAAGTAACGCTCGAAGGTAACGCCCTGTTAAAGGCGCGTGCTTTGGTGAACGCGACCGGTCACGCGGCAGTCGCGGACGACACTGGCCTCTTCGTTGACGCGCTGGACGGACAGCCCGGCGTCCGGAGTGCTCGTTACGCCGGCGAGGGAGCGGGCGATCAAGCCAACCTCGATAAGGTCCTCGCTGAGCTCGTCCAAACCGGGGACGTCGCCCGGCGTGCGCGTTTTTGCACGGTGATTGCCGTTGCGTACCCCGACGGCACGGCCATCTGCGTTGACGGGGTGTTGGAGGGGTCAATTTCCCATGAGCAACGCGGCAGTGGGGGCTTTGGCTACGACTCCATCTTCTTGCCCGATGACACGCCCGGACGGTCATTGGCGCAATTGAGCGCGGATGAAAAAAATGAAGTCTCACATCGGGCTCGGGCCCTACGAGCCCTGCCCTTGGCCCTGGGCCCGAAATAGGTTGGTCGCCGACCGTTCACCTTTAAGGTGGACTAGTGACTGCCCGCGAGCTCGCCATGTTTCCACTGGGCATGGTTATATTCCCTCATCAGACGGCAGGCCTCTGCGTCTTTGAACCGAGGTATCGCCAACTCCTGGTTGATAGTGAAGAGTCCAGCGAATTTGGAACCTGCCTCATTGCACGGGGCTCGGAGGTTGGCGGAGGTGACGAGCGCACTTCGGTGGGAACCATGTTGCGAGTGCTGGGCACGCAAGAACTCGATGGCCAGATCCTGGTGATGGTCGAAGGTATTTCGTGCCTGACAATTGGTGCGTGGCTCCCAGATGCTCCCTATCCTCGAGCGTTAGCCCAAGAACGGTCGGGGGACGACGCGGGGGTAGACCTGGCGTTGCTGAAGTCCACCGAGTCTGCCGTTCGTGCGTTACGAGCACTCCAGAGTGAGGTAATTGCTGACCAGTGTCTCCAGAACAACTGCGAAATGGACGCCGACCCCTGGATTCGTAGCTGGCAACTCTGTGCCCTTACGCCAATGTCGGTACTGGACCAGTTCAAAGTTCTGGGGTTGAGCAGTGTCAACGAACGCCTTCGCCTCGTTGCCGAGATCTGTTGTGAGCGATATGGCGATTACCAACGAATGTTGGAACTAGACGCCAGAAGTTGATTTAACGCAGTTCGAGAAGATCTACGACAAAAATTAATGTTTCTCCTGGGGCAATGACGCCACCAGCGCCACCATCACCGTAACCAAGGTATGGGGGAATGACGAGTCGGCGACGCCCGCCCACGCACATGCCAACCACTCCTTGATCCCAGCCAGCTATGACGTAGCCCGATCCCAGTGGAAAAGAGAAGGGCTCGCCACGATTCCATGACGCGTCAAACTCTTGACCGGTCGAGGCCGAGACGCCAACGTAGTGCACGACAGCCGTTTGACCGGCCTTGGCGGTCTCACCGCTGCCCACCGTCAACTCCTCAATGATGAGGTCGTCGGGGATAGGGCCGAGGTGTGGATCTACGAGTGGTTTTTCAGACATGGTCAGAGATATTAGCGGCGGTGCTGACGTGCTCCACTTGCGCCGCCGACCACTCGAACGTTGCGTGCTTCACGACCCTTGGGGCCATTGGCTTCTTCGAAGGTGATTTTCTGGCCTTGGGCGAGGGACTTAAATCCGTCACCCACGATGCTCGAGAAGTGAATAAATAAGTCGTCACCCTTGGCGTCGCTCGCAAAGCCGAAACCTTTTGAGTCATTGAAGAAACTCACGACTGCTTCGTTACCGCGAGCACCACGAGGCGCCTCGGCGCGATCGAAACGAGGCTCTTGTCGACGTTCGGGACGAGTACGTTCACTGACGCCACGATCGGTGCGAGGACCACGTTCGAAGTTTCCCGCACTACGAGGAGCAAACGCTCGCTCGCCACGAGATTCAGGAGTCCGAGGTGTGCGAGCACCGCGCTCAGCGCGCTCACCGCGCGGTGATTCACGACCTTCAACGCTTCGTGGCGCCCGTGCGGGGCGATCGTTGCGGCTCTCAAAGCTTCGTGGCGCGCGCTCAGGACGTTCGTTGCGACTCTTGCCGCCACGCTCGTCGAGGCGCTCCGCCGCTACCGAGTCGTCAACGGCTCCTAGTCGAATTGCGGGAGCGTCTTCGCGAGATTCAATCGAGACGGAAAGTCCGAGGGCCTTCTGGAGTCGCTTAACTTGACCGGTGACGTCTTCGCCAACCAGTGAGATAACTGCTCCAGTGGCACCCGCACGGCCAGTACGACCTGAACGGTGCAGATAATCAGTTGCCTGAGCCGGTGGGTCGTAGTGCACGACTACTGGCAAGAGGTCAATGTGGATACCTCGAGCGGCAACGTCCGTGGCGACCAGTACTTGAATCTGCCCGGCCTTCACGCTGCGCAGAGCGCGCTCACGCTGAGCTTGGGTGCGGTCTCCGTGGAGGGCCACCGCCGAAATTCCGCGCTCACCGAGCTGACGGGTCAGGCGGTCGGCGCCGTGCTTCGTTCGAGTAAACACGATTGCCCGCTCGTACTGATCGACAATGTCGGCCGTAATCTGCGGACGCTGATCACGGGCCACGCGCCAGAAATAGTGGTCGACGTCGCTCGGAGCTTCTTCACCGACTACGTCGTGAATGACGGCGTTATTAGTGAACTCGCGAACGAGTGATTTGACGTCGGGACCCATGGTCGCCGAGAACAACATCACGTGACGGTTGGTCGGGGTGGCCCCAACGATTCGACGCACGGCAGGGAGAAAGCCCATGTCGGCCATGCGATCGGCCTCGTCGACTACGACGGTGGTAATTGACGACAGGTCGAGCGCACCTTGCTCCAACATGTCCTCAAGACGCCCGGGGCACGCTACGACGACGTCAACACCAAAGTTGAGCGCCTTTCGGGCCACGTTATAGGAGGTACCACCGTAGATACAGATAATGCGCCGTCCCCGGTCGTCGGTGAGCTGCGCCAACTCTTTTTGGACCTGGGCGGCTAATTCGCGGGTGGGTACCAAAATCAAGGCCAGCGGCTTACGGGGTCGGGCCTTACCGAGGCGGGCGAGCAAGGGCAGCCCAAAGGCCAGCGTCTTACCTGAACCAGTGGCCGCCTTGCCAACGACGTCGATTCCGGCCAGGGTGTCGGGGAGGGCTACTTCTTGAATGGGGAATGACTCAATAATTCCGCGAAGCCGAAGGCGTTCTACGAGATTGGACGGCACGCCGAGGTCGGCAAAGGGTACGGACACTATGACTCCTACAAGTTGAGATGAGCCCAACTCGAAATGTCACGGTCGAATCGGTCTCCACCGCGATGTGCGGCAAAACAGTTTGATAAGGCTAGCAGGTCCAAACGTAAAACACCAGCCCAAACTTAAATTTCTGGTGCGGGCGGAGGGACTCGAACCCACACTCCGTAGAACTGGTACCTAAAACCAGCGCGTCTGCCAATTCCGCCACGCCCGCAAGATCTCCATTCTACGCACTGAATCGTGAGCGCTCCAAGCTCTGCACGGTAGATTGGTCTCATGATTAACTCACAAATGAACGATGGCTTCGCCGCCAATGACCTAAATCAACGTCTTTTACGCGAACGAATTGTCATTTTGGGCTCTGAGGTTAACCAGAGCACTGCGAATCGAATCTGTGCCGAGCTACTACTACTCGAGGCAGAAGATGGTGATCGCGACATCAGTCTCTATATCAACTCACCTGGAGGGTCGGTCACCGACGGTCTGGCCATCTACGACACGATGCAGTACGTGAACTGTGATATTCGTACTATCTGTGTCGGCATGGCGGCATCGATGGGCCAATTCTTGCTGTGTTCGGGTACTCCCGGAAAAAGGTTTTCACTGCCGCACAGTCGCATCTTGATGCACCAACCTTCCGCGGGCGGCATGCAGGGTCAAGCCTCGGATATTGCTATTCAGGCGGAGCAGATTGTTTACATGAAAAAAATGTTGGCCGAGCGGATTGCGTTTCACACGGGTCAGCCCCTCGAGCGCATCGTGACCGATTCGGACCGTGATCGATGGTTCACCGCGCAAGAAGCCCTCGAGTACGGATTCATTGACGCCGTGATCGACCGTTCGGCAAGCCGCCAAGGTAACTAGTGGCGCAAACGCCTCCGGCGAATGCTTCGAGGCGCCATCTAGCTGACGCACCAGTTCGCGTGGTCAGCGCGAGGGCGAGTTTGGCGACGCGTCTTCGCAATCTCGTCGAGCGAAGAGAACTTCTAACGAGTCTGATCTCTTCCGATATTCGAATTAAGTACAAGGGCTCCGCGCTAGGACTGTTCTGGTCGATGTTGTCACCAGCTATGACACTCGGCATGTACTACATGGTGTTTTCGTTCTTTCTCAAGAACGGAATTCCGAACTTCGTGATTTACCTGTTTTCCGGCTTAGTGGTGTGGAATATGTTTCAAAATGCGGTGAACGGCGCGACGGGCGTGATTGTTGACCGGGCGGGACTGGTCAAGAAAGTCTCGTTCCCACGAGAGATTTTGGCGCTTTCAAATGTCGGATCTGCCGTGATCTACTTCGGAATCCAGCTGGTGGTCCTGGCGATTTTCCTTTTAATTTTCGGTCACGCGCCGGCGTGGGGATTCATGTGGATTCTGCCCATTTCATTTACGGCGCTTTACCTCTTCACTGCGTCGGTCGCCATTGTGATGTCCGCCATCACGGTCTATCTGCGCGACGTGAAACATCTCATGGAGGTGGCGCTGCAGTTGTGGTTCTGGTTGACGCCGGTGGTCTACTCGTTCGAAAACTCACTTTCGGCACCCCTGCATCGACATGGGCTCTCGGCTCTCTATTTCTTGAACCCCATTACGTTGATTGTGCTGACGTTCCAGCGAGTGTTCTACGTCAGCACGACAGTGCGATCCACGACGTCCCACGCAATGATCAAAATTTTGCCGACGTGGCCTATGTCCACGTATTTCTATCTGAATGTGGCGCTCCTGGGCATTATGGTTCTGCTCTTCTTGGCCGCCGAGAGTATCTTCGGGCGACTCGAGGGCAACTTTGAGTCGGAGCTCTAGTGGTTGACGTTATTCAAGTTGAGGGTGTCGCCAAGCAGTTCAAGATTCATCACGAACGGCACCAGTCGCTAAAGGAGCGACTCCTTCACCCCAAGTCCGGCTCGGTTGAGCTCTTTCACGCGTTAAGTGAAGTGAGCTTCAACGTGGCTGATGGTGAGACGGTTGGAATTCTCGGGCATAACGGTTCGGGTAAATCAACACTGCTGAAGTGCATCTGCGGAGTACTGCAGCCCACGTCCGGGGTGATTCGCCTGCGCGGAAGTCTGGCCGCCCTCTTGGAGCTCGGTGCTGGTTTCCAGCACGAGCTGTCCGGTCGCGACAACGTGTACCTCTACGGAGCAATGTTGGGCTTCTCTCGCCGGATGATTGACGCAATCTTTGACGAGATTGTGGCCTTTAGTGAACTCGAGCAGTTCATCGATACCCAAGTGAAGTTCTATTCGAGTGGTATGTACGTGCGCTTGGCCTTCGCTGTTGCGGTGAACGTGAATCCCGATATTTTGGTGGTTGACGAAGTACTCGCGGTGGGTGACGAGCGATTCCAGGCAAAATGCATTGACCGAATTCGTCAGTTTCAAGAAGAGGGTCGATCAATCCTGCTGGTGACCCACAACGCGGACACGGTGCGCGCGCTTTGCAGCCGAGCAATTGTCCTAAACAGTGGTGCGATGATTGCGGACGGACCAGTTCAAGACTCACTGCGAATATTTCGAGAACACATGCTCGAACAAGCCATTGAGCACGATCGCAGTGGAAGCCAGTCTCAAGTCAGTATCGACGCCATTACGACACCCTCGGGTTCATTCGACGTGCGAAGTGGCGCCGGGCTCCACTTTGATGTTGACGTGACGGCCGACACGGCTTACAGCGGGAATTTCGTCATGGAAGTCTTTACTCGAGCGGGACTTTTGGTCAGTCGCAGTGCCGCGCAGGGCGCCCCCGTGAACCTCAAGCCGGGGGCGAATCGAGTGGCGGTTGAGCTGCCCTCGATTCCCTTGCTCGACGGCGTCTTTGACATCAACGTGGGCATCATGGACGAGCGTGGGAACACTGTCATTGCGTGGCGCGAACAAGCGGCCACCATGCAGGTGTTGTACGACGGTCACGCGGGTGGCGTCGTCGAACTCAGCCCTTCAATCCGCCAGCAGTGACACTTACGACATCGCGCTGAATCGCTCAAACTGCTTGAGCGCGCCAAATCGACCTAGTTTTCCGCAGTCGTAGCCGTAGGTGGCTCCTTGCAAGAGGCGTCGATCGCCACGAGAATTACCGTATCCGTAAATTACTGGGGCCGTGTCGTAGTGACGCGTCTCGACCCACTCGTTGAGGCGCCGCATCTTTTCGCTACCGCGACAGTTTTGTCCCAGGTAACTACCGCTCAATTTGCCACGAGCATCGACCGCCAAGCGGGTGCCGACCGCCCCAGTGACGTGAAGCTCTTGGGCAATCACGTCAACGTAGATCTGCGGCGAGGCCGACACGATGACCACGTCGTGGCCCTGGGAACGGTGCCAGCCAAGGCGAGCGATCACGGCGGGGCGACCTTGGTGGGCCAGATGTTCAAGGGCAAACTCGCGTGACTGCTCGACTACCTTCGCCAGTTCACGTCCAGTGAGAAGTTGTTGGAAGAGTCGTTCCTTCGCTTGGTCCGCAGCGCTTCCGCTCAGTAGTGCACCCACGGTCAAGGGGACCAGCAGATCTAGGGCACAACGATAGGTACGGCCGCGTCCCGCAATGTAACTCAACCAGTGAAAGACGCTGCCACCTTCGGTCAAGGTGCCATCAAGATCGAAGGCCGCAACAACGGGGGGAGGATTCGTCATTTCTCTAGTTTCACAGCCCCAACGACTGCAACCTTCGCATATCTCTATAAATTCAGTAGTAAATAGGGATAAATCACTACTTTCCGTTACACTGGTTAGACCAGTCACGAGACTGGTCTCGTAGTTAAGGAGCAAAGTACATGGCAGTACGTCTCGGTGACGTGGCCCCCGACTTCTCGGCGCAAACCACAGATGGACCAATCAAGTTTCACGAATGGCTCGGCGACAGCTGGGGCATTCTCTTTTCACACCCAAAGGATTTCACTCCGGTGTGCACCACCGAGCTCGGTGGTTTTGCCAAGCGCAAGGCTGACTTTGATGCTCGCAACACCAAGATCATCGGACTCTCGGTCGACGACGTCGCGTCGCACGACAAGTGGAAGGGTGACATTGCCGAAACACAAGGCACTGCTCTTAACTTCCCACTGATTGGTGACGAGAATCACGTCGTTGCCGATCTGTATGACATGATCCATCCCAACGCGAACGACACGCTCACGGTGCGCAGTGTCTTCATCATTGGACCGGACAAGAAAATCAAACTTACGTTGACCTACCCTGCATCAACTGGTCGAAACATCGACGAAGTCTTGCGAGTGCTGGACTCGTTGCAACTCACCGCGAACTACCAAGTTGCGACGCCGGTGAACTGGAAAGACGGCGACGACGTCATCATCGTTAACTCAGTGAGCGACGAGGACGCGAAGACCAAGTTCCCTAAGGGATTCAAAAAGTTGAAGGACTATCTACGGATGACCCCTCAGCCCAACAAATAGTAGGCATCACCCACAAAGCGGCCGCCTTCGGGTGGCCGCTTTGTGCTGTCGCCAATTAGCCTGGCCAAAACTAAGGAGCACAATGTCAAACTCATCAACATTTACGTACGCTGGCCAAACGGTTCGCCGACTCGGTTTTGGGGCGATGCGCATTACCGGTGAGGGAGTGTGGGGTTACCCCACTGACCGTGGCGAAGCGATACGAGTACTGCAACGGGCCGTTGAACTCGGCGTTGATTTTATTGATACGGCGGACTCGTACGGTCCGTTCGTCTCCGAGGAATTGATTTTTGAGGCACTGCACCCCTTTGGTCAGGTCAAAGTCGCGACCAAGGCGGGGCTATTACGAACGGGTCCCGGGGTGTGGGTACCGTGCGGACGTCCCGACTATTTGCGACAAGAGTGTGAGCTTTCACTTCGACGACTGGGTCAAGATTCGATTGATCTTTTTCAATTGCATCGGATTGATGCAACCGTACCCGCCGACGAACAGTTCGGTCTACTAAAGGCGCTTCTTGACGAGGGTAAAGTTCGCGCAGTGGGACTGTCGGAAGTCTCAGTTGACGAAATTGTTGCGGCCCGCAAGATAGTGCCGATCTCGACCGTACAAAATCTCTATAACGTGACGAATCGCCAGAGTGAGGATGTGCTCAACTACTGCGAGAGTGAGGGGATTGGTTTCATCCCTTGGTTCCCTGTGGCCTCGGGCGACTTAGCTCGACCGGGTGGAGCGCTCGACGGTTTGGCGGCACCCCTTGGAATCACCGTTGCGCAGTTATCACTGGCGTGGCTTCTTGCTCGCTCGCCCGTGATGATGCCAATTCCGGGAACGTCGAAAGTTGCGCATCTCGAAGAGAACTGTGCGGCGTCGTCAATCGAACTAGACGAGGCCACTTTCAAGGCTGTCGACGCATTGGGCCGTTAGTCCCCGCGTTGCAGCTGTTCGAGCAAGCTGGCACGGAGTTCGCGCTTTAGTACTTTTCCTTGAGGATTACGCGGCAGCGGGTCAGTGCGAAACATAATGACGGTAGGCACTTCGAACTTCGCGAGACGCTGCGCGACGTGTCGAGATAGCTCTTCAGCCTCGATCACCCTGCCGGCTCGAAGCACAATGACGGCCGCGACTTCCTCACCGAGTACGGGGTGGGGCACGCCAATGACGGCGCAGTCAGTCACCGCGGGATGCTCAAAAATGGCCGCTTCCACCGTTACCGAGTACACGTTTTCTCCACCTCGAATGATCATGTCCTTCGCGCGGTCCACGATGTACAAGTAGCCGTCGTCATCAATCCGTCCGATATCGCCAGTGTGGAGCCAGCCATTGGTGAAGGACTGCGCGGTGGCTTCGGGTTTATGCCAGTAACCGCGCACAACGTTTGGTCCCTTAATCCAGACCTCGCCAAGGACTTCGGGGCCGGTGGGCCGATCATCGGGTGGCTCACTGCCTTCAAACGACTCGGGCACAATCGCAACCTCGCACACCGGAACCGGCACGCCGCAGCTGCGAGGTCGTTCGACGTAGTCGGGACCGTTGTTTAACGCCACCGCCGCCGACGTCTCAGTGAGTCCGTAACCGTTACCGGGCTGCGCCTTGGGGAAGGCGGCGCGAATGCGCTTCACGAGTTCGGGTGGTGCGGGAGCTCCACCGTAGGAGACACTTCGCACGGTAGTGGTGTCAAAGGTTGCAAAGTCTGGGTGATCAAGGATCTGCATCGCGATGGTGGGCACGCCGCCAATCATCGTGATGTGTTCACGCTCAATCAGCGCGAGTGCCTTGGCGGCGTCAAAGTGATGCATCATCACGACCTTCCCGCCCGCGGCCGTGTTGACCACCATCACGGCCAGACATCCGGTGGCGTGAAACAGCGGGATATTCAACAGATTGGCGTTTTGTGGACTGGGACCGTCGCCGTCGAGGGACTCTTCTAAGCGCATCGCGGCCCGTTGACCAATGAAGAACAGATTCATCAGGTTCGTCACCAAATTACGATGGGTTCCGACGGCACCCTTTGGCCGGCCAGTTGTTCCCGAGGTGTAGAACATCGTCGCGTCGTCATCGGTGTCAACCGCAACGTCAGGAGGCGTTTGAAGTGGGTCCACGTCGCCGAGGAGTGTTTGAAAATCAAGTATGGCGACTCGAGCGTGGGGAGCACCGAGCTGGGCGGGCCTCGAGGGATCCTCGCTAATCACGATGACCGTTGTAACGAATTCCAATTCGTCAAGTAGTGGTCGAATGCGCTCAAGACGTTCCTCGTCGACGAGCACTATCTTCGATCCAGAATCGCTGAGGCCGTATCCAAGTTCGTCACTAGTCCACCACGCATTGAGCGGGACCGCTACCGCACCCACGACGAGTGCTCCCCAAAAAGCCACTACCCACTGAGGAAGATTGCGAGCCGCGATGGCCACTCGATCGCCCTTTTGCACGTCCAGCGCAACGAGTCGGTGGGCGAAGGTTGCCGCTTGGCGGTAGTGCTCATCAAAGGTCAGGCGCTGTTCTTCGTACACGAGGAACTCACGTGTGGCGTGATTCAGTGAGAGATCGAGAATCTGACGAAGGGTGGCGGGCGCGTGCTTCCATACATTCATCGGTGTTCCGAGAACCGTGGCGGTATCCATCTCGAACATTTGTCCGGGCGCAGTCAACTGGGCGGTGGCGTCAACAATCGAGAGACGATTACTACTCATGTGACGGTGCCTCCGAATCGGGCGCGGGGCGAAAGAGCGTGTTGCGGTAGTGAACAAGTTCACTAATTGACTCGCGAATGTCGTCAAGTGCACGGTGGGTCGTGGCCTTTTCATCCATGGCCGCGAGCACTGCTGGATTCCAGCGACGCGCGAGCTCTTTCAACGTAGAGACGTCCACATTGCGGTAGTGGAAAAATGCTTCGAGCTCGGGCATGTACTCCTGAAGAAATCGTCGGTCAGTGCCAATTGAATTTCCACAGAGCGGAACGGTGCGAGCTTCGCCAATGTGTGCACGCAGAAAAGTGAGCGTCGTTTGCTCGGCCTCGGCAACTGAGACCTTCGATGCCGCGATTGCTGGCAAAAGTCCCGATTTGGTATGCATGTCTCGAACAAAGTCGCCCATCTCCGCGAGCTCCTCGGGTGTGGCGTGCAGCACTAAATCGGGACCTTCTGCGACGATCTGTAAGTCGTCATCGGTAACCAGTGTGGCTATCTCCACAATTACGTGGCGCCCCGGTTCGAGTCCGGTCATTTCTAAGTCCATCCACACGAGCACAGTGCGACACTACCGAACTCCGACACAGGGTCGACGCGAACGATAGTCTCGGCCCATGGAAATACTGGTGAGCTTGAGCCACCCCGACGCGAATGTTCCGATGTACGCCAATAGCGGTGATGCGGGCTGTGATCTGGTGGCGGTTGAGGGCTGCGTACTGCGCGCGGGCGGGGGGCGAGCCCTCGTCGGGACCGGACTGAGCGTGGCCATCCCGGTGGGCCATGGCGGATTCGTCCTTCCACGAAGTGGTCTGGCCTCGAAGCACGGCGTGACCTGCGCGAATGCTCCGGGACTCATCGACGCTGGCTATCGCGGCGAAGTCAAAGTTGCACTCGTAAACCTTGACCCCGATAGTGATTACGAAATCAAGCCCGGTGACCGCATCGCCCAGCTGGTTGTCTTGCCAGTATCGACAGCGCAGTTTCAGGTGGTGAGCGAGCTTCCAGCAGCGACACGCGGTGCGGATGGTTTTGGGAGTACGGGACGATGAATCACTACCTCGAGCCCCTCGACAGTGCCTTCGTACTGCTCGAAGTACCGGGTTCGGCGATGAACATTGGCGCGGTAATAGAACTCGAGTTTGGCGAAGTTGCGGATCCCAAGATCCGCTACGAACTCATTCGTCGAAACATTGCTGAGCGGTTGCACGAGATACCCGTGTTAACGCAACGAATTGTGCGCGCTCCCTTTGACCTGAACTGGCCAATTCTGATTAAAGATCGACGATTTGACCTTGACAAGCACGTCTTGAGAGTTGCCATTCCCGCTCCGGGGACCGCGGACCAGTTTGACGCATTGATCTCCGATTTTCTCTCGCGACCGCTCGTGCGCAGTCGTCCGCTCTGGCAACTACTGATTATTGAGGGTCTCGCCGACGGACATGCCGCAATCGCGCTGAAGGTCCACCACGCGCTCGCTGACGGAGTGTCGGGAGCCGAGACCTTTGCCGGCCTCTTTGATATTTCGCCCGATGTGCGCCCCCCGGCCATTGTGGAGGCTGACGAATCTACCGAGGCGGTGACCTCGTCGCTTGGATTACTCATCGATAGTCTTCGCCAAGTTCGAAAGCAACCAAGTCTGGCACTGACCAGCGTTCGATCGTGGGCTGGTCGCCTCTACGAAATTGCTCGCGCGTTGTGGCGAGTGGCGGTTCGTCGGGGGCGCAAACAATCGACGCCGGGTCAACCATCGATGTTCGAAGCAAAACGAACTTCGTTGAATGGCGCCCCCGGAATCGAAAAGCAGTATCACCGACTTCGACTGCCACTCGCTGACGTAAAGCGGGCCGCAAAGGCCCGTGGCGTTACCGTGACCGATTTCGTTATGGCGACGGCCAGCGGAGCGCTGGGGCGTCTCTTAGCCGATCGTGGCGAGACGTTGAAAAAGGATTTGATTGCGGTAGTGCCCATCAATATCCGAGGGGACGGCGCCTCGTCGGAGCTCGGTAATCGACTATCAGGAATGTTGGTGGCGCTGCACACTGATATTGCCGATGCGGAAGCTCGACTCAAGGCAATCGCCAAGGACTCCGCAATGACGGTGGGATTTCAACGCGAGGATGGGGCAAGAGTGCTGCACAGTATTCCTCGAGTCTTAGGACCTACCTTGTTGTCGATAGGTGGCCGAATCATCTCAGCGTTCGGGCTCTTTGATCGGCTCCCACCGATTGCGAACGTGCTGGTTTCGTCCGTGCCAGGTCCGCCAATCCCACTGTGGCTTAGTGGACACCGGGTCGCATCGGCCGCCCCCGTCGGACCACTGTTTGCGAGCCTTTCGCTCAACATCACCGTGCTCGGTATTGGCGATTCCCTCGAATTCGGTTTGCTGGGCTGTGCTGAACGGATGCCCGATTTGGCCACTTTGCGCGACTACGTGCGCGAAGAGGCTGAATCGCTGATTTCCTCAACGCCCCTTTGAGGTTGCTCACTGAACGCTATTTGCTACTATGGCTACACCACGCGGACGTAGCTCAGTTGGTAGAGCGCGACCTTGCCAAGGTCGAGGTCGCCGGTTCGAGCCCGGTCGTCCGCTCCAATTAATCCGAACCACGAAGATTTTCGTGGTTGATCGAACCTCCAGGTCTTGGCGGGCAGGGTTTCATAGTGGCGCGCCGAGTTGCGACGATTACCGTTTCGTGGTGAACTGCGAGTGAGCGCGAGTGCTGCCTAGGCTGCACGGGGGAGGCTTGATCAATGCACCATGCCTTAGAGCCCTACGTCAACGACAGCCGCACGAATCCAGAGCCACATCCCTCAACCCGACTCATTGAGGAACGGCGCGCGGCGTACCGCCAGCAGGCTACCGATCGTCGTGGCACACCCGAAACGATGGCCTCGGTGAGTGATGGGGTGCTCAACCTTGCGAACCGCGTACTCAAGACGCGACTGTACGTGCCGCCCAATGACGAAGGTCGAGCAGTGGTGTTGTTCTTGCACGGCGGATCGTTCGTCCTGGGTGACCTCGACACACATGACGCGCTCTGTCGACGATTGGCACGTGATACAGGGATGCGGTTTTTAGCTCTTGACTATCGTCTCGCCCCGGAGTACCCATTCCCGGCTGCGCTGGACGACGCACTGGACGCACTTCGCTACGTGGCCACCCACGTCGATGAATTTGCGGCGAAAGACGCTCGACTTGTCGTCATGGGGGATTCGGCGGGCGCGACCTTGATCGCGGCAGCGGCAGCACTAACAAGAGACGAGGGGCTCAACGTGGCCGCCCAGGTACTGATCTACCCCACCTTGGGTCCAGAGCTAGTGACCGATTCGGCGCACGTCTACGGCAGCGGTTTTCTCCTCGAGATTGACCATCTTCGTTATGACTATGAGCAGTATCTGGGCGAGTGGACCGTGCACAGTGATCCTCGTGTATCACCCCTGCTGTTTGAGAATCTGACTGGCGCTCCACCGGCGATCGTTATGGTTGCCGAGTGCGATCCGTTGCGCGATGAGGCAGTCGCCTACGCCGGACTGTTGGAGCATTTTGGGGTATCAGTCGAGATACTTGAAGCCAAGGGGATGGTGCACGGCTTTTTGAGAATGGGCGCGTTAGTTCCCGAAGCGTTAGAGATTGTCGACGAACTGGCTCGACACTTGCATCAATTGGTTGAGCGTAACGACTCGTGAACGTCCTGTTCGTCACGTTAGATCAATTTCGAGGCGATTCGTTCGGCGCCGCCGGTCACCCGCTGGTACAAACTCCGGTCCTCGACCGTATTGCCCAAGAGGGAATCCGTCTCGAACGTCACTACTCACAAGCCGCACCGTGCGCCCCGGGTCGAGCGGCGCTCTACACCGGCATGTACCAGATGAATAACCGCGTGGTAGCAAACGGGACACCGCTCGCACACGGATTTTCGAATTTGGCCACCGTTGCTCGATCAGCCGGTTACGATCCCACACTCTTTGGCTACACCGATCAAGGACTTGATCCGAATTGGGCTCAGGGCGTAAATGATCCGCGACTCAACTACTACGACGGGATCTTGCCCGGCTTCTCTGTGGGGCTCTACCTATCTGAAAGTCAGGCCGGTTGGATGCGCTACTTGCGAGCCAAGGGCTACGACCTAACCGATGGGTGCGCGGGAGCACTACGAACAGAACCCGATCGCCCCGCTGATGATTCGGTCAGTGGATACCTCAGTTCACGTTTCATTCAGTGGCTTGATCAACAAGAGAGTGGCTGGTTCGCGCACCTGAGTTATTTACGGCCTCATCCGCCCTACGCCGCCGCGGGACACTTCGCTTCGATGTACGATCCCGCCGATATTGCCCTGCCCATTGCACCAGTACCATCCAGCGAACAGCATTGGCTCCATCAACTGGCCCTGGGCGTTCGAGAAAGTGCGGCCCCGGTGGACCTCGACGAGCTCCGTCGTCTCCGCGCGCAGTACTTCGGCATGATTAGTGAGGTCGATAGTCAACTCGGCCGAGTTGTGGACGCGATTACAGCGCGAGGTGAGTGGGACGACACCTTGGTCGTCGTCACCTCGGATCACGGTGAGCAACTCGGTGATCACGGACTACTCGAAAAATTGGGTTTCTTTCCCCAGAGCTACCACGTCCTGGGACTCTGGCGCGATCCTCGTCGTAACGACGCCGGTTCGAGCACGAACGCGTTCACCGAAAACGTTGATCTCTTAGCCACTTTGGCCTCGGCCCTGGGTGTCGATGAGCCGGTGCAGAGCGACGGTCGCTCGATGGAGTCACTCTGGGCGGACCAGGGTGACGCGTGGCGAACATCGGTGCACTACGAATGGGACTACCGAACGTATTCAATTCGGGGTTCGACCTTGGATCGTCGAGTTGACCGTTCGCTCAACCGTCAGAGTCTGGCGGTCTCATTTGGTGATGACGTGGCGTACGTGCAGTTCGGCGACGGGAGCTACCTCTGCTTTGACGTGGCGGCCGACCCCTCCTGGCGCACACCCTGCCACGATCTCGAACGCGTGTTAGCCGGCGCTCAAGAGTTACTGGTGTGGCGCCAAGAGCACCTGCGCCGAGATTTGACTGACATGCTGCTAGGACCAGATCGACGAGGACGCTGGCCCCAGGGTGCGCAGTTGAGCAGGTAGCGCTCGACTGACATCCCTTACGTACAGCCAGTTGACCGGCGCACAAAGCTGAACGGTCATTTTCTGTTAAAACTGGTTACTACGCCGACGTCGTCGTCGTTTCACGGGGAGTTCAAATGATCAGTAATTCAAGAGTGCGTCTGGCACTTATTTCCACAGGTGTTGCCGCACTGCTGCTGTCCAGCAGTGTCGTGGCGAGCGCCGCGACGATTTCTGGCAGCTACAACGCGGCCGCTGCAAAATTGGTTCCAGCGTCGCTCAAGGGAATGACGTTGGCCGCCGCGACCGACTCGACGTACCCACCTGATGAGTCAATGAAGGGATCCACGATGCAGGGATTCAACATTGACTTGATTAAGGCAATCGCCAAGACGTTAGGAGTGAAGATTTCGGAAAGTTCCGTAACCTTCGACAACATTATTCCGGGTATTCAATCTGGCCGGTACCAGATTGGAAACTCGTCGTTTACGGATAACAAGCTCCGTGAGAAATTAGTGAATTTTGTTGACTACTTCCAAGCCGGTGAAGGCGTTTACGCCGCCGCCAACTCAAAGTTGGTTTTCAATGGCTTTAAGAGTTTTTGCGGTCTAACCATCGCCGTCGAAAAGGGTACCTACGAACAGTCCGACGCCAAGGACTATTCGAAGAAGTGCCCCGCCGGTAAAAAGATTGGCATCCTCGCGTTCGATACACAGACTGAAGCAAACTCGGCCGTGTCATCGGGACACGCCAGCATGGGTTTTCTTGACAGCCAAGTAGCTGGCTACCTCGTGGCGCACACGGGTGGCAAGTTCAAACTGTTGGGTAGCGCAGTCAACGTGGCGCCCTACGGTATTGCGACGGCCAAGACCCCCACGGGTCTCGCACTCGCCAAGGCCATCAAAGCCGCACTGCTGGTGCTAGTGGCGAACGGAACGTTAAATGCAATTTTCACCAAGTGGGGTGTGCAGAGTGGCGCGATTCCCGTGAGCAAGATGGTGCTGAACGGCGCAATATCGTAGCCATTCGTAGTAGACAGACAAGATGACGATGAACGGGGACGCCGAAGTTAAGGTCGTCCCCGTTCGTCATGTCGGTCGCTGGTTTGGCGGCGCGGTCGCTCTCTTGTTCCTGGCAATGTTGGTGCACACGTTGTTCTCGAAGGTGCCCACTGGATCAGTGCGCTGCCACGTCCTAAACGGGATCCGTTCGTGCCACAACGTGATGACCTGGCGATTCAGCTGGGGGACTGTTTCTCAGTACTTTCTCAATGGGGAAATCCTTAGCGGCCTCGTAAAGACGCTCGAACTGACGATACTCGCGATGGTCATCGGCGTCGGTCTGGGTGTCGTACTCGCCATCATGCGAATATCGCCCAGCCGATTACTGTCGGCGACGGCGTGGTCGTACACGTGGTTCTTTCGAGGTACACCCGTCTTCGTGCAACTGATCTTCTGGTTTAACATCAACGCGGTCTTTCCCAATATCACTTTGGGTCTGCCATTTCTTCCGGTGGCCTTTTTCCACATCAGTGCCAACGCGCTCTTCACGCCGTTCAACGCGGCGTTCATTGGACTCGGATTGAACGAAGCGGCTTATTTTTCCGAGATTGCTCGGTCGGGACTTATCTCCGTGGATGAAGGTCAGGTCGAAGCGGCCAGCTCGCTCGGAATGCGTCGCAGTCAGACCCTACGTCTAGTGATTTTGCCTCAAGCAATGCGCGTCATCCTTCCACCAACCGGTAATGAAGTCATCTCGATGTTAAAAACCACGTCTCTAGCAAGTGCCGTTGGGGTTACTGAACTCCTCGGGGCCTCCGGCAATATCTACGCTCAGAACTATGAGATCATTCCGCTCTTGATTGTGGCCAGTCTTCAATATCTCGTCGTGACAACGCTGCTCTCCATTGGTCAGTACTACCTCGAACGGCACTTTGGACGTGGAGCTTCACGGACGCCTCCTCCGACGCCAATTCAGCGCCTGCGACAGGACTTTTTCCGCTTACGATCGCGGGCTCTACCGTCGCATCGCGCACCGGTGCCGTCGTCATGACCACGCCCATGGTTGAAGGTCGCGGCATCTGCAAGTCCTTCGGCGCCGTCGAAGTTCTTAAGGGTGTGGATCTCACGGTGACGCGAGGTGAGGTTAGCTGTCTGATTGGTCCATCGGGATCGGGAAAGAGCACGCTGCTTCGCTGCATTAACCATCTAGAACAGCACGACGCGGGCGAACTGCGCGTGGATGGTGAGCTCGTTGGTTACGTCGCTCGTGAAGGAAAACTTTACGAGCGCAGCGACCGGGAGATCTGTGCCCAACGAGCGCAGATCGGAATGGTATTTCAACGCTTTAATCTCTTCGCTCACTTGACGGTCCTCGACAACATCACCATTGGTCAGATCAAGGTGAAGGGGACTTCGGCCGATCTCGCCAAACAAAAGGCCCGTGAACTCTTGTCGAGGGTAGGACTCGACGGTAAGGAAGCGTATTACCCCAGTCAACTTTCTGGGGGACAACAGCAACGAGTCGCTATTGCTCGCGCACTGGCGATGGAACCGAAGTTGATGCTCTTTGATGAGCCCACGTCGGCGCTAGACCCCGAACTGGTGGGCGAGGTACTCGACGTGATGAAGGATTTAGCCCGGAGCGGCATGACCATGATTGTGGTCACGCACGAGATGGGGTTTGCGCGCGAGGTGGCCAACACCGTATATTTTCTAGATCGTGGGATCATCGAAGAGTCCGGCGACCCCTACTCGGTGCTGAGCGAGCCAAGATCGGAACGATTAAAGATTTTTCTCTCCAAGGTTCTTTGATGTCGTGGCAGCTTGATCCGACCAACGTCGGTACGGGACTTCCCCTCGAAGGGGTGCGCGTGCTGGACTTGTCGCGAGTCTTGGCTGGACCACTGTGCGCAATGGTTGCGGGCGATCTGGGCGCTGATGTCATCAAAGTGGAGGGTCCCGACGGCGATCCGGTGCGTGCGCTGGTACCGCCTCGGTGGGGTGACGACGCGACGTACTACCTCGCGGTCAACCGTCATCGACGAAACATCGTGGCGGACTTGCGTGACGCGGCAGATTTTGACCGCGTGGCGGCCCTCGTTCGACAGGCGGATGCGGTAGTCGAGAACTATCTGCCTAACCAGATTCTCTCGCTCGGGATTGATCAACTACGGGCTATGAATCCCGACTGCGTCTGGGTCAGTATTACCCCCGCGACCTCAAGTGGCGAACTCGCAAAACAGCCCTCGTTCGATCTCTTGGCGCAGGCTCGTTCGGGGCTCATGGGAGTGACTGGTCAAAGTGATGGCGAACCTACCAAGGTTGGCGCTCCCGTCGCCGACGTCATCACCGGCCTCTACGGAGCTGTGGGCCTCCTCGCGGGACTCTTTGGCCGACTGCAGGGTCGGGCCGGACGACACTTCGAAGCGCCACTACTGGAATCAACTATGACCGCACTGATCAATCAGGCCCAGGGATATCTTTCGACGGGCGTGAACCCGCAGCGACTCGGCAACGACCATCCGAGCATTGCCCCGTACGGTCCGGTATCGACGGCTGATGGATTCCTACTACTCGCCATTGGTACCGATGCGCAGTTCGCCCGACTCGTCGAGGCTCTCGACCGCCCAGAGTTGTCGGCCGGCGCGCAGTGGATAACGAATGATGGTCGGGTTCGCGACCGACAGGCGCTTCGAGCGATGCTCGACGGAATCTTTACGAGCCAACCCACCTCGTACTGGCTTGATCTCCTCGAACACTCGGGTGTGCCACATGGACCCATCTTTGACGTCGCCCAGGCATTCGCCCAGCCCCAGATTCAGTTGGGAGATTTTGTCGGACAGATGATGACACCGGCCGGGCCAAGTGCGACCATGCAGACGCCACTACTTATCGATGGCTCGCGACCCCAAGTACGAAGTGGACCACGCCGACTGGGCGAGGACACGAAGGAAATCTTTAGCGAATAACGCTCCGTTCATGGTGCGATAAAGACTTGGCCATCGAAGGTATCAATCGTGGAAAATTCGCTGACGGGTCGCCGCTTGAGTTTTGTGTGGCGAGCTGTCGGGTAACCAAGCGCGACCACCGCGGCCACGGCGAATTGCGAGGGAATGCTGAGGCTCACCTTTAATTCCTGTTCGGAGCGGGTGGCCACAGTAGTCATCACACCACCAAGTTCTCGTTCGCGAGCGGCTAGAAGAATATTCCAGACAAACGGGTAAATCGACGCTCCACTTACGATTGGGAAGCGATCGAGGTCGCGATCGGTGGCGGCCAAGACTTCCAAGTTTGCACAGATCACCAGCAGTGCCGGAACTTGATCGAGCGTTTCGGGAAAGCCGTCTGGTTTTGAGAGTTTCATCGCCGCGTCGTGTTGCGCTAATGCCGCCGCACGATCGTCGTCTGAGGCGAGCGGCGAAAAGGGGATTAGACCCGCCAGAAGATGCCCCACGTAGTGATGCCAACTTTCGAGATAGCGATTGCGGACATCACGTCGCTTGAGGGGATCTTTAACCACAATCACGTGCCAGGCCTGTCGATTACCGCCGGACGGAGCGAATCGCGCATCGTCCAAGATCTCATAGATCATTTCGTCAGTGACTGCTTGATCTCGAAAAGTGCGAATTGATCCAGTGGTACGTAGGGCTTCGGTCAGTTCCATATGTTCACCCTATTTCGAGGAGCAGGTTCAGGCTAGGCGTCTCGTCGTTGGAAGATAAGAGTGCCAAAACCGACTATCACTACCACGTACACAGTGAGCAGAATGGTGGCCGTCCAAGGTCCGAACATTTGGTCCGGTGGAGTGACCGACATCATTGCTCGACCTAACGCGGATGGCTCGTACTTCGAGATTGCATTTTGAAGACTTTGGGGCAAGAAAAAGATAATCAACGGGATGACGAGGACGGCGGCGGTAAAGGTACTGATTGTCGAAGTGCTCTGTCGAAGTACTAATCCAATACCAAAACCCAGCATTGCCAACAGTGTGAGATAGACCCCACCCAACAAGACGGATCGAAGATCAGCACCGTTCGAGAGCGAGTCGGTACTCGCCGGAATCATGCCAGCGTAGATCTGCTGGCCAATGAGGAAAGCGGCAATGCAGACAATCTCCGATATCACGATCATCGAGACGGTTAACACTGCCAGCTTCGCGAGTACCAGCTGCCCTCGGCGTGGTACTGCGCTGAGCGTGTTGCGAATTGCGCCCGAGGTGTACTCCGAAGTGATGAAGAGCGAACCAATAACGCCGACCGCGAACTGAGCGAGCACGGTTCCGCCCAGACTCGTCGACACTGGGTCAAATGTTAATTTCCGAATCGGTTCCATGTCGTTCCAGTGGGCGTGGATGAGCGACGTAATGAGTACGCCGAGGCCAATAGTGAGCACGGTGAACACGATGCTGCCAAGTGTTGTTGAGCGTACCGTGCGGAATTTAATCCACTCGGACTTCGTTGTTGAAAGAAAGGTTACGTCGCTATGCACGAGAACCGGTTTCAAGAGTGGTGCCGCCATATTCGACTGAGTCGGCAGTGAGGTCCATGAAGACTTCCTCGAGAGAGGCTCGTTGTGGAGTCAGCTCCAGCACGGTAATGCCCGAGCGAAAAGCGATCTGACCAATCTCGTCGGAGGTGAGCCCCGCAACGTTAAGGCCACCATCGTTGATTTCGTGCACGACACCCTGATGAGCGCGAAGTAGCGTAATGAGTCCTTCGTGATCACTGGCTCGCACAAAGACCGTTCCCTTGGCGGTGGCGGTTAGCGCATCGACTGATCCTTGGGTGATGAACTTGCCGCGGCCGATGACAATAATTTGATCGGCGCTAACCGCCATCTCACTCATGAGGTGTGAGCTCACGAACACGGTTCGGCCCTCGTTGGCCAGTGATCGAAAGAAGTCACGGATCCAGCGAATACCTTCGGGGTCGAGGCCGTTTACTGGTTCATCGAAGAGAAGAACTTCTGGATCACCCAGCATCGCCCCAGCAATTCCTAAACGTTGACTCATGCCCAGCGAGAAGTCACCAACCTTCTTGTTGGCGACTGACGTGATGCCGGCGAATTCGAGCACCTCATCGACTCGGGTAACGCTGATTTGATTCGAGGCGGCGAGCGCACGCAGATGGTTGCGAGCAGTGCGACCCGGATGGACGGCCTTGGCATCCAAGAGAGCGCCGACCGTTCGCAGTGGCGATTTCAGTTCTTGGTAGGTCAGCCCATTGATGGTGGCGCGACCCTTCGTGGGTCGGTCGAGGCCCAGAATGACTCGCATGGTTGTTGACTTGCCCGAGCCATTCGGACCGAGGAAACCGGTTACGACGCCCGACTTCACTTCGAACGAGAGATCATCGACCGCCACCGTGTCGTCGTAGTGCTTAGAGAGGTGCTCGACAGTCAACATGGTGGTACTTCGACTCTAACGAGTAGTTGAGAGCGCGGAGAAGAGATTGGTAAGAAGTTCCTAGGAATTCGGCAGTGTTTTTTGCGTAATCTCTCTACAGGAGTCACACGTTCCAGAAATGGCCACGTGATGGCGATTTAGGGTGAAACCGTAGGACGAATAGAGTTCTCGACCCAAGGCGTCAAAGTGGTGGGCGGCGACTTCGAGCGTGGCGCCACACTCGTCACAGGTCAGGTGGGCGTGTTCGGAGCCGGCGAGGTGAAAGACCGCCGCACCTTGACCCAGATGAGCGTGCACCACAATTCCGAGTGATTCGAACTCTTCGAGAATGCGATAAATCGTCGAGGAGCTGATGTCGGGCTGGCGCCGCAGCGCCAAGATTGATAGCTCCTCAGCGGTGAGATGGCGATCGGCCTCGAGTAGGACCGTGGCCACCACCCGTTTAGCGGCCGTTACCCGCTTAGCGCCCCGTCGAAGTACCGTCAGAATTTCGTTGAGTCGTTCGTCGGCGGTGACCATCGTATGAGCCTAGGACGTCTTACTTTGGAAAACTTCTAATAAAGTTGGGCCGTGCTCTTTTCTCCTCAAATGATTCCTCAAGATCAGGCCCTGAAGGGCCGTTTCACGGCGATCACCATTGGCCGACCCCACTTGGTATTTGGCACCTCAATGGAGACTGAAGTTGGCGAGAGTTTTGACACTGCGTACGTCGCAATGGGCTGTTTTTGGGGAGCAGAGAGAAAGTTCTGGGAGCTTGCGGGAGTAGTGGTGACGAGCGTGGGCTACCAAGGTGGCTTCACTCCTAATCCGACCTACGAAGAAGTCTGCACGGGTAAGACGGGCCACGCAGAAGTTGTGAAGGTTGTTTTTGATCCCAAGCAGATTTCGTATGAAGCGATTCTTCAGTGTTTCTTCGAAAATCACAATCCCACGGAAGGATTTCGCCAAGGTAACGATATTGGTACGCAGTATCGAAGTGCGATCTACACCGTTGGCGATAATCAGGCTGCGAGCGCGGAATCCGTGGTTGCTTCGTACGGAGAGCGTTTACGAGCTGCCGGCTATGGAGTTATCACTACCGAACTCACCTCAGCGGGACCGTTTTATTTGGCGGAGGAGTACCACCAGCAGTACCTGATTGCTAATCCCAATGGCTACTGCGGACTGGGCAGCACGGGCGTGGCCTGCCCGGTTGGGCTCAGTACCAACTAAATCTTCGCCAATCGATTGATGGCGAGTTGTGCCTCTTTCGCGATTTCGCGCACCACGTCCCCAGCACTCAGCAGTGAAGATATGCCGCCAACCGCTTGCCCCGCGGGGTAGCCCTCACGTTCGGGTTCGACGCCCAAAGTGTGCTCATCACCACCGAGGTGAAAGGTGCCATCACTAAAGGCCGTCATGAGCTGTTCGGGAAAAGGTTTCAGCAGTGAGGGGTCATCCTCGTAACGTTTCGTCGTCGCATTGGCCAGTACGCGCATGGTCTTGCCACTAAACGCCCGCGATACCACTGTGCCATCCTCGCGAGCTTGCAGAATGCCATCTTTAAATCCCGGCACTGCTCGGGCTTCTGGAGTGGCAATAAATCGAGTACCCAACCACACTCCATCGGCCCCGAGTGCGAGTGCGGCAGCGAGACCGCGACCATCGAAGATTCCTCCAGCGGCCACCACCGGGATGTGGCTCCCAACAGCATCGACGATGAGTGGCACAAGCGGCATCGTGGCAACCGTTCCCGTGTGGCCACCGGCTTCAGTTCCTTGAGCGACGACGACATCACAACCAGCGTCGAGGGCCCGACGAGCGTGCTCCACCTTGCCGCACATGGAAATGACCAACACATTGTGTTGATGGCATAGTTCAATCACGTGGAGTGGTACTCCCAAACCCGCCACGAACGAGGTCGCGCCTCCTTCGATGAGTAGTTCAACATTGGCGACCAACGTGTCGGGAAATGCGGTGAGCAAGTCAACGCCGAAGGGCTTTGTGGTGAGCTGCGCGGTCTTGGCGATTTCGTCAGCCAACTGCTTCGTCGACATGGTGGACGCCCCCAGACAGCCGTATCCACCAGCGTCCGAAACAGCGGCCGCGAGCGCGCTGTACGCCACTCCGCCCATACCGGCCAGCATGATTGGATAATCGATTCCTAAAAGTTCAGTCAGTCGTGTTTTCATGATTGCTCCCATTGTTGCTCAACTAAGTGATGGGGACACGCGTCGCAAGATCATCACGCCCCCCACAGCGGCCAAGACCGACGCGGCCAACAGTCCCGCCGCGAAGGCCCCGTAGATGCTTCCGTTCGTCGAAAACAGCGCCGAGGCAAACAGCAGGGGCACCGTAAAGCCAATTGCACAGAGCAACGACGAACCAAAGAGCATGGGCCAGGTGATCTCGTGGTGGACCCGAGAACCTACGGCGCGCGCGAGGGCGACCCCTCCCATAATGCCGATTGTTTTACCGACCAACCGAATTGCGATGGTGGCAATGATTATGGTGACCGACGCTCGAGATCGCAGTAAGTCCCAGCGCACTCCACACGACGCCACCGCAAAGAGTGGCAACACGAACATGGCTGACCACTGACTCATTTGACGTTCCAGCGCGAGTCCCAGTTCGGCGTCAAGCGGCACCGTGACGGCGGCGAGAATTCCAGCCAATGGTGGTTCAATTCCCGATCCGAGAAGTGAGAGCCAAAGTAAGAGGAGAAAAAGTGCGCGTAGGGAAGCTCGGGACCGCACTCGAGCAATTCGTCGGGCACCAACGATGAGTAGCAGCGTGACCAACAGCCACCATGGGCGGATGTGCAAGTGTCCATTAAATGCGAGAACCGTCACACTGGCTACGTCATCGGCAACCGCCAGCGCTAGGAGAAAGGTCCGAAGGCTTCGAGGAAGTCGACTCCCGACGAGTGCCAATGCACCTAGCGTGAAGGCGACGTCGGTCGCCATGGGAACCCCCCAGCCACTTCGCAGAGCTTCGCTGTGTGAGAAGTTTCCAACCACGACCGAGAGCAGCGCGGTTACACACATGCCACCTAGCGCGCCCATAATTGGCGCGAGTGATTGACGTCGACTGGTGAGGAACCCTGAAGAAATCTCGCGAGCAAGCTCGAGCCCAATAGCGAAAAAAAACAATGTCATTAGACCCGATGCGATGAGCTGATGACTCGAATTCAGCCCAACTGTCTTCGCCCAATCGATTTTCCATGCACCATTAACGATTCGTTGATAGTTAGTAGAAAAGAGTGCGGACCACACGAGGGCCAGTACCACTCCGCCCCATATTGAAACTGCGGGAGCGAATTCGTGAACTGCGAAAGTCCTTAAAGATTGGCGCGCGTTGAGGGCCATAACAGCAACCTTACTGATGAAACCGGCTGGATTGAAATATGTTTCGGTAAGATGTTTGATGCAACAGTCCCTCGCGACGCTCCACGTTGCCGATTGAGGATTTGTGATGACTACTTCCATTACCGCTACTGCTCTACCAAAACGCGAGTTGTACTTTGTTTTTGGTGCGCTGATGATGGGCATGTTGCTCGCGGCGCTTGACAGCACCATTGTGGCTACGGCGTTGCCAACGATTGTGGGTGATCTACACGGGGCCAATCATCTGAGCTGGGTCGTCGTGGCGTACCTACTCGCGTCGACCGTCTCGACACCACTTTGGGGGAAGCTCGGTGATCTACACGGACGAAAGATTTATTTCCAAGCAGCGATTGTTATTTTTCTCGTTGGCAGCATGTTGTGCGGACTGGCGAACAACATGCTCATGCTCATCTTGTTTCGCGCACTACAGGGGCTAGGTGGCGGCGGATTGATGGTGGGCGCACAAGCAGTTATTGCCGACATCGTGCCGCCTCGCGAGCGCGGCCGCTACTCGGGATTCTTTGGTGCCGTCTTTGGCGCGGCGACAGTGCTCGGTCCGCTTCTTGGTGGTGTAATTGTCGACTATTGGTCGTGGCGATGGATCTTCTTTGTCAATGTGCCCTTTGGGATTATTGCGCTGCTCGTGACCGCCGCCGCACTGCCGAAAGATGCGCTGCGTACGTCTCACGAGATTGATTACAAAGGAATCGCGACATTAACGATTTCGGCATCGGCGCTAATCCTCTTCACCACGCTCGGTGGAACCGAGTTCCCGTGGAGGTCGTGGACTGCGGTTGCCTTAGCGTTAGGTGGTGTGGTGTTCGCAGTGGTGTTTGCTCTGGTGGAACGTCGTTCCAGCGAACCAATTTTGGCTCCGCGTCTTTTTCGAAATCGGGTATTCCTTTCCGGGTCGGCGATTGGATTCGTCGTTGGGTTCGCCATGTTCGGGGCAATGACTTTTTTGCCACTCTTTTTCCAAGAAGTTCGCGGAGTATCGCCCACGAGTTCCGGACTACGTTTGCTGCCGCTGATGGTCGGACTCTTTGGCGCATCGATAATTACCGGCCAACTGGTGGCGAAGGGCTGGCGCTACCGACCTTTTCCAATTGCGGGGGCGATCACGATGACGGTGGGCCTTGGCCTGATGGGCACGGTTAGTGAATCGACATCGTTATTTACAATCGCGCTGTACATGCTGGTGCTCGGAATCGGTCTAGGTCTCGTGATGCAGATACTCGTCACCGCAGTGCAAAATGCGGTCGATCCCAGTGATCTTGGTGCCGCGACGGCGGGGGCCAACTTCTTTCGGTCGATTGGTGGATCGTTTGGTACCGCAATATTTGGAGCTCTCTACGTCAATCAACTCCCGCACGCACTACGAGCCGGTCTAAGCCACTATCCAATCTCCGCGGGGATGTTGGCGCCGGAGTCTTTCACTCCGGCCGGACTAGCGAAGTTGCCTGCGCCCCTGCACGCGACCGTGCTGCACGCCATTGCGACGACGATTCAAGGGATCTATCAGTGGGCCACACCAGTTGGCGCTATAGCAGTGCTGCTCTCGTTAACGCTGCCCGAGATAAAACTACGAACGAGTCTTCACGCCGTAGCTGACGAGGTGCCATTGTCAAATACCGAATCTTTTGAGTGAGTAGTACGAGTTAGACGTAGAGCTCGTTTTCCCGGTAGCCAAACACCAGAATGTCAGTTCCATCCCTGTCTGGATTGGGTGCGGTTTATTAGAAGGCCGAATTCGACTTTGGTCTCTGGTGACCAGCCCTGGGGCCAATGTAGAAATATTCTTGATCGCCGGCAATGGATTAGTGGCTGGACACTCGACGTGCGGAACCGGCGGTCGAGACGGTACGATTAGTCCAGGGCGACTCGAAAGGATGCAAAGTGCCACTGTCGGAACACGAACAGCGGATTCTGGCCGAGCTTGAAGAGTCGCTGTCCAAGAATGATCCAAGTTTTGCCAAGAGCGTTCGCGACACCGACGTCTACGCCCATGGTGGTCGACGAGTGCGATGGGGTATTGCGGGCTTTGTCGCCGGACTACTGCTACTGGTCCTGTGCTTCTCGCACTCGATAATTTTGGGTCTAGTTGGTGTGGCACTGATGTTCGTCTCGGCTGTTGTCGTGGAACGAAATGCCCGACTTTTGGGGCGCGCATCCTGGCAGGATCTCACTCGATCTGCTCAAGGTGACGATGCCCACGCGAACTATGGTCCTCGGACCAGTTCGATTCGCGACTGGTTGTCGCGTCAGCGCCGAAACAGC
Organism: uncultured Actinomycetes bacterium; assembly: GCA_903893745.1. Classification (GTDB taxonomy): domain Bacteria; phylum Actinomycetota; class Acidimicrobiia; order Acidimicrobiales; family RAAP-2; genus RAAP-2. Next base: position 63,891 of record CAITNF010000015.1, read on the forward strand.
GAATGATCGATGCCGGAATCGCGATTGACGCGATTCCGTGTTTAGCCCTCGATATTGGTGGTACGAAAATTGAGGGTGCTCTGGTACATCCCGATGGCCGCATCGAGCGACGTGAGCGATTAGACACTGCCTCCCTAGGCGAAGACCTTTTAACTCCAATCTGTGCGATGTTGGATCGAGTGTCACAAAATGATGCTCCGAAGGTACTGGGAGTCGGTTGTGCGGGGCCGATGACGCGAGGTGGCGAGGAAGTTTCACCGCTGAACATTCAACAGTGGGACAGTTTTCCACTGCGAGCAGAGCTAGTTAAGCGATTAGGCCTTGACGTGTACATCGAAGGAGATGCGCGGGCTCTGGCGCTGGCCGAGGGCGTCTTTGGGTCAGCCACCCTCGATGAGGGCTATCTATCTATGGTGGTTTCGACTGGCATTGGCGGGGGCATTGTGTTGGACGGACGACTACTCGATGGCGTCAGTGGCAACGCCGGTCACGTTGGCCACGTCAACGTGGTGATCAATGGACGACCCTGTTCGTGTGGTGGCAATGGATGTCTTGAAGCCGAAGCGTCAGGTTGGGCGATTGAAGCCATTACCGGCAAACATCCTCGCGAGGCCGATGAATTCACTCGACGGCGAACCGCAGAGTTAGTGGGTCGCGCCGTCGCGGCCCTAGCCGTGGCGTTGGACTTTGATCGCTGCTACATCGCGGGATCGGTGGCACTTGGTTTCGGTGACGATTTTTTCACGGTGGCCAACCAGTCGGCACGCACACTCGCAACCTTGAGTTTTACTTCAGAGCTCAAAGTGAGTCCGTCGGGACTCGGCGTCGATGGCCCGATTCTTGGTGCGGCTCTCGTTGGTTGGCGGGGAGACGGGCAATGAAATGGAGTGCAATGCCGGGACTGGGGGCGTACCTCGTGCGTCACCCCGCACGAGGTTTCGTGATGGCTCGCGCAGGTTGGCGACTTCGCCAGCGTCAGTGGTGGCGCAAGCCCCCGTTCTTGCCGCTGCCCAATAGTCAATATTGGGAGTTTCGCAGCGTCACCGCTCAGGGCGTCGAAACTTTGCTCACCCCGCACGCGATGTTCGAAGCCGCGAAATGGTCGCTGCGTCAACCGGTAGGAAGGTAGTTTTTTGCAATGGCGCGTGTCCTACTTTTAAACGCCACCTTTGAACCATTACAACTGGTGAGCGAGCGTCGGGCGGTCGTTCTGATGCTGGCGGGACGCGCTGAACCGATTGCCACGCCCGAGAATCCCACCCTCTGCAGATCCGCGACGGTAGTGGTACCAATTCCGGCAATTGTGCGACTTCACGAGATGGTGAAGATCCCGAGCAAAGTGCGCACACCTCCACTAACTCGGCGGTCGCTCTTGCTTCGAGATAGTTACCAATGCGCGTACTGCCTCGAGCACGCTGACACGATTGACCATGTAGTACCTCGAAGTCGAGGTGGTCACCACGAATGGACCAATGTCGTAGCGGCGTGTCGTCGACACAATATGCAAAAGGGTGATCGGCTCTTGGAGGAGATTGGTTGGCGTCTTCACTTTGAGCCTCGCGTGCCCGACGGTCCGTGGTGGCGCTGGCGACACGTTCCCGACCCCGACCCCCTGTGGGCGCCATTTCTTCCACGCGCTTCGTGAACGCTCAGTTTGAAGATCTCTATGACTACGACGTATTACGTCGACAGACCACAGCCACAATGTTTATTGTGCGAGTGCAAGAATCCACGTTAGTTTTCGGTGGAAACCAGTCCGCCGATGTCATAAATCTCGATTTAGCGGAGCGATTCCACCCACGACGACGACGCGGTGGGGGCGGACTCGTACTTTTGCAGCCCGACGATCTTTGGGTTGATTGGTGGATTCCGGCCGGTGACGTTCGCTGGCAAAGCGATGTACGTCAGAGCGCGATACGTGCGGGACATTGGTGGAGTGGCGCCCTGCCGGAGTTGGTGCGAGCCAGGTCGTACGTGCACGAGGAGGGTCTAGTCGGAGAGCTCGACCACCGTGTGGTGTGCTTCGCGGGTCGTGGTCCCGGAGAAGTGTTTGTTGATGAGCGTAAGGCGGTGGGTCTGACCCAGTGGCGAGTACGCGAAGGAATCTTGCTCTCAAGTGTGCTGCACGCCAACTCGTCGAGTGATGTCGTCGATCTTCTCGCCGCCCCACCCGTTGGCATCGATGGGGCGATTGCGCACCATACGCTGGCGTCACTCGGTATCGAAAATGTCGATCTCCTAACTCAGCGCCTCCGTGACGGAAGTGGCCCCTGGGCTACGCGTCACCTGTTCCTCACTGCGTAGTTCTCGCTGGTCACTTGATGGGAGGGTCGCGGGACCCCTGTCGCCCCCACGCCTTAATATCCCTGAAAATGTCCTAAAAGTGACAGAAATTGCCATTTTGTGGTGAGAAGTGGGGATTAAGGGTGCAAAGTGGGGTAAAGTGGTTTCCACGGAGGGAGACCCATGCTCGGCTTTGTTGGTCAGTTTCAGCACACGCTGGATGCGAAGGGTCGACTCATCTTGCCCGCGAAGTTTCGGGTGGAGTTTGAGCGTGGTGGACACCTAAGTCCTAATACCGAAGGTTGTGTCGCACTGTGGACGCCCGGAGAGTTCGCTCGACAAGCCGATGAACGACTGGCACAAAGTCGTACGGGTGGGCCCTTGGAACGACAGCAGGCGCGCTACTGGGCCGCCAACTCTTCGGACGTTGAGTTTGACAAACAGGGTCGCTTCGCCTTGCCGAACGCCATTCGTGACTACGGACAGTTAGTAGGTGACGTGTTGATCGTTGGTGCGCTCGACCACGTTGAGCTGTGGAACCCCTCCATCTACGCGTCCCAAGTCAATCCCGCTGAGGGAATTTTTAAAAGCGGTAATGCCGAGTGAGAGGAATCCAAGAGCAGTTCCGGCCGCGGACCATGCGCAGCCTTGCCATCGTTAAGAAGGGTGAAGAAACCTCCTCCGCCCTCTTCACCACTCTGACGATGGCCAGGCCGCAGATGGCCCGAGACACGTATCACGTTCCCGTACTCGAACGAGAAATCGTCGAGTTGTTCGCCAGCCTGCCGGCTGGAGTGGTTATCGACGCCACGCTTGGCGGAGGTGGACACGCTGCAGCAATCTTAAATGCGGCGCCCCAACTACGAATTCTTGGAATTGATCGTGATCCGGATGCTCGTGCTGCGGCAGGGGAACGTCTCGCTAGTTTTGGAGCGCGGGTTCATATTGTCAATTCGACCTTTGGAGAACTTGAAGAAGTAATCCTCCAGAATCACGAGTTCACTGGCGATGATGAGGTTGTCGGGGTCTTGATGGATCTTGGGGTCTCGTCGTACCAACTAGACGAATCGAGTCGAGGGTTTTCCTTCCGCGCCGACGCTCCGCTGGATATGCGGATGGATCCGACGAGGGGTGAAACGGCGGCGGAGTTCATCGCCCACGTTGATCAGCACGACTTTGCACGCCTGCTTCGCGAAAATGGCGAAAATCGTTTTGCTAACGCGATTGCCAAGTTCGTCGTGTCCCGGCAGCCACAAACCACCTCGGAACTAACTGAAGCGGTAGAACGCGCAGTACCAATGGCGGCTCGCCGTCGGGGTCACGTCGCGACGCGGGTCTTTCAGACGCTGCGAATTGCCGTGAATGATGAAGCAACACAGTTGATTCGTGGTCTGGAAGCGGCGCTCGATTTAACCGCTACTGGCGGCGTCATTGCCGTTATCTCCTATCACTCCGGTGAGGACCGTGTGGTGAAAAGTGTCTTGCACGAAGCGGCAACTGGAGGGTGCAACTGTCCAGTTGCCCTGGGTTGTGTCTGTGGTGCGGTCGCTCGATGCAGCGTGTTAAAGGCCAGCGCCAAATTGGCTACTGACGATGAAGTCGCGCAGAATCCTCGAGCCCGTTCGGCCCGACTACGCGCCGCACGAAAGATCGCCTCATGAGTGTCGTTTCACTCCCGCGAAGGTTAGAGACTGTACCTCGGTCACCCGAGGTACGCGCTCCTCGGCGTGCGACTCACCAGGCCCCTGCGCCGCGTCGAGCCGTGGTCAAGTCCCGCTGGCGTGCTACGTCAACCACTCGACGTGCAGTGATAGTTCTAGGTATTGGGCTAGCGGTATCGCTCGGCGGCAGCATGTTTGAAGCAAATCGGCAGGTGCAACTCCATCAACTGCAAACGCAGTTGTTACAAGTCCAGTCAAGCTATGCGGAGCAGGTTGGAGCGATGACCAATATTTCTTCACCGGGTCAGGTTGCGGCGCAGGCCGGGATTATGCACCTCGTTGATCCCGTCTCGCTTACCCAAGTGCCGTCGACATCACTTGATGCGCCCCTATCGCTACCAAAGTTTCTTGGTTACGCTCCGGTCACATCAAGGACGAATCGGTGAGTTCGCACTACACCTCGACTCATCAAAGGACTCGTCAACACCGTCGGACTGTTGGGCCGCCCGGACGTCGATTAAAGATGCTGCGAGGTTCGCTGCTCGTAGTCTTTGCGTTAATTGGATTACGGCTCGTAATGCTGCAAATTTTTGACCATGGTCGGTACGCTGTGTTGTCGGTGGCGCAAGTGCACGAAGACCTCACGACCTCGGCACTGCGGGGGGGTATTTTCGACCGAAGTGGAAAGATCCTGGCTATATCCCGTCCAACTTCTCTGGTGATTGCTGACGATTTCCAAATTAAAAGTCCGGCCAAAGAAGCTGCCGCAATGTCACACATTGTTGGAGTCCCGGTGAAAAAATTGACGGCTCTGCTATCTCAGAACAACGGCTACGTCATAATCAACAATCAACTTGATTTGAAGGCGGGACATCAACTGGCTTCAATGATGTTCCCCGGCATTGTGGTGCAGAACTCTTCAGTCCGTAGCTACCCCAATGGCTGGGTTGCAACTTCAGTGCTGGGTGGTGTCAATGCGGCGGGAGTCGGTTCGGCCGGTCTTGAGTCGAAGTTCCAAGGCACTTTGGCGGGACAGTCAGGCCTAACTCGCGCCTTCGTGTCAGCCTCGGGAGTGAATCTACCTAGTTCGTACTCGCGGGTCCTTCGAAAAGCGAAGCCTGGAGTGGGTTTAGAGCTGACTTTAGATTCCTCACTCCAGTTTGTTGCCGAACGAGCGTTAGCGCATCAACTCGCCACAACCGATGCGGTCTCAGGTGTTGTTGTCGTGATGGATGTGAAAACTGGTGAAATTCTGGCCAATGCTTCGTTAGTCAATACCAAGGCCAACGCCGGAATTCTGGGTCCAATGCCAACGTGGGGTCAGCCAATTGGGATCCCGGGCATTCAACAGTCGCTCAATAATCTGGCCTTCACCCAGGCGTACGAGCCTGGTTCGGTTTTTAAGATCGTGGCGTTCTCGGCAGCACTGCAGGCGGGATTGATTACTCCATCCACACCATTCTCCGTGCCGTACGCGGTGAACGTCGGTGGCCGTTATTTCCACGACGCGGAACGGCACGGTCTAGAGCACTTATCCGCCACACAGGTCCTCGCTCAGTCGTCAAATATTGGAACCTATGAAGTTGCGAGTCGGGTTGGGGAGGCGGGACTACTGGCCCAAGTGCAGCGCCTCGGTTTTGGTTCTAGGACTGCGGTTGACTTCCCGGGTGAAACATCGGGACTCTTAATTAACGCAGCGAATTGGTACTCGAGTGACAAAGTGGCCTTGCCGATTGGCCAAGTCGATGCGGTCCCGGCTATTCAAATCCTCGACGCGTACAACACTATTGCGAATGGCGGCGTCTTTGTTGAGCCGAAATTGATTGGTGGCTACGTCAACACCAGTGGAACACTGAAACTTGCTCCACCTAGTGCGTCACACGTTGCCCTCTCGCCGACTGTTGCGGCAACAATGAATGGCATGCTCGAACAAGTGGTCTTGGCCGGTACCGGAACCAACGCGATCATTCCCGGTTATCGGGTGGCGGGTAAGACCGGGACCGCGTCAATTCCGTACCCCGGTCGAGCCAAGCTACTAAATGGCGCTTACAACGCCAGTTTTGTTGGTTACGCTCCAGCCAACGCGCCGGCGCTCTCGATGATTGTGGTGATTCAACGCCCTAGAACCACAATTTTTGGAGGAGCAGTGGCGGCTCCGGTTTTCCAAAAAGTGATGTCGTACGCACTGCATCATTTCAAGATTCCATCAAATGGCACCATGGTCAAACCGTTAAAGGGTGCGAGCGCCAGCGTGGCATCGGACGTGACGTGATGCAGTTAGGTGATGTCTTGGCACAGGTGACACTGGGCGTGGCGAATGGCCACATCGAAGTCTCCAATATTGCAATTGATTCACGGGCCTGCACGCCGGGTTCACTCTTCTTCGCGCTACCGGGAACGACTACTCATGGATTAAATTTCGTCGACGCTGCAGTAGCCAATGGTGCTGTAGTGGTTGTGGCCAGTTCGGCACTTGATTTGCCTGTTCCGGTGATTGAGGTTCCAGAAAGCGAGTTGCGCGTACTCGTGGCTCAGGCCTGCTCAGCGCTCGCCGGTCATCCCGAACGTGGTGTCGACCTGATTGGTGTAACTGGAACAAATGGAAAAACAAGTGTCACATCATTTGTGGCGATGCTGGCTCGCGCAATTGGCTGGAATGGCTCCAACATAGGAACACTGACCAACGAACGTACGACGCCGTCGGCACCGGAACTGTTTCCGTCGTTGGCGGCCATTAAAGCCGGTTTCGACATGACGGCGCCGCGGTCCGTCGTGGCCCTAGAGGTTTCCAGCCATGCTCTTGATCAAGATCGTCTGGCGGGCGTGACCTTCAACGTTGCCGCCTTCACCAATCTCACTCACGACCATTTGGACTATCACGGCTCACTAGAGAACTACTTTGAAGCGAAGGCCAAGCTGTTCACGCCTGAGCGCACGAAGTCAGCCGTAATCTGGTGTGATGACCCGTACGGGGAGCGACTAGCCGCACACTGCGCCGTTCCGGTTCTAGAAGTGCGCCGTAGCGATGCAGAACACGTTGCGAGCTCCTTTAGCGGAACTACTTTCTTCTGGCGCTCTCAGATCGTCACGACCCCGATAATTGGCGACTACAACGTTGATAACGCACTCATGGCTATGACCATTATGAGTTCGTTAGGCGTGAGCGACGAGCTCGTGGCTTTCGCGATGTCACAACTCACTCCGGTACCCGGCCGTTTTGAAGTGCTCGACGCTGGACTAGCTACGGTGATCGTTGACTACGCCCACACTCCGGACGGGCTGCGTCGACTACTCGCCTCCGTTCGACTCTTGGTGCCTAGCCAGCGCGTGATCACCGTCTTTGGCTGTGGCGGCGATCGAGATCACTTAAAACGGCCCGAGATGGGTGAAGTCGCATCGGCAAATTCAGATTTGACGATTGTGACATCCGATAACCCCCGATCGGAGTCGCCAGATGCCATCATTGAGTCGATAATGACCGGTGTAGTGCCCTGGGCTTCGGTCTATCGCGTTACGGATCGGCGAAGTGCCATCGAGCGAGCGCTGAGCGAGGCATCCGAAGGTGACGTCATCGTTATCGCGGGTAAGGGGCACGAACGGAGTCAGATTGTCGGGAATGAAGTGCTCGATTTTGACGATCGTGCCGTAGTGCGGGAGTGGATGGGATGAGGACGCGATGCTGAGTTTGATGAAATCTGGTGGCACGGCATTCTTGCTCGCCCTCTTCATAACTCCAATGTGGATTCGTTTTCTGCGTGCGCGGTCGCTGGGTCAGCTGATTCACGAAGACGTACCGTCAACGCACCACGCTAAGGCTGGAACTCCGACAATGGGTGGGGTCATTATTGTTTTGGCTACAGTCATTGGGTACCTCGTCGGTCACGTCAGCGCTTCAATTGCCTTCACTCGATCGGGCATCTTGGCCGTGCTCACCATAATTGCGTCTGGACTTTTGGGCTTTGCCGATGACTACTTGGCTATACGGAACACCAGAAATCTGGGTCTGAATAAGCGTGGAAAATTTGCCGGCCAGCTGGTAATCGCGGTGGTGTTCGCAGTGATGGCGATCTATTGGGTGAAGACATCGACCAATTTGTCATTCACTCGGGTCTCGTTACCTGGTTGGAATCTCACCGTGGTGGGCTGGATTATGTTGGCCGTGTTGGTGGTCATATCGACGTCAAATGCCGTAAACCTAACTGATGGACTCGACGGACTGGCCGCGGGGTCCGCCACCTTCTGCTTTGGCGTTCTCTCCATTATTGGCTACTGGCAGTTTCGACACTTCTCTATCTATCACCTGCACGCGGCGCTTGACCTGGCACTGGTCGCGGTAGCCCTCGTTGGTGGAAGCCTCGGTTTTCTTTGGTGGAACGCCCCACCGGCCAAGATCATGATGGGTGACACGGGATCACTCGCCATTGGCACCGGACTGGGGGTCCTCTGTCTCTTAATGAATCTTGATTTGCTGCTGGTGGTTCTGGGCGGGCTTTTTGTGGCAGAAACGGCGTCGGTCATCTTGCAGGTTTTAAGTTTTCGACTTTTCGGTCGGCGAATCTTTCGGATGGCCCCATTCCATCATCATTTTGAACTTCGAGGTTGGCCCGAGACAACCGTGATTATTCGATTCTGGATCCTCGCAGGACTGCTCGCAGTGCTCGGCCTGGGAATTTTCTATGGCGACTTCCTAAAGATTGCCAAGGTGGTGTAGATGTCGACCCAAACTGATTCAAAAAAATCTAGTCAGCTCGTCCATCGTGGTTCGACGAGCGGACGTTCACTGCTTCTGGTTACGACATTGCTGGTCGCTATGGGTACGGTGGCGCTCGCCTCGGCGAGTGAAGGACAATCGGTAGCGAATGGTGGTTCTCCTTGGAGCATCATGTTGCACGACATCGCGTATCTCTGTTTAGGAGTGATCGCCCTCTTGGTTACTTCGAAAGTGCGTCTCGAACAGTTGATTCGTGTCACGCCATGGCTAATGGGGATTGGAATAGCCTCGCTGTTGGCGGTTAAGGCAGTTGGCGTATCAGCAAATGGCGGTCAGCGCTGGCTCAATCTCCATTTTATTTTTTTACAGCCCTCCGAGATATTCAAACTCCTTACGGTGCTCTACTTGGCCTGGATGGTGTTGCACCACCACCGCTCACTCAATAATTGGACCCAACTGGTGAAGTGGTCCGGGCCAGTTCTCGTGGGTGCGACGTTGGTGGTCATTGAGCCCGACATTGGCACCTCGTCAGTGATTGTGGCGATTGGGTTAGCGATACTGGCAGTCGCCGGACTATCGCGACGACTACTCGCTCGAACCTCGCTAGCTGGAATAGTGCTCTTTGGCGGATATATGCTCGCTCGTCCCTATTCCGCTCGGCGGTTTTTCTCATTCCTGCATCCAAGTCATGACGTACTGGGTAGCGGGTATCAACTTCTCCAGTCGAAGATTGGCCTCGGAGCCGGTGGACTAACGGGGCTGGGCCTCGGACATAGTCGCGAAAAATGGGGATTTCTACCCAACCCGCACACTGACTTTATTTTCAGCATCGTGGGAGAGGAACTGGGTCTTATCGGAACGTTGTTGGTCCTGGGACTCTTCGTCTGGTTTCTGCTCGCAGCGATGCGCATTGCCATGCAGTGCACGAACCAGACTTATCGATTGGTCGCGGTAGGGATCACGACGTGGATCATCCTCGAAGCCCTCATCAATATTGCTTCGGTCGTTGGTGGTTGGGCGGTGACGGGGATTCCGCTGCCTTTCTTCTCCTACGGGGGGACAGCACTCATTACTGAGCTGGCCGCAGTGGGCCTGCTCTACAACATTTCGAACGATCGCACGCGGTCGAGCGACCTCACCATTGACCACTTTGAACCTTCGTCACGCACGAGGAGTCGCGGCGACGTACCGGCCCGACCCTCACGTGACGTCATTGAACGGCAAAACTCACGACAGTGGCGCTAGTGGCGAATCCAGTAGTAATTACCGGCGGCGGCACGGGGGGCCATATCTTCCCGATGCAGGCCATTGGTGAGCAGTTGCTAGGTCTTGGGCTTCAGGGCGCTGAAGTCCGTTACGTGGGCAGTCGGCGGGGCCAAGAGGTTGATTTACTGGGCAGTGGACCTATCAAGTTGACAGTGTTGCCGGGTCGCGGGCTGCGGCGTTCCGCGTCACTGACGGCCATCGGAGCAAATCTCCAAGCACTGGTAAGTCTTGTTGGTGCCGTGCTGATTGCGCTCGTGCGTGTGGGCTACTGGCGCCCCCGGGTCGTCGTATCCGTTGGTGGCTACGCTTCCGTACCAGTTTCGTTGGCCGCGGTCTTCTGGCGACGTCCGTTGGTTCTGGTCGAACTGGACGCCGCACCCGGCGCGTCACACCGATTAGTTGCCCATTTTGCACAACGTCGCTGCACCGTGCTGCCCTCGAGCGATCCGCGGTGCGTGGTGACCGGTGCGCCGGTGCGTCAAGCGATACTTGAAGTCGATCGCTCGTCACAAGGCCGTAGTCGTGCTCGTAGCAATCAGTCTCCACCCATCGAGGTTGATCGGGCAGTTGTCGTCGTGATGACCGGCTCGCTGGGTGCACGAAGTGTGAATCGTGCAGTACTGGAACTAGTCGATCGCTGGTCTTCTCGCACCGACCGAACCATCATTCACGTGACGGGTCGACGAGATTTTGATTGGATCACCGAGCACGCCCCCGCAACGACCGGACTGGACTATCGAATTGTGGCGTTCGGCGACATGGCTGATTTGTGGGCGCTCTGTGATGCGGCAGTCTGCCGTGCTGGAGCAACGACATTGGCCGAACTTACGGTCTTAGGCATACCGGCGGTGCTGGCGCCACTCCCACGAGCTCCGGGTGATCACCAAACCAAGAATGCCGTAGCACTTCGTGATGTGGGTGGTGCAGTCGTTATCGACGACGAAGCGATTTCCGGTGCGCAACTCGCCTCGGCACTTGATGACCTCCTGGGTGAACGAGGTTCGCGCGTCGCACAAGCAGCGCGCGCCGTTGGACATCGTGACGCGGCCCGAGCGATTGCGGACGTCGTCCTTGCGCTTGGAGTCGTTCGATGAGTGCATTCGTGCCAAAGACCCGCGTGCACATCGTGGGAGTGGGTGGAGCTGGAATGAGCGGTGTCGCGCGACTTTTGCTCGAAATGGGCTGCGTCGTGAGCGGGAGTGACGCACAGCAGTCCGACGTGTTGCACGATCTGGCCGTAGCCGGGATTTCGGTGACCGTGGGTGCCGATGCGACCCACGGTCAGGATGCCGAAATTATCGTGTGGTCACCGGCGGTCGACTTGGAACACGTCGAACTAGTGGCGGGCCGACAACGACACGCTCGGATGCTGACGAGAGCCGAAGCGCTCGCGGAACTCTCAACGCTGCAGCCAGTTCTCGGGATTACCGGAACCCACGGAAAGACCACCGCAACGTCAATGTTGGTGCACGTACTCCACGCCGCCCACCGCGATGATTCACGACTACTCGGTGCTCCGGTACTGGGAGTTGGTCCCAATGGTCACTGGGGTAACGGAGCTTTAGTACTCGAAGTCGACGAGAGTTACGGCACGTTCGCGTTGCTGTCGCCGCACGCGCTTGGTGTCTTGAACGTCGAGCCCGATCATCTCGACCATTACGGCACCTTGGACAATCTCGAACTGGCGTTTGTTTCACTAATTGAACGAACCACTGGCGTGGTGGTGTTGTGGGTCGATGATGCCGGAGTTGCGCGTATCCGAGCCCGCCTCGAGCGCGATGTTGTGACGGTCAGCGAACAAGACGATGCTTCGTGGAACGTACGCGACATCGAGGTTAGTCAACGGGGTTCAAGTTTTGTCCTCGCGAACCGAGATGAACAACACGAACTAACGCTGCACGTAACGGGACGACATAACGTACTCAACGCAGCCGTCGTTGCCGTTCTAGCCCTCGAATCGGGAATTGCCATTGAGGCAGTTCGCAGTGGCCTGGCCCTCTTTGAGGGGGTGCCACGGCGCTTTGATTTGCGTGGATCGTGGCGAGGAGTCGATGTCTACGAGGACTACGCCCACTTACCGAGCGAGATAGCCGTAACGCTGGCGGCGGCGCGCTCGGCGGGTTACCAGCGGATCACTGCTGTCTTTCAGCCGCATCGCGTGACGCGCACCCTAGCCCTCGCGTCAGACTTTGCGAGGGCTTTTCAGTTGGCTGACTCCGTGGTCATTACTGATATCTACAGCGCGGGCGAACCCAACCCGACTGCAATCACGGGGATGGTAGTGGCCGAGGCAGTGCGAACCGTGCAACCTTCCGAATCAGTTTTCTATGAGCCAACTTTTGATGATGTGGCCACATCGTTAGATTTGCTTCTCGAACAGAGCGACGTAATTTTTCTCCTAGGTGCTGGTGACGTTGCCGGAATAATTGATCACTTACCGGGCGGGTTGGATAAATGAGTCTGGCAGCATTAATCGCCGCGGCGGGTCCACTCGCCACTGAGCACGCGAACTTTGGATCCCTAACGACGTACCGAGTTGGCGGAACTGTTCGGGTTCTTCTCACGCTCGACTCGATGGAGGACCTCGCAACGATTGGTCCGTGGCTGGTGCAAGCCGGTAAACCAATTGTGGTGCTCGGTAACGGGTCGAATCTCGTGGTGGCGGACGGTGAGGTTGACGTGGTCGGCATTCGCCTCGGCGGTGAATTCGAACTAATCGAGTGGCACGACGACGGCGAAGCAGTCGTGGTGAAGGCCGGGGCGGCCGTTGATCTCCCAGTGGCCGCCCGCCGGCTCGCGAGTGATGGGGTGGTCGGATTCGAGTGGGCGGTGGGTGTTCCCGGCACCATTGGGGGAGCCGTAGTCATGAATGCGGGGGGGCACGGGTCGGATATGGCGGCGTCAGTGGCTGCGGTGCAAGCGTGGCGCGATGGAGAGCTGAGCGAGTGGACCCCAGCCATGCTCCACTACGACTATCGCAGTAGTGCTCTGAGTGCGAACGACCTGGTGACTAGCGCGACCCTACGGTTAGCGCGTGGTGACGCCGAAGCGGCTGGGGTAAAAATTCGCGAAATCGTCCGCTGGCGACGCGAACATCAGCCCGGAGGTGCCAACGGCGGCAGTGTCTTTCGAAATCCGGTGAATGAACACGCCGCACGTCTGATTGAGGTTGCCGGGTGCAAAGGTCTTCGAGTTGGCAGCGCCGTCGTGAGCGAAAAGCACGCCAATTTCTTTTTGGTCGATGGGGGTGGCCGGGCGCAAGACATCGTGGACCTGCTGGTGCTCGTGCGACAACGAGTATTTGATGATTCTGGTATTCAGCTGGAGAGCGAGCATCGTTTCGTCGGGTTTGAGGTCACTGCGTGAGTCGCCGCCGCCCTCTTCAGAAGCCGGCTGACCGCGCGGACCGATCGACTAAAACGAAGCCTCGCAGACCTAATAGTCCAGCACGAGTCTCTCCCAATGCGCGACCCAGATCCGTACCGGTCGCAGCTCGACGTCGACAACCTCGACGCATTCCCACATTCCTAAAAATTGCCGTTGGAACTGGTCTGTCGGCGGCGGTTCTGGTCACGGGCGGACTCGTGCTCTTGCACCAGTCGTATTTTCGTGTGCACCACGTCGAAGTTCTTGGCGCACGCCACGAGAATGCCGCCGCAATTATTGCCGCCGCTGGGTTCGATAGTCACCCCCCGCTGATGAGTGTCAGCGAGCCAGCAGTTCAACGAGATCTCGAGGGCTTTTCGTGGATTGCGTCCGTGAGCGTGCAAAAGCGCTGGCCGAGCTCCCTTACCGTGCACGTAGTTGAACGGACGCCCGTAGGCGTAGCGTTCAATCATCTGCACCAACTCCAGTTCGTAGATGCTCGAGGAATCGATTTGGGACCAGCACCACTGCACGCCAATCTGCCCACCTTGGTGTACGCGCATCCCGTCGGAGCCACCTGGCCCTTTGCTCACGCGGGTCGCTCCAGCGCCGAAGTCGCCGCCGTCCTGCCCAAAGCCTTCCGAGATCAAGTGGCCCAAGTGAGTGAAGACGCCAAGGGCGTCGTCGCCTTAAAGATGACCACGCCGGTGACCTTTGTTCTAGGACCCGCTACCAACCTGCACGCCAAGTTTGTCGCCATCGCCTCGGTGATTGCCCATTCAACCTTGCGGCCCGGTGACGTGGTGGATGTGACCATTCCAGGAGAATTGGCAGTAACGGGCCCACCGCCCGCGTAAGGGCATTTGACCAAAATGCTGGCAATGACTAGCCTTCAGTCACATTTTGATCGCAGTTCAACTAACCCTCGCCGAGAGGGTTATTACGATGAAGCAACAGTTGAAGGGGAGTCCATGAGTTTCAGCCAGAGCAACTATCACGCTGTCATCAAGGTCATTGGAGTTGGCGGCGGTGGTGCCAACGCCGTGAATCGAATGATCAATTCAGGTCTTCGCAACATTGAGTTCATTGCGGCTAACACTGACGCACAGGCGCTGCTCTTGAGTGAGGCCGATCTTAAGATCGACATTGGTCGTCAACTGACCAGAGGACTCGGAGCGGGCAGTGATCCCGAGATTGGTCGCTTGGCCGCCGAGGATCACCGCGCTGAAATTGAAGAGGCCCTCAAGGGAACTGACATGGTGTTCATCACGGCGGGTGAAGGTGGCGGAACGGGCACCGGCGCAGCACCAGTGGTGGCGGAAATTGCTCGCGCAATGGGAATTTTGACCATTGGCGTCGTGACGCGCCCCTTCTCTTTTGAAGGTAAGCGTCGAGCCACTCAGGCCGAAAAGGGAATTGAACTTCTGCGAGGCAAGGTTGACACGCTGATCGTTATTCCGAACGACCGACTGCTTTCGGTGACGGCCGCCGACACTTCAATGCTCGAGGCCTTCATGGTGGCGGACGACGTACTGCTATCTGCCGTGCGAGGTGTGACCGATCTGATCACCGTGCCGGGTCTCATTAATACCGACTTTGCCGACGTCAACACCATCATGCGCAATGCGGGAACCGCAATCATGGGTGTTGGCCAGTCCACGGGTGAAGGGCGGGCCGTGAACGCTGCGCGAGCGGCTATTACTTCGCCGCTGCTCGAAGCCTCAATTGACGGCGCGCGCGGGATTCTGATGAATATCGTTGGTGGACCCAACGTCACCCTGACTGAGGTGACGGACGCCGCTGAAATTATTCACTCGGTTGCCCACCCCGACGCCAACATCATCTTTGGAAGTGTGATCGATGAATCCGTCGGTGACGCTGTGCGGGTTACCGTTATCGCCGCGGGCTTTAGCAGTGATATTCGCCCCTCCTCGACGAGCGCCATCAGCACGCCAATTGTGCATTCCGATGGACCACGAAGTGACATTTTCAACAGTTCCGCCGCTGATGACTTGTTCAATGATGGCGATGAAGACCTCCCCAGCTTCCTCCGCTAGTAACGACTTTACTGAGCGCGTCCGAGAGAATCTCGAGGAGATTCAAAGTCGAATTGTGGCGACTGGGCGTGATCCCAACGAGATCCGGATAGTTGCGGTCACTAAATCATTTGGCGAAGAAGCCGTTCACGCCGCGCGAGCATCAGGGATACATCACGTTGGCGAAAACTACGTTGACGAATTAGAGCTAAAGCGCAAGGCCCTAGACAGTGAGCCTCTTACCTGGCACTATCTGGGCGCACTGCAAACGAATAAAATTAATCGGATCGTGGAGTTCGCCGATCTCGTCTGTGGCGTCGCTCGGGTGAAAGAGATCGAAAAAATTGCTCGGAGTGCTCGCGCCGTTCCGATTTACCTCCAGGTCGACTTCACGAGCTCGCCGCAGCGCAACGGCGCAACCCCTGATGAATTGCCTGAACTGGTGGCTCGTGCTCGAGACTGCGGTCTTGAAGTGCGTGGACTGATGACCGTAGCGCCCGCGGACCCCGACGGTGCACGTACGGCCTTTGAACTAACCCGCCGGTTGACTGATGAATTGGCGTTGGCAGAATGCTCGATGGGTATGACCGATGACCTAGAAATTGCCTGCAACTGGGGCACCACTGAACTGCGGGTGGGGCGAGGGCTCTTTGGCCCACGCCAGCCCCTCACTCCGTCGACCTAACATGGACCAGGGTGGTCGGACCGCGAGGAGACGTGGATGAACGAGAAGATGCGAAGGGCCCTAGGTTTTCTAGGACTTATTGAGGATGAGTACGGAGAATACGGTGCCACGAATGGCGCACGTCCCTTCACGCAGCCCGATGAGTACGAAGAACAACAGCAGTGGTCGCCACCAAGTTCGCGTGGTCTTACGAATCGTCCGGCGTCAACCGCGCCCTCAATCGGCGCACGACGCATGTCCGGTGTCACGCCGCGACCCTCGTCGCTCGCGCCCCAGATGCCACCGGCCACTTTGGCGAATGCACGGATGCGTCCGATGCCCAGTGGCCGAATCGGGTCAATCACTCCGCTCGCTCGTGAAAACTTTGAAGTCTCGTACTTTCGACCACTAGGTTTTAACGATTCGGGAGAAGTTACGGAACTTCTGCGTAAAGGCAATCTGGTTGTCATGAATACCACTTCGCTTAACGCCGACATTCGACGACGAGTGGTGGATTTTGCGGCCGGGACCGCGTGGGCCTTGGGCGCCAAGATTGAGCCACTCGACCCCGGTATCTACATAGTTCGTCCGAACGGGGTGACACTCACCGATGAGATGAAGCTTCGCCTGCGTAATGGCGACGTGCAGTCATTTGACAACCCATGAGGATTGTTCACGATCTGATCTCTCTCTACATCTGGATTTTCATTGCCGCCGCACTCCTGAGCTGGATTCCCGTAACCTCCAGCACTGGGGGATTAGCCAGCACGCGGCGAATACTCGCCAAGTGCACTGAACCAGTGCTGCGTCCGCTGCGCCAGATTCTGCCGCGACCTCGAATCGGTGGCGCGGGTATTGATTTTTCAGTGTTGGTCGCGATCATCGCATTACAGATTATTAACGCCATAATTTAGGCGTGAAAACACCCGGACGAGGGGGTATGGTTACTCCATGACAAGTTCGGACAATGCATTTTCAGCACTCGATGCCATCGATACGGTGGCCTTTAAAGTCGGCCTTAAGGGATACAACGTTGACGAAGTCGACGAATTTCTTGAAAGGCTCTCGATTGAAACTCGCCAACTGAAAGATCAGCTGCAACAGCAGCGACAACAGTTGCGACAGGCCGCGGAGCGAATTAATCAGTTAGAGGGTGGACGACCGCCCGCAGCGCCACTGGCTCCAGCGGCCGCTCCCGCGCCAATGGCGGCTCCGGGACGTCCCGCTGCTCCTGTTGGTGATCAGGTCACTTCGATGATCTCCATGGCGCAGGAATTCATCGAGCACGCACAACGCGATGCCGCCGCCAAGGCGCAAGAGTTAATGGCCACGGCGCAAGAACGTGCCCGCGAGATTGTGTCAGAGGCTCGTGGCAAGGCCGAAGACGAGGTAAACCGTCTAAACGGCTTGAAGCAGCGATTGAGTGAGGACGTTGAAGGACTGTCTCGTCACTTGGCCGGAGAGCGAAGTCGTTTGGGCAGCGCTTTGAATGAACTGGCTAATTGGATTGAAACGCAATTGCAGACCGGCTCAGCCATTAAGTCTGGCAGTACGGCAGCGCCAGAGGCCTCCAGTAGCGCTCCAGGCAGTATGGGAACGCCCCAAGAGGAGGCTCCGCGCTTGCAGGTGGTTCCGCCGCCCGCACCAGCTCCTAGTGCACCACCAGCTTCGCCGCCGCCGCCATCACCAACCACCATTGGGGATGTCTTAAATCTTGATGGTTCGAACTTTGATGATCGTTCGTAACGTAAGACCTTGCTGGTAGGGTGCTTCGCGCACCAGTTTGGTGCGTAAGGAGTCAGAATGTCACCAACATCGAAGAATGTAAAGAAGGCGCCCGCCAAGAAGACTCCGGCCAAGAAGACTCCGGCCAAGAAGACTCCGGCCAAGAAGGCACCCGCTAAGAAGACTCCGGCCAAGAAGGCACCCGCTAAGAAGGCACCCGCTAAGAAGAAGCCAAGCAAGAAGGCTGCTCCGCTCACTTCGGCTCAACGAGTTGTCGCCGCGAAGAAGGCTGCGGTGGCGAAGGCCAAGGCGCAGGCTGCCGCAAAGGCCCTGAAGGACCGAGAAGCGCGCGCCAAGGCCGCCGCCAAAGTTAAAGCCGCCGCTGCTAAAGCCAAGGCGATGGCTGTTGCGAAGGCCAAGAAGGAACGCGAGGCTAAGGCAAAAGCTGCCGCGAAAGAGAAAGAACAACAGCGAAAGGCTCGCGAGAAAGCAGCGGCCGAGCAGAAGAAACTTCGTGAAATTGAAGCGAAGCGCAAGGCTATTGAGGCCGAAAAACTCCGCAAGCAACGAGAGATTGAGCAGCGAAATCTCGAAGAGTTGAAGCGTCAAGAACGACGAGAGGCGGAGGAGCGGAAGCGACTCGAAGCGTTAGACCGCAAGATGCACTCGAAGCCTTACGGAAGTGACATTCCTTTTCTGAATGAGTTACGTGAGCGACTTCTGGAAACCCGTGAAGAGACCACAGTGCAGATTGAGGTGAGCGAAGCTGAAGCCAACGAAATGTTGGTCGATCGTGAGCGACTCGAGTATGACGATGAGGACGGAAGTAGCGTCGCGTCTGACATCCAACGAGATCAGATGAAGGATTACGTGGTCGCGCTTCGACTAAAGGTCGACGAAATTGAAGTAGCGGTAGCCAGAACCGTTGATGGCACCTATGGGCGATGCGACGAGTGCTATGAGCCAATAACGAAGGCGCGACTACAGGCTCAGTTGCCGGTCTTTACGTGCGTCTCGTGTCGCGCCAGCGTCTAATTCCTCACCTAAATACCGTCGTCATCACTACAGCGGTAGTGGTCACATTCGTCGATGCCATCAGCAAGCTGGTGGCTCGCCATTTTTTGACTCAGCACGCGGTGCAAATCGTGGGACCAATTCGGTTCCGGCTGCAGTACAACTCGGGAATCTCCTTTTCTCTCAATCAATCGGGTCCGCTGGTGACCACCGTGGTCACCCTGCTGATCGCTGTAATTGTTCTGGTTCTGGGAGTTCGAGCGCAACCTGGTACCCCCGCTGCCGGCTTTGGGCTTTTGCTGGGTGGGGGACTCGCAAACCTGGTTGATCGGCTGGCGGCCGCACCTCATGACGTAACTGACTTTATTGCTCTAGGTCCATTTCCCATATTTAATCTCGCTGACGTCGCCATTACGGCGGGATTCATTGTCTTGTTGGTAAGCGTCCTCAAAGGTGAGAGGCTGTTGAAACGATGAGTGGACACGAGACGGATGATTTTCAGGTTGAGACCCTGGACGTTATTGTGCCAAGTTCGCTCCACGAAATTCGAGTTGATCGTGTTATATCGATGCTCACTGGTCTTTCGCGATCGGAAGCGCAGGAGATTCTTAAAACTGGTGGAGTGCAACTAAATGATCGGGTAATTGAAAAAGGGTCAGTGCTCGTTGAAGAAGGACAGCATCTCGTTGCGCTCCTGCCAGTCGTTGATGACGGTACCGTTGATCCCGATCAAAGCGTTGATATCGACGTGATCTTGGACGACGAAGACTTTGCGGTAGTGAATAAGGCTCCAGGTCAAGTTGTGCATCCGGGTGCGGGGCAGCGCTTTGGCACCTTGGTTGCCGGACTCCTCGCTCGATACCCTCAAATGAGTGAACTGAGTGACAGCGGGCTGTGTGAGCCTGGGCGACCGGGAATCGTGCATCGACTCGATAAGGGAACGTCGGGACTCCTCGTCGTTGCGAAGACGCGGGTTGGCTTTGTGAGTCTTAGCGAGCAACTTGCGGAACGTTCCATGGAACGTACCTATCTGGGAATGGTTGAAGGTCACGTAACTGAAGAGCGCGGGGTAGTTGATGCACCAATTGGACGCTCCACGAGAACCCCTACGTTGATGGCGGTACGAGCCGATGGCCGTGCGGCCCGCACGGGCTACGAAGTTCTCAACCGTATCGATCGTCCCCACGCGATGACACTTCTTCGCCTACGACTGGACACGGGGCGAACGCACCAGATTCGGGTTCACTTGGCGACTATTGGACATCCCGTCGTTAACGATCCCCGTTATGGCCATCGACGCGAACGACGCCTGCCCGAAGATCGTTTTTTTCTGCACTCGTCAACGCTGGCTTTTAGTCACCCTCAGTCGGGGCTTCGAGTCAGTACCCACCAATCGCTGCCGAACGATCTGCTTCCCCTCATGCCACCAGATTTGGAGTTTGAGGATTAGACGTTTTCGCGGGCCGCAATAACCGTCTGATCATCACGAAGTAGCGCCAAGGCCTCTTCTTCGGCTCGACGAACTCGGCGAACACCGATATCCATCTTGGTCGCGGTGGCCTGCAGCGAAAGTGGGGTCGCGCCGCCTAGACCGAAACGGAGACTTAACACTTCGCGCTGAAGAGTCGTAAGTTTGCCCATGGCACCATGCAGCTGATCATCCATCATTGACTTTTCAACGTCGCCAACCCAATCTTGCTGACTGGGTGCGACTAAATCGCCCAACGTAGTAGCTGAGTCTGATGAGGCGGGCTGGTCGAGACTGGCGGTGACTCCCGCGAGGCCGTGCAAATTGTCGCGCACTTCCTTGGACATTCCAGTCGCCTCGGTGAGTTCGTCATCGGTTGGCTTACGGCCAAAGATTGAGGTCAACTCCGCAATCGTCGCCTCTAGTCGCTGGAGCTGTTCTCCAACTTCGAGGGGGATGCGAATAGTTCGCCCGTGCTGTTGCACCGCACGCTGCAAGGCTTGACGAATCCACCACGTCGCGTAGGTGGAGAATTTGAAACCACGTTCCCAGTCGAACTTCTCGACAGCGCGAAGTAGTCCAAAAGTTCCCTCTTGAACCAAATCAACCATTTCCACACCACGGTCCTGATAGCGACGAGCCCAGTGCAAGACGAGGCGAAGGTTGGCGGACACCATCTGCTTTTTGGCCTCTTCGTCACCCGCGGTTACCCTTTTGGCAAGTTCAACCTGCTCGTCGTAATTGGGCATTGGGTAGCGATCGAGGTCACGCATCAGCAGACCGAGCATGTCATTCGTATTCACTGCGGTTCGCCGGTTCGTCATTGTCATGCCTTCTCCTTAGATTCGCGTACTGCAGTCCAATTTCTCCTACAGCAACCTACTTAAGTTACCACGGGGTAAGCAGGTAATCAAGGCATGAACCACGAGAACGCGTTGAAACTTTTTAGGCGCTCTGGGATCGAAGTTTGGGTTTATTTCCGAGAGCCTGTTGCACCATGTCGCCCAAAGTGAAGCTATTCAGGTGCTGGCGCATATGCGTGCTGACCTGAGCCCAAACGCCGAGTAAGACACACTGTCCTTCGTGGTCACAGGCTCCGTCTTGGTGAGGTTCGCCAAAGTCACCAACCACGATTGGTCCTTCCACCGCAACCACCACTTCGGCCAGAGTAATCAAGGATGCCGGGCGGGCCAATAGGTAGCCTCCGCCAACGCCCCGTTTGGAAACGACCAAACCAGCGCCTTTCAGGCTCAGCAGAATCTGTTCCAGGTACGGCCGGGGGAGTCCAGTTCGTGCGGCAAGGTCGCGCACTGACGCAGGGGTGGCCTGATCGTCGCGCAGGGCCAGACTGAGTAGCGCTCGGCTGGCGTAGTCGCCCCGGGTAGAAACTTTCACGCTGTGCAGTCTACCGAGGCGCATTGTGTCGTTGTACTCGCTAAGGGGTCAGCAGTCTGGCACACTGCTGGTATGGAAAATTCTCAAAACGACAGCATCAAGGTCGACCCCGATGAGGTATTAGCGCCAGGAATAGAAGGTGAATCCTCCACGAACGACGAGAGTACTGACTACATCAGCCAACCAGCGAAGGTCATGCGGATTGGCTCGATGGTGAAATCTCTGCTGGACGAGGCCCGCAGTGCCCCGCTAGACGAAGCTGGCCGTGCTCGGTTGCGCGAAATCTACGAGATTTCTATTAGTGAACTTTCTGAAGCATTGTCGCCGGATTTGAGTGGCGAGATCGCTCGAATGGCGCTGCCATTCTCGGCACCAATCCCGTCGGAGTCCGAGTTGCGCATTGCGCAAGCCCAGCTCGTTGGGTGGCTCGAAGGGCTCTTTCACGGCATTCAGGCGTCGCTGTTTGCACAACAGGCCGCGGCCGCAGCCCAGTTAGAAAAGATGCGGGATCGTTCGCTGACGCCCGGTTCGGGTGAGCCACGCGCCGGCACCTACCTCTAAGTCCGTGACGTCTAACACCTTTGTTCTAACGTACATCGAGGTGTGCGACGCGTGACACCAGATCTATCAAATAGGAAGAGTTCGTTTCGTGGCTGACGGCTTCGTACATCTGCACACGCATACGGAATACTCCATGCTCGATGGAGCTGCCCGAATTGAAGAGATGGTGCTGGCGGCCAAAGATGATGGCCAGAAGGCGATTGGCATTACCGACCATGGCAATCTCTACGGAGTAATTGACTTTTACGAGACCTGTCGCAAGCACGACGTGGTTCCAATTATTGGTCTCGAGGCGTACATGGCGGCGAACTCCCGCTTCGATCGACCTCCTCGGAGGGGCAAGGTTGATGACACCGGGGGTGATACCGATGGCGGACAGAAGCTCTACCACCACTTAACACTGCTGGCCGTATCAAACGAGGGCTATCGAAATCTTCGCGAGCTCTCATCCATGGCGTTTTTGGAGGGCTACTACTACAAGCCCCGCTTGGACTGGGAACTCTTAGAACGCTACGCCGCAGGAATGGTGGCTACATCGGGCTGCTTGGGCGGAGTAGTCCTGCAGGCGCTCTTGCAGGACAATTATCCCAAAGCGCTGGAACTAGCTGGTCGACTACAAACAATCTTTGGTGCTGAGAATTTCTTCATTGAGATGCAAGATCACGGGATTCCCGAGCAGGTACGAACGAACCCGCATTTGCTTCAGATTGCCCGTGATCTCAACGCACCGCTGCTCGCAACGAACGACCTGCATTACGTTCGTCACGCCGATGCGGAAATTCATGATGCGTTGTTGTGTATCGGAACTGGCTCATTAGTCGCTGACCCCAATCGGTTCCGATTTCATAGTGATCAGCACTATTTGAAATCAGCGGCGGAGATGCGTTATCTCTTCCGAGATATTCCTGAAGCCTGTGACAACACGCTGCTAATCGCCGAGCGCGCTGACGTAACGATTGAATTTGATAATGATGCACTACCTCAGTTCCCAATCCCGCCGGCTTTTGCGGGAGCTACCCACAAAGAAGGGGCTAATCGACTTCTGCGAGAGTTGGCCTTTCAAGGGGCGCACGAGCGCTACGGCGACTCGCTGAACGATGTGGTGCGCGATCGCCTCGAGTACGAGTTAAACGTCGTTGCCGAGATGGGCTTCTCGGACTATTTTTTAGTGGTGTGGGACTTGATCCGACACGCCCGCGAGCAAAATATCCGTGTCGGTCCGGGCCGCGGTTCGGCGGCGGGCTGTTGTATTGCCTACTGCCTGCGAATTGTTGATCTTGATCCAATTCGCTACGGTCTAATTTTTGAACGCTTCCTCAACCCCGGTCGTCGCCAGATGCCCGACATCGATATGGACTTTGACGAGCGCTATCGCGGCGACATGATTCGCTACGCTGCCGAACGATACGGTTCAGACCACGTCGCACAGATTGTGACCTTTTCAACTATTAAGGCTCGAGCAGCGGTCCGCGACGCTGCTCGCGTATTGGGTTATGCGCCACAACTCGGTGACAAAATTGCTAAAGCCATGCCGCCGCTGGTCATGGGACAAGACCTACCCCTGGAAGCCTGCTTCACGAAAATGCCCGGTTACGAAAATCGTTACGCCGAAGCATCGGATCTTCGAGCCCTTTACGACAGCGACGCTGAGGTTAAGCACATCGTTGACGTCGCGAAAGGTTTTGTTGATAAGCGTCGCCAAGACGGCATCCACGCCGCAGCCGTGGTAATCACGAAAGGACCAGTACTCGACTACGTGCCGGTGCAACGTAAGTCCGGACCTAACGGCAACACCGCTGATTCACCGATTGTGACTCAATACGAAGCCACCGCCATTGAGAAGCTGGGACTACTCAAGATGGACTTTTTGGGACTCCGCAATCTTGCGATTATGGAACGAGCAATGGAGCACGTGCGGCGTCGTCTCGGAATTGAAGTCGATATTGACCACGTGCCACTTGATGATGAGAAAGTCTTCGAAATGCTCCGCTTGGGCAATTCAATCGGAATCTTTCAGCTTGAGGGTGACAAGATGCGTCAGCTGATGCGCCGTTTGGCGCCCACGAGCTTTGACGACATCGCTGCGCTCGTGGCGCTCTACCGACCAGGGCCCCTATCTGAAAATGTTCATAACGACTACGCCGATCGAAAGAATCGCCGTCAAGAGGTGAGTTACGACCACGTGGACTTGGAAGAAATACTTGGCGAAACTTATGGGCTAATGATTTATCAAGAAGACATCATGCGGGTTGCTACCAAAGTCGCCGGATTTTCAATGTCTGAAGCGGATGACTTGCGTAAGGCCTGCTCGAAAAAAATTCGAGAGATGATTCAGGCGCAACGAATTAAGTTCGTAGATGGCGCGGAGCGCGAGGGCTATGGGCGTCCTCTCGGTGAGGCAATCTTCAACAAGATTGAGCCCTTTGCGGACTACGCCTTTAACAAGAGTCACGCCTACGGGTACGCATTAATCGCGTATCAGAACGCGTGGCTGAAGGCTAACTATCCCGTTGAGTACATGGCCGCGTTATTGACTTCGTTTCGAGATGACAAAGACAAGGCAGCGGTGTATTTGAACGAAGCGCGACAAATGGGCATCACGGTGGGGGTGCCCGACGTCAACGAATCGTACGGGGAGTACGCCCCGAGTCAAACTCAGGACCAGACCATTTTGTTTGGCATGGCGGCCGTGCGCAACGTGGGCGAGGCGCTGGTCGAAAAAATTGTTGCCGAACGGGAAGCGGATGGCCCGTTCACTTCGGTGTATGACTTCGTGCGAAGAGTTGATCCTGCGGTGTTGAATCGCCGTTCGATGGAATCACTTATTAAGGCGGGTGCGTTTGACTCGCTTGGAGTGGCGCGGCTCGGATTTCTCCTCAAAATGGAAGAGATAGTCGATGTCACGCTGAGCCGACGAAAGGACCTATCGCTCGGCATCACCACACTCTTTGCCTCAATGGGCGATGCGGGAACGGAGAACGATTGGGAGGGTACCGACATTCCAATTGGCGACACGGAGTTTGAAAAGTCGGTCAAATTGGATTTTGAGCGTGAGATGCTCGGAACGTATATCTCGGATCACCCCCTCTTTGGAGTTGAGAGTGCTCTGGCGGCAAAAACTGATGGCACCATTACAGCTTTGCGAGAACGGGGCGAAGAACTGGCTCGCTCGAGCAAACTGATAACCGCTGGCGGAATTTTGTCAGAGGTTGAGGTCCGAACGACACGAGCTGGTCAGAAATACGCTCGGGTTGTTCTCGAAGATCTTGGCGGGTCAATGGAAATTGTGATTTCGTCCCGTCGATTTGAAGAGTGCAGTGGATTCCTCACCAAGGACAATATCGTCTTGATGAAGGGGCGATTTGACCAGCGTGATGACGAGCCTCGTTTTAGCGCTATCGACGTGACGTTCTTTGTTGTTGGTCAAGGTGGTGGTGAACTGCGACTTGCCTTAAGGCCCGAAGACCTCACCGCGAGTTCCATTGCAACGTTACGTGAAATATTGTCGCGTTACCCGGGTAAGTCCCCAGTAATTGTGGAGACGGGAGAGGGCGGAAAGGCCTACAAACTTGGTCCCGAGTTCAATGTCAATATCGCCAGTGTGGTGGGGGATCTTCGTTCAGAATTTGGTCGAAACGTCATTCGCGCCTAGCCCGCTGGAGCACCTTCGAAACTCTCGTAGAATGTTCCAATGGCCATGAACGTTACTACCAAAGACACCACCGCGCTAAGCGACGCTGAGCTCGCGGAAATGGCTGACTTGTGCGTAGATCGAGAGCCGAATTTTGACATCGGATTTCTCTCGAAGCAGCGAGAAGAGTGGGTCCTCGTCACGCACGTGCGTGAGGGAAATAAATTGCGCGGCTACTCCTTCAGCACGCTAGAGCGCATTGGCGGAACCCCCTCACTACTGGTGGGCTTGCTACTCGTAGACCGCAACTCAAAGTCAGATCAAACACTGAAATCAATTCTTCACGACCAGTTCCGTCGGGCGTTGCTCGCCTTTCCTGATGAAGACGTACTCCTCGGCTCGAGGTTGATGGCACCGGACGGGTTCCGCGCATTCATGGGCCTGGAGGATGTGGTTCCTCGTCAGGGCTACAAGCCCACTGGCGAGGACCGGGCGTGGGGTCGACGACTCGCCAAACGCTTCGGGGCCGAGAAGGCCATTGATGATCAGACATTCGTTATGACGGTGAATCCCGGGCCGGTCGGCGGACTCGACTACGTGGCCGCCAAGGGCGTGATTCCAGAAGGATCGCAACTGCACTTCAAGGGCCTTAAGCCTGAGAAGGGTCAGCGACTCGTGGTCTTTGGATGGGCGATGGCCGAAGCCTTGGCTACGGGTAAATTGCCCAAATAGGTTTCTAACCTCGCGGTAATAGTGCCGTGCAACTCTTGTAGCAGTGGCCGTCAATCGGTTGAGTAAGCGTGGTGAGTACGTACATCGGGCGAAAGCCCAAAGCGGTAGCGAGGTCACGCCCCACGAGTGAGTCGCGACGCGTGGCTTCGATTGCGCGAATGGCGTGATGGTCTTCGCAGATTAACCAGACGTCGTCGCCGTACCAGCCAAATCGAACCCAGGTCGAACCATCCTCTTCACGTCGAAGTAGTTGTGGTCCGCGGTCGGCTCCGATCAGTGCGACACTGGGCCGCTCCGCGCGAAATTCCCAGTAAGGAGCACTCGGTCCACGAAAGCCCAAGAGGGGACCATCCGCGGGCGTTGCTAATTCCTCGAACCACTTGCGAATTTGTCGGTCGTGGTAAGTCCCTAATCGGCGAGGTAAATCGCCCAAAGTGATCGCTTCGGGCTGGGCCAAATCGTTGCGCTCAATATCGTTGGCCAAGACACCCTCAACGACGTCGAATGCCTCGAGGTCGCTAATTGAAAACTCAGGCCACGGAACGCGCCAGCGCACAATAGCTTTCGAAGCTAAATCGATGACGGTGGTGCTGTCGCTCGTCGAGCCAAGCACCAAACCGTACATAGTGCTGTTCGGAGTGAGATCGACGGTTTCTTGATTGGGGAGCTCTCGAACGAAACGCTTCATCGCTCGGGTATCGGAGCGTCCTTGGAAATAACTCACGCGCTGGCCATCTCTCGTAGTTGCCCCTCGAGCGTGTCAATTGAGTTGGTGGGCAAGTGACATATGCCAGCTCGACAGGCGTAGGCGGTTCCCGCTTCACGGTTCAACAACAAGGGCGATGTTCCATTTCCGGTAATCAGTACGGAGTACGACATCGCTAACGATCGTACGTGGTCGCTGAGCTCGTTGGCGTCGCCGGGCACAACAATTTGAATTCCCTCATAGGCCCAGCCGGCGGCTTCAACCAAATCCGGCACCGCGACGGGATGATTTTGAAGCAGCGACGCGGCGAGGTTCACGAGCCGCTGGGCGACTGCCAATGTGTCACTCGAACCATTACAGAGTGCCAAGCGGGCCAATGCTCGACAGGCCACTGCGTGGCTCGAGGGTGTGGCCCCGTCGAAGATCTCTTTGATCCGCGCCGGCAGGTCAGTCACATGATCACTTTGCACGAAAAGTCCGCGACCGCTATCAGGGTTTTTTACGCTGGGGATGGTTCCATCCCAGTAGTGCTCGAGGAGGAAAGCACCCAGCAACTCGCTGCGCTGAAGCCAGAGGTCATCACCCGTCCACTCAAACGCTTGGACAAGGGCGTCA
>CAITNF010000016.1 GCA_903893745.1 uncultured Actinomycetes bacterium
GCACAATTCAAAATTGCAGCAAGACCCACCACCATTGCTGCTCTTTGAATTTTTCGATTACAAAACATTGTCCATCCTGTCCACGCAGTTGACATTGCCTCTAGTCCTACCACATTGAGAGACAAGCCCTGTCCAGTTGAAACCGCCGTGGAGGTAAGGGGATTCGAACCCCTGACCCCTTGCATGCCATGCAAGTGCTCTACCAGCTGAGCTATACCCCCAAAGGTTCTTGAAGATTAGCAGTTCCGCTAGCCCTCGCCTTCGGTCAGGTTTTGCGTGGATTGTCAATCCGTAATCATTTTGCACTGGTAGAGACTGAAACCCCACACTCACTGCTTCACTTTGCGGATTTTTTACTAAGACGTCACAAGCTGCGTTGAATACTCAATCAAGGTTGAAAAACAACCTGATTACTGCCCTCTTGGGACCTTCTCTAGAATGTATTAATGGCTCGCCCCTTTGACGTTCAAAGTGTAGAAAGTAAATGGCAAGCACGTTGGTTGGACGACGGCAGTTACGAAATCGAAAATGATGATCCGCGCGAGCGTTTTTATGCCCTCTGTATGTACCCCTATCCGAGTGGCACTGCTCACCAGGGGCACATTAGGAATTACACCTTTGGTGATCTGGTAGTTCGGTACCAAACCATGCGCGGGAAAGCAGTGCTTTCGCCATTTGGGTTTGACTCATTTGGACTTCCCGCCGAAAACGCCGCAATCAAAGCGGGCAGTCATCCTCGACTCTTTACCGACGCGAGGATGAAGGAACTGAAATCATCGGTTCGACGTCTCGGGGCGGTTTACGACTGGCGGCGTGAAGTGTTCAGTCACGATCCGCAGTACATGAAATACTCCCAGACTATTTTTCTGGCTCTCTTTAAGGCGGGCCTGGCCTACCGTGCCGAAGCACCAGTCAATTGGTGCCCCGGGTGTGCCACCGTGCTGGCCAACGAGCAAGTACTCACTGATGGCACGTGTGAGCGTTCGGGCGATCTGGTGGAGCGAAAGA
The DNA here is from genome assembly GCA_903893745.1 of uncultured Actinomycetes bacterium. GTDB lineage: Bacteria > Actinomycetota > Acidimicrobiia > Acidimicrobiales > RAAP-2 > RAAP-2. Next base: position 1,009 of record CAITNF010000016.1, read on the forward strand.
ACCTCGAACAGTGGTTTTTTAAAATTACTGACTACGCCGATGAACTGTTACGTGACATCGACACTTTGGATTGGCCTGAACGAGTTAAAACAATGCAGCGTAACTGGATCGGACGGTCCGAAGGTGTGGAGTTCGATCTACCGCTGGCGAATGATCCATCAAAGGCATTGCGGGTCTTTACCACTCGACCCGATACGGGTTACGGCGTTACCTACGCCGTGGTGGCCCCCGAACATCCACTGCTCGATCAACTAACGACAGAAGACGAGCGACCGTCGGTCACGGCGTTGGTGCAGCGAGCCAAGTCGGCGAGTGAAGTTGAGCGGACTGCCAGTTCCGATAGTGGGGCCGGACTCGAGAAACGTGGGGCGTTCACTGGCAGTTTTGTCCTTAACCCCTTCACGAATGAGCAGGTACCGGTTTACGTCGCTGACTACGTGCTCGGTACCTACGGTACTGGCGCCATCATGGCGGTGCCGGCCGAAGACGAACGCGACTACGCCTTTGCCATGGTGCACGGTCTACCGGTCGTTCGTACGGTGGAGCCACCTGAGGGCTTTGAAGGCGGTGCCTTCAGCGGTGACGGGCCCCACATCAACTCCGGATTTCTAAATGGTCTTCAGACTAAAGAAGCGAAAACGCTGGCGAGTGACTACCTCGCTACGCACGCTCGAGGAATAAAGAAAGTCAATTTCCGATTGCGCGATTGGCTGGTCTCACGTCAACGATTCTGGGGCTGTCCCATTCCCATTGTCTATTGCGACGATTGCGGCATTGTTCCCGTACCGCTCGACGATTTACCCGTTTTGGCTCCGGACGACGTGACCATGGACAAGAGTGGACAGTCGCCTCTGGCTACGCACGAGGGATTTCGAAATGTGGCCTGTCCGAAGTGTGCGAAACCAGCTCGTCGTGAAGCGGACACGATGGATACCTTCACCGACTCGTCGTGGTACTTCTTGCGCTACGCGGACCCCTTCACACCGGGCCAACCATTTGACGCGGCCCAAGTGGCGAAGTGGATGCCGGTCGATCAGTACATCGGGGGCATTGAGCACGCCATTTTGCATCTCCTCTATGCCCGCTTCTACTTAAAGGCTCTCATCGATATTGGTCTGGCGCCCGGACTTCCCCGAGAACCCTTCCGCCGACTATTCACTCAAGGAATGATCCGGTTAGAGGGCGCCAAGATGTCCAAGTCCAAGGGCAATCTCATCGCGCCCGAGAAGTACTACGAAACCGTTGGTGCCGATGGCCTTCGACTCTTCCATCTCTTCGTGGGACCGCCGGCCGATGACGTGGACTGGACTGAGCAGACCGAGGACGTTATTGAGGGATGTGGAAGATTTCTGGATCGTTTGTACCGTTTGACTCAGTACGACGAGGTGAACTTTCACGATCAAGAAGACGACAGTGATTTTGCCGTTCGACAAGCGCTGCACCGAACCATCGTCAAGGTAACAGACGATATCGAAGGCTGGCGCTACAACACTTCGGTTGCGGCAATGATGGAACTCTTGAACACCGTGTCGAAGTGGGCTCGAAGTGAGCATGGAGCCCAGCGGGCCGTCCTTGATGAAGTCCTCGACGTCATGTTGCGACTACTGGCGCCAATGGCCCCGCACATAACTGCGGAACTGTGGGAACAACGTCACCCGCAAGGTAGTTCGCTTCACCGCCAAAGTTGGCCCGAGGCCGATCCAGCGTTGGTGAAGCATGAGATGATAACCATGGTGGTGCAGGTCAACGGAAAAGTACGCGCTCGCGTCGAAGTGTCACCCGACATTAACGAAGAGCAAGCCGAACTCGCGGCCTTGGCCGATGAAGAGATTGTCAAAGTTTTGGCGGGCTCCAAGCCCCAACGGTTGGTGGTCCGACCGCCCCGATTGGTCAACATCATCATCTGATGGCTTCGAGAATGCCGTCAGCGAATTCACCCAACGTGGTTATCGAGCCTCCTCGTTTCGATCGCCCGGAAGTTGAAATCCAAGCATCGAGTCGTCGAAAAAAGACTGGCAACGCCCACTGGTCGGGTTCGAGAATTATCGTCCAGATTCCCTCACGATTACGCGGGCGTGAGCGCCAGTTGTTTGTCGATGACCTGGTCGAACGTTTAATTGCGCAGCGTCCACAAAATGCCGCGAGTGATGGCGCACTAGAGGAGCGTGCCGCCGTGCTCGCGGAACTTTACAACGATGGGGTGTTGCCGCACTCCGTTCGTTGGGTAAATAACCAGCAGGCTCGCTGGGCATCATGTTCACCGGCCAGCCGAGAGATTCGAGTGTCGAGTCGACTTCGCCAGTGTCCCGAGTGGGTCATTGACGCCGTACTGGTGCACGAGTTAGCTCACTTACACGTTGCTGATCACTCGCCAGCTTTTTACGAGATAGCCGACCGCCATCCACGACAAGCTGAATCGGCACACTTTCTCGAAGGGTACGCACTGGGCCTCGGTCTTCGCATTGAAGATGGCGACGTCGACCAGAACGGAACTGCTGAACCGACTGCGCCGTAGCGTTTAAGAGGATTCTCCGCGTAAGAATCGTTCGAGTTCGGCGGCCAGTTCGTCACCAGAGGGGAGATCGTCGCCCAGCGACGTTCCCTCAATCTCGTCGGCGGCGTCTTCAAGCTGCTCAACCATTGAGCTGTGGTCGGGGTTGTTCGTAACTAAATCGTCCACCCGCTGGCGGGCCTCATCGGCCGACGCGCGCAGGTGGCTGGCGTCTAGGGTCAGACCACCAATTCTCGCCAGTCCCTCAATGAGCGCCGCCGCAGCCTGCGGGTAGGGCATCGAGGCAACGTAGTGCGGAACTCGAGCCCAGAGCGTCAGAACGTCCATATCGACTTCGGCAAATCCAAGTTCGAGTGCCGCACTAATGCCCGCGGGCACTTCGAGTTCGCCGGTCACCGTGCCCACGAGGGGCAAGAGATGGGCACTGGCTTGGGGCGCCGTCGCAATTACGCGAACGGGGCGAGTATGCGGGGTTGGTGCGGGGAATGCGCCCAGACCTACCACCAGGCGTACGTCAAACCTTCCGGCGGCGTCGGTGACCACTTCAACGAAATCGCTCCAGTGAAAGTCGGGTTCGGGTCCAACGAGAAAGAGAATATCGGCGCCGTCGCCATCACGTCCGTAGCGTAACTGCACTTCGGGCCACGTGAGCTCCGTGGTAACGCCATTGACAATTCGAGCCAGTGGACGACGGGCCCGTTGATCGATGAAGTACTCGGTGTCGAACGTGGCGAGGACCTCGGTGTGGATGGTATTCAGTAAGGTGTTCATTGCGGTAGTGGCTCCGAGTCCCGCATCGATCCAACCTTCGAGTCCAATTACTAATACCGGTTCGTGGAGATCGGGGTCGGCGAGAAAAATAATGCGGTCGAAGATCTCATCATCCATTAGTGCTGCTCCAAAGTCTGTTTGGCCGTCTCGGCCAATAAAGCGATATGGCTCGGAAACTCATCGACGCTGCCCTGATCACCCGCTGAGGCTCCCGCGCGATAGCGCGCAAACACTCCTTGGAGAATGCAGGCCAATTTCCAGTAACCGAATGCTTGATAATACGCGACGTGACTGACGTCGAGATCGCTGTGACGGGCGTACGCGTCGAGTACTTGATCGCGACTGGCGAAGCCTGGCGCGGTGGTAGGAGCGGCCCCGAGCAGTGCGGCTGTGGCGTCATTGGGCTGTGCCCAGTAGACCAGTAAGAGGCCAACGTCGGCCATTGGATCTCCCAACGTGCAGATCTCCCAGTCGAGAATGGCTCGCACTGAACCATCGGGGCCGAGCACGGTATTGTCCAATCGATAGTCGCCGTGAACGACCGACACTCGCTGTTGGTGGGGGATGGTGGCTCCAAGTTGATCGCCCACGGCTTCAATGAGGCCGTCGTGGTCAACCCCTTCGACGGCCATCTGCTCGTACTGGCCACGCCACCGACGAAGCTGTCGTTCGATGTAACCCTCGTGTCGTGCAAGGTCAGCGAGACCCGCATCTTGCACGTTCACGTCGTGCAGACGAGCCAAGGTGGTGGCGAGGTTCTCACCAATGTGAGATCGAGTGGCAACGTCGAAAGCCGATTCTGCCTGGGCTCGATCGCGCAAGATGGCCCCGTCAACAAATTCCATTACGTAGAACGGCCGCTCGTTCACTGAATCGTCGACGCAAAGTCCGAGAGGTTGCGCCACCGGAATACCCAATGGGTACAGCGCAGAAATAACCGTGTGTTCGCGCACCATGTCGTGGGCAGTGGGCAGCACGTGGCTTACGGGCGGGCGACGAAGTGCGAAATGGCGAGAGGCTGCATCGGTCACTCGGAAAGTGAGATTGGACCTGCCACCGGCAATCAATTCGAAGGTGAGTGGTGCCACGGCTCCCACGTGCTCAACCATCCAGGCCGTTACCTGGTCTTGCTTGATGCCAACGATTGCACTCTCCATACGCGCCGAGGTTACAGGGAATTGGCCACTCCCGTTTTGCGCGGCACCGTTAGTCTGGGATACGTGACTGACGTAACGGACGACACTTTTGCTTCGGCGGTAATGGAGCGGTCACACGCCGTTCCAGTAGTAGTAGATCTTTGGGCGGAGTGGTGCGGCCCGTGTCGAACCCTGGGCCCGATACTGGAGAAGGTAATTGACGAGACCAACGGTGCAGTCGAACTGGCCAAGGTCGATATTGACGCAAATCCACAAATTGCCCAAGCGTTCAAGGTGCAGTCAATCCCGGCGGTCTTCGCAATTCAAAATGGTCAAATAATTGACTCGTTCGTAGGGGCTCTGCCCGAACCAGCGATTCGTGATTTTCTGAAGCGACTCAGCCCGGCCGTCACCGCGACGAGTGAGGTGGTCGCTGAAGTCGATGAAGCGTCGCTACGGCGCACCCTCGAAATGGACCCGGCCAATCTGGACGCAGCCGTAACTCTCGCTGACTTACTTCGTCAGAATGATCAACTTGATGAAGCCGAGAAGGTACTGGAATCATTCGCCAGCAACCTCGCAGCAAAGACGGTGCTGGCTCGTGTTGGCTTGCAGCGAAGGGGGGTGTCGCTGAGTGACGACATCGATGGCACACTGAACGACCTATTGGCCCGATCTGGCGACGAAACAGTGCGAACCCAGCTACTCGAAGTTCTTGATGCGCTCGGCCCTGACGATGCTCGCTACGTGACGTATCGTCGACGGCTGGCCAATCAGCTGTACTAGTGAAACTCTTTTATCCGGCGCGACCGATCGCCCTCGCGTTGGGCAGCGCGCACTACGACGTGACGACGCGCGCATTGGTGATGGGGATTATGAATCGGACAAAAGACTCGTTCTTTGGTCCAGCCGCTACGTACAATCTCGACGCATTCTTCACTCGAGCTGACCAGCTCGTTAGTGATGGAGCTGACCTGCTCGATGTCGGAGGTGTCAAGGCCGGACCGGGCGACGACGTAACTGAAGCTGAAGAACTTGATCGAGTGGTCCCGGTTATTGAAGAACTACGTCGTCGGTTTGACCTGCCACTCAGTATTGACACGTGGCGAGCGTCGGTCGCCGGCGCCTGCTTCAACGTTGGTGCCTGCGTGGGTAACGACATCAGTGGTTTTGCCGACCCGGACTACCTGGCAGTGGCGGCCCGAGCCGGGGCGACGGTGGTAGCCACGCATATCCGACTTCGACCTCGCGTGGCCGATCCAAATCCGCACTACGACAACGTGACCGAAACGGTTCGAGACTTTCTGGTGGAACGACGTCAACGTGCGCTCGATGCGGGTATTGCGGATGAACGAATTATTCTCGACGCGGGATTAGACCTGGGTAAAACTGCGGCCCACTCTCTCCAACTGCTTCGAGATAGTTCGGTGCTCGCGGCACTGGGGTCGCCCCTCTTGCTGTCGGCGTCGAACAAGACTTTCCTGGGGGTTATGTTCGATCTGGCGGTTACGCAACGACGCGAAGCATCCTTAGGCGCCGCCGCCCTCGGGATCGCCGGGGGATGTCGTATCGTTCGAGTTCATGACGTTGCTGGATCGGTTCGCGTGCGTGACACCTTGTCCCGAATAATGGAGGCCCGATCGTGACGAGCTCAATCATCGCGGTAGTCGGAAGCGACGCCACGATGGTCTACGACGCGGTCCATAATGTGATCGAAAAGGCGCTTGGTGAGCGCGACCCCTCGTTCGCACTTCAGGACTTCACCGTCAAGGACGTCACCGCGGGAGGTGACAGCTCGGTGCTCTCTCGAATTATGGAGGCCCTGAACACGCCGCCATTTCTTATTGATCGGCGAATCGTGGTGGTGCGCGACGCACATCAACTCGTGGCTGATGAAGTAGCCCAACTTAGCGAGTGGATGGAGAACCCCTCTCCCGATACCACCCTGGTCGTAGCCGTGGTGGGTACCAAGGCGAACAAACTGGTTAAGGGGGCGAGCGAAGTTATTGACGTCAAAGTCGGCACCCGACCAAAAGATCGCGCTCTGTTCATCACCGAGAAGATGAGTGAGTATCACGTGAAGGTTGATGGCGCAACGGCCCAGGCAATTACTGCTCGAGTTGGTGACGACGTAGCTCGAATCGATGCTCTGGCGAGAACCCTGCAATCGATCTACGGATCAGCGCCATTGAATTTCAGTCACGTCGAGCCCTACCTCGGTGAAGCGGGTGACGTGCCGGAGTGGGACCTCACCAATGCCATTGACAAAGGGGACCTCGCCAAAGCCATCATCGTGGCCCGACGAATGCTTGATTCCAAGGAGCGAGTTGGTCTGCAGATCATCAATATTCTGCAGCGGCACTACTTGCGAATTGCTCGGCTGGAAGGCTCAGGAATTCGCGATGAGCAAGAGGCCAGCATTTTCTTGGGTATAAAAACCTATGGAGCGGGTCAGGCGCTCACGATGTCGCAGCGACTGGGTGCAGCTCGCGTGGCCCAGGCTGTGCACTGGATTACTCGTGCGGACATGGACCTGAAGGGTGGCGTGACCTTTGGCGGCAAGGATCTCAACACGGATTTAGACGCGACCGACCTCACCGTTGTGGAGATCTTGATTGCCCGACTGGCCATGATGTCGCGCGGCGCACGAAGCCGCTGAGGAACTCGCCGCGCTCGTGGGAAAGTCGTCGGAAGCGAACCATCACCCATTGGTGCTCTTTGATCTAGATGGAACCTTGCTCGACTCGCAGTCGGGTATTTTGTACTCGTTTCGCGAGACGCTGCGCGAACTTGGCCGCGACGAATCTGACGACAACCTTCGCCAGCTCATTGGACCTCCACTATGGGAGAGCTTTGCTCGGCTCGGTGTGGGTGACGATGATCTTGACGCGGTGGTTCGACGATATCGCGAACACTACGATCGTCGAGGCGCTGACATGTCGCAGCCCTACGAGGGGATTCGCGAACTTCTCGAGCAACTCGACGCTGAGCACGTCACGATGGCGGTCGCGACATCGAAGCGAGTTGACTTCGCTCTGCGAATGCTGCAAGGCCACCATCTCGACCAGCACTTCGTGACAATCTGTGGCGCCTCACTCGACAACCAGGTCACGACCAAGATTGACATCGTAGATTTGGCTCTGGTCGAACTTGGCTCGCGTAGCGTTGGTGCGCAGTTCATGGTGGGGGACCGACGAGAAGATATGGCCGCCGCGGTGCAGCACTCGTTGCGTCCGGTGGGGGCCCTGTGGGGTTATGGCTCAGTTGACGAACTCATTGGAAGCGGCGCCTTCCACGTGCTCACTGAACCGGGAGAACTTCTTGGCCTGGTGGTCTAACGGCTCAGGTCGGGCCGCAGGGAACTCGAAAGCGAGGTACTAGTTACCAGCGCGCAGCGAGTTGATCCGACGCATCAGACCACTCTTCTTGTTCGCCGCTTGATTCTTGTGAATCATGCCTTTCGACGCCGCCTTGTCAATACGTTTGATGGCACTGCGCAGGGCGGTCTCTTCGTTCTCGGTACCCACTGCGGCAATCGCGTTCTTCGTTCGCGTACGCAGCTCTGATTTGACGGCACGGTTCCGCTCACGTGCGACAAGATTCTGCTTGTTTCGCTTAATTTGGCTCTTTATATTTGCCACGAAAATCCTCGTTCTAGGTCGCCGTAACTGTCCGGCGGGCTGCATAAGGCTAGCAGGGGCGCTGAGTGGCTCTCCACTTCACCCCGGCGCACGGTGTGCCGGGTAGCCTTTCTACACCGTGCCAACTCCTCACCAGACCGTTGATTCCAGCAAAATCCGGAATTTTTCTATCATTTCGCACGTCGACCACGGAAAGTCGACGCTCTCGGACCGCATTCTTGAGATTACTGGAGCAGTTGATCCGCGGCTCATGCGTGCGCAGTATCTGGATTCAATGGATATTGAACGCGAACGCGGCATCACGATCAAGGCCCAGAACGTGCGCGTGCACTTTGAGGGTCACATCCTCCAGCTGATCGACACCCCCGGACACGTCGACTTTGGGTACGAAGTCTCACGCTCACTCGCGGCCTGTGAAGGTGCCGTGCTCCTCGTCGACGCGAGCCAAGGTATCCAGGCCCAGACACTCGCGAACTGTTACCAAGCGTTAGAGAACAATCTCGAAATTGTGGCCGTGTTGAACAAGATCGACCTACCGGCCGCTGATCCGGAGCGGTGTAAGGAAGAGCTCGAACTCGTCCTTGGTCTTCCAGCCAATGAGGTGCTCTCAATTTCAGCGAAGACCGGCGAGGGTGTTGACGAGTTACTACGCGCAATAATTGCGAGAATTCCTGCGCCCCAAGGTGATGCGGACGCGCCACTACGCGCTTTGATTTTTGACTCGCACTACGACCAGTACCGCGGGGTGATTAGTTCTTTACGAGTTATTGACGGCACACTGCGTGACAACGTGAAAATTCGAATGATGCAGGCTGGGCAGAATCATGAAATCGAGGAAATCGGAATTCGAACTCCCGAGATGCTCACGGTCTCCCAGCTCGGACCGGGCGAAGTGGGTTTTATCGTCGCGGGTATCAAGGACGTCGCCGGTGCACGCTCGGGTGAGACTATTACCGAAGCCGCTCGCCCCGCTAGCCAGGCTCTGGACGGATACCGCGATCCCAAACCGATGGTCTTTTGCGGTATCTACCCCATTGATGGTGACGACCTGCCTGACCTTCGCGACTCGCTCGACAAACTGAAGTTGAACGACGCTTCAATTACCTACGAACCAGAATCAAGTCACGCGCTCGGCTTTGGCTTTCGGTGCGGCTTTCTCGGTCTCTTGCACATGGAAATTGTTCGTGAACGCCTGGAGCGCGAGTTCAATTTAGCCCTGATCGCTACCGCGCCCTCAGTGGTCTACCGGGCCTTTCTCACGGACGGTACTGAAATCGATATTGACAATCCGACTGACCTGCCCGATCCCAGCCGGCTCGACCACATCGACGAGCCGATGCTCGACATTTCTATACTCACGCCCGCGGAGTATTTGGGAACGGTGATGGACCTGTGTCAATCTCGCCGAGCCGAGATGAAAAAGATGGACTATCTCTCGACGGAACGCGTGGAACTGCGCTACTCAATTCCCCTCGCTGAAGTAGTCATTGACTTCTTCGATGCGCTCAAGAGTCGCACCAAGGGGTACGCCAGTTTGGACTACGAGCAGAGTGGCTACATCACGAGTCAACTCGTGCGGGTCGATCTCTTAATCAACCACGAACCGGTTGACGCGTTCTCCACCATCGTGCACAAGTCCAACGCCGACTACTACGGTCGGCGAATGGCGGAGCGTTTGAAGGAGCTCATTCCGCGCCAGATGTTCGACGTGCCCATTCAAGCGGCCGTTGGTGGACGCGTTATTGCCCGTGAAACGGTGAAGGCCCGTCGAAAGGACGTTCTCGCCAAGTGTTACGGCGGCGACATCACCCGTAAACGCAAACTGCTCGAGAAGCAAAAAGAGGGCAAGAAGCGCATGAAGAACTTGGGTCGAGTCGAAGTTCCCCAAGAGGCCTTCGTCGCGGCCTTAAAACTCGAGGACTAGCGCCCTATTTGCACCCCACCATTGGGTTGTTCGTGGTCTAGCACTCGGTAGAATCGAGTGCTAACAAGGAGGACCGATGGCTCGACGAGCCGCGACGAAAACACCCGCGACACTTAGTGATCTCGACGCGCGTAAGGCCACGATTCTCGAAGCGGTTGTCAACGAACATATCGACACCGCCCAGCCGGTCGGCTCATCGTCAGTGGCGTCTAATGCTGACCTCGCGGTCTCATCGGCGACGGTACGTTCCGAGATGGTGGCACTTGAGCGCGAGGGCTACTTGATCCAGCCTCATACCTCATCGGGCAGACTACCGACCGAAAAAGGCTATCGCTACTTCGTTGACCACCTCACTTCTGGCGTGCTCGGCCCCGCTCAGCAGTTGCAGATAAAAGACTTTTTCGCCGGGGTGCGAGGTGAAGTTGAAGACGTACTCGAACAGACTTCGACACTGCTCACACAATTAACCAGCTACACGTCGGTAGTCGTTGGCGCGGGACACAGCCACAGCACAATTTTGAGTGTGCAGTTGGTGAGTCTCGACGCGCGCCACCAAGTCCTGGTGACGGTTTTTTCGGATGGTTCGGTGGTGAAGCACAGTGTCGTAACTCAGTTTGATGTCACCCACGTCGACGTTGCCGAAGCCTCGCGTCAGCTCCACGCCCTGTTACTCGGTTTAACGATAGGTAGCAGGGTGCAGGTGCCGTCGCGATCTGATCACGTTGCGTCGCTCGTACGCGAGTCCGTAAGCCTGTTACTCGCTGAACAGCCGACGGTTGAAGGTGAGCAAGTCTTCATTGGCGGCTCGTCACGGGTGGCCGATGCCTTTGATGGCGTCGAAACCGTCCGCAAGGTGCTGTCAATTCTTGAGCAGGAGCTCCTCGTGGTCTCACTCGTGCAAGACATTCTCGATCAGGGACTCTCCGTGGCAATTGGCTCAGAGCACGGCTTTGAACTGCTGTCGTCGTGCGCCGTCATCGTGGCTCCCGTAACGATTGATGGTGAGCCCGCGGGCGCGGTGGGCTTACTTGGTCCCACTCGAATGAAGTATCGCGAAGCCATGGCCGCCGCCGAAGCCGTATCGCAACAACTCTCACACCACTTCACCGGAGGCGAGTGACGTGGCAAGTCCCGATCTGTACGCGGTGCTCGGCGTCGACCACTCGGTGTCGCCCGATGAGTTAAAGAAGGCGTATCGCCGCTTAGCGCGCGAGCTGCACCCGGACGCCAACCCCGAAAACCCCGAGGCCGAATCACGCTTTAAGGATGTCTCGCAGGCCTACGAGATCCTCTCGGACCCCGACCGGCGAGCACACTACGACCGATTTGGGGCCGACGTCGGTGGCGGTGGTGGCGACCCCTTTGGATCTGGTTCCGTGCAAGATATTTTCGACATGTTCTTTGGTGGGATGGGCGCTCGCCCCCAACGTCGAGGTCCCCAACCGGGTCCCGACGCGGAAATCAGTATTGATATTTCGCTCGACGACGCCGCCTTTGGCGCGTCGCACGAGGTGACCGTGACACTGCCCGGGCGCTGTGCATCGTGTGAGGGATCGGGGTGTGCTCCGGGCACCTCACCCGTTACGTGTGTCGAGTGTGCCGGTATGGGTGAAGTGCGTCGCGTGCGTAACTCGATTTTGGGTCAGATGGTTACCTCAGCTGCCTGCTCGCGATGCCAAGGCGCCGGTTCACGTATCGACACACCGTGCGACGACTGTCGCGGTGAGGGTCGACGACAGGCCACGTCAACGTTTACGGTACAAATTCCTGCCGGCGTCGAAGATGGCTCGACGATGCGTATTGCTGAGCGTGGTCCAGCGGGCCAGCGAGGTGGGCCGAATGGTCGACTGTACGTACACTTACGGGTAGAGCCCGATGAACGATTCGAACGTGTTGGTGACGATCTGCACCACGAGGCTCACGTCGCATTTACCCAGGCGGTACTCGGTGCCACTATCGAGGTGCCAACGTTACGCGCCACGGCGACCCTCGATATCGAACCCGGCAGCGCCAATGGAACCGTGCACCGGCTCAAGCATGAAGGCGTGGAACACCTGCATGGTCGAGGACGTGGAGATCTCTACGTGCACGTGGTCGTTGACGTGCCAACGGAACTGGACGAGACGTCGAGCGACCTCTTGCGACAGTTAGCAGCACATCGTGGCGAAGCAGTGACCGAAGTCGGTACCCACCGGTTTGCTCGGCACCGAGGCGCGAAGCGGTGACGTATCTCGAGTGGCCACGTCGGGTCGCGGCGCTCGCTCAGTTTCGTGTTAGCAACGTGATGATCCCTCTACTGAGTCGTGACGATGATCACCATCTTCGAAACGTGCTGCGTGCGCGCAGCGGCGAAGAGGTGGTCGCCACTGACGGACGAGGGGAGTGGGCGCTTTGCACCATCACCGACGACGCCCTCGAGCGCTCAACACCAGTTCATCGCGATCCATCGACACCAACGACCGTGCTCTACCTGGCTCCGCTGAAGGGCGACCGTAGTGAGTGGGCGGTCGCCAAGGCGACTGAACTAGGAGTAAGTCAGATTGTGCCACTGCTGAGTGAGCGGGTAGTGGTGAAATTTAAAGGTCCGACCGGCGAAAAAATTCTGCATCGGTGGCGACGAATTGCGGCCGAGGCGGCGGGCCAGTGCCGTCGAACCTACGACGTGGAGATTACTGATCCGGTAAAGGTCGCGGACGTCGCGAGCGATGTCGGTGTGGCCGATTTTGGTGGCTCGGGTGATTGGGGGGGCGTGCGTGCCGTCGCTATTGGGCCCGAAGGCGGCTGGGGCGCCGCGGAGTGGCCAACCACGCAGCGACGACTGTCGCTCGGGCCCACGGTGCTGCGAGCCGAGACGGCGGGTGTCGTGGCCGCGTCGCTGCTGACCTTTGGGGCTGGTAACTGGGGATTTACCCTGGGTGAGCGCGAAGATGGGTAATGATGAGGGCACGAGATGAGTGACTGCCTGTTCTGCAAAATTGTTGCGCGAGAGATTCCGTCGAAGCTCGTGGCCGAGAGCGATACCGCGGTGGCCTTCTGCGACATCGCCCCTCAAGCCCCGGTGCACGTACTCGTTATACCTAAATCACATATCACCAGCGCTGACGAAGTGGCCAGTTCACATGGTGGCGTGGTCGATGACCTGGTGATGCTCGCGCAGCGGGTGGTGGAGATTGAAGGCGTTCGTGAGAGTGGTTATCGACTCGTGCTGAACGTCGGCGCAGACGCGCAAATGTCGGTTCCCCACCTTCACCTTCACGTGTTGGGCGGACGACGATTGGAGTGGCCACCCGGATGACCTACGATGCCTCCGCCGATGAGGCGCTGACGGCGACCACCTTCGTTCCTAACACCCACCTGATGGCCGGGCTGCTGGGTCCTCGCGACGAACATCTTCGAGTGATTGAACGGTCGTTTCCCAATTCCAAAGTCCAGGTGCAGGGCAATCAAATTTCCGTCGTGGGTCCCGACGCGGCCAAAATTCTTCGCCTCTTTGATGAGTTAGTGCTCGTCTTGGAAAGTGGTCAGCCACTCGACCCCACCAAGATTGCTCGCACCGTTGACATGGTCGATGATGATTTGCGCCCCAGCGAAGTACTACGACACGAGGTAGCTCGGGGCGTCAAAGGAAAACCAATCCGTCCGTCGACTGCGGGTCAAAAACGCTACAGCGATGCTATTGATTCATCGATAATTACTTTTGGGATTGGTCCAGCCGGCACCGGCAAGAGTTATCTAGCGGTTGCCGCCGCCGTCCAAGCGCTGCATCGACGCCAGGTCCAGCGAATTGTGCTCACCCGTCCAGCGGTCGAAGCCGGGGAGCATCTGGGTTTTCTACCGGGTGACTTGATGGCCAAGGTCGATCCGTACCTTCGACCCCTCTACGACGCCCTCTACGAAATGGTGGGACCCGACGGGGCGCAACGACTCATTGCGAACGGGACTATTGAGGTGGCACCGTTAGCGTTCATGCGTGGACGGACCTTGAATGATTCGTTCATCATCTTGGACGAAGCGCAAAATACGACGCCCGAACAGATGAAGATGTTCCTCACCCGCATTGGATTTAACTCAAAGGCGGTAGTGACGGGCGACGTGACCCAAGTCGACCTCAGCGGCAAAAGTAGCGGGTTAGCCAATATCGAAAAGATTCTCTGGAACATTGAGGGCGTAAGTTTTGTGCACCTCAGCGCCAAGGATGTGGTGCGCCACCGAATCGTGGCCGACATTGTGGCCGCGTACGAGCAGCATCAATCATGAGTATTGACATCTACGCCGCTGACGAACAAAATGACCACGTTATTGATCTCGATAGATGGGTGAAGTTAGCGAGGGGAGCACTCACTGATGAAGGAGTGCGCGGTGTAGCGGAGGTATCGTTAATCTTCGCTGATGAGGTAACTATGGCGTCGCTCAATTCGCAGTTCATGGGCAAAGAGGGGCCCACGGACGTACTGAGTTTTCCCATTGACAACGAACCTGAACCCACTGGTCGAGTGCCTGACGCGGGCGGAAGTGGCCCCGGTGAGCCGCCGATGCCCGTCATACCTCAATTAGTGGGCGACATCGTCATTTGTCCTACGGTGGCGGCTCGCAACGCGATTGAGCACGAGTGTTCATTCGACGACGAAGTCGCCTTGCTGGTGGTTCACGGAGTTCTGCACTTACTGGGCTGGGATCACATGGTTGACCAAGAGGCCGAGCGCATGGAGGCTCGCGAGCGCGAGCTACTGGCCCGCCACTACCGAGCGGGTCACGGATGATTGCCATGACCTGGTCGCTCAGCGACACGTACCTTTCAATTACTGTGGTCGTGCTGCTGGTCCTTTCGGGGTTTTTTGCCCTCGCCGAAACGGCTCTCGTTCGCATGAATAAGTCGAGGGCCCGGTCGTTGCGTGACGCGGGTCGACGAGGCTCACGCGCACTTGTGCTGTTGACCGAATCACCGCAGAAATTTCTTAATCCGCTCTTGCTCCTCATCTTGATCTGTCAGTTGGTCTCGGCGACCATGGTCGGTGTGCTGGCGGGTCATCTCTTTGGAGCGGCCGGTGTCTTTGTGGCGACCGTGGGCGAAGTGGTCGTCATCTTCGTGGTCTTCGAGGCAATTCCCAAGAGCTTTGCGGTCCAGCACCCCGATCGTTCGGCCCTCGCTGCCGCACCGGTGGTGGGTTCGATTCTGCGCTTCTGGCCAATCCAATGGATCTCGTCGCTCCTCAACGCCGTAGCCCAAAGCGTGATTGGCCTCTTTGGTAGTGCCAGTCAGTCGCACCGCGTGACCGAATCCGAGGTGCTCGCACTGGCCGACGTGGCCCACGAGGACGAAGCAATCGCGTCCGAGGAGCGTAACTTCATTCACTCCATTATTGAATTTGGCGACACCATTGTCCGTGAAGTGATGGTGCCGCGTATTGACATCGTCGACGTTGCCGAAAGCGCCACTATCCGAAGTGCGCTCGATCTGGCGATTGAGACGGGTCGTTCGCGGATCCCGGTGGTGGGCGGAGGCCCCGATGACGTTGTTGGAATCGTTAATTTGCGCCACCTGGCGGGCCTGGTCGTCGAGGGCAATGGTGATGACCTCGTGCGTGATCACATGGGCCCCGCACAGTTTGTGCCCGAGACCAAAAAAGTCGCGACCTTGCTGAGCGAAATTCGCCGAGCGAAGAGCCACCTCTTCGTGGTCGTTGACGAATACGGAGGCACCGCCGGATTGATCACGCTCGAAGATGTCCTCGAAGAACTCGTCGGCGAAATCACTGACGAATCAGACCCGGAGCTCGAGTTCGAGGATGCGGGCCAGTCAATTGATGCCGGCATCACGTTGAGTGGACGACTGAATATTGATGACGCTAATGACGAATACGAGCTGGCCCTACCTAAGGACGGCTGGGACACGGTGGGTGGACTCGTGCTCGATTTGGCTGGGGGAGTGCCCAAGGTGGGCGACGTGTTCGAGACCGAAGAGTATCGACTTACGGTTGTGCGCATGGACGCACGACGAATTGAGGAAATCTTGATTGAGCCCCTGGCGGTGACGACGTGACGCGCGCTGGCTTTGCGGCCATTATTGGTCGACCCAACGTCGGAAAGTCAACCTTGATTAACCAGGTGGTCGGGGTGAAGATCTCCATTACGTCTCCGTCACCGAACACGACGCGTAGCGCCATCCGAGGAATCCTGACCGAAGACGACGTGCAGGTTATTTTCGTCGACACGCCAGGAATTCACCGTCCGCGCACGACGCTGGGGGGGCGACTCAACGAGACTGCTCGAGCCGCCGCTGATGACGTTGACGTGATTATGGCTCTGGTCGACGCCGGCGCGTCGATTGGACCAGGGGACCGCACGGTACTGACGAAGTTGCTAGAGGCTTCACGCTCCTCGCACGGACCAAAACTCTGTGTGGTAGTCAATAAGATCGATCGCACTTCTCGAGAGAGTGTGGCAGCACAATTAATGGCGGCCGTGGAGGCCGTGCAAGAGATCGCCGACGAACGGGGACTGGGCAACGTGGTGGACCGCGTGGAGTACTTCCCAATTTCGGCCAAGACCGGGGTGGGCACGGCCGAACTCGTGGAGTACGTGAAAGCGGCCATGCCCGAGTCGCACTACCTCTTTCCCGAAGAGGAAGTATCCGATGTGCCCGAAGCAATATGGGTCGCGGAGCTCGTGCGAGAGCAGTTGGTGCGAAAGACAAAACAGGAACTGCCCCACTCCATTCACTGTCGAGTGACGGAGTTTGAATGGCCTCACATTACGGTCGAAGTACTGGTCGAGCGTGAAAGTCAAAAGGGCATGGTCATTGGTAAGGGTGGACAACTGCTCAAGGACGTCGGAATCGCGGCGCGAGCGCAGCTACCCGAAGGCGTCTACTTAGAACTGCGCGTGTCGGTCGAGCCGGGTTGGCAGAAGCGTGACGACATGCTGGATCGTTTTGGTTACTAGCAACTAGTCACGCAGCGCGCGAAGGAATTCGTGCACCTGACTCCGATCGCGAGTTCGGCGCATCGCGGGTAATTTACGAAAAAGCGACGTTCGATAACTCGACGTGGCCAAACGAGTGTCCAAGACAGCCACGACGCCACGGTCCGTCGTACTTCTAATCAGTCGACCCACCCCCTGGGCGAGCAACATTGCCGCGCGGGGAAGATCTACTTCGTAAAAGGGGCTGGTCGAGCGACTTCGTCGCGCCTCCGCCAAAGGATCGTTGGGCACCGCGAAGGGCAATCGGTCAATGGTGACCAGGCTTAAGGAGTGCCCGGGAACGTCGATGCCCTGCCAGAAACTCGTGACGGCAAAAAGACTGGCTTCGGCGTCATCGCGAAACTCTTCAATAATTCGCTGTCGCGAAAGGGTCCCTTGCACCAATACGGGCGTCTTGATTCGCGGCGCCACCGCTTCGGCCACGCGATTCATCACCGAACGATTCGTAAACAGGGCCAGTGTTCGACCCCCCGCGGCTTCGATAAGACCCACCAGTTCTTCGATAATCGCGCCTTCAGCTCCTTCGTCATTGCGGGAGGGAAAACCCTCGGGCACGTAGAGCAGCGAGTTCTCTTGGTAGTCGAAGGGGCTCGCGAAGTGTTCGATGACGCAGTCGTCGTCCATACCGAGATTGGCGGGCAGCGTATCGGGGATGGTCGCGCTCGTTAGTACCGCGGTGACTGATCCCCAGAGGTCGTCACGCAGTCGTGGACCCACGTCGACGAGAGATATCTCAATGTCGATCTCGCGGTCTCGTCGGCTGATGTAGAGCAGTTCACCCTCACGCACGTGACTCGAACGCGCCACGTCATTACCGAGGTGCACTGCGGGACCCAACGCGCGAAGTCGGCGCGCGTCATCGTCAGGGTTGGTCGAGGGTAGTGCCCGAAGGGCTTCAATCAATTGCGTGACGAGTTCGCTGGCTCGACCCAGCTCGCGTGCGCAGTCCTCGCTAAGGCCGGTCAATTCGTTGGCGTCGTACTGGGCTTGCAGTGACGTGGCCAGTCGATCGGCAACGGTGACGAGCTCCGTACATCGGTCAACCTGCTCAGAACCAAGAAGTGATCGGGCCATCGCGGCCAGCGCTCGAAGTCGTGACGCGTTGAGCGATGTGCCAAGCAGCGTCGCAAAGATATCGAGAACCTCGTGGGCCTCGTCAAAGATCACAAACTCGTGGGCTGGCAGCAGCATCGAGCCCGCCGCGAGGTGTGAAGCGTAGAGGTGCGTGTTGACAATGAGCAGTGAACTCTCGGCGGCTCGGTCTCGGGCGAGTTCGGCGAAACACGACGACCCTTGGGGGCACTGGGCTCGTCCGAGACATTCTTGGGGCGTAACTGAGAGACCACGCCACGCCCGTTGATCA
This sequence comes from uncultured Actinomycetes bacterium, assembly GCA_903893745.1. Classification (GTDB taxonomy): domain Bacteria; phylum Actinomycetota; class Acidimicrobiia; order Acidimicrobiales; family RAAP-2; genus RAAP-2. The sequence goes on from CAITNF010000016.1 coordinate 19,337, forward strand.
ATTTCAAAAGGGAGTTCATCGCGGTCGCCCGTTGTTGTTTCGTTGGACCATTTCAGTATTCGGCGCATCTGGTCGGCCACGCCTCGAGGTACTTCGGTGCCGTCATCGAAACTGAGTTGTGCATTCGCTCCCATACTCTGGGCTCGATTCCGACAGAGATAGTTGGCTCGTCCCTTGAGGACCGCCACGCGAACTCCCCGAGTGTGCTCAGCCACGGTGGGCGCGTCCTTTTGCGCCAGTTGATCTTGGAGATTCTTGGTGGCGGTGGCAATGACGACCCGCTGACCGGACATGGCGGCTGGTACGAGGTAGGCAAGTGACTTACCAATTCCAGTTCCCGCCTCAATCACGGTGTGCTGACGACGCGTGAGGGCCGCCGCCACAGCTCGAACCATTTCACGCTGTCCTTCGCGATTCTCGCCACCACCGGGCAGTTCGTGCGTAATGAGATCGAGCAGAGCGAGGGCCCGGTCGGCATCAATCGCGACCACGTCTTGGTCGAGCTGAATTCCCGCCTCGACGTCAGGATCAACGTGGGGTGAATCGTCGTCAGGATCGTAGGACTGCACGCAGTGACCTTACGTGGTGGGTTCAGTGGGGCAGGCGACAGCGAGCCACTAAGTTTTAACTGTGCCTGATCCTCGCCCGACCCCGGTTCCCGAGATGATTGATCGCGCCAGTGTGCCGCGCCACGTTGCGGTGGTTATGGACGGTAACGGCCGCTGGGCACAACGCCAGGGCTTGGTACGAACCGAAGGACACGGAGCCGGAGAACGCGCGCTCTTGGATACCGTCTACGGGGCCCTGTCGGTCGGTCTCGACGTGCTGACCGTCTACGCCTTTTCGACCGAAAACTGGCGTAGACCGGTCGATGAAGTTCGCTACTTAATGAACTTCAACCGAGGCCTCTTGACGCGGCGACAACATGAACTTGATGACGAGGGTGTGCGGATAACGTTTTCTGGTAGACGAGATTGGCGCGTACCCAAGGGTGTGTTGAAGACCATGGACCAGGCTGAAGCGTTAACGGCGAGGAACACCACCATGACACTTAATATCGCCTTTAACTACGGAGGTCGCGCGGAGATTGTGGACGCGGTACAAAAACTCGTGGAAGAAAAAGTGCCGGCGAAGAAGATTGACGAAAAGGCCATTCGAGCTCGGCTGTATCACCCCGAGATTCCCGATCCTGATCTCGTGGTTCGTACGTCGGGGGAGTACCGCATCTCGAATTTCCTGCTGTGGGAGATGGCTTACTCCGAACTGGTCTTTTCCGACGTTCTCTGGCCAGATTTCCGCCGAGAAGATCTCTTCTCCGCAATCGAGGAGTATCAGCAACGTGAGCGCCGCTTCGGAGGTCTCGACAAGTGAACTTTATTCGCGCCACCGTGGTCGTGGCGGTCCTGTTTTACATTTTTCTTTGGGTACTGGTCTTCAATGGGGTATCCAGCCTCGTTGCACCTCTCGCCGTTCCGCTCATTTTGGCGCTACTCGTGGGATTAGGAGTTCGACTTAATCGCTATCTCGGTATTACTCCGCGCCGCCAGAGTTTCCAAGAACCCGAGGACGATTCCGACCAGTGAAGGAGCTGCAAGACGAAGGCGTCGTGCTGCGAACCTACAACTCGGGTGAATCCGATCGCGTGGTCGTGCTGTGGACTCGCCACTTTGGCAAGATTCGTGCACTGGCCAAAGGTATTCGAAAGACGACGAGTCGGCTCGGAGGAACGCTCGAAGCGCTGGCGCACGTTGACGTCGATCTCGTTAAAACTCGAGGTGAACTCTACATAGTTCGCCACGTCCAGCATCGATCGCGACTCGTCACGCTTCGCTCGTCGTACGACCGAATTAGCGCGGGTTACGCCGTCGTTGAGGTCATCGACGCCATTCCAGCCGATGACCTCGCCGATGAGGGCATCTTCGACTTAGTGGCGCGAGTACTCCTCGCGCTGGATGATGAGTCCATAAATCCCCAATTGGTGCCCGCCGCTTTTGATTTTCGCTTACTGGCCCACGATGGCTCGGCGCCGGTCGTTGACGAGTGCGTTAACTGCGCGAGCGCCGGGCCGCTCGTTGCCTTTGACGCGTCAGTGGGGGGCACGCTCTGTGGATCGTGTCGATCTGGCCACGCCATCAGTGCCGAGGCGCTTGGGCTTCTACGCCGCCTTCTTGGTGGGGACCTGGCTGCCGTCCTGCGCGAAGCAGCGCCTCGAGGCGCCGGCGAGGTGACCGCTCTCGCGCAAGAGTCCATTGAACAGCACTTTGGACGGCGACTTCGAGCGGCTCGTTCCACCGCGCCGCTGGCCCAGCCGCGCGACCGGTAAGGTGCCAACGAGAACTGCGAGGCACTGTGTCACCGACCCCCACAATTTTTTGGTTTCGCCGCGATCTGCGTCTCTCGGATAATCGCGCCCTCACTCAAGCGGCGCAAGTCGGTCACGGTCGCGTGGCGGCAACATTCGTTATTGACGATACGTTTTGCGCCCCGGCCGGTCCCACTCGGGTGGAGTTTTTGCGCCGCACGTTATCGGCACTAAGCCAATCGCTCGAAGGGCGCCTGCACGTGCTCGCGGGCGACCCCGCCAAAGTACTCGGGGAGTTGGCCCGCTCGGTGGGCGCGACGATCGTGTTCGCCACGGCCGACTTCGCTCCGGCGGGTCGGCGCCGAGACCAACTGGTCGCTGAGGCATTACGTGCCCAAGGAATTGAGCTCCAACTCGTCGACTCGCCGTACGTGGTGACGCCCGGCACCGTGGTTACGAAGACCGGCACCCCGTGTCGAGTTTTCACGGCCTTTCGTCGAGGATGGGAAGAGATCGCCACGTCGACCACGCTGGGTTCGGTGGAGGCGGACTGGTTGACGAGTCCGTCGACCGATCTGGGCGAATTGACGAGCCGCAGTGCTCAGCGTCGCCCAGATTACTTTGGCGACCTTCCCGATTCCGTGGCCCCCGCGATGATTGAGGCGGGCGAGGCGGCCGCACACCAGCAACTGGAGAACTTTCGTGGTGCCGTCGATCGCTACGCAGAGGCGCGCAATATCCCCGGCGTTGAGGGTACGAGCCGACTGAGTGCGCACCTGCGCTTTGGCACCTTGCACCCTCGCCAAGTACTCGCCGCACTCGATGGCGTCTCACCCGACCGCGCCACCTTTCGCTCTGAAATTTGTTGGCGCGAGTTTTATGCGGACGTGTTGTGGCACCATCCCGATTCAATTTGGCGAGTGCTGCAGCCCTCGATGGAGCATCTGCGAATCGATCGCGATGACGCGGCCATTGAACGGTTTCAGACGTGGGCCCGAGGAGAGACGGGGTACCCACTAGTGGACGCCGGTATGCGTCAGTTGTTGAGCGAAGGCTGGATGCACAATCGTGTACGAATGGTCGCGGCGTCATTTCTGGTCAAGCACCTACACCTCGACTGGCGTTGGGGGGCCAAGTGGTTTATGTGGCGCCTCATTGACGGTGACGTAGCGTCCAACCAGCACGGTTGGCAGTGGACCGCCGGGACTGGTACCGACGCCGCTCCGTTTCATCGGATCTTCAATCCCACTCTGCAGGCCGAACGCTTCGACGCCCAAGGTGAGTACGTCCGACGTTGGATACCCGAACTGGTCGACGTGGCCGCTCCCCAGTGCCTGCAACCTGGTGGCGGGACGGGACTTCTCGCCCCGAGTAACTACGCTGCCCCCATCGTGGACGCGGCGCGCGAGCGTGACGAGGCGTTGGCCCGGTTTGCCGAGGCGCGCGCCCTCGCCAAAGTGTCACCGTGAGCGACTTCGGCGTCTACGTTCACGTTCCGTTCTGCGCGCATCGTTGTGACTACTGCGCGTTCGCGACCTACTCTGACCGCGATCACTTGATGGACGACTACGTCGACTGCGTGGTGAGCGAACTGAGTTGGAGCGTGGCCGAAGGTATGCCCGCCGCGAGTTCAGTCTTTTTTGGTGGGGGTACGCCATCGCGGCTGGCTCCGCAACAACTACTACGAATTCTCGACGCCGTTCCGAAAACGAACGACGCCGAGATAACGGTGGAGTGCAATCCGGAAGACGCGAGCCTGGACCGGCTGCTGGCCTACCGTCGTGGAGGGGTCAATCGGATGAGCTTTGGCGTGCAGTCCACTCAGCCCAAAGTGCTGGCCGATCTCGGACGTCGTCACGGGACCATGGCGCACGAGGAAGTTTCGATCGCCGTGCACGAGGCGGGGTTTGCCACGTGGAATATGGACTTGATTGTCGGTTCGCGAGCCGAGGGGCTCGCCGACGTCGCGGCCACGCTCGCCGACATTGTGGGACTGAAGTTCGCGCCACCCCACATCAGTTGTTACGCGTTAACTCCCGAGCCGGCGACCCCGCTCGGTCAAGATCTCTCGCGTCACCCCGACGAGGACGCCACAGCCGACGCCTACGACCTCGTGGGTGAGGTGCTCGAAGCCAACGGGTACGCGTGGGAGGAGATCTCGAACTGGGCCCGTCCCGGTCACGAGTGCCGCCACAATCACCTGTACTGGGATCAAGGAGAGTACGCGGGCTTCGGTTCGGCAGCGCACTCGCACCGGGCCGGTCGACGATATTGGAACGTGCGCACGCCCGATCGTTACGTAGCCTTGATTCGCGAAGGCGAGCGACCCTTGGGCGGTGAAGAGATTCTTGACGAACCAACGAGAGACTTTGAACGTGATTCATTGGCACTGCGCACGCGACGCGGTGTGCCCGTGGAGGCATTCGACTCACTCGATGAAATCGCGCACCTCGTCGCGGTCGAAGAAGGCCGAGTCACGTTGGCACCGCAGGGTCGCCTCCTGGCCAATCAGGTCATCATTCGACTAAAGAGTGCGAATTAGTCCAGTAACCTTGGTTCATGGCCGATCACCCCACCCTGGACCCCGACCTGCTCGACAAGGTCATCAATCTCGCAAAACGAAGGGGTTTTATCTTTCAGTCGGCGGAGATTTACGGTGGATTTCGCTCGACCTACGACTACGGCCCCTTGGGCGTGAACATGCTGCGCAACGTCAAGCAGGCCTGGTGGCGAGCAATGGTGCAGCTTCGTAGCGACGTCGTGGGCCTCGACGCGGCGATTCTGGGTCCGCCCGCAGTCTGGGCCGCGTCGGGTCACCTCGAGACCTTCACCGACCCACTGGTGGACTGTCGTAAGTGTAAGGAACGTTGGCGAGAAGACAAAATTGAGGGTGTCTGTCCGAACTGTGGCTCGAAAGAGTTCACCGAACCGCGGGCCTTCAATCTGATGTTCAAGACCCAGGCCGGTCCCGTGGAGGGCGAAGGTGCCACGGCCTACCTGCGCCCCGAAACGGCCCAGGGGATGTTCACCAATTTCGCGAACGTCTTGTCAACAACGAGGCGCAAACCTCCATTTGGTATTGCCCAAGTTGGTAAGTCGTTTCGAAATGAAATCACGCCACAGAACTTTGTCTTTCGAACTCGAGAGTTTGAGCAGATGGAACTTGAGTACTTCGTCCCGCCAGCCGAGGCCGAAGAGTGGTATCGCTACTGGATTCAAGCTCGCCTGGACTGGTACCTCGATTTAGGAATTTCGCCAGAGCTGTTGCGACTCCACGAACACGCTCAGGCCGACCTGTCGCACTACTCAAAGGGTACGACCGACGTGGAATTCGCCTATCCCTGGGGATGGGATGAGCTCGAAGGAATTGCCAATCGCGGTGACTACGACCTCACGCAGCACTCCAACGCCTCGGGCACTCGCCTCGAGTACTTTGATCAGGCGACGAATGAGCGCTATCTGCCGTACGTGATTGAACCAGCCGCGGGAGCGACGCGCGCCATGATGGCCTTTTTGCTGGCGGCGTATCACGAAGACGAGGTCGGCGGCGAGCTGCGCAGCGTGCTGAAGCTCGACTGGCGCCTTGCTCCTTACCAGATTGCGGTCCTGCCACTTTCGAAGAAGCCTGAGCTCGAGGGCGTTTCGCGCGAGGTCTTGTCAATGCTGCAGCCTTACTTCATGTGTGACTATGACGTCACCCAATCGATTGGTCGTCGTTACCGTCGCCAAGACGAAGTTGGCACTCCGTTTTGCATCACGGTCGACTTTGACACGCTCGACGACCGGGCCGTGACGGTTCGCGATCGTGACTCGACTGAACAGACGCGCGTGGCGCTCACTGACCTACTGGGCGAACTTCGCTCGCGTACGAATCAGTCGTAACGCCTCAACGAGCGAGGTGACTCAGTTCGCCGCGCTAGCTGATCGCCTAAGGGCCGCGGGAATAGTCAGTCCCAGACCTAGCGCCACGCCCAAGAGACAGACCCCACCCCATTGGTAGCGCGCGTAGAGTTCGCCCGCGGCGTACGAACCAATGGACGCGCCGGTGAAGCAGCAGACCATATAGGCACTGTTCACGCGACTACGAGCATCGGGTAAGAGCTTGTAGATCACGGATTGATTGGTGATCTGGAGTCCCTGCATCCCACCCTCGAGTAGAACGAGCCCGAGCGCGACGCCAAGAAAGCTGGCGCGACCTAACCACAGCACACCGGCTGATCCAAGCATGAGGATGGACGCGACCAGAGTGGTGCGTGCGGCGAAACTGCGATCGGCGTGATGACCGGCGAAGTTCGCACCAATGACGCCCGCAACTCCAAAGAGCCCAAAGAAACCAATAATGCCGTTGGAGTAGTGAAATGGTGCGGCCGAGAGATGAAACGACAGGGTGGTCCAAAAGGCACTGTTCACCGCGAAGATGAGTGCCCCGAACCACGCTCGGCGTCGCAGGACGGGCACCGTCGCGAGCAGAGAAAACGAGCCCACGACCAGGTGGTGGTACTTGACGCGCGGACGTAGGGGCTCGTCGGGGAGTACGAAATGCAACACCACTGCGGCGAAAGCGACAAGTACCGTGGCAAACCAGTAGACGGCTCGCCAGCCCGCGAACTGGGCAATGAGTCCCGAGACTGTTCGCGAAAGCAAAATCCCCAATATCAGTCCAGTCATCACTTGAGCGATGATTCGACCTCGATTGTGTTCGTCCGCCAGGTCCGCAGCGAAGGGCACAATGACCTGCCCGCCGACTGAAGAAAGACCAATAAAGAACGTCACCACCGCAAAGGGAGCGAACGATGACAGGAACGACGCCACCGCCATCGTGAGGGCCGCAACGCAGAAAATAGCCACGACAAGACGACGTCGACGGATGAGATCGCCGAGCGGAACCACGAAGGCGAGGCCGGCGGCGTAACCCACTTGGGTCAACGTCATCAGTGAGGCCGCACTCGAGGTGCTGACGTGAAAGTCACCTCGAATTTGATGTAAGAGTGGTTGCACGTAGTAAAGATTGGCCACAATGATGCCAATGGCACTGGCCATGAGGGTAATGAGGCCACCCGAAAGTGGGCGGGCAGTGGCGGATGTGGTCACAGTATCCAATCGAACACGAGCGAAGAAAGAAATTAGTCGTCGCAACTTAGAGGGGTGTCGAGAGATTAGTTCGCGGGTAGTGAGTACGTGACCTGTGCCTTAGCGACCAGATCATTGTGGCCCCGTGAGAAAAGTTCAACTTCAACGACGGCCAGGGTTCGACCTAGCTTTAAGAGTCGCCCCCGCGCCATTAGATCGCCGAGTTGCGGTTTGCGAAGAAAGTCAATGTGGAGACTGGCGGTGACCGCGAGTAGTTGCGGTCCGATTTGAGCGAGGATAACTATCCAGGCCGCAGTATCGGCTAGCAACATCATGGTCGGACCCGAAACGGTCCCACCTGGTCGAGCGTGTTGGTCAGTGGCGAGCTGGTAGACCACGACGGACTCGTCATCGGCCGATTCAACTCGAGGGACGATGCTGGTGGGAAAGGCGTCGTCGAGAATACGCTGCAACTGCTCAGCGTTGAGCACGGCCACTGGTTCGTTACGCGGCTCGGCGGAACTTCATGGTGGCGAGGGGTCCGAGCACGGCAATCGCTCCGAGCGCCCACAGCAGCGTCAACTCCGTACTGTGCTCGTGGGGTAGACCGAGCATTAAGCCTCGAACTGCTTCAGCGGCTTGAGACACGGGCTGGTTACGCGCAAAGACCTGAAGCCACGAGGGCATCTGTTGGACGGGAACAAAAATCGATGAGGCGAAGGTCAAGGGAAAAATGAGCGGAAAGGTCATCGCCTGGGCGGTTTCTGAGTTCGGCGCTGCCAGGCCAATGTAGGCGAAGCCCCACGACAGACAGTACGCAAATAAGAGCATTAAGAGGCTGGCCTGCGCGTAGGCCACGAAGCCACCGTGCGGTCGAAAGCCGACGCAGAAACCAACGACGGTAATCACGACCAACACGAGCACGTTTCGAGCGAGGTCCGACACGGTTCGCCCACCCAACACCGCCATGCGAGCCATTGGCAGGGCGCGGAACCGCTCAATTAGGCCACGTTGGAGGTCTTCGGCCAACCCAATGGCGGTGCCGACTGCTCCAAAAATTGTGGTCTGCACGAGGATGCCGGGAATAAGGAAGTTGACGTAGTCGACGCCCGTGTGGATAGCTCCGCCAAAGACGTAACGAAAGAGCAAGACGAACATGATTGGCTGGATCACCGAGAAAACTAGTGCGGTTGGAATACGGATCAGGGCGAGTAGGTTGCGACGCGCAATGGTCATAATGTCGCTAATTGCCCACAGCACGGCACTCTTTTGCGAACGCGTGGGTGCCGTAGTGGTGTGAATATCGAGACTCATGAGCGAACCTTTCGTGCGCGACGACCTCTCGCGGTCGCGACTTCAGGCGCGGCGACACCGTCCTCAGCTTTATGTCCCGTGATATTAAGAAAGACATCATCGAGGCTTGGCTCACGCAGCGCGAGTCCGGCGAGAGTAATTCCAGCTTCGTCGAGCCGGCGCAGCGCAACCGCTGCTGACGCGGGACCTTGATCGACTGTCAGTTCGATAACCGTGCCTTCGACGTTTGGGGGGTTTGACGAAATACCGCTGAGCAGTCCACTACTTCGTTCGGCGTCGCCCGTGGAGGCAAACGTGAGGGAGAGCACCGTGTTGCCCAGTTGCGTCTTTAGTTGCTGCGAGGTTCCCTCAGCAATGATCTTGCCGTGATCAAGTACGACCAGTTGCTTGGCTAGTCGATCGGCCTCTTCGAGATATTGCGTGGTGAGCAGTACCGTGGTGCCTCCCTCGACGAGGTGTTCGATAATGGACCACAGGTCCTGGCGGCTTTGGGGGTCAAGACCCGTTGTCGGTTCGTCCAAGAACAGCAGGGGAGGATTGGCGACGAGGGCCGCCGCGAGGTCGAGTCGACGACGCATACCACCCGAGTAGGTCTTGGACGTGCGATTGGCGGCGTCGCTTAAACCGAATTGCCCGAGGAGTTCGTGCGACCGCTTAATCACGTAGGTCATATCTAAATGGTTGAGTCGACCAATCATCCGTAGATTCTCAAAGCCGGTCAAGTTCTCGTCGACGGTCGCGAACTGTCCGGCGAGACCAATGCTTCGTCGCACGGCGTCGCCTTCTTTTACGACGTCAAAGCCGTTGACGGTGGCCGTTCCCGAAGTGGGGGCGAGGATGGTGGAGAGAATTCGAACCATGGTGGTTTTACCCGAACCGTTGGGCCCGAGCAGGCCAAAAACTTGACCCCGAGGGACTCGTAGCGATACGCCGTCCAAAGCGCGCACCGCACCATCTTTGAAGGTTCGTACGACATTATTGGCTTCGACGGCAAAATCGCTCACCAGGGCATTCTAGGGATTAAATCGGCTTGGGCCGCAACGACGGGCCGCGGGGGCGGTACCTTCTGTGCATGGCTATTTCCGAAGGTGAGATTGCACAGGTTCGTGCAGCAACCGACATTGTGGCTCTCATAAGTGAGTACGTAGCGCTTAAGAAATCGGGGCGGCGCTGGAGTGGACTCTGCCCATTTCACGGCGAAAAAACACCATCCTTCTCCGTCAACGCCGAAGAGGGGCGCTACTACTGTTTTGGCTGTCGTGCTTCGGGCGATCAAATCACCTTCGTGCGTGAGATGCAGCATCTTGATTTCATCGAAGCCGTTCGACAGTTGGCAGACCGCGCGGGCATTGAACTACACGAAGACGCCAACGCCGGACCAGCTCGAAAGGAACGCCAAGAGTTCCTCGCCGCTATGGAAAAGGCGGTGGTCTGGTATCACGAGCGCTTGTTGAATGACCCAGAGGCCCGACCGGCCCGTGAATACCTACGCTCGCGCGGCATCTCGGGCGACGTGGCTCGGCAGTTTCAGTTGGGATGGGCGCCTGATGAGTGGGACTCGTTATCGACGGGATTGAACTTAAACGCGAAAGTTCTCGAAGGAACGGGACTGGGTTTTGTCAATAAGCGAGATCGACGACAAGACGCGCTACGTGCTCGAATTATCTTTCCGATTTTTGACCCTAGTGGCAAAGCCATCGCGGTTGGCGGTCGAATACTGCCGAGCGCTCAGACGCCAGTTCGACCCGATGGCCGAGTCGAGCCAAAGTACAAGAACAGTCCCGAAACAGTCATTTACTCCAAGCGTCGCACGCTCTACGCGTTGAACTGGGCAAAGGACAACATCATCAAGTCGGGTGAAATTATTGTCTGTGAGGGGTACACCGACGTCATTGCATTTTTCGCAGCGGGGATGCCCCGGGCCGTCGCCACGTGCGGCACCGCGCTAGGTGAGGAACACTTTCGCACTATGCGTAATTTTGCCAAGCGCATTGTGTTGGCGTACGACGCTGACCAGGCTGGCCAGAGCGCGGCGGCCTCGGTCTATCAGTGGGAGCGCCAGCACGAAGTCGACGTGGCGGTGGCGAGGTTGCCTAAAGGTAGCGATCCAGCAGATTTAGCCCAGCGAGACCCCGAAGCTCTCCGCACGGCCATCGCTGACGCATTGCCGTTCTTACAGTTCCGCCTAGAACGAGTACTCGATGGAGCCAATCTCCACACCGTTGAGGGCCGGGCTCGAGCGGCCGAACTCGCCATCGCTGTCATTAGTGAACACCCCAGTGAGCTCGTGCGCGATCAGTACGTGATGGAAGTCGCCGATCGACTCCGTCTCGAGTCGTCAACGCTACGCAACCGCGTGAGTGAAGCCGCTCGTAGTGGTGTTCGCGTTATCGCCAACGAACCCCGAGAAGAGACGACGACGCCAATGGTGCGCGAATTTAGCCCCCAGCCGCGGCCGGGACTCGAGGCACTACGGTTGTGCATCCACTTTCCGAGCGATGTACGAACGCGACTAATTAGTGAGTATTTCATCAATGAGACGCAGCGTGAAATTTTTGAGGGAATTATTAGTGACCGTCCACTCTCCGAGGTCGTCGACGACCTCGAGCGACGAGGAGAAGCGGAAGCCGCCCATGTTTTAAGCCAGCTCGTGGTTGATGAACTCGATCGTGACTACACCGGTGAGGACGTCACTGCGGTGATTTCACAACTACTGCGCAGTGCGGTAGGTGAGGCATTGAAGAATGTCGAACGCGAGCTGCGCGACGGCACCATGGCGCCCGACCTCGCCATGGTGACCATACGAGACGTGAAGGAGCGTCTGGCACTGTTGGAATCGACCCGCAGCGAAGAGGTGGAGCAGAACCTTCGCCAGTGGCTCCTCGGCAGAAAGATTTCGTCCCCGTCGTGACCGCGACTTCTCGGCGATTGGTCGGCGGCCTTAAACTCATCGCCCCGCTGAGCGTCGACGAGGAACGTCGACTGCATCCGATTATTCAAAAGGGTCGAGAGGCCGCGATCGCCCTGAACTCCTCGTCGTTGATTGATTCCGCGCAGCGACGTCGATTACTGCGACTACGACACGCGGGTCAAGAGGCTGAGTCGCTGTTGCTCCAAGCAACGTGTGGTCTCGTGCGGACCAGGGTGATGGAACGGGGCTATCGGTTTGGTGATGAAGATTTGGAAGCTGCGGGCATTGAAGGTCTCGTCAATGCGCTGGCTCGATTCGACCCCGAGCAGGGTACCCGTTTCTCCACGTACGCGAATTACTGGATTATGAAGTTAGTGAATCAAGCAATTCAACAACAGGCCGGACTGACTGATTCCGAGATGCGCCTCATTCTGTCGCTGCAAAAATTTGAACGTAGCGCCAATGGTCGACGGCTGACCAAACGAGAAGTTGCCGACACCCTTCAAATTCCGATGAGCAAGGCTGTTGAGGTCATGCAGATGAGTCGTGACCTCAACGAACGACGTTTTGAATCAACTGAGTTCACGGACGATGCAGATTTCAGTTCCAAAGCTGATCGAGTCGACGCCCCCGCTTGGGTCATTGACGAACTCCGACGCCTTTGTGCTCGCGACTTCGATTCGTTTTGGCAGTTCACATTTCGCACTATGTCAATTGAAGAGTTAGCGAGGAATAACGGTATTTCTCGACAGGGTATGAGCAAGCGCATAGATCGGTGTCGACGCGCAGTGCGCGAAAGCCCCGAAGCGGCACGGCTCCTGCATTGGTTTGACCAGCAGTAGCGGGGGTTTCTCGGTGCTAGAGTTTCACTGCCCTCGGGCGCATTCCCAGATAGCTCAATTGGCAGAGCAAGCGACTGTTAATCGCTAGGTTGCAGGTTCGAGTCCTGCTCTGGGAGCCAACATTTTTAGGGGAATAAGTATCCCTACTTTTCTTGGCCCCACAGTGGACTGACCTGCGTCAGATTCTCGCAACGCTGGAATTAGAAATCTGGCTCAAAGTTCAGACGCAGCGAGACGCCACTTCGACCCTTTGAAGGGCGCACGCAAAGAATTTGGTGGATTTCTAAATGATGGCGTTCGAAACCAACCGCCGATCCGGCCATGTAGAGCCGCCACACCCTGGCGCGCTCCTCGCCAACTTCGTTGACCGCCTCGTCCATTCGCTTAGCGAGATTGTGCACCCATTGGCGAAGGGTGAGTGCGTAATGTTCGCGAAGACTTTCGAGGTGTCGCACTTCAAAGCCGTGGGCCTGAAACATTGCAACCATCATGCCGACTTCGTGTAGCTCACCATCGGGGAAAACGTAGCGTTCCATGAAGGGGCTACCAATCTTGGATGGACCTCGCATCCCCAAGGCAATTTTGATCTGGCGCTTTATTTCGGAACTTCGAGTAGGCCGAGGATTCTCATTAAATGAAACGGGACGACCGATGGCGTGATTGAGGAGTCGACCTTCCGGTTTTAAGAGATCAAACAGAATTTGTGAATAGGCCGAAAGTGATCGGCGCCCAACGTGCTCGGACATCCCAATTGAGCTAATCGCGTCAAAGGGCCCGTCGGTAACATCGCGAAAATCCTGAACACGAAACTCGACGAGGTCACTCACACCGGCCAGGCGGGCCTGCTCGGTGGCGTAACGCTGTTGGGGCTCTGAAAGAGTTACTCCCACGACGGATGCGCCGTACATCTTCGCGGCGTGAATCGCCATGGCCCCCCAACCACAGCCCACGTCGAGGAGTCGCATGCCCGGTTGGAGATTGAGTTTTCGCGCCACGAGGTCGACCTTGCGACGCTGGGCAGTCTCCAAGGTGTCGTCGGGGGAGCCAAAGACTGCACACGAGTAGGTCATGGAAGGTCCGAGAATCATCTCGTAAAAATTGTTGGATACGTCGTAGTGGTGTGCAATCGCTTCGCGGTCGCGTCGACGACTATGGAGCGCACCTCGCTGGCGTGCTTCGATTCGCGGAGGTCGCAGTGGCTTAAGAGTGGACACGCCCACGGCGCTTAAAAGTCCCCGGAGGTTCTTCAGGTTGAGCAGCTGACTGGTGGGAGGAAGTGAAAGTGAAAAGAGTGCGTCCAGATCACCGTCGATATCAAGGTCACCCGCGACGTAGGCCCTCGAAATCCCCAGTTCGCCCGGGCGAGTCAGAACTCGATTTAACGCATCGCGGCGCAGGATCTTTAGGGTGATCGAATTAGCGGGGTCCACGATGCCGGGTTCGGCCACGCTCCCGTCGTAGGCCTCAACTCGAAAGGGGAGTTGATTATTAAATACTGACGAAACAAAGGACGCAACGTTCATAATTCCCCCAAAATCTCCGGCACAACCAACCGACCGCTGGCGGTAGCCGCCCTAGTGGCCACTGGTCAATAGCGTAGAACGTACCGCATCTGGCCCAGGTCGAGGTTGGTGGTAGTGGCCAAATTAGGCTGTACCAGAGCCTCAAAGAAGATTACGCAACGCAGGGGTCAACTGAGACCTCGATGCAGTTCTAGAAAAGGGTAGGTATGGCACAAGGAGCATTGCAAAGACAGTTCGTCGTCGCCGGACAAGCGACGACCACCTGCGCATTCTGTGGCTCGAAATGCCCCCACACAATTGGGGACACTCGTCGCTCGCTGATTACCTTTGGCGTCACGCTCTTTCGCTATCCATCGACGCCGTATATGACGTGTTCGTCGTGCGGTCGCATCACGATCGCGACCGACGAAAGCCCGCTTCCCGTGCGAGTTACGAGTCCGATTGATCAGCCGCTCGTCGCATCGCCACCAATGACGCTGGGTTCGATGGGAGCCACTGTCAGTGCAGCTTCGTCAACCTTTGGGGCGCCGTCAGCACTGCCGGGAGTAAGCGACTCGACTTTTAGCGCACCACTTCAAACGAATGAAGCCCGCCCGCCGACTTCCTTCACTGACACACCTAACGCCCCTGCGTCCACGTGGTCGTTAGACGCACCAGTGGCGGCATTTGATCTTGGGCCGCGTACGGCCGCGGTGCCAACAGTTCTCCCCACACCTTCGGCGACGACTGGTCCGGGATTGGTGACCAGCGTGAAGTCCGAGTCCAAGAGTGCCGTCGCTCGAATTGTGAGTCTCGTGGTGTACGTAGTTGCCATTGTCTGCATTGCACTTTTGATTGGTGCCCGCTTTAGCGTGCCGCTACAGCACCGGCTCTTTGGCTCATCGCCCGTGACTCAAACGATTTACCGTGACGTCAAAGTGCTGCCCACCCCTACCTGGGAAGTGGGAGGTTGCGTAGCCCAGTCGCCAAGTGGGAAAGCTTTTTTTCCGATTGCGTGCAGTGCTCCGCATTTCGCCGTCATCGTCTCCAAGTCGACCACCGTCAATGCGTGCCCCTACTATGAGAATTTCAATGCTTCATACAAAAACCACGCAACGTACTTCAAGCGTTTCGGCGTGGTCTGGTGCGCGGTGAAGGCTGATATCGCAACGCCCTAATCTCCGAGCGGGTGTGCGGAGCCAAGGTTTAACGCGAATGGTCAATCTGACCATTCAGTAGTTGGGTGGAGCTCGAAACGAGGTTGTACGGTTTGTCCAGCCTCTAGATTGTGAAGTCAGCAGGGCCGTAGCTCAGTGGTTAGAGCAGGGGACTCATAATCCCTCGGTCGTGGGTTCGATCCCCACCGGCCCTACGAGTACGTCAGCAGTGAAAATGAGACAGAGTGACGCGAGGTCACGGTTCTTTGGACCACGTGATGCATTAAACCGTTATGCCAGAGCTATTGACTGAGACTGTGGACCCCTACGCGCTCGGCGTGTGAATCAGTTTCTTATTCACGAACTCTTCAATGCCGTAGGGTCCGAGTTCACGGCCGACACCAGAACGCTTCGTGCCGCCAAACGGTAGTTCCGCGCCCCCGCCCTCTGGTGCGTTAATCCAAACCATGCCGGTGTCGAGTCGGTCGGCAATGTCAAGCGCCAGCGCCTCATCCTTGCAGTACACGCTGGCCCCCAGGCCGTACGGCGTGTCATTGGCTAACGCCACTGCTTCTTCGACATTCGCGACCCGGTAGACCACGGCCACTGGACCAAAGAGTTCCTCTCGAAAGGCCCGCATGGACGGCACGACGTCGGTGAGCACACTGGGCTCAAAGAAGGCTCCAGGTCCACTGACACGCTTGCCCCCCGTGCGCACTTTGGCGCCCTTGCTCACGGCATCTTGAACCTGCTCGTCCAAGTTTCGTACGGCCTGCTCGGAGGAGAGCGGACCAAAAGCTACGTCGGGGTTCGTGGGGTCGCCCGTCGTGTAGGAGGCAATGACCGCGGTGAACTGTTCGACGAAGTCATCGTAAATAGCGTCGGCGATGATGAAGCGCTTTGATGCGTTGCAGGCCTGGCCACCGTTCTCCATTCGAGCCGCCGCCGCCTCCCCAACCACTTTGGGCAGGTCGTCGGTGTCGAGCACGATGAAGGGATCTGATCCACCGAGCTCGAGTACGACCTTCTTGAGGTGCTGTCCGGCCAGGGCCGCCACGGCGGTGCCCGCGCGCTCACTGCCCGTTACCGAGACGCCACAGACCCGGGGGTCGGCAATGATGTCGGCCACCTGCTCGTTGCTCGCAAAAATATTGATGTACGCGTCGCCCGGCAGTCCGGCATCGTGGAAGATCTGTTCCATTTGGAGAGCGGACTCGGGGCACTGGGGTGCGTGCTTCAGTAAGACCGTGTTACCGATCATGAGGTTGGGCGCAGCAAAGCGTGCAACCTGGTAGTAGGGGTAGTTCCAAGGCATGATTCCCAATATCGGCCCGACGGAAGCCTTGCGCACCCAGGCGGTGCCGTCAGTGTTCGACGGCAATGGTGCGTCCGCCAACAGTGCGGGGCCCTGATCGGCGTAGTACCGGTAGATATCGACGACGAAACTAATTTCGCCCAGTGCTTCGGCCGTCGTCTTACCCATTTCACGGGTAATGATGGCCGCGAGGTCGTCGGCTCGGTCGCGATAGAGATCAGCTACTCGGTGCAGCATTTTGGCGCGGTCGTCTTTCGACGACGTACGCCACGAAAGATAACCAGCGTGCACTCGGGCGAGGGCATCACCAATCGCGGCGTCGGTTGCGGTGGCGTATTCGCTGATGGACTCGCCAGTTGCGGGGTTAACGACTTTGTACAGACTCATTATAAAACTCCCTTTGATAATGCTCGAAGCGGGTCCATTCAGACACCGCGTAGGCCTCGTCGATTACGACTTAGTGCGTTCTCAACGTCACCACCAGCCCAAGACTGGTTACAACATTTGGATGTTAGCGTCCTTTGGCGCAACATTTCGAGGGCCATACTTCCGGTCCACTTTTTCGTGACGTGAGGCCCCTTTCGCGAACTTGAGGGGGGTTATGAATCTGGTGTGGCGCCGCGAGTGATTCGTTCACCTAGTCGGTGGTGACCTCAAGTCTTCTGGTGCATCGCCACACGCCCGGACTTGCAGCGACCGCGGTGCTACTTCGTCACGCGGTCATGAATGTCGAGGAATTGGCACGTGATGCTGACGCGCGCTGCAACATGATGAAGGGTGTCTCCTCACACAAAATGGTCACCGTTGGTCAAAATGTGACGGAACTACCCGGCGGCTAAGGAACCAAGCGCGAAGTGGGGATTGTGAAATTCATGCGAGATGCCTTAATCAATCTCCACTGGCGCGACACGACGGACGTCTCCATGGTCAAAATTGCTCGTGTGAGGTCGCTCGACACTGCTGGAAAGTCCGTCGGACCAGAGTAAATACGTTGCTGGCGATGGTTTGTGCTTGACACAATCGCAGCTAGTGACCTAAGTCACTTCTGGGTTGTTATTCGCCAAGAAATTTTAATTGAGACCTAGCCTTAGTTCATGATCAAACAACGACGCTCCGAGCCTGTTATGCACGCGATTTTAGTGGCGGTGACCGAACGGTTGAAAAGTAGCGACGAGTCACTCATCCGGATTCCCGAGATCTGTCTAGCGACGGGTGTGAATTACGGCTCGGTCTACCACCACTTCGGATCTCGCGAAGGGGTAATAGATGCCGCCTACGAAATGATGTTCATGACGATGGTCGAAGAAGATATTGACGTAATTCGGAGCATCGACTTGAGCGCGAACACGATTGACGAATTCATCAACGCCTTACAGCCAATCTTGCTGCGGCTGTCGGCGGATTCGGATCGGCGCGAACGACGCTCGCAGCGCGCTCGTATCGTGGCGGCGTCGTTAACGCGTCCCGAACTACGAACCCTCATTGGCGCGGCACAGGCTCACCTCACCGACGAGCTAAGCCACGTCGTAAAGTTTGGGCAAGATCGAGGTTGGATTCGCACTGAAATCTCCGCGCACGCTCTGGCGGTCATGATGCAAGCGATTGTTATTGGTCGGACAATTGACGATATTTCGCTGACCCCCATTCCACAAGCGGAGTGGGATGGCTTGTTTCATGTCATTTTCGCTAATGTCCTCGATCTGAGCGATGCACCACACGACATCGAGCGTGTGCTCGACTGAGGGAGTGCCTCTTTTTCGACTCATCGGCTCTCTCGTA
This sequence comes from uncultured Actinomycetes bacterium, assembly GCA_903893745.1. GTDB lineage: Bacteria > Actinomycetota > Acidimicrobiia > Acidimicrobiales > RAAP-2 > RAAP-2. The sequence goes on from CAITNF010000016.1 coordinate 37,529, forward strand.
CTTATTGGAGCACTGAGTGTTGCGGCTGGTCAGATGAGCGAGGTGACTAGTTCGTTGCCGCCGACCACGGCTCCGTGCTCCGAGGGAGCGATACTGGCCCCCTTTACTGGGCCACAGTTCGTAACCCTGGTGACTCGTTACGACTGTGTGGGCAACTACGGCTACCTGTGGGCCACGATTGGCACCGGTGCTCGTGCGGTGAGTGTCACTGAGGTCGTCGTATACGACGAACAACAGCGTTCGTGGAGTGTCGCGAATCGGTCAGTCGTCTGTTCACCGTCGGTGTTGCCGCCCCTCATCTACCGACAGGGCTGTTTTTCAAATTAATGATTTATTTGGGGCGACGCGGTGGCCACGGCACGAATGAGCTGGTTGACGCCACGTACTCCTCGTAGCCCGCACGAGTCTTCGTTAACTTTCGCTCGAGCATTGGACGCCCCGACAACGAAGTGAGTAACCAAATCATCACCAGTGGTGAGAGCAACGTCAGCCAACCAGCTCCCGACGACGCGGCAGCAAAGTAGAAACCTCCCCACACCACAGCGTCACCGAAGTAGTTGGGGTGGCGGGTGTAGCGCCAGAGTCCACGATTCATCGTGGTGCCCGCATTCGCGCGATTGGCGACGAATCGACGGAGCTGCTCATCGCCGACGGCTTCGAAGAAGAGACCCTTCGCAACCATGACGAGTCCCAGCCCGAGCAGCCAATTGAAGCCGGTGCCAAACGCAATCCACTGCAAGGGAATTGAGACAAACCACAGCAGCAGCATTTGAAGTCCGTAAATCATTTTGAAGGCGTAGAGGGTCTCGTTTCGCCCGCGAGCCCCGTTCATGATCATCACGTAGCGAGAGTCCTCGGCTGATCCGCGCTGGCGAATTGCCAGATGGATGGAGAGGCGAAGCGCCCAGGCCGCGACCGCGCCCAACATAAGCATTCGCTCCGTCGCGCCGCTGTGCCACCAGGGTGTCATCGAGGAGCCACTTAACTGATGCGAGACGGCGAGGCTTTCAATGAAGACAACGAGAAAGCCGGCACCCCAAAAGGCGTCAATGGTGGCGTGGCGCTTGACAATACGCCCCACACCAAAGGCGAGGACGCCCCACACCAGAGTGGTGAGCAGAGCAAAGGGAAGATTGAGAAAGAAGGAGTTACGTCCCACCAGTCCGTTCTAGCACTTCATTACCATTGCTTGGCGGGAATCTTTACTCGCATGACCTACGCTCTTTAGTCGTGCGTCGTCGTGGATTTGGGTCGTTGGCGTGGGCCGCGATCGAGGACCTCTTTGATCAACGTACTGGCTTTGGTCGCTTAGCTCTGGTTCACGTCGTGATGATGGCGGGCGACACCCTGGTTACGATCTCGTTGGCCGGCTCACTCTTTTTTTCGGTGTCGCCGACCGAGGCAAAGGGCAAGGTCTTGGCCTACCTGGTGTTAACCATCGCACCCTTTGCCGTCGTGTCGCCACTGCTCGGCCCACTCATTGATCATTCGCCCGCGGGTCGGCGCGTGTTAGTGGCGCTCTCGGCGAGTCTGCGTGTGGCGCTCTGTTGGCTCATGAGTCGACACCTCAACTCGCTCTGGCTCTTTCCCGAAGCCTTCCTCGTCCTCGTCTCGTCGAAACTGTACGTCGTAACCCGTGGCACTCTGGTGCCAGAAATGGCCCGAAGCGATCAGTTCCGAGAACATCGCGCGCTGCTGGGCGACGCTGGCTGGCCAAGCGATGAGCATCAGCAGTCCCGGGGCTTCGCCGGTTTTAATGCTCAGCTGACACTGCTCGGCACTTTGGCCGGACTCGTCGCGGGCGTGGTCGGCGCCGGGGTGCTGAAAAGTATCGGCGCGCCCAGTGTGCTCTTTGTTGCGGCCGCAGTCTTTGCGCTCGCGACTGTAGTGAGTGTGCGCCTACCGAGTCCACCGCGAACGAGTAGCAATCTGCAGCCTTCGATGACCCAAGTGGAGCGTGATCTGCACGCGCTCAATCCGACCGGTGACTCTGAGGTGGTGTGGGGACTTAGTGCGGCCGCGTTGATGCGGTTCACGGTCGGCTTTGCCACGTTCTTGCTCGCCTTTGGGCTGCGACGCGAACACGCCTCGTTGGGCTGGTTCGCTTTTGCCCTCGCAATCAGTGGCATTGGGGCACTGGGGGGACTTGGTTTGGTGACGCGAACGCGAAACGCCCTCACCGAGTCAACGTTATTGACCTTGGCGCTGCTCGCCAGCGGACTCGGGGCCCTCGTGGCGAGTCTTCATCCCTCGTTGGTTTCCCAGTCAATATTTGCGGGCTGGTTGGGGCTCACCGCCGCTGTCGCTCAACCAAGTTTTGACGCCATCACTCAACGACTCGTTGCCCCGGGCGCGCAGGGCCGCACGTTTGCGCGCTTCGCCGTTCGCCAACAACTGCTGTGGGTGCTGGGTGCACTGGTGCCAGTTGGCATCGCACTCTCGTTTGGAGTCGGCGACCGCATCTTGGCGGTCGTGACGTTGCTGGGTGGGTTGGTGTACGCATTGGGTCGGCGACTTTCGTAATCGTTGGCCGCAATGCGTCTTTTCGTGCGCGCGGTCTGTCTCGCGGTGCTGAAAGAGTTGTTTAGCGAAGGCGCTGGGCCAAATCATCGACCTGAACTTCCAGGCGCGCCGGTAGGTGGTCACCAAATTGGGCGAAGTGTTCGCGAATCAACGGAACTTCGTTGCGCCAGTCGTCGTTGTCAACGCGCAGCAGTTCTTCCATGTCGCTGGGCGTAACGTTGAGACCCTCAACGTTGATCGCGCTCGACGTGGGCACAAATCCAATCGCCGTCTCGGTCGCCTCGCCACGTCCGGCGACGCGATCGAAGACCCACTCAAGTACGCGACTGTTTTCGCCGTAACCGGGCCAGAGCCATCGGCCGTCGTCGCCCTTCTTAAACCAGTTCACGTAAAAGATTTTTGGCAGTTTGGCCTCGTCGAATCGATCAGAAAAACTCAACCAGTGGTTGAAATAGTCCGCCATGTTGTAGCCGCAGAAGGGGAGCATGGCGAAGGGGTCGCGGCGCAGATTACCGACTGCACCAGTCGCCGCGGCCGTGGTCTCTGAAGCCATGATCGAACCCAAGAAGACGCCGTGATCCCAACTGCGTGACTGGAAGACCAAGGGAATCACGCTGGCGCGACGTCCGCCAAACAGAATTGCGTCAATGGGCACGCCGGCGGGGTCTTCCCACTCTGGGGCGATAGCCGGGTCTTGACCAGCCGGTGCGGTGAATCGTGAGTTGGGGTGGGCCGCAGGGGTCGTGCTCTGGGCGGTCCAGGGCTGGCCCTTCCAGTCGGTGAGTCCTTCGGGCGGTTCGCCCATTCCCTCCCACCACACATCACCATCGCTGGTTAACGCGGTGTTCGTGAAAATGGTGTTCGCCTCAATGGAGTACATGGCGTTGGGGTTGGTGTTCATGTTGGTTCCCGGGGCCACGCCAAAGAAACCAGCTTCGGGGTTAATGGCGTAGAGGCGTCCGTCCGGGCCGGGCTTCATCCAGCAGATGTCGTCACCAATGGTTTCGACCTTCCAGCCGGGTAGCGAGGGCACCAGCATGGCCAGATTGGTTTTACCGCAGGCACTAGGGAAGGCCCCCGTGACGTAGCGCGATTCTCCAGCGGGATTGGTCAGTTTCAAGATGAGCATGTGCTCAGCCAGCCAGCCAGCATCGCGGGCGAGTACCGACGCGATACGTAGTGCGAAACACTTTTTACCCAACAGCGCGTTACCGCCGTAACCCGAACCGTAGGAAATGATCTCGTGAGTCTCGGGGAAGTGCACGATGTACTTGTTCTCGGCGTCGCACGGCCAGGGCACGTCGACTTGACCGGCGGCCAGGGGCATACCGACCGAGTGCAGGCACGGCACGAAGGGGCCATCGTCACCCAGAACCTCGAGTGCCCCTCGACCCATGCGCGTCATAATGCGCATGGAGACGGCTACGTAGGGCGAGTCAGTAATCTCCACGCCAATGTGGCTGATCTTGGAGCCGAGCGGTCCCATAGAGAAGGGCACGACGTACATCGTTCGTCCCTTCATGGAACCCTTAAAGAGTCCCTTTAGCGTGGCGCGCATTTCGTCGGGGTCGGTCCAGTTGTTGGTGGGACCAGCGTCTTGCTCGTTTTGTGAGCAGATGAACGTGCGATCCTCAACGCGAGCGACGTCGCCCGGATCAGACGTTGCGTAGTAACTGTTGGGGCGTTTGGCCTCGGAGAGCTTGGTAAAGGTTCCCTGATCGACGAGTAACTGACAAAGTTCGTCGTATTCTTCGCCTGATCCGTCACACCAGTGGATACGATCGGGTGTAGTGAGTTCGGCAACTTCATTAACCCATGCGATGAGACGTTGGTGTTGGGTGGGGTACGTCACGAGTAATTCCTCCGGGGTTCTGGTTCGTCACAGTACTGCAACGTCCCTATCTAGCACTAACCAAATTCGTGTCGACTAACCCACCCAATCCCCGGAGGGAACTGAGTCAACGCGAAGATGACATATTGGAGCGTATCGCCGCCATCGTGGGTAGTCGGCCAATACCCCGCGGCGAGGTCCATATTGGCGACGACGCGGCCGTCCTAGCACCCCTGGTCGGCGAGACAGTTATCAGTACCGATATGGGAATCTTGGGCGTCCACCTAGATCCGCAGTGGTTCCCACTCGAGGATTTGGGCTTTAAAGCCGTGGCCGCCGCCGTGTCCGATTTAGCGGCCATGGGGGCTCGACCGCGAGCGACCGTGGTGGCCGTCAGTGCCCCAGCCGGCACTGATCTGGAGGCGTTGCATCGCGGTATCGCGGCGGCCGCGACCATCACTAACTGTCCGGTGGTGGGTGGAGACCTCTCACAGGGGCTCGACGTCGCCGTCGCCGTTACGGTGATTGGTGAGTGTCCGACTCGAGGAGCGGTACTGCGTAGTGGCGCGTGCGACGGTGATGAACTCTTCGTCACGGCACCACTAGGACGAGCCGCAGCGGGACTGCGACGTCGTCGCGCTGGTGCCTCGCTCGACGACGAGCTGGTGCTCGCACACCGTCGTCCGTGGCCACGCCTTCGAGAGGGGCAGGCGGCACGTGACGCCCGAGTACACGCGATGATGGATCTCAGCGATGGACTCGCCTTAGACCTCCATCGAATGGCCGACGCCTCAGGTGTGGGTTTTGAACTCGACTACGTGCCCGTCGCGGAAGGTGCGACCGAGGAAGAGTCGTTAAGCGGCGGGGAGGACTACGAGTTGTTAATTGCGACCGATGACGCCGCTCGACTCCGCATGATCTATTTAGATCGGGGACTGGCCGCGCCAATCAGCATTGGGCGAATCGTCGCGAATCGAACGAGTCGAACGTGGCGCGGCAGTGAACTCGAACGCAAGGGCTGGCAGCACCAGCTCTGAGCGTGACTAGGCAGTGGTGGTTCGACGGGCCGGTTTGGTGACCTTGCCCGAACGAAGACAACCGGTGCAGACGTTGAGTCGGGTGGTGGTGCCACTCACGACTGCGCGCACTCGCTGAATGTTGGGATTCCAACGGCGCTTGGTACGACGGTGCGAGTGGGAGACGTTCATGCCGAATGACGGCTTCTTGCCGCAGATTTCGCAGACTGATGCCATGATGAACTTTCTCCTTATTTCGGACCACCGCCCACAACGGACGCCAGTAGAAACCGAATGACCATTGTAGCATCGCTAGCGATGACCTCTTCCGCGGCGCTGTCCGCCGCCGACCTGCGGGCAGTAATTGCCACTTACGGCGAGCTTTTACGCGCGCACAAAGAGGTCATCAATCGCTTGAACGTCTACCCGGTGCCGGATGGTGACACGGGGACGAATATGACCTTGACCATTGAATCGGTCATGGAAGAACTCAACGCCCTCGACGAGTCGCCAACCATGAGCGAAGTCTGTCGGGCGATTGGTCACGGCTCACTGATGGGTGCTCGAGGAAATTCTGGCGTCATCTTGTCCCAGTTGCTGCGCGGGATGGTTGAGCGATTTCGTGACGGAACTGAGATCGACGCAGCCCTGGTCGCCGACGCGCTGCACCACGCGGACGTACTCGCGCGACAAGCAGTGGTGCGCCCCATCGAAGGAACGATTCTTTCGGTCGCGCGCGCCGCGGCGCAAGGAGCCGCTCTTGATACGTCAAGTTTGGAAGCCTCCGTGCGCGCGGCGCGGGAAACGGCTCGCGTAGCGCTGGCGCACACGCCCGAGCAGCTGGCGGTACTGGCTCAGGCCGGCGTGGTCGATTCGGGCGGCACGGGTCTGGTGCTGTTGCTCGACGCACTGTGTTACGTGGTCGCGGGCGATGCGTTACCCGAGGCGCCGCCACTGGATTCGATTGTGGTGAACTTTCACGAGTCCGCCCCCCAACACGGTGAAGGGGACATTGGCGATCTGCGCTACGAAGTGATGTACCTACTCGACGCGGCGGACGAAAAGATGGCCGCCTTTCGCGAAGTATGGGCCGGCATTGGTGACTCGATTGTGATCGTGGGTGGCGAAGGTCTCTACAACTGTCATATTCACACCGACGAGGTAGGGCCAGCTATTGAGGCCGGTATTGATGCTGGCCGTCCTCGTGATATTCGAGTGACCGATCTAAACGAACAGGTCATTGAAGAGCGTTGGGTCCGAGAAGGTTGGGCCGTGCAACCCGATGAAGAGGTAACGCCACCACCACCGACTGCCGTCGTCGCGGTGGTCGTCGGCGACGGCGTGGGGCGCATCTTTCGCTCGCTCGGGGTACGGGTTCTCGTAAAGGGCGGTCAATCGATGAATCCTTCAACCGCCGATCTGGTGGCCGCCGTGCGCGCCACCGGTTCGTCGCAAGTAGTGATACTGCCCAACAACAAGAACATCCGGCCGGTGGCCGAACAGGTCGCGGGCCTCGTCGACGAAGTGGTCACGGTAGTGGGTACGGACTCGATTGTGGAGGGCTTCGCGGCGCTACTGGCCTACGACCCCGACGCCTCGGCCGAGCAGAATTTTGCGGCGATGCGTGACTCGGCGGCGCACGTTGTGGCGGGAGAAGTGACTCAGGCGGTTCGTGACACCACCACCGACGCGGGCGAGGTGCACGTGGGCGACTGGATTGGTCTTGGGGCTCACGGGGTACTTTCAATTGCCGGTTCCATTGCGGCGGCGAGTAACGAACTATTGAGCGCGCTGGTTACGACCGATCATGAATTAATCACCATCATTGAGGGCGACGGCGCAACGCCCGCGAATACTCGCCGCATCACCGAATTCCTCGGCGAAATGTTTCCCTCGTTAGCGCTCGAAGTCCATCACGGCGGACAGCCGCTCTATCCCTACTTCTTCGGCATCGAGTGAGCGAGGCGGCGCCGCGCCGACTTCGCCATTTGGGCGACGTACCCGTGAGTCAGCTTCGCCACGTCGGCGAAAAGCGAACGGCCGCGTTAGCGACGCTGGGCATTGAAAACGTCTTTGATCTGTTGACGGTCTATCCACGTCGCTACATTGACCGCACCAAGCAGCTCGATCTCTCGGACCTCGGCGTGGGTGACGAAGCAGCCATCTTCGGCGAAGTTCAAAAAATTTCGTCTCGACGAACGAAGCAGGGGCGCACAATGGTGAACGCCACGGTGGCCGACGCGACCGGATCGATGAAAGTGGTGTTTTTCAATCAACCGTGGCGCGAGCGACAACTCACGTCCGGGGTCCAGGCTCTGTTTTTTGGCAAGGTGACCGACTACCGAGGAGAACGTCAGATGACGAACCCCGTGGTCGACGTCATCGTGGGAGCATCGGGCGAAGAGCGCGACGCGGCCAAAGTGGGTCGGGTGGTCGCGATCTATCCGGCTTCGGGCAAGGCGGGACTTACGAGTTGGGAGTTGGGCGGCTTTATCGAAGAGTCCCTGCGACGAGCGGGACCGATGCTCGACCCAGTGCCGGCGTGGGTACTCGAAGAGCTGGCTCTCGTCGATCGCACGAGCTCGCTCTGGGGCATACATCTGCCGGGCGAATTAGAAGACGTCGCCCCGGCGCGACGACGGCTGGCCTTTGACGAGTTGCTTCGTCTCCAACTCCTCTTGGCCCTACGCCGGCGTCGTCTCGAACGCACCGCGGCGGGCATTGCGCACTCCTTTGACCCAGATGATCTGGACGTCTCGCCCGGGGCCTTGCGCAACCCGGCATCGTCACTCGTGCGTCAGTTTTTGGGCGGCCATCGCTACCAGTTGACGTCGGCCCAGCGCCGAGTCCTGCACGAGATAGCCATCGATATGTCATCGGTCCTGCCCATGCACCGACTGTTGCAAGGTGACGTGGGATCGGGCAAGACCTTGGTGGCCGAAACGGCCATGCTCGCGGTAATTGACACCGGACGTCAGGCCGCGATGATGGTGCCAACGGAAGTACTCGCCGAACAGCACCTCGCGTCACTGCGCCGTGACCTGGAGGGGTTGGGTCGAGCGGATCTGGCAGTGCTCGGAGGTGAGCGACCGCTCTCGGTGCAACTCTTGACCGGTCGGCTCAAGGTTCGAGAACGTCAAGCGGTGCTCGACGGTTTGGCCAGTGGCGCGGTTGACGTGGTTGTGGGCACGCACGCGCTCTTGACTGATGACGTGCACTTTCGAGCGCTCGGACTCATCGTGATTGACGAACAACACCGCTTTGGTGTCGAACAGCGCGCCAAACTGCGTGACAAGGGTCGCGCAATGTCCGATGAGGCCTGTGACCCCGACCTGCTGGTCATGACCGCAACGCCAATACCACGCACCGCCGCCATGGTTCTCTTTGGTGACCTCGATCGTTCGGTACTTGACGAGCTACCCAGCGGCCGGATACCAATTCAGACCAAGTGGGCCGTCACCGACGATGAAGTGGCCGCCTCGTGGCAGTTAGTGCGCGATGAGGTGGCGGCCGGTCGACGAGCGTACGTCGTCTGTCCCTTGGTGGAAGGATCCGATCGAGTCGAAGCGGCGAGCGCGGTGAACGAACATCTGCGTCTGATGGAGAATGAACTACACGGGCTCGCGGTGGGACTGCTGCACGGACAGATGAAGGGCCCAGAAAAAGACTCGGTTATGGAACAGTTTCGTCAAGGCGACCTCGACGTGCTCGTGGCCACCACGGTGATCGAGGTGGGTGTGGACGTTCCCGAGGCCAGCGTGATGGTGATTGAGGACGCGTGGCGCTTCGGTTTAGCCCAGCTGCATCAGTTACGTGGACGGGTGGGTCGCGGCTCGGCGTCGAGTTACTGCGTCGTGCTGGGTGCGGCACCCAACGATGACGCCACGCAACGGCTCGAGGCGCTGGTCAACCTAACTGACGGTTTTGCCCTCGCGGAGATTGATCTGGACTTACGTGGTGAAGGCACAATCCTGGGCGCGCGCCAGCAGGGCCGTAGCGACCTGCGACTCGCTTCGTTGCGCAACGACGAAGACCTCTTGCTCGCGGCGCAAAGAATCGCGACAAAAATGGTGGTGGACGGCGACCTCGAGCACGAACCCGAGATGATTGACGAGCTGCGCCTCTTCGTTGATGACGAAGAGGCGAACTTCTTGTTCAAATCGTGAGGGTGGTTTGAGGGCGTACTCTTAAGGAGTGCGAGTAATTGGTGGTGCGGCCCGAGGACGACCGTTAAAGGCCAAGTTACCCGCGACGGTGCGTCCGACCACCGACTACGCCCGAGAAGCAATCTTCTCCATGCTCGAGAGTCGCGGCGGGTTGGTCGACCTGGTGGTCGCCGACCTCTTTTGTGGTTCGGGGGCGATGGGCATTGAGGCTCTGTCACGAGGCGCCGCGCGCGTCTACTTCGTGGACAGCGATCCGGCGTGCCTAGCGGCCGCCAAAGCAAATTTCGAATCCGTCAAACTGGCGGGCGAAGCGACCTTCGTGCGCGCTACCTTGCCGGTCTGGCAGCCGCCGGCTGGTTTAGACCTGGTCCTGGCTGATCCGCCCTACGGACCGCTCGACGTGGCGAGTCTGTTACGTGACGTGGTCGCTGCACGAGTGGTCATTGAGAACGATCGCCACATGGACGCCCCCGAAGGTTGGGTGGTCAGCAAGACCAAACGCTACGGCACTACGCTCGTAACGATGTTCGAGTCACTCGAAGGAGACGCGCAATGACAGTCGGTCTCATTCCCGGGTCCTTTGACCCATTTCACAATGGCCACCTCGAGGTTGTTGAGCGCGCGGCACTTATTTTTGATGAAATCGTGGTGGCGGCTATTCGCAACCCGCAAAAGTCCGAAGCGCTCTTTGACCTGGATGAACGTCGCGAAATGATTGCCGAAAGTTGCGCCCACATCGCCAACGTCCGAATTGTTTCAATCGCCACCTTGCTGGTGAACGTTGCGCGTGACGTCCAGGCGACGGCCATTGTCAAGGGACTTCGAGCGGTGTCGGACTTCGAAAGTGAACTGCAGATGGCTCAAATGAACCGGTCGTTGTCGGGAGTCGAAACGCTGTTCATTCCCACCAGCTCCACCCACTCGTTCATTGCGTCGAAGTTGCTGCGCGAGGTAACCCGCTACGGTGGCGACGTGTCCGCTTTTGTACCGGCTCCAGTGATCGCCCGACTTCGTGAGAAGAGTTTTGGAGATGACGAGTGACTTCCTTTGATGGCTACGACGATCCGCGCGAATTTGGCGACCCTGCGGGGCGCCACATGCGACGCGACCTCGAATCTGATCTCCATCTCTTAATTGAGATGGTCCACAACGCTAAGCAGATGCCCCTATCGAATTCTGCGCTCTTGCCGCGCGAGGAGATTTTGCAACTGCTCGAAGAGGCCCTGCGCAACATGCCCGATGAGATTCGCGAAGCCCGGTGGGCGCTGCGTGATCGTGAACAGCTCATGGCGGCTGAAGTGCAAAAGGCCCAGCAACTCATGGATCAAGTGCGAGCGGAAGCTGCGCGCTTGGTCGACCGTACCGAGATCGTTCGCCAGTCGCGCCAGCAGGCCGAGCAGATTATTGCCGACGCCCAGGCCGAAGCTCGACAGTTGATCAATCAGTCGGAGGATTTCATCGACGGCAAACTCGGTAACTTCGAAATTGTGCTCGAACGTTTACTTAAGACCACGCGATCGGGTCGTGAGCGGCTGAGCGCCCAGGGACTACCCGAAAGTTTCATCGAAGCTGAGCCGTTCGACGAGACGAGGTTGGAGCCGGCGGCCCCTCGAGACGACGCGGGAGCTGAATCCGCGGGCGATTTCTTTCGAGACGGACCGTTTTACGATCAGGACTCCTTCTAACCGCCGTGGGCTCGCCGTATTTGGTCCCCGTTGCGCAGTTGCTGCGTGACGTGCCGGCCACGCTCGACGTTGAGTTCGATGCCCCCTTTGATGAACGCCACGAGTTCGAGCCGCGAGGTCCCGCCGAATCTGACGTGGCGCCCGAGGCGACCGTGCACGTGGCGCTCAACCTGCAGAGCTTTATTGGTGGACTGTGGGCGAGGGGACAGATTGAAGCGCCCTGGCACGGCATCTGTCGGCGCTGCTCCATGCCGGTCCTGGGCCTCGTGCACGTGGAGGTCAGCGAACGATTTGTTGACGAACGGGGTCCGGGTGATGAAGAGACGTACCTCATTGACCACGACGAAATGGACCTCGCGCCCCTGATCCACGACGCCGTTTTCTTGGAACTGCCACTGGCGCCACTTTGCCGTGAAGACTGCCAAGGACTCTGCCCCTACTGTGGAATTGACCGAAACGACGCGTCGTGTACCTGCGAAGTTCCCACGGATCCGCGCTGGGCTACACTGGACGGACTCCGATTCGCCAACGATGACGTTGACGAATCCAACGACGTGTGACGGGCGTGCCCGTTCTGGAGAAAGAGAAGATCGATGGCAGTTCCAAAGCGCAAGACCAGTAAAGCGAAGACGCGTAGCCGCCGAGCGGCGAACTGGCGTCTTGCTCTGCCCGCCCGCAGTGTCTGCCCGCAGTGCGCCACCTCGAAGCTGCCCCACGTGGTCTGTCCGAACTGCGGATGGTACAAAGGTCGCGTCGCCGTAGAGGTCAACTGAGTTGACGCTCCCCATCGCTCTTGATGCGATGGGCGGTGATTTTGCCCCCGGTGCGATTATCGAGGGCGCCCGACGCGCCGTCGATGAGCTGGGTATTGACGTCACGCTGGTTGGCGTTCCCGAACTGATGGGAGACCCGCTGGGTCTCAACGTCGTGGCCTGCACCCAAGTGATTGGCATGGACGACGATCCAGCTTCGAGCGTGCGCTCAAAGAAAGACTCGTCGCTGGTACGTGCGGCCGAACTGGTGCGTGACGGCCAAGCGAGCGCCATGGTCTCGGCGGGCAATACGGGCGCCACGATGGCGTCGGCGCTGTTGCGAATGGGCCGTCTACCGGGCGTGATTCGTCCCTGCATTGCGACGCCGATACCAAATCCTGGTCGTACCCCCACGGTGTTGGTTGACGCGGGAGCGAACGCCGAATGCACCGCGGAGATGTTGGTGCAGTTTGCCCAGATGGCCTCGTCGTTTGTCAGCGCGCACTACGGCGTGGCTGAGCCGCGCGTGGGCCTGCTCTCGATTGGTGAGGAGTCCTCGAAGGGTTCACCGCTCGTCAAAGAGACGCATCAACTACTGCGTGAACTCAGCGGGCTTAATTTCGTGGGCAACGTGGAAGGCCGCGACCTCATCCCTTCAACGGTGGACGTGGTGGTGACTGATGGATTCACGGGTAACGTCGCGCTAAAGACGCTCGAGGGCTCGATGAAGTTCATTTTTTCTGCAGTACTGCAAGCGATTGGAACCAACGACGAGACCAAGGCCGCCGGCGCGGTACTACTAGAGCACCTGCTACCTGTTGCCAACCAGCTGTCGCCCGAGAATCAGGGCGGCGCCATGCTGCTCGGTCTGGACGGAATCTGCGTCATTAGCCACGGTTCGTCCAACGCCACGGCCGCGATGAACGCCCTTCGGGTGGCTCACGAAATGGCCACTGCGAAAGTGGTGGACCGGTTACGAACTACTATTAGACCTGATGAAAAGGTATAATTAAGCACCCCACCACGCGGGCTCGGTATTCTTGTTCAGCAACACAAAGGAGTGGTCATGACCGCTGACGCCGCATCATCCTCACTCGACCGAGCCAGCGTGCTCACCTTGGTCCGAGGGCAACTCGCCGAAATCCTTGAAAAGGATCCGAACGACATTGGCGAGGACGTCTCTTTTGAAGACCTCGGTGCCGATTCGTTAGCCCTGATCGAACTGGTCGAGGCGCTCGAAGAGAGTCTCGCGACGCAGGTGGCTGGTTTTCACATCGATGACGAAGACTTGGAGGGACTCTTGTCGGTTCGCAATGCCGTCGACTACGTCACCGCCAAGCTCCAGGTGACCTGAGCCCATTTGAGTTTGCTGCTTGCACCCTTGGCGCAGTTGGCAGAACGTGTTGGTCTGCGCCCCGATAGTGAAATGCTGAGCGTCGCGATGACCCACTCGAGTTTCGCCGCCGAACACCACTGCACGTCCAATGAGCGTCTTGAGTTTCTGGGCGATGCCGTCGTTGATTTGGCGGTCGCCGACTTAATTATGACGCAGTACCCTCACCTCGACGAAGGTTCGGGCTCACTGGTTCGTTCGCGAGTGGTGAATGAAGGTGCGCTCGCTCGGGCCGCCCAACGCCTCGACCTCGCCCAGTACGTGCGAGTCGGACGCGGTGAAGTGAAGTCCAATGGACTGGAGCGGCCATCACTGCTCGCCGACGCCTTTGAGGCGCTGGTCGCGGCGATCTATCTCGAGTCGGGCTTTGAGTCATCAAAGTCTTTCGTGCACACCATGTTGGCGAATGACGTGGAACTAGCCGCTGCTAATCCCGACGACGTCGATCCCAAGACGCGTTTGCGCCAGTGGGCCGAAGCGCAAGGACACGGGACCCCGGTCTACGGACTTAGTGAAAGTGGCCCGCAACACGCTCGCGCGTTTGAGGCCACGGTGAGCCTGGAGGGGCGAGTGTTAGCCCACGGTAGCGGTCGATCAAAGAAGCACGCCGAGAGTGAAGCCGCAAGGGCCGCTTGGGAGGGTCGCACCAATGCCTGAGCTACCTGAAGTAGAGACGGTTCGAGCGTCGCTCGCTCGCGATCTCGTAGGAAAAAAAGTGAAATTAGCAGCCGTCACTAATGGGCGAGCCGTTCGACGTCACAAGTCCGCCAAGGAGTTTCGCGCACTGCTCGAAGGCCACACCATTAAGTCGGCCGAGCGCCTGGGGAAATACTTAATCTTTGGACTCGATAACGCGAACCACTTGGTCATTCACCTCGGAATGAGTGGTCAACTACTGCGCTCGAAGGGCCCCAAGGACGTTAAACCTAAGCACACCCACGTCGTTATTAGTTTCGTGCAAGGTGGCGAACTTCGTTACGTCGACCCTCGAACGTTTGGCGAGCTCTTTGTTTCGGTGCCGCCCGTCGAAGGTGCGGAGGTCGAAATCTCCAAATTTGCTCGTCTGTCAATAGGCGGTGAGGGACTGCGCCTGCGTCGTCAGATCCCCGAGATTGCGCACTTGGGTATTGATCCCTTCGAAGATCAGATTGGCTGGGACCGCTTCGCGGCAATTTTGCGCAGTCGCTCGACGGGCCTCAAGGTCGTACTGACCGACCAAGACATCATGGCGGGGCTGGGCAATATCTACGCCGACGAGGTGCTCTTTGCGGCGGCGCTTCGCTACGACCGACCGGCCGAGTCGCTCTCGACTATTGAGATTCGTCGGCTGCACCGGGCCATTATTGAGATTTTGACCGACGCGATCAAGTTCGGTGGCTCGACCCTCGACGACGAACAGTACGTCGATCCCGACGGTAAACCGGGCACCTACCAAGAGCGACACCAGGTTTATAACCGCGAGGGGCTGCCCTGCTTCCAGTGCCGCCAGCCCATCATCCGCGTCACCGTGCGCCAGCGTTCGACCTTCTTCTGCGCCAACTGCCAGAGCTAGTAAATCTCCCTCGAGAAGGTTGCTAGCGTCTACGCGTGTTTCTTAAGCGATTGACCATGAAGGGCTTTAAGTCCTTTGCTGACAGCACCACCTTGGAGTTTGAACCCGGGGTGACGGCGGTCGTGGGCCCCAACGGTTCGGGCAAGTCCAACGTGGTCGACGCGGTGACGTGGGTGCTCGGCGCCCAGAGCACTCGCGCGTTGCGCAGCGCCAAAATGGATGACGTTATTTTCGTCGGCACCGTGAGTCGCCCGGCCCTCGGTCGAGCCGAAGTGAGTCTCACCCTCGACAACGCGTCAGGTCGACTGCCCGTAGAGGGTAGCGAAGTAACCATCTCGCGCACGCTCTTTCGAAACGGCGACTCGGAGTACGCGATTAACGGCATTACCTGTCGGCTCCTCGACGTGCAGGAGTTGCTCAGTGACTCCGGGGTTGGCCGTCACCAACACATGATTATTGGACAGGGTCAACTTGATTCAATTCTCAATTCCAGCTCCGAGAGCCGACGCTCGGTCATTGAAGAAGCGGCCGGAGTACTGAAGCACCGTCGTCGCAAGGAACGAGCCGAACGTCGCCTCGATCAGACGCAAGAAAATCTTGAACGACTGGGCGACCTCGTGCGCGAGGTCCGTCGCCAGATGCGACCCCTCGAGCGACAAGCGGTCTCGGCTCGCAGCTACGCCGATATTGAGAGCGACCTGCGAGCGGCTCGTCACGTCTTGTTTTCGTCTCGACTCGAAGGCTTTGAGCAGCGTCGCCGCGAGCTCGAAAGTGGGCTCGAAGGTTCCACCAACGCGGAGCGCGATGTTCGCCACGAATTGGTCACGCTCGACGCGCAGGCCAGTACGGCGGCCGCCGAAATGGCTAGTCGTCGCGAAGAGATGCTGGCGTCCACGCTGGGAACCCTCCAGGGACTCTCGGAGCGTGCGCGAGGCACGTCGTCGCTCATTGGCGAGCGTGAACGATCGCTACAAATCGCTCTAATCGCGTCGGCGGATGAAAACGTCATCGCCACCCTCGAAGCCGACGCCGCACGACTGGCCAGTGACCTCGAAGAGCTGGCCCTCGTCGAGGCGCAACTCTCGAGTCAGCGCGACGAGGTGGCTCGTCTGCGCCACGCCTTCACTGAGTCCGACAGTGAGTTCAACGCCACTTGGGCCACGGGGTCCGTCGAGAGTGACGCCGCCGCGTTAGAGGCCGCCCGAGCCCGGCTTGAACTACTCGAGCGCTCACTGGGCTCGCTGCGAGAGAGCGAACGGCGCGCGACGAATCGACTGCACGACGTGCGCGCGCGCCACGCCGCGACGTCAGCCGCCGCAACGACGACGCTCGAGAGCGAGCGAGTCGCTCGCGAGCAACTGGCTCAAGCGTTAGCGGAGCAGTCCGAGGCCGAACGGGGCGCGACCGAGGCCGAACGTGCGCGCGCGAGTGCCGATGAAGCACTACGCGACGCAACCGACGTCACGGCCCGAGCGCAGGCTCGCGCCGAGGCTCTCGCGCGGGCCCTCGACGAATTCTCTGGGGCTGGCGGTCGAGCCATTCTGGGAAATCTGGAAGGCGTGCTCGGAAGTTTTCTTGATCTGATTGACATTGACGGTGGTTGGGACCGGGCAGTGGAGTCGGCGGCTGGGGCGTCGGTGGGCGCCATGGTCGTGGATGGACGAAAGTCGGCGCGCGCGGCGTTAGTTGCTCTACGTCGTGAGGGTGGAGCGGGACTGATTTTGCCGGTTGGCGAAACCGACGTGGCGTCACTGCCAGCGCCAGCGGGCTGTACGCCACTACGAAGTGTGGTTCGTGCTCGGGCCGGCTCGCCGGCGCACGTGACCCGAGTACTGGACGCACTCTTTTCGCGTGCGGTCGTCGCCCCCGACTGGGAAGCCGGAATTGAAGTCGCGACGTCGCACCCCGATCTGGTCGTCGTGACGCGCGAGGGTGACCGCTTCGCCGCCTCGGGTTGGCGCGTGGCGTCCGGACGAGCACTCGTGACCCGCACGACCGTGGACGAGGCCCAGGCCCTGGCCGACGAAGCGGGAGCCGCGGTAGCGCCCCGGCGAGCTGCGCGTGATCAGGCCGACGCCGACGCGGTGGCGGCTCGCCAGCGTCTGAATCGCGCCGGTACTGCTTGTGCTCAAGCAGAAGCCGAAGTCCAGCGACGCGCTCGCGAACTCGAGCGACTGCAGGCGTCACTAGAGGAGTTCACGACCACCGCGAATGCTCTGGCGGGCGAAGTGGCCGAACTCTCGGCCGACAGCGTAGCGATGGATGAAGAGATCAGTGAGTTGCGCGACCACTTGCCGACACTGGAGCTCGCCGCCGCGTCGGCGAGCAGTCGAGCCAATGATGTCGAAGCGGCTCGGGTAGTTCTCGAGGCCCAACGTGACGAGGTCACTGACGCCGCCACTGAGCTATCTCGTCGCGAAGCGGAGTACGGAGAACGACGACGTCTTATCGAGCTGCGTCGCAACGAAATCGAACATCGCCTGGAGGGTCACAGTAGTGAACGCGAAGAGGCGGCGAAGCGTCGTGGCGCCATTGAATTTGATCTCGACGCCCTTCAGCGCTTGGCCGCACTGGTGGTGCGCGCTAGTGATGAGATTCACGTCGCCCAAGAGGCCTTGGACACGAACTACCGTGAACAACTCGAAGCGTCGCGCGCCGGTGCCGAGCGCCTTGGCGTGATTCGTGAAGCTCGTAACGCGGCCGAGACGCGACTCAACGAGCTCAGCGAGCGTCGTCGTGGATCAGAAATTGAGCAAGCCGAACTCGCGATCAAGATTACGAACGTGCACGAGGCGATTCGCCGTGATCTAGGTATTGCCCCCCACGAATTGAACGGCGCCACGGCGTTGGAACTGCCCGAGGGTGTAACTATCGAGCAGCGAGTCGGTGATCTGGAAGCTCGGATCACGTCGTTGGGACCTATCAACCCCTTGGCTCTTGAAGAGTTGGCTGGTCTCGAGGAGCGATACCGAGAACTGGACGTGCAAGTGAGCGACGTGCGCAGCGCCCGACGCGAGCTCCAAGAGGTCATTCGAGCCCTCGACGAAGAGATCATGCAGACCTTCTCGAGTGCGGTCGCGGACGTGAATGAGCACTTCTCGGGCTTGATTGCCATGCTCTTTCCCGGGGGACAGGGCCGCCTCATTCTGACGGAACCCGACGACCCGTTGAACACCGGAGTCGAAATTGAAGTTCGACCAATGGGGCGCAATATTCGACGAATCTCACTCTTATCGGGCGGCGAACGTTCGATGGCCGCTCTGGCCTTTCTCTTTGCGGTGTTTCGCTCGCGACCCTCACCGTTCTACATGATGGACGAGGTTGAAGCGGCTCTCGATGACGTGAACCTGCAGCGATTCTTGAGTCTGGTGGATGAGTTTCGCCACGAGGCTCAGCTCTTGATTGTCACGCACCAAAAGCGCACCATGGAAAGTGCCGACGCGCTGTACGGAGTGACCATGGCGCCCGGTGGTTCGTCCAAAGTAGTGAGTCAGCGAGTTCGTCGTGACGGAGTAGTTACGTCGTGATCGTGCTGGTGCTAGTCCTCGGAGCGCTCGTGCTCGTGGGCGCAGTGATAATCGTGCGAGCGCGCCGTCGTCCACGACGCCCCGCACCGGCAGTTGCTCGGGCTCCGATGCCCGAGGTGCTGGTCACCCAGGCAACACCGCGACCCACGATTGACCAAGTCGCCCCGACAAGTTTTGCGGACCGTTTGTCGACATCGCGAGGGGTCTTTGAGCGAGTGCGCGCCGTGACGAGCGCGGGGGTGCTCAGCGCCGAGCAACTCGGCCTCGTCGAAGAGGTCTTGTTACGTAGCGACGTGGGAGTAGCGACCACGAACGAGGTCCTAGAGCAACTGAAGAACGACGGCGCCGTTGACGGACTGGCCCTGACCCTGCGGCGACTTCTTCTGAGTTATCTGGGCTCGTCTCGCACGGCGCACACGCAGGCCGAAGCGGGTCGCGTCGCGGTCTGGCTCTTTGTGGGGGTCAACGGGGTTGGCAAAACCACCAGTATTGGCAAGCTCGCTCACCGGTTTGTGAGTGAAGGTCAATCGGTCGTCTTGGCGGCGGGCGATACCTTTCGAGCCGCCGCGGCCGACCAACTCGAACAGTGGGCCATCAAAACCGGTAGCGACGTGGTGCGCTCGAGCGAAGGGGCCGATCCAGGTTCGGTCGTGCACGACGCGCTGGGGCGAGCGTCGGCTCGTGGTGCGGACATTGTCTTAGCGGACACCGCTGGACGAAGGGCCAACAGCACGAATCTGCTCGACGAGCTGGCCAAGGTGCGGCGCGTGGCGGATCGTGCGCCGGGTCAAGTAGTTGAAACACTTTTGGTGCTCGACGCCACGACGGGACAAAATGCGGTCTCCCAGGCTCGCGAGTTTTTGGCGGCGGCGTCAGTGACCGGCATCATTCTGACCAAACTCGACGGAACCGCCCGGGGTGGCATCGTGGTGGCAATCGAACGAGAGTTGGGCATCCCCGTCAAGTTCGTCGGGGTGGGCGAAGGCGTCGAGGACCTCGTGGCCTTTGACCCCGAAGCCTTTGTGGCCTCACTCCTTGACGCCTGACTGTAGCCTTCGAGCACGATGTTTGATGCCCTGACCGAACGACTCGAGCGACTCAGTTCGTCGCTGCGTTCACGTGGTCGACTGAGCGAGGCCGACCTCGACGAAGCGCTCGGCGACGTACGCTCAGCGCTGCTCGAAGCCGACGTCGAACTCGGCGTGGTGCGAGCCTTTCTCGACGCAGTGCGCACGCGCCTCGACGGTGAGGTCGTAAACCAAAGTCTGACCCCGGGTCAACAGGTCATCAAGGCCGTGCACGAGCAGTTGGTTGAAGTTCTTGGCAGCACCCCGCTCAAGATCACGTACGCGTCGCGACCACCCACCGTGGTGCTGCTCGCGGGTCTGCAGGGTGCTGGTAAGACCACGACCGCCGCCAAATTGGCTTCGTGGTTTAAGCAGCAGGGTCGTCAACCGCTCCTCGTTGCGGCGGACCTCCAACGACCAGCTGCGGTCGAACAACTTAGAGTTCTGGGATCCCAGATTGGTGTTGACGTCTTTAGTCACGCGTCGGACCCAGTGGACGTGGCGCGACGCGGAGTCGAAGAAGCGACGCGCTTGGGTCGTGACGTCGTCATCATCGACACGGCGGGTCGACTCAGCATTGACGAGCCGCTCATGCGCGAAGTTCGCTCGATTAGTGACGCGACGTCACCGCAGTACACCTTCTTGGTAATTGACTCAGTCACTGGTCAAGACGCCGTCGCCACGGCGAGAACCTTCCACGAGACGCTGGAGCTCTCCGGCATCATCGTGACGAAACTGGACTACGACGCTCGCGGTGGCGCGGTGCTCTCGGTGCGCGGAGTCGTCGGACGTCCGGTGGTATTCGCGTCGACTGGCGAGAAGCTTTCGGATTTTGATCTCTTCTATCCCGAGCGCATGGCGTCGCGAATTTTGGGGATGGGCGACGTGCTCTCGCTTATCGAGCAGGCCGAGCGCACCATGGACCGCGAGGTCGTGGCCGAATCGGCCAGTCGTCTAATGAGCGGCACCTTCACACTCGATGACTTCATGGCACAACTCAATCAGGTGCGCAAGATGGGTTCCCTCGGGGGCCTCATGAAACTCATGCCGGGCGTGACCAAGGAGATGCGTTCGGCGGCAGCCAACGTTGATGACGGCGAGCTGAATCGTGTTGAGGCGATTATTCGCTCGATGACGCCGCACGAACGTCGCGACCCTCAAATTATTGATGGCTCACGACGTACTCGCATTGCGCGCGGTTCGGGCACGACGGTGAACGCCGTGAATCAGCTACTGAAGCAGTTCACCGAGATGCGAAAGATGATGCGTCAGATGGCCGGGGGAGGAACGCCCGCACTGCCCGGAGGGATGGGTCGTATGGCTTCGCTCGCCGCCCGGGCTAACGCACAGCGAAGTGAAACGATGCCCGAGGGCTTTGAGGCACTCGCGGCCGGCATGAAGTCGGCCACACCGCCCACGCGCAGTGGCGGAAAATCTAAGAAGAAGAAGGGCGGAAGGGTTACCCCTCCTAAACAACGCTAAACTCTGTCGCTCGGGTATATCACCCCGTTCCGACTCGCGGGACGTACGGTTTGAAGGGAATTTCGTTGTGGCTGTGAAACTTCGTTTGGTGCGCATGGGTAAGAAGAAGCAACCGACCTATCGCGTGGTGGCGGCTGAGAGCCGTCGGGCCCGTTCGGGAGCCTTTCTTGAGATCGTTGGCACGTACCAGCCTCGGGGAATTTCTGCCGCCGAGCCCGAGACCGTCTTTTCGATTGACAACGACAAGGTCGTTCGTTGGTTGAGCCAAGGTGCCCAGCCCACCGAGCGGGTGGCCAAGTTGCTGAAGGCCAGTGGCGCGCTTGACGCCTTCGAGGCTTCGAAGGCTGCCAAATGAGCGACGTGCACGACGAGTACGTCGCCGGTGACGTCAACACGATTGACGACCAGGGCGACGATCACTACGACGAGCCGAGTAGCGGCAATATCGATCGAGCGGTCAGTGCGACGGCCGCTCTTGAGTTCATCGCGAAGTCGCTCGCGGACAGTCCCGAAGCCGTATCGGTTGAAGTCAGTGAGCGCCAGGGCAAGGTCGTGTTGGCCTTGACGGTCGCGGCTGACGACATGGGGCGAATTATTGGTCGACGTGGTCGTACCGCGCAGGCTATTCGCGCCCTCGTTGGTGCCGCGGGTGCGCGTGACGGCGTGACGACGTCGGTCGACATCGTCGACTAGGCGCCATGACCGACGAGCGCACCACGCTCGAAATCGGGCGCATCATCAAGGCACACGGACTACGTGGCCAGGTCATCGTGCATCTGACAACCGATCGACACGAACGCATGACCGCGGGCACCGAACTATTGACCCCGCGCGGAGCACTCGTGGTGGTGAGTGCGGGCGCCCATCAAGACCGCTACATCGTCACTTTCGATCGCATTACGTCACGAGAAGAGGCCGATCTTTGGCGCGGTGTCGTGCTGTCCGCACCGCGAATTGATGACGACGACGTGATTTGGATTGACCAACTCTTTGGGGCCGAGGTCTTTGATGCGACGGGTGAACGCCGCGGTGTGGTGGTCGACGTTGAATCCAATCCGGCCAGCGACATCCTGGTCCTTGATTCGGGTGCCCTGGTTCCGCTCACTTTCGTGACCACCGTCCAGGCCAATACGCGAGTGGAGATTGACGCACCCGAAGGACTCTTCGAATGACCCTACGAGTAGACGTACTGACCCTCTTTCCCGACGCGATTCACCAGTACGCCTCGACGTCAGTGTTAGGTCGCGCCCTCGAACGCGACGTTTGGTCACTCCACGTGCACGATTTTCGCGACGCGACTGACGACGTGCACCGCACGGTCGACGACACCCCCTTTGGCGGAGGGGCGGGGATGGTACTGCGCGCGGAACCAATTTTGCGCACCGTGTCCCAGGTTCCCGATTTGGCTCGACCAATCATCGCCCTGACCCCATCGGGGCGTACGTTTACGCACGAGGTGGCGCGCGAGCTGAGTGAGCTCAACGGTTTCACGTTGCTGTGTGGTCGCTACGAAGGTTTCGACCAGCGAGTTCTGGACCTCGTGGTGGACGACGAGATCTCACTCGGGGACTTTGTCCTGGCGGGCGGCGAACTCGCCGCGCTGTGCGTGATTGAGGCAGTCGTGCGACTGCGACCGGGGGGACTTGGTAACGACGAGTCGGCCCTGGACGAGTCCTTTGGTGACGGACTACTCGAGTATCCCCAGTACACGAAGCCGGCTGAGGTGGAAGGTTTGGCAGTTCCCGAGATTCTGCGATCAGGTGATCACGCGCGCATTGCTCAGTGGCGCCGCGCACAGGCACTTCGGCGCACAATCGAGCGTCGGCCCGATCTCATCGAGCGACGAGGTGGCCTGAGCGACCAGGACCAGGCACTACTGGCAAAATACGCACCTTTGGATGGCACCGCGCCAACCGGCTAAACTTGTCAAGCCTCAGTGATCCGAAAGGGACCGCTCTCATGAATCCGACTGACATTATTGACCGCGACTCGTTGCGCGACGACATTCCACCATTTCGCCAGGGCGACACGCTCAAGGTCCACGTCCGAGTGGTTGAGGGCACCCGTGAGCGCGTACAGGTCTTCCAGGGCGTGGTAATTCGTCGCCAGGGTTCGGGACTCCAAGAGACCTTCACCGTTCGCAAGATCAGTTTCGGCGTTGGCGTAGAGCGAACGTTTCCCGTGCACGCACCCACGATTGCCAAAATCGAAGTGGACTCGTACGGTGACGTACGTCGGGCCAAGCTGTACTACCTCCGTGATCTGCGCGGAAAGGCCGCCAAGATCAAGGAACTGCGCGTCACCGAGCGCGCGTAAGGCGCGCGTGGGCGACGAAGAACTCGACGACTACGAGTCGACGCTCGAACTCGCACTCGTTCAGGAGTACAAAGCGGTAGTTGGAATGTTCGACTACGCCGTAGAGACCGATCGGCGCTTCTATCTCGCCAATGACGTGGTGGTTGAAGTGCAATCGACCACGCAACCAACCTTGCTCGAAGTGACCCTTCGCGACGCCTGGGTCTGGGATATGTACCGCACGGCTCGCTTCGTGCCGTCAGTGCGCGTCTTGACCTTTCGCGACGTCAACATCGAGCGCTTGCCCAAAGAAGACCTGCAGCCCTAAGCGATGGAGCTACTGCGACTCGAAGTCCCGCTCTCGCTTCGCGAATCAGTGCCGGCGATTTTGTCGACGTGGTCGTCGCCCGTGATGGTGGACTGCACTGACGCTGATGTGGTTATTGCACTTTCTTCGTTGGCTGGTCAACTACTAGAGCCCGTGGGCGTCTGGTTGCACGCCTCAAGGGACTATCCGAGCCAGCTCATTGCTCGCGACGTCGCGACGCTGAGCTGGTTGCTACCACTCGAGCACGTGGTCGTGCACGCCGAGAGCGACGCCCACCAACACGCCGAAGTGGTTCGAGCACTACTCACCAACGATGAAGTTAATTTTCATAACGACGTCGCCACGCTGCGCGAGGCCTACAACCGCCCGGCCCCACCGCGCTCAATCGAGGTCTGGAGCTGGGACGAAGTGACGCTCCGCTCAAGCACGCACGAACTGCATAGATCGTCGAGCGAACCCCACCACGGCGCGGTACTCACTCGATTCGTTGACTAGTTCGGCTGCTGGGCAATGCGGTCGGGGCTAATGCGCACCACGACTCGAATCTCACCTTCACGTCGGTAGGGGTAGCTGTCGAGGTTGAGGTATTTCTTGGCGAGTCGATCGATGTTCTCGTCGGCGCCGTCGGTGGTGAAACCCACCACGGTCCCTCGTACCGCGATCACGACGTAGGGGTCATCGGGGTCGGTGAGCGACACGGCGACACGAGCGTCGTTCGCCAGGTTTCGGGCCTTGGCTCGCCCCAGTGCCGTATTGATCACGATGTTGTCGCCATCGAGTTCAACCCAGACCGGGGTGACGTTGGGGCCACCGTCGGCGCCCAGGCTCGCCACGTGGGCGAGCACCGTTTTATCGAAGATGGCTCGGGCGGCGGGGGTAAAGCTCTCGGGCATGGCATTCCTGTTCGTTCGATGGGGTGGGGCTACTAGTTTTACTGTAATGAATATTGGCGCACACGTCCGCGGCGGGGGCAAATTAGTACCGTCGCTCGAGGCGGGCGTGGAGATTGGCGCGACGTCGGTGCAGGTCTTTGTACAGAGCCCTCGGATGTGGAAACCTTCGCAGTACTCGCCCGAGCTGCTTGGGGCCTACCGCGAGGCCCAGGCGGCACACCCGACGATTACCCATACTTTTTGTCACGCCACCTACTTAATCAATCTGGCCAGCGCCGATCGTGAACTTTACGAAAAGTCGGTGGAGTGCTTGACGAATAACCTTTCGGTCGCGCGCGGCATGGGCGCCTCGGGTGTGGTCTTGCACGTGGGCAGCCACAAGGGCGCGGGTTTTGATGACGTGATTAAACAAGTAGCGCAGGCCTTCGAGCGAGCTCTCGACGACGCCGAGCACGCCCCCGCCGGGGTTGCGGACTGTCCAATTCTTATTGAGAACGCCGCGGGAGCGGGTGGCACGGTGGGGCGAAGCCTCGACGAGATCGCCGCGCTCATTGAGGCGTGCGGTAACGATGAGCGACTGGGCCTCTGTATTGACACGCAACATCTGTGGGCCAGCGGAGTGGACTACTCCAGCGTGGCGGGCACCAAGCGATTAGTTCGCGATATTGGCGCAACCGTGGGCCTTGAGCGACTTCGCTGTCTGCACCTCAACGATTCCAAGATTGAACTCGGCGGCAATCGTGACCGTCACGCCAACATTGGCGAGGGAACGATTGGCGCGAAGGGCCTGTCGGCATTGGTGGGACACCCCAAGATTCGAAATCTCCCGCTGTTGCTCGAGGTGCCCGGCGACGGTGATGGTCCTCGCGCGAAGGACGTCGCCCAAGCTCGCCGCGTCGTCATGGCCGGCATCAAGATGTACACCACGCCGAAGAAGAAAGAGGTCACCTCATGAGTGAATTCCGTATCGAATCTGACACCATGGGAACTATTGAAGTTCCCGCGAATCGCTACTGGGGTGCCCAAACCGAGCGCAGTTTGCACCACTTCGCCATCAGCGACGAAACCATGCCGCCCGCGCTGATTCGCGCTTTTGGCGTACTGAAATTGGCGTCAGCCCAGGTGAACCACACGCTGGGCAAGCTTGACGAAACTCGCGCCACGCTGATTGAGCGAGCCGCTCGTGAAGTGATTGACGGCACGTTGGCGGATGAGTTCCCACTGCGCGTGTGGCAGACCGGTTCGGGTACGCAGACGAACATGAACGTCAACGAAGTCATATCCAATCGGGCGATTGAACTGGCGGGGGGCGAGCGCGGTAGCAAGGATCCCGTGCACCCTAATGACCACGTCAACATGTCCCAGTCGTCGAACGACACATTTCCCACGGCTATGCACATTGCGGCCGTACTCGAGATGACCGATCGACTAGCCCCGGCCGTGAGCCGCCTGCGCGACGCACTCGACGCCAAGGCTCGCGAGTACGCCAACGTGACCAAGATTGGCCGCACGCACCTCATGGACGCGGTGCCGCTCACGCTGGGCCAAGAGTTTTCTGGTTACGTGGCTCAGCTCGACGCCGACCTCGAACGACTGACCCTCACGTTGGGCGGGCTCTTGGAGCTGGCCGCGGGAGGTACCGCGGTGGGCACCGGACTGAACACGCACCCGGAGTTTGGTGACCGAGTAGCCGCGGCGATTTCCGCGTTGACCTCGAAGCCCTTTGTGACCGCTCCCAATAAGTTCGCAGCCCTGGCGGCGCACGACGCGCTGGTCTTTGCGCACGGAGCAATCAAGACACTGGCGACCAGCTTGATCAAGATTGCCGACGACCTTCGTTGGTTAGGTTCAGGCCCGCGCTCGGGATTAGGTGAGCTGCAACTACCCGAGAATGAGCCGGGTAGCTCCATCATGCCGGGCAAAGTCAATCCGACTCAGAGCGAAGCGATGATTATGGTGGCGATCCAGGTCTTTGGCAACGACGCGGCGATCGCGATGGCTGGTTCGAGAGGGAACCTTGAACTGAACGTCTGCAAGCCGGTGATCATTCATAACTTTTGCAATTCGATCGATCTGTTAACTGATGCCTGTGACCGATTCCGCGAGTTTTGTGTCGAGGGACTCGAGCCCGACTACGAACAGATTGCCCACCACCTCAATAACTCCCTTATGTTGGTCACGGCTCTGAACCCCCTCATTGGTTACGACAAGGCCGCCCAAGTAGCCAAGAAGGCGCACAAGGAGCGACTCACGTTGCGCGAAGCGGTCGTGGCTCTCGGATTTCTTAGCGCGGAGCAGTTTGACGCCGCCGTCGTACCCGAGGACATGACGCATCCGTGACCCGCCCCGCCCTGCTCGATGAAGCAGTGGTCACCTCGTGGTTGGTCACTCACGGCGAGTGGCGCCGTGAGAATAATCATCTGGTACGCACGGTGCGCACGAAGAACTATCCGAGCTCGGTAGGTCTACTCAGTGCCTTGGTCGAAACCGCCGAGCGCCTCGACCACCATCCCATCGTGACGCTCGGTTACTGCGAGCTGCGCTTTGAACTTTGGACCCACGACCGAGGGGGATTGACCTCGTTAGACCTCGAGTACGCGACCGAACTCGACGTGATTGCGTTGCGCGACTTTGCGGGAGATCTAAAAACTAACTAGTGGACGGGAAGGTTCCACAGCGCCATCCAGCGCGACAGATCTTTTTCCATGGGAAGATCTTGCTCGAGAAATGAGCGAACGCGTAGTTCGAGTTCATTGTCACGCTCATTGGCTCCCGTGGGAGCAAAGGGGTAAAACGTGCCCTGCTTCAGCAGGTAGACCATTCGCACCGAGCCCTCACCTGGGGGCGTGGCGGGAACAAAGCCAAACACGGCGCACAAGAGTCGAGGACCGAGTCCGTGTTCCACCATTGAGGTATTCGCGCCGTGGACCCGTGTGACGAGCCCGGCAATATCAACGTCGGTCAGCACGAGCCACTTGAAACCAAGATCGTCAGTCGTGATCGTAACGGGATTGGCGGCCTGATCGAAGTTAAGAAGTTCGCGTAGGTCATTGTCCGACTCGAGGGCCGATTCGCCACTACCGGCCTTAAAACACAGACCGGCCTGGCCCGAGGAAACGAGGTCCAATTCGGACTGGAGCGTCAGAGCGGCGCTCGGTAGGGTGAAGAGGTTGTCGAGTTTGGGAGCGACCTGTTTAGTTCGGCCAAAGAGCGCGTCGCGAAGACCCACTAGCCGTTGAGTTCGCGCTCGAGCTTGTTGAGTTGATCAAGTCGCTTCTCGAGTGAGGGGTGGGTCGAAAAGAGCGCGGCGGCCGAGTTGCCCGCCAGAGCCGGCACCAAGAAGAACGCATTCATACTTTCAGCCTTGCGCAAATCGGTACGCGGGATTCGCCCCATGTCGCCGGTGATGTGAACGAGTGCACTGGCGAGCACGCTGGGTTTACCAATCAAGATCGCGCCCGAGCGGTCGGCGGCGAGTTCGCGGTAGCGAGAGAGGGCCAGCGTCAACAGGTAGGCCACGATGTAAATGACGATTGAAACGAGCCAGGTAATCATTTCGAGTGCGGCTACATTCTCACCGTTTCGGTCACGACTACCGCCCGAGAGCATTGCCCCCCACATGGCCATTCGACTTACCAGTCCCGCCAACATTCCGACGCCGGACGCAATGGTCATAATCGCGACGTCGCGGTGCGCGACGTGACTGAGCTCGTGGGCCAGGACGGCTTCGAGCTCTTCGTCACTGAGTCGACCCATCAGGCCACGCGTGGCGCAGATGACGGCGTGACTCGGGCTTCGCCCGGTGGCAAAGGCGTTGGGCATGTCCATCTCGGCGATGCCCACTCGAGGCTTTGGCATGTTCGCCAGTAGACACAGTCGATCAACAATTTCGTGCAGTCGCGGCTCTTCTTGCGCCGAGACTTCGCGCGCGTGCGTGGAAAACATCGCGATCTTGTCCGAGAAAAAGTACTGTGAGAAAATCATCGCGAGCGCGACAACGATAACGATGGCCATGGACAGGCCCACGTAGATCAAGAGCGACACGATGAGTCCGTACAGCACCACGAGCGCCAGGCCCGTGATGAACATTCGTACGTTCAGGCCGTGGTCCGTCTCAATTTTTGACTTGGCCACGGTTAGTTGCCTCCACCAGCCGGGAGCGCACCACTCGCACCCGAATCCAGCTGCGCCTTCAGTTGCGCGAGCTGCGCGTCCACGCTGGAGGTGGTGGTGGCTTTATCAAGTTCGGCCTGAATATCGTCGTGACTCGCGGTGAGGTCAGTGAGCGAGCCCGACGCGAGGAGCTCATCGAGTGCACCACTACGTGCTTGCATCTCGGCCACTTTGTCCTGGGCGCGCTGCATGGCGGCTCCGGCGTCGTTCATCGAGGTCGAAATTCCGGTCATCGCTTCAGCAATATGGGTTGAGGCCTCCGCGGCGGTGTAGGTGGCCTTGATGGTCTCTTTCTTGGTGCGAAAGGCCTCGACGGTGGTCTGCAACTGCTGGGCGGTGTCGGTGAGCTTGTGCTCTTGTTCAACAATGGTGGAGTGTTGGGTGTCGAGGTCCTTCAACTGGGCCGCAATGGCCTCGCGTCGAGTCAGAGCCTCACGCGCGAGCGGCTCGTTACCTTGACCAAGCGCAACTTTGGCCTGTTCGGCGAGCTTGTCACCCTGGGCTTTCAGCTGCTCGGCTTGAATTTCGACTCGCTTGCGAGCGGTGGCGACATCGGCCACGGCTCGACGGACCTTGGTGAGATTCTCGAGTTGCTGTTCGTACGAGAGATCGAGCGTCTGGCGAGGATCCTCGGCTTTGTTCAGTGCGGCGTTGGCTTTCGCTTGAAAGATGCCAGTAAATCGCTTAATCAAACCCATTCGGGCCCCTTTCGTTACCCCTTAAGACTAGGGCGAAGGCAGCGCAGTGGTATGCCCAACCGGACCAGCCAACTTACGACGGCGGTAGCGCCCGGTCCTGGGTTCGGGCCTGGTCGCCAAGTTCGAGCCGGTAGGCCTCGAGCCGGTCGTGCAAATTCGGGTCGTTAAGACTCAGTATTCGTGCGGCCAACAGTCCGGCGTTGGTCGCTCCGTTAATGGCGACGGTGGCGACGGGTACACCTCGAGGCATTTGGGCGATCGAGAGTAGCGAGTCGAGACCACTCAGCTGGGCGAGGGCGACGGGTACCCCAATTACCGGCAAGGTCGTCATGGCCGCGAGCATGCCCGGTAGATGCGCGGCGCCGCCCGCCCCCGCGATGAGTACGCGCAGGCCCCGTTCGTACGCGGAGCGACCATACTCAATCATGTCCTCGGGAGTACGGTGCGCCGAAACGACGTGCGTCTCAAACTCGATGGCGAACTGGGTGAGAATTGTCTGCGCGTCGGCCATGACCGCGAGGTCCGAGGAGCTGCCCATAACGAGTCCAACTACCGCGCTCATGAAACCTCCCGAGTTCTCGTGCCGTAGTGATGGGCACCCGTCCATGCTCTCACGTGGGTTGTCGCGGCGTCGTCACCGAGTACGGTCACGTGGCCGAGCTTTCGGCCAACCCGCCACGACTTGCCGTAGTCGTGCACGTACAGGTCACTGAGCGCTCGCGCGGCGTCGGGCGTGGCAGGTTGCTCACCACCCACCACGTTGACCATGACGGCGTGGGTGGTGAGTGCGCTCACGTCACCGAGTGGCTGTCCACTCACCGCCAAGAGATGATTGGCGAACTGGCTGGTCCGTACCCCTTCAATGGTCCAGTGACCCGAGTTATGCGGTCGAAGGGCAACTTCGTTAATCACCAGGCCTCCGTCGGTGACGAAGAACTCAATAGCGAGAATACCGACGGCCTCGAGCAGCGACGCGAGCTGCTCCGCCAGTGCCCCGGCCTCGCTCGCGAGCGCCGCGGTGACCTCGGCGGGGTAGCGAACCTCTACGCACATTCCGTCAGATTGGACTGTCGAGACGAGGGGATAGACCTGAACTGACCCGTTGGTTGCGCGGGCAATGAGTTGCGCCACCTCACCACGCAGTTCGTAGCGCTCCTCGACGACCACTGCGCCGTGTAGTTCATCAATCTGGGATTTGGCGGTGGCTCGGTCCGGGGGGAACAGAACGCCACGACCGTCGTAGCCCCCCCGCGCCGCCTTCAGCACCGGAGGGCCGTCTAATTGATCCAAGAAAGAATCGAGCAATGGGTCGTCACTCGCTCCAACGACGAGAAATCGAGGCACTGCGAAACCTGCTTCACGAAGGGTTTCTCGTTGATACGCCTTATCAACCGCGAAACGTAACGCGTGGGCGTTCGGACGCACGCACACGCCCTCATCTTCGAGTGCGCGTATCTGTTCAAGGTTGACGAGTTCGTGGTCAAAGGTAACGACGTCAACGCGTTGGGCGAGCGCTCGAAGGGCCACCACATCGTCCGGCTGACCGAGCACGACGTGGTCGGCGGTTGCCGTCGCGGCCTCGTCAAGCGACGAGGCGAGGACGAGCAGTTCCACGTTGACGGCACTGGCTGCTTCGCCCATCATGCGAGCCAATTGGCCAGCCCCCACCACGCCCACTCGCACTCGGGCACTAGTTTGGGATTGGTTTGACACGTCGCCACGTTACCGGCGCGGACTAGGAAGGCTTAACAATGCGTTTGGCAATTGGACTCGATACCGACGGACCACTCGACGAAACGTTGACGCGTGCACGGCGTTGGCGCGAAATGGGTTTCACCAGTATGTGGTCGTCGCAGATCTTTGGTCCCGACACGTTGACCGTGCTGGCAATTGTCGGTCGCGAACTTGGCGACGTGGACTTTGGTACGTCGGTGGTGCCGGTACAGCCGCGCCACCCTTCGATGCTGGCCGCCCAAGCGCGCACCGTGCAAGAAGCAATTGGTGGCGAACTATCGCTCGGCATTGGTCTGTCGCACCAGGTGATTGTTGAGGGACTCTGGGGAATCTCGTTTGATCGGCCCTTGGTGTACATGAGTGAGTATCTCGACGCGCTGGCCCCGATGCTGCGCGGAGAGAACGTCGCGACGTCGGGTGAGCGGGTGCGGGCGGTCACGATGAGTCCGCTCGGTCCTAAGGAAGTTCGCGTACCAAGTCTGCTCGTGGCGGCACTGGGTCCCAAGATGCTCGAGTTGGCGGGCCGCATGACTGACGGCACCGTGCTGTGGATGACCGGAGTCAAGACCATCAAGAGCCACATCACGCCAACGATTCGCGCCGCCGCGTCAGCGGCCGGCCGACCCGAACCTCGGGTGGTGTGCGCGTTGCCAATCACGGTGACCTCGGACCTCGCGGGTGCACGAGCTCGTGTGAACGAGGCGTACGCGGTCTATCCAACGCTGCCGAGCTACGCCGCGATGATGGAACGAGAAGGTGCGAGCGAAGCAGCCGACGTGGGACTGATGGGTTCGCACGAGCAAGTACTCGAACAACTCGACGCACTCGCCCAGGCCGGCGTGACAGAATTTTCAGCGGCCCCTACGGGAACGCCCGAAGAGCGCGAAGCAACACTGGCGACGCTGCTTGAGTATCAGCGATTAGCAAGGTAAAAACTGTAGAATAGGCAGTGCTCAATTCGTTACGTCGGGCACCTAAGGAGCCAACATGTCTGCGGTCGCTGCCATCCTCTCAATCATTCTCTTTTTGGTCTTTGCCAGTTCGGGCATCCAAAAAGTCATCTTCAATCCAATGATGTCCGAGTCAGCCGCTCGATTGGAGTTCACCAAGCGGGCCTATCAGCGAATTGGCGCGCTGGAAGTTGCCGGAGCGATTGGTCTCTTGGCGGGTCTGGCCGCAAAGAGCACTTCTTTCTGGGGAATTGTGAACGTTGCAGCAGCCGCGGGTCTAACACTCACGATGGTGCTGGCGGTCGTCCTTCACCTTCGAAAAGGTGAAAGCTTCAAACTCTTTGCTCCCGCCCTGGTCCTAGGTCTGCTGACGCTCTTGGAGTTAATTTTCCGTCTCGTTGCGTAACTACAGCGGGAGTCGCGTGTGCTTGAACTCGTTGAGCGCCGGTTGGTGGGCCATTAGCGTCACGAGTGAGGTCACGAGGTCAATAGAAGCCTGCGCGTCATCACTAGGCGTGGTCATATAGCGAACAAAGGTGGCGTCGCCGTCAACGACGAAAGTCGGAACGCCGAAGGCTTCGTAGGGCTCAAATGATCGATAACTCGCGCCGATGACCTCGTGGGGGCGCCGTGTCGCGAGGTCGTCACGCACCTGGTCCATGGCTACGCCCAGGGGGCTCAGCACACCGTCAATTTCCTCAATCGATACGAGTCGAATTGCTCGTTCGTGGCGAGCTCGAAAGAGTGCGTCGTGCGCACGAAGAAAGTGATCGGGCTGCTGGTCGCGCACTGAAACACCTACGGCGAGTGAAAGCAGATCGCTGTCGTACGCGGGGTCGTCCCACACGTTGGGCCCCCCGTCGGCGCGATGACCTTGGCTCAACGTCCAGGGAACGAAGTCGACGTCAAAGTCACCACCACCCTGCAGCGCCTTGACGACGTGCAGGTGGATGTTCTTAGCGAACGGGCAACGGTAATCGAATGAGAGTTGGAAGGATTGCACCTCGCCAGCCTACGGGCCAGAACGGCGTAACTCTTCGTTACGCCCTAGAGGGGGACCGCGACACCCGAGTCGCGGCAGCGGTCGCGATAGGCACAGAAGCGACAGGTATTGATGGACGGTGTCGCGGGAAACGCCCCGTCTTGGTAGAACTCATTGATCCGTCCCCACGCCGTCGCGGCGGCCGTACTGCGAGCTCGCACCACAACCTCAGTTACCGGGCGCTCAACGGCTTGGCCGTGGGCGACGTAGAGCAGGCGAATTTTGGTTGGTCGTTCGCCAAGTTTCTCTTCACATAATGCGGCGTAGAGCTCGGTATTGGCGAAGGTCTTGGCGTCGAAGTTCCTGTTAGGCAGTGCGCCAGTCTTGTAGTCGACAATCACGAGGTCACCGTCGACGTCACGGTCGAGCCGGTCGAGAATGCCCAGTAGCGGTGCACCGTCAATGGTTACGTTCAAACGCAACTCAACTCCTTCGTGGTGCACGTCGCGGGGATCTTCCATTTCGAAATACGTCACGATGATGGCCTCGGTCTCGCTCAGTAGTCGAGCCAACATTGCGTCGTCCATTTCGAGGTCGAGGCGAACCTGTTCGGTCAGAATTTCATCAATGGCCGGTGTGACAAACTCCCGGGCACGTTCGATGACTCGCTCGGGTGCGTCAAGTTGGTAGAGGTGCTCAAAGACGTAGTGCACGAATCGTCCCTTGGCGGTGGCGTAGGAAGCGGGTTGGGGTATTCGTTCGATTGAGGCGTACTGGTAACGACGAGGACAGGCCTGAAAGTCCTGTAGTCGCGAGGGGGACAGAGCCCGAGGGAGCGGTTGTTCGATGGTCATCTACGACACCGTAGGTGATCGCTGTTACATCGGCGTGGACAACGGCGACTAGAAATGGTGGGTGGCAAAATCTCCAACGGTGGTCCGACAAGGCAATCTTGTGCGATCGTCCACCTGGGCGGGAATTCGATCGGGCGACCCCGTCGTGGTCGACGGGGTTAAAGAGCGACGTCAGTCCTGGGTCTTTGTGGCCCACGTGCGCAACGAAGTGACCAACGAGGATTGGGTGGAAGTTCGAGGGGGACGAGCGGGCGAGGCCAAGGGTCGCTCCTTTCGCACCGAACTCATCTACCCCAGTGGCGCAAAAAAAGGTTCACGACTAGTCGGGCTGCCTCTGGTGGTAGCCCCGCAGCTAGCGCTCTATGAACATCCCGGTTCAACCAAGCGCTCGAGCGCGCCCCGTCGTTTAATTGCCGAGTGATCGCCAGGTTGCGGGGCCGACCGCGCTAGTTGATGGCAGGCCGTGCGTTGATTGGTAGCCGTTCAGGGCTACTTGCGTAGCCTGGTCAAAAACACCACTGACGGGTACCGTGTGACCATTTCGTCCGAGCAAGAGTTGCAAGTACACGACCATCAAGTCGGATGAACCTATGTGCAAAATGGGCTCGGATGGATGAATCAGTTCCACAATTGACGGGGCCGAAAGTGGAAAATCAGCGTGGCCCGTTGCGGCGTGCGCCCCGCGAACTTGGTGCCACAGTCCGCTACGCCACGAGTAGACGACGTCGCCGCGTTTAATTGGACAACCGGCAACGAGGACACGAAGCGAGTGGGGGAACGTGGCCAACTGCGACGAACCTTGGAATACCGTGAAGAAAAATGTGGTGCGATTAGCTCCATTGGCCTGAATGGGCGTTCCCTTGGTGCGCGCAAAGACCGCCACCTCATCGCTGGAGAAGGAACCCGACGGGTACGACACACTGACGCGACACCGACCAATGGTTACCGGGGTCTGTCCACCAGTGTCGAGCAGTGGCACCACTGCGAGTACCGGCAGCGAAGTACCGGCGGGACTGGTCACCGACGTTGGCACTGGCGAAGTGGTGTCAGTGGCTTGGGCCGCCTCGGTGGACCAAGCCAAGAGGGTGACCGCGATGCTACCCACGACCGTGGTGGCTACCCCAACAACCAGCCAGCTCGCGCACGATTTGTTTTTGAAAACGTGCCGTCGCACGAGGCCTCCTGGGCGACTGAACTTTTTGTAGATTAGCAGTCGAAAATTTCGTCGGGATCTGGATGAAGGGGTCTTCGACGAGCGTTCGTTAGGAGTCGGCTCCGGCACCGTGGAAGTCTTTATTCGTGGTGTCGACGGCATTCGCGCGCTTCGAGAACAGCACGGCCAAAGCGGGCGCGCTAAAGAGTACGCAGGCCCAGCCGTAGTATGCGCGTACCCCCACGTGACTGGCCACGGTACTGGCGGCCACAAGGCCAACGGGCGCTAGGCCCAGGGAAATGAACCAGTCAACTGACGAAACTCGTCCGAGAAGTTCGCGTGGCACCTCCGACTGCATCAAGGACTCCCAAAGGACGCCCCCGAGCGACATCGTTGATGAACCAATCATTGATGCCAGAAAAATTGGCCAGTAATTTGTCGCCGCGGCAATGAAGAGGGCGCTGAAGTTACCAATGGTCCAGTAAGTCCACATTCGACGAACTCGCCGCCGTGGCATCCGCATGTTGGAAGCCACGAGCGCACTCAGACCACCCGCCAAACCACCGAGGGCGAAGAAGTAACCAACTATTTGTTTCGAGGCGTGCAAATCAGTGCGTAGGAGATAGGGGATAAGGACGACGACGGGAGAGAAAACAAACGCGTTAATACCAACGACCGCGAGACACGTGTACCAAAACCACGGAGTGGCCCGCACGTAGCGAAATCCCTCCCTAATTTCGTGCAGCATGTGAGTAGTGACGTCTCGGGTGGGGATTGGTGTGGGGTGCATCCACCACAAGGTGAAGGCGCTCGCGACGAAAGTGGCACAGTCAATGGCAATCGACCATGACGTTGAGAATGCGGCAATCAGGCCGCCTACCGCTGGTCCGAGCATGTTGCCAACAACATTGAAACTAAAACTGCGAACTGCATTGATAGAAGGCAGTAAGTCGTGGTCCACGATCTCGGGTATCAGCGCCGTCACGGCGGGCATAAAGAGTGCGTCAAAGATGCCAAAAATGACGGCGACGCCCAATAGATCGTAAAAGTGCACTGAGTGAGCAAGCAGCAGCACAACGAGAAATGCGGTTACTAGGGCTCGAACCATATCCGAGACCAGCAGCAGCTGTTTACGAGAAAAGCGATCGACTACCGCCCCACCGAGCAGCAAGAAGACAATCATTGGGATGGTGCGCGCCGCGACAAACCATCCCAGTGCTACGGCACTATGGGTCGTATCGAGCACGAGCAGGGTAAAGGCCACAAGCGCCACGCCGTCACCGAAACTGGAAATCGCTTGTCCACTAAGTAGGAGACGAGGTTCGCGGAGTGAAAACAGTTGCAGCACCGGCAATTTTTGCTTCACCGGCAAACTCTAATGGTGCGATGCGGTGAGGCCCAGGCTGCGCGGTGATTGAACCGAGGCACCCCAAACTCAGTCAGCCCAAATTTGGTGACGCAGAGTTCTGCTCGTCGCAATCTCGTGGAGGGGTGCTGGCGAGTTAGCTCTAAGGCATGTGAACAC
This sequence comes from uncultured Actinomycetes bacterium, assembly GCA_903893745.1. Classification (GTDB taxonomy): domain Bacteria; phylum Actinomycetota; class Acidimicrobiia; order Acidimicrobiales; family RAAP-2; genus RAAP-2. Next base: position 74,108 of record CAITNF010000016.1, read on the forward strand.
TAGAGATTCCCGAGTGCTCGTCGGGGTGGTTCACACGCTTTCGAATCAATTTTCACGCGAAATCAGTTCTCAGGAGGTGTCCAATTGGCAGGCGGGTCTGTCTCACGACTGTCGCAATCAAACAACTTCAAACTCAATCTGACCAAAGTTGATTCTGGCCAGCTCTATGCGCTTTGAGAGTCTTCTGGATTTTGTCGAACAGTTTCTTGTTGTTTGAACCCTCGGGCGAGTGAATTCCCTTCATCGTTTTGGCTGCCCCGTCAAAGTCCTTTGCTTCCAGTAGGACCTCAACGGCAAGGAGCTCAACCCACTGATCACGTTTCGGTTCTCGCGGCCCCAAGAACTTGAGGCTTTCAAGTGCAATCTCAAACTCCTCGTACTGTCGGGAGTTCTTATAGAGGGTCAGTAGTCGTTTGATCGCCGCTTCATCGTTCGGCCACATCTCGAGGACCAACTCAACGACTTCGATTGCGTCGTCAACTCGACCAATTCCTTCGAGTGCACGGCTGTATGCAGGCAGCACAAATCGATTGCGAGGCTGCAACGCTAGAGCTGAATCCAGAACAATCACTGCGTCTTCGAATAACTCCAGATCAGATAGGGCGGAGCCCTTGACGTTCAAAGCAGCGACATTTTGGGGCTCCGTCAGGAGTGCAATGTCAGCGGCCTCCATTGCCAAGTCGGGTCGTTCGATGAGCTCGTCCCTTAGAAGGCTGCCCGCCGAAACCAACGATCTTGGTGATGAATCGGAAAGGTAGAGCGTCAATTCCGCGAGTTTCTTCTCGGCACTTGAAAACACCTCAGTCGTCAGTTTGATGGTGGAGTTCTTTGATCCCTGGTCCAGAAGTTGGCGAGCCTCGTGAACTCGCGCTGGCACGTCCGCGAGGTTTTTGGCTCGTGCGATTGCAGAGGTTGCAACGATACGGGCAGCCTGCTCGAGGTCGGGTCGAGCTCGGTGTGCTGGACGACTCTGTGACGTGACCAACTGAACGGTTCGACGAGCAACCAAGTCTCGCAAGTCAAAGTTCTTCGACTTCCGAAGGGCTCGATCACAGGCGACCATCTGCTCGAAACTGACTCGCTCGAGTGAGAGTACCGATTTCACATCTTGTTCGGACTCGACTGAAATGAATTGATCGCTCACTCGATGCTCCCATCTCAAGGATGCAGTGCTCAACAAGTCAGCATGGTCAGAGTCTGATGACTTGATTCAATCATGCCGTAATCTTGCGAAGGAAACCGGTAATGCTTCGCTGAGTGGCTAATTAGCCACCACATGGCGGTCTAATTAGCCAGCACCCCGTGGAGCGGGTGACGGGGATCGAACCCGCATGGCCAGCTTGGAAGGCTGGAGCTCTACCATTGAGCTACACCCGCGCGTCTTAAAAGACTCGGTCAGTCTAGACGGCAACCTCTAACGTGAGAGGGTGAGCAAATCGCTGTTTGACGAAGTGGGCGGTCAGGCATTCTTCGAGCGCTTAGTTGGCGCCTTCTATGAGTCAGTGGCCACTGATGCACTACTTCGCCCGATGTACCCCGATGATTTGACGGAGTCCAAGGAGCATTTGGTGCTCTTCTTGGCGCAGTATTGGGGTGGCCCGGCCACGTACATGGAGGTGCGGGGTCACCCCCGTCTACGAATGCGCCACGCCGAGTTTCGAATTACCAAAAAGGCGCGTGACGCGTGGTTGGCGGCGATGAATTCGGCGCTCGACAGCGTCCGTACTGAACTCACCTTGGAGCAGATGAGCGAGATGAGCACCTACTTCGACATGGCGGCGAATCAACTCCGAAACGTCTGAACGAGTCGTGCAAATCGCCCTTGACCAATTGCCGCTCCCAGTAGGACGAGTAGACCGCCAACTGGCTCAAACCACGTGAGCTGCTCGTGCAGCAGCGCGATCCCCACCACGATTGCCACGACGGGGGTTAGATAGGTCACGGTACTGGCAATGGAACTGCCTGCGGCTTCGATCACTCGGTAGTTCCACATGAAGGCGAGGCCGCTGCCAAATACGCCCAAACAAATAGCACCGCCGGCGTCGCGCACCGTAATTGCGTATCCATTGAGGCCGTCGATCAAGAACGTTGGTAGCAAGGTAAGCGTGCTCAGTAGCAACTGACCGCTCGCGAGAGAAATGGGATTGAGACCGCGTGGCGTGAGGTAGCGGCGAGTGTAGGGAAACGAGACACCGTAGAGCGTGACCGAACACAGGAGTGCACCCACCGCCCACCACGGATTGGTGCCCAGGCCCCGCCAGACGCCCAGTACGACGAGAACACCGAGAAGTCCCACGCCGAGACCCACAAGTTGTACCCGAGAAATTGGTTCGTCGCGAAAGACAATGCTGATGAAGAACAGCGCGGTGAGCGGTGTGAGGGCGTTGATGATGCCCGCGAGAATTGAGGTGGCACGCGATTCGGCTACCGCAAACAAAATCCCCGGAATGACGTTGATGCACAGGGCCACGATCCAGAGGTGGAGCCACACCACACGTGCTTTGGGTAGCGCCACTCGGCGTAGCGCCGCGACGATCAGCAAGGTGAGTAACCCAAAGGCGCAGCGAGTGAAGGCCACGCCAAAGGGCGTGAGGAAACCAAGCGACAACTTGATGAAGTAGAACGAGCAGCCCCACGCGAGCCCAATGCCCACGTAGGGCCCCTGCCAACCCCGAGAGCTCGACGACATCACGTCATCCTAGGTTGCTCTTTTGGCTATGTCGTGCGAAGAGTCGCTAGGAACTTTACGATTGATAATGTGAGTCGACGATTGGTGCTGCACGAACACGAAACGAGCGTGATTTCGATTACGCCAATTGCGCGTGGCATCGTTCGACCAATTCTGGTCACGTTGATCATGATCAGTGCGGTCATTGCCGGTGCGCACTTCGTACATCTCGTGCACCAGCACGCGTCACTACTCGCCCTGATACTCGTTGGACCGTGCCTCGTGCTCGTGCTCACCCGAGTTTGGCGGTGGCGGTCGCACAAAATTCACGTGACTACCGAGCGAGTAATGCTCGAAGGTGGTGTGGCGCGTCATACCCGAACGGCTATTGACCTTCGTGACGTCGTCGCGACCGAGGTCGACCAACGGCTCTTCGAACGACTGACCCGCCGAGGTCGAGTGGACTTAGTGACCAGAACGGGAACATTAAGCCTGGGTCGGGTCCGTCACCCCGCTGCGCTAAGTCGACTCATTGACCGTGAACGACTTAGGCACGTCAACGAACCACTGCCCCTCGCGACGGTCTTTGATTACGAGACTGCTCCTCGTCACGAGTACGAAATCACTCCGCGACGACGTTGGCGGCGAGGCGGGTGAACCAAACGCGGCCGAGAACCGGTACCGTGAAGGGCGTGACAACTCGCTATCGCTGCACGGCATGTGGCAACCTGACTCGATTCGACGTGGTCGAAACGACATCGGTTCGGGCCTTTCATCACTTCACTGTCGGCGGTGAGTTGACTATTGAAGAGCCCGAGGTGATTACGTCGTCCGTTGAGTCGGTGACCTGTCGCTGGTGCGGTCACGGCCGCGGCGTCGAGGTTGTCACCGAAACGGAATGAGCGACCAAGGACGACCAGTCTCGTTTGACCCGCCGCGCGAGCGCCGCGCCCCGACCACTCTTCGCGCACAAAGCAGTAGTGGCGAGTCAGTGGAGGTGCCACTCAACGGGTTGACCTTGATTGTGGGAGTCAAGCCCGACTGTGATGGATGTCGACCGTTTATCGAAGAGCCGCTGAGCGAATTTGATGGCATTGACCTCTTCGTGGTGAGCGCAGTGGACACGAATTGGGCCAATGCGCGTCGTGTCGTGTACTACGCACCTGAATTCTTGGCCGCGCTGGAGTTGCACTGGCCCCCAAGCTACGTCTTGATCGATGCCCGCTCGCCACGAGTCGTTACCGAAGGGGTGGTGTTCTCGCCAGCCCAAGTGGCCCACGAAATCTCCAGCTACTTGCGCTGAGATGTCACAGGGGTGCGTCAAGGTTGTCGCACGTGAAAGGTGCGAGATGAGTAATGGAATTGAACTGTCCCTGAGCTGTCATGACTGTGTCCGTCAAGGAACACCCGACTGCAGCGACTGTCTAGTGAGTTTTGTGATTGGTGAAACACCCGAGGAGTTGGTGATGACGTCCAGCGATGCCGACGTTGTGGCGTTGCTCAACGCCCAAGGGATGATTCCTCGACTCAAATTTCGTCACCGATCAACTTCGGACCAACCAACCGGATAACCAGATTGGTTGAGTAGCGTGGCCTCATGGCACGCCACCTACTCGTGACGAATGACTACCCGCCTAAGACGGGAGGCATTCAGGTCTATCTCCACGAACTCTGGCGACGTCTGGAGCCCGGGCGTGCCGTGGTGTTGACCGCGTCGTCCGACGAAGCAGCCGCATCATTTGACGCAACCGCGGGCATTCACATTGAGCGAGTGGACCAATCGACCCTCTTTGCGCCCACGCCACGCGCACTTCGCGCAATTGAGGCGGCGATTACTCGTCATCAACCCGAGCTAGTGCTACTGGACCCCGCCTGGCCGCTGGGACTTTTGGGCCCCCAACTCTCTCGCCCCTACGGTGTCGTGTTGCACGGTGCGGAAGTGGCCATACCCGGTCGGCTGCCTTTGGTGGCCTCGTCACTTCGTTGGGTGTTGGAGCACGCGCAGGTGGCCATCTGCGCGGGTCAGTACGTGGAGTCAGAAGCTCGTCGAATTGCCGCCGAGCGAATGCCCCCGGTGATCAACATTGCGCCCGGGGTTGATACCGAACGCTTTCGACCATTGGATGTTTCGCGGCGTGCGGACGTTCGCCGGGCTTTGAATCTTCCCGAGGACGCACTCTTGGTGAGTTCGTACTCTCGACTGGTTCCTCGAAAAGGTATGGACACCTTGATTAAGGCGAGCGTGCAACTCGCCCAAGAGTTTCCCAACTTGCACGTGGCCATTGGTGGGGCTGGACGTGACCGGAGCCGACTCGAGCACTTGGCGCAACGCAGCGCGGCGCCCGTAACGTTTTTGGGGCGCGTTCGCGATGAGGACTTGAGTTCGTGGCTGGGGGCCAGCGATCTGATGGTGATGGACTGTCGAAGCCGATGGCTTGGACTAGAACAAGAGGGCTTTGGCATTGTCTTTGTCGAGGCCGCGGCCGCGGGTGTGGCGCAAGTCGCGGGACGCTCTGGCGGCAGCCACGAAGCAGTACTGGACGGCGAGACGGGCACGGTCGTTTCGAACTCACGAAGTAGCCGAGCGCTGGCCGTGGCGATGGGTGCACTCTTGCGTGACGAACCACTTCGACGGGGCTACGCCGAGCGTGCGAGAGTCGTGGCCAGCGCGCAGTCCGATTGGGCCGGGTTGGCTCGCCGGCTCGGTGAGGGTCTTGCTCCCTTCGACCACGCAGAATCGGTGGGTCCACTGTTCTAGTGTGGGAGTAGGAGGAAGCGTGACACAACGGGCGACAGAGTCAATAGTGGTGCACGCGACGTCGGACGCCGTCTTTGACGTAGTCGTCGATTTTCTCTCCTATCCCTTATGGGTCAGTGACTTAAAAAAGATTGAGGTGCTCGAGCGTGACGCCCAGGGCCGAGGGCTCGAAGTTGAATTTCGCGCGGCGGCCTTTGGTCGTTCAACTACCTACGCCCTGCGCTACGACTACAGCCGGACCCCAGGACTGCTCACCTGGAATCAAGAGCGTGGCGATTTAACGGAGATCTTGCGTGGTCAGTATCGCTTCGAACCACTGGGCGCCGATACCAAGGTGACCTACGACCTCGAAGTCGAGTTGCGCGTGCCAATCCCTTCGTTCGTGAAGTCTCGAGCGGCGCAACGCATTCAGACCCAAGCGCTTCGTGAATTGAAAGCTCGGGCTGAGCGACGTTCGTGAGTGCCCCGACTCGTCGCCACTGGGCGCACGACGCAACGTGACGAGTTGGTCCGCGTGAAGTTGGGTGTTATTTTGCCGACCTTTAGCTCCCACGTCACTGAGGCCTTCGAGGTCGCCGACGAGGCGACTCGCTTAGGACTTGATGGCGTCTTTGCCTACGACCACTTGTGGCCAATGAACTCACCGACACGACCGGCACTAGCACCGTTTCCGGTATTGGCCGCCATCGCCGCGCGACACGAACAACTCATCGTTGGCCCCTTGGTGGCGCGCGTTGGTCTCGTGGGAACGACGCATTTGGTCGAGCAGTTTCTCACGCTTCACGCACTGGCTCCGGGTCGCGTTATCGCGGCGCTCGGCACGGGCGACCGACTTTCGTCGCAAGAGAACGAAGCGTACGGACTGACCACCCTCTCGGCACTCGAGCGACGCCAGCTCGTTGGCGAGACAGCGAGTGCGCTGTCGAGCACTATGCCGATTTGGATTGGTGGCGGCGCTGACGCGACGAACGCACTGGCGCGCACGCTGCACGCCGAGATCAACCTCTGGAACGCTAATCCTGATCAAGTGGCCCAGACCGCGCAGTCGGGGCCGGTCAATTGGGCCGGACCACTTGCGAGTGATGTCGCGCAGTCGCTCGGACACCTGCGCGACGCGGGCGCGACGTGGGCGGTGCTCGCGTCGATGCCCAGTGGTGAGCAGGTCGCCAAGTTGCGTCAGGCAACGTAAGTCAGTAAATTTCTCTGATGGAGTTTCGCCGCATCAATGGTTTGCCGCCCTACGTGTTCGCTCAGATCAACGGTTTGAAGGCGCACGCGCGAGCCGCGGGACGCGACGTGGTCGATTTTGGATTCGGTAATCCCGACCTGCCGAGTCCCGACGTGGCCGTGGAAAAGTTGGCTGAAGCGGCACACAATCCGAAGAACCATCGCTACAGCGCCAGTCGTGGGCTGCCCAACCTGCGTCTCGCCATGGCGACGCGCTACAAGCACCTCTTTGACGTCGACCTTGACCCCGAAACCGAAGTGGTGACAACGATTGGCGCAAAGGAGGGACTGACGCACTTGATGTGGGTGCTACTTGGTCCCGGTGATACGGCCATCGTGCCCAGTCCGAGCTACCCCATTCACCTCGCGGGTCCGGGCTTCGCCGGAGCCACCGTCATCACGGTGCCCATGACCGATCCCGGAACAAGTACCACTGACCCCGGTGATGATTTCTTTGCCGGACTCGTGGCAGCTTGGCAGCACGCGAGCGTGAAGCCCCGCGTCATCATCTGCTCGTTTCCGCACAACCCCACGAGTGCGTGCGTCGATCTGGCCTTTATGGAACGGCTCGTGGCCTTCGCTCTGGAACACGACGTCATTATCTGTCACGACTTCGCTTACGCCGACTTGGGTTTTGACGGCTACCAGCCGCCCTCAATCTTTCAGGTGCCGCGGGCCAAAGAGTGCTGCGTCGAGCTCTACACGCTCACGAAGTCTTTCTCGATGGCGGGCTGGCGAGTGGGTTTTCTTGTGGGTAACGCCGAGATCGTCGCCGCGCTCACCAAGCTCAAGAGCTACCTCGACTACGGCACGTTCCAGCCCGTGCAGATTGCAGCGATTGTGGCGATGAACGAAGCGGTGGACTACCCCGACCAGTTGCGCGTGATTTACCAGTCGCGACGCGACGCGTTGGTTGAGGGTCTTAACCGTCTGGGTTGGCCGGTCACCACCCCGAAGGGTTCGATGTTCATTTGGGCGCCCATCCCCGAACCGTATCGAGACATGGGTTCGCTCGACTTCTCGAAGTTCTTAATCGAGTCGGCCGACGTCGCGACTAGCCCCGGTGTGGGTTTTGGTGACGGGGGCGATGGGCACGTGCGCTTCGCGTTGATTGAGAACGAGCTACGTACTCACCAGGCGCTGCGGAACATGAAGCGAGCGCTCGACCGGTTGCCCTAAGGCGTCAAGGTCGTCCCACGCCCGGCGTCGCCACTCGCGCTATTTCAATGGTGCCGAGTCGCTCACTGGCGATTTCGAATCGATTACTCGACGGTGCGGTCATGACGTAGAGCGTGCGCCGGTCGTCGCCACCCAGCATGCACGCGAACGCGGTCTGGCTCGTCGTGAGGGTCGCCGTAATCTCCCCGCCTTCTCGTACGCGCAGGCATTGATTCGTGATGGCGTTCGCGACCCAGATCTGACCATCGGCGTCCAGACACATTCCGTCAGTGGCGACAAAATCAAGTTGCGCCCAGATCCGTCGATTCGAGAGGGTGCCGTCAGGGTTGATATCAAACGCGCTCAGTCGAAAGGCCATGGTCTCGCCAATGATGAGTGTCGTGCCGTCGGGTGTGATCACCGCACCATTGGGAAAGGCCATCTCGTCAACTAGCTGGAGCACCTCACCGTGAGCGTCGAGCACGACCAGGTTGGTGGTGGGTGGCGGTGACGCGAGCATGCCCGCAACGCCCACCTCGGCGAGCATCGTGTCGAGGTCGAAACCGAAGTTGCCCACGTAGGCAATGTCGCTACTCGAAACGACGAGATCGTTGGCCCAAAATCCACAGTGCTCACTGATATCGCAGTAGGTGGTCACGCCCGCTTGGTTGACGCGAAGGAGTTGGTGATCGGTCATCGACACGCAGAGCAGATCGCCATCGCGTCGCCAGTCGAGTCCCGATGGCTGACCCGCGACCTCGAGCTCGAGTCGCTCGTCAGTGCCGTCCGCGGCGAGCGAGTACACCGCATGACGATAGAAGTCGGAGAACCAGAGTCGGCCCTCGTGCCAGCGAGGTGACTCACCAAAGGAGAGGCCTCGATGGAGAACGGTGGTGTTGGCATCGGTCATGAGAATCTCCATTCACTCGTTTGACGGACCTACGAACGCTCCACGGCTCGCAGCCAGGCCGCGTAACCCACGTTAACGAGTGTCGGGTCCTCGGGTTCGAATCGTTGGTCGGCGTGCCACAGCGAGGCCAGCTCGTCGAGCGAACTCCAGTAGCCCACTTCGAGTCCGGCCAGCGTGGCGGCTCCACGCGCCGTGGCCTCGAGCGAGGCGCTGCGCAGAACGGGTCGCTGCGAGTTGGTGGCTTGGAGACCAAGGAGCAGATTCATTGCGGCGGCGCCTCCGTCGGCACGAATTTCGTGCACGTTAAGACCGTTCGCGATAAAGGCGTCGGTCATGGCGCGAACTTGATAGGCGAGTGATTCAACCAGCGCTCGAGCCACGTGCGCTCGCTGTACGCCTCGACTCAGTCCGGTCAGTGAGCCACGGGCGTCGGCGCGCCAAAATGGCGAGCCGAGACCGCTAAAGGCGGGAACAAATTGTGCTCCGGCACTGTCGAGCACGCTCGAGGCCAGCGCTTCGAGTTCGCTCGCCTCCCCAATGAACTCGAGTTCGTCGCGAAGCCACTGAATCGCGGCGCCCGCGACGAAGGCGGATCCTTCGAGGGCGTAGGTGGCGGGTCCGAACGCTCCGAGGTCCCACGCCACGGTGGTGAGTAGTCCGTCGACGACGTCGGGGGGCCGTGGGCCAGCGTTGGCTAAGACGAAGGCGCCCGTGCCGTAGGTGGCCTTTACGGTGCCGGGTTGAAAGCAGGCCTGTCCAAAGAGGGCGGCCTGTTGGTCGCCGAGCACACCCGTGATCGGGACTCCGGCGAGTTCGGGCACCACGGCGGCGCTGATTGTTCCAAAGTTCGTCGAGGAGGGGCGAATCTCGGCGAGGAAGTGTGATGGGATTTCGAAGAGTTGACAGAGCGAAGGTGACCAGGCGAGCGTGTCGAGGTTCATCAACATGGTGCGCGACGCGTTGGACGGTTCGCTAACAAAGACGCCACCGTCCACGTTGCCCGTGAGCCACCACAACAGCCACGTGTCGATGGTTCCCAAACTGCCTACCAACGCACTGTCGAGCGCACCGTGCTCGAGGAGCCAACGCATTTTGGTCGCGGAGAAGTACGCATCGAGCACGAGGCCAGTCGACGAACGAATCATGGGTTCACGGCCCCGCTCACGCAGGTCGTCACAGTACGGTGCGGTGCGTCGGTCCTGCCAGACAATGGCCCGACGCTCCACCTCAGGTCGCTCACGATCGAACGCGACGGTGGTCTCTCGCTGGTTGGTCAGTCCCAGGGCCACGACGCGGTGACCCTCGGCGCGGACGTGCTCAGCGACCTCGCGCAAGGTCGCTACGGCCAGGTCGGCGATCTCGGCGGCGTCGTGCTCGACCTCGCCGGGATGGGGGAAGAATTGGGTCAGCTCGCGGTAGGCGGTCCGTACGACCTGCCCCCTGGAATCGAACGCAATTGTACGGACCCCGGTAGTCCCGGCGTCTAAGGCGAGTACGAGGTCCATTGGGGTCAGGCTACCGAGCCAACCGAGGCCGATTTGGACCTCCGGTCCCCAGGAGAAAATTTTTTAAAGATTTGCCCTGGAAAGAGTTGACGTGATGTAATTACAGTGCTGTAATAACACAGCATCTTGCGACGAGTAGTGGTTCTGCCACTACATCTTGTGGCTGGGGGGCCAGGAGCCAGTATCCTCGACTCTCCGACCGAGCGGCGAGAGATGCGTACTCGTAGTGTCGGATTCGGAAGAGAAAAGGAACAGTGAAATGGCTATCGCACCGCAGCGACTTGGAATTGGACTTCGTCGGTTTTTTACCACGGATGATCGGCATCCTTACGACGAGGTGGTGTGGGATCGTCGTGACGCACGCATTACCAACTTTCGAGATGGATCAGTTGCCTTCGAGCAGTTGAACGTTGAAGTGCCCGCGAACTGGTCCTTTAACGCGACCAACATCCTCGCGCAGAAATACTTCCGCGGCACACTCGGTACGCCCGAGCGAGAGACCAGCTTGAAGCAAGTGGTCGATCGGATCGTGGACACGGTCACTCGATGGGGCATCGACGGCGACTACTTCCTTGACGAAGAAGAGGCCGAGACGTTTCGCGCCGAACTCAAGCATCTACTCATTACGCAAAAAGCGGCCTTCAACTCACCGGTGTGGTTCAACATTGGCGTGAAGGACGTGCCCCAACAGGGGAGTGCCTGTTTCATCTTGGCGGTTAACGACTCGATGCGATCGATTCTCAATTGGTACACCGAAGAGGGAACGATTTTCAAGGGTGGTTCGGGCGCGGGTGTCAACCTGTCGAAGATTCGTTCCAGCGCTGAAATGCTCGAAGGTGGTGGCACCGCCAGTGGACCTGTGTCATTCATGCGTGGCGCCGACGCGTCGGCCGGAACGATTAAATCAGGTGGCAAGACTCGTCGAGCGGCGAAGATGGTCATCTTGGACGTGGATCACCCCGATATTGAAGAGTTCGTCTGGTGCAAGGCCAACGAGGAGAAGAAGGCCCGCGTGTTGCGCGACGCTGGATTCGACATGGACCTTGACGGCAAAGACGTGCACTCCATTCAGTACCAGAACGCCAATAACTCCGTTCGCGTGTCGGATGAGTTCATGGAGGCCGTCTTGGCGGACGCGGACTGGAATTTAGTCGCGCGTACCGACGGCCGCGTCGTGTCAACGGTGAAGGCTCGCGAACTGTGGCGCCAGATTGCTCGTGCTTCGTGGGAGTGCGCGGACCCGGGCCTGCAGTTCGACACCACGATTAACAAGTGGCACACGTCGCCCAACACCGATCGGATCAATGGATCCAATCCCTGCTCGGAGTACATGCACATCGACAACTCGGCGTGCAACCTCGCGAGTTTGAACTTGATGAAGTACCTACGTAGCGACGGACATTTTGACGTGGAGGCTTTCAAGTCCTCAATTGACGTCCTCTTCACCGCACAAGAGATCATCGTGGGCGCGGCCGACTACCCCACCGAGAAGATTGGCATTAACTCTCGTAAGTTTCGTCAGCTTGGTTTGGGCTACGCCAACCTGGGTGCGCTGTTGATGGCGTCGGGGCTCGCGTACGACTCCGACGCTGGTCGCGCGTGGGCCGCTGCAATAACTGCGCTCATGACTGGTCACGCGTACGCGGTGAGTGCCCGAACTGCGGCGCGACTGGGTGCACACGAAGGATTCGCCGAGAACGCGGAGCCGATGCTGAACGTGTTGCGCATGCACCGCGACGCCTCGTACCAGATTGACGAAGCATTCGCTCCGGCCGAAATTCTCCAAGCGGCCCAGCGCGACTGGGAAGAAGCGGTGGACCTCGGCACTCGTCACGGTGTGCGTAACGCCCAGGCTTCAGTACTGGCTCCGACCGGCACCATTGGACTGTTGATGGACTGCGACACGACGGGCATTGAACCCGACTTGGGTCTGGTGAAGTTTAAGAAGTTGGTCGGTGGCGGCAACATGTCCATTGTCAACCAGACTGTGCCGCGCGCGTTGCGCGTGTTGGGCTACTCCGAGGTTGAGGCGTTAGCCATTGAGGCCTATATCGACGAGAACAAGTCCATCGTGGGAGCCCCGGGACTTCGTCCCGAGCACCTTCCGGTCTTCGCTTGTTCCATGGGTGATAACACGATTCACTACGGCGGTCACGTGAAGATGATGGGTGCCGTACAGCCGTTTATCTCGGGAGCAATCTCGAAGACGGTCAACATGCCCGAAGACGCCACGATTGAAGAGGTTGAGAATCTGCACCTTGACGCGTGGCGATTGGGCGTGAAGGCTGTGGCGATTTACCGTGACAACTGCAAAGTTGGCCAGCCCCTGTCAACGGCGAAGAAGGACGGCGAGGAGTCAACCTCCTCAATGACCGCGACCGACTCAGTGGCGGCGGAGCTCTTTACCAAGATTGCGCAGCTGGAGCAGGCGCTCAATCTGGCCAAATCCGAAGGTTCCCACGTGGTTGTAGGGGCAGTTCGCGAACGGCTTCCACGTCGACGGGTGTCGACAACGTCAGCGTTCCGTGTCGCGGACTGCGAAGGCTACGTGACGGTGGGCGAATACGAAGATGGACGACCGGGCGAAGTCTTCATCAAGGTCTCCAAGCAGGGTTCGACGCTCGCGGGCATCATGGACGCCTTCTCAATCTCGATCAGCCTTGGTCTCCAGCACGGGGTGCCGTTGGCGACCTACGTGCGTAAGTACGTGAACATGAAGTTTGAGCCTTCGGGCATGACCGACGATGGCGAACTGCGCATCGCGACGTCACTCGTGGACTACATCTTCCGACGACTCGCCCTGGACTACTTAAAGCCCAGTGAGCGCGAAGAGTTGGGCGTACTGTCGACGAGCGAGCGCATTCAGCCCACGTTGCCCGAAGTTGCCGAGCAGGCCACGCCGACCATGGGTGTCAGCGTGCAGCCGACCTTGGTGGACATGAGCGAGAAGCCGGCGCCTCCGGCTCGAGCGCAGCAGACCGATGCGCCGATGTGCTTCCAGTGTGGTGACTCAATGCAGCGTGCCGGATCGTGTTACGTCTGCTCAAGTTGCGGAGCTACTAGCGGCTGCTCATGATTCTCGATCTCTTTCGCCTCGACGGCCAGGTCGCGGTGGTGACCGGCGCCGGTCGAGGAATCGGGGCGGCTAGTGCGCTGGCGTTGGCTGAATGTGGGGCCGACGTGGTTATTGCGTCGCGCACCGCGAGTGATTTAGAGAGCGTGGTCGAGCAGATCACCGCGACGGGTCGTCGAGCGGTCGCGGTGACCGCCGACCTTTCCAATCTCGATGAGGTACGCGGTCTCGCTGAAGTGGCGGCGAACACGTTTGGTCGGCTCGACATCGTGGTTAATAACGTCGGTGGAGCAATTCCGCTGCCGTTCATGGATACGACACCGGAGTATCTCGAAGAGGCGTTCCACTTCAACGTCGCCACGGCACACGCGCTTAACCTCGCGGCGGTACCACTCATGGTGCAACAGGGTGGTGGCGCAATCATCAATATCTCGTCGGTGATGGGGCGAGTCGCGGGCCGAGGCTACGCCGCGTACGGCGCCTCCAAAGCCGCCCTGTCCCACTACACCCGCTTGATTAGTAAAGACCTCGCTCCCAAAATTCGCGTGAACGCGATCGCGGCGGGATCGACGGCGACGTCGGCGCTCGAAATTGTAACGTCGACGCCCGAACTGAAGTCGATGATGGAGGACCTCACGCCGTTACACCGGATAGCTGACGCACAAGAGATTGCGGCGGCCGTTGTGTATCTCGCGTCGTCCGCTGGCGCGTTCTTGACGGGCAAGGTGTTGGAAATTGATGGCGGCACTGATATGCCCTCTCTCGATTTCGGGCTGCCCGACCTGTAACTGCACGAATCGAATCGTGTTACGGAGGTAAAGCTCGGCACGGGGCTCGACTAATCACGTGGTGCACGCCAGGGAGATGGTGACGACGACCACTACACTTCGGACGTGACCAGACGACCACTGTCATTCCGCAACAAAGTCAGCCTGCTGGGGGCGGTCGTGATGGCCCTGAGCCTGGCGGGGGCGCCGAGCGGAGCCTTTGGCGCAACGCCAAGTCAACACATCGATACCACCGTCGTCACGTCGTTGGTGAACTTTGAGTTCAACGCTTTTTTCGGGCCACCGTTTCCCGTGATCTCGTGTGAGCTCGACCATAATTTTAAAAGTCCGGGGGCCAAGCCGTTTTCCCAGGCGTACTGCATGTCGAGCACACCGAAGTTCACCCATCACGTGGTGATGATGACCTCGGGCGCGCTGAAGAAGTGCGTGGGCGCCACGTGCGGTTCGAATCCCGGGTTAGGCACCCCCGATTTTGCCCCGGGCACCATGGTGAAATCTGGACCGTTCACCTGCGCGGTGTTGAAAAAGGCGGTGAAGTGCACGGTGGCCAGTGGTCACGGATTCACCTTTACACTGAGTACCATTACGAAAATCTAAGCCGCCAACGAAGCTGCGCGGTGCAACTGATTGGATGACTCATGAAGAAAATTGTCACGGTGTTGATGTTGGTTGGTACGTCCCTCGGTCTCTTTGTCGGAGTTAGCGCAGCTTCGACGTCGAGCGTGCAGGCGCAGGTCAAATTTAAGATCTACTCGCCAACAACTTTTGCGGGTTTTGCGCTTAAGGCTTTTGCGTTAAGTGATGGCACCACGTGCTCGGATCATGCTCAGGTTGCCTTCATGCTGGGCGGCAAGGGCACGTTTGGCAATAGTTATCCGGGAGTGAATATTTTTGAAAAAGCCGCCCACACCTGCAATAGCGGAACTGGCTTCAACAAGCAGATCGCCACGGTGCTGATTCGCGGACATCGAGCGCAGGTCTGGAGCAACTGTGCCGGGGTCGCCGCAGGACAGTGTGGAGCGGCTCAAGTGAAGCGCAATGGTGGACTGGTGACCTGGACTGTTCCGGCGGTGAGTGGTTTTCGCGCCACTACCGTGAGCGTCACTACGTACAACCTGGCCTACTCCGTACTCTTGGCGGTCGCGCGAGGCATTAAATAGCCTCTCGCAGTTCGATGCAGTTTGATCACCCCAGGTCACTTCAATTCGTGACGTGATGCAGGGTCTGGCGTGATGCTGGAGCTACTGCAGTGGGCCCAAGGGCCAGCGTTGTAGTTGCGAGGTACTCAACGTCTGGGGCGTTGAGGTGAAGGCGTCAACGAGCCAGTAGTCGGCGCGATTAGGGGCCCAGGTCCATCGGGTGGGTGTAATAGTGACCGTCGCACTCGCGCCAGGGGCTAGCGGGAATACCCCTTGACTCAACGTGGCATCCCAGAAACCGCTGGGGTGCGATCCTCCGAGCGCCACCATGAAGTGTGGGGTGGCGTTCTGTGTCGTGTTGTTGTGGACGGTTAGTTGAATGGAAGTAAAGACGTGATAGTTGTTACTGGTCTGTACCGGTCCAACCGTGATGGATAACGGGGCTCGACTTAACGCCAACGTGGCGAGTAAGACGGTCGCGATCCATGGGGCGGTGCCCAGTAGTCGTCGTACCCACGCGGGCATTGTCACGCGAGCCTGAGCACCGACCGAGGTAACGCTCAGACCCGCCAGAATGGCTGCGGGAAAGAAATTCAACAGGTAGTTCGAAATGCTCCGACCGGGAATGAACAGTACGAGGGGCAAGAGGAAGAGCCACGCACGCTTCATCGTGGGGTACCACAGGATCATGGCTAGTAATAGGGCGCCGAGTGCGACCACGCCCGCAACCCACAGCAAGCGCAGGTCAACACCGCGGACGAAGCCGTGCAGGGCCAGTGCAATGAGACCCTGCCCGTCGGGCACCAATGGACGACGCAGGGGCAACAACACACCGTCGAGCCACGCGCGGGGGCCCCAAATTATGAAGGGTGAATTGACGAGGCCAAACGTGCCCAGGGTTAGCAACCCGTAGCGCAACGGGGTGCGCAGCCCTCCAGTCTGGTGAGCTCGCGCTTCTAGGGCAACACCAAGCAGCAAGAACGGTAGACAGAACCAGGGGCTCTGTTTGATCGAGCACGCCACACCAAGTGCGACGGGACTGATCCAACGTTCGATCCCCGACGAATTAAACGCTGCAAATCGGTCCCAGCGCCACACCGCCACGACGAGAAAGGGTACCCATAGCGCGTCGGTGCCGCCGTTCGCGAACGTCCACATGTACGCGTTGGCGAGCAGCAAGAGCGGAGCAATCCAGCGCAGTGGCTTGTCTAAGAATGCGTAGAGTGCGACGGCGGCAATAATCCATGAACCCAGATCGAGCCAGTCGGTGGTGAGGTGGTGGACCCCAAGCGAGTGCAGCGCACTTTGGAAGATGAAGGACCCCGCCGGATACGAGACCTGCGTGACGTGACCGCCACCGAGCAGGTAGGTCCAGAAATTTGCCGCGGGATGAAGTAGAGCATCCGCGGGAGCCATCGAGGAACTGTAGGGATTGTGGCCGTGCAAAAAGAGTCGGGTCGCGACATCGTTGAAGGCGGCCGAGTCGGTGGTGTAAAAGTTACGCGCGGCAATATTGGCACCTTGGCCCGCCAGCACCGCGAGCACCGATGCCGCCATCGCAAAATGTCCCGCGAGTGAGGATCGTTCTTGACGCAGCCACAGCCAACCCAGTCCCAGAATTCCCACGCCAACCAGGGCGGGTGCGAGAAGCGCGTCGCCCGGCCACGACGACCACTGGCTCCAAATATCGAGGCCGAACGTCGTGATGGCGAGCCAGACCAGACTCCAGGTGGCTCGCTGGACGAGCTCACTCGACTCGTTGGCGTTAAAGAGGTTCACGGGAACATCGCCCACGAACTGATCTCTTCAAAGGTCATGACGATGAGTAAAAGTACCGAGGTCGCCATGAGGGCACGATAACGCCATCCAGACCAGCGCGCCGCCACCGCAATCGTCATGGGGAAAATCTGCATGATGAAGCGAGGCCGCAGGCCCACTGGCGCTGCCACCGCAAAGAGCAGCAGGGCACTCGTGGCGTACGCCACCAGCGCCAACGGCTGGCGGTCTTTTACAACAATCCATAGCCCCAGGGCACTGACGATCGTGCCGATCAGCAGCATGTACCCCGTCAAGGTGGGTGAGAGAGGATTGAAGAGGAATTGAGTAATGATGCGCACCGGGTAAAGAAGCGAGGGGTAGCTATCCCAACCTCCCCGTTCTGTCAGTCGCCACGCATCAAAGTGGCCGGTGTGCGCCCAGAGGTAGCCCATCCACCCAATAAATCCCAGGGGCGCAAGTATCGGCGCGACGAGCGATGACCAGTTTCGATGTTTGATGATGGCCACCAATGAGCAGACGGCGCAGGTCACGACGAAGGCCAGCCCCACTGGTGAGGTAATGGTGGCGAGTGCGCCAAAGATTCCTGCCCACCACCAGCGCCGGCGAACGAGCGCTAACAGTCCAAGAGCCAAGAAGGTGATGAGGAAGCCTTCTGAATAAATAAGACTAAAGACAAAACTTCCTGGACTCAGCGCAAAGAGCACGGTCGCCCGTCTGGCTTGCTCGACGGTGCCTATTTCCTTAGCGAGAAGACCAACGCACACGACCGCCACCATTCCGGTGAGGGCACTGATAACGAGGCCCACGACAGCGGGGGAGAGTCGCTCGCCCAGTGAGAACACTCGAAGAACGAAAGGGAAGAATGGGAAAAACGCGGTCGTGTTGGCGGCAACGTGACCGTGCACCATAGGCAAATGTTGAGGCCAACCATGTTGGGTCGCGCGCAAAAACCACTTACCGTCCCAGACCGAGAGGTGCGCGACGAGTCCTTGATGATCAACGAGGTCGGCGATGAGTACAAAGACGAGCGTCGCGAGTCGGGCGATGAGGTAGATGATGAGTCCCGGTCGCGCCCACGCCATGTTCTTGCGGGTAACTCGAGCGAGCGAACTAGTCAGCATGAGTGAGTTGATCGACGCGTTCGAGGATGCGTCGTGGGCCGTGCGACATAAAGAACCAGATTAGGGCCCCAATGATCAAGGGACCCACCACGTAAAAACCATTCCCGCCAATCATCATGGTGCCGCCCGCTCCTACCAACAGTGGCGTGCCCGCAGCGAGCAGGGCGAGAAACTTCGAACGCTGCATGCTCGTGACCGCCAGAGCGCTGAGTCCCCAGA
Source organism: uncultured Actinomycetes bacterium (assembly GCA_903893745.1). Taxonomy (GTDB): domain Bacteria; phylum Actinomycetota; class Acidimicrobiia; order Acidimicrobiales; family RAAP-2; genus RAAP-2. The sequence goes on from CAITNF010000016.1 coordinate 92,453, forward strand.
AGCAATACCAGGGCCACACCACGGGACTCGCCACCACAATGATCAGCAACGCCGCCCCAATCATGGTCACCGTATTGGTCACTTTGGTGTGTCGCACGAGCCAGAGAACGAAGAGTACGGCCGCCAGTTCGCTGACCTCTTGGGTCACGGTAATAACCAACGAAGTAGGTACGTGCAGACCCACCGCGTGCAGCATCGACGCCAGCAATGTGCCGAGCGAAACCACGGGCGTAATAAGAATTCGCAGCTCGGTGGGAATTTTCAAGGTGCTCGGTGACAGCCACGTCCAGCCGTAGCCGCTGATTTGCGTGAGGATGACAATCACGCTCGCGGGGATCGCTACCACCTCAGCGATGGCGCGAACCCTTGCTCGCGTCGTCAACTGGCCAAGTGCGCCAGCCACGAGAAACACCAGTACGACGAGTGCGGAGATCTTGATGCAGGCGGCCAGTCCAACCAAAACGAGTCCCCAACGCGCGTAGCGCGGGTAGATCGCGACGCCGAGCAGCATGAGACCGAGCATGAGCGTGTCATTGTGGGCCGAAGCGACCTCAGTGACCAGAGCCGCGGGGCTGAGTAGCACTAACCAAAGTGCAATGCCGGAGTCGGTTGCCAATCGTCGAGTCAAGAGAACGACCGCGACCACTAGTAACACGATGCCGGGCAGTTCCGCGGCGCGAAGTACGAGGATCTGCGCGGTGTAAGAGTTTCCGGTGAGCTTGACGAGCAGTCGCGAGAACTGCACGAAGAGTGGACCATACGGCGAAGTGGTGTGATGCCACACGGAGGCGATTGAAGTGAGGGCTGGACCGTGCAGGACTGAATCGGGTGCTACGCGATAGGGATTGAGACCGCGACTCGCGATTTCACTCTGGGCGACGTAGCTATAGAGGTCGCGACTAAAGAGTGGTACGCCGAGAAAGAGCGGTGTCGCCCACGTTCCAAAGACGCTGAGGGCCCGACGCAGTGAGAGTTCACCCACGGCGGCCAATGCTCCGACGCCTAGCCAACTGATCGTTAGACCCGCCATGCAGAGATAGAACACGACGTGGGCGGTGCCGTAACTCGTGGCGGGGAGGCGGAGCCACCAATGAAACGATGCCGGCTCAGGTTTTGAGGCAATGGCACTGGAACAGAGGACGAGACCGAGCGAACTCAGCGTGCCCAGCGCCACCCACCATCGCCATTGAGCTGCCAACGCGGCGAGCCGGGCGAACGGTTGGGGCATTGGCATCGAACTGACCCTCTCATCGTTGTCGGCGCCCGTGTTACTACGCCGACCTCGGTGGCAAATCTAGTCGTCGAGGCATCGCGGTGGCGAGAAGTACTCGTAAATTTCCCTGGTCCTTAGAGTAATGTCGAGATTCGTGCGAAGGACGGCCGACACGCCCTTTGAATCGACGTGAGTAGGCGTGATGAGCGGTGATGAGTCAGCGAGTCGAATAGTGCCTACTTCGAGACGAACCCAAGTCACGAACGTCCTGCAACAGTCATTACAGCCGCTAGGAATTTTCGTTCTTTCGCGCGTGGCGGTCTACGCAATCTTTGCGGCTGTAGCTATGGCCACGCGGCGCTCAATTATCCAGTTCTTGGTGGGCTGGGACTCTCGCTGGTACTTGATGATCGCTCACTACGGCTACGTCCACGTTGTTCCCCCCGGACACGGCAACAGTGCGCAGTGCGACTTGGGGTTCTTTCCTCTGATTCCCTTGGCGATTCGAGGCGTGCACGGGTTGACCGGGCTTGGATTCACCGTGTCGGGACTCGTGACGTCATCGCTGTTCAGTCTGTTGGGGGCCGTCGCGGTGTGGTGGATGGTGCGTGACGTCGATGATGCCCACGCAGCAAATAGAGCAACGGCCTTGATTATGCTGTCGCCGGCAGCATTTGTGCTTTCGATGGTGTACTCCGAGGGTGCCATCATCTTTTTTGTGTCGTGTTCGATACTGGCGCTACGTCGACAGTGGTGGCTAACGGGTGGGCTCTTCGCTGCGCTGGCGACCGTCTGTGATCCCGTGGGGGTGGCCGCGGTAGCGCCGTGCGTCATTGCGGCCCTCATCGCGATTCGACGTGCGCATCAGTGGCGAGCGCTCGTGGCCCCCCTCGTCGCGCCACTCGGAGTACTGACCTTTTTCGGTTATCTCTGGGCGCATACTGGCTCACCATTCACTTGGTTTCACGCGCAACGAGTTGGTTGGCAACGCGGTCACCTCGGTACTGGCGTCGTCCAGTCGGTGCTTCAGACCATCGCGCACGGATTCGCAAATCTCAATCCACCGGTCAAGGTCGCCAGCTTGGTGCTGGTTATTGGACTGCTCATTGTGTGGTTTCGTAACCGGCCTCCGCACACCTGGACCGCTTACGTGGTGGGCGTGTTGGTCCTTGGATCGCTGTCGCCAATCGTTGGTGTATCGCCCCGCCTGTTGTTGCGGGCCTTTCCGCTCTTTGCCATAGCGGGAGCGCGACTTCCTCGTCAGTGGTTTGAGGTGATGCTCGGACTCAGCATTGTGTCAATGGCGGCGTTAGCGGTGGTATCAACCAGTAACTTTTGGACGCCCTAGTCACTCGGAACCGTCGCGCGGCCATCCTCACTGGCGCTGAGGTGACGGCGAAGATTGAGCATCAAGAGTCCGCCCGCGAGGGCAGTGAGCCCCGTGGCGAAGGGCCACCAATTTCCGAGGTGGTTGTTGAAGTAGAGCGCGGTGAGCGCGGGGGCGATCGTATTGGAGATACCCCAGGTCAACCCACCAGCAGCGTTGTAGCGACCTCGCAGATGCTCCGGGGCAATATCGTTCACGATTGCTGGGCCAACGGGTGACAGCATTGTTTCGCCAATGGCAAAGACCACCATGGCCAGGCAGAGCGAAAGCACGGCGATTACGCCAGGTAGTGCCAGTGCTACGTCGAGCATGATCCAAAAGAAAAACCACAGTAACGCCACGCTCGCCATAACCCGTGTTCGGCTGCGTCCCTCAACACGGTTGAGAACCCAGAGCTGGACGGCCACGATGGTCGTGGTATTGAAAAAGAAGATGATGCCAATAACGTGCACGGGAAGTCGGAGGTTGTTGACGACGAACAGACTAAATCCCGCCTCTTGTGAACCGTAACCTCCGACCAACAAGACGAGTGACGCCAGGACGTACTGGATGAGCCGTCGGTCCCTTAGGACGTCACGCCAACCTTGCGAGTTTGGCGTGACGTCGTCCGCCGACCCCTCCGGTGCTCGGCCGTGACGCCGCAGAGGAATGATCGTTACTCCCGCGACGATGGTGATGCACGCGTCAACGAGATACAGCACGGTGAAGGAGGAAGGATGGTGTAAGTCAACAATGGTTGCGGAAAAGAGAGCGCCGAATCCAATTCCCAGGTTGACGAGCATGAAATTAAAGCCAAACGCGCGTTGGCGATGCTGCTCGGCGACGAGTCGACTCAGCATGGTGCTACCCGGCCCCCAGCCGGCTCCGCCAAAGATGGCGAGTAGCAGCGCGGCGACCACGAGTTGGGGCCAACTTTTTGCAAAGGCCCAAGTAATCAGTGCAGCGGGTTCGGCAACACAGGCCAAGAGAATGACCGGCGCTGGACCAAACCGGTCAACCATGGTGCCCCAGAAGGGACTCGTGGCGAGTCCCGCCGCCGCCGAGACGGCCAGCAGCAGAGTGGCGTCGTTGGTTGAAAAACCTCGAACATTGTGCAAATAGATCACGAAGAGCGAAAGAGTAAGTCCATTACCCACGCACTGGAGAAGGGTGTAGATGAAGAATTTTCGTACGGGAGGGGTGAGAGCACCACGAAAGTCAGCGGGAACCAGAGAGGCGAAGATCGTCACAGGTTATGTAGGCTACTTTGTGAGGGTTTATTGAACTTTTGGGTGCGCGACTTAGTGGAATCACTTTGAGTTAATTAGTCATTACGCTGGTCACGTCGGTGCAGTAGCGAGAGAATCGGAAAAGATGAGTATGGCGCCAGCGCGAACGGGAACCGCGGAGCTCGGGCTACTCAACGAAATTGCGCCCGACGTCGAGCGTCTCTATAACCGACACCTCGAAGCGCCGCGCCTTTGGTTTCCTCACGAGCAGATTAATTGGGGTGAGGGATCGAGTTTTGTCGATCGCCCCTGGTCAGCGTCGGACTATCCATTAGCCGACGGGGTTCGTAGCGCGATTTACGTGAACTTGCTCACCGAAGACAACCTGCCGTACTACACCAATACCTTGTTGGGTCATGCCCCAAAGGGTCACCCCATTCTCGACTGGAACCACCAGTGGACAATGGAAGAAAATCGTCACGCGATGGTGATGCGAGACTGGGTACACATCAGTCGCTGCATTGACCCAACCTTGCTCGAAGAGGGCCGTCGGGTTCAAATGGCGACTGGAGAAGTGCCCCAACCTGAAACAATCGCTGACCTCATTAGTTACGTGACGTTCCAAGAGCGCGCCACTCAAATAGCGCACCGCAATACGGGAGCCCATCTGCCCAAAGACGACAAAATCGGTCGCAACGTGCTGGGTCAAATCGCGGGCGACGAAACGAAACACTTTCTCTTCTACCGCGACCTCGCGAATGCGGCCTTCGCCATTGATCCCTCAACCATGATGATCGCTACCATGAAGCAGGTCTGCTCGTTCGCGATGCCCGGTACCGGAATTCCGAGTTTTACCCGTCACGCCGTGCGTATTGCTCGCGAAGGCATCTATGGCCTCAGCCAGTTTTTAAAGGATGTCCTGGAACCAGTGTTGACGTTGTGGGACGTCAACCATCTCGAAGGCTTAAGCGCGGAGGCCGAGCGAGCCCGCCTGGAACTTGCGGCGTTCGTGGAGAAGTTACAGGTGACCGTTGAGCGCATGGCTCAAAAAGCTGCGCGAGCCAGCGCCGTCACCGCCTAGTTCCTTGCGTTGGTAACTAAAGGCATGGTGTCGAACCCCAGGGGTTCGTGACTGGGCTACGAAACTTTGCCCCCGGGACCCGCGATAGCCAAAAAGAAGGCTTCTCGTGCAAGAATCTGCTCGCGAGAACCCCGGTCCGAGCATAGGATTTGGCAGCATTCGAATCGAGGTCGTGTGGTGTTGACAATGAAAGAGGCGGTCGCGGCGGTGGGCGCTGCCGGTCAGCCCTTTGAAGTGCACGACGTCACCGTTGACGGCGTGACCAACCGGATGTTCAAAAATGCTCCCGCGACCGTGCGTGATCTTTTTGATACCGCTCGTGGTCTCGATCAAACATTCATAGTCTACGAAGACGAGGAGTGGTCGTTCGCGAAAGTGATGCAAGAGGCCGATGCGTTAGGTGCGGCACTGGTCAATCGCTACGGCGTTGCAGCGGGCGATCGCGTGGGAATAGCTATGCGAAATCTTCCCGAGTGGATAGTTTCGTTCGCGGCCATCTTGTCCATTGGAGCGATTTCGGTCTCACTCAATGCGTGGTGGACCGAAGACGAAATTGAGTACGCCCTCAATGACGCACAGCTTTCGGTCCTGCTGGCTGATGCGGAGCGCGTCGAACGAGCCAAGGGTCCCTGCCAGCGCGCGGGCGTACCCATTATTGGTGTTCGTCTCGATGAGTCGGCCCCCCTTGCTCCTGGCGTAACGCCGTGGGCCGACGCGGTCGAGCCTGGCGCGCCAATGCCGAACGTCGACATCACGTCCAGTACCGACGCCACCATTCTCTACACTTCGGGCACGACGGGCTTTCCCAAAGGTGCGGTCTCGACGCATGGCGCCATCTGTCAGTCGATCATGGCCTTCGCGTCCAGTTCGTCCATCATCGACGCGCGGCGCGAGCCGGGTGAAAAAGGCTCGGGGATGGCCCCGTGCTTTATTTTGATTGTGCCGCTCTTTCACGTGACGGGCTGCATTCCGGTGATGATGTCGTGTTTCTCGTGGCACTTCAAATTGGTCATGATGCACCGTTGGGAACCGGAACGCGCCTTGCAGCTCATTGAACGCCATCGCGTGACCAACTTCGTTGGTGTTCCCACCCAGTCGTGGGATCTGCTGGAATGTCCGGCCTTTTCGAAGTACGACACCTCGTCACTGGGCGCGGTGGGCGGTGGCGGTGCACCGGCACCACCCACGCTGGTGGCTCGTGTCGAGAAGTCGTTTTCGCGGGGCCGTCCGTCACTGGGCTACGGCATGACCGAAACAAATGCGTACGGGCCGGGGAATTACGGCGACGACTACGTGAGTCACCCGACTTCGACCGGACGCACACCCACCATCGTGATGGACGTTGACGTTCGCGACCCCGAACGCAATTCGCTCGGCCGCAACGCGAATGGTGAGATTTGGATGAAGTCACCGACGATGATTCGTGGCTACTGGCGTCAACCAGAAGCCACCGCCGCGACTATTGTCGACGGGTGGCTTCGCACTGGCGACCTCGGGCGAATTGACGACGAGGGCTTCCTCTTTATTGAGGACCGGGTGAAAGACATGATTCTTCGCGGGGGAGAGAACGTTTACTCCGCCGAAGTTGAGGCGGCCATCTACGAGTTGGCGGCAGTGCACGAAGCCGCCGTATTCGGCGTGGCGCACGAACGCCTGGGCGAAGAGGTGGCCTGCGTCATCATGGTGAAACATGGCGCGTCGCTCACGAGCGAGCAAGTACAGAACTCCTTGAAGGACCGACTCGCAAGTTTCAAGATTCCCACTCGGATTGTGGTCACCAGCGAACCGTTACCGCGCAATGCCGCCGGGAAGTTTTTGAAGCGCGAGATGCCGGCGCGCTACTTCCCCTGAGCCTGCTCGATGGCGGCGCGAGCGTACGGCGCGAGGTTCATGGTGACGACCGCGGAGAGATCAAACCAGCCCGCGTGATCGGTCGTGCCGTGCACTTCGTGCTCAATTTCACCACCGGCCAACTCGACCACGTAGATAATTCGAACCGTATGAATGTGATCGCCATTCTCGCGACGACGCATATCACTCGAAACGTCGAGCAGGGACGGCCGGTGCACCACGAGCCCAGTCTCTTCTTTGAACTCACGTACCAAGGTGTCCTCGGGCGACTCGCCAAAGTCAATGCCCCCACCCGGTAGCCACCACAGTGGGGGCTGGTGTTGTGGATTACTCGATCGAACGAGCGCCACTCGCGCTTCGTCAAAGAGCACGCCGTAGGCTCGAACGCTGGTGTGTCGCTTACTCATGATCTAGCTCGTGTCCTAACTCGTTCTTGCTAGCTACGGGGTCGAGGTCGCCTCGAAGAAACGTTGCCTGACAGCCACTGCCACAGAAATAGTACGTGTGGCCGTCAGCACCCACGCTGCAAAGCGTACTCTGCGGGTCAACGTTCATGAAGCAGACCGGGTCGACGTGGGAACCAACTTCACTGGACGCCACCGCAGCACCCGCGTCAAATCGCTCCGCACACCGGGGCGAGCAGAAGTAGTACGTGACCCCGTCACGTTCTCGAATCGCGACGGGCGCCGTGACGTCGACGGCCATGCCACAGATGGGATCACGGGCACTTCGCTCGCTGTCAGCGTTGTGGCGATTGAGCAGCCACACACCAATGATGACGAGGGTGGCCGCACCGTTGAGCCACAAGGTGGTCCCGAGAGGAAAGGCCCCCTCGAGGTAACTGGCTCGACGCACTGGCGGGACTAAGTGCACGGAGTGAAAGAGGATCTCTACGAGTGCGCCCCCGACGCTCATCACCAGCCACAACAGTGCGAAAAGCCGCGTGGCATTTCGCGTGCCGTAAAAGCGGCGGTAAATCAAAAGCAGTGGCAGCGTCACGAGGTCGGCGAAGATGAAACTGATGACGCCACCAAAGGCCACGCCGTGGAGCCAAAGAGTGGCGGCGAGGGGAATATTGCCCACCGAACAAACGAAGGAGATGACCGCGAGCAGCGGCGCCAGGACGACGTTTTCGAGTATGCCCAGTGAGCCGTGGCCCGTGAGAAAGAGGTGGCTCCACCACGAGCCCGGCACGTGCACGTTTAAAAAACCCGCTACCACAAAACCGGCGAGGAGTTCTTTTCGCAGCATGGTGAGATCACCCACGGTGAACTGAGCGGCGCGGCGGTAGTACCACGAGTCGGTGAGACGACTTCGAACCGTCGTGGTTTCGGACGACGACGGTGGCGGACTATCAAGCAGGACTCGTTCACGCAGTTGGGCCTCGTCGCGGCGACTAAAAAACCGTCGCGCCAGGGCCGCGAGGATCGCCACCATCACGACACCACCCACGAATTGAGCGAGCACAAACTGCCAGCCCAAGAGGAGATAGAGCACGATGCCTAGTTCAATGACGAGGTTGGTCGAGGCAATCATGAACACGAGCGCGTTGGTCCACGACGCGCCACGGGCGAAGAGGGCTCTCGCCATGGCGCTGGCGGCGTAACTACACGATGAGGACACCACTCCTAACAACGACGCGCGCATCACGGTCGACGGGGAGGTGGTTCCGAGGGTTTTACGAAGAGCCTGGCGGGGAAGAAAACTCTGAATGGCTCCCGACAGGGTGAATCCAAGTACGAGGGGCCACCAGGTCATCCAGACCATGGCGGCCGCGTCACGAAAGCCGAGGCCCAGCCACGAAAGCAGTTGATGAATGAACCGAGTCACGACTTGTCGGACCGGTTAAGTCGTGCAATCTGACAGTTCACTGCGGCCTTTCATTTACACCATCAATCTACTGGGAGACGAGAGAGCGCCGTTAGGGTTAGGGAGTGATTGACGACGACCAGCCGCGGGCCCTTCGCGAAGCGGCCGCGGTTGAGCCACAAGGCGACGGCTGTTTTGACGCCAATCTTTCTCTCTTTTACACCGTGATCGGAGGACATCCCAACGGGGGATATATCCAAACGGTGGTGGCCAACGCCGCCGTCGCGGCAGCTTCGCAAGAGGGTTCCTCTCATCTGCACGCCACTGCTGTCTCAACTAATTTTGTCGGTGCTACGAATGTCGGACCGGCACAACTCACTACCGAAGTTCGCCGCGTAGGGCGAGGAGTTTCGTTCGTGCACGTCACGTTGCGCCAAGAGGGCGTACTCGCGGTGGAGTCGCTCGTCACCTTGGGCTCACTGCACGTGGATTCATTAGTTCGCTACGCTGACGCTGCGCCACCACCCGTGGCGCCACTGATCTCGTGTCGTCGATCCACCGGGGGCGACGAAGTTAATTTGATGAACGCCATCGATCTGCGACTCGATCCATCGTGTGCCGACTGGGCCACGGGCGCGCGTTCGCAGGTGGGTGAGATGACCGGTTGGCTTCGTCTCGATGACGGCGGAGCCTTATGGGACCCGTGGAGTCTGCTCTTGGCGAGTGACGCGATGCCCCCAGCCACGTTTCCGTTGGCATCCTCCGGTTGGGTACCCACATTGCAGTTGACGTCGTACGTGCGCCAAGTGCCGGTAGGTGAGTGGTTGCGCGCTCGTCAATGGTGCGTCGTCATTGCCGACGGCCTCGTGGACGAGCGCTGCGAGCTCTTTGATGAACGCAACCAGCTCGTGGCGTCAGCGAGTCAGCTGGCGATGGTTCGTTTTCCCGGAGGGGTGTAGGTGGCGAGCGTCCCCCACGTGCGAGACGACGGGTCAATCTTCTTGCGTGGTCGGGTGGTGATACCCGCCGACGAAATAGAACTTCGAGCGACCACCTCGGGTGGACCGGGGGGCCAGCACGCCAATCGCTCACTCACTCGTATTGTCGCCACGTTCAACGTCGAGACCTCTCGTGCGTTCAGCGATTTCGATCGGACCTGGCTACTCGAGCAGGTGGGTCCCGTCATTCGTACGAGTGCGGGTCGCTTTCGATCACAAGCGAGTAATCGTCAAGCCGCGCTCGAACAGTTAACCGAGCGTCTGAGTGCGGCCCTTGATCGCCCCACTCCTCGCCGAGCGACGAAACCAACGAAGTCGTCAAAAGTTCGTCGTGTTGATGAAAAGAAATTGCGCAGTCGAGTCAAAGAGCAGCGTCGTACCAAGACGGACGACTAAACCTCGGGGGCCGATTCGAGGTGACGACTGATCGCATTGAGCGCCGCCTGCATGGTGGCGTCGAGCGCGGGGTCCGTGTCTTCGTGGGGACCGCGCAGGAGCGTCAACGATGCGTAGCCCGAGCCCACCAGGGCGCCATCATCATCTTGGGCCTCGTCGCTGACGTCACCGAGTTCGGGTGTTGCCGCTCCCAGTCGCAGTGGTAGTTGTCCCTCGTTGCCGAGTGGTTCGCCGCCGGCCCTCGGGCCAGCCGCTTTCACGATTCCCGCGGTCGAGATTCGACCTCGGCGCACACCCTTCAAGAGGTGTGCGGGCAGGTTCGGTACATTCAGATTGAAGAGCGTGCGCGATGGGGCCGCCATCAGGTGCTCGAGTACTTCAATCGCGACCGAGGCCGCGGTGTCGTAGTGCACGTCGTCGCCCCACTGTACCGACACCGCCAGGCCCGAAAGTCCCAGCTGGGCGCCGGTCAAAATGGCTCCGACGGTGCCCGAATGCAGCACGCTGCGTCCGACGTTGGCGCCGGCATTAATGCCCGACAAGATCAAGTCGGGTTGGAAGTCAAAACTGCCAATGGCCCCGAGCAGGGCACAGAGCGCGGGGGGTGCTTCTAAAGAAAAGGTGGGAATGCCTTCGGCACCGGCAATAGTGTGTCGGCGGTAGTTGACCGACGGGTGATCAAAGACGTCACCGACCGCCGAGGACATGCCGGAGTAATTGGTGGCTGGAGCCACCACGAGAGCCTCGCGGATTTCGTTACCGGGATTCTCGTCAATCCACTGGGCCACTCGCCGGGCCAAGACGGCAATTCCGGGCGCGCCGACGCCGTCATCGTTAGTAATAAGTATTCTCATACCTCGTACGATAACTGTCGTAAGTTACAGGGAAGTGAAGAACAGGAAACACCGCTAATGCTTGCCTCGGGTGAACAGATTGCTATCGCGCACGGAGATCAGCGTGCCGTGATCACGCAAGTCGGCGCCACGTTGCGCACGTACGTAAAAGGTAGCGTTTCGGTCGTGGAGGGCTTCGCCGGTGAGGAGATGCCCGCCGGGGCGAGAGGTCAAGTTCTCTATCCCTGGCCCGACCGCATGGGTGACGGACAGTGGGAGTTCTCGGGTCGAAAGGCGTTCCCCATCCTTGACGACGCCGCGAGTGCGACTGGGCAGCAGGGACTGGTCTGCTGGCGCCCCTTTGCAGTTGAGTCGGTGAATCAGAATCGCTGCGTGTTGTCACTACTCTTGCACCCCACGCCGGCGTTTCCGTTTCTGAGTGAAATTGCCGTCTCCTATCACTTGGGGCCAATGGGTCTCACCGTGACGACAACGGTGACGAATCGCGACGAGGTGGCCATCCCCTTTGGATTGGGGTTTCACCCGTACCTGGCGGTGACGACTCCAACAATTGAGGGGGCGGAGCTCGAAGTACCCGCCAAGGCCTACATTGCTCTGAATCAACGTCGGCTGCCCACCGGCGAAATTTTGCCGGTGGTGGGCCAACCTCTCGATTTCTCGCAGCGAAAATCAGTGAATGGTCACGAACTCGACGTCACCTTCACTGAGCTGCAGCGCGACGACCTTGGTCTCGCGACGGTGACCGTCGTCGATCACGACCAGCAGACGGTGGAACTCAGCGTGGATCGTAACTTCCCGTACGTGCAGGTAAAGACGGGCGACACCCTCGAACGTGGCCGCCGTCGAACGGCGGTGGTGGTTGAACCAATGACCTGTCCGCCCGATGGTCTGCGAAGTGGCAAGGACATTGTGGTGCTCGAACCCGGTCAGCACTGGGCCGGATCGTGGCGAGTGCGACGGCTGTAATGACCGCGACGCGCGTGGCGCTGGTGACGGGCTCGACCAGCGGAATTGGCGAGGCGACCGCGAAGAAATTCGCCCAAGCTGGCTACGCGGTGGTCTTTAACTCGGCGCACAGCGTCGAGGCTGGCCAACAGCTAGCCGCGACGGTGACGGGGGCGCACTACGTGCAGGCCGATATCACCCAACCCGACGAGTGCGCTCGGCTGGTGAGCGAGGTACTCGAGCGTTGCGGACGGCTGGACGTGCTCGTCAATAACGCGGGCGCCACGCGGATCATCCGACACCACGACCTAACTGGCGCGACTATTGAGGTGTGGCGCGAACTCTTTGAGGTGAACGTCTTTGGGACCTGGAGCATGTCGGTGGCGGCGATGGAAGCGCTGCGCGCCCAGCACGGAGCAATTGTGAACGTGTCGTCCATTGCCGGCCTTCGTCCCACCGGATCGTCGATACCCTACGCCGCGTCGAAGGCGGCCCTCAATCACCTCACGGTGTTGCTCGCCAGTGTGGTTGGTCCCGAAGTACGCGTGAACGCAGTGGCGCCGGGGCTGATCGATACGCCCTGGACCGCCGACTGGGACGCGGTGAGGACGGTGGTGCAAGCGATTGCCCCACTCAAGCGCTCGGGTACGGCGCACGAGGTGGCGGACGTAATTTTCGCGCTCGTGTCGAGTTCCTACGTGACCGGAGAGATTGTCACCGTTGACGGTGGACTTAGCCTCGCCCGTTAACTCGAGTGGTGGGTGGTACCGCAACTCGAAGCGCTCGAGCGACGACGCGCGTTGCGGGACGAATGATGAATTGGTTCAAGAGTGGACGACGTCGAACGCCGAGCATGGTCTGGGCCCACGGGGGTTGCAGGTCGAAGGCACTGCGCACCAGTAGTCGGTACAGCAATTTTTGTACTGCTCCTTCAAGTACGCCGCGCGCCACGAAGTCACGAGCGGTTACGGCGTCTGCACTAAGGCGAAGTTCGGGGCGAAACCCCTCTAAGACCGCTTTCAATTCAGCCACGTTCGTCGGTGGGGTCTCGCCGCCCAGGTCACGCGCCACGATGGCCATCTCTTCTACGTAGCGATCAGCTTCGTCGGAAGTCAACGTGGCACGCGCGTAACGCTGGAAGGCCGTGAGGAACATGTCCGTGCCCGCACAGTGAATCCACCCCAGTAGGTGCGGATCACCCGCGTTATACGCCACACCGTCATCGGCCACACCTCGGACACCTTGGTGAATGGCGCGCACTCGCTCAATCGAGTCCGCGGCGCGCGACTTCGAACCGTACGTCGTAAAGCCAATGAAGTTGGCGGTCTGCAGCACTCGACCAAGGGGATCATCTTGGTAACGAGAGTGCTGGGCCACTCCGGCCATGGTGTGGGGGTGGAGCATTTCGAAGAAGAGTGACGCGAGTCCCCCAATCATCATTGAGGAGATATCGCCGTGAACGAGTCGCGCGACCCCGTCGACGGGGAGGTAGGCCTCACGAGGGTCCAGACAGGGATCGGGTGGGTCTTGGGTCAGTCCGGCGGCGGCGCGAATTCGTAGATTGGCCTGCTCGCGCAGGCGCGTGGGCACGGCGCTCAACCATGAAATAACCGTCAAGGGGTCTCCTTTCCCAGGACCAGTGTAGGGACGCCCTCTTTCGCAGGTGACAGAACTCTGGGAGAATGAGACGTGCCTTCAGTGAAACCACTTCGAACGACGTCGACTGAGACCGTCTCTGATACCCAGTCGTCGACGGTAACGAAGCGTCGTTGGCTCGTGGTGGTGTGGAACGATCCCGTGACACCCATGTCGGTAGTAGTAGTGATTTTTAAGAAAATCTTTGGTTACTCCAACAACAAGGCCACCCAGCTCATGATGACGGTGCATCACGAAGGTCGCGCGGTGGTGTGGAGTGGGGCGCGAGATCGAGCCGAGTCGTACTGCGTCAAATTGCAGGTAGCGGGCCTGCACTGCACGATGGAACAAGAGTAGCCATGGCCGGACGTAACCGCCTCTTCGTACGTCGTCGAGACGGTCGAATCGAAATACGTCTTAATGACGCCGGGCGTTCGGTTGCTCGAGATGCTTTTGGTCACGTCGTGGCGGCGGAACGCGAAGTTGAGCACGATTGGCATACCAGTCTGAGTGCGCCAATTGATCCCAGTACTGATCACGATGATCCCACCGCGATGCTCACTCGTCAGCTCGAGATTGCCACCAATGCTGAGCTCGCGCTCATGACGGTGGACGAGGCCTACCTCACTGACGCCGAAGCGTGGGTGTGGCTGACGACGCTGCAGGTGGCTCTGCGCGCGACAGCTCTCTCAACTGGGGTGCTCGATGAAGAGCGTCTGGAGACCGCCAGCGACGAGATCACTGATCGAATTCGAATTCTTCAACAGTTCCTCTTTGAACTGGCCGAGCTTTTTTAGTTTTCAAATTGCGCTCACTGACACCCTGGCGGGTGATGGCACTTCCCATATCGAGCAATCAGGTGATTGAGGCGAGGTTCTCGTGTTGGATTGGCCCTTACGATTCAATTGTGGGTTCTTTCAAGAGTATTGTGAGTGGTAACTTCGTCATTTGTGACTTCGAAAAGGAGCCGCCCGGCGACTCGTCTACACGACACACCGTCGAAGAGTTTTTTTCGGGCGACAACATGAAATGGGTTAACTAGCCAATGCGAGGAATCCGCTGGCTATCGTTAGTGCCCGACTCCGGTTACGGTAATGCCGCGCAAACGTACTTGAGCGGCATTGTGGCGACAAGAACGCCGGTTAGCTGGACGCCGCTCGGCTGGCCGTCGGAGCGTTGGGCCAGCAACTATGGACCGATTACGAATCTCAATCCCGAAAAATATCAGCACGGCAATATCATCAACATCGATATTGACCATGAGGTAGTAGTAGTGCATTCGATGCCAACGTGGCACGAGCGTTTAGCCGAAGAGGCTGAGGGAAAAAAACTGGTGGCTTTCACCACCTGGGAGACGGACCGGTTGCCGGATGCGTCAGTGGCGATTCTTAATCGCTACGACCAGGTTGTGGTGCCGTCACGCTTTAACGCTGACGTCTTTCGGGCGTCGGGGGTGGTCCCACCGATTGCGGTGGTGCCGCACATTGCGGTCCCCGTGGACCCTAAGAGCCTGAGCAAGCCGGGGGAGAAACGAACCGGTACGTTCACTTTTTACGTGATCGCCACCTGGATTGCGCGCAAAGCGATTCTGGAGACGGTGAGCGCGTACCTTGAGGCCTTTTCGGATTCGGACGACGTCGTCCTGGTCATTCAAACTGGCCCCGTGGACCTGATAGCGCAGTTCCGCCGACGTCAAGCCAATCTGTGGTCGAGCTCACCCGAAGAGGCCACGTGGTTTACGTTGGCCAACGCGCTCAGTGGACGAACCAAAGTTCCTAAAATTGTGTTGAGCACTCGGCACCTGGATCAAGAGGGGGTGGACGAATTGCACCGGCGTGGGGACTGCTACGTTTCGTTGAGTCGGGGTGAAGGATGGGGGCTCGGCGCGTTCGAGGCGGCAGCATTTGGTAACCCTTCCGTTGTCACTGGATGGGGTGCCACGCCCGAATTCCTCCCCGATCACTATCCCTATCTCGCCGAGTACGACTTAGTGCCGACAACCAGCGATGAAACTGATGCTTGGCGGACGCCCGAGCAAGGTGAGTACTGGGCCAAGGTGCGTCGCGCGCACGCCGTCACTCTGCTTCGACAGATTTATGAAAATCGAGATGAAGCGCGCGAATGGGGTCGTACCTGTCGTGGCGCGGTGCTCGAGAACTACGCCAGTGAACGAATCACCAAGAGACTTCTCGAGGCACTGGCGCCAGCCTCGCGTTAGCGAGACGCGCTCTGATTAAGCGTGATGAGACCTAGGCGGCCCAGCTGAACGAGACATTCGGCCACTTCCGCGTCGGGTCGGTCGGTAAGGTCAAAGGCTTCTTGCAGCAACGTCGTAATTTGGCGCACGTTATTGTTGCCCGAACAGAAGTCAAAGACGAGCGCGGCGGTGTGGTTGAGGTGATGCGCACGGTCAGTCACGGGCTCGTAGATAATGACTCCGTCAGCCGATTCGTGTCGCTCGACGCCAACGGCGGGTCGGGGACAATAATCCTCCTCGCTAGTGGAAGCACTGCCCATATCAAAGGTCAGGACAATCGATACGTCAGCGGGCAGAGTTTGTTGGTGGTGTAGATCAATAAGCGTTGCCACCGGCGTTGGGCGCAGATGACCGTACCTATCGAAGATGGACAGCGTGCATCCCAGATCGTGGTAGCCACCCAGCACGTGCGCTGCGTCAATTCCTCGACGTAGAAGCTCACCGCGCGAGAGTTCGGTGATGATAATGAGATGGGGGTTGCGGCTAATCGTGTTCGTCAGTCCCGCAACGACGTCGTGGTCGTAACCCTGCACGTCAATCTTCACGACGTCAACTCTGGCCGGAAGAACGTCGTCCAGACGCACGCACTGCACAACATTTTCGGTCTCACCGAGCGCGACTAAATGATGCGCGCCTCGGTTCTCTTCGTGCAGTACCAACGACATAAAACCTTCGTGGGCGTGGGCGGCGTAGGGGAAGGCCCGGGCCTGGGTACAGCCGTTACGGTCCAAGTTGCGCTGTAGCAACTCAAAATTACGTGCTTCGGGCTCGAAGGCAAGGACGGTACCTGTTGGGCCCACACTCCGGGCGGCCAGCACACTGAAGTAACCAACGTGCGCGCCAACGTCCACGAACGTGTAACCGGTGCGTAGTACCTGCTGCAGAAATTTGGTCTCGGCGGGTTCCCACACGCCATCGCGTTCCAAAATTCTAGTAATCATGAGGTCGCCACGTGGTGTGAGCAGTGGTCCAGCAACCGTTTCGACGTCTACGAGGACTTCGGACATTTGGTCAGGACCTCTACTTTCGTCACGGCCAGCGGGTGCACTCCGCGCTCGCGTAGCCCATTTTGATGGAAGTAGTGAACGCGACGCTCGAGATGCAAGACTACTGGGCGTGAGTGCAGAGCGCCCCTTACCAATGGACAACCTTGAAGTACACGAGAGTGCTGACGGCCTAGTTGTCTTTCAAGAGATTGATGACCGCGTACATCACCTCAATCCCACCGCCTCAATTATTTTCGAACTCTGTGATGGCGCCCACGACGTTGCCGGCATCGCCGCACAGGTACGTGACGTGTTCAGCCTTGATCATCTTCCGATTGGCGAAACGATGGAGTGCATCGAAATGCTCATTCGAGAGGGACTCGTTCACTGATTCGTCCGACCGTGCGCGCCAATTCGAAGAACTGAAGTATTTGATTGGACACCACCGACGTGCTGTGGGTGCGGGTAACAAAGTCGTACGCGGCCGTGGTCAAAGAATGAGCCAAGTCGGTGGATTGCAGGACTTCACAAACGGCGTCAGCGAGTTCTTGAGGCGTCGTGCCGATCAGGATTTGATCGTGATCGCGCACTTCGAGGCCAGCTGCCCCTGGCGGGGTGGTCACCACTGGAACACAATGAGCAAAGGCCTCAAGAAGTTTTATCCGAGTTCCAGCGCCCGCGTGCAAAGGGACGACGACGACTGCCGATTGGGCGTAGAGCGGAGCGAGGTCTGGAACAAAGCCCAACACCTCGACGTGGGGACGAGAAACAAGGTTGCTGATTGGCCCCTCGGGATCAAAATTTCCCGCGAGCACGACTGGCGTTACTTCTCCCAATCGGGCGGTAATCGCGGGCTGCACCTGTTCGACGAGTGTTACGGCGGCGTCAATGTTTGGTTGGTAGGTGAGATTACCAACGAATAATAATGATGTGCCTCGTGACTGGTAAGCCTTGAAGGTGGGTACCGTAATTGAGTTAGCCACGGGCACCGCACGAAGTCCATGGCGACGATTAATTATGGTTGCTTCGTTGGCCGACGCCAGACACACGGCAGAAAAGCACCCAGCAAAGGTCGAAACTATTCGGCGGTACGCGGCAGCGTCAGGATTACCCAACGCGAGGGCGAGTGCTTCATCGTCATCGTCAAGATCGAGTGATACCCAGGGCGAATCTAAAGCATCCGCGACGGCGAGGCCGAGCGGGGCGAGGTACGACTTCATGACGTGCACCGGGGTTCCCGACGCGACACCGGATGTCATAATTACATCATGGGCGAGGGCTGGCGAGGTCCATTTCGCCGGCCACGGGACTGGTTCCACCGCTGCGATCATGTCGCGCCAGTTGGGCTTGCCTAAGAGCTCGGCCAATCGTTGACGGAGGACTCGACCCTCAGATGGCATGACGGTGCCTGGTGTGTGCGCTGCATGGTGGCTCGTTCGCCAGAAACTGGGGCTGGAGGGAACGGCAAGATGCACTTCGTAAAGGGCACGGGCGCTCTCGACGAAGCTACCGACCCGCATCGCAACGCCATTCCCAGTGAAGTTAGGTTCAGTCGGCGCGAGCACCAGCAGTGAAGTCACCGTTAAATGCTAGGTCAATCCCGCTTTTTCTGGACCGAGAAGCCATCCAGTCAGTTAGCCGTGCAGCGGATAGTATCTTGACAGGAAGTCTATTTAAAGAGGGTTTGAGAATGGTTGAGAATCAAAGTGGTCGCTGGTTAGGCGTTGAGGGAACTCGGCGTTCATTTTTAAAGCGCATGGCTGCTTTGGGCTTTGCGATCCCGGTCATTAGTACTTTCGCGCTCGAGTCCGATGCCTTTGCCGATGGGGGACATCACCACCCCAATCAGTACCAGCCGAACCAGTACCAGCCGAACCAGTACCAACCAAATCAGTACGAACCGAACCAGTATCGCCCCAATCAGTACCAACCAAATCAGTATCACCCCAATCAGTATCACCCCAATCAGTACCAACCAAATCAACTCCCTCATTAACGGCGACTGTCGTTCCATCACGCGTTAGCTATTTCATCAGCAGCCCGCGGTTAGAGTTGTAAGTTTTTTTAATGGCTCCACTCCTAACTGCGGCGCTGATCACGCGTGATGAGTCGAAATTTCTTGAAGGTTGTCTGGAATCGTTGGTTGGTATCGTCGACGAAATCGTGGTGGTCGATACGGGCTCCGTTGACGACACCACGGCCATCGCGACTCACTTTGGGGCGAGATTGTTCCATTACCCGTGGAACGGAGATTTTGCCGCGGCTCGCAATCAGTCGCTAGAAGCTGCGAGTGGACAGTGGATTCTTTACATAGATGCTGACGAGCGGCTTGTCAATACTGACCGTGCGAAGGTCGAACAACTGCTCGTGGGCGCCAACGAAGTCGCATTTCGAATCCTGTTTCGACCACGACCGACTGCAACGCCGTATCGTGAGTACCGACTCTGGCGCAATGACCCTCGAATACGTTTTGAAGGGGTGATTCATGAGAAAGTTGTGCCGGCTATACACCGTGTGGCGTTGGACGACGATCGAATAATCGCGAACGCCGACTTGATGTTGGTTCATCTGGGTTACGAAGGTGACCAAACTAAAAAACATCATCGCAACCTGCCACTTCTTCGCCAGCAGCTGGAAGTTGAGCCAGACAATCTCTTTGCCCGACACCATTTGGCACGAATACTTGAAGCGCTCGGTGAGCCCAATGAGGCGGAAGACGAACTCACGAAGGTGGTCACCTCGTCACGACTGGTGTCCATTCCAAATCCGGTCGCTTCATTATCGTACGCCGACCTCATTCGATTGCGGAGCAGTCGCGGGGAGGACACCAGCGGTCTGGTTGATGAGGCGTTACAAAAGTTTCCGGAAAACTGCGTGCTCTTATGGATTGCGGCGCGTCAAGCGATGCAGCGCAGTGCGTACGAGGAGGCCATCAACTATCTCGATCAGATTTTGGCTACCGACTGGGTAACGCAACCAGACGATGGCCCCTCCTACGATCAGGAGCTAGTTGGCGAATTTCCATGGAGCACTAAGGCACTTTGTCTGTTTCGACTGGGTCGCTACGCGGATGCGGCCAAGGCCTACGCCATGGCCGCATCCTTCGCTCCGGGGAATCCAACGTATCGTGTCAAAGAAGAACTCGCAGCCGCCCGTGCCCGAAGATTCATGATTCAGTAGTTGTGCGACGGTACCGCTCTAGGTTGAATTGGTGCAGCTAAGTCAAACATTGCAGTCCAACCGAAACTGGCGCATGGCCGTGTGGGCGCTTCGAGCCGGTTGCATCGGTCTCATTATTGGGATTAGTGGTCTGCTGACGAACCGAGCTGGTGGGACGCCGTGGGTCTTGTTGGTAGGTGCAGTTATTTGGATCGTCTCGTCAGCGGTAACTTTGACAGGGGCAATCAGAGCGCGTAATCAAATCGGCTTGGTGCGCCCCTGGTTCTGGAAACTACGATTCTGGCTGATCAGCGATTCGTTACGCCGTAGAAACCGAGAGCCGCGAGACCTTGAGAGGTTGAACGCCAGCCGTTAACTGGAGTTTCAGTGGTGCGCCGGGCGGGACTTGAACCGAGAACCTGTTGATGCAGCGTTTCGTACCATGTCCACCCCAGGTGGGTTTTTAGGTACTACTCGCAATTTCCACCACCATCCACGGTTGTGCAAGGAAATGAATACTCCGTGAGTACTTGCTCGTGGCGAGGGTGAATTCGAGTAGCTGGAGTGGTCTGTTTGAAGGGAAACCCAGTAATTGACTGCTCGCGCGAACCGGACGTACGTCCAGCAAGGGTGCTGGCCCAACGGCAGTGGTAATTAAAAATCTTTTTCAGTTTGTATGTATAGTTTCATAATTGGAGAACCCACACGAGTTCACGCTCGCCTAGGAGATGATTATGTCGACCGTACTAGCTCCCAATGCTTCAGTTGCTGCACGTCGAGTGAGACAGATAGTTACTCGTCGTAGTCCACTCCTCGTCCTCGTCCTCGCACTACTAAGTACTTCACTGAGTATGAGCGCCGCCACGGTATCGGGAGCCACTGCGGTTAAATCCCCAGCTTCACCATCGTCATCAAGTTCGCAGATGACCTTCGCGCAAGCCCCCACGTCACTCCAGGCGGCAATCAAACAGACCCTCGGGTCGAGTCCTCAATTAGCCACCCCCCGAGTTGCGAGCTCTGCTCCCACGGGCATCACCGACCCGGTCGGTGTGAGTGGCGACGGCTTCGGGATATCAGTCGCCATTTCGGGCACCAACGCGGTCATCGGGGCACCCGGAACGTCATCTAACGCCGGGGCCGCCTACTTCTACTCATTCAACGGAACTGCGTGGACTCAAGTAGGAAGCGCCATCACCGAGCCAGGCAGTGCGAGTAACGACAACTTCGGAAACTCAGTCGCCATCTCGGGCACCAACGCGGTCATCGGGGCA
>CAITNF010000017.1 GCA_903893745.1 uncultured Actinomycetes bacterium
ATCAACCGACAATGAATTTGGTAGTTCTTGGACGGTTACGCCCACGGGCGGCGTGAAGGAAAACAGCGACGAATCAGATGTCCCAAATGACACTGAGTCAAACGAAACTTGGAATGCTGGATTACTCTGTCCCACGGCATTAACCACTACGGCAAGTGGCACTCCAGTTGTACCGTCCACCGAGATCGTGACGGAAGAAATAAGTGTGGTGTCTGACTTGGGGGTCAACGTCAATTCGTAGGCTCCACGTCCAGCTACTAACGCGTTGCTGCCAATCGTCACCGTGGTGCTTGGGCCTATTTGGTTCAAAAAGTAGTCAGCCACCGAGGCCGGTGACATCGCATCAAACGGGAGCTTTGACGAGTTCGCATTCCACAAGGACTGCAACTTCGCCTGCTCGTTCGCTGCGTCGGCGGCACTGATGACGTAGTGAAGCGCAGTCTGCTGGGTTGCGTCGTAGAACCAAGCATCCGACCCGTTGACGATGAAGTCACGTTCCGACAATTGGTCAAGCATCTGTACCCGGATCATTGAGGGGCTGTTGTAGTACACATTCGCCTGTTGAGTACCGGTGAGCAGTCCAAGCGCGGTTGCCAAGTTGCCTGGGGCGGAAGCCTTCGGAATGAAATCTGACATTCCTTTCGGCAAGGTTTTTTTCATCTGGTCAACCGTTGCCTGCGAAATATTAGGTAGAAGATTTACGGCCGGAAGTCCAAGATTGGCGATTTTCGTGACTGTTCCAGAGAGCGCGATATTTGGGTCTTTGTTAATGAACTGGAGAATCTGTGATGGAGTTTTGACCGGAAGGGCTACGCCGGCACTAGCCGACACCGAAACTCCAATTACGGATCCGGCCACCAGGAGGGGTGCCACAATTGCTGGAATCCAACGAACGGCGCTGCGCTTCATAAAACCCTGTCCTGTTTAGTCGATTAGTTTTCTTGAACCTCAGCAATTCTAAATTGCGAACTGCACGGTTAAAGCATAGGGCTCCACTCCGAAATTGATCCCTAGTGCAGGCGTTCCGACGCGGGCTCGGACTGAACTAAAATTAAAAGGCGAATGCAGTTTTCTCTGGTATGTAAAATCACAAGATTTACTTGCGTACCGTCTCGTAATTGGCCTTGCCTCGGACCTCTAAATGGGTTTTGAAAGCCTGAGAAGGCAGTGGGCGACTTGCGTTAAAACGACTAGCCGCCCGGGACTGAGGCGCCGTCATACTCATCGACGAAAGTAGTGAGATGTCCGATCGGATGCGTCACGACCAGGTCGGCCGATGGGTCGTCCGAAATCGCACTAGATCTCTATAACGCCCTCAAGACTTGGCGACTCGAACAGTCGAGAGCGAAGGCCGACCGGTACGGCGGTCAGATTTTGGCGATTATTGGAGATGACGGAAAATACCGGAACGAATGAATATGCGCAATCCGCTTGGTCGTACAAAGGGAGTGGGGATTGCTTCAGGCCATTTACACGTGGTGGTTAGTTGCGCCTACCTCGAGGGCCGCCTCGATCGTCCGCCACGGAACTCCTGATCGCTGGGAGCGTTGCAACTGGAACGTCAGAAGCACTCAATTCTTTCAATGCTCGGCGTCTCGCGTCTTCCAGCCCATCGATGTGTAACTGAAAAGAATCTTTTGCCTTCTCCGGATTGCCTTCGGCAATTGCCTCGAAAATTGCCTGATGTTGAGCAGTAATCTGCTGCCGATCAAGAAGATCAGCAAAGACCGTATTAGTTGCGGGCCGGCTCAGATGTATCGACATCATTGCAAGTTCAAGAATTTGGTTCTTTGCGGCTTTGGAAATCGCCGTATGAAATTCCAGGTCCAGGTCGAGCCAGTCAGCGATGGTCATAGCTGAATCTCTGGAAAGTTCCACGGCATTCTTAATAGCCGCAAGATCTTCTTCCGTACGTCGTCGTGCCGCAAGATCGACGCAGTGCATTTCGAGAACCCATCGGGCCTCGTCTACTTCCAGCAACGAGACATTCCCTGAATGAAACCACAATCGAATTGAGTCGCTAAGTTGCTCGGCAATCATGTCAGCGTCAGGCACAGCCACGAAGTTTCCGCCGTTGGTGCCTCTAGAGGAGATCACTAAACCGGTCGCTGACAAGAGCTTCAAACCTTCACGCGCCGTCGAGCGTGCTACCTCGAATGTGTCGGCCAATTCCTGTTCCGTGGGTAGTTGTTCACCCGGCTTCCAGACTCCATTGGCAATTGCGCTTCTGAGTTGTTTGGCAATCTGACCCGATGCGTCCTTGCGTCCGAGTTGTTCAGGCTTGAATAAGGGTTCAATCATCGAACTGCCTCCCGGCCCCAACTTAACGATTTTCTTTTGCTATCTGAAGACTAGTTCACTTGAAACCCAATGTTCTAAGTTTAAACTCCAAAACTGGATGTTCGAAGACTGATGTAGTAGACATTTCTGCTGTGGCGAACTAGCGCCGCCGAACAGGGGGAAATAAGTGACGAGAATTCTCAGGGAAGTAATGAAGCTTCGAGCGATCGCGATTGTTGCTGTGGTTGCAACGACGCTATCGACAGGCGCGATGATGACACCATTGTCCGCGGGCGCGGGAGCGGCTACCAAGGCTTCTAGCCCGATGGCCACGACGCTCGCCTATCTAAACAAGGGGCTGCCAAATCTCCATCGAAAGTCAATTGCCTACCTGGCCGAGTGTGTGACGGAGAACGCCTACTGCCAGGCCCGACTGAAGGGTGCGCAGAAAATTGCCCGAAAGGCAAATGCGAAGCTCGCGGTATTTGATGCCGGTTTCACAACAGCAACCCAACTATCACAGGTGCAAGATGCCGTCCAAAAGGGATACAGCGGGTACATCTTGTCCCCGGTAGCAAGCGCTACCGGCTGCTCTGACCTCAGGCTCTTGCAAGCAACCGGGAAGCCAGTGGCGACGATCAACAGTCCGATGTGCGGAAATGCCGACTACACGCAAGGGACTGCCGGCTTCGTTGGAATGCAGACTCAAACTTACTTTACGCAGCACGTGGAAAATGCATTTGCATCGTGCACGACCACCTGCGAGGCCGTTGCCGTCGGTGGATATGTCGGAAGTGACTTGTTCACCCGCTGGGAAAGCGCAATCAAGACTGCCGAAGCCAAGTACCCGAACGTCACAGTCGTTTCGGATCAGCCGGGCAACTTCACCGCGAGTGATGCTTTGACTGTCGTGCAGGATGCCCTCAGTAGTCACCCGAACGTCAGCATCGTGGTGTCGTCATGGGATGACATGACAAGGGGAGTTGCACAAGCTGTTACTGCAGCGGGCAAACGACCTGGCACGGACGTCAGAATCTACAGCGTCGGTGGCACTATCTACGGAATTCAGCAAGTTAAGAGCGGTGCTTGGAGTGAGACCAGCGTTCTGCTCCCAGTTGAGGAATCTGCGTACGGCGTCGTTCAGTTGGTGCGAGCGATTGCTGCGCACAAGAGTACGCCTGGCTTTACCTACCTCGCCAAAGCCCCTGCAGTGACCAAGGGTCCGGGATCAATTATCATCACTGCTTCGAACGCAGCCAAGTTCAAGCCTGAGTACTAATTCATGACCGTCAGTGCGCGAACGCCGGAATTCGCACTTCGCATTAGAAGCATGTCGAAGACCTATCCCGGCGTTCGCGCACTTGACGGTGTGACCTTGGACGTCATGGCGTCCCAGGTTCACGGAGTTGTGGGCGAGAACGGCGCGGGTAAGTCCACGCTGATGAAGATGGTGTCGGGAGCCATTCGTTATGACTCGGGGAGTCTCGAAGTTTTCGGCACGCCCTTGCCGGGAGGAGAACCACATAGAGCGGCCGACGCAGGCGTGGCAATGGTGTACCAGGAACTGACGGTGGTTCCGGAAATGTCGGCATTGGGGAATGTGCTGCTGGGACGCCTTCCGTCGCGAGCGGGCGTTGTCTGGCGCCAGAAGGCTCACGCCGACTTCGACAACGCTGCAAAGTCCCTAGGGTTTTCCATTGATCCGGACTGCCGTGCGGGCGACCTTTCGACCGCGGAGCAACAACTTCTTGAAATCATGCGCGCGCTGTCGAGTCAACGCAAATTGATAATTCTTGACGAACCCACTGCATCTCTGGGACCGGAAGATGTTCGTCGGCTCCATTCCGTCATCGACAATTTGCGAAGCCGAGGCAGCACCTTCATGTACATCTCCCATGATCTTGGGGCAGTTCTGGAGATTTGTGATGTGGTCACGGTGATGCGCGAAGGACGAATTGTCGAGACTCGTCCGGCCAAAGAGTGGAGCCGGAGTGATCTGATTCACGCGATGCTGGGTAGTCACTCACTCGCTGCAACCACACCGAGGCAAGGTTCAACTGATATCGGTGAGCCGTTGTTCGCGATTGAGGGGCTCCGAGCACCCGGGGTAGATGTGCCGAGTCTCCTACTTTGGCCTGGGGAAATTGTCGGACTCGCGGGACTGGTTGGGTCGGGGCGAACAAGATTGCTGCGCACAATTGCCGGTCTGAACATGGCATCGACCGGAACTCTGTTGGTTCGCGGTCAACGGGTGAAGTGGCCTCGAACGGCGCGCCAAGCGGTGAAGTACGGAATTGCGTTGGCTCCGGAAGATCGAAAATTGCAAGGTTTGGTGTTGAACCAGTCTGCTGCATGGAATGTCGCGCTGGGACAGTTCAAGAGAGGTGGCGGCGGCTATTTCGTGTCCTCGAAGCGCTTCATTTCCTGGGCTACCAGTTTCACCTCGCGGCTGGGATTACGAATTGAAAGGTTGGGGAGGCAAGTCGGCACTCTCTCAGGTGGTAACCAGCAGAAAGTAATCCTCAGCCGTTTGCTGGCACGAGGCGTGGACGGCCTCTTGCTTGATGAACCCACACGAGGGATTGACGTTGGTGCCAAATCACAGGTTTTCGAAACACTTCGAGAATTGGCAAATCGTGGAAGTGCCATTCTCTGGACCAGCAGTGAACTGGACGAAGTGGTAGCTAATAGCGATCGCATCATCGTTATTGCGGGTGGTCGTGTTGTGGCGGAATTGCCCAAAGGTTCCACGGTCCGTGATGTATTGGAGCACTCTTTTACCGGAGTGGAAGGCGAACGCCAGAAAGTAGAGGCTGGCGCGTGAACATTCAGGAATTCCTACTTCGCAATATCAAGATTGCGACCAGAGCTTTCAGTTCAGTTGGTGCCTTCGTTGCCTTGGTACTGCTAATTGTGGGAGTAACGATTGCTCAGCCACATTTTCTTGTGTACGGCAACATCATGAACATTCTCAGTCA
Organism: uncultured Actinomycetes bacterium; assembly: GCA_903893745.1. Lineage (GTDB taxonomy): Bacteria > Actinomycetota > Acidimicrobiia > Acidimicrobiales > RAAP-2 > RAAP-2. The sequence continues at coordinate 5,259 of CAITNF010000017.1, forward strand.
ATGGGCCCCAGTTGGTGTCATGGGCATCGGCATGACCTTCGTGGTCATTATCGGCGGATTTGATCTCTCGGTTGGTTCAATCTATGCACTCTGCGCAGTGACTTCGGCCGCAATTGGTCAGTCCCAATCTCCTGTCATTGCTTACGTGGTCGCCATAGCGGTGGGTTTTGTGGCAGGAACTCTTAATGGTCTAATTGTCACCTGGTTGCGGGTGAATCCCTTCATCGCAACGCTCGGAAGTTCGTTAGCGATTTCCGGCGTCACCCTGATCCTTACGGGTAATGCCGCCATTGTGGTCAACAATCCTTCGTTTGGAATCCTTGGCGCCAATCGACTGGGAGGTTTTCCGTATTCGGGGATGCTCATGATTGCGCTCTTCGTGATTCTCGGCTTGATATTGGCCTTCACTCCCTATGGTCAATCTATTTATGCGGTCGGTGGCAATGCCGACGCGAGTCGCCTCGCGGGTATTCGGACCTTCTTCGTCACCGGAAGCAGTTATGCAATTTCGGGCCTTTGTGCGGGAATAGCGGGGTGCGTAACGGCATCGCAACTCAGTTCCGCCCAGGCCACGATTGACCCCAATCTGGTGTTCAACGTGTTGACCGTAGTGGTGTTGGGGGGCACTGTACTGGGAGGTGGTCGCGGTGCTGTATGGCGTACGGCAATCGGAGTAGGGATCCTCGCGACACTTCATAATGGTTTCAACCTGCTCAACATCAATGCCTACTACCAGAACATCATTCAAGGATTCGTGATTGTTGCGGCGTCGGCGAGTGTTGACTGGAGCCGCTTCTTGATTGTCAGGTCCGCGAATCCGTTGAACGTGCCGGGACCCGAAGATCAACTTTTTGGAAATCAAGATAATAAAGGAGAATGAAATGACTTTACCTACCTCGATTGAGGAACTCACAATTAATGAAGTGCATGCCGGATATCAGTCGAAGAAGTTCACTGCGCGTGAGTTGGTTCAGGCATATCTGGACCGTATTCAATCAATTGACAAGTCTGGTCCGACACTGAATTCCGTTATTTCCGTTTCGGCGAAGGCACTCGATGAAGCGGATCGTCTCGACAAGTACCTCGCCGACAACGGACGGCTCGTTGGCCCGCTTCACGGAGTTCCGGTTCTTCTGAAAGATCAGATTGAGACCTCTGACGTACCGACTTCATTTGGAAGCAGTGCGTCAGGTGACTACCTACCGAAGAATGATGCCACCGCTGTAGCGCGGCTGAAGGATGCCGGAGCCATCATTCTTGGAAAGACTACGATGCCGGACTTTGCAACATCGTGGTTCTCGACTTCGTCCAAGAGTGGCACTACCAAGAACCCCTACAATCTTGATCACGACACGGGCGGGTCGAGCAGTGGCACAGCCGCCGCGATTGCCGCAAATCTCGCGCTCGTTGGCGTAGGCGAAGATACTGGCGGATCAATTCGCCTTCCGTCGTCATTCTGCAACCTGGTCGGAGTTCGCGTCACCCCGGGTCTCATCAGTCGAACGGGAATGTCGTCATTGGTGACCCCACAAGACACCTCGGGTCCGATGACCCGAACGGTAACAGACGCTGCGATTCTGCTGGACGCCATGGTCGGCTACGACAGCGCTGACCCCTACACGTCCGCCTTCGTTGTCGGTGGTCGACAGGCGAGTTACGCCAATGCCCTCGATGGCGCCTCGCTCGCCGGGAGAAGAATTGGCGTATTGCGACAGGTCTTTGGTGAAAAAGATGATGTCGACGGTCAGGCGGTCAACAGCGTTCTGGAGCAGACTCTGAAGAGCATGCAGTCCGCAGGTGCGGTCTTGGTTGACGTTGAGATTCCAGACCTAGATGACTTCGTGGCGTTCACGTCCCTCTACCTAACCCGTTCATTGCAGGACATGAATGCGTTCCTGGCGGCTCGGCCGGGTTTGGGCATTGAATCAATCGAGAAGCTGTATGAAACTAAGCAGTACCACGAGAAGCTCGACCTGTTTGAGGCAATCGCCACGGGTCCCAAGGTGGCCGGCGAAGATCCCGAATACGCCAATCGACTGCTCGCCCAAACCGAATTTCAGCGGCTGGTGATTCGCATCATGGCAGAAAATGATGTTGAAGCGTTCGTGTTCCCCGATACGCGACTTCCCGCACCGTCGAACAAGGATGTCATGAACGATCGTTGGACGTGTCTTACGTACCCCACCAACACCGTCATCGCCTCACAGCTGTGGTTCCCGGCAGTTACTGTCCCAGTTGGTTTCACCGATACTGGTTTGCCAGTTGGCCTGGAGATCATGGGGATTCCCTATGGAGAGAAGGAGCTTCTGCGCACCGCTCGCGGGTTGGAGATTGCTACGAGCGGTCGGAAGGCTCCCTCGCTCGGAGCAAGTTGATGCGTCACGGCTCATTCAGCATCAACTCCGACATGGGAGAATCTATAGGTATTCACTCGTTTGGCAATGACAACGAACTGTTGGACATCGTCGATACCGTGAACATCGCCTGTGGCATGCATGCCGGTGATCCGACCGCAATGTGGCAGACGGTCGAGCTGGCCATGAACGCAGGCGTGACTATTGGCGCCCATCCGGGTCTTCCTGATTTGGTGGGGTTCGGTCGAAGGGCCATGGTTCTGACTGCCGATGAGTTGCGTGACCTTGTCAGATATCAGGTGGGAGCACTCTGCGGATTCCTTGACGCCGCCGGAGCTGAATTGGACCATATAAAGCCCCATGGGGCGATGTTCGGGATGTTGGCGACTGACGCGGAACTGATGAATGCCTTTTGCGACGTGGCAGTGCAATATGAAGTTCCTATCTACGGGTTGGCGAACACAGAGCACGAAGCAATTGCCAAATTACGCGGCGTGCCTTTTATCTCCGAGTTCTATGTTGACTTGGATTACGACGACAGCGGAATGATTCGCGTGAACCGGCGAGGAGTAGCACAGGATATGGATCTGGTACGCACGCGTACGGAAAACGCACTACGGGGAACGACTACCTCGACAATGGGAAAGACCATTAAAGTCCGCGCAGAGTCTTTTTGCGTTCATTCAGATCTGCCTCGCGCTCCCGAAGTTGCTCGTGAGGTTGCCAGCGTCTTGCAAGAATTCGTGGATGCATGATCGATCAACTTGGTTTCTTGATCCTTCGCAGTTGATCAAGATCGTCCAACTTTGAGTCTTGGGTAGGGCTCGTGGCTTAGGATTGGGGTCGAAATACGCGTGGAGCTTCAAGTGGAGAAAAGCGCGCAAGTCCGCCCTCGTAGCTCAGGGGATAGAGCAATGGTTTCTTAAACCGTGAGCGTCCTACCCGGCGCCCCGTCCTTTGACTCCGCATCCTCTTTCGCGATGATTCGTAGAGGTCACGTGGACGTCGCGGTGCTCGGAGCGATGCAGGTATCGGCCATGGGCGATCTTGCTAACTGGATGGTTCCGGGAAAGATGGTCAAGAGAATGGGGGGAGCGATGGACCTGGTGCACGGAGCGAAGCGGGTGATCGTCTTGATAGAGCACGCGTCGAAGGACGGGAGTTTCAAGATCGTCAAGGAGTGCACTCTGCCACTCACGGGGAAAGCCTGCCTGTAGCGCATCATCACGGACCTTTGCGTCTTCGACATCGAGAATGGAGAATTCGAACTTTCGGGGTCATATCGTGCGATCACGCGCGACCCAAGCATCGTTGAATGGTCGTGCACGGCCTCTGACGGGTTATCTGATATCCGGATATTCTTCTACAAAGTACGCCATTCACCGTATTTGACACTGACCCACTTACCTTCTAACCTGCAAATGATTAGCAAATTGGCAGATTTACAGAATTTTAGCCGTAAAGATGTCGAATGCGAATCCTAGGGGGAGGTGCCAGTGTTGTTAGCGCGATTTCGTGCGGTCGACGTCGGGTCACCGGTATCTCGAACCTCTCAAATGGGTGAGCCGCGGGCAACGAGCGGAACCTCTGACGACCTCGGTTTTGTAGCGGTGCTCGAGAGAGCGACGAGGCGATACTGCGCCAATTACTTTCGTGCGACGACTTTCGCCAGTGTTGCACCAAACCCGTCGGAGGTGGAAGGCGATGCCCCGTCTTTGTTGACGATGTCAGCGGCCATAGGGATCACGATTCGATGAGCACGCTCACCGACGCCATCGGATACGGCTTAGTCTCCGCGATATTGATAGCCCTATCGGCCAGTGCGTTTTCGCTGCAGTACTCAGTGTCGGGTGTTCCCAACTTCGCGCACGGTGATCTCCTCACCATCGGCGCCTATGGCGCCCTGGTCGCTCAACGCATGGGACTTAACCTGGCCGCGGGGGCGGCGATCGGGGGGATTTCTGGTGGCATCTTCGGCTGGTTGATGTATCGAGTGGTGCTGAGGACGTTCGTGAGACGCGGAGCCCGACTGGTCTTCACCGTGGCGGTGACTGCGGGCATCGCCCTCATCCTGGAGAACTCGATCGGCCTGATCTTTGGTAACTCGAACGTGAACCTGGTGGTGGCCAATCAGGTGGCGCGCCACATTGGACCCTTCCTGTGGACCAACACGCAACTGGTGATCCTGATCGGTGGCGCAGTGTTACTCGGTGCGCTCTACTTCATCTTGTTGCGCACTGACTTCGGGCGTGCCATTCGGGCGATCTCCGACAATCCCGATCTGGCCCGTGCGAGCGGCGTCCGGGTGGAACGGACGGTGCAGATGACGTGGTTGATGTGTGGGGCACTGGCCGCCTTGGCCGGAGTGGCGCTGGCCATGTCCGAGCCCAATTTCGGCATCTACCTGGGTTCGGACTTCCTCCTCGTGACCTTCGCCGCGGCCATCATCGGTGGTATCGGCAAGGTCAACGGCGCGGTCATCGGAGCCCTCATCATTGGTGTGGTCACCGAGGTGAGCGGCTCGTACCTCAGCGCCGGCTTCAAGCAAGTCTGCGCGATCACCATCCTCGTCATCGTCCTCCTGGTCCGTCCCAACGGACTACTCAACATTCAACGAGCGGGGGCTGAAGCATGATTAATTTCTTCATCTCCGCGTCGACGTTCGTCGCGATCCAAACCATCCTGGCGCTCGGATTGAATCTGCAATATGGTCTGGCCGGACTGTTGAATTTGGCCTATATCTTCTTCGTGGCCATGGGTGCGTATGTCTTCAGCGTGGTTACGTTGCCTCACGCCAATCCTCCGGACACGTCCTACGTCCTGGGACTCCACCAGCCCTTTCTCGTCGGGCTTGTGAGCGCGGCCGTCGTCGTCGGGATCCTAGGGTTCCTCATCGGCGCGGTGGCGTTGCGCAATCTGCGAGCGGACTATTTCGCGATCGTGACGTTGACCATCGCCGCTGGGGCTGTGCAGATCATCAGCCAATTCACACCGCTGTTCGGTGGCACTGAGGGCATCTTCAACATCCCCCAACCACTCGGCGGGGTGTTTCAAGGTCAGTCCTACGACGTGTTCTTCTTGGCGATGTGTGTCGTCATTGGAGCGGTGGTCTTCGTCATCGTCGAATTGCTGCGAAAGTCGCCCTTCGGTCTGGCGCTGCGAGCCGTCCGGGACGACCAGGATGCCGCCGCCGCCATGGGACGCAACGTGTACAGGTTGAAGATCAAGGCCTTCACAGCGGGGTGCAGTGTCGCCGGATTGGGCGGCGCGCTTCTCGCCTCGTTCGTGACCGCCTTCTCGCCCGCCGGTTGGTCACTAAGCGAGACTCTTCTCATCCTCGTGTGCGTCTTCGTCGGTGGCGCCGCTAACAACTACGGCGCCATGCTCGGGACGTTCTTGGTCATCGGACTGCTCGGCCAGGTGCCCACTCTCATTCCTCTGACGTCGCGGAATCCGGACCTGGTTGCCGATTCGCGCTACATCCTCATTGGGCTGTTGATCATCGTGTTCCTTCGCTGGAGGTCACGAGGCATCATCCCCGAGAGAAACGTCCGCCAGTCCGACGTCGAGGTCACTTCATGAGCGAGACCATGAAGGCGAAGACCAACGGGGACGTCGGCGCTCCCGTGTTTGTCGTCGATGGTTTGCGACGTCACTTCGGGGGCGTGCCGGCGGTGGACGGAGTGTCGCTGTCGTTGCGCTCGGGCGAGGTTCTCGGTCTCATTGGTCCTAACGGGAGTGGCAAGAGCACTGCTATCAGCATCATCTCGGGGTTCATCAAAGCGGACGAGGGTTCAGTCGTTCTGGACGGTCGCGACATTACCAATAGGCGGTCTGATCAGGTGGCTCGTTCTGGCCTCGTGCGAACTTTTCAGATTCCCCGGGTGTGGGGAGAATTGACGGCATTGGAACACCTGTTGATCTCGGGCGTCGCGGTCGCCGAGGAGTCGTTGCGCACGGCACTCATCCGTCGACGTCATCTGCGCGAACTCGAGCGCGCGACCGCCCGGCGAGCGGCGGAGGTGCTCGACTATTTGAATCTGGGCAGTTTGGCGGACACTCGGGCGGGATCGCTGAGCGGTGGGCAGAAACGACTGCTGGAGTTCGGACGGTTGATGATGCTCAAGCCCAAGGTGATTCTCTTGGATGAACCCTTCGCCGGTGTCAACCCCACCATGGTGCAGCAACTGCAAAAAGTGATCGATCAGTTGCGCAGTGAGGGCGTCGCCATTCTGCTGGTCGAGCATAATCTGCAGGCATTGACCGAGAGCGTGGACCGGGTGGCGGTGTTAGCGCTTGGTCGCTTGATCGCGGAAGGCGACATCGAAACGGTTCGCCAAATCCCCGAGGTCGTGACGGCCTACCTCGGAGAGAGGAAGCGTAAATGACCGAGACCGGCGTTGAATTGGCGATGCATGCGCGTTCGCTGGTCTTGGGATACGGCGACAGTCGCATCATCCACGAAGTGACATTGCGGGCTGAACCGGCAAGTATCACGGCGATATTGGGTCCGAACGGCAGCGGCAAGTCGACACTCATGAAGGGCCTCTGTGGTCTGTTACCCCCGGTATCGGGCCGATTGGAGCTGTTCGGAAAGGATGTCACCGGGTGGGAGACCTCAAAACTGGTCCGCAATAGCCTCGGGTACGTGCCGCAAGTCAAGAATGTCTTCTCGTCATTGACGGTACGCGAGAATCTCGACTTGGGCGCGGCGACGTGTCGTCCGCTGTGCCACGAGCGCATGGAGCGTGTCTTCGAACTCTTCCCGGACCTCCACGTCGCTCAGAAGAAGACCGCGCGAGTCCTCAGCGGAGGACAGCGCAACATGCTCGCCCTGGGACGTGCTCTGATGACTGAACCGAGACTGTTGCTGGTAGATGAGCCGACGGCGGGACTCTCTCCAAAATATGCCGAAGCGGTATGGGACCACCTCATTCGCATTCGTGAATCCGGTCTCGGCGTCATCGTGGTGGAACAGAACGTCGAAGCGGCATTGGAAAATGCCGACGCCGTCTATTTGCTCGTGAGCGGCAGTGTCGCATTCGAGGGATCGGGCTCCGATCTCGCATCAGATGTCAACCTCGCCAATTCTTTCCTTGGCGGAGTTGATCGAAAAACCAATGGATAAAAAAAATACTAGTGAATTAAGGGGGAATTGAATCATGAAGATAATGCATCGATCAATGAAGAGGGGCTTTGCCGTCGTGATGACGTCGGGGTTGATTCTGTCGGGCACCACTCTGCTTTTCGCGGGTGGAGCGTCGGCGGGAAGTAGTCAGATCCCTGTAGGAGGGCTGACACTACTGACGGGACCATTGGCGACTTTTGGTGCCGGGTGCAACCAGGGCATGCAGGCCGCGACCAAGGAAGTCAACGACGCCGGTGGCGTAGGTGGTCAGTCACTGAAATTGGTGGTAGCCGATAGCACGTCGGACCCCGTGGACGCCCTGCCCGCCGCGAAGAAGGTCATCAACCTGGATCACGTGGTCTTCCAGGACGGATTGGCCGGCCCGTTGGCCGACGCCACTTTCAATCTGTTCTCGAAGGCGGGGATTCCGTTCTTCACGCCCGGCGGTGACGTGAACTTCGACCACAACACGAATCCGCTGGTGTGGCGTTTAACGCCGTCGGACAACCAGTTGGGTGTGGCGATGAGCCTGTACGCGAAGACCAAGGGGTACAAGAAGATCGCCCTGTTGTTCGTCAACAACTCGACCTCGATTGGTCTCGGCCAGGTCGTCAGGAGTGCTTTCCTTAAGTTGGGGGGGAAGGTGTCGAGCTCACAGATCCTGGAGCCAGGTTTAGCCTCCTATCAGTCCGAGGTCCAGAAAGCGCTGGCGGGTAAGCCCGATGCGATCATGATCGAATTGGACAATGCGACCGCCGCCACGGTGTTCAGCGAAATGTACAGCCTCAACGCCTTTAAGATTCCGGTTATCGGAACGGACACGACGGGAACGCTGGACTTCGCCAAGGCAATCGGAGTCAAGGCGGACTCCAAGGTCCTCGTGTCGGTTGAGGGTGGCACTTTCGCGAGTCCCGCCAGCAACGTGTTCAACACCGCTATCAAGAAGTCAGCACACGCTGCTCCGCTGGGCAACTCCAATTACTGCTATGACGGCATCATCATCGGGGCCCTAGCAATGGCGGCTGAGAAGGGAACGTCGAGCAACGATGTCCAAAAGGGGATCCCCGTGGTGACGTCCGCTGGTGCCCACAAGATGTTGGTGTACAGCTTCGCACAAGGTGTCGCGGCGCTGAAAAAAGGCAAGGCAATCCAGTACATCGGTGCCAGTGGTCCGTTCACATACAACAAGTACCACAACGTCTTCGGCCCCTTCATCGCCGTACGCCTGGGGACTGATGGCAAGACGTACAAGACGATCTTGACCATGACGCCCGCGCAACTCAAGGTGGCGACCAAGTAGGAGTCAACAATCGTCGCCATCTTCTCCTAGCGAGCCGCGTTCCGATGAACGTCGGCTCGCTAGGAGAGGTTTGAAGCACAATGTTCAATTTCCGTTTTGTGGCCATTGTCGGCCTGTTTCACGAAGTATTCGCCAACTGAAAGTAGGAAGAAACCGATGAATGAACAACCTCTCGTAATGGTGACGTCACCCGACGGCGTGCCACTGGCCCTGTGGGCATCTGGATCGGGTCGACCACTCCTCTTGATTCACGGAACGACGTCGGACCACAGCACCTTCGATGAACTAGTGCCGCACCTGGAACCTCATCGCAAGGTCTACCGTTACGACCGGCGCGGTCGTGGTTTGAGCGGCGACGGTGCCGAGGATGAGACCTACGGAATCGAGCTCGAGTACGACGACGCCGTCGCCATCATCGATCAGATCGTGGAGTTAGAAGGCGTACCGGTCGACATCGTCTCGCACTCCTTCGGTGCGTACGTCGCTTTGGGCGCCGTGTCGCGTAGTAATTCGGTGAACGGCCTGGTGGCCTATAGTCCGGGGTTCGGCGCCGAATATCCTGAGGGAGCACTCAAGAGCATTGATGAGGCAATCAGTTCCAGCGACCCCGACACCGCGCTCAGTCTTGTCTTCAAAGAGATCATTGGCATGCCCGAGAAGGACATCCAGGTCTTAAAGGACACCGACGTCTGGCAGGTCCGTGTCGATGCCGCGTGGTCGGTCGTTCGTGAGTGTGAGGCAGACGAAGCCTTCCTTCGCACGAGCGGGGCGATGCTCGCGAGCATCGCCCAACCCGTCATGGTCCTCTCGGGTGAGAAGAACGTTCCGGCGAAGCGCAAGATTGCCGACACCTTGGCGAGTCAGATCCCCGGTTCGGTGTTGGAGGAGTTGGCGGGCGAAGGCCACGCGGCCCACCACACCGCTCCCGGCGCCCTGGCGAGTAGCTCGTTGGACTACTTCGACTCGCTGGTCGCTTGAGCCTGGCGGCGACGTCGCTTCGAACAATGAGGAGGGGTGGGCATGGCTAGCACTGAGGATGTGACTGGGGCTGTTACGCCCGGACGCCAACTGCTTCTGGGATGGTGCACGTCGCTCGATACGCTCAACGCCGAGATCGTCGCGCGTAGCGGGGTCGATATCGTCTGCGTCGATGGACAACACGGAGCCAAGGGGTGGACCGACGTGTTGCGTGTCGTGCAGGTACTCAGCGCCGCGGGCGTGACCACGCTGGTGCGGGTACCGGAACTCGACGCGGTGACGATCGGTCACGCGCTCGATTGCGGGGCTGACGGCGTCGTCGTACCGTTCGTCGAAACGGCGCAACAGGCGACCTTGGCGGTCAACGCGTGTCGATATCCGCCGCGGGGCGAGCGCAGTTGGGGCCCTTCGCGCAGTTCGGTGCTGGGAAAGAAGGTCTCCACTGAGGCCCTGTGCGTGGTCATGATCGAAACGCCCGCCGCTGTTCTGGAAGTGAAGAGTATCGCCGCAGTCGAGGGTGTGTCGGCCGTCATCGTCGGCAGTCGTGACATGTCGCTGTGTGTGGGCCTCGATCCGCTCGACGACGATGCCATGTTCGAAAGTGAGGTGATGCTGCCTCTAATCGAGTCGGTTCCCCGCGACTGTAGGGCGCACGGGCTGCCGGTGGGCATCCCCGCTCGTACGTCGGATCAGGCGCGTCGCTTTCGCGAACTTGGATACTCGTGGCTCATATTGCCCTCGGACGTCGCTCTCCTGGGCCGAGCCATGCGCGAGTGTGTGCAGGCGGTGGTCGGCCAATGAGGTGGAGGGCACATGAACCTGATTGGCTACGGGCAGTAATCGAAGTGAGGCGCTGTTGGATTCACCGACTCCGTTGGGTGTGGGCGGCGATGCCCCGGTGACGATGGAAAAGTTCGCAGTTGATGCAGTGACGACGACAGTGCCGTTCTCGGCCGATGAGAAGAGGTAGCCCTCAAATGAGAGCAATAACAATTGAATTGAGTGGCGACGAGAGTCGTTACGTGGTGAGCGACGTGCCCGAACCGGTCATGGGTCCCGATGACGTGCTCGTGGAGGTCCACGGGGCCGCCATCAACCAGGCCGACTTGCGACATGCTCCGTCACACTTCGCGACGTCGGAAGGCACCCCGTTGGCCCCGGTGGGTGGTCTCGAGATGGCCGGGCAGATCATCGCCCTCGGTCAGAACGTCACGGGTTTCGTCATAGGTGATCGCGTCATGGCCATGGCCGGGCGGGCGTGGGCTGATCGCGTGACGGTCGATTATCGCTTGGCCATTCGCGTTCCCGAGAGTTTCAGCTGGGTGGAGGCGGCCGCAACCCCCGTCTCCTACGTCACGGCCCACGATTGTCTGGTCTCGGCGGCGCATCTAGAACCAGGAGAGACCGTGCTGGTGCAAGGCGCCACCTCCGCGGTCGGTATCGCCGTGGTGCAGATTGCCAAATACTTGGGCGCGGCGAAAGTCTTTGGGACTACCACCAAGCAAGACAAGGCCGATCGGTTGGCGGATCTTGGTTGCGACGCGCCAATCGTTCGCGGGGTCTCGAACGTCGTTGACGTGGTGAATGACGCGACTGACAGCGTCGGTGTCGATGTGGTGGTCGATGTTCTGGGGGCCGCCGTGGTGCAAGAGAACATTGACGCCGCCCGGGTCTCGGGTCGAATCATTTGCGTGGGTCGCCTCAGCGGGACCGACGGGCGTTTCGACCTCAATGAATTCTCGCGCAAAAGGATTCACATGGTGGGTGTCACCTTTCGGACGCGGACGATGCAGGAACGTTTCGACGTCACCGCCCGCTTCTGTCGTGAGATGCTCCCGGCGCTCGAGAACCATCAGGTGCAACCCGTGTGGGACCGTTGCTTCTCACTCGACGACGTGGCGGACGCGGAGGCGTACTTGAAAGCAGGAAGTCAGTTCGGTAAGGTCCTGCTCATGCTCCAGGACGTCAATTGAGACTCCTCTCACCCGCTGGAACCGCAACGAAACACCATGAAGGCCCCCCCATGAAATCCTTCGATGTCGTTGGCGGCAATGATCAGATGTTGTCGGGCGGGCCTTGGCACCCGCTAACCGGAGGCCAGAGTGAATTGCCCCTCACCGCGACGAGGGGGGAATCGTTGACGACGTTGTGTTTCCCTGGGGCTCTCCCAAGAGTCAGTATTGTGGACGTCTGTTGGCAAAAAGGACTCAATGCTTATTCGACTGAGCCGGGTTTTTTCAAACTCTATTCAAAAGGAGTGGCTCAACTCTATGAATGACGTTGACTTCACTATCATTGAACACCTGCAGCAAAACGCCCGGATTACGAATCGATCTCTTTCCGAAGCGATTCACCTAGCTCCCTCGACGACGCTGTCGCACGTCGCTGAACTCGAGAACTCCGGTGTCATCACTGGCTACCACGCGAGGGTCGATCTGCGTTCGTTAGGTCGCAATCTCCAGGCTCTCGTCTTTGTCAAGTTGAGTCCCAAGACCAGTGAAGCGGTCGCCGAGTTCGTGGAACTGATGTGGAAGATGGACTCGGTCATCGGCATCTTTCTGATCTCAGGAGCGGATGACGCGTTGATCCATGTCGCGGTGGGCAGCCCCGAGGAGCTTCGCGAGACTGTTCTCGACGACATTTCGAGTCTGCCCAGTGTTGTCGACCAACGAACTTCGATCCTCTTTGACCACCAGGTCAAGACGGTGGTGGCACGACGATAGCGAACTCGTCGTTCTCAGTGCGTCATCGCGACAGAGACCACGGGCATTCTCGACTTTTAACAAGCCATTGCGATACGTAGACGCGACGTTCGCTCAAGCGAGCAGAAGTGCCAATTCCGGTGACTCAACGAGTTCGCGCAACATCGTGAGGAGTTTCGCCGCATCAGCCCCATCACATACTCGATGGTCGAAGGCCAAGGTGAAGGTGGCTGTCTGGCGAGCGACGATTTCGCCGTCGACGACCTGGGGCCGGGGTTTGATTGATCCGATGCCGAGGATCGCGGCTTCGGGGTAGTTGATGACCGGAATCCCCTCGTCGAGTCCGAGCGCGCCGAAGTTGGACACTGTGAAAGTCGAGCCCTGGAGATCGGTTGGAGGTAACGTGCCGTCACGAGCACCAGCGGCCAGTCGCGCGATCTCTCGGGAGATGTCCAGAGTGGAGCGCCGCTGGGCGTCGTGAACCACAGTGACGAGGAGACCGCGGTTGGTTGCCGTGCCAATACCCAGATGGACGGCGTCGTGGAGCACTATCTCAGGACCTGCTTCTTGGAAGGTGGCATTGAGGAGGGGGAGGTGAGTAAGGGCTTGTGCCAAGAGTCGACATATCAGGGAGAACGGAGTCACAACGGCTGGTTCGCCCCGGCGCTCGGCCGCCAAATTCAAGGCGACCCGCACCTCGAGGAGTCGTGAGCAGTCCAGGGTGACGCTGCACGTGGCGTCCGGGATCTTCGTGCGCGACGTCATCATGCGTTCGGCGATGACCGCTCGGATGCCGCGCACCGCGACGCTCGTGGGAGGCGCGGGCACGACGCGGTCGCTTCGGGGCGAATCCGCCGCGGCGCGAACATCGTCGCGAGAAATCGTCCCGTGGGGTCCCGTGCCCACCGCGATGGCGCTCAGGTCCACCCCGAGTTCCTTGGCCAGTTTACGAATCGGTGGCTTGGTCAGCGCTCGCCCCGACACGACGCCGACGCTGGGCGAGGGGGCCGACGGCGTGACGTCGGCGCTCGACGCGCTGCGCCGGCGGCTTCGGTCCAACGAAGCGTCGCCGCCGTGGCCGACCAGGGTGGAGTGACGGCCTTCGGTTACCTCCACGCGCACGAGCAAAGTGCCGACCTGGAGCCAGTCATCTTCGCCGCCGCCGAGTTCAAGAATCGAACCGGCGAAGGGCGAGGGAATTTCGACCGAAGCCTTCTCGGTCTCGACGATGCAGAGCACCTCATTGAGAGCCACCTGTTGCCCCGGTGCGACGAGCCAGCGGACGATGGTGACGCCGGCGAGACCTTCACCGAGGTCCGGAACCAAGAAATCACGAGTTTCCATCGGTGACCTTCCTTCAGATCCGGTCGTAGGAAAGTGACTGTTTCACCGTGTCGAGGAGGCGGTCGACTCCGGGCAGCCAGAGGTGTTCTAGTCGTCCCGGGGGGTAGGGGGTGTCGAATCCGGTCGCGCGCAGGACGGGAGCTTCCATGTTCCAGAACAATTCTTCTTGCGCCCGAGCGGCGATCTCGGCTCCCATGCCCAGCGTTCTCGGTCCTTCGTGGAATACGACGCAGCGGCCAGTCTTGATGATGGACGTCGCGACCGTGTCGAAGTCCAGGGGCACGAGACTTCGCAGGTCGATCACCTCTAAGTGCCAGCCGTGCTGCTCCTCGGCGATGCGGGCCGCTTCGAGTGCCACGGCGACGAGGCCCCCGTAGGTCACGACCGAGACCGTCGTACCGGTACGACGCACGACCGCGCGGCCAATGGGTTCTCGGCGAGTGCCCCTCACCACCTCCTCGCGGGCCCAGTACCGCCGTTTGGGCTCCAGGAAGATGACGGGATCATCGCACTCGATGGAATCGAGCAGGAGGCTGTAGGCGTCCGCAGCGCTCGAGGGGACCACCACCTTGAGGCCGGCCGTGTGGACCCACAGTGTCTCGGTCGATTCCGAATGGTGCTCGGGTGAACCTATACCGCCGAAGGAGGGGACTCGCACGGTGATCGGCATGGCGAGGAGACCGCGTGAGCGGTTGCGGTACTTCGCCAGATGGCTGGCGATCTGTTCGAAAGCCGGGAACGTGAAACCATCGAACTGGATCTCGGGCACGGGTCGGAAACCTCTGATTGCCATGCCAATGGCCGAACCGATAATTGCCGATTCCGCCAAGGGCATGTCGAAGCATCGATTGTCGCCGAATCTTTCCTGCAAGCCCTCGGTGACCCGAAAGACGCCACCCTGGCGGGCGACGTCTTGACCGAAGACGACAACTTGTTCGTCGGTCTGCATAGCGTCCGAGAGCGCGGCGTTGATCGCTTCGACCATCGTCAGTTGCGCCATGTCAACCTTCCAGCTCGAGTTCCGCCGCGAGCAACTGGCGCTGTGATTCGAGTTCGGCAGTCGGCTGAGTGAAGACGTGGTCGAAGAATTCGAGAGGGGAGGGGTCGGGCGCGTCGACGACGGCTTCGCGAAGGCGATGTCGCAATTCAGCGGCGGTCGCTAGCGCGGCGACCTCGAGGTCGTCATGCCAGTGGCCTGACGTCTCGAGGAACTTCTTGACGCGCGCGATGGGGTCACGGGCCTCCCAACTCGTCACCTCCGCGTCGTCGCGGTAGCGACTCGGGTCATCAGCCGTCGTGTGCGCGCCCAGCCGATACGTCACCGCTTCAATCAAAGTGGGCCCCTGTCCGGATCGCGCCCGAGCCGCAGCTTCGCTCACGGCCACGTGGCACGCCACGACGTCATTGCCGTCGACGCGCACGGCGGACATTCCGTAGCCGACGCCCTTGGATGCGAGAGAGGGCGCGGCCGTCTGATCCGCGAGTGGTGTCGAGATCGCCCACTGATTGTTCTGCACGAAGAAGATGCAGGGTGACTTCTTCACGGCCGCCAGGTTCATGGCCTCGTGGACGTCGCCTTCACTGGTGGCACCGTCGCCGATGAACGCGACGGTCACACCTTCATCGGCGAGCCACTTCGATGCCATTGCCGCTCCCACCGCGTGGAGGGCTTGCGTGCCGATGGGAATCGACATCGGAGCCACGGCCCGCTCCAAGAAGCCGTCGCCTCCGTGCCACGTGCCCCGCCACGCCAGCCCAATGCCGCGGACGTCGATGCCGCGATGCAAGAACACGCCAATCTCGCGATACTGGGGAAAGAGCCAATCGGTCTCGCGCAGAGCAGACGCACATCCCACCTGGGCGCCTTCTTGTCCGCGTGCCGAGGGGTAGAGGGCCAACTGCCCTTGCCGTTGGAGGTTGATCATCTCCTCGTCCACCTGACGAGCCGCGACCATGGTTGCGTACATCCCGGGCAGCACGTTCGACAGGGATTTGTCCCTCTCGAGTGCCCTCGTCGCTACGCCGTTCTCGTCGATGAATTGCAAAAACTGCAGATTGTTTTCAATCAGAGTATCCACCCAACCACTCTTCCATTTATCGCGTCATTTAGCAATTTAGTTGGGACAAATCGTACAAAATTCGTCATAAATTCGGTATAGGCTGGTTTTTAGATCTATTCATTCGAAATGGGAGCGCAACAGTTGCTCCTATCGCATCTTGTGGAAGTCTCTTCGACCCCTGGGCAATTGGGCGCACTGACTCTCGGACTGGAAGGCAAGTGACATCAACAACTTTTACGCGAGAGGGTGCGTCGCAGGTGCACGGAAATATTCAATGTGTGACGCAACGGGTGCAGCTGAACGGTCGACAGCGATCGAGGTCCTGACGTATGAGGACAACACTTGTGCTGGCCGACGTGAGGGACGGCGGGGTGTCGCGCCAACATGGGTCTTGGATCTTAAGTGCAATCGGGACGGACCTGGTTTATCCGAGTGAAGGAGTTCGTCGCCAACGCTTAAAATCACGTGGCCACTATCGCTCCCAAAAACAACACCGCGCGAGTGAGGTTTCATGCGCTTCGGTTCGTGTGGACGGGCACTGAAGTCGAGCCTCACGCTGGTGCCGCTTGAACTGCCCGGCTTCAAGATTGATAAAGAGAGTGACGTGTGGAACTAATCAGGACGAGCATCACGAGAGTGGTGACTATCACCCTTGATGACGCTCTATGAAGAAACGCGCTCAGTCGACAAATGGTGGCGGAATTTCTGTCGGTGATCGGTGAAGTAGAACTCGATCTCCGCGTGCGCGTCGTCGTGGTCACCAATGAGGGCACGAAGTTCTGTGCGGGGGTCGACCTCGCTGAAGATTCGCACGACGCACGCGGTGCTTCGACCAGGCGAACAACTGACCTCGCAGAACTATTGAACCAGATTATGTCGTCACCCAAACCATTCGTGGGTCGCTTAAACGGCCACTGCGTCGCGGGAGGATTGAGTCTCGCTGCCGCGATGGACATCTCAATCGCTGTTTCGCACGAGATGTTTGGTTTCACCGAGGTCCGCATCGGTGTGGCGCCGGCAATCATCTCAGTAGTCTGCTTGGTGAAAATACGTCGGGTCGACGCCAAGTTGCTTTCTTGCGGGGGAATCGATCTCTCGCCGAGGAGGCGGCGAGATTCGGCTTGATCAACATGGCGGTGATGCCCAATCGTTGTCCTGGACCCCAATCACTGGTCCACGGAAGAATCTGAGGTTTGATTTCCATGGGTTACAGATGGCACTTTCCAGATCTAGGGAAATGAGATGAGGCCAATGAATGAGTTATTCGTCGCTAAGCCATTTCGTGCTTGAATGGTGGGGAGTGGTGGAGCGTGGTGAGGAGTATTTCTCCAAAAGTTGTGGTGAGGTTGTGCTGGAAGCAGCACGACACCAGTTTGGGATCGAAAACCCAGTAATGCCCTCGTAGCTCAGGGGATAGAGCAATGGTTTCCTAAACCGTGAGCGCAGGTTCGAATCCTGCCGGGGGCACTTAAGTAGTACGACTCGTCAACGTAGTGGTCGATATCAATACTTTAAAGCGCCAGTAATTGAGTGGTGTGATTTGGCAACGATGGGAATTTGCGAGGTCTACGTATTGATCTCATCGACCAAAGTTGCAATGGTCCACAACCTAAATGGATAGTGATGAGTACACGTGCTTACCCCCGACGACGGTTAGTTCGGACACAATGGTCGGGATTTCTTCGACTGGAATTGTGAAGTAGTCGGCACTAAGCACGGCGAAATCCGCGAGGGCACCGACGGTGAGGTGTCCTCGTTCGGACTCCTCGAACGAAAGTCGCGCACTACCGATGGTGTAACACTCGAGGGCCTCAACCCGATTCATTCGTTGATCAGATTGCCGTCGGGTAATCCCGTCTAGTGACTGTCCCGCGACGAGCCACCACAGAACTAACCAGGGGTTATACGACGACGCTCGATTTGCGTCGGTGCCACCAGCGACCGCAATTCCCGCATCAAGGAGGTCTCGTAAGGGTGGCGCACGTCGAATCGCGTCTTCACCCCACGCCTCTTGTGAAAGCGCGGCCTTGAAAACAAGATGATCGTCAACAACCACGCCGACTCCCAATTTTGCGAGTCGATCGATATTTCGTTTGCTAATGGCGTCAGCATGAATGATGGTGAAGCGCAACGGTGCGAGAGGGAACTCCTGATTGATTTCTTCCCAGCAATCCACCACGACGTCGATACTGCTATCGAGAATTGCGTGGATGTGCATTGCCCAGCCGGCCCGCGCCGTTCGACGGCTGATCTCTAGAAGTTCGTTGCGTGATTCGCTGGAAATCGTGAATGCAGTATCGAGACCCTCGAAGTCGTGACAGCCATAGTGCACGACTTCACCTATACCTATGAGCCGCAGCATGTCATCGTTGAAACGCTGCTTGCCATTCATTAACCAGTCACTGAGTTGTAGAACTTCTTGGCCAGAATCGACGGCTGAGGCGAATAACCTCATTCGCATCGTGAGCCCGCCGTGACGCCACAGTTCCTGAATTCCTTCATAGCTCTCAGGTGTCATGCCAAATCCACCCGGATCGACGATTCCGGTGAGTCCCTTGGCATGTAAATCGGCCAGCATGACGGCAGTACTTCGCCCTTGCTCGGCGACACTTCGAGTACCCATGGCGGCGAGACAGCGCGTAAAGGCACCCATACCCCGCACGACTCCAGTGGGCTGGCCACTCGAGTCGCGTTCAATTTCCCCGCCAGCTGGATTGTCGCTCTGGGAATCAAAACCGACTGCGCGCAAGGCGGCACTATTCATCACTGCTACTTCGTAGAGGGCTTGGATGTAGACGGGGGTGTCACGACTCACGGCATCGAGCTCGTCACGGGTCGGACAACGTTGCTCCACGAATTGAGTGGGATGCCAGCCTCCGACCGCGCGAATCCACTGGTTCGTCGGGGTACGAGTAACGGCGTCTTGGATGGTCGCGAGCGCATCGGTGATCCGAGTTAAACCAGTCCAGTGGAGCTCCTGGTCCCACTGGGCACCAGCTCGAACGGCGTGCATGTGCCCATCAATCAGGCCCGGAATCACTCGACGACCACCCAAGTCAATGATCGTCGCGTTCGCGCTGGCGCACGCGGCCATCTGATCAGGAGTTCCAATGCCTACGATCCGGTCCTGCGAAGTGGCGAAGGCGAGTAGGGATGTGCGTTCGCTATCGGCCAACGACGATGGTCCGAGGTAAAGAAGGGCGTTGACGTAAATGGCATCAATTTGGGGGGCCAACTCACTCATCAGGGCCATGTTACGGCGGTTGGCTGGGCGTACCGGTTTTTGTCGCAACCCAGAAACTAGTGCCATGGCCTTCGCGCGGTGCTCAACTTCCGACGTGACGGTTGTGCCGGAAAGAATTTACTGACACTTAGTGGGATGGTTACCTCACTAGGAGAAACGCGGTGCTGGTGTTTGTGTGAATATTTTTAATGAGTAGTAGCGGCCCTGGGTGATGTCTAGAATGAGTGGGTGAGAAAGCCAGCGTCCAACTACCAAAAAGCAGCCATTGCGTCTGCCCTGGCTATCAGTATCGCCGTGGGCTTCGTGCCGGTAGGAGTCGCATTTGGTGATACTTCGACTACGACGACTTCCACGTCAATTTCCTCCACCACCAGCACGACCACGACTACTACTTCCACCATTCCATCGACGACCACCACCACAACTCCTAAGCGGCCACCCAGGGTTCCATTGATGCGTCTAGGGAGTCACGGTCTCGTGGTCGCTAAATTACAGCGCCAATTAGCCGCCTTGGGCTACTGGGTGGGTGTGCCCGATGGCGTCTTTGGTGACAGCACACAACAAGCGGTGTATGCGCTGCAAAAAGCGGCGAATCTCCGCCGAGACGGCCAAGTTGGTGCCACAACTGAGGCCGCTCTCTTTCGAAAAGTACGGCCCAAGGTCAAGAGCAAGAGTGGTTACGTTGTCGAAGTGAATCTTCACACTGACCTCGTGATGCTGGTCCTAAATGGGAAGCTACTCACCACGCTGAATACTTCAACAGGTGGCGGTTACACGTACACGAGCCAGGGAGTCACTTCAGTCGCGATCACACCGAGTGGGCGATTCCATATCGAACGTGAGATAAACAAGCCGGTTAACGCTCCACTGGGGCAGTTGTGGCGCCCTAAGTACTTCACTGGTGGATTCGCCATTCATGGGGACTCCTACGTGCCTCCAACACCAGTGTCGCACGGGTGTGTTCGAGTGAGCAATGAAGCAATGAACTGGATCTGGTCGGCGGGTAAAATTCCCCTTGGAACAGCAGTTTGGGTTTACTAACCCAAGCAGCGGCACATTGTTATGGAATCAATATCGTCCCGCCCATCAGTCCAGCGGGTACGTGAAGCGCTGGAGAGAGCTGGACTATCTGCGGAGATTCTCGTACTAGACGAGACCTCACGAACGGCGGCAGAGGCCGCAAGCGCGTTAGGCATTGCGGTCGGTCAGATTGCCGCCTCAATTGTCTTTCGGCTGCCCGATGATCGGCCACTTCTCGTTATTACCAGCGG
The DNA here is from genome assembly GCA_903893745.1 of uncultured Actinomycetes bacterium. GTDB lineage: Bacteria > Actinomycetota > Acidimicrobiia > Acidimicrobiales > RAAP-2 > RAAP-2. The sequence goes on from CAITNF010000017.1 coordinate 25,640, forward strand.
TCGACATCGAGTCAACGTTGAAGTCGTCGCTCGCCAGTTAGGTCTGGCGACGTTGCATCGTGCGGACGCCGACTACGTGAAGACTTGGTCAGGTTTTTCGATTGGGGGCGTAGCCCCCATTGGTTGGGTGACAACTCCAGGAATTACTTTGATTGACGAAGCACTGAGCGAATACGAAATTGTCTGGGCTGCATCCGGACATCCTCATGCTGTCTATTCGACCACGTACGCAGAACTGATTGCGTGCACTGGTGCATCGCCAATGATTGTGGGCGACTAATAGTGAGCACATTAGGAATGATTGCAATAGTTGTGGACGATTATGACTCGGCAATCAAACACTACGTTGAAGATTTAGGTTTCGCGCTGGTTGAAGACGCCCCACTCACATCTGAGAAGCGCTGGGTTGTCGTTGCCCCCAGCGATCAAGGAGCAAAGATTTTGCTCGCCAAGGCGACCAATGATCAGCAGAGTGCCGCCATCGGAAATTCAACCGGAGGGCGTGTCGGATTCTTCTTGTACACCGGCAATTTTCAGGCTACCTACGAACTTTATAGGTCGCACGGCATCGAATTTCTCGAAACGCCTCGCCACGAAGAATACGGTCAAGTTGTGGTCTTTCAAGATCACTACGGAAACAAGTGGGATTTGATTGAGCAGAAATAAGAAGCAATTCAAATCGCTTCTAGATTTCAGTCTCGTAGGTGCAGCGTGCTCGGTTAGTTGGAAGTAGGCCACCTCACTTGAAAGCTCATCGGCAATCTCGCCTGCAGAAGTCAAGGTTTTAGTTGACGAGTCAGTGGGGCCCGTAGGTCACTGACGCGAGCGAACCGATGGTTCAACTCACCAAGCGAAATGCCGGCGACGCCACGAAATAGAGCCCGGTCACCCGGGTCTTCTATAGTCCGTCCTATGACGAACCAGTCCATTACTGAAAATACAGCCCCCTTCCGTGAATGGTCGACGTGGTACTCACTACGAGGCGCCCTGTCGTCACCACTAACTCCGCTCGTCGTACTGCACGGGGGGCCCGGAGTTGCGCATGATTACCTCCTCGCACTCGAGGCGTTGGCGGCCACCGGCCGGCCCGTAATCTTCTACGACCAACTGGGTTGTGGCAACTCAACACATCTTCCAGAGAAGGGTGAAGATTTCTGGACGGTGGAGCTATTTTTAGACGAACTCGATAATCTCCTCGGTCACTTAGGTATCGCAGAGCGTTATCACTTGCTTGGTCAGTCGTGGGGTGGAATGTTGGCGGCGGAACACGCGACGAGACAACCGGCTGGTCTTCGGTCGCTCGTGTTGAGTAACTCCCCAGCATCGATGGAGTTGTGGATGAGTGAAGCTCGTCGTCTTCGCGACGCGTTACCACCCGAACAGGGTGCGGCACTTGACCGTCATGAAGAAGCCGGCACTATTGAGTCAGAGGAGTACCTAGCGGCGACTCAGTACTTCTATGACCGGCACGTCTGTCGAGTTATTCCAAATCCGCCTGAACTACTGGCGTCGATGGAGAAAGTAAACCTTGACCCCACCGTGTATCACACGATGAACGGACCCAACGAGTTCTTCTGTGTTGGATCACTTCGCGAGTGGAGCATCATTGATCGGCTCCACTTAGTAAGTGCGCCGACATTGCTCGCCTCGGGACGATTTGATGAAGCGACACCGGCAACTGTGCAGCCCTACGCCGACCTCATTGGTGACGTCAGATGGGAGATATTCGAGGCCTCCAGTCACATGCCGTTCGTGGAGGAGAATGAACGCTACATGAAAGTTGTTGGTGATTTCTTGGCGCAATACGATGGCGTGATGTCCACTGCTAGTGCCTCGTAGTTGTTGCTCCACTGAAGGATTTTGAAGTTGAGACCTACGCCACGGCTCGTTAATCTCGATTCAGTCATGATGGACGTGACGCTCGCCGTGCCGCAGTGGCCAAAGCGAGGCGGCGACGTCTTAGCCAATACCCGACACCTCGCGGCCGGTGGTGGCTTCAATGTCATGAGTTCGGCGGCCCGTCACGGAATGGACGTCGTGTACGGAGGTCAGTTGGGACAAGGCCCCTTTGCCGACCTCGCTCACGCCTCACTGATCAGTGAAGGAATCATTGAACTGCTGGCGCGAACGAGCAGTCAGGACCTCGGACTTTGTATGGTCATTGTTGACGTGGACGGTGAGCGAACATTCATTACGTCCCCTGGCGCTGAATTGGAACTCACCGTTGACCAACTCACCGCGTTAGACATCGTGGCCGGTGACTACGTCTATCTCTCTGGCTACAACGTGGTCTACCCCGAGTTGGAGTTGACGCTCCTGGCGTGGCTCGAAGTGATCGACCCCGACGTAATTGTCGTGTTTGATCCGGGCCCTCGCGTGCTGGATATCCCCGAGTCAACGTTGCGCGCAGTCTTGGGGCGAACTGATTGGCTGCTGTGCAACACCATCGAAGGATTGGCCCTCACTCAAGTGGCAACAATTGATGAGGTGCCCGATGCGTTACTCGCGCAAACTGGCGTCCGAGGAGTGGTGGTCCACGACGGGGCCGCCGGCTGTCTGGTGGTAACGAAGGACCAGCCCGTGACTCGAGTCGCGGCATTTCACGCCACGGTGGTTGACACGAACGGTGCTGGTGACACCCATAATGGAGTACTGCTCGCCGAGTTGGCCAATGGCCGCGACGTTCTTTACGCGGCCCGACGAGCCAACGCTGCTGCCGCCATGGTGGTGAGCCGCTACGGTGCCGCGACCTGTCCGGCACGGAGTGAGATTTCCGCGTGGTACGAACTCCTCGATTGAGGCCTAGGCGGCCACCACTCTGTTCTAGGTTGGCGAGGTGACGAAAGTAATGGCGGCGTGATGGAACATTTTGAAGGTCAGATTGGGCGCACCCTCGCCGACTCGACTCCGTGGTGGCCAACACCGGCGCACCCGGGACCCGACGCTCCCAACATCATCGTGATTTTGATCGATGATTTGGGATTCTCCCACTTCAACTGTTTTGGATCAGAGCTCGAAACACCGACTATTGACTCGTTGGCGAGCGGCGGACTGCGCTACTCGAACTTTCACGTCACGCCGCTCTGTTCGCCAACTCGCGCCGCTCTCTTGACCGGACGTAATCACCACACGGTAGGCATGCGCGGACTATCCAATTGGAGTTCCGGATTTCCCAGCATGCGAGGTCAGGTAAGCAAGCACGCAGCCACCATGGGCGAAGTCCTTCGCGAAGGCGGGTACAGCACGTTTGCGGTGGGCAAGTGGCACCTCGTCTCAATGGAGAACGCTTCGTCGGCGGGACCATTCGATCAGTGGCCGCTCCAGCGGGGTTTCGACCGGTACTACGGATTTCTCGACGGTGAGACTGACCAGTTCGCCCCAGATCTGATCTACGACAATCATCGGGTTAATCCTCCTCGAAGTGTCGACGATGGCTATCACCTCAGCGAGGACCTGGTCGACCACGCCATTGAGTTCATTCACGACACCCATTCAGTCCGTCCCGATCGGCCATTTTTTACCTACCTCGCCTTTGGTGCGATGCACGCCCCGCACCAAGCTCCAGCGTCGTACCTCGCAAAACATCGGGGTCGCTACGACGAAGGTTGGGACGTCGCTCGAGAACGCTGGTTTGCTCGCCAACGCGCAATGGGTCTGGTGCCAGAGTCCACCGAGCTCGCACCACCTAATCCCGGAGTTGAACCGTGGGCGTCGCTCAGTGACAATCAAAAAAAGCTCGCGAGTCGTTTGCAAGAAGCCTTCGCCGCATTCCTCGAACACACCGATGCCCAGATTGGTCGTCTCGTCGCCGATCTGGAGAAACTGGACGTACTCGATAACACGATGATTTTGCTGATGAGTGATAACGGAGCGAGCCAAGAGGGCGGGCCCTTTGGCATCTTGCACGAAATGAAGTACTTCAATTTTGTGCTGGAAAGCCCGGACGAAGCCGTGCAACGACTTGACGAAATTGGCGGACCAAGTAGTCACTCCAACTACCCATGGGGCTGGGCGCAGGCGGGCAACACACCCTTTAAGTGGTACAAACAAAATACGCACGAAGGTGGAGTGCACGTGCCGCTCATCGTGCACTGGCCCAAGGGAATCAGCGAAGGTGGCGCGATTCGACGCGAGTTCGCCTACGTCACCGATATTGCCCCGACGGTCTTTGAAGCTGCGGGCGTGAACCTACCGTCGACGTTGCACGGCGTCGCCCAGATTCCCCTAGCCGGATTTTCGCTGCTCGACACATTCACTAATGACGTACCGAGTGTCCACTCGACGCAGTACTTCGAAATGATGGGACATCGAGCTCTGTATCACGAGGGTTGGAAGGCCGTGACTCGTCATCAGCCCAGTACTCCGTTTGACGACGATGTCTGGGAGCTGTATCACGTTGCGCTCGATCCCTCCGAGTGTCACGATTTGGCGGGCAGCGAGCCCGAGAAATTGCGCGAACTCGTTGACCGGTGGTGGCACGAAGCGGAACAATACGGGGTACTGCCGCTGGACGATCGTGGTCTCGAACTCTTTGGCGCGCGCTTTCGAGAGAACTCGCCACATCCGCCCAGCCGGCACTACACCTACTTCCCGCCGGTGAGCCCCATTCCGCCTCAGGCCGCGGCGGCCCTGGGGGGCCGCAGTTGGAACCTCGAAGCTCGAGTCGACCGCCAGTTGAACGACGAAGGCGTCATCATGGCCTACGGTACCGAGAACTCGGGCTTAAGTTTTTTTGTGCAAAAGAATCGGCTCGTCTTCGACTACAACATCTTTAATGATCATCACGTTCTCGAAGCGACGACGGAACTCCCTGCTGGTCCCTGCGTGCTCGGAGTTCGTTTTCGACGCGCCAAGAATGATGCCGACGTCACGTTGCTAGTGGACGGCGCGGAAGTCGGTTCAATGCACGTACCGTTCTTAATGAGAATCTTGGCGAGCAGCGGGATGAGTGTTGGCTTTGACCACGGTTCGCCAGTGTCCTTGCGCTATCGGGGAACCTTCGACTTTGAAGGTCGCCTGGACCGAGTTGATATTCAGCTGGTCTCGTTGGACGGCGTTGACGAACAGGCCACCACTGCGCGCGAGGGCATGGCTCGCCAGTAGCGTTTACGTAACTAGTCAAGGAGTCCTATGGAACGAGTACGAACCCCCGACGAACGATTTCGTAATCTGCCCGACTTCGACTTTGAACCTCACTACACGCTGGTGCACGACCCCAGTGGGGGAGAACCGTTGCGCATGGCGTATCTCGACGAGGGAGCCCGTGAAGGTTCAATCGTGCTGCTACTGCATGGTGAGCCCAGCTGGTCGTTTCTCTACCGCTTTATGATTCCCGACCTCGTGAGGGCGGGCCATCGAGTCGTGGTGCCCGACCTCATCGGTTTTGGGCGGTCGGATAAGCCGTCAGATCGAATCGAGTACACCTTTGCGCGACACGTGGAGTGGGTGCGCGAATTGCTGTTCGATCACCTCGATCTGCACGACGTCACCCTTTTTGGACAGGACTGGGGGAGTCTCATCGGTCTACGTCTCGTTGGGGAACACCCCACTCGTTTCGCTCGCGTGGCGATTGGTAACGGAGGACTTCCCACCGGTGAAGAACGCATTAGTGACGCCTTCTTGTCCTGGCAGGAGTTCAGCCAAACTGCTCCGGAACTACCTGTCGGCGCCATCGTGTCGGGAGGTTGCGTACATCGCCTATCGCCCGAAATCATCGCCGCCTATGACGCACCTTTTCCAGACGAGACCTTTAAAGAAGGTGCTCGCCAGTTCCCAGTCCTTGTGCCAACGTCACCCGACGATCCGGCGCACGAAGCGAACGTGGCCGCGTGGCGCACGTTGTCCGAATGGACGAAGCCATTTCTCTGCTGTTACTCCGACGGCGATCCAATCACGCGTGGTGCCGATCGAAAGTTTCTAGAGACTGTTCCGGGCACGAAGGGTCAACATCACGTCACTATCGAAGGTGGAGGACATTTCCTTCAAGAAGAAACGGGTCAAGTCCTCGCCGGCGTCCTCAATGCTTTTATTGTGACGAATTAGAAATAGTCGTTTCCGAGCGCTTCACTCCAGGCGGCCGCGCGAAGTGTCCCTGTCGGCACGCTCCAACTGAAGACCGGCTTGATATCGAGGACCGGAGTTCCGTCAATTCCGTCAAGACCACGAACCGTGAAGGAACGATCATTTAGTTGCTCAATCGCGACCGTGGTGAGAAGAATGCGATTAGGTCGGTCCTTGTTGCGTTGGGCGAAGACCCCGACATCGGGCCACTCTTCGTTACCGCGAGGGTGACGATGCCACGGTCCCGGGGGTACATCTTGGGCCCAGTCGGCGAAGAAGACTATTTCGACGTGTGAAAACTCGTCGAGGCCCTGAAGGGCCTCACTGGGCACATCTTGGGCGAGTTCGACAGTGCTGACGATTTCACCCCAGTTGTCATCGAGCGCTTCACTGCGTTCATTTCGGATGTAAGCCACGGGACGCACGGTGTATTCCATATGCTCAATCTACCGAGATTGAACCCTCGGCTGGGGCTATCGTTAGTCTGCGATTAATCGATGCGAGAGACGAATGGCTGAACTGACTTTTACCTATGGCACCATGGCGGCGGGCAAGTCAACATTGGCCCTGCAACTTTGCTGGCAGTTGCGCGAAAGTCGCAGTGACGTGGCGTTGTGGACCTTCGGTGACCGAAGTGCTGACGGTATGGTGACGAGTCGAATTGGGATTGAAGCTGAAGCCGAGGCCGTAAACCCGGGCTCGTCACTTGCTACCCCTATTGCGAAACTTCTCCAAGGTGGTGTGCGGATCTTGGTGATTGATGAAGTGCAGTTCGCCAGCATCGAACAGATTGATAGTCTCGCGACGTTGGTTGATGACCACGACATTGAAGTACACGCGTTCGGCCTTTCGGCGGATTTTCTTCTAAATATTTTTCCGGGCTCGGCGCGGCTGTTCGCGATTGCTGACTGGGCACACGAGCTTCCACTCACTTCGTCGTGCTGGTGCGGGAAAAAGGGTCGTTGCAATGCTCGAGTGGTGAACGGCGTGGTCGCGCGCGAAGGCGATCAGTTCTTCTTTGGCGACGTCGCCCAAGGCGAGATCCACTACCAAGTGCTCTGTCGAACTCACTATCGCTTAGGTCAACTGGGCGCCTAATTCCCGAGTCAGTTTTTGTCAGAGTTCGCTTCCGGTTGGCGCTCGAATTTCCAATTCGCTTGAAGCGTCAGTCGCTAGGGTAACCGGGGTCCGGACGGTTAAAAAAATCTTTTGGGTATCACCTTTGGCGCAGGAATAACAATCCACAATGTAGGAGTGGAAAACAGTACTCAACGTTGCTCACCGATTGAGGGTCCAACAATTGATCAGCTCAATCGTTTTGGGATCTTCCATGAGTGCCCCCACTGCGGGTCAAATTTGACGCCCGAGCACGCTCATTTCAAATGTCGGTCGTGTGGCTGGCGAGACAGTTGCTGCGACTAATTATCTAGGGCGACCGCCCAATAGATATCCGAGATTTCACTTCAAGAGGACGTGTTCGTCACGTTCTGTTCACCTACCGCCCCTAAGTTTTTACTTGGTAAGTCGAAACCGACCGGCTGGAGCGGGAGGTCGAAGTGAGCCATCCAAGCAGCACTTTTCTAGGAGGAAAGTTAAGAATGAAAATGACCTTTACGGGCAAGTTTGGTGTGGCACTCACCACACTCGGACTCCTGTCAACTTTGGCAGTAACGGCGGCTGGTGCTTCAGCCACACTGAACGGTGACCTTACGTTCACCGCCGCTGATGCGGCGAGCAGTATTAATCCCGCTATGGGGGGCTCAAGTTTTGACGAGCCATTTTTTAACCAGGCAATTCCGACCTACATGACCGAAGCGAGCAAGGTGTCGGGTTCAAATGCTCCGTCGGCCATGTCGCTTTACTCACCAGTGGGATCTACTAGTGGGAAGAAGGGTGTCGTTGCGGGTACCTACGCAGTTGGTGCATCCGATGTTCCCTTGGGCACCACGGTGAATGGCACAAGTCTCGATTCATCGATTCTTACCGGTGCCGACGCCGCGCACAAACTTGGTAGTTACATTCAAGTGCCCGTGGTGCTTGGTGGCGTTGGCTTGATGTACAACTTGCCGTCACTAAATTCGAAATTCAAGAAATATCCAGTCACGCTCAACTCTTCAATTCTGGCCAGTGTCTATGACGGAAAAATTACTTCCTGGAACGACAAGGCAATCTGCAAAATCAATCCCAAGATTGTCAACGTGAAGAAGAACAAGAAGGGCAAGATCACGTCGTCGAAGTGCGCACTGCCAAATATTCCAGTGGTGCCGGTCTACCGAGCTGATGGTTCGGGCACTTCGTTCATCTTCATGGACTACCTGCAGAAGACCCAGGGCGCAAACTTTGCCACGTCTTCGGGAACTCAGATCTATCCAAGTACGACCTTCCAGCAGGGACAGGTTCCGGGTAACGGACTAGGCGCGCAAAAGAACGCCGGGGTTGCCGCAGACGTAGAGCAGACGGTTGGGGCGATTGGGTACGTGGAGTACTCGTACATCTTGCTCCAGCACACGCTGCCGTCGGCGCTCATCGTGAATGCTCATGGCCAAAAAGTTGCGCTGAACTCTGCGAGTATCGCCGCTGACGCCGCGGCGTTCGCCGCGACGCCACCATCGGAGGACGCCAACGGTGTGGTATCAAACTTCTCGATTGTTAATGGAACCGGAGCGGGCGATTACCCCATTGCTGGTTACAGCTGGGCGATTGTGCGCCAGGACTGGAACGGCTTGGGAACCGTCGGTGGCGCCACCGCGAATCTGCAGTCAGAGACGCTGGTAGCGAAGTTCCTTGACTGGGTGGTCCAGGGTGGAAAACTCGGTGGTCAAAATGTAGCGAAGGGCCAGGGCTACGTGCCGCTGCCGGCCTACGTCGTGACGGTTGCCCAGAAGCAAATTGCGTCGATGAGCTACAACGCAACGAAGTTGGTGTTGAACTAGATGCAATTGGTGCGAACGTGAAAACGTTGGGGCGAGTGAGTTTTGAATAAGCTCACTCTGCCTGCGAAGCGGTCCGACGTGGCTGAGCGAATACATCGCTCAGCCACGTCGGACCGTCCGTACACGTTGCTGTTACGCGGAACCGCATTATTTTTTGGCGCAGTAATTATTTTGTTCGTGTGGAGCGTTGTGCACACGGCTTGGCCGGCGGTAACGACGTTTGGCTATCACCTCATCACCGGATCCGCCTGGGTCTCTGGTTCTGGTCCTTACGGAGCACTACCGCTACTTACCGATACCGTGCTCACCACCGCGATTGCGCTGGTAATTGCCGTGCCAGTTGGGCTCGCCGCGGCACTCACACTGTTGTTTCTAATCCCACGACGTCTTCGATCGTTCGCGGCGTCGTTAATCGAACTACTCGCCGCCGTTCCTTCGGTGGTCTACGGGTTATGGGGTCTGTGGTACCTCACGCCCTGGCTGAGTAAAACTGTGCAACCCTTTCTGGCCCGACTCACGGGTGGTTCGTGGCCGTTCAATGGTGCCCAAGAGGGCTTCAGCGTGCTACTCGCCGGTCTCGTACTTTCCATCATGATTTTGCCGACAATCGTTGCCATTTCTCGAGACGTCATTGGCGTGGTACCTCGCGAGCTCATCGAGGGCGGGCTCTCGCTGGGGGCTACGCAGAGCCAAGTTCTTCTTAAGGTCGTGCTTCCCGCAGCGAGAACGGGAATTTTCGGTGCCATTGCGCTCGGTGCGGGTCGAGCCCTCGGCGAGACGATTGCCGTGGCCATGGTCATTGGATCGAATCCACAATTGCCCCACTCTCTCTTTTCAACGGGTGCCACGCTGGCGTCCACCATCGCGACCCAATTTGGTGAAGCCACTGGCACCACGGGGAGTGCCTTGGCGGCACTGGCGCTCATGCTGATGGTTATTACCGCCAGTGTGAACTTCGGGGCACGAGTTTTGACCAAGCGAGCAACGGCACCGCTGTGACCAACTTATTGAGTCAACTGCCACCGGACCCGATCCTTGAGCGCCGACGCGCGATTCAATCTCGTGCGGCTCAGACTATTGGGCGCCGTACGCTGGTTTCAAAAGCCTTTCTCTCGGTACTAGTCGGCGCCTTTCTGCTCTCACTACTACCGCTCGGCTCAGTAATCTTCGCGCTTTTGGTGAAGGGTATCGCCGCGATTAGTTGGCCCTTCTTGCACACGTTGCCGCATCAACCAAGTTTGATCGACCAGAACGCCATTGGGGGTATTGGTAACGCGATTGAAGGAACGGTCATCATTGATGGTCTGGCGGCCCTCGTGGCCGTTCCCGTTGCTGTCCTGGTGGGACTGTATTTGGCCGAATCATCGTCGCGCGTTGCGAACTTTCTTCGAGTCATAACCGAAATTATGACTGGACTGCCGTCAATTTTGCTCGGAGTCTTCGCCTACGCCTACGTCGTACTGCCAATGAAGCGGTTTTCTGGCCTGGCGGGCATCGTAGCCCTGGCGGTGCTGATGGTGCCCGTAATCGCCAAGGCCAGTGAGTTGGCATTTCGTGGCGTTCCTCAGTCACTCAAGGAGGCCGGACTCGCGCTCGGTGCGCGCAACTCGCGAGTCGCGCGTGGCGTCATTATTCCGGCGGCGCTGCCCGGGGTAATCACGGGTGTTCTTCTTTCGTTAGCTCGGGCCATGGGCGAGACCGCCCCGATCCTGCTCGTCATTGGCGCCTCGGGAACGTGGACGTGGAATCCGATGCACCAAATGTCGTCGCTGCCACTGCTGACTTACAACTACTCCGGTTCGCAGTACCCAAGTCAACGTGCGGCGGCGTGGGGCGTAGCCCTGGCGTTGGTGGTCATGGTGATGGTACTTAGTCTCGGTAGTCGGCTCGTGGCAGCTCGAATGAGAAGGGAAAAGCGATAATGGAATCAATAAATCTTCAAGAACAGGTTGGTAACGTGACGACGTCAAATGCGGTAACCCCTAACCCAGTGGCGATGAGCCTCACGAACGTCGCCGTGGCCTTTAGCGGGCGAACGGCCGTGCGCGACGTCACCTTTGACGTCGCGGCCAACAAGGTGACCTCGCTGATTGGACCTTCCGGATCTGGAAAAACGACGTTGCTTCGTGCGCTCAATCGACTGCACGACCTCACCAAAGGTGCCGTCGTCACCGGTGACATCAAGCTCGGCGACATTGGCGTCTACGACAGCAATCTCCCCACGACGTTGTTGCGCAGCCGTATCGGTATGGTGTTTCAGCGTCCGAATCCGTTCCCAACGATGTCGATTTATGACAACGTTGTTTCGGGACTTCGCTTTAACGGTATACGCAAGAAATCACTACTTGACGAGGCGGCGGAGTCAGCTTTAGTTGCGGCTGCCCTGTGGGACAGTGTGGCGTCACGGATGAAAGCTCACGCGGTTACTTTGTCGGGTGGCGAACAGCAGCGACTTTGCATTGCTCGTGCGCTCGCGGTCGAACCGGAAATTCTTCTCATGGATGAACCGACTTCGTCACTCGACCCAATCGCGACGCAAGCGATTGAGTCACTGATGAGTGAGCTCAAGAACCGGGTGACTATCGTCATTGTGACCCACAACATGCAACAGGCACTTCGTGTATCGGATAACTGCGCATTCTTGTTGATGGGTGAAGACCGCGCCGGTGAAATGATCGAATTTGGTCCCACGAGCAAGATTTTCAGTCAGCCAGATGATCAAAGGACGTTGAACTACATCGAAGGGCGTTTCGGTTGACCTGACCCCCGAGCCCATCGGGGAGTGGCAAACTACTCGTGGGAATAGAACTCGGAGGTGGCCCATGGGTCGAGCGTTATGGCAAGAGTCAGCGTTGTCGCTGGCCAAGATGATTAAAGATGGTGACGTCTCTTCGCGTGACGTTGTCGAAGCTCATCTTGCGCGAATCGAACAAGTCAATCCGAGTGTGAACGCCATTGTGGAGATTCGTCCACAAGAGGTCTTGCGCGAAGCCGATGCGGCTGACGCTCGACTGCGGGCTGGAGAAGTACTCGGAACCCTTCACGGGGTCCCCTTTAGCGTCAAGACCAATATTGATGTGGCGGGTTACGCGACGACACAGGCCAGTGTGGCCCTTAAGGACTGGATGGCGACGACGGACGCAGCGGCCGTGCAACGCATGCGCAGTGCTGGGGCCGTGGTGCTTGCGCGTACCAACATGCCCGACCTTGGTCTGCGCGTGAACACCGAGTCGTCGCTCTACGGACCAACGCATAATCCCTGGCGTCACGGCGTCACGGCCGGGGGATCGTCGGGGGGTGAGGCGTCAGCAATCGCCTCGGGTCAGAGTCCAATCGGACTTGGCAATGACATCGGTGGCTCGCTACGCAACCCGGCGTACGCCTGTGGCATTGCTTCAATCAAGCCGTCGAGGGGTCGGGTGCCACAAGGAAATCGCTCGGACAAGATTGAAATGGCCCTCAACGCTCAGATCATGTTGGCAGAAGGAGTGCTGGCTCGTCACGTCGCCGACGTGCGTGCGGGCCTCGAAGTAATTATGGGCGCGCACCCGTTTGACCCACAGTCCATCGACGCGCCACTTCGGGGTCGACCGGTGTCACGACGAGTAGCGCTCGTGCCCGAGCCCGATGGTGGCACGACCAGTCCCGAGATCAGTGACGCAGTTCGTTTGGCTGGTCGAGCACTCGAAGCGGCTGGTTACGAAGTTGAAGAAGTGCAGCCACCAATGCTGTTTGAAGCGTATTTTGCGTGGACCGAGCTCATGGCCACGACCCTCGCAGTCGAAGCACCGCTGTTCGTTGATCTCATTGGGGAGGGGGGACAGCGATTCCTTCAACTCACGGACGTGGGCTTTGCGCCCGCTACGCCCGAGAGTCAGCACCTGATGCACCAAAATCGCTACAAAGTGGCTCGAGCGTGGCGCGAGTTTATGACGACGTATCCGCTCATCGTTGGTCCGACGTGGGCGCATGCCCCCTTCGAGCTGGGCTTTGACATTATTGACACGGAGTCGGCACTCAAGGTCGCCGAGTCGTTCCGATTTGTTCTTCCCGCGAATCTGTTGGGTCTCCCGGCCGCCTGTGTGCCTACGGGTGTCGCGAATGGACTACCCACGGGGGTGCAGGTCATTGGCGAGTTACTGCGTGAGGACCTGTGTCTGGACGCCGCCGAGACTATCGAAGGTGCAGTAGGGGTGCTCACTCCAATTGACCCACGGTCGTAACGAGGTGCACGTCACTATTCGCCCCATCGAACTTGGCGACATTGCGGTAGCGGTCACGATCATTCGAGAAGGTTCCTTCGCCCCGGAAACGGAAAACATCGACGCCGCTGATGCCTACTGGGCGGCCGTCTTGGAAACACGCGTTCGTCGCGGTGACGTGCTGGTAGCCGAACTGGAGGGCGAGGTGGTCGGGGTCGTGCAGGTCATGATCTTTCCCCACTTCCAACACACTGGTGGCTGGTGCTGCGAACTTGAAACCTTCTACGTACGCGAAGACTTGCGCAGTCAAGGGATCGGCGCGCAACTATTGGTCGCGGCCGAATCGTTCGCTCGCGAACGAGGCTGTTATCGCGTGCAGTTAACGAGTCGAAACTACCGAGTGGACGCGCATCGCTTCTATCAAACACACGGTTACGACCAGGGAAGTCAAGGCTTTAAAAAACTTTTAGAGGGGTAAAACCTCACGAAGAGAACCTTCGTCAACGTCAAAGACGAAGCCCCGGATTTCTGTGGCGAGTACGAAGGGGCTGGCTTCGAGCGTGGCGACGGTGGCACGCACGTCGTGGTCCACGTCGTTGTAGGCCCCCAACCGAAATGGCGGTCGCACGCCAACCGATTTTTCCAACTCGTCTTGTAGAACCTCTTCGACGAAGGTCTCGAGACCACAGCGGGTGTGATGAATCACCATGACGGCATTGGTGCGAAGAAGCTTTTGACTTAGGAGTAGCGAACGTATGGCGTCGTCGGTGGCCAGACCTCCCGCGTTGCGCACGAGGTGGGCTTCACCGAGGTCCAGACCGAGGGCGCCAAAGAGATCGAGCCGTGAGTCCATGCACGTGAGCACGGCCAGGTGTAATTGCGGTTCCGTCGGTAGTTCACGATGACCGTGGTCGGCAACGTAGCGGCGATTATGCGCTAGAAGGTTATCGATCACACTCATGGGAGCATTCTAGAGAAAATCAGCCCGGATCTAGGGTGGGTCCGAGTGAGTACGCTCACTCGTGGAGGTCACTATGGAAAGCAGTGCAACGATTCGTGAAGAGCTTCGTCAACCGGCGCTCGATTTACGCTCAATGATTCCCGACGTATTGAAGGGCTATTCAGAACTCTCTCGAGCGGCGATGTCGGATGGAGCAATTCCTGAAGCGATGAAGGAGCTACTGGCTCTCGTGATTGCGGTCACGCGCGAGTGTGACGGCTGTGTGGTGGCGCACGCTCGCGGCGCCGCACGCTTAGCCGTGACTCGTGAGCAGATCGCCGAGGCCATGGGCGTCGCCATCATGATGAATGGGGGGCCCGGTACGGTGTGGGGTCCTCGAGCCCTCCACGCGTATGACGAAGCGGTGGCGGCTCGGTCGGCCTGAACTAAAAGCTGTAGGGCAGGCTCTTAATTCCGTTGACGAAACTCGAAACGAGTTGCGCCGGCTCTCCCGTGGCACGCACCTGAGGCGCGCGCTTTAGTAGTTCGCGCCACATCACCGTAATCTCACGTCGAGCGAGGTGCGCCCCGAGACAGAAGTGGGGGCCCGGTGCTCCAAATCCGAAGTGGTCGTTCGGGCTGCGGGTTATATCGAAGCGATCGGGATTATTGAAAGCCTCCTCGTCGCGATTCGCGGAGCTGTAGAACAAAAGCACTTTGTCACCGGCGTGTAGTTCTTGACCCGAAAGGGTGTAATCAGTGGCGAGGGTTCGGCGCATCCAGATGACCGGTGAGGCCCACCGCACGATCTCGTCGACCGCGGTTTTGGCGTGGACGTCAAAGTTCGCCGCGAGTAGCGCCTTTTGATCGGGGTGTTCGGTGAGCGCGTGCAGACCGTGGGCAATAGCCGTTCGAGTCGTTTCGTTGCCCGCAGTGACCAACAAGACAAAGAATGACGCGAGTTCTTGCTTCGTCAATTTTTCCGATTCGATTTCGGCGTTGACCAGATCACTCGTGATGTCGTCAACTGGGTGTGCCATGCGGTGGGCTCCGAGCTCTTCCATGATGCCCGTCAGCGTGGCGCCCGCTTCCAGCGTGGCGAGAACGGGGTCGGTACCGACGGGAATTATGTCCGGATCGCCCATCGCGAGAATTATGTTGGAGCAACGCAGTACGGTGGCGTATTCACTTGGCGGCACTCCCATCATCGTGCAGATGATTTCGAGTGGAAATGGTGCGGCAATGTCCGGAATGAAATCGCCCGTGCCACTGGCTAACGATCGGGTCACGATTTCGTCGGCGAGTCGTTCAATCGAATCTTCCACTGCGCGAACGTTGCGCGGATTAAACGCGTTCGAAACGATACGTCGCAGGCGAGCGTGCTTTGGATTATCCGTCGAGATCATGCCGGAAAAGTATTCGACCATTTCCGTGGGCAGATCCATAATGGAGACTGCGCCAGGACCCGACAAGAAAATATCGGGGTGCCGAGAGGCGGTACTCACGTCGCGGTGACGAGTCAGCGCGTAGTAGCCCGCGCCGGGTGGGAACTCAATAGAGGTGCCTTCAATCACTGCTTCATCGAAAAATGGAATTGGACGTTCACGGCGAAGAGTGGCAAAGGCTGCTTCTCGCTCGCTCCAGGGACGGCGCCAGAAGTCCATATCGGAAAGGTCAATGGTGTCCACATTGAGTGGTGAGGAATGCTCCATGGGCCATATCGTAGTAATTAGTCCCAAAGAGGGCACAACCTCACGGTTTCACGGCAGACTAGGACTGTGGAGACTTTGACCAACGAGGAACGGGCCAGCCGATTGAAGGCCCTTCAGGCGCTCTTGGACCTGATGCGCCCTTCGGTACAGGCAGACGGTGGCGACCTCGTCCTGGTGCGCGCGGACGTGGAGACCGGGGTGGTTGAGGTGCAGCTCCAAGGGGCGTGTTCGAGTTGTGCAATCTCGTCGGACACCCTGCAAGGAGGGGTGACGAGAATTTTGACGAGTCGCCTCGAGTGGGTGACTGAGGTTATTGGTGGCGTGGATGACGCTATCGACCCCGAGGCGTCAATGTCGATGGGGACCGGCGGCTACGTGCCGCGTTACCGATCGCTTTAGCAATTTAGAGAAATGTCACGGTTTTGTGCTGAGCGGTTATTATTTAGTTAGGTGAACTAATGGATAATGACACATACGAAATTGCGGCTCGGCTCCGCCAAGCAGTGACGAGAGTGCATCGCCGGCTGCGCGCTAGCGCCCTGGGTGACGTCACCCCCTCGCAGGCCTCCATGCTGGCGTCCATCGAAAAGCTGGGGAACCCTTCACTCGGCGACTTGGCCTTAGCGGAGCAGATTCAACCGCCGTCGGTCACCCGAATGGCGCAAGGACTCGAAACGGCGGGTCTCATTACCCTCGTGGCCGATACGCACGATCGGCGGTGCACTCGCGCGCAGCTGACGGCGACTGGACGTCGAGAGATAGCCGGAATTCGTAAACGCAAGACGGAGTTTCTCGAGAACCGTCTCAGTGAGTTATCGCGCGAGGATCGGCGCACTGCAGAGATTGTTGCTTCATTCCTCGAGCAGTTGTTGGACGAATCATGAGCGCCGCCCAGCGATTTTCAAGTCGTACCTTCGCGGCGCTGGGCGTCCGTAATTTTCGCCTTTACTTTTTTGGCCAGCTGGTCTCACTGTCGGGCACGTGGATGCAGTCAGTGGCCCAGGGTTGGCTTGTCTTGCAACTCACCGGGTCGTCACTCGACTTAGGTATTGCGATTGCGCTGCAGTATCTGCCAATGCTCATATTTGGTTCCTACGGTGGATTGGTCGCCGACCGTAGTGATAAGCGCCGCATCCTCTATATCACGCAGTCTGGAGCAGGTTTGGTCGCGGTGGCGCTCGGTGTCATGGTCTCTACGCACCACGTCACGCTCTGGCTCGTCTACGTCCTCGGATTGGCGCTGGGGGTGGCCAACATGTTCGACGTGCCAGCCCGTCAGGCGTTCATGCAGCAGATGGTGGGCCGTGACTTAATTACTAATGCCGTGAGTTTGAATGGCGTCTTGATGAATGCGGGGCGAATGATCGGGCCGGCCATTGCGGCTGGCGTGATTGCGTTGGTCGGCGACGCGGCCTGTTTCTACGTGAACGCCGTAACGTTCCTGGCGGTATTAGTGGCGTTGAAGGCAATGAAGGGCAGCGAGTTTCTTCCCATGGCGACCGTCGCTCGCGAACCGGGTCAACTTCGTCTGGGTCTTCGCTACGTACGTGACAACCCGCTGCTGCGGAACGTGCTCGTTGCGGTAGCGCTCGTGGGGACGTTCGCGTTCAACTTCACGACGACGCTACCCATGTTGGCGCACACGACTTTCCATCAAAAAACTGCCGGACATTACGGTCTCTTAATGGGAGCGATGGGCCTCGGGGCGGTAATCGGGGGACTGTACGTAGCGCACCGTTCTCGCCCCACTTCGCGACTACTTATCGTCTTGGCCGTGGGCTTTGGATTCTTTATGACGCTCGTGGCGTTCGCGCCATCGTTGCTGTGGGCAGAAATTGCACTCATTCCCACTGGGGCATTCTCAATTGCGTTTGTGTCGACGGCGAACGCGACCTTGCAATTGAACTCGAGCCAGCAGATGCGCGGACGAGTCATGAGTCTGCACGCCACCGCGTTTTTGGGCTCCACACCGATCGGTGCACCGATTGTTGGCCTGGTGATTGAAGCGACCAACCCGAGAGTTGGAATCTTCTTGGGCGCCGCAGTAACGCTGGCCACCGCCGTGATGCTGGTCTGGGTACTTCGGGCGAGCCGCCACAGTGTGGCAACGGCGCAGCACTTTTTGCTGCCTTAAACTTTTGGCTCTTTCGGGAGTCCGAGTGCTCGTTCGCCAATGATGTTGCGCTGGATTTCGGCCGTACCGCCCCAAATGGTCTCCGAGCGTGAGAAGAAGAATGCCGCTTGGAGATCAGAGACGGGATAGTCCGCTCGACCTCGACGAATGCCGGGCAGTAATCCTTGCGCATCCCCCTTGCCAGTGAGCAGCTGGGCCTCCATACCTAAAATATTGAGGGCTAGCTCCATTGTTGAACGATGCGTCTCGGACCAGAACATTTTGTTGCACGCCCCGAGCAGCGCGGCGTTGTGCGTTCCATGGAGAGCGTCAGTAAGTGAGCGGTAGCCATTAATTTCCATGATCTTGACCTTCTGCCAGGCCTTGACTAAATCGTCGCGGACTCGTAGATCTTCGTTGCGACCTACGCGCTTGGCCTCACCAACGATCTGCTCCCACTCTTTTAAAAATCGTCGGTAGCCCGTGGTCGACGAAGAGCCTCGTTCGAAGCCCAAAGTGGTCATGGCCACTTTCCAGCCATTGTTGACGCCACCGACAACGTTGCCCGCGTTACAACGCGCGTTGGTAAAGAAGACCTCGTTGAACTCCGCCGACCCATCGACCTGCGTAATTGGTCGGACCTCAACCCCCTCTTGATGCATTGGTACGAGTAAGTAGCTAATACCAGCGTGTTGCGGAGCGTCAGGGTTGGTGCGGGCCATTAGGAAGACGTAGTCCGCGTGCTGCGCTTGGGTCGTCCAGACCTTTTGGCCATTAATCACCCATTCGTCGCCGTCAAGTACGGCACTCGTCTTTAGACTCGCAAGGTCTGAACCAGAATCGGGTTCGGAGAAACCTTGGCACCACGCGATTCGACCTTGCAAAATTCCGGGGATGAACTCTTGCTTTTGCTCTTCGGTTCCCCATTGAAGAATTGTTGGACCAACGAGCGTGTCGCCAAAGAAGTCCGCGCGCATTGGTGCACCGGCCTTGGCGAACTCTTCACTTAGGACAACTTGTTGCAGGAGCGAAAGACCTTTGCCGCCGTATTCAGTCGGCCAACCAGCGCAGATCCATCCTCCCGCAAAGAGTTTTTCGGTCCACGTTTGATTAAAGAGTTTTCGCTCTTCGTCACTTAATGAAAAGCCGTCATCAAACCAGCCCGAAGGGAGATTGGCCTCAAGCCACGTTCGAATCTCCGCTCGAAAGGCCTCTGCTTCTGGTGGGTAGGTCAAGTCCATAGGTGGCATCGTAGCCAGCCGAGAGCCGACCTCCGGCGGGCTATTTGTGTCATCAGGAGATTTGGGGGAGACTGGAGAACTCCGCCTTACTGGAAAGTAGCCCCGTGCCCCGCTCGATCCGCCAGACCATGCTTGATACCCGGGCATCTTGGGACCGCTCTCGGGCCATTGTGACGCCCCCTCGCGTCCCCGCTCGCCCCGCCAGCCCTGGAAAAAGCCGTGTCGCCTTCTTGATTTACCGTGGAAATCCGCGATGCGGTGGTCAGGGCGTCTACACCCGCCACCTCACTCGTGAACTCGTGCGCCTGGGCCACAGCGTCGAGGTCTTCGCCGGAGGGCCCTGGCCCGAGCTCGACGACGGGGTCGGCTTTACCCCGGTGCCAGGCCTCGATCTCTATCGAGACCCCGATCCTTTTCGAATTCCCGCTCGGCGTGAGTTCAAGTCATTCGCGGACATTGTGGAGTTCGCCATCATGTTGACCGGAGGGTTTGGTGAACCCTTGGCGTACTCGATGCGCCTCAAGAAGTTTCTGCGTCATCGTCGCGACGACTTTGACATCGTGCACGATAACCAGTGCATGGGTTCGGGCGTCCTCGCCCTGCATCGCGCGGGTTGGCCGCTGCTCGAGACATTGCATCATCCGATTACCGTCGATCGATCGATTGCCCTCGATCACGCGGAGACGATGTGGAAGCGTTACACCACTCGACGGTGGTTTGGCTTTTTGCGAATGCAAGTTCGTGTGGTAAAAAAACTACCCGCGGTATTGACGGTCTCGCACAACTCGCGCATTGACATTAACGCTCAGATGGCCGTGCCCCTTGATCGGCTGACCGTCGTGCCGGTGGGTGTTGACCACACCGTGTTCAAACCCTACGACGACGTGGTTAAGAAAAAGGGTCGCTTGATGGTGACCTCGAGTAGTGACGTCCCGATGAAGGGCCTCGTGCCACTGCTCGAGGCGATTGCCAAACTCCGAGTCGAGCGCGATGTTGATCTGATCGTGATTGGTCAACCACGAGCTCACGGTCGTGTCGCGTCCACCATGGAACGTCTAGGTCTCAACGATATTGTCACGACCATCTCGGGGGTCAGCGACGAAGAACTAGCTCGCCTCTATGGTGAGGCCGAAGTGGCAATTGTGCCGAGCCTCTACGAAGGATTCTCTCTACCGGCGATTGAGGCCATGAGTTGTGGTGTTGCCGTCGTGGCCACGACGGGTGGGGCACTGCCCGAGGTAGTGGGCACTAGTGGCGAGACGGGTCTTCTCGTGGAGCCCAACGACCCTGACGCGCTCGTCGCTGCCATACGAGAGCTCCTGGATAATCCCGAACTACGTGAGCGCCTGGGTGCCAATGGCCGTGAGCGCGTCATGCAACGCTTTACTTGGGAGGTGACGGCGAGAGGAACCGCCGCCTGTTACGACGCGATCCTTTCTGGTTCCGCGCTACCCGAGTCGATGACGTTCGACTGATGCTCACGGCTGACTACGACCGACTGGGACTGCAGCCCGGGGACGCGATCTTGGACCTGGGCTGTGGATTTGGTCGCCACGCCTTTGAGGCCGCTCGACGTGGGGCGAACGTGGTCGCTCTCGATGCCGGGCGTGATGAAGTCGTGGGTGTCGCGGCGACCTTTGCGGCCATGGACGAAGCCGGTGAATTAGCCGCCCACGAGGTGCACACCGCAGCGGTCCAGGGTGACGCACTACAGCTCCCGTTTGCCAACGAGACCTTTGACCGGGTTATCTGTTCCGAAGTGCTCGAACACATCCCTAACGATCTCGAAGCGATGGGCGAATTGGCGAGAGTGTTAAAGGCTGGGGGAACCATGGCCATCACGGTGCCGCGCTTTGGACCCGAAGTTATTAACTGGGCCCTGTCGGACGCGTATCACAATGTTCCAGGTGGACATATTCGGATCTATCGACGGTCGGTACTCACCGCTCGACTGACCTCAGTGGGTCTTCGAGTCACTGGTCACCACTACGCGCACGGACTGCACAGTCCGTACTGGTGGTTGAAGTGTCTGGTGGGTACAACGAATGAGGCCAATCCATTGGTGCGCGCCTATCACCGACTGCTCGTGTGGGACATTATGCACCGCCCTCGCACGACTCGATGGGCGGAGCGCGTGCTGTCGCCGCTGATGGGCAAATCCATCGTGGTCTATCTCATCAAGCCGGCGACCTCATGACTGTATCGACGAATCAACTTGCGGGCGTGCCGGGGATCGTCAGCGCCGACGAACTAGCCGTGAGCGCCGCGTATCTCGCAAACCTTCAGACCAGCAACGGACAGATCCCATGGTTTGAAGGTGGTCACTGTGACCCGTGGAATCACGTGGAAGCAGCCATGGCCCTCACGGTCAGCGGTCACGAGGCTGGGGCTCGAGCTGCGTATCGCTGGCTGGAATCGGCCCAATTAGGCAACGGCGCCTGGTTTAACTACTACCGCTCTGAGCGAGTACAAGATGCCCGACTCGATACCAACGTCTGTGCGTATCTGGCGACTGGTCTCTACCACTACCTGCTGGCCACTGATGACGTCGATTTTGTCGCTGCAATGTGGCCGGTCGTCGAGCGCGCCATCGAATTCGTATTGCGCTGGCAGATGGCCGACGGCACCATTCGCTGGTCGCTCGACTCGGTCGGTCGCCCCGAGAGTTACGCACTCCTGACGGGGTCGTCTTCGATTTTTCACTCGTTACGGTGCGCGGTGGCCTTGGGCGAACGGCTCGATGTCACGCGACCAAGTTGGGAACTCGCTAGTGGACAGCTCGGACACGTAGTCGCGCATCACCCCGGGGCCTTCGCGCCGAAGAACGAGTTTGCGATGGACTGGTACTACCCGATGTTTAGCGGTGCCCTCGTGGGTGAACTGGCGGAGCAGCGAATGATGGACGGGTGGGAGCGACACGTTATGGATGGCTACGGGGTGCGGTGTGTTTCGACCAATGACTGGGTCACGGCCGCCGAGACGGCCGAATTTGTTCTGACCCTCGACGCCATGGGGCTGACGAGTCGCGCGCTCGACCTTTTTGCGGTGACCACTCGTCATCGTCGTGACGACGGCGCCTACTGGACGGGTATTGCCTATCCCGAGAAAGTCACGTTCCCAGATCGTGAGACGACGTCGTACACGGTGGCCGCAATTATTCTGGCGGCCGATGCGCTGACGTCCTCATCAGCGGCGTCCGGACTCTTTCGACATGGCGTACTCGACCGACCGTTAGACCTGCCAGAGCGAGACTGTCCACTAACTCGCTAGCGAACAGCGCGTAAGACGCGCAACGAACCTTCCGCCCCAATAGCTTCGAAGCGTCCGCTCGACAGAGCCGCAAGGAAGATCTCGTAGGGCGGGCGGCCTCCATCGGCGGGGTCGGCAAAGACGTCGTGAATCATTAAGAGTCCACCGCGGACAACCTTTGGTGTCCACTGTTCGTAGTCGGCCCACGCGACGTCGTGGCCGTGACCTCCGTCAATAAACAGCAGTCCGAGCGGTTGGTCAAAGTGACGGGCCACCACGCTCGAGTGACCGACCAGACCCACCACGGTGGCTTCAAGTTGGGCCTCGCCAATCGTTCGCTGCCACGAGGGCAAGGTGTTGAGACGTCCATCGTTCGGGTCCACGAGCTCGGGGTCGAAGTGCTCCCAGCCCTCTTGATTCTCCTCGCTACCGTGGTGGTGATCGAGTGAGTACAGCACGGCTCCGACGGTCTCGGCGGCCGCGCCCAGATAGATCGTTGACTTTCCGCACCACGAACCAATTTCGAGCCACGTTTTGGTCAAGTCTTGATCGGTTTCGAGCTCACCAAAACTCGTGAGCGCGAGACCCTCATTTCGCGGCATAAAGCCCTTCACCTCGTCAGCGAAGGTCAGGAGTTCGTCGCGTCGCGTCAACGTAGCGCCAATGACACAAACGTCCATACGCCCAACCCCGCAAATATGATCCCACCGGCCATGCGAATCTTGGCGAGGGGAATCCAACGCTGCAAGAATTTTCCACCGTAAGCGCCCAGTGTCGCGACAGCAATCATGGCCAGGGAACAGGCCGCAAAAACGCTCCAGGGTTGATGGAACTTCGCCGAGAGGTTGGCCGCCTGAATCTGGGTCAGGTCGCCAAATTCACCAATGAAGATAACGCTAAATGCTGTCGTCATCTCTCGCAGACGAGTGCCGCGGTGCTCAGGCTCCGCCTCGCGCTCACCTTCACGCTCCTCGCTCTCTTCGGAAACGAAAAAGAGGTAGGCCGCCCCCGCGAGAAACAGGACTCCGACAATGACCTCCTTCAAAGTGTGGGGCAGCAACGTAAGGAGCGATCCAGCCGCTACCGCCAGACCCATCTGCACAACAAAGCCGGCCGACGCTCCAATGGCGATTGAGAGTGGCCGCGCCCGTGTTGACATGATGATCGTGGCAATCATGGTCTTGTCGGGTAGTTCCAGGACGAACATAAGTGCGATGATGCCAAGAAATGTTCCGATGCTCATGACAACGACTTAGAACTGGCTACGGATGGCTTTGGTAAAAGCCACGCCCACCCACATTCGCTCGATGCCCTGGTCAATGGTCTTTTGACGGCCCGCAAGTTCGTGTGCGGCGTGGAACTGCTCGACCTGGTGGGCAAAGTCTTCGTCGGTAATAAACGTCGAAATTCCGCCCGCCACGCGTACGTGCATGTTGTGTGGGAACTGCTTCAGCGCGTCGTCCCAACGTGACGTGGCGTACTTCCACACTGCGGGTCCGGCGACGCGATTGCGCTCGAAGAAACCGAGCATGAGTCCTCCATCTTGGCTGCGAAAGGTTGAGAAGCACATTTCAGCCGCCCGAAGCACTTCGGTCTCGTCGAGAATGAATCCGAGCGCCAAACGATAACGCTCTTCATCTTGAGGTGTCGCGGCCTCTTGACTCCGTTTCCAAAGTTCATCGAAGGTTCCGGGTCGGTTAGCTTCGGCGGCAATTCGCATAATGCTCAGCGCCTGGTCGCCATTAAGCACCCCGGAATCAAAACGTCGCAGTGCTTCGCCAATGACCGCTTCGTCCCGAGCGATCGTTCCGAGAACCGAAATGCACACCCCGCGCAGTTTCCCGGCAAAGGTATCGTCGCCCGGCAGTTCGTCCCAGGTCAGCGAGTCCAGCGCGGGGGCAAAGAACTCTCGCGCGAGCGCAGCAATCTTGGGACGCTGTTGATCAGTTAGCGCACGGTAGACCGAATCAAAGGCTGAGGCAATGGTCTCGAGCGTCCCGATCTCTTGGAATGCGGCGGCATTTCGCGCCAGCGTCTCGAACGTGTCCCACGAGATCTGACCGGCAAAGAGTGCGGCCCAGGCATCAAGAATTACGTTGGCCCGCTCAATTTCAGAGAGGTCACTAAATCGTTGCGCGATGACGGCAGCTTCGTTGGCCCCGTATCGAGTACGAAAAACACCCGAGGCGCCGGCGTTTACTAAGACTGGTGGCGCGTCGGTAATCGCGAGCGGCGCCGCCCCCAGTAGTTGACGCGACGAAGGGCCGCCGTCGAGAGATCGAGTGAGGATCGGCACGAGCCACTCTTTACCTATCGAGCTCGCACCCTTGGCGGGCCCGTACTGGAATGGCTGTTGGGAGAGTTGGCCGTCAGCGAAGGTGATCATGGGGTGACCACCTTGGAGGATGAACGAATTCATAATGTCGCGAACCGGTTCGCCGGACTCTTCTTCCAGCGCGTCCCAAAGATCGGTTGTGATGGTGTTGGCGTAGCTGTGCTTTTTCAGGTAGCGACGGATGCCATCTCGATAGGTGTCTTCGCCTAGATACTGCTGGAGCATGCGTAAGACCGAGCCACCTTTTTCGTAGGTCAGGACGTCGAACATTCCCTGGGTGTCATCGGGAGAGATGACTTCGTATTCAATGGGGCGCGTTGAGTGCAGACCATCGACTTGCATGGCGAACTCTCGATCGACCACGGTAAACGATTTCCAGACGTCCCACTCGGGGCGGAAGGAGTCCATAGCCAGGGCGGCGCAGAAGGTGGCAAAGGCTTCGTTGAGCCAGATCCCCTCCCACCACTCCATCGTCACCAGGTCGCCAAACCACATGTGCGCGATTTCGTGCATGACCACTTCGGCTACTCGCTGGGCCGCGACGATGCCACTCGACTCCTCGTCGACCAGCAGCGCGGTTTCGCGATACGTGACGAGTCCAAGGTTTTCCATCGCTCCATTCGCAAAGTCGGGAATAGCGACCATGTCGAGCTTGTCGCCCGGGTAGGGGATATCGAAATAGTTCGAGAAGAATCGAAGCGAGTGGATACCCGTTTCGAGGGCCAACCCAGTGAGGTGCCCTTTTCCGATGGGGTAGATAATTCGCAGCGGTACGCCGTCAACGTCAACTGGATCGGTCGCTTCGAATGGTCCCACGATGAAGGCCACGAGGTAGGTCGACATTTTCATGGTGGGTGAAAAACTGACGTCACGCAGTCCGTTTCCGAGGTCAACGTTTGACGTCTCGGGAGAGTTTGAGTACACGGCCAAATGAGTCGGAACCGTCATATTGATTTGGTACGTTGCCTTAAATGATGGTTCGTCCCAGCAGGGGAAGGCCTGGCGGGCATCGGAGTGCTCAAACTGCGTCGTCGCGATGGCGTGAGTGACACCGTCAGCATCCGTGAAGGTGGAACGGTAGAAACCGGCCAATTGGTCATTCAAGATTCCAGTGAAATCAATCTCAATCGTGGCGAGCCCCTCAGGCAGGGCCGAATCGAAGCCAAAGGTGACGGTCTCGTAAGTGTCGTCGTGTGTTGGTGCACTCGAGATCAACGTGGTCGTTGAGGTCGTTATGGTGGCCGCGCCGAGCTTGAGGGCCTTGGCGTGCATGGTCACGTGATCAACCGGTGAGGTCACGTCAACATCAATCTCGATGTGCCCAGCAAAGGTGGATGCCTCGAGGTCGGGCCGCAGAAAAATGCGATAAGCCGACGGTACGACGGTCCGGTCTAGGCGATAGGGATTCTTGGAATTAGTCATAGCCCAACCTTACGTGGAAATCTTCTACGCTCGCAGGGTGACAACTCCGCCCACCCCGGTCTCGCTTCGCCAAAAACCCGGCCCCAACCAACTGGCCGTTACTGGTATTGGTAACGCGATGCTGGATGTTATTTCCCAAGATCACCACGAAGTTTTCCGCCAACTTGGTCTGACAAAAGCCGCCATGACGTTGATTGGTGAGGAGCGTCTTGACGAGTTTTACCAGGCAATGGGTCCGACCATGCAGATGTCGGGAGGCTCGGTGGCGAACTCCATTGCCGGCATCGCGGCACTCGGCGGAACGTGTGGGTACATCGGCAAAGTTGCTGACGACGAGTTCGGCGAGCGATTCACGCACGATTTACGAACTATGGGTGTCGAACTCGATATCGCCATTGCGAAACCCCACGAAGGCGCTACGGGCCGCTGCCACGTCTTTATCAGTGACGACGCGCAGCGGACGATGGCGACGTATCTCGGTGCGTCGAATCAACTTCAGGTCGATGACATTCGTGAAGATCTCATCGCGCGATCAGAAATTACGTACATCGAGGGCTACCTCTACGACCTACCACCAGCCAAAATTGCGATACAAAAGGTTGCAAATTTTGCGCACGAACACGACTCAATGGTGGCGCTCTCGTTATCGGACATGTTTTGCGTTGATCGTCACCGTCGCGATTTTCTCTCTCTCGTCACTCACGACGTCGACGTATTGTTGGCCAACGAGAGTGAGATTCTCTCACTGTTTCAAACGAACAATCTGGAACACGCCTATTCGTCGCTGAACGAAATTGGTGTGCTCGCGGTTATTACTCGTGGAGCCCAGGGGGCTGACGTCGCAACATTTGATGGCGTGGTGTCGGTACCCGCCAGTGAAGTGGCGCACGTGGTTGATCAGAACGGTGCGGGCGATCTCTTCGCGTCAGGTTTTCTCTACGGCTTAGCGTTGGGCGCCGATCCAGTTGAGGCAGCAGCGCTGGGCTCACTGTGCGCGGGCGAGATCATTCAACATCTAGGAGCACGACCCGAAAGTGACCTCGAAGCAATGGCCGCTGAGGCGGGTTTTCTTTAAGCCTTAGAGTCCTTGGGCGTCGAGCTCGGCGTCGAGCTCTTTCGTACGGATCGTTTCGAAGCGCACCCAGGCCACGGCAATCGGGATGCACGCGAGCAACATTAAGACGTCACCACCAATCCACATGATTGCGCCGCCTAAGTGAATGTTCGACAGTATCGACGTTGAGGTTGAACCCAGTGGCGCCGTGTGTCGATAGCCCGGAAAGGGATTTTTTGACGACATGGCGAGGGCTAACCCGGTGAAGGTATCAACGGGCACCGCGGCCATGACGAAGACGAGTCGTAGACCGGGGTGCAACGTACGCCCTCGTTCCAGTCCGAAGGCCACGCGAAAGAAAAGGTAGCCAACGACGAGGAATCCAATTTGCTCAATGTGGTGGATCCACTCGTGCAACAGCATGGCGTTGAAGAGTGAGGTCAGGTGCGTGATCGGGATGAAGACAAAGTAGAGAATGAAGCCCACCAAGGGTTGGGTGAGAAATCGAATCGGTGCGCTGTCGAGAATATTTCGCAACCACGGCGTCCCCGCCTGGTAGGCGAGATCAAGTGGTGCACTCAGTGCGAAGAGTGGAGCCGCGACCATGATGAGCAAGAGATGTTGAATCATGTGGTCGCTGAAGTACGCCATGTCAAAGACGCCAACGACTGACTGGGTCGCGAGAAACGTGATGAGAAGACCTAGGAAAAACCACACACTGCGGACGCGGGGCCACGTGCCGACTCGGCCGGTGGCGACCACGTAGGTGAGAAGGGCGGTCCCCAGAAGAATGAGCGGGAAGATCCCGAGGTGCCAACTATTTACGTCGTGCCACGTAAAGGACGTCATGGGCATTGCGGACACCCAGGCATCCTAAGGCGAAGCACTCGATTACCACCTCGCTCGGTAGGATGAGCAGGTGAGGTCGAAGTGGTTTAGCACGCGCGCGATGTTGCTTCATCTCTCATTAGTCGCTTGGCTGGCAATGTGTTTTTCGGCGGCGTGGTGGCAAGTTGGTCGCGCGGTGCAAGGAAATTCGCTCAGTTTTATGTACTCAATCGAATGGCCAGTCTTTGGCATCCTGGGCGTTCTTGGTTGGTGGGCCTTACTGAATATGGACCGCGTCACTGCCGGACAAGAGAAGGCTCGACAAGAGTACGAAGAGAAAATGCGCCAAGAAGCTCATCTCGCTAGATCGCGAACGACTGACTCGGAGGATCCCAGTCTCGCCGCGTATAACGATCACCTGGCCCAACTCGCCACGAAGCCAAAAAAGAAACTATGGGGTCACTAATGGAAAAAGTCTTTTACCGCTACCGGATCATGTCGTTCGTCACTGGAACGACGTTGCTCATCCTCTGCGTCTTTCTATTTCTGCACTTGGTGGATTTGACGCTGTGGCAGCATTTGAAGATAGTGGTTGACATCGTGGGAATTGGTCACGGTGTGGTGCTGTACCCCATCTATTTGATCTTGTGTTTTCACGTTGCGCTGAAGTACCGACTCAACCTGGGCTACCTGCTCTTGATGTTGCTATCGGGCTTCGTGCCAGGTTTGGCTTTCTATATGGAGCGCTGGATGCGTCAGAAGCTCTTTTCGAAGAGTGACGCCGGCGAGTGAATAGTTCCTGGCTCGAACGCCGGGTGATTGCCTTTGCGCATCAGGGGGGTTCTTTTGAAGGACCCTCGTCGACACTGCACGCAATTGAGCACGCACTGGCCCAAGGAGCAACCGCTATCGAGCTCGACGTGCACGCCACGCTCGATCGTCAGATTGTCGTCTGTCACGATGAGACTGTTGACCGAACTACCAACCATCAAGGCGCTATTGCCCAAAAGACGTTGCGCGAATTACAAGAAATGGATAACGCGTATTGGTGGATTACGGGTGACGCCGTGACGCTTGATCGCCCCGAGCACGAGTACGTCTATCGAGGGCGTGCCCCGCGCGATCGCCGATTTGGTATTGCGACGTTGGAAGAAGTGGTCCGGACCTTTCCGGGAGTGTTGCTCAATATGGATTTGAAGCAGACCGCTCCGGATGTTGAGCCCTATGAAGAACTTCTGGCCGAAGAGTTGCGTCACCTGGAGCGAACTGACTCGGTGATTGTGGCTTCGTTTCACGACGAGGCCATTGCCGCCTTTCGTCGGGTGGCTCCCGAGGTCGCGACGTCGGGTGCCACCAACGAAACCGCCGCCTTTTATTTTTCGCTTCGCGACGACTCGCCAGTCCTGGCACCCGAAGTCTGTGCGTTGCAGGTGCCCGCTACCTTTGGCGACGTCGTGGTGGTCGATGAACGCTTTGTGGTAGCCGCCCACGAGCTCGGCGCTGCCGTGCACGTCTGGACGATTAACGACGTCGACGAGATGGTCCGACTGCTGGACCTAGGGGTGGACGGGATTATCAGCGACACACCGACGACACTCTGCAATCTTTTGGCAGAACGAGGTTGTGGGTGGGACGCGAAACTCTGAGACCGAGGACTTAGCCGCGGCCGCAGTTCGGCTTTTTGCCGTGGTTGGCCTTCTTCTTGGCCCGCAGCTTGCGCTTCACAGTTCGCTTCGACATAGGTGACAATGTTAGTAGGTGGAAGGCTCTACGAGCCAAACGAGGGGATTCGCGTGAACGCTAAGGCCAATGACGAGGTTCGTCAGGGAGAACTCGTCCTCGTGGCGACGCCCCTGGGCAATCTTGGCGATATTTCGCGGCGCGCGCTCGAGATACTCGAGACCGCCGATGTTATTTACTGCGAGGACACCCGCCATTCACGAGTGCTCTTTAGCGCCTACGAACTCGCCGTTCGCGGTCGACTTCAGGCGCTGCACGAACATAATGAAGCGTCGCTCTGCGAAGAAGTAGTGGAGCGAGTCCGAGGTGGGGCAGTGGTGGCGCTCGTGACTGATGCGGGCACGCCCGGCATTAGTGATCCGGGGTCGCGGGTCGTCGCCGCGTTGGCGCAGGCCAACCTGCGCGTCACGACGGTACCGGGCCCGTCGGCAGTCATTGGGGCGCTCTCAATCAGTGGTCTCGACACCGAACGCTTCACGATGGAAGGTTTCGCGCCACGCAAGGCCGGCGAACGAGCCCGACTCTTTGCAGAGTGGGTTCGAGAGTCGCGGACCATCATATTTTTTGAGTCACCTCGAAGGTTGGCAACGACCCTGGGCGAACTGGCCGAACACGTTGGGACTCGGCAAGTAGCGGTGGTGCGCGAGTTGACCAAACTGCACGAAGAAGTCGTTCGCGGAACCGTGAGTGAGGTTGCGGCAGTGTTTGCTGCTCGAGAGCCCCTAGGTGAGATTGTGGTGGTACTCGCCGGCGCTGCGCCGGAAGCGGCGCCCGATGAGACGACCCTGCGGGCTGCATTGATTGAAGAGTTGCGTGGCGACGTCAGCGTTCGTGATGCCGCCGCCTCAGTCGCCTCGACTTTTGGCGTGGCGCACCGAGTCGTCTATCAACTCGCCCTGGAACTTCGAGCTAACGGTGGTTTCTAAGTAACCTTGACCAATGGGTCGCTTCTACATCACCACTCCCATTTACTACGTCAATGATGCGCCCCACGTGGGTCACGCGTACTGCACGGTGAACGCCGATGCCCTCGCTCGGTGGCACCGGCTCATCGGCGACGAGACCAAGTTCTTAACCGGAACTGACGAGCACGGTCAGAAGGTTGCTGACGCCGCTGAGCAGCACGGTCTCAGTGCGCAGGACTGGACCAATCAGACTTCAGCTCGATTCCGCGAAGCGTGGGATGCGCTCGACATTAGTTACGACGACTTCATTCGCACGACGGAGCCCCGTCACTACGAGAGTGTGCAGAAGTTCCTCACGGCGATCTACGACAACGGTTACATCTATAAAGACGTGTACAAGGGCCTCTACTGCGTGAGCTGTGAGGACTACTTCACCCTCGAATCGAGTGACGAAGGTCGCTGCCCAATTCACGGACGAGCCTTAACGGAGATGGAAGAAGAGAACTGGTTCTTCCGTTTGAGCGCTTTCCAGGATCGACTGCTCGAGTACTACGAACGTCACCCAGAGTTTGTGACGCCCGAAACCAAGCGCAACGAGGCCCTGTCTTTTATAAAAGGGGGACTACACGACATCTCGATTACTCGCACATCAATCTCGTGGGGAGTGCCAGTACCTTGGGATGATCGGCACGTCTTTTACGTCTGGTACGACGCGCTGATTAACTATTTGACCGCAATTGGTTATGGCCGTGACGATGACGAAGTCGACACGTGGTGGCCATCGTCGCATCACTTGATTGGCAAAGAGATAATTAGATTCCACTGTGTCTGGTGGCCAGCTATGTGCATGGCGGCGGGACTCGAGCCACCTTCGCACGTGCAGGTCCACGGCTGGCTGCTCGTGGGTGGTCAAAAGCTTTCTAAAACCATGGCCGCCGAAGGTGGCGTCCGTCTGAGCGATATTGCCCCGGTGCAGTTGACGAACGAGTTTGGGATCGACCCAATTCGATACTACCTCTTGCGCGAGACAATTTTGGGCAATGACGGTGACTTCTCGCACGAGGGCATCACTCTGCGGTACAACTCGGACTTGGCCAACAACTTGGGCAACTTGGTGGCTCGAGTAACGACGGTGGTGGGCTCGAAGTGTGGAGGAAGGGGCCCGGCGCCACAGATGCAGTCACCCCTGCGCACGGAAGCCGAAATGGCAATCAGTGAGACGAAGGCGGCCTGGGGTCGCTTTGCTCCCCAGGGTGCGCTCGAAGCGACCTGGCGACTCATCGGCGCCACCAACGCTTACTTGGAAGAGCACGCCCCGTGGAAGATGGAGCCGGGACCAGAACTGGACGCCGTGATGGGTGACGCGCTCGAGGCAATTCGTCTGGTGGCGATTCTTTGCTCACCAGCAATGCCGGGCGTTGCCGTAGAGATCTGGCGACGAATTGGTCTCAGCGGTTCGCCGACTGATCGCGTGGTTGACGAGAGCGCACAGTGGGGTCAGTACTCGGCCGGTGCCCCAGTCGAGAAGGGTGAACCGCTCTTTCCGCGAATGAAGAGTGACGAATGAGTCGCTGGACGGACGCGCACTGCCACCTGCAGGACCGCTACCTGGGCGATGATCCGGCAGTCGCTCGCGACGCGGCCGCGACGTTAGCGCGGGCCTTCGAGGCGGGCGTGGACCGCGCAATTGTTATTGGTACCGACGCCCAAAGTTCCGCTGAAGCACTGGCGATAACTGATCTGGTGAGTGCCGTTGCGCTCTACGCGACCGTCGGACTGCACCCGCATGACGCCCTATCGGACCTGGGACCAGTGGCTGCGTTAGCCCGCCAGGGCCACCCGCGCCTCGTCGGTATTGGTGAGTGTGGGCTCGACTACTACTACGAGCACTCGCCGCGCACCGCGCAGCGCGAGGCCTTCGCCGGCCAGATTGGTCTCGCTCACGAGCTCGACCTGGCTCTGGTGATCCACGCCCGCGACGCCTTCGATGATCTCTTTGACGTGCTCGACAGCGAGGGCGTGCCCCCTCGAACAGTCATTCACTGCTTTACCGGCACTCCTGATGAAGCGACGGCGTGCCTGGCTCGAGGTTGCGATATCTCGATTTCGGGCGTCGTGACCTTTAAGAATGCCGAGCAACTGCGTGAGGCCGTGCGTCTGGTGCCGCTCGATCGACTGCACGTTGAGACCGATAGCCCCTTTCTTGCCCCCGTGCCGTACCGCGGACGGCCCAATGAACCGGCCTGGGTCAGTGTGGTGGGCGAGTACGTGGCCGCACTACGAGGTGAGCCCCTGGACGTCGTACGCGACGCCACCGCGGCCAATACCGCCCGACTCTTCGCCCTGCCGGCAATATAAATTGCATTTGATCAGGATTTATAAATTTTTGGTCTTTGACTCGCGCTCACCCAAGTCTGGTGTCTAGCGTAGAGGGGCAGGAAAGTACTTCAACTTCACGTTGTCCTGGCGGAGGGTAGAGATCTGAGAGTACTTAGTGCGCGGGCGGTTCGCCGTCCGCGGTGCCAAATGGCGGTGGTTGCGTTGCTCGCGGCCGCGCTGGTCTGTACCACGCCCACCCTCGGTGGCGCCGCGACCAGCCACGCCCCGGTGAAGGTTCCCAACGTCATCGGGCTGACCCGGCTACAGACCTACGCGGCCTTAGGCAAAAAAGGGATTACTTTCCAGGCCACGGGGCCCGGCAGTCACGACGGAAGTTGGCTGAGCGTGATTCGCCAAACCCCTCGCCCCGGACGGCTCCTGCGTTGGCACGGTCTCGTGCACCTCACGGTCGCCATTGTGGACCCTCACGGCTCGCGTCCCGTCCCGTCCATGCTGGGAATGTCCCCGGCCCGGGTGACTCAGGTGCTTAATGCGTTCGAGCTTCGTTATACGGTCGTTGGACCGGGAGCGTCGACCCACAGTTGGGTTCGTGTTACTGGCCAATTTCCCTATAAATCGACCATGGTCCGCTGGCATTCGACGCTTTTGTTGCGAGTTACCAACCAACCCGATGTCTCGCTCATGGCCAGCGAGCCCACCACGACCACCACGCTGACCCCCGTTACTGATCCCGCGCTGCCCGGTAGCACCACAACATCGACCACGACAACGACCATAAAGAAGGCGGCAGCTGCGAAGCCGAAGCGATATCGAATTGGAGTCGCCACGTGGTACTCGTATATTCCTGGATTCTGTGCGACGTCGTACCTGCCGGTTGGCACCAAAGTCACGGTGCGAAATCTGGCCACCGGTGTGGCGATTCGATGCTTAGTGACCGACTTTGAAGCGGCCAAGGGAAACCGTGTGGTCGACCTCTCCGAGACCCAGTTCGCCAAGCTCGCCCCGTTGCGGCGTGGAGTGGTTGCCGTCAAAGTCTCCTGGTGACGCACACCCGCACGGAACTCACTGCCTTGTTACAGCAGTATGACCTGAAGCCCTCACGCGCGTTGGGTCAGAATTTTGTTGTTGACCCCAATACCGTCCGACGAATTGCTCGTCTCGCGGCGGTCGGGCCGGGTGACCTCGTCGTGGAAATCGGTGCGGGACTGGGCTCGCTGACGTTGGCCCTTCTCGAAACGGGAGCGACGGTGCTGGCTCTGGAAGTCGATCGCTATCTGCTTGACGCCCTGCGCTCCGTCGTCGAACCTCGTGGGGCAATTGTGCACCACGTCGATGCGTTGCACGCGAACTACGACGAGATAGTGCAAGGTCGCCCGGCGGTGGTCGTGGCTAATCTCCCTTACAACGTCGCTACACCCCTGGTCTTACACCTGCTCGAAACCCAACCACTTCTTAAGCGCATGCTGGTCATGGTGCAGCGCGAGGTGGGCGAGCGTTTGGCTGCTCAGGCCGGGGATGAGGCCTTTGGTGCGGCCTCGCTGCGAGTTCAGTACTTCGCCGATGCTCGGGTGGTGGGCAAAGTTGGTCCGTCGGTCTTTGTCCCACGGCCCAACGTGGAGTCGGCTTTGGTCGAATTAGTTCGTCGCGAGCACGTGCGCATTGACCCCTCGCTGGTCAGCGAGCAAGACCTCTTTTCGGTTATTCGCACTGCCTTTGGTCAGCGGCGAAAGATGTTGCGACGTTCGCTCGCCGAGTGGGCCACCGAAGAGGTATTCGAACGAGCCGACATTGCGTCAACTCGCCGCCCCGAAGAGTTGACGCTCGAGGAGTTCGCTCGTTTGGCGGCTGCGCGATGATTGAGCTGTTCGCCCCCGCCAAATTGACGTGGTCGCTCGAAATCACGGGTACGAGACCCGACGGTTTTCACGACATTCGAAGTGAAATGGTGACCTTGGCCTTTGGCGACCGCTTGGTGATTGATGAGGGCGACTACTTGCGTGTGACACCGGGCTCGCTGCCCGTCGCCTTGGACCGAACCAATCTCATTACTCGCGCTTTAGAGCTGGTGGGTCGAACCGCGGGGGTCACACTCGACAAAGTAATTCCGAGCGGTGGCGGACTAGGCGGTGGCAGCGCGGACGCTGGTGCCATTTTGCGATGGGCGGGCGCGGTGAGTACGCAGCAGGCATTGACGTTGGGTGCGGACGTGCCATTTTGTCAACAGGGAGGTCGCGCACTCGTCGAAGGAGTAGGCGAGAAGTTGACGCCGCTGACCTACGAGGCGCGCTCCGTTACGTTGCTCCTTGCGCCCTATCGCGTCGACACGGCCGCGTGTTATCGCGCCTTTGACGCGCTGCTTGCTAAGGGGTGGGTTCCCGAGGGGCGTAATCACCTCGAGGCGCCGGCGGGGGTGGTGGAGCCCAAAGTACTTCGCGCGCTCGAATGGGCGCGTTCCCTGTACGGCAATGGAGTGACGCTCGCCGGTTCGGGCTCATCGATGTTTCTCGAAGGTCACCTGCGAGACGATCTGCAGCAGTGGGACGCGGAGAGTCCCGTGGGCTCGTTTCGTTTCTGCCAGACCACCACAACGCCCTAGGGGCGCTGTTCAGAGCTATTTGCCGGCAGCGCGACGCTGGAAGCGGGTCCGCTTCAGCATCTTCTTGTGCTTCTTCTTGCGCATGCGCTTACGGCGCTTCTTAATTAAGGATCCCATGGCCTGTTGAACACTACTACGTTAGGCCACACCCTTGTTTCGTCGTATCGAACCGAAGATTTTGGGCGTCCCGGGCCGCGGCTCTTGAGGGAAAATTAGCTCTCGTCAGCGACGCGCTCAATGTGCATTGCTTTACGGGGGCAGCCGCGAACGGCGTAACGGGCCGAAGCCAGCGCGCCGAGATTGGAGAGTGGCACGGGGACCGCAACCACGATGGGGTAACCCCATTCATCGGTCCGCACGAGGTCGGGTGCCAATTCGGCACAGTGGCCGTACCCATCGCACAGAATGGGATTCACCTTCAGCACGAAGCCGCCGCTTTTGCGTCTCACTCCCACATCTGCTCCTCTTCGTGTTCCAGCGTTGGCACTTTGACGACGTGCTGATTGCTGCGGCTGGGGGCACAGGGTGCGCCACTCATGTGCTGGCGTAGATCATCGGCAAAGACCTTCAGGGCGCTTCGGACCAGCTGAACTACCCCGTCGGGGTGGTGGCAGGCGCCGCGGCCCTCAATCAGTCCACAACGTTCGTGCAGCCGGCGCAGCACTGCTTCGGCGTCGCGCGTAGTACGCACGAGGTGAGTGAGATCTTCAGCGAGCGAGGGAAGACCAAATGCGCACGGCCCGCACTGACGAGCACTCTCGTTGGCCATCCACTGCACAATGCGTTGCGTCTCTACCAACCCACAGGCCGATCGAGGCAGCACGACCATGATGCCCGCGCCTACGGTTGCCCCTAACGGACGTAGGAACTCATTGGCGTAGGGGGTATCAACGTGTTGACCCGAAATCCAACTGCCGCCGTAACCGCCGAGCAACAGCGCCTGAGGGCGCGGGTCGGCGTTGGCTCGAGCGAGAATGGTGCTGATTGGCGTTCCCAGAGGAACTTCCACGACGGCTTGGTTCGCGACGGCGCCAGTGAGCGAGACCAATGCCGTGCCCGGACTTTCGGCGGTGCCCAATTTGCGGAACCAGTCAGCGCCAAAACGTGCGATGAGGCCGACGTTGGCGCAGGTTTCCGTGTTGTCCACCATGGCCGGATTGTGACTAATGCGCAGAACGTGGGGACGGTGCGCGCGGTACTGGGGTAGCGATTCGTTGTCATCGAGCCAGTGAACGAGTGCCGACTCCTCGCCAGCAACGTAACGCCACGGGGGAGTATGCAGTTCCAGCTTTGGTCCACGCAGACTTCGCCGCTCACGTTCGTGGACTGCGCGCTTGAGGTGATTGACAACGGTCGGATTATCGCGAGCCACGCAGATCGCAATATGTTTGGCCCCGATCAGGGACGCCAAGATTTCGGCGCCGTCGAGTACCAGGTGGGGATTGGCGCTCAGTAGTGTTCGGTCCTTATGTGAACCGGGCTCGCCCTCCATGGCGTTTACCACCATGAACTTGTTGTGACCGCGCTGACCGGCAATGAACTCCGCTTTTCGCCAGGTAGGAAAGGCGGCACCACCGCGACCGGTAAGTCCCGACGCCTGGAGCTCTGCGGCTATTGATTGCGCCGGCGTCTGTGAAACAAACAGAGCTTCGTGCTGCTCGAGGGTGAGGGGACGACCGCTGGGTCCGTGTAACAGACGCGGTAGTGCCGTGGCGTCAATCATCGACGAGCTTTGGACTGTGGTGGGCGAGGGTTTCGGGGGAATGGACCAGACGACGTTGGAACGCCGGGACGTCGAGGGCCGCTGGGCGTGAGTTTGGGGTTGAGCCGAGGGGCCGGAGCAGCGGCGAGTGGTGAGAGCGCCGTACGTCCGGCGGCTCGCGCCGGACGACCAAGAAACCGCCACAGCGCAGCGCTTACGACGGCCAACGTGCAGAGTCCTACCAGGATGAGGCCAAATCCGTGACGCGCGTCAGAGCCGGTGAGGAATCCATGCACGAGTGACGTCGTCACCCCGAGCCAACTAAACCAGTGAATAAATCGCCAAGTCTGATTCTTGATTCGAAGTTTAAGCAGGCTCGACACCCAGACCGCCAAAATTAGGTCGAACGCCACTGCGCCCAGGGCGACTGGCACGCGCTTATAACTCGACGTCATTGGAATGAAGGCGGAGATGAGCCCGGTTGAGACGTAACTGTCGACGACTGTAGTGAGGATGTGCAGTCCTAAAAAGACGATGGCCACGATCGAGAGCGATCGGTGCAGTTCGTTAATTTCAAAACGCCCCACGATGGTGCCCCCAATACGATTGGCGACGAAAGTTCCCAAGGTGACGACCAAGGTGAAGAGAATCATGGCGACCATACCCGTCGCTCGCGACGTGTACCAGAGGTAAGGGGTCGTAATGGCTAACACGGTGCAACACCTTCTTCAGTGGGCCAGCCGCCGACGAATTCAATAGTGCCGTCGTGACGAACGAGACGTGCTGACCATCCGGCTTGGGCAATGTGATAGCCCGCCGGTTCGCCCCAAAGCAGGGCCGCGGTGGCAAAGGCGTTCGCGGTGGCGCAACTATCGGCGGCCACGGTGGCCGTGGCGTACGGGCCCTGAGCAAACGTGCCACTGCGGGGGTCAATGATGTGATTGACCGTCTGGTGACCAACTTGCCACACCCTCGTGGTGCACGACGAGGTCGCGATGCCGCCACCTTGCACGTAGATGCGCGGTT
Source organism: uncultured Actinomycetes bacterium (assembly GCA_903893745.1). GTDB lineage: Bacteria > Actinomycetota > Acidimicrobiia > Acidimicrobiales > RAAP-2 > RAAP-2. The sequence goes on from CAITNF010000017.1 coordinate 64,038, forward strand.
CACGTCCAGTAAGTGTCAGACGGTCACTGATACCAATGACCCACTGACCATCCGGACTTTGCCCTCGCACCGCCACGTCACCACCGATTTCGACGACCACGCCACACTTGGTCGCGACGTCGTCGGCAATGAGATCCGCGGCCAAAGCCTTCGCACTCGCACCAAGGTCTAGTTGACAGCCCGGTGCCAGGGTCACTGTGTGAGTCATTGGATCCAGTGTGATGGCGCCCACGCCTGGCGTTGGAAATGAACAAATAGGCGCGGGGTGATCCTGATTGAGAAGTTGGGCGTAGTCGTCGCGATAACCAAGAGCGAGTAAAGCCGGCAGCACCGTCGGATCGCAGAGTCCCTCGGTGGCGTCGCTCGCACGAATTGCACTGGCCAGTGCGAGCTCAAAGACGGGGCTCACTGAAGCACTGCGCGTAGAACTGTTGTTGAGCTGGGAGATTTCGGAGTCGCCACGAAAGCGATTACAGGCACTATCGATTGCGTCGAGCCAGTGCCGAAGTCGACTCTCGGCGAACTCGAGCACGACCGGATCTTCGGTTGCCAGAGTGCCACTCATCCCCCAAACTTCAAAAGTTTTGGAAGAATTTAGTAACACGTGACGGTGCCCGATGGCGTTGTCGTGCACACGGTCGTGGTGGTCACGGGTGCGGTGGTTGGTGGCGTGGTCGAAGGGGTGCCCTGCACCGTGGTGGGGGGAGTGGTGGCCGTGGTGGTCGGAGTGGTGCTGGGTGTCGTTGAAGTTGGTGTGGTGCCGCTCGCGGGCTTATAGGTACTGGAGAAATATCCAATGAGCGCGAGAGAGACCGCACTTGAACCGAGAAACACCGTGCGCGTTATGCGACGAACTCGGGCAAATCGGCGATCGCGCTGCTGTGGGGTACGAGGAGAGTTAGTCATGGGCTCCTACCCAGTGTGACCTCTTTACGTAAGGGCACTACCTTGCCTAAATAAGAAATTCCACAGAATTTCGCGCCTCGAATTCAAATCAGTGCTCAACCAGGGTGGGCAGGGTCATGGTGAATCGTGCTCCACCGAGTTCGGGATCTTGGTCAACCTTGACCGTTCCGCCAAGTTCACGCACGACCTGGTCGACGATAGAAAGTCCCAGGCCCGAGCCCGGTAGCGAGCGCGACGTTGGCGAGCGCCAGAAACGATCAAATACGAAGGGTTGGTCGATGGTTGCGACACCGGGCCCGCTGTCGCTGACGGTAAGTATTCCGTCGTGAACGCGGACCAAAATCCTTCCACCAACGGGGGTGAACTTGACAGCGTTAGTCAGCAAATTGGATATTGCTCGAAGCAATCGGTCCCGGCGACCTTGGACGCTGCAGGGCGCTACGTCAACCTCGACAGTGATTTCTTTCACGCGAGCGTGGGTCCGCGCGGTATCGACGCACTCATCGACGCACTCATCAAGTCGCAAAGTCTCAATGGTTCCTTCACTTCGTTCGCCACGGGCCAGCTCGCCGAGGTCTGTCACTAATGACGCCAACTCGTCGACTTGAGCCACCATGTCATCGGTTACTTGGCGAACGTCGTCAGCACTCAGCAAGTTGGCTCGAGAGAGAATCTGAGCGTTCGTGCGCAGTGACGTGAGCGGGGTACGAAGCTCGTGACTAGCGTCAAGTACAAGTTGACGTTGCAAGGTCTGACTATTTAGAACGGTACGGAGTAGTCGATTGAAAACTCGTCGTAGCCGCCCCAATTCGTCAGCGCCACCCTCGTCCAATTGGTAGGTCATGTCGCTCGTTTCGGCGACTGTTTCAATTTCGTTGGTGACTCGTTCTAAGGGGTACAAGGCCATGCGTGCGAGTACCAGACCGAGTCCTAGGGCGAGGAGTAGTCCCGCAATTGCGACCAGCAAAAGGGTGCGGACCAAATTGCGCAGCTCGGTCACTTGGCCCGTGATGTTGACGACGAGTAGCTGGGCCGCCGGCGTGTTCAGTTGACAGAGTCCCGAAGTACACGCCACGAGCGTGCCACTTGGTAGCGGCACGATTAGTTCTCTGTAGGACTCGTTTCGAATTACGACCGACCGGATGAACTGTGGCGCCGTTCCCTGAGCCACGTTGCGAATGGCCTGATCAATTGGAACGCCAGTACTGGGGAAGGTCTGTCCATTGGCCAGGACTATCTCCGAAAAGGATCCGGTGACCTTGGCGTCATCGCCGGGTTGGCGATCTTGGATTGTGTGAGCCGCTTGGAGCAGCGACTCGTCCACCGAACGAAGGAGCGCGCTGCGGGTGGTGAGAAAGGAAGCAAAGCACGCCAAAATTACTGCCGTCGCGGCCACACCGACGGTGGCGGTGATTACCCGTGAGCGAAACGTCACGACGAGCGAAGGGCGTAGCCAACGCCACGCACCGTTTGGAGAAGGCGCTTCTCGTCGTTCTCTTCGAGTTTGCGGCGTAGGTAACCAATGTAGACGGCGAGTGAATTAGTTCCAGAATCGAAGTTATAACCCCACACCAAATCCAGAATTTGATCACGAGTTAGCACTTGGCGCGGATGTTGCAAAAAGAGTTCGAGCAGGTCGAATTCAATTTTTGTGAGGTTGATTAACCTCTCACCACGCTGGACCTCGCGCGTGCCCGGATTCATGGTTAAGTCTTCGAAACGCATCACGACGTTATCGATGTCACTCACACTGTGACGACGTAACAGTGCGCGAAGTCGGGCCAAGAGTTCGGCCAGATCAAAAGGCTTGACCAGATAGTCATCGGCTCCAACATCGAGTCCCTCAACTCGATCGTTTACGGCGTCTCGAGCGGTCAACATTAAAATTGGCGTCTGGTCACCGGCCTGTCGAATTCGTCGACAGACTTCGAGCCCGTCAATATCGGGTAGCTGTAGATCGAGCACGATTGCGTCGGGAGCGCGAAGCTGAATTGCCTTTAGTGCACTCAGGCCATCTTCAAAAAGGTCAACCTCGTAATTCTCCATACGCAGCGCCCGGCCCAGTGACGAGCGAATTGCCCCGTCATCGTCGACAATTGCGAGGTAGGAGTGGGGGGAGTTCGTCGAGGTCAAGGGCGTCCTTCGTTCAGTGGTGGGTCAGGCTCTAGTGTTGCTGTTTGGTATTAAGGGTCTTCACGGGTTCTCTAAGAATCTACGAAGATTGTCACGGAATTGATAGTGGCGGGTAGTTCAACCGGCAGAACAGCGGACTTTGAATCCGAAGGTTGGAGGTTCGAGCCCTCCCCCGCCAGCCGCTGAGCGGCCGTCGCTCCTCGGTTCACTGCTGGGTAGGGCAGTAGTGATTGAGGAGCGCGGCCAGCTCGAGAGGTGCGTCACCTTGAATTGAGTGACCGGCGTTGGGCACCGCCACAATGGTGGCGTGGGGAAGTCGACGTTGCAGTTCTATCGCGTCATCGTCATCCACCACCGAACCCGCGGTTGTTCCTCGCACCAGAGTCACCGGCATAGTTAACGCACCGAGCACATCCCAGAGATCACTCGTCGGTGGTGCGACCAATGCCGACTGAGGGTGTTGTTGATGACGCCATACCCACGATCCATCCGCGCGGCGGATTGCGTTATGAAGGATTCCGCGACGAAGTGACGAGATTGAACGAGTGGGGTTGTGCGTAATTGTTCGTTGGAGAAGTTCGTCGAAGTCGTCAAAGGAAGCTGGTCCATTGACAAAGTCAGTGATGTGGCGCGCCTTGCTCTCATTCACACCTGGGGTGATGTCAATCAGTATCAACGAGCTCACCAGTTCAGGGTGTTCGTACGCCACGAGGATTGCGGTGAGTCCTCCTAGCGACATGCCAATAAGTGGTCGAGGTCCATCGAGAAGTTGGGCCAGCGCTTGCGCGACGTCAGTTGCGTGACTCGTCACCGATGCCAGGCCGTGGGGCCCAGCGTCCGAGTGGCCGTGGCTCGGTAAATCAATCGCGACGAGCGGACGCTGCAGAGCCAGGGCGACGGTGTCGAAGGTGTGGGCATTTTGGGCACCACCGTGCAAGAGCGCCATGTCGGGAGAGCGGTCACCCCACATCAATGCGCTCACCTGGCGCAGACCGTCGACGACGACGTGACAGCGTCGGACTCGAGGGATTGGCACCTCCAGGTTCCATTCGGCCAAATTCTCGTGGAAGAGCGCAAACTCGTCGTAGGGGGATTGCTCCATGTTTTGCATCGTAGAAGATGGCTGCTAGAGATGATGGCGTGACGAGACCAATTTGTGTGGTGGTGCTGGCGGCGGGCGAGGGAACTCGAATGCGCTCGGCACGCCCCAAGCCCTTGCACCACCTCTGTGGCCGGCCCATGGTGCTCTACGTACTGGACGCGGCCGCCCAAGAGGACGTTCGAGCCACAGTGGTCGTAGTGGGCCACGGGGCGAGGTGGGTGGAAAAATCATTGACCGAGCGAGCCCGGGCTGACGTGCATCTGACGTTTGTTGAGCAAGATGAACAGCTGGGAACCGGACACGCCGTGTCGGTTGCGCTCCCCACCGTGACTGACGAAATTGGTGACCGCGGTGGTGACGTGTTGATTTTGCCCGGCGACGCGCCACTGCTGCGATCGAGCACCGTTAGCGCGCTACTGCGCCAACACGCGCAGAGCGAGGTCGCCATCACAATCCTGACGGCCAATGTGTCCAATCCCTCGGGCTATGGACGTATCGTGCGAGACAAAAACGGCTTTGTACGAAAAATTGTTGAGGAACGTGAAGCGACTCCAGAGGAGCGGGCCATCACCGAAATCAATACCTCGATCATGGTGGTGCGTGAAAATCTTCTCGGCCCGGCACTGCGCCGGGTGGGGCGCCAGAACTCCCAAGGTGAGTACTACTTGACCGACCTCGTGGCGGTACTTCGAGATGCTGGTCACCAGGCCCAGGCGATGGTGTTGGCGGACGCGAGTGAAGCAGCGGGTGTTAATGACCGCGCCCAGTTGGCCGCCGCCGAGGCGGTGATGCGGACCCGCATCAATGAACGTTGGATGCAGCGCGGCGTCACCATGTGGGATCCCGCCCACACCTACATCGATGCGGACGTAAATCTGGCCCCGGAGGTCTCGCTGCTTCCAGGAACGGTGTTGAAGGGTCACTGCACAATTGAGCGAGGCGCTCAGATTGGCCCGAATGCCGTGCTGAGCGCCGTGCACGTTGGCGAGAATGCGGTTCTGGGGGCGGTGGAGGCGACACGCGCCCGTATTGGGGCCGATGCGCGAATCGGTTCGTTCGTGGTGCTCGAGCCGGGCAGCGAAGTAGCCCCGGGCGAAGTCGTCGCTCCTCACTCGCAACGCTCGCGCTGACGCATCGTCCTTTAGTACGCTCAAAGCGTGGAGTCTCTTGCCAAGCGTCGCCTGGTCATCGTCACGGGACGCTGTCATCCAACTTTGGCCGAAGACATTGCCGGCAAGTTAGGCGTCGAACTCACCGAGGCCAATGTTCGAGAGTTCGCCAATGGAGAGATTCACTGTCGCTTCGATGAATCGATTCGTGGAGCTCACGTCTTTATCGTGCAGACGCACTCTTCGCCGGTGAATGACGCGGTGATGGAGCAGTTAATCATGATTGATGCCGCGAAGCGGGCGTCGGCCAAGAGCATCACCGCGGTCATTCCAAGTTACGGATACGCCCGACAGGATCGAAAGTCAGCTGGCCGTGAACCAATAACGGCCAAACTTATTGCCGACATGCTGCAGACCGCCGGGGCCACTCGCGTGTTATCCGTCGACTTCCACTCGGGACAGATTCAAGGCTTCTTCGATATTCCAGTCGATCACTTAGTTGCGGCACCGGTACTCGAGGACTACCTAAAAGCTCATACGAATCCCCACGAGCTCGTCGTCGTGGCCCCTGACGCTGGTCGCGTAAAAGTTGCCGAACGATACGCCCAGCACTTGGGATGCGACCTGGCACTGGTGCACAAGACTCGTCCGCGGGGCACGACCAACGTTGCCGAAGCGCGCCACATTGTTGGTGATGTCAACGGGCGACACTGCGTACTGATTGACGACATGATCGACACCGCGGGAACCATCGTGGCCGCGTGCGACCTATTGAAGGCACACGGGGCCGAGGAGATTTGGGTCATGGCGACCCACGCCGTCTTCTCGCCGCCAGCGGTGGATCGGCTCTTTAACGCACCGGTCAGCCGAGTAATCGTGACCGACACATTGCCCCTGGGTCCCGAACGGCGCTTTGAAAAACTCGAAGTTCTTTCTATTGCCTCAATCGTGGCCAACGCCATTGCCGCAATTTTTGAGGACGCGTCAGTCTCGGACATTTTCGGCGGAGAGAACCTGCTTTAGGGAATTTTCTGCCTGACGGGCGACGGGCTAGACTTGTTTTCCTGGTTGCGCCTCGAGCGCCCACTGTCCGTTAGAGGAGATGTATGTCACAGGTCACGTTGCACGCGTCGACGAGTCGAGCGCAGGGATCGAGCAACTCGCGCCGTCTACGCCTCGCTGGTTCAATCCCCGCAGTTGTCTACGGCGAGGGTGTTGCTCCATTGCCCGTGTCGGTCGACGCGAAGTCGTTCCGTACAGCGGTGTCGGGCGAGCAAGGTCTTAACTCGCTCATTTCTCTCGATGCCGACGGCTCAACATTCTTGGTCATGGCGCGTGAGATTCAGCGCCACCCGGTGCGTGGCACGGTGGCGCACATTGACTTTCAGGTAGTCGACCCCAACAAACCTGTTACCACCGAAGTCCCACTGCACGTCATTGGCGACGCCGTGGAAGTTCGTCACGCTGACTGGGAAGTGGACCAGCAGATGTTCTCGCTCGAGATCCGGGTCCGTCCCGATCAAATTCCGACCCACTTTGATGTCGACATCTCGGCGCTGAAGGCCGGTAACTCAATCCGCGTGTCGGACCTGGTATTACCTAAGGGTGTCGTTGCGGTTCCAGACGCTCACGCGTCGGTCGTGACCACCCACGCCGGTCGTGCTGCCGCTACCGCCAAGCCGGCGGAAGGCGCCGCTGCCCCGGTCGCGAGTTAATCAGTCGTGGCGCTTCGGCGCTCACAAGATAGTGATCGGCGAGGCAGCGCCAGCACTTTAGTAATTGTCGGACTCGCAAATCCTGGAACTGAGTACGAGGGATCGCGCCACAATGTTGGCGGCGACGCCGTACGACTCGTAGCTCAGCGGCGCGGAGCGAAACTCTCTTTGGAGCGACGTCAGCGCGCAACCACCTGCACTATTAGTACACCGCGTGGGCCAGTGACACTCGCGGTGCCGACGTCGTACATGAACGAATCTGGTGCGGCGTTGCCTCCTCTCCTCAAGCGCACTTCACTCGGTGATCTAACCCATTTGATAATTGCGCACGATGAACTCGATCTCGAGCCCGGCCGGTTGCAGTTGAAACAAGGTGGTGGACTGGCTGGCCACAATGGACTTCGCTCAATTGCCCAGACGCTTGCGACACAGGACTTTGCGCGGCTGCGGATTGGCATTGGTAAGCCCCCCTCCAAGGAGCAGGGGGCGGACTACGTCTTGCGACGCCCCACGGGGGCTAAGAAAATGCAACTAGCCCAGGACGTCGCCAGTGCCGCTGACGCCATTGAGGTACTCCTCGACTACGACTTCGAAGAGGCTCAGCGCCGCGTGAATATCGCTCGTGGCTGAATCGGTAGGACTGCGCCGCGTTCTTGAACGGGTCGCCCCGGCGATCCGAACCCAAGTCGCATCGGGCTCATTTATCCCCAGCGGTTACGCCACGCCACTGGCCGTGGCTTCCCTCGCGCTGGACGCTCCCTTCCTCGTAGTCGTCACCGCCACGACCACCGAGGCCGAGACACTCAGTAACGCGCTCAGCGCCCTCTTGCACGATGAGGTGGTGCTGTGGCCTGGATGGGATACACATCCCCTTGAACGAGTGAGCCCCGACACCGCGACGATGGCCGTGCGCTCGCTTCTGCGTTGGCAGTTGACCAACAGTGAACGACCTCACGTGGTGGTGGCGTCAGCTCGATCGGTGGCCCAACTACTCCCGCCGGAGCCGGCGCGACCTCCACTGCGTGTTGCCAAGGGCGAAGTGGTCGATCGCGACGAACTCATCAGTGCGTTAGTGGCAATGGGTTATCGCCGAGAGGGACTGGTCGAACATCGAGCAGAGTTTGCGGTGCGAGGTGGCATCGTCGATATATGGCCGGCGCAGGCCGAGCAGCCAGTTCGACTTGATTTCTTCGGTGACGAAATTGAGCGTCTGACGGGTTTTGATATTGCGAACCAACGTTCGACGCACGACCTCATCAGCGTCACGCTGGCGCCGGCTCGAGAGTGGCTCTTGGGACCCGACACCCTTCGTTGGGCTGAAGAGCGAAGTACCAGTGAGGCGTGGGGATCGAGCACTTTTGACCGACTGGCGACGGGTCAACTCTTCGACGGCATGGAGGGCTGGATGCCCTTGTTCGTTCGTGAGTCACGGACGTTGCTTGACGAGCTCGACGACGCCATGGTCGTCGTAGTCGAACCAGAGCGCGTCGAGAGCCGCTTGAACGATCTCCTCGAAGAGGAACGTGAGCTGACCAATGTGGTTGCCGCGACGTGGACAGCGCCCGATGAGGTTGCCCTCTTGCACACCCCATTTGACCAGGCAATTGCACGACACATCAACGTGGCGTTGGCGGCTTCGTCGACTCAAGTGGGTCACTTTGGGGTGACCTCACCTCCCGTGGTGCAAGGCGACCCCGCAAGAATTGCCACACACGTTCGTGACTGGTCGCCCCAACGTCGAGGAGTGGTTCTCACCTCAAATAGCGCGGCCGTTGAGCGAATTGCTGAACAACTTCGAGGTGAAGGGCTTGACGTCACGTCGGCCCCCGACAAGGTTCTTGATGTTCGTCTCAGCGTGCTCGAAAGCTCGCTGCCGGCCGGCTTTTATATTGACGATCCCGAGATTGTGGTGTGGAGTGAGAGCGACCTCACCGGTCGAAGGACGGTGCACCGTTCAGCGCGGGCGCGTTCGCGCAGTGTTGATGGTTTCTTTGACGACTTAGCCATTGGTAGTTACGTGGTGCATCGACAACACGGCGTTGCACGATTCTCGGGCACGACGACTCGAGCAATCAACGGGACTGTTCGTGACTACTTGATTCTTGAATTCAAAGATGGACGCAGTTACTGGCCCACTGAACAGATTGATGCTCTGACTCCCTACTCCGGAGGCGACGCGCCCGCCCTCTCACGAATGGGTGGTGCTGAATGGCAAAAGACTCGCGCCAAGGCTCGAGCTGCCGCCTTTCTCGTCGCCCAAGAACTCGTCGATCTCTACCGACAACGTTCAGTGGCCCAGGGTCACGCCTTCAGCCCCGACACGGCGTGGCAACGTGAGATGGAAGAGCTCTTTCCCTACACATTGACCGCGGACCAAGCGCAAGCTATTGAAGACGTGAAAGCTGACATGGAACTTCTTCGGCCGATGGACCGGCTGGTCTGTGCGGACGTGGGTTTTGGAAAGACGGAGATTGCAATTCGCGCAATTTTCAAGGCGGTCCAGGATAATAAGCAGGCTGCGATTTTGGTGCCAACGACGTTGCTCGCGAGTCAGCACTTTGCCACGATGACTGATCGGTTTGCTGGATTTCCGGTGAAGGTAGCTCTACTGAGTCGGTTCGTGGATGACGCTGAGGCGTCGGCAACGTTGCGCGGCCTCAGCGAGGGCACGGTGGACGTGGTGGTGGGCACGCACCGATTGCTTTCGGAGACGGTGGCTTTTAAGAACCTCGGACTGCTGGTCGTTGACGAGGAACAACGATTCGGGGTGCAGCACAAAGAAGCCATAAAAATTCGTTCGGTGGGCGTTGACGTGCTGACCTTGAGCGCCAGTCCAATACCTCGAACGCTGGAGATGGCCTTTGCGGGCATCCGAGATCTCTCCATGGTGACCACGCCGCCGGCGGATCGTCGCCCAATCCTCACGCACGTCGGTGAATACAACGAGTCAGCCGTCATCGAAGCCATGCGTCGAGAACTACTTCGCGAGGGACAGGTCTTCTTTGTACACAATCGAGTTGCCGATATTGATCAGGTGGCAACTCGCCTCGGCCGATTGGTCCCCGACGCCAGAATTGCCGTCGCGCACGGCCAAATGGATGAAGGAACGCTGGAAAAAGTAATGGTCGATTTTTGGGAGCGGCGACTCGACGTGCTCGTCTGCACGACGATTGTTGAATCGGGAATTGATCTTCCATCAGTGAATACCTTGATAGTTGATCGCGCGGAGCGTCTCGGGCTCGGTCAACTTCACCAACTACGAGGGCGCGTCGGGCGCAGCGGTCAACGCGCCTACGCCTACCTCTTTCACCCGGCGGATCAAGTGTTGTCCGAGACCGCGTACGAACGCCTTCGAACCATTGGTGACAACACTGCGCTCGGCAGCGGCTTCAAGATTGCCATGCGTGACCTCGAGATACGTGGGGCGGGCAATCTATTGGGTCACGATCAGTCGGGTCCGGTTGCGGCAGTGGGCTACGACCTGTACATGCAGCTCGTGGCGGAGGCCGTGGCGGACGCGAAGGGCGTAGTCGTGCCCGACGTGGCAACCGTCAACCTTGACGTTCCCGGTGAGGCGCACCTACCCAAGGACTACGTCGAAGCTGACGATGCCCGACTCGAGGCCTACCGGCGACTCGCCTCGGTGTCGACCACGGCCGAGCTCGACGACCTGCGCGTTGAGTGGCTGGACCGTTACGGCTCACTACCGAGTGCCGCCGAGGGCCTCTTGCAGTTAGGTGCGTTACGTCTCGCTTGCCTCGAACTGGGCATCGAGACTATAAAAGTCTTGCCCGCCAAGGTCGGTGTGCGCTCTCGGCCAGTAGTGAAAGTCAGTCCGCTCGACCTCACGTTGAGTCAGCAGATGCGACTTCGCCGCCAGCACGGCTCGCGGGCGTACACGGAGGACACGAAAGAACTTCACGTAGAACTTGCCGTAGGCGGCGCGTCACCTATTGAGGTGCTGGCCCTACTTCATGAAACCATCGAACTTTCATCGAGTGAGTAGTTACATTCGGTAGGATAGAGAAGTGCGTCGCCTCGTCGTTCTCTTCCTCGTAGCCCTCGCGGGCGCTTCAGTGTTTGGGCTCAGCGGACGTTCTTCGGGCATCACCGTCAGTGGCGCGTCGGTTTCGACCGCCGCCATGAATCGTGAGTTAGACGCAATTCGATCTTCGCAGGTGTTGCAGTGCTACCTGAGTGTCTCGTACCGGGCCGATATTCAGGCGGGCGCGGGTGTGACCTTAAAGGCTGCGGGGGCTGCCGCGTGGTCAAATATTCGCGTTGAAGGTCTGGCTATTGAGCAGTACGTTCGTCAACACTTTGGTTTTACGCCAACGGCCGCGTCGCGGGCTCAAGCGCTGTCGACGCTCGAGGGCGAGTTCACGCAAGCAGCTGCTGTGGCGCAGGTCACCTGCCCCGGAACGTCAGCGCAAGCAGTGGCGGCAATGACTGACGAGATGCGAAACGCACAACTCGACGCGCAGTCGGCCTCGCTGGTACTTCTAAATAGGCTGAACTCCACCATTCCACTTACGACCTCGTCAATTGAGCAGTACTACAGCGCACACAAGTCGTCGTACGATCTCATTTGCATCAGCATCGCGCTCGTGAAGCCCTCGATGGTGTCCGCCTTCAGTAGTGCGGCCGCATCGGGAATGTCGGTGGCCAACCTGGCAAAGAAGTTCTCCGTGGACGCGCAATCGGCTGCCAAGGGTGGGGTCTACGGTTGCTACGGGCCAACGTCGCCTTCCTACACGAGTGTGCGCGCGGACATCGGTGGTACTCCGCTAGGCCGCTACACGACCCAACCTCGTTCGGTTTCACTGAGTGGCGTAACCTACGGTCTGTTTATTGCGCCCACGAAGCGCACGACGTCGCCGTTAGCTGACGCGACGCCGCTAGTTCTCAATGACCTCAAAACCCTCAACGCGAGCGGGGCTGATTCAGTAAAGCAGCAGATTCTCTATCGGGCGGCGGTGGCGCTAGACCCCGCGTTCGGTCGTTGGGGACTCGCCAGTACTGGACCTCAGGTTTTTGCCGCCGCGCTACCCGACGCGAGTAACGTCACTTCACCGTCCACGTTGACGACGGCGAGCAGTCCGACCTATAAGTGACCAAGCCCGTCATTCGAGTTGTCGGGCTCGGCCCAGCCGACGACTCACTGCTTACTCCTAGGTCAAGGTCCTTTATTGAGTCGTCGCCAGTCGTGCGACTGCGTACCAGAGTTCATCCCGGTGCTGTGAGCTTCGAGCAGGTAGCCAGTTATGACGAATGGTACGACGACGCCACCTCGTTTGACGAGCTCTACCGGGCAATCGCCACTGATTTGGTGACACTGGCGACCAAGTCACCAAACGGTGAAGTGGTCTACGTCGTGCCGGGTTCGCCGGTCGTTGCCGAACGAACTGTTGAAATCTTGCAGAATCGTGACGAGGTATCGGTAATCTGCGAACCAGCAGTCTCGGTCATTGACGTGGCCTGTGCCGCGATGGGGTGCGATCCAATGGCGGTCGAACTTCGAGTCGTTGACGCTCTGTCGCCCGGCGGTCCCTTGCGCGGGCCCGGACCACTCTTGGTACTTCAGACGTACGCACCAGAAGTCTTAGCCGTAACGGCGGCTCGCCTGCCACCAGAGACGCCAGTAGTCGTGCTGCATCATCTGGGGCTCGCCGACCAAATGATTGTGACGTTGTCCGCGAGAAACCTGGCCACGTTTACTCAAGCAGACCACCTGACCTCACTGTGGGTCGACGGACTGCGCACGGCGGGCGTGGCGGTCGATGACCTCGTCGATTTCATGCGAACGTTGCGCGAGCAGTGTCCGTGGGATCAAGAGCAGACGCACGGATCATTGACGCGTCATCTCCTAGAAGAAGCGTACGAAGCCCTTGACGCTCTCGAAGAGTTCGTTCGCCAAAGTGACGGATCTGATGCCGACGAAGTGACCGTTCAACACGTCGAAGAGGAACTTGGGGATTTACTTTTTCAAATTATTTTTCACGCCGAGCTGGGTGACGAAGAGGGCCTCTTCAACTTTGCCACTATTGCTGACGCAGTCCGCGACAAACTGACCTTTCGACACCCTCACGTCTTTGGCGACGTAACGGTAGAGGGCTCCAACGACGTTGCCTCACGGTGGGAAGTTTTGAAGAAAGCGGAGAAGGGGCGCCAAAGCGTGACCGAGGGAATCGCTTGGGAGTTGCCGGCCCTGACGTTGTATTCGAAGCTTCTTCGCAAAGCGGGGCTCGTGGGGCTGACGCCGTCAATCGGAAGTGACGCGCGCACCCGGGCAGCCCAAGCACTCGCAGCGCTTACGCTCCCCGCCGACGCAGTACTCGATGCGGCATCGTCTTCGACAGCTTCTCGTGAGTGGGGTGACGCACTCACGGCAATTTTGGAAGCAGCGAATTGGTCCGGCGTGGATCTGGAGGGTCTGCTTCGCGCTCGCGCGGTGGAGTTACGCGATTCCATCCGCAGTGCCGAGGATGAACGTACTTCGTAATCCAAGAATCACCGAGTAACCTTGTCGTAACGAACAGGGGAAACTCCATGAGCGCGATTGAAGTAGTCCTAGGTCGACAAGTCCTTGATTCACGTGGAAATCCGACCGTCGAAGCAGAGGTGCATCTCGAGTCCGGTGCATCGGGACGCGCAATCTCGCCTTCGGGAGCGTCAACGGGTGTGCACGAAGCGGTGGAGTTGCGTGACGGGGGTGAAGCCTGGGGCGGCAAGGGCGTACGCGGCGCGGTCGCCAACGTGAACGGTGAAATTGCTGATGCCCTCGAAGGCATTGAGGCGAATGATCAACGGGCCGTGGACCTCGCGATGATTGACCTCGACGGTACTGAGAATAAGGGTCGCCTCGGAGCGAACGCCATGTTGGCAGTTTCGCTCGCGACTGCTCGGGCAGCGGCAATGGAGAGCGAACTGCCCTTGTATCAATACATCGGGGGCGTGAACGCTCACGTCCTGCCAGTACCGATGTTGAATGTGGTGAACGGTGGCGTGCACGCGAAGAATTCAATTGACTTTCAAGAGTTCATGGTCATGCCAATTGGGGCGGCGTCTTTTTCGCAGGCACTGCAATGGGGGACCGAGACCTACCACGCCCTCAAGAATGTGTTGAGCCAACGAGGTCTTTCTACCGCCGTCGGTGACGAAGGTGGCTTCGCACCGGATCTTCCCGATAACGAAACGGCTGTGAAGGTTCTCGTGGAGGCGATTGAAGCGACGGGCCGCACTCCGGGGCGCGACGTTGCCATCGCCCTTGACCCCGCGACGAGTGAACTATTTCACGATGGCGCTTATCGTCTCAACGGCGAAGGTCGAACGCTGTCGAGTCTCGAGCTCGTCGACTACTGGGCCGATCTAGTTAGTCGCTATCCCATTGTGTCCATCGAAGATGGCATGGCTGAAGACGATTGGGAAGGTTGGCAGGCCCTGACGGAGAGACTTGGTCAGAAAATCCAACTCGTGGGTGACGACCTTTTTGTCACCAACACGGCCCTCTTGCAAAAGGGAATTGACCGGGGAGTTGCTAATTCAATTCTGATTAAGTTGAATCAAATTGGCACCTTGACCGAGACTCTTGATGCGGTACAGCTCGCCAATCGTCACCATTACAGCGCAGTGATCTCGCACCGCTCGGGTGAGACTGAGGATGTCACGATTGCGGACCTGGCGGTGGCGACGAACGCCGGCCAAATAAAAACTGGTGCTCCGGCACGTTCAGACCGTGTCGCGAAGTACAATCAATTACTGAGACTCGAAGAACAACTCGGGGATCAAGCACGTTTTCTAGGAGCAACGTCTTTGTCGGGGGCGGCTGGTGTCAGTTTCACATAGCGTCATATCGCGCAATCGTCAACATCTGTTATTTCCGCTCGCGGTACTGACCGCGATCGTGATGCTGGCCCTTTGGTTTCCGCTCGGCACGTTGCTCCGCCAGCAGGGACAACTCAATGGGGTGAGCGCACAGATTCATGCCGTGAAACTCCAACAGCGAGCGCTCGCAATGCAGCAGCGTGCAATTTCGTCTAAGGCTCAAGAACTGTTATTGGCTCGTGAGCAGTACCAACTAGTGCAACGCGGGCAAAGCTTGATTCAAGTTCTGCCAGGTAGGAGCACGGGATCGACAAATAGTGCCGTGGGTGTCACGCCACTCGTTGCCCCTTCGCAAGCGACGACTCCATTCGTCTCGCCAACCAAGGTAACAACGCGAACGACTAGCGGACATGGACTGGGAGCATTTGTTTCGCGGCTCGTTCGGACTCTCGAGTTCTGGCGTTGAGCACCTTTCACGATGCGTCGCCTGACGACCTCGCTGTACTAGAACAGTTACTCGGCCGACCACTGTCGGGTCGCTGCGCCGTGGTGGTGCGACGCAGTGATGGAACGCCCGTGGTGATTGAAAACGAACCACATCTACGAGACGGAACGCCAATGCCCACTCTGTATTGGTTGGTCGACCCCGAACTGCACGATGCGGTGAGCCGTCTCGAAAGTGAAGGTGGGGTCCATCGATTTGAAGAGATGGTGGACGCCTACGAGCTCGCGGCCGCCCATACTGAGTACGCCGAGCGCCGATCCGCCGTCACCGTCCAGGTTGACCGCGTCCAGGCCCAGGGGGGAGTGGGTGGAACACGCGTTGGCATCAAGTGTCTGCACGCTCATCTGGCTAATTTCCTCGTCGGATCACCCGACCCCGTGGGGAAGTTGGTCGCCACGACGATAGGTCTACCCGCGCTCAACGTGCTTTCAGTCCGTGACTAGTCGGGTCGCGGCGCTGGACTGTGGGAGTAATTCAACCCGGCTTTTGATTGCTGATGAACGGGGCAAAAGTCTTCTTCGCACAATGCGTATTACCCGTCTGAGCGAGGGGGTGGACACGGCGGGCACGTTGACTAGCGTCGCGATGAAGAGATGCTTCGCCGTCTTAAATGAATTTCGTGAACTGATGGATGAAGCCGGTATAACGAGTGGACTGCTCGTGGCGACTTCGGCGGTACGCGACGCGAGCAACGGGAATGAATTTTTGGCCGAAGCGCAGCGAATTACTGGTGTTACGACGAGTATCTTGAGCGGCGATCAGGAGGCGGCGTTTTCTTACGCTGGCGCGACGAACGGACTTGGTGCGACTGACGTGGTGCCGATGATTGTTGATATTGGCGGTGGTTCAACGGAACTGGCAGTTCGACTAGGCACCACCCTTTCGAGTGTGTCAATGCAATTGGGCTGTGTTCGCGTAACGGAACGAACTCTGGGCCGTGGCGTGGTCGGCGAGCCCTCGCGGAGCAACACCATTGCGATGATCGAAAGTGAGTTAGACCGAGCCTTTGCGCGCGTACCAATTTTTGCGGAGCTCGTAGGTAACGTGCAACTCATTGGACTCGCGGGCACCGTCGCCACACTCGCCCAGCTCCAATCAGGACTCGTGCACTATGAACGTGACGCCGTGCACCACCAACGACTGACCCGTCAAACTGTCCAGCACTGGCGTGACGTGCTCGGAGCTGAACCGCCGGAGGTGCGCCTGTCTCGCCCCGGGATGGTTGCGGGACGCGAAGATGTCCTCGTTGCCGGACTGTACATTCTCGACGCCATTATGGGCCGTTTTGGGGTGAACGAGCTACTCACCTCGGAAGACGACATCCTCGACGGCATTATCACTTCACTACTCGCCACCAGGTCGCTCTAAGGTGCCCATACCTGTCACGATAGGCATGTGAGAATTGACTCATGGTAAGTACGCGTAGCCCCATCTATTCGCCGATGTCCTTGCACGGGCGGCGAATTATTTTGCGTACGTTGAGCGAGCACGACTGGTCAAGCTGGCACGAGGTTCGCCTTCGTTGTCGTGACTGGTTAGTGAAGTGGGAGCCTCGCACGGCGCACTCAACGCACCTCGCGGAGGACCAGCGGAGTTTTGCCAGTCGTTGTGGCGTGCGTGAGCGCGAGCGCCAGTTGGGGACCGGATTCGGTTTTGGAATATTTCTGCGTGGTCAGTTCGCTGGCGAAATCACGCTGTCGGGTATTCAGCGTGGACCTCTCCAGTCGGCCTTTATTGGCTACTGGATTGACGAACAAGTGGCGGGTCAGGGCCTAATGCCCGAGGCGGTGGTCGTGATCTTGCAATACGCCTTCGAGTCATTGCATCTGCACCGAGTTGAGATCAACATCATTCCGCGAAATGCCTCATCGCGACGGGTCGTCGAAAAGTTGGGGATTCGTTTTGAAGGAATTGCGGAACGGTATCTCGAGATTGACGGTACGTGGGAAGACCACGCTCGCTACGCGGTCACGACTGAGGAGTGGAACGACCGGGCACCCGAACTCGTGGCCACGTGGCTCTTGCCCCGTGACTCCTAAACTGCATCGAGCGTTCGTCCACGAAATTCGTTGAGTTGGGCAACTCGAAGGGTTCCCTTGAGCGAAGCGGCGATTCCCAGACCGCCGAGCGAACCATCACGCGGGAGTACCACGAGTGCGTCGAGCGGTCCTCGAGCAATAACGAGCCCCTGTACCCGCGCCGATTGCGCCGCCTCGGCGACTTCTTGTACCGAAATGTTGGGATGTAACTGCACAACTGGATTTTCGTATCGAGTGCGGGGGAGTTGGCGAAGGTCACGAAGCATGTGCAAGGAATCGCGGCCCACACGGACCGATGAGCCCACCACATCGGTCCAGGTAACCGGCTGCGGCTTGACGGTCAGATCGAGCTGCTGGGCCAGATAGAACATCTCGGCGTCAAAGGCGAAGCCATCAATGAGACCCAGCAGACCGAGAAGTCGAGCGGCCCCTCGCTGAAATGCCTTGCAGCCACATTGGGTGTCACGCATCGTGGTTCCGGTGTAGTGACGCACGAGATAGTTAAAGGCTCCGCCGGCCCACGTGCGCAGTGCCGAGTCGTAACGAATTGTCCCCTTAATAGTCCGCGAGCCAGGAGACATATTCGCGTCTCGGAGCGATGTCACCATTGCGGCAAAGTGCTCCGGATTGATTGCCATGTCCGCGTCGGCGGTAATGATCGACTCACCCTGGGCGAGAGCAATACCGAGGCGCACCGCAGCCCCCTTGCCGAGGTTTTGGGGCTGCTGAACGAAGCGAGCATGAGGAAGATGACCGTATACCTCGTGAGCGACCCGCAAGGTTTCATCGGTGGACCCATCATCGATGACGATTACTTCAGTCTGATTGCTATCGAGCTCGTCCAGCGTGGGTGCCAAGCGCACGTACCCGGCGGCGAGGCGCTCGGCTTCGTTATGAGCGGGAATGATTAACGAGATTTTGAGCGACACGAGAGCCCTATGGACGCGCCGCGCCAATAAGGCCAAAGGTGAAGATTGGCGCAAGGCTGACGTTGGTACCCGTGTGGGCGGCCGCGATGATCGTGCTGGTGCCCCAAGGCCCGCTACCGGCGTACATCACGACGTGATCGACCTGATGATCTCCGTCGAGGTTGTAATAGAAGAGCAGATCGCCGGGCTGAAGTGCGGTCAAAGGGACGTGGCGCATTGCGGGCCATTGGGATTGTGTCGTGCGGGGAATCTTGAAGCCCGCTTTAGCCCAAGCCCATTGCACGAGTCCCGAGCAGTCAAAACCATGTCCAGGTGATTCGCCACCCCATACGTACGGAACACCAATTTGAGATTTGGCGGCTCGCAGGGCGGCCATCCCCTGGGCCGAGCCAGCCGCAGAGCCCGAGAAGGTAGTGGGAGTCGCTCGACGGATGGCGGCCAAAACGAGGTTTGCGGCCGCTTGGCCTCCTACTGCTGACGCCGCGGCTACCGCCTGTTGTTCGAGAGCAATGTTGTGTTTCTTTGCCGCTGCGACACCAACTTGAATTTCGTAGGCAATAATTTGGGCGCGTAATTCACGAGTAACGACAGTGAGCGTGGCTCGAGTGGCGTTTTCATTTCTGATATTTTGCGCGAGCAGCGCCCTCATCTTGATGGTCTGTTGTTGGGCTTTCGCTCGTTGTGCGGCCACTGCAGTAATAGTGACGTCGAGCGATTGCTTCTGTTGTTCGTAAGTATTTCTTAAGTGTGTCAAGTTCCCGATCACTTGATTCTCGTACACCTTGCGCGCGTCGCTCGTGGTTACGTGCTGATTGAAGAGCGCGAGAATCTGCGCAACTGCGGCCCCCAGTACGTACGCCTTGACGTCGGCAATGGCTAACGACTTAGAGGTGGACTTAATAGCGGCGCGCTTGACCAATTCTTGGTGCTGCAGTTTTATAATTCTGGCGTTGGCTGAAGCGAGTTCAACTTTGGCGGCGTCATATTGATTCGCGGTGATTTCGCTGATCTTGGATTGTTGGGAGAGGGTTGCAGAAAGTTTGGCGATAAGCGCCTTGGTTTGCGTAATCGTTCGGGCCTCGGCGGTGACCGGCGCCAGAAGTCCCAGCATCGTGACCACGCTCAAAATCACGAGGGGGGCGATGTGAGTCGTAGCCCGACGACGCACGCGTCTCATGGCTCAAGCCTAGTTAGCCAGCGCAAGAATTAGGGCAAAACCCGGGGTATCGGGCGATGCGTTACGGTTACGTCGCACCATTCACCGCGTGGGGGCGTAGCCCAATTGGCAGAGGCAGGGCGCTTAAACCGCCTCCAGTGAGGGTTCGAGTCCCTCCGCCCCTACGCGGTGAATTGCGTGTCCAATTCTTTAGTAGCGTTGCTCGCGTGGCTAACAGCACTTCAGGTAAATGGGTTAGTAGGGTCGGCGCGTCGGGAGGCGGCAAGGCCTACAAGAAGGCGCGTCCCGGGAACTACTACGGCGTGCTTGCCGTAATCGTGGTGTTGGGGCTCTTCGCTGCCGTCTACTCGCGTTATGAATATCAGCACCCGAGTAAGGGCGCTGCTGGTGTGCCACCAACGGTTGGTACTACTTGGTACGCATCGCTTGCTATTGAAAACTGTGGAGTGCAATTACCCGCTCTGACCCCCGACCCCTCCTACAAGGGTGGATTCACGGTGCAGGCACCAAACGTAATCAAGGTCAGTCCCGTGACTGCAGCCGACTCCGGTGTGCACGCGACGCTTTCGCAGTTCGCCGCCGAGTTCCCAGGTTTGATTGTAAGTTCGACTGAGTTGGCCGTGCCGAACTCGACCGGTACGGCTAATCAGACCACCACCTTCAAGAACGGTCAGGTGTGCGGGACTTCAACGAAGTACGCGGGCCAAGCTGGTCACGTGTCATTTGCCTACTGGACGAGTTTTGCTCAGAAGAAGCCAATTGTGACAACTGATCCGACCAAGATCAAGTTCGCGCAGTATCTGCGCGTCACCATGGCCTTTGACCCTACGGGGGTCACGCCAGCGCCTCCGTCACAGTTAACCGTTAACGCGATGGTGAAGGCTGGTTCTGCGCCAGCGACGACGACGACGCTCACTCCGGTGACGTTGCCGATCACCAGCACGTCAATCACGGTCAACACCGTGCCGACGCCAACGACGGCCCCCGCTACGACGCCAACGACGGCCCCAATCACCACAACGACGGCAGCCAAGGGCTGAGCTTGAAGTCGATCATTCTGGTCGGCGGCGAAGGAACTCGCTTACGACCGTTGACGTACGCGACACCTAAGCAGATGTTGCCGTTGGTTGGCGTGCCCATGATTGAGTGCGTATTCAAGACTTTGGCCAGTCACGGGGTTACCGATGCCGTCCTTTCATTGGGCTACCTCCCTGATCGCTTTATTCAGGCCTATCCGGATAACCAGATCGCCGGAGTATCGGTGACGTACGCCGTCGAGCCCGAACCACTGGATACCGCCGGCGCCATTCGATTCGCGGCAACGTTTGCGGGGATCGACGAGACGTTCATCGTGGTTAATGGTGACGTCTTGACCGACCTCAACGTCACCAAGTTGCTCGCGTTTCACCGCAGCCACGAGGCCGAGGCGACGATTGCTCTGCACGCGGTCGAGGACCCGTCACGGTTTGGAGTGGTCCCCACGACAGCCAATGGCCAGGTCCTGGCTTTCGTCGAGAAACCGCCGCGCGACGAGGCGCCAACCAATCTAATTAATGCGGGAACTTACGTGCTGGAACCGAGCGTGCTCGATCTCATTGCCCCGACCGGCCGGGTCAGCATCGAGCGGGCAACGTTTCCGGCGCTGGCCGCCAAAAAAAGCCTCTTCGCGATGGCCGATGACGCCTACTGGCTCGACACTGGAACCCCTCAGACCTATCTCCAGGCGAATTTTGACATCCTCGAAGGACGAGACGGGAAACACGACCAAGTGCTCACCGATGGTTCATGGCGACACGAACGAAGTCAGATTGACGCCTCGGCCACGTTGCATCACGCGGTCGTGGACCGCGACTGCATAGTTGGGGCAAACGTGGTGCTTGAAAATGTAGTCCTGCTGCCGGGTGCAGTGGTTGAAGATGGGGCGCAAGTCCGATCGTCAATTATCGGACCCGAAGCGGTCGTAGGTAGTTACTCGATTCTTGGCCCCACGTGCGTGGTCGGCGCCAAAGTGCACGTGGAGCCCGAGTCCATTCTTTCTGGTGACGTTCGACTTGGTGGCGTGTAGCTAACGAAAGAGATCGTCGTTCGCTGAACGTACGATATTTTCTCGAACCGATCCTTCGCCAAAAAATGACTGGTCGAGACCTCGAACTACGGCGAAGGGGGTGCCTAGTGCTTTACCGAGCACCAAATTGGCGGCGCCAGCAATCTCGTCGGCAATTGCGACTTCCGTAGCCTCCAGTAGACGACCATTGGCGTCGTGCGTGCCTCGTAGGTCCAGAATCGGTCGAATGCCCGCTGAACCAATCGCGACGTCAGTGACCCCTTCGCGCCAGACTCGACCGAACGTGTCGGTCACTATGACCGCAACGTCAACGTTTCGCACTCGGCGCAGGTCAGCGCGGAACCGGCGCGCGGACCGATCGGGGTCAGTGGGAAGCAGCACGGCAGTACCGTCACTGGTGTTGGAAAGATCCACGCCCGCGTTGGCGTTGATGAAACCGTGAGGTGTTTCCGTGATGCGTAGTGATCCACGGCGACGCAGGACCCTTACTGACTCTTGCTCGATGAGGTCCAACTTATGTGCTTCTGATCCATCGAAAGATACGACTCGTCCCTCAGACTTGGCCACCACCTTGCTGGTCACCACTACAAGATCATTGGCGAGTACTTTTTCACCCTGCTCTTCGAGGGCCTTTAAAAAGAGCTCAACGAGATCGTCACCTTGTTGCACGGGGCCCACCCCAACAACCGCGAATATGTGCAGCCCGTTCACCTCAAGACCTCGAGGGCGAGACGATGAGCGTCTAACGGGTCGGCCATGATGGTGGTCGTCACGCGAACCTCGAGACCACGCTGTTCGAGGTCTCTCGTGTGTTGCCCATCGACTTCGTCAATCACGAATGTCCCAATCAGGTCACGATAGATATCGGCAACTCCCACGCACGAGACAACGTGGCCGAGTTCATCGAGCAGGCGGTCGGCTGGCCCCTTCAGCGCGGCTCCATTGATAATTGGTGAAATCGCTAGAACATCGTTTCGTCGTTCCTGCAGTATTTCTCGAATACCAGGAACCTGAAGTATTGGTTCGATGGAGATGAGCGGGTTCGAAGGGGCAATCACGATTCGCGTTGCGCGGCGCAACGCATCGACCACTTCAGGTGTTGGTTGGGCACTTTGCGCACCTTCAAACGTAATGTCGTGAACGCGAACTTGATGATGATGACGAACGAAGTACTCCTGGAAATTAAGACGACCAACTTCAGTATCAAAGACGGTAGCGACGTCGTCATTAGTAACGGGTAGTAGTTGAGTAGATATTCCCCAGTGGCGGGCGAGTTCTCGAGCCACGTCAGACTTTGTGGCCCCCTCACGGAGTCGTTGGGTGCGATACAAGTGGGTGGCCAAATCGCGGTCGCCTAAGCGAAACCAGGCTTCACCACCGAGCGAGGCCAGCTCTTCCATCACTCGCCAGCTCTCACCCTTGATACCCCAACCAAGCTCGTCATTGTTCTGTTGAGCGAGGGTGTACGTGATGGTGTCGAGATCGGGGCAGATAGTGAGACCGTGCAAGACAATGTCATCACCCACGTTGACCACCGCGGTCAACTCACTTGGGTCCATCACTTCGCCTAATGCACGCAGTAGTCGTGCGGCACCCACTCCGCCGCTCAAAACAGTAATCACCTTCGAAACACTAGGGGCGCTTGGGTAACATCATGGAGTGGGCAAAACCTCGGTGGTGGAAGGCTGGCCAGGATTGCCTAGTTTTGTGGTGCTCTTGCGAAGCGGAAACGACGTCACACGGGTCAATGAGGCCGGTGACCTCGATACCGTTCGGCCATGGGCTTCAGTGTCCAAAATGGCCGTGGCTCTGGCTGCAGCGAAGATGGTTGATCGTGGCGACGCCAATTATGGCGACCCCATGGGCCCTTTGGGCGCCTCGCTGGCCCACCTGCTGTCACATAGTGCCGGGCTCGGTTTTGAAGTGGGTGATCCGGTGAGCCCCGTGGGCGTGAAACGCCTCTACTCAAATTACGGAATTGATATTGCGGTCCAAGCGCTGGCGGGGGACCATTCGGCTGAAGCGTGGCTCAACCGGGAAGTTTTAGGCCCCCTCTCGATGAGTTCGACGCACCTGGTGGGGCGAGCGTCTGCGGGTCTTCAAGGTTCAACTAACGACCTCGCCGCGCTGGCGAGGGGCTGGCTGACTGGTGATCAACTCAGTGCCGCGACTCGCGACGTAGCAACCAGCGTCTTTCTTCCAGACCTTGCGGGCATCGTGCCAGGTTTTGGACGCTTCTCACCGTGTCCGTGGTCGCTCGGTCCCGAAGTACGCGGAGATAAACAGCACTGGATGGGGGACTGGCCGAGTGACAGTGTGGGCCACTTTGGTCAGAGTGGGGCATTGATGCTGTTGAACATTCGTGAAGGCATAGGTCTGGTGGCCACCAGTACCGAATCATTTGGATCGTGGGCCGTTCAGATCTGGCCAACTTGGACGAGTTCGTTGCGCTCGCGGGCACTCTCACTATGAATCCCGCGGCATCGCTGAAAGTCGGATTCGATCTCGATGGATCACTCGAGTCATTGGGTAATTCAATGGTTGAACTAGGTGACGCGCTCGAGGCAACGGGCGAGTGCACACTGGTCAGATTTCGTACTCGACAAGCGGCCCAACAATCCGGAGAGGTTCGACTACCGCAGCGAAGTCTCTGGCTACCGCTTTGGCGCCGTAGTCTTGGTCGTTCGCTCGACGGTCTCTTGCCACCAGTTGACGTAGTGCATCTAGCCGGACTCGCCACCCCTCCCAGCAAGGTCATCCCACTCGTCATATCGGTCGATGACCTGCGACCACTGCGCGGTGAAACTCGACTGCACCAACGAGCCCATCAATTGAAACGGGCGGTCGAGCACGGGGCACGAATTGTTGCCTCGACTCGCACCGCAAGTCACGAAGTGCAAGAGGTACTGGGGATTGAGCGTAGTCAGATCACCGTGGTCTCACCCGTCGTTCCGAAGGTGCACACTACTGTCGACGGCCGAAACCTCGTCGTTAACGTCACTGGTCTGACTGATCGATTTCTTACTTTGGCCCCTGAACTGGTGCGCTTCGCGTCATCAAAAGATGCTCGCGTCATTGTCGTAGCCAGCGCAAAATCATCTCAGCAGATTCGATCTCGTGGACTCGACATTGTGACGTTGCCTCGAGAGAGGGCCCGCGAAGCACTGGGTGAGGGCTGGGTAGTACTGCACATTTCCGATGGCGCACGATTTCCATCGTTCGCTATTGCCGCGCTGGCCGCTGGTGTCCCAACGTTGGCTCGTTCAACCTCAATTAATCGCGAACTACTCGGAGGAGCAGCTGCGCTGGTTGAAAGTGATCACGACACTATGGCCACGCTGTCCGAGGTCTGGGAAAACCAGTCATATCGGGCAGTTCTTCAAGCCGCGGGCCAGATTCGAGCGACTGATTTTGACGCGACGACGGTTGCTCGGGCCTACGTCGCGCTCTACCGTGACGTCGTGCGAGGCTGGTAGTTATGAAGCGCGAAGTTGTTCTCAGCGTGGCTCAGCTGTACCGCGGCCAACCCGGAGGGATTGCGACGTATCTTCGCGGTCTCGTGGGGGGACTGGCGCTACTAAATGATGCTGAGTTAGATCTGGTCGGACTCGCTCCTCGAGGCCCAATTCCCGACGAAGTCTCACAACTCGCGGTACGTTTAGCGTTTGCACCACTGCCCAATGTTTTGTTGACACGGACGTGGTCAAAGTGGCCACTGGGTGTGCCGCGAAATGCTTCGGTGGTGCACGCTCCTTCACTGGCGGGCCCCTTTAGTGGTGGGCGCACCACGGCGGTGCACTCGGTAGCGCTGCACGACATGTTGTGGCGCGACGAACCTTCCTCGTCGACTAGCACCGGTATCCGCTTCCACGAGCGGCGCCTAGAGCTCGTACGCCAACGCGAAGACGTTCGCGTTCTCACGACGTCGCCGGGACTTAAGGAGCGACTGGTCGCCGAGGGTTTTACGCCTGATCGAGTACATCAAGTCCGACTGGGTGCCAACGATGACCGAGGTGAACGCGCCAGTGTGGAGCACGTTCGAGCGCTACTGGCCAAACACAACGTGGTCGGCCCGTTTACGTTCTACGCGGGAACCATTGAACCGCGAAAGAATCTGCCTCGGTTGGTCGCCGCGCACCGATTGGCGCGTCAGTCGCACCCGGAACTCGGACAATTAGTGCTCGCCGGGCCTAGTGGTTGGGGTAATGAAGACACGGGAGATGCAGTACGCCTGGGTCTGGTCGAACGTGAAGTGTTGAGGGGTCTGTTGCGCGATGCCACCGTTGTGGCGTACGTGCCGCTCGCCGAAGGTTGGGGACTGCCGCCAATCGAGGCGCTCCATGCCGGCTCGCGCGTCGTGGCGAGTGCCACCACACCCAGCGTGCAGGCCAACAAAGAAGTGGAGCTCGTCAATCCGCTCTCGGTGGAATCGATTGCTAACGGACTCGAGTTAGCGCTTGATCGAAAAGTCGATGACGCGGCGCGTAGTCGCCGGTCTGATTCCGTCGCGGAGTTCACTTGGCGCCACTCGGCGCTCGATCACGTGGCGGCCTGGCAATGAAAGTCGCTCTCGACGTGTCGGCGGTGCCGGCCCAATTGGCCGGAGCCGGCCGCTACGTTGCCGAACTGGCTCGCCTACTTCCACCGCGAGTCTCGACAACATTGGTGACTCGGCGTGACGACGACGAGCGGTGGCGGACCTGGTCGCCCGACAGTGAGATCGCGGCGATTGTGCCGACGAGCCGGGTGGGTCGATTGCTGTACGAAGTGGCGGCCCTCGGTACGAGTACCGCTGCTCGAGAAGCTGACGTGTGGCACGCGCCGCACTACACCATGCCGCGTCGCGGTTTGACTCCGACGGTGGTGACCGTCCACGACCTGACATTCTTTACTAACCCTGAGTGGCACGAACCAGCAAAAGTGACATTTTTTCGTCGAGCCATTGCTTACTCAGCTCGTCACGCCAACGTCATAATCAGCGTGAGTGACTTTACGGCTCGCCAGATTGACGAATATCTTCCAAGGCACGCACCCGTGGTGGTCGCCCCCCACGGTGTTGATCTCGAGCGCTTTAACCTCGATACTTCTCGTGACGAAGCGTTACTTCGTCACTACGGAATTGCGAGTGACGTACCCTACATCTTCTTCCTAGGTACGGTCGAACCGCGCAAGGGACTCGATACGCTACTCGCGGCTTTCGCGCGAGTAGCCCGTGAAAATCCGACGATAGAACTGTGGCTCGCCGGGCAGTCGGGATGGGGTCTACGCGAGTTTGAAGAATCACTGGCGGTGCATTCGGCAAGCAGCCGAATTCGTCGTCTTGGTTTCGTCGACGAAGAGATTCTGCCCACACTGCTCCGTCGGTCACGTGTAGTCGCGTATCCATCACGCGGTGAAGGATTTGGCCTCCCCGTTCTCGAAGCGATGGCCTGTGGCGCCGCCGTCATTACTTCAGCCAATACAGTTATGGCGGAAGTTGCCGGGGACTGTGCGACACTGATCCCCATCGATGATGTCGAAGCTTTAGCTCACGCGGTGACCAAGAAGTTGACTGAGTCGGCGGACAGCCGTTACCTCGCTGCTCAAATCTCTCGCGCTCGAGCTGAACAGTTCACGTGGGGGTATTCCCTCGACCAACATCTCCTCGCGTATTCAATGGCGCGCCAGGCGCATTAAATGCGCACACTCGTCACCGGAGCCCAAGGATTTGTGGGACTCCACCTCGTTGCGTACTTTCGGAACTGCGGCGACGAAGTTACGGCAATCGACCGCGATGTTGACGTCACCAAGCTTGACCAGATTCGTGAGGCGATTGGCACCTGTAGGCCAGAAGTAATTATTCATCTGGCAGCTTGGGCCGACGTTGGTGGTTCGTGGACGAACAGCGCCGAATGCATGCGAGTGAACGTAGGTGGTACGGCCAACGTTCTAGCAGCCGCTCGGGAACTTGCTCCAGAGTCCACCACGCTGGTCGTGAGTTCATCTGACGTCTACGGGGTAGTGAGCGAAGACAATTTACCTCTTCATGAAACATGGCCCCCGGTACCAGTTAGCCCGTACGCCCAGTCAAAACTTGAAGCTGAACGTATCGCCCTTGATGATTGGCGCAGCACTGGTCAGCGGATCGTGATTGCCCGTCCGTTTAATCATCTGGGTCCCGGCCAGTCAACTTCGTTCGTGGCGCCGGCGCTGGCGAGTCGGTTGATTGAAGCTCGAAGTAGCGGGCAAAAAGAAATTGCTGTTGGTGACTTGACGACACGGAGAGATTTTTGTGACGTACGTGACGTCGTGCGGGCCTATCGATTACTCGCCGAGTATGGACGGGCTGGTCAGACCTATCACGTTGCATCGGGACAAGATGTGGCTCTCAGCGATGTTGCAAAACAGTTGGTCGAACTTATAGCTCCGCAAATGATGTTGCGACTAGATCAGGCGCTGGTGCGCCCAGTCGAGGTTCCAGTTTTGCGGGGAAGCTTTGCCAAACTTCACGACGAGACGGGCTGGGAGCCCTCACTACCACTCGCACTGAGCCTGGCCGACGTAGCAGCTGACGCCGAACAGCGATTTCGTAATGGCCACGAAAACCCTTCAGAACATAGGAAATAACCCGCCGGGGCTGAAACTGGGGGGCCGCGCGAACTAGCCTTAGAGGACGATGGAATCTCGTGCTCCGGCCGTTGTCGCCGTCGTCGTTACCACCGGTGCTGGGCCTGGCCTGGAAGTCACGTTGGCTTCCCTGGTAGCCCAGGACTACGGGGAACTCAGCCTGCTCGTAATTGCGAACGGGGAGTACAGCGACGTCGCGACACGAGTCGCTCAAGTAGCGCCCAGCGCATTCGTCAGATCACTCGACGATAATCGCGGGTTCGGCCCGGCTTGCAACGAAGCTGGAACTTCAGTCGAAGGGTCAGTCTTTTTGCTCCTTTGTCACGATGATGTTCGACTTGACCCTGACGCCGTTCAGCAGTTGGTTGAGGTGGCATTTCGTACGAACGCTGGAATTGTGACACCGAAAGTTGTGGCCTACGACGATCCTTTGGTGTTGCTTCACGTTGGCCAGACCTGCGACCGATTTGGTGTAGTACAAGAACGAGTTGACCCGGGCGAGATTGACCACGGGCAACAAGATCTCGAGCGCGACGTCTTCGTCGCCCCCGGTGGTGTCACCCTCGTGCGGACTGACCTTTTTACAACTCTTCGCGGATTTGATCCGATGATTCCCGCGCTCGGTGAGGACCTCGATTTGTGCTGGCGAGCGCAGATGGCGGGGGCTCGAGTCGTCGTTGCCCCCTCGGCTCGCGTTGCGCATCGTGAAACAATTGCCACGGGCGAACGACCGATTTCTGCATTGCGCACGCGCAAATCGAGTCGTCAAGACTTACAACGTCGCCATCAGCTCTTAGTAGTGGCGACGGGTTGGAGTTTGCCAAATACCATCGCAACACTTTCACTCCTCTTGGTGATGGATTTGATGGAGTTTATACTTGCGCTGTTGGGGGCTGACACCGATCGAGCCGGGGCAATTCTTGGCTCGTGGCAGTGGTTGTTGCATAATTATCGGCACGCCTTTGACCGGCGTCGCCAGCGACGGGCGATTCTGGTACTTTCCGATCACGATTTGCGTCGACTACAGGTCGGTGGGGCACAGCGATTAAAGCGGTTTTTCTTCACTCTGCTTCGACACGGCCTGGACCGGGCGCGAGGAATTATTCCCGTTGACACGGATGAAGATCTTGAGGAACGATCAGATGCGGGTGTTGGATTCGGCGCAGTTTTTGCCGAGAGTGATGAATTCGACGAGATTCCACTGAACAGTTCGCGCGAGCTTCGTCATCGGCCAAGTCGATTCTTGGCGGGGTTTCGCTCACAAGCACTAGCGCTCGCGGTGATCATCGTGCTGTGGTTTATTGGTTCGCGCAACATGGTCGCGACCCACCTACCGTTGGTGGGGCGCTTAGCCCCCCTTGATTCATGGGCAGTGACGTGGCGGCACTTCTTCGCCACGTGGTCGTCTAATGGCGTCGGGACAGTGACTCCTGGAATGCCGGGCTATGGACTGCTGGGTCTTGCGGGAACGTTTGTCGGCGGGCGCATGGGCATTCTTCCTCGACTGGTATTACTGGGTGCGGCACCGCTCGGAGCCTTCGGTGTCGCTCGCTTACTTCACGGCAAAGTCTCCAACCGAGCTCGCATTGTTTCGGCCTTCTCCTATCTCGCTGCGCCGCTCGCCTTGAACTTGGTCGGTCAAGGACGAATTGATGTTTTGATTGTTGTTGCGGGACTACCGTTCCTCGCTCGTCGAATCTTCGAGCACCTTGCTGTTCCTAGTTTCCGTGATAACGACTATCCCGAAGCAGTGCCGTTTGGGCGTCAAGGTTGGCGAGTCACCCAGTCGGGCCAGTGGATGATGACCGTCATGATCATGGCCACCATGGGCGCCCTGGCACCCGCCACGTTGGTCGTGGTGGCCCTACTTGTTGCCGGCGTGGTAATCGCGAGGTTTTTCGAACCGGACCGCGATAGTCCAAAGGGTCGCCCGTGGAGGTTTTTCGCAGCGATAACGATTGGGGGCGCAATATTTCTAGCCCCCCTGACGCTGGACGTCGTTTTTTCCGGGACGCGTGCCCTCGAAGTCTTTGGTCTGAGTCGAGGACCTTGGTCGGCACCCTCGTTCTTCCAGCTTCTGCGAGGAGTCGATGGACATTTCGGTAGTGGTTGGTCGGGGTATCTCTTGCCGGCGGCTGCAATGTTTGGCTTCGTGTTGTGTCAAGGAGTACGACGGGCCGTGGCATCCAAGGTTTTTGCGGTTGCCATCATTACCGTAATTCTTGAGACATTTTCCGTTCGAAATCTCTTGGGTCCCTTTGCTCCAGATCTTGACGTGCTCATAACTCTGTACACGCTGATGCTCGTAATTTTGGTTGGTTTAGGGATTAGTGCCATTGAACTCGATGTACGCGCATCAGGTTTTGGCTGGCGCCAGTTGGCGACGATCCTCACCGTTGGCACGCTCGCGGTAACCACGGTTCCGTTTTTTGCGAGTCTTAGCAGCGGTCGATTTGATTTACCGACTACGAGCGTGGCCGAATCGCTCAGCGCGTTGGCCCCAACTACTACGGGGGGCTACCGCGTTTTGTGGTTAGGCGATCCGTCAGTACTGCCCGCCGCGGGTTGGTCAATCGCACCTGGCCTGGCGGCAGTGACGTCGATGAACGGCCTACCCGGTGGAAGTGATCTTTTCGTCGCTCCCAACCCTGGCACGAGTGACGTACTGCTGGCTTCGGTGAAGCTGGCTCTGGAAGGTCGCACCGTGCGACTTGGCCAGTTGTTAGCGCCGGCGGGTATTTCAACGATTGTGGTCATGAACACCTCCGCGCCAGAACTATCGGGCGTTCAGTCCGCCCCACTTCGTCCGGTGCCCGAGGGACTATCAACTGCGCTGGGACGTCAGACTGATCTGGCGCTCGAGCTGTCAACATCGGCAGTTGAGGTTTTTGGCAACTCTCTCTTCCACGGAATCTTGGCCCAGGCAAATCCCACCACCTCTGCCCAATCTGGGTTGAGTCCCGTTCTCAATGGCACGTTTTCTTCCGGTGCCCTGGCTGGTGGTCAACCCGTACTCTCGGGTTTTGCACCTTCTGACGCCTTCACCCTCAAAGTAAACGGGCGATCATTGCCTCGACAGGCCAGCGCCGGCTGGGCTTCGTCGTATCTTGTGCCAGAGTCCGCGACACCGCTACAGGGACAGCTCGTGCTTCATCGATTCCCCTTTAATGGAATTCTGGCGTTGCTGACGCTGCTGCTGTGGTCAGTGGTGTGGTTGGGATTTGGCTGGGTGCAGCGACTCGAGTGGATCTTTACCTGGCGTATGCGTCGCGCCACCAAATCAGCGCGCCACGTTCGAAAGAGTGACGATGGATAGGTTTCGTCGACTCTCGCTGGTGGTGGTTCTTCTCGGAGGATTAGTCGCAACTGGCTTCGCTACGACTCTCGTGAAGGCTTCAAATCCTTCGTCACTGCCATCGGGACTGCTGCTCACCACGAACGCCGAATCGACTGCGCTCTATTGCACCGGACTTTCCTCAACGGGTGGGCTTACGGGGCACGTTACGTTTTCTAATACTTCTTCGAACACTCGTAACATCACCGTCCAAGTCGCATCCGATACCGGTAAACGGGCGACTCAGAACATCTCACTCAATGCGTACGCCAGTGCGTCACTGGAACCGTCGCAGCTCGTTACGGGAAACAGCTTCGGACTCGCCGCTGCAGTCGATGGCGCTGGGGTAGTTGGCGAAGAGGTTTCGAACGATTCGAAGGCCCAAGTTCCATGCGTGAGCGCGGGTGTGACTGATTGGTATGCGGGGGGATTTGATACCAGAGTTGGTTCGAGCGCACTCATAAGCGTGTTCAATCCCACCGCCACGCCGGCGGTTATCAACGTCACCCTCTTCTCGGGCGCCGGCTACTCGGCGCCGGGTCCACTCCAGGGGCGCTCAATTGGAGCCCACGCTCAAGTTGAATTGAATCTGGGTCAAGTGGCGGTCAATATTCAGAATGTGGGCGTCCACATTGCGGCACTGCGTGGCTCAATTGTGGTCGTTGGCGTAGAACATTCCGGCAAGGTGTCCTCGCTGAACCCCGGTTCTACGACACTCGCTGCTTCGGCAGTTCTTCCTCGAGTGACTACCGTCAACGGGGCGGCAGCAACGATATTTGTGGCCAACCCTTCGGCTCAAGTGGCAAAGGTCACGCTGCAGGTTGTCCTAAGCGAGTCGCAATACACCGTGGCACCACTCACGTTAACGGTGGCGCCGTTCCGGAGTGGCCAGTTGGTGATTACGCCGAATCCCGCAATCGCAGCCTCGGGTTACGCCACGATTAACTTTGCATCAACCGAGCCGGTGATCGTGACGTTGGCCACCGGTACTCCACTCGGCGTGTCCCTGTCCCCGCCGGTCACTGCTGGTCGAGAGTTTCTATTGAGTGACTTCACTGGTAAGGGCTTTGGGAGTGCCACCGTGACGAATGAGGGCAGTTCGCCAATCGAAGTGACACTGTCTGTGGTGTCC
The DNA here is from genome assembly GCA_903893745.1 of uncultured Actinomycetes bacterium. Classification (GTDB taxonomy): domain Bacteria; phylum Actinomycetota; class Acidimicrobiia; order Acidimicrobiales; family RAAP-2; genus RAAP-2. The sequence continues at coordinate 96,614 of CAITNF010000017.1, forward strand.
AACGCCACGGGCGCACCGCAACGATCGTCGGTTCAAATCCCCAAGGGAGTCACCAGTAATATCGTCGGTCTCTTCAGCATTGGCACCCTTACCGGGGCAACACTGCTCATAACTGCGTCGCGACCAACGTTGGTCGTGAGTGCCACGCTCGTGACCAACCCGCTCGGGGCGACTATCGCTCTTCCGTTAAACGGCGGGTAACGTCGGCGAGGGCCAGGCTGGCACAGGTGCCGACTCTGCGGCATTGCCGCTAGCGGCCCGACTTACTCCGGCTAGTGCACTCACGGTCTTGGTCGCACGATCGTGCACCGGCTCGCCGTGCGCCTCATCAATGAGCTGGGCTGCAGTTTCCCCGTCGACCGTCTCGTGCTCCAAGAGAGCTCGCGTTAACGACTCGAGACCTCGCCGGTGCAAGGTCAGAACTTCAATGGCCCGTGATTCTTGCTCACGCAAAATGCGCTCGACTTCGTCATCGATCATCTGCGACGTGTGGTCCGAGTAGTCGCGCGTGTGCATGAGGCCTTCACCCAGGAAGACTTGATTATTGGAGCCCCAGGCCATCGGTCCAATTTCCTTGGACATACCCCACTCACGAACCATCCGTCGCGCCAGGTCCGTATTTCGTTGCAGATCATCCGAGGCGCCAGTTGAAAGGTCGTTGTAGATGAGCAGTTCCGCAACCCGACCGCCCATACGCATGCAGAGGGAGTCCTCGAGGTGCTGGCGCGACATGATGTGACGGTCCTCTTCGGGCAGCGTCATCGTCACCCCGAGGGCCATACCACGAGGAATAATCGTAATTTTGTGGAGTGGATCGGTCTTCTCAAGTACGTAGGCGAGCAAGGCGTGTCCACTCTCGTGGTAGGCAATCCGCTCGCGTTCGTCATCTTGCAGGACCATGGTGCCACGCTCTTGGCCCATAAGAACTCGATCGCGAGCTGACTCGAAGTCTTCCATTCCAATGGTGCTCGAATGACGACGGACCGCATGGAGGGCCGCTTCGTTCACGAGGTTGGCTAAGTCGGCTCCACTCATTCCCGGCGTACCGCGCGCGACCATCATTAAGTCAATGGACGCGTCAAGGGGCTTTTCCTTAGCGTGGACTTGGAGAATGGGAAGGCGCTCTTCGAGGTCGGGGAGGGGCACGACGATCTGGCGGTCGAATCGACCAGGGCGCAGTAAAGCGGGGTCCAGCACGTCGGGTCGGTTCGTGGCGGCGATGACGACCACACCTTCGGACGGATCAAATCCATCCATCTCGCTCAGCATCTGATTGAGCGTCTGTTCACGCTCATCGTGTCCACCACCAACGCCGGCACCGCGCTTGCGACCAATCGAGTCAATCTCGTCAATGAAGACAATTGCGGGAGCCTGCTTACGAGCCGTGTTGAAGAGGTCACGAACCCTGCTCGCTCCAACACCTACGAACATCTCCATGAAGTCAGAGCCGGACACCGAAAAGAACGGCACACCAGCTTCGCCAGCCACGGCTCGCGCAAGCATGGTCTTACCGGTGCCGGGCGGGCCCACTAAGAGAAGACCTTTCGGAATCAGTGCACCAATTTCTTTGTAACGGCCCGGATTCTTTAGGAACTCGACCACTTCACTGATTTCTTGCTTCACGCCCAAATATCCAGCGACGTCAGCGAAGGTGGTCGTAGGTCGATCTTGGTTGAACTGCTTGGCTCGTGAGCGACCGACCGACATCATCCCGTTCATCTGTCCTCGAGCCTGACGGCTGGCGAACGCCATGAAACCAACAAAGATCAAGATCCAGATCAAGTACGGGAGAAAAGTCGACGCAAAACTCGATGGGTTCGCAAAGGTGACGTTGACATTATTAGTGCGAAGGGTGTTGACTTCGTCGGCAATCGCCGGAACTGGACCATTGGTGCTGTAGTTGGTGCCGTTGGTGAGTTGCCCCGTAATAATGCCATTGCTGTTATTGATGCTGGCCGAAATCACGCCATTGGTTCGAGCGAGGTGAATCAGTGACGAATACGAGATGGTTTTAACAGTTTTGTTCGAAAAGAGCGAGGGGATGAAGAGCACGCCCAGCACGAAGGCCACAATCACGATGGTGATGAGGCGGCGGCGTCGCTCAGGGGAAACTGGGCTTTCGCCGCCCGGCAGGAATTTCTTGAATCCGGACTTCTTTGGAGGTGGCATTGTCACCTGTCCAGACTAGAGGGCGGGGCCTTCACGCCAACCTCGCCCCCTCCCAAAACCCCCACTTGTTAGCGTTAGGGGCCGTGAGCGCTCTTGAGACTGCCAATGTGCATGATGAGGTCCGTGCGGGCCCAATTGTGTTGGCGTGCGTCAGTGGATTCCTGGCCGGGCAGATCATCGCGGCACTTTTGGTGGCGCTGGTAGTGAGCCTCACGCATTTCACCGGAGGGCTCGCTTCGCTGACGAAGTTAGGTTCGCCACCGTGGTGGTCAAATGGCTTGAGCCTTATGGGCCTTTGGATTGGCTTTGGCTTGGCCATTGTGTACGCACGGAAGTCGGGAAATCTTAAAGATTGGCCGGGGCAGTGGCGTTTTTACCCTCGTGACGTGTTGTACATCGTGCTGGGTGTTGCCCTGCAGGGTCTCGTTGGACTCGCGTATCGACCCTTTCACCTACGCAATCTCAATCGACCCGTACACCATCTCTTTGGCTCGGCGCACGGACCAACTTTTTTGCTGTTGGCGGTGATGACCTCGTTGGGTGCGCCAATCATTGAGGAGTGGTTTTTTCGCGGAGTTCTCTTTCGCGCTCTCCAGTCGGGCTTCAAGGTCCGGTGGGCGCGCAGCTCCACTTGGGCCGCGGTGCTGGTGAGCGCGAGCCTCTTTGGCGCGGCCCACGGCGAACCCCTGCAGTTCGCCGGTCTTGCATTCTTGGGTGTGGTCGTAGCCATCGTGACGGATCGAACTAAGCGACTCATACCAAGCATGTTGACGCACGCGTCGTTTAACGCAGTGGCGATGGTCTCACTCATCTTGCAGCGGTCGTCCCACTAATGCTTCGTCGCCTACGCACCGCAGTAACACCGTTGGGTGTTCTCGATGCCGTGATCGTGCTGGCGGTGATCTACGTCACCATATGGGAACTTCACCCCTCACTACTGGTGCAGTCGAGTCTGTTGACGGGAGGCGATACTGGCTCGCATCTCGCCCTACCGGCGTATCTCAAGACGCAGGGCAACCTCTTTAATTTGACACCTTGGTATCCCGGTTGGTTTGCCGGTATGCCGGCGTACACCTACTACTTCGTTCTGCCAGATTTCTTTGCGACCTTGGCCAGCTATGTCATTAGTTTTGCCGTGGCGTTCAAGCTGGCGACGATTCTCGGCTCGGTGCTGATGCCCATAACCGCCTACGCAATGGCACGTCTGTTCCGGGCCCCCCGTCCGGTGCCCGTCGCCCTTGCGGTGGCCACCCTGCCATTTCTCTTTGACGCTTCGTTCACGATCGACGGTGGGAATCTTTTTTCCACAATGGCGGGGGAGTACGCCTTCTCACTTTCGCTCGCGCTATCGCTGTTGACGCTGGGATTTTTCGCCAAAGGTGTTCGAACGGGCCGCGGGTACTGGTTGAGCGCGCTCGCGCTGTCGTTGACGTTGGCGTCACACGTGCTGCCGTGGTTCTTTGCTATCGCCGGAGTTGGAGTACTCGTAGTTTTTGAACTACTTGCGCGACGAGGAATTGGCACTCCTGGCGAGGAACTTATTCGCGGTGATTACGCCAGACCCGTGCGATTTGCGATTGGAGCGGGGCTGCTGTCTCTAGGACTTTCCGCGTGGTGGCTCCTTCCCTTCGCGACGTCGCAGAATTTCACGAATTCAATGGGCTACACGAACGACTCCGTGAGCTCACTGCACGCGATCTTCCGGACGCTTGGTTGGTACAACAGTTCCGGAGGCGCCGCGGGTGATCGTTGGGTGATCGTGCTGGCTGGCGTCGCGATAATGGCGGCCTTCTTCGTTCGTGACCGACTCGGTATGGTGCTCGCGACGTTGACCATCCTGTCGCTTGGTGCATTCGTCTTTGATCCCCAAGGAGTCATCTGGAACGAACGATTAATTCCGTTTTGGTTTCTCTCCATACACCTCAGTGCGGGATGGCTGTTTGGCTACCCCTTGGCTCAATGGGCACTTCGCCAGAAGAAGGTCGAAATTGACTCTGAAATTTTCGATCACGAGGAAGACGAGTTGCACGTCACCTCCGGTCTTGATGGTGGAACACCTGCACCTGACTCAACAGATGACAATGTGTTCGATGAAGCGCAGTTCGATGTTGAGTTGGCGGCTGACGATAGTGATCAACGACGTATCCGTCGCGCTATTCGCGCCACCGTAATCGTGGCAATTCTTGGGATTGGTTCAGTGGTGCCGGGTCTGGTCTCGCCCGTTGCTTCCGCCCTGCATCTTTCCACTTCCGGAAATCAGGTCACCAGTTGGGCGGCGTGGAACTATTCGGGCTACCAAAACAAATCGGCTTGGCCCGAATATTCCGACGTGATGACAACCATGGCCAAGGTGGCAAAAAAATATGGTTGTGGTCGGGCGATGTGGGAGTACAGCGCTGACGAAAATCGATTCGGTACCCCCATGGCCCTGATGTTGTTGCCCTATTGGACTAACAACTGCGTGGATTCCATGGAGGGGCTCTTCTTTGAGTCGTCCGCCACTACGCCGTACCATTTTCTCAATCAAGCTGAATTGAGCGCGGCACCCAGTAATCCACAAGTGGGTCTTTCGTACGGAACGCTTAATGTGCGTGAAGGGGTGCGCCACCTCCAGTTGCTGGGCGTGAGGTACTACATTGCGTTTTCTCACTCCGCAATACGCCAAGCCCACGCTGATCCCGAGCTGCATTACGTAGCCTCGACCAAGCATTGGCCCACTCCCGGGGTGACGTGGCAGGTCTTTCTCATCCGTCACAGCCCAATCGTGCAACCCTTGTCAGCGTTACCAAACGTTGTGCAGGGACTAACGAGTCGCACGTCGTGGCTGACGGCGAATACCTGGTGGTGGCTACACACTTCAGCGTGGGGAACGCTCGCGGCGAATGACGGACCCACTAACTGGCCCCGGGCCTCGTCAATTCAATCGATGCGACGTCCGTCAACACTTCCGGCAACTTCCATAAGCCATTTAGTCGTTGGCACGCAGTCAGTTAGCTTTACGGTCAGTCGCGTAGGAGTTCCCGTGCTGGTAAAAATCTCTTACTACCCACGATGGCACGTCACGGGAGCGACCGGTCCTTATCGGGTGAGCCCCAATTTGATGGTGGTCGTGCCCAGCGAGCATCACGTGCAGTTGACCTACGCGAGTACGCCAGCGTTGAGTTGGGGCAACACCATTAGCGATGTCGTGACGCTGACTGGTTTGTGTGCATTCTGGTTTACCCGACGCCGACGACGTCACCGGTAGAGTGAGTTCGTGGAGCCCCTCGACATCTTTAAGGCCTACGACATTCGAGGAACCTATCCCGATCAACTCGATGAGCGAGTCGCTCGAGCTATTGGCTCAGCGTTTGCTCAATTTGCCAGCGCGCCGCGCATTGTTATCGCCCGTGATATGCGCCCTTCGGGGGTCTCCTTAGTCCGGGCGTTTGCTGAAGGAATCCGGGCGCTAGGTGTTGAAGTCCTCGACGCGGGGCTTTCGTCAACTGACTTTCTCTACTTCGCGGCCGGTCGACTTGACGCCCCCGGTGCCATGTTCACGGCATCGCACAATCCAGCCCAGTACAACGGAATCAAACTCTGCCGTTCTGGGGCTCGACCTATTGGCGCTGGCTCTGGTCTCGAGGAGATTAAGGCGATGACGGCGACGTACTTCGATCATCCCGCCACTGGGGAATTGGCTCCAGTTTCGAACGTTGACCTCATGGGCGAATGGGTGACGCACGTCCATTCTTTCGTGGATACGTCGAAGTTGCGTCCACTGCGCATTGTCGCTGATACCGCTAACGGCATGGGCGGTTTCGTTGTGCCACGAGTCTTTGCCGGCTTACCCTTTGAAGTGGAAATCATGTACGAGGAGCTTGACGGAACTTTCCCCAATCATCCCGCTGACCCGCTTAACCCCGAAAACCTCAAAGACTTGCAACGGCGCGTCCTCGAGACGCGAGCCGATATTGGAATGGCCTTTGACGGTGATGCCGACCGCGTCTTCTTGCTGGACGAGAAGGCCCAGCCAATTAGCGGCTCGACGACCACCGCGATGGTGGCCGCCACTTTGCTAGAGCGAAATCCCGGAGCGACAATTCTTTACAATCTGATCTGTTCAAAGTCAGTGCCAGAGATCATCACTGAACGCGGCGGAACTGCTCTTCGAACGAGAGTTGGCCATAGTTTCATTAAGCAGGTGATGGCCGAGACCGATGCGCTCTTTGGGGGTGAGCACTCTGGTCATTACTACTATCGTCAAAACTACTGCGCCGATTCGGGAATTATCACCGCGTTGATCGTGCTGGAACTCTTGAGTCGTGCATCGCAGCCAATGTCCGAACTGGTTGCGCCCTTTGAACGATACGTTGGTTCGGGCGAAATCAATACGGAGGTGTCGAGTCCGGGGCAGACCGTGAGCACCATTGCTCATCGGCTGGCGGGCGAGGACGCCAAACTTGATTTGACCGATGGTCTGACAGCTGACTTCGACTCGTGGTGGTTCAATCTGCGTCCATCAAATACTGAACCGCTGTTGCGTTTAAACGTTGAAGCCAGCGATCAGGCGCAGTGCGCGCAGCGCGTTACCGAGGTACTGACCATGATTAGAGAGGCGCAGAAGTAATGCTCGATCCATTCCTACTCAATTTGCTCGAAGACCCAGTGGACCACGGTCCCTTGCTGTATCTGGCGAATCGCGAAATGCTCTACAACCCCCGTCGACGGGTTGCCTACGAAGTTCGCGAGTCCATTCCCGTGCTGTTGCCCAATGAGGCGCGAGCCGTGGATGAAGACGAGCACCTCACCCTGACGAGTGATCCAACGGCATCATCCACAGGGTTGAGCTCGAACTAGGAATTAATTCAATCGCTCGATGATCATGGCCATACCCTGGCCACCGCCGACGCACATTGTCTCCATCCCAAAGCGCTTGTCCTCATCCTCGAGGGCGTTCAAGAGCGTCGTCATAATTCGTGCACCGGTCATCCCGAAGGGGTGGCCGAGAGCAATCGCGCCACCCTTCACGTTTAACTTGTCCCAACTAATACCTAGGTGCTTGGCGCTCGGAATGACTTGGGCGGCGAAGGCCTCATTAATTTCCACGAGGTCGATGTCATCAATGGTCATATTTGCTCGACGTAGTGCTTGACGACAAGCTTCGATCGGCCCGAGGCCCATGATTTCTGGATTGAGGCCGCTTACTCCGCTAGAAATTATGCGGGCCAATGGCTTGATTCCCAATTCCTTCGCACGAACGTCGCTCATGACGATCACTGCTGCGGCCCCATCGTTCAGGGGGCAGGCATTACCGGCGGTAATGGTGCCACCTTCGCGAAAGACTGGTTGGAGCGATGAGAGTTTTTCCAAAGTGGTGCCCGCTCGCGGTCCATCATCGGTGGTGACAATTGATCCGTCAGGCAAAGTGACCGGAATAATTTCACGCTCAAAGAACCCGTTAGCTTGATTCTTAACCGATAGCTCTTGACTGCGTAGAGCGAATTCATCCATTTCGCTGCGGGCGACATTCTCGTATTCCGCGACGTTCTCAGCGGTTTGGCCCATTGCGATGTAGATGTCGGGCAGGCCGCTTGGTGGGGTCCACGGGGTGGTGACTTTGCTCGAGCGAGCAGCACTACGTTCGATGGCGGCGCTAAAGCGTGGATTGATGGCCGAACCAACATCGGAGGCTCCCGAGCCAAATCGTGACACCGTTTCGACTCCGGCGGCGATAAAGACGTCACCTTCGCCGGCGCGAATTGCGTGAGCGGCCATGCGAATAGTCTGAAGCGACGATGAGCAGTAACGATTGACCGTCACGCCCGGTACGTCGTCGAGTCCCGCGAGTACGGCCGCGACCCGAGCCACATTAAAACCGGCTTCGCCGGCCGGCTGCCCACAGCCCACCATCAAGTCCTCAACCATGTGGGGATCTAATTGAGGGACTCGATTGAGAACTTCGCGAACGATGTGAGCGGTGAGGTCATCGGGGCGAACGTCGACGAGTGAGCCCTTGAAGGCTCGTCCAATCGGACTGCGACCAGCGGCAACTATGACGGCTTCGGGCATGGGATCCTCCTAGTTGTTACTGCTTGGTAACTCTGGCGAGCATAGTGAATGAGACGCACCAAGTGGTGAAACTACGAAGTCAGAGGGCCCGCGTCAGCGAAGCCCTGACGAATTCCTTGGCCGGCTCGTTCGCGTAACTGCTCGGGCTCAAAGATCATCCAATAGGCGTTCCGCGCGTGGCTTCGCGAGCGATTTTCAAAGACCGTCGCGAGCACGTTGGGGTCGTCAGACTCGTCTTCGTGCACAAAAACTTCCAGAATTGGTGTCGAAGTGATGAGCTGGGCTTGCATAATGCCCAGCGCGGCTTCGTGAGCGCACTGCTTATCAATTGGCGCTTTGCCGGGCATGCCGAGGGCGACGACAATTGCGCAGTGGTCTCGTTCAATGAGGATCTTCGCGGCGACGGCGAGATCTTTAAAGCCGGGGACGGTTTTAGTGACTACCTTAAAACTGGTCCCGTAGCCGGGACAGTTGGCGAGTTCATCGAGAGCTGCTGCACCCATGTTGTACCGAGCGAACATGGTGTCGACTACACCGATTTTAACTACCTTGTCCCTGTTGGTTTTTTTGGACATCTCACTCCAATCACTTCAATATCAGTCTAGAGATGATGCGCCGGACGTATTTCGCCTGAGTAATTGGGGGCCTAGAGTGGGTGAAACAGAAGAGGTGACACATGGCTTGGGATTTTTCGACTGATCCAGTTTTCGAAGAGAAACTCGCGTGGATGCGCACGTTTGTGCGAGAAGAGATCTTCCCCCTGGAAGTCCTTAATCTTTCACACGAACACCTGCGTCACGTCATTAAGCCGCTACAAGAAGAAGTGCGCCAGCGCGGCCTATGGGCGGCGCATCTGCCCCCCGATCTGGGTGGTATGGGTTTTGGCCAAGTGCAACTTGGTCTCATGCACGAGATCTTGGGTCAGACTCCCTACGGACCGGTCGTCTTTGGTAACAATGCGCCCGACAGCGGTAATGCCGAGCTGCTCGCTGCCGGTATGGAAATGACGGGTCGTCACGATATTCGCGAGCGTTGGCTTCAACCTCTGCTCGACGGCACAATGCGGTCAGGCTTCTCCATGACCGAACCCGCGACGGCCGGAAGTGATCCGCGGTTACTGCAGAGTCGTGCCGTGCGCGACGGTGACGAGTGGGTTATCAACGGTCGAAAGTGGTACACAACCAATGGATCAGTGGCCAACATTTTGATTGTGATGGCCGTGACTAATCCCGACGTGCACCCCTACCAAGGTTCGTCAATGTTCGTAGTTGAAGTTGACACACCCGGAGTCACCATCGTGCGCGACGTTGGCTCGATGGATGATCCCGAAGTGACCTATGGGCGATTTGGTAATCACGCCGAAATTCTCTACGAAGATGTGCGAGTACCGGCCGACCACTTGATTGGTCCCGAAGGGTCCGGATTCCTTTTGGCTCAAACCAGGCTTGGTCCCGGACGTATTCACCACTGCATGCGTTGGTTGGGTCAAAGTCAGCGAGCGTTCGACATGATGTGTGAACGCGCGCTCAGTCGCTTCACGCACGGATCGTTGCTGGCGGAGAAACAGACAGTGCAGAACTGGATTTCGGAGTCGCGTGCCGAGATGCACGCGGCTCGCTTGATGACGTTACACGCAGCGTGGAAGATGGACCAAGTCGGAGCATCGGCGTCGCGCGATGAAATCGCCATGATTAAGTACTACGGGGCCACGGTGTTACACAACGTGATTGACCGGGCTATCCAGACCTACGGGGCTCTGGGCTACTCGGCCGATATGCCCCTAGAAGCTATGTACCGATGGGCCCGGGCCGCACGTATCTACGATGGTCCTGACGAAGTGCATCGCCAGACGGTGGCGCGCCACGCGCTAAAGAATTACACCGCCAGCGAAGTGCCGACGGACTTTGTTCCAACGAGGACCATTGCGGCTCGCGAAAAGTATGCCGCCGTTCTGGAGTTTCTAGAAGCGGAGAACGTTTAACGCGGTGCGAGTCCTTCGACCGCTTCACGCAGGTCGAGGCCAAAAGGCACGATAGCGATAGTCGGAACTTGGACTCCCGCGTCCATGTACCGAGCAACGTGTTCACGACACTCTTCGTATGAACCATGAATAATTAAGTCATCAACCACGCTATCTGGGATGACTTCGTTCGCGCGTTTTCGATCACCCTCGGCCCACGCCTCCCACATCGGTGTGAGCTGATCACCTCGTCCGAGCCAGCGGTGGAATTCGGCGTAGGCCGGAACGGTTAGGTACGACGAGATCATTCGTCGACCGATAAAACGAGCGGTATCACTATCGGTCGTGGGCACCACAAAGAGTCGAGCCGCAATCATTTTGTCGAGACCAACTTCGGCCCGGCATTGATGTACGTCACCAACACTCAGCCAGTTCAAGATTGCGCCATCGGCCTGACTCCCCGCTAGGCGAAGCATTCCAGGTCGTAGCGCCCCGAGAAGGATGGTGGGCCGTTCGACCACGGGACGCGAGATTTTGAATCCGTGAACTTCAAATGTTTCATAAACGTGATCAATTTTCTCACCATCGAGGGCTCGCTTGACGAAATCGAGAACATCTCGAGTGCGGGCGTAGGGTTTCTCGTACGAAATACCATTCCAACGCTCGACGACGGGAGCGCTGGAAGCACCCAGGCCCACCGTGAAGCGCCCTCCCGCCACTTCGGCGAGTGCGGCAATGCTCATCGCCAGAAGCCCGGCACCTCGAGTAAACACTGGGGCAACCGCGATTCCTAAGTTGAGACGAGGTTCCCAGGCGGCGGCCAAGGTCAGCGGAGTGAATCCGTCGGCGCCATCCACTTCGGCGCTCCACACGTCGGTGTAACCGAGATCAGCCAGCTGGTTGAACCATTCGCGATGATCGCGTAGGTTCACACCGTCAAACGGAATGGTGATGCCGTAACGGGTCGTCATGTTGGCTGCATCTTTCGCTAGAGGTCTGGCGTAACTACTTTAGATAGTCATCGTCGTGTGATTCCGGGATTGGAATTTCCCGGCGCTTGAGATCGTGTTCCCACCGCTCAATCAGTGTTTCCAGCACGCTGACTCGCGCAAAGTGCTTATCCTCGGCGGCGATTACGTCCCAATGGGCGTGACCGTGATCAGTGGTTTCGAACATGAAGTCCAGGGCCTCCAAGTAGTCCGCACGTTTCTCACGATTTCGCCAGTCATCGGCCGTAAGCTTCCATTGTTTGGTGGGACTATTGGCTCGGTCGTGAAATCGTTTGAGTTGCTCCTCGTCCGAGATGTGCAACCAGAACTTGACAATGGTCGCTCCGTCGTTGACGAGTGATTGCTCGAATTCAACTATTTCGTCAGCGGAGCGCTTCACGGTTGCTTGGTCAATCAACTGCTCAACTCGTTCAACGAGAAGGCGTCCGTACCACGAGCGGTCGAATACGGTCATTTCGCCGTGGCCCGGAATTGACGGCTGAAATCGCCAGAGAAAATGGTGCCGTTTTTCGAGCGGAGTTGGTTCGCTGACCGAGCTGACGCGAACGTGACGAGGATCGAGTCCGCTGGTGAGACGTCGAATAGCCCCACCTTTTCCCGAGGCGTCAAATCCCTCGAAGAGGACGATGAGCCCGGGCCCGAGCTCTTTTCGATCTAAAAGGCCTGCCGTGTAAAGGCGGAGGTGGACAAGCCGCCGACTAGCTGCCGCCAGTCGCTCTTCGGATTCTTCGCGTGTAAGTGTGGCGGTGAGGTCCAGGTCGCGAATTCGACTGTTCACAGAAAACCCCTTCTCACTGTTGCAGAAGTCACGAACTGAGGTCGTGGCCCGTTAGGCGTTCACCTCACCGTATCGCACCCGCCAGTGGTGAAGTGAGAGATATCCACAACTGCCGTAGGCTGGTAGGGACAATCGTTGAGAGTGAGTTATGCGCAGAATTGGACCAACCCTCGCTCTGGCGTGCGTGGCAGCGATGGTGCTCATTGGAAGCGTCCAGTCGGCTCCCGCCAGCACTTCGTCGCCTGCTCCGATTTGTGGTCAGGTAAAAAAAGGCTGTTCTCTTTGGGCCGTGCGTGATAAGTGGGCGATCACGCCTTCCATCTACACCGCTACTTTCATTCCTAAAGCTCAGAGTTCAAGTATTCACGTGTACGCGGCATGGATTCGAACCACGGCGACTGACTTGGCGCTGTACCCGGGTTACAAGGGTCCGGGTCCGTCATCCCTGTCTCGTGGTCCAGAGATGGTGCCCGTGACCGCACGAAAGCGGCTCCTCGCGACTTTCAATTCCGGATTTTACGAAGCCGACAACGCCGCGGGGTTTTACGCACACTCCACGCTCTACTACCCAATGGTTCGAGGACTGGCCACGGTGGTGCGTTATCGAGATGGAACTGTTGATGTTCTGGCCTGGACTGGAGGATCTAAGCCGGGTCCAGACGTGGTTATGGCGCGCCAGAATCTGACGCTGCTGGTCAGCCGCTCGGCACCAACCACTCGATCGTTGACGAACAGTTTGTGGGGCTCTACCTTAAATGGCGTTCCCGCGGTATGGCGAACTGCGTTGGGTATTGACGCTACGGGGAACTTGATTTACGCAGCCGCGCCAGCTCAAACTTCGGCATCGATGGCCAAAGTAATGGTGGCCCTGCACTGTGTGCGTGCAATGCAGCTCGATATCAACCCAGCGTGGCCAATTTTTGTTACGTACCAAGCGCCAAATGCTCAAGGGCCATCACTGTTTGTACCGAATTCCAATCAAATTGCTGGTCGTTTTCTCTATCCAAGTACTAAGGATTTCTTCGCCGTGTACCAGACCGTTGTCCCGGGTGAGCAGCAACCATGGTGAGTACATTGAGGGGCCACCAACCCATGAATCGAGTGATGAAGTTCTTGGTGTTACTGGGTTTTAGTGTGGTGGCTACTGGCTCGGCCAGTTTTGCCGACTCCACGACCACGTCGACACCGTCGGCGACGCAGCTACCCAACGTCAGTATTGCCATGGTTGGTGACATGGAATTGGGCAATTCTCCACAAGTGCCCTCGAGCCCACTCAGTTATTTTTCACCAATCAAGCAAGCGCTGGCCGCACCGATCGTGTTCGGAAATCTTGAAGGAACAATCACGAATTCGACGACGTCGAAGTGTGGCGCCACGTCGACCAACTGCTACGCGTTTAAGGTTCCACCGTCTTTTGCCAAGGTCTATCGAGCTGCTGGCTTTACTGTGTTGAATAGTGCCAATAATCACTCGTCGGACTTCGGGGCAGTAGGTGTGGCGACGACGTCGCAATTGCTCAAGGAGATTGGAATCGCGCAAGCCGGACTTCCTGGTCAAATAGCCGTCGTTCGTGAGGGAACGTCTCGAGTCGCGTTTGTTGATTTCGCGCCATACTCCACTACTAATAGTCTGCTCAATCTCACCACCGCTAAGGCACTAATACTTCGCGCGAGGAAACTGGCCAATGTGGTGGTGGTGTACATGCACGCCGGCGCGGAAGGTTCCACGATGGATCACGTGACGAGGACAACGGAGTACTACGTCGGAGAGAACCGAGGCAATCCCTTCGCCTTTGCGCACGCCGCAATCAATGACGGAGCTGACTTGGTCGTCGGCAGTGGGCCACACGTGCTTCGAGGGATGGAGTGGTACCGCGGGCATTTGATTGCGTACAGTCTCGGAAACTTTGCGAACTACTTCAATTTTTCGTCGTCGGGGACCATGAGTTTGTCTGGAATTCTTCACATCACGCTGTCATCGACTGGTGCATTCGTTGAGGGCCACTTCGTATCAGTCCTCTTGCAACCAACCGGACGAGCGGTCATCGACCCGACGAGAGCTTCCGCAAGATTGGTCACTCAACTTTCCCGACAAGACTTTGGTTCGCATGGCGCGGTGCTTACGCAGGCCGGCAACCTGCGAAGTCCTTAACAGCCGCCTGGTGGCGGTGCAGAGCCGTATCCGCGAATTAGTCCGTCAACGGTGCCGATGTTGATGGGGCGCGGGTTTGGACCGAGGTGCACCACGAACCAGACACCGTGCCAAGATATGAGCGACGCAACGATAAATGACTCAACGTGCCCCTGATGGCGAAAGGCCAAGCGAACTCCGGGAAGATGCCAGTAGCCGATCTTGTTTTCGCATGCTCCGGGCGAAATCCATCGCGCTGAATTTAGATTGGCAATGACTCGAAGAAGGACGGCGTGGCTTCCGGTTACTGCGTGATACGCGGGAAGATCGAGGTTGAAAAATGCCAGCAAACGGTGATCGAAGTCACCTTGGGGATCGCCAATCATTCCGGTTTTCATGTCTACGTAGGCGGATTTTGGGAAAAATACTTGCGCACCAAGGTTCGGCGAGTTGGTGACAATGGCGCGCCAGAGTCGTCGCATCTGAGTATTGAGGGAGCTTGCTGGCGGTCGGGCACTGGTCTGGCTATTTGGCGTCGCTGCCACCACTGTTTGGACTGGGCTCGACAATGTGATCAGCGTTGTCAAAAGTATCGCGGCAAACGTCATGACCGTGAAGCGGTAAGTGAACCGTCGAGCGACCGTCAAATCATTCCTGGATCTGGTGACGAGGCCGAAAGTAAGTAGAAGATCCCAGTATTTGCAATGACTCGGAGAAGTACGGATCTTGAAAATCACCAAAAATGTCCCAACGTCGCACGAATCTATTGCGGTCTTCAATTGGGTCGAGTTGACCTCGCGAGGAACTCGCGTGGTGGTACAGCTTGACGAAGGGAGTGAACACGACAAAACGATTATTGAGCTGGGCTCGAAGACATAAATCAACGTCATTCATCACAACTCGAAGAGATTCATCCATCCCATCGAGCTCTTCCCACACCGATCGACGAATCATTTGCACTGCTCCAGTTACGGCAACAACGTTACGAATAGAGTGAGCGACTTCAACGCTAGGTAGATAGTTACGTCCAAATTGAAGATGTTGTGGATACGGGGCAATGACAATTCCGTCATGTTCGTGTTGATCGAACTCATCGAGCAAGGCAACTCCTACGACGCCAACATCGCTGAGCGAAGCGAGCCCCACCAACTGCTCCAGCCAATCTGGTGTGAAGACGATGGTGTCGTTGTTCAACGTCATCACAAAATCCGCACTCGACGAAGAAACGCCCTTATTCATGATTTTGGCGTAGTTGAAAGGGCCGGGACACGGCACAACTCGATAGTTCGAATTTTTGAGGTAGGCAACGGTCGCTGGGTCGCGTGAGTCGTTATCAAGGATGATGATGTTGAAATTTCGATAGGTCGTCGAAGACTCAATGGAGGTGATGCAGCGCTCTAAGAGATCGCGACGATCGCGGGTAGGAATAATGATGTCGACAGACGGTAATGGTGCCGTGATGAGCGGTGTCCACCGAATCGAGGCGCCCATCGGCTCAATGGCCACTGATGCAGGAATCGCACGTCGCGTAAATGCCGCGCGAACCACACCCAGCGTGTCGGTGGTCAATTGTTGATCTGAGAACGACGACGCGGGTCGCCCAGCCGATGAAACGTGCGCAACGTGGTGGAAGATTTTTGCAGATTCGTACATTCGTAAATACAGGTCGTGTTCAAATGCTCGTCCCGCCTCAAGCGAGAATCCACCCAGGTCTTGGACCGTCGCGCATCGCAGAAGTGCTGGCCGGCCAATTGTGTTGTAGCTGAGGAGCGTGTGCGGTCCGACTACGGGGCTTTTAAAAATTGGTTGCGAAGGATTAGAACCAGATTCATCAGCGAAGACCACGTCATCGCCGTCATGAGCGTGAGCAAGGAGAATGGCCAGCGTTGCGAGGTAGTCACTCTTGGCGAGGGTGGAGTCCACGAGAAAGAGCCATGGGGCGTGAGCCGTTTTGACGGTCTCGTTGAGCAACGCAATAGTTGTGGAAATCGTAGAGTCCATTTGGTCGATGATGACGAGCACAACACCTTCGAGGAGATGAGTCTCGTCAAGCGGGGTAATCTCTTGAGGGAATGTCGGGCTGAGATAGCCAACTGGAAAGACGCTGGCTGATGCTCTTTGATGCGACTCGGTTTGTAGACCTCTTCGATTTCCTCGCAACTTTTGTAGCGAACTCGCCACTGCTCGCGCAGCGTGGAAACGACGAGTTTCGTGGCCCAGCAGTGAGTAAATGAGTTGCTGGCCGGGGCGACTAGATAGTTGGTACTGAGCGTTGTGAAAGGTCTGCCATCGGCGCGTTAACTCTTGGTCGCTCAAGAGGGGAGCGCCATCAAGATCGATTCGCTGCATAGATGACACGACGTTCAAGTTCTTTCACTGGCTGGTCCACCGTCACGGTAGACGCCCTCTTTACTGTAGTAACGATAAGGTCCACATTTTTGGTTGGATATTGCTCGCGTGGTTGAAATTGCGCTAATTTCCTTCACTACTCCCTAAACGAAGCCTGTGGAACGAAGCGTTTCAGTGTAGGTTTTAATTAGTGGAGTCGCTATTACAACGGCTTTAATGGGGGTAGCGATGTCAAGTCCAGAGCAGGAAAACCGATTGAATAACGAGGAGCACAAACTCCGAGGAAATGTGTTGGGATTATTCGACTCGGCAATTATGGGAATCGCCGGGTCCGCTCCGGCCTACTCAATCGCCGCGACTACGACCGCACTTTTTGGAGCCGTGCTCTACGGGGGCCCGGCCGCGCTGCTCTACTGCGGGTTTTTCATGTTCGGCATCGTCTTCGCCTTCAGTTACCTGAGCCGAACCGACTCTCACGCCGGGGCGGCCTATTCGTGGGTGCGAAGGGCTCTTCACCCAGTATTGGGTTTTCTCTCTGGCTGGGCAGTTGTGGTTTCCGCACTGATTTTCATGGTGATAGCCACCTTTCCCGCCGGTTCGAGTGTCCTCAGTCTCTTTTCAAATTCTGCGGCATCGAATAAGGGTTTGGTAGTTCTTTTCGGAACTATCTTTTTTCTCCTGATGGTCGCCGCCGTAGCGGCGGGTGTTACCGTCACGGTCAGCGTACAGATTGTCATGTCGTGTATCGAAATCGCACTGCTGATTGTGTTTGCGGTTTTAGCGATCTTTCACGCGCATCACGTGACGACGTTTTCTTGGCACTGGTTTTCTCCCTCCGTGTTCCACGACAAGGGTTCAAGGGGTTTTGTCGCCGGGGCATTACTGGCAACTTTTTATTTTTGGGGCTGGGACGTCACCGCGAATCTCAATGAAGAGACGAAGAATGCGAGAAAGACGACGGGACAAGGTGGATTAATTGGTGCCGTTGTTGTCTTCTTGCTCTTTGAAGTCTTTACGGTCGCCACTAACTTGGTCTTGACGCCGGCGCAATTGCAGAATTCCAACAATGCGGCGGACATCTTGCAGGTATTGGGTCAGGCGGTGTGGCGTGGGACCGGGGGCAAACTCATTGTGGTCGCGGTCCTCCTGTCGACGGTGGCGACCCTGGAAACCACGCTCATTCAGGTGACTCGCACAATGTTCACCATGGGACGGGACCGTACTTTGCCGACTGCACTGGGCCACGTCCACAAAGTTCGTAAGACCCCCGTCGTGGCCACGTTTGTCGTCGCCGCGCTGTCAGTTGCGCTCTTCGTTGGCAGTAACTACGTAGGCTCAATTTCCACGATTCTGACAGATGGTTACAACGCCATTGGACTGCAAATCTGCATCTACTACGGACTGGCTGCTCTTTCAGTAGTGATTCTTTATCGACGACAGTTGTTTAAGTCAGTGGGGAACTTCATCTTTATGGGTCTTTGGCCGCTGTTAGGCGCCCTGTTCATGGGTTACATCTTCGTAAAGGTAATCCCGGGCCTGAACACCACGACGCTCGTCGTAGGTTTAGGCGCCATGGGGATTGGTCTTATTCCACTGGGGTACGCCTGGGCGAAAGGTAATCCCTACTTCAAGATGCCTACCGCCAAGGAGCGACACGCCTCACTGGAAGAAGAACTCCAGGAGCTGGAAGTTAATCTCTAAAATTAATTGCCCTTACGGTCCAGCGACCAGAAGTTACGCGACCGCTGCTCTTGTTAAAAGGTCAGGCGTAATACCGAAGCGCTTGATATGGAGCCATCTTTGGCTGATCTCGTCGTTAGGACGAGCGATCCGTAGTGGCTATTTGGGGCAGGGAACATAACTGTTCGAGAAAACGGACCCATAGTCCCGTTAGCCCCCCCTAGCGTCGTGAATGCAGCGAGCACTTTGCCTCCTCGATCCTCTCGAAGAGTTCCGTTGAGGACCGCCTCGAAAGCGGTGCTGGATCCGCTGACGTGGAGTGGCGAATTAATAAGAGAAAGTGCCTGAGGTGACTGGATGACAATGTCAGCAGTTGCGGCACCAAGTACCCACCATGATTCATCTGAGGTGAGTTGTCGCACCATCACTGTGGTGATGGGTCCGTTGGGGGTGGTCTGGACGGGGACTTCTCCAGAGCGCCCATCCCCGGATTGATATTTTCCCACGAGCAGTGATTTCATTTGCAAAAAAGTTTTGCAGAAGTCTCGAGTCGCGGCGGTTGGCGATTTAAAGCGAACCGCGCTGGTGGTACTGGGCCAGACTGCGGTCCATGTTGATGAGGGTACCGTGCTCAGCGCTGTTGTAGTCGAAGTGCCTGTTGGAATTGGATCGGGGCGAAGGGTTAAGTAGGTTCCGCCGGCGGCTACGAATGCGACGATGCCGACGCCAACAACGAGATGCTTGAGTCTCAGTTTTTTTCCCATACTCATTCCTACACCCGTCGGCGCAAGATTGCAGATCGAGAGGTGGCTGGCCTCCCAAAT
Source organism: uncultured Actinomycetes bacterium (assembly GCA_903893745.1). Classification (GTDB taxonomy): domain Bacteria; phylum Actinomycetota; class Acidimicrobiia; order Acidimicrobiales; family RAAP-2; genus RAAP-2. Next base: position 115,565 of record CAITNF010000017.1, read on the forward strand.
AGAGCAAACTGGAGGAGTGGATAACTACGTTGCCGTAAACAAAGCCAATTGGGATAGTCGGGTCCCACACCACATTGGCCAGTACCAGTTCGATGAATTTCGTGCGAACAAGGATTTCTTGTCCGACGTTGTTCGGTTTGATCTTCCTCGCTTAGGCGAGATAGTGGGCCTCGACGTCGTCCACCTACAGTGTCACCTCGGTACCGATACGCTCTCACTCGCCCGACTCGGAGCGGCCAGTACCACCGGACTGGATTTTTCACCGCCGGCTCTGGCTGCAGCTCGAGACCTGGCTCTTGAATGTGGCGCCTCTATTAACTACGTAGAGAGTGAGCTCTATGACGCAGTCGCGGTACTCGGAGCCGCACAGTTTGATCTCGTCTATACCGGAATTGGGGCCCTCTGTTGGCTTCCGGACATTCGTCGTTGGGCTCAAGTCATCGCTGACTTACTTCGTCCTGGAGGTCGTCTCTTTCTTCGAGAGGGTCATCCAGTTTTATGGTCACTCGGTGACCCACGGGAGGATGGACTCCTGACAATTACCTATCCCTACTTCGAAACCGAAGGAATTCATTTCTCGGAGTCACAGAGCTACGTAAGTCACGATGAACCACTGGCTTCACCCGACAACATCTCGTTTAACCACGGATTGGGTCAAATTGTCAGCGCTCTCTTGGCGGCTGGCATGCAGATTTCGGCCTTAGAAGAACACGATAGCGCTCCCTATAACGCACTTGGCGACTACGTGAGCGAAATAGGGGGAGGCGAATTCCGACTTCGAGAGGATCCGCTTCGTTTACCAATGACGTACACGTTGCAAGCAACAAAAAGTTAGAATCGCTTAGTGGATACTTCCCTCAAATTCGTGAGTCAGCACGCGAGCTGCTTCGCGTAACTGTTCGGGAACTACTCGCCACCACATCCATCGACCCCGTCGCTCGCCAACGATGAGTCCCGCTTCGGCCAGAATGCGAGTGTGGTGCGAAATAGTCGACTGACTCTTTCCGAGTGGCTCTTCGAGGGCACAGCTACACATTTCCGGGGCTGCCGCAATGAGCGAAAGAATGCGAAGTCTGGCCGGATCGCTGAGTGCACTAAAGAGCTGCGCAACGTTTGCTGCCTCACCCTCGCTGAGAACGCTGTCGCCAATGGGGCTGCAGCACGTCAAGATTTCGCTCTCAATTTCAATTGATTTATGCGATCCCATGGTTACAGTATAATATCGATGATTATCAATAAGTAACGATTGGGTAAATAGATGGGAAATTTGGTGAGCACCAACGCTGCGAGCGCGACGTGGGCAAGAGTGCAAGGGTCCCGGAGGACAGTGTGACCAAACCGATAAGCGTGCATCTCGGACGACGCCTTCTCGCAGAATTCGTCGGAAGTCTCTTTCTGGCGGCGGTGGTGGTGGGCTCGGGCATTGCGGCGCAAAATCTTTCCCCTCACAACATTGGTATCGAGCTTCTTGAAAATGCTGCCGCTACCGCAGTCGCCCTTTACGCGCTTATCGCCGCGCTTGGGCCAGTATCGGGTGCGTACTTCAACCCAATCGTGTCAATAATCGACGCGGGTTTCGGCCGACTGCTGTGGCGTGATGTTCCCTGGTACGTGATTACTCAGGTGATTGGTTGTTCGAGTGGCGCGGTGCTCGCAAATCTAATGTTTTCGACAAGTGCCATTACGCTGTCCACGCATAATCGAGCCTCGGGGGCACATCTCCTCGCTGAAGTTGTGGCGACTGCGGGCCTCGTGTTGATTATTTTCTCGTTGACCCAGTCACGTCGTGCTGATCTTTGCGCTGCTGCCGTGGGTTCGTATATCGGTGCTGCCTATTTCTTCACCAGCTCCACAAGTTTTGCGAATCCAGCTATTACGGTCGGACGAATGTTGACTAATAGCTTTGCCGGTATTGCGCCATCGTCAGTTTTGGGCTTTATCGCCGCCCAACTGCTCGGCGCGGTTCTTGGAGGACTCATCGTGCTGGCGCTCTATCCGCGCAAAGATAACAACGCGAATTTTTCAACGGAGGTATCGCCTTGACGCCGATCCAATCAAAACCAAGCATTCTGTTTTTGTGTGTGCACAACGCCGGACGATCACAGATGGCGGCGGCGTTTGCTCGTTATCTGGCTGGCGACCGAGTGGTGGTGTACTCGGCTGGTACGCAACCGGGCGAACGGTTAAATCCTGCAGTGGTCGAAGCGATGCTTGAGCGGGGCATCGATATTTCAAACGAGTCTCCCCAAGCATTAACTACCGCGATGGGGTTAGATTCAGATGTGATTATCACTATGGGATGCGGTGATGCGTGCCCGGTCTACCCCGGTAAGCGGTATCTCGATTGGGCGCTGAGCGACCCCGCTAATAAATCGTTGAACGAAGTACGAGCAATTCGCGACGAAATTGAGCAACGCGTCAGCACTATTTTAAGCGATCTCCTCGGGACTCAGTAATAGAAGTCGCTAGATTTTGGCCCAACAGCACCCGTTCGGCACGGTAACTCAAGGTAGAAGTTAGGCATAGAAGTTCTGACAAACCCCCCATCACCACTGTCGAAACTTGTACCATTATCCCCATGACCCAGACCCTACAAAATGTGGCCCACGAAGTACTCGAAAAGCAGCGACTGCTTAATCACCCCTTCTACCAGCGCTGGGAGCGCGGTGAGTTGGCTTCGCATGAGATGACGAGCTACGCCGAACAGTATCGATACTTCGAAAAGATGCTGCCAGACTTTTTGCACGAATTGGCTGATCAACTGCCCACGGGAAGCGCTCGTTCGGCGGTGGAAAGTAATCTGCACGATGAAGTTTCAACGCCGAGTCACGTGGAACTCTTCGAAAAGTTTGCTGCGCACTACGGTGCAACCAATGCCGATATTTCACCGGCAATGCGAAACCTGCTCCAGGCCTACCGCGACGTCCTTGATCGGGGACCAGTTTCTGGATTAGCGGGTTTGCTCGCGTACGAACTTCAGGGGGCGGAAATCGCCAACTCGAAGGCCAATGGTCTCGCACGTCACTTTGCAGCAACTGACGAAGCACTGGAATTCTGGAAGTGTCACGGATCGCTTGAGGCAGACCACGCTCAGTGGACGCTTGACGCACTTGATTCGCTGGACTTCGAAGTGAGTGACGTAACTGACGGTATGGACCGTGTCGCTTCAGCCTGGTGGTTGTTTCTCGACGAGCGAGAGTTGCTGAAAGTCGCGTAACTTTTGCGGCTTTCGCAGGCAGCGCAATTTGGTAGCTAGGTTTTCCTGGTTAATTCGAAATACTGGTTGCGGCCAACTTAAGAGCAACGAGAAGCATCACTACTCCGATCACGGAGTCGAGCACGCGCCACGTGAGGGGGCGAGCCATAAGCCGCGAAGCGAAGCGCGCCCCATGTCCGAGACTGGAAAACCAGGCGAGTGAACCCAATGATGCCCCAATCGCGAAGAGCCATCGAGCGTGACCGTACTGATTGCCAATAGTTCCGAGTAACAAGACGGTGTCGAGGTAAACGTGAGGATTCAAGAAAGTGAGTGCCAAGGTCGTCGACACAACGGCCAGAGTTGTTGGGCGCTGAGCTTCGGAGGGGTGTAGAACTTCGGCGCGACCTGCTTTCCAAAATGAGCGGAGTGCGAAGAGTACTAAATAGCCAACACCTATCCAGCGAAGGAGTTGGAGGGCTGTCGGAGCTAAGCGCAGCACACCGCCGATACCCGCGACACCAGCAAAAATAAGAACAATGTCCGATAGTGCGCAGATGCCGACAATCAGATTTACGTGATGACGCGTCAGTCCCATCCGCAAGACGTAGGCATTTTGCGCCCCTATCGCGACGATTAGCGAGAGTCCAGTGACAAAACCAGCGAGAATGGCGTTCATAGATGCCACGTGCTGCCAACACTCCAACTGAGTTGAAGCAAATCAACTTGATGGAGCGATATTTTTCTACACGATGAGGCAAACATTCCCGCTTGCTTCATCACGTTAAAGATTCCTATCCCACCAGATGCAAACGAGCTGGCGAGTGAGCGGTGGACTTTGCGTCGCTAAAAATTCGTAGACCTCAGGTTCACGCTCCGGAACCAAACAAAGACGAATTCGCATGAAATGAGCGGCCTGAGCGAGATTCTGCTCAGTTCGCATTGTGCCATTCCAACTCTCCATGTTCGGCGAAACGCCCATTTCTTTCAAGACGGCTACGAGATCGGTGGGCGAGGGACCACTGGGACGCTCTAGTTGCCAGAAGTGTTCCCAAGCACTCGACATTGTGGAGAGCGGATGTTGAGCGGGTAGCTCCAGGACTATTCGATGTCGAGCTCGGTCAATCATCGCCGTGAGAAATGGAACGATGTCAGCGACGTTGTACGCGACGTGATGGGCAGCTACCACGTCACAGATGGGTGCTTCGCTGGCGACCGTTGGCCAGAAACCCTCAATGGTTTTTACCTCAACCCCGAGACGCTTTCCGTTCGCCTCGAACATCCTGAGCATCTCTGGTTGGTGGTCAACTCCAACTGCCCGTCGGACTCTAGGTACGAGAGCATACGTTGCAATTCCACCTCCACAGCCGATATCGAGCACACTCGCCTCAGCGCCCAATGCTTCGAGAGCGCGCTCGTGCGATGGTGATGTAGCGATAACTTCGGGAATCTCAAAGAGTTCGGGTGGATGAATCCACGGACTTTCGACAGCTTGATCAAGAATGGTCTGGGGGATGGCCCACGCGTTGAGCGCATCACCCCAACTGCTTGAAGCCGTGGAGTGAGGTTTATCGACCACGAAGTTTCGCGAAAAATCGGCTCGCACTGCTACGCGGAGTGTACGTTCCGATTGAGCATGCACAGCGTTGATCGAGAGGGACGTCGGCTAACGCCTCTTCGATATGTTTCCCGCAGCCACTCCACGTGGGCTTTTCACAATTGGGGCACGTTACTTTATGGCACATCGTTCATACCTTTGTTTAATTGGGTGGTAATGCTCGGGGGAGAAACATCGCTTCACTGACTACGAGGTTAAACCGGTGCTGGACCGGAAGAAGGCAATTTCGAGAAATATCTATCGGGACTTTTCGCAGTGCGGGTCTGATTTGGTCGGTTCTAGACAGACTTCTCACGAATCAGGTATTTTTAGTGCGATGAAGAAGTCACCGCTTAGCGAAACTAGTTCACCCTCGAGATTGATTGATGCTCGAATAGCGGAATTAGCTGATTGGCGTGGTGCGACTTTGGCACAAATCCGCCAACTGATTCTCAAGGCGGATCCGGGAGTTGTTGAAGAGTGGAAGTGGAATATTCCGGTGTGGTCGCATGGGGGAATCATTTGTACTGGTGAGGTCTACAAGAAGACTGTAAAAATGACTTTTGCGAAGGGAGCATCTCTTCCAGATCCTAAAGAGCTCTTCAATTCAAGTCTGGAAGGAAAAGTACGTCGGGCGATTGACATTCACGAGGGTGAGACAATTAATCAGGCCGCGCTTAAATCCCTTGTTCGGGCGGCCGTCAAGTTGAACACGTCAAAGTGAACACGACGCGTCGTGCGTAGCGAGAAATACTAAGAACTCGTAGCGCACCCCACCGCACAGTGGCGTGATGAACCACATTTGACTGCGGACAATTACGCTGGCACCATGAGTCCCGATAAAATTCTGGTAACTGGCGCCTCTGGCTACGTGGGCGGACGGGTTGTTCCCGCACTGCTCAAGCGCAATCTTGCAGTGCGATGTTTGGCACGAACGCCGGCCAAGTTACGAGCTGCACCGTGGTTTGGTGAGGTTGAAATTGCCGAAGGCGCGGTTGAGGATGACCTAAGTGCGGCAATGGCTGGCATCACCGTTGCGATCTATATGGTGCACGCGATAGGCGAAGGCGATGATTGGGTTGAGCGAGAGCTACGTCAGGCAAATAATTTTGCCACGGCCGCTGCCGCTGCGGGCGTTCATCGCATTGTGTACCTTGGTGGACTTGGTGACGACCGTGAGAAATTAAGCAAACATCTCACCAGTCGTCAAGATGTTGGCGCGGCACTAGCCGGTAGTGGTGTTCCGGTAATTGAGTTACGCGCGGGTGTCATCATCGGATCTGGATCAGCGAGTTTTGAGATGCTGCGTTACCTTGTTGATCTATTGCCAGTCATGGTGACACCGAAATGGGTTAGCACCAAGTGTCAGCCAATCTCCATTGCGGACGCCGTTGCACTTGTGGTGGAAGCAGTAACGACCACGCAACCCATAGCTGGAGTTCTAGAAGTGGGTGGTGCCGACGTGGTGACGTACGCCCAGATGATGGAGACGTACTCCCGATGTGCCGGACTGCCGAAGAGATTCTTGATTCCGGTGCCTTTTCTTACTCCGCGACTATCCTCGCACTGGATTGGGCTGGTCACCCCGGTACCGGTGCCACTGGCTCAAGAATTGGTGCAGTCGCTGGTCAATGAAGTCATCGTAAAGAACCGATCGGCGTGTGATGAGCTTGGAGTAGTTCCGCTCTCGCTGGAAGAGGCAATTAACCGTGCCCTTCAGGTAACTCGCGGCTCGGGCGCTCCAACCAGATTTTCTGATGCAGATTTGATTTACTTCCAACCTAATGAACTCGATCCCGACTGGGCCGGCGGGACCTTGTTCACCGACCGTCGAGTGGTCACAACTACCGCCTCAATGGAGCAGTGTTTTTCAGAGTTAAGCACCATTGGTGGAGAAAAGGGTTGGTACGGAAGTCAGTTTCTCTGGAAAATTCGAGGCGTAATTGATCAACTCATTGGCGGACCTGGGCTTCGACGAGGTCGCCGGACTGAACTGCGAGTTGGCGACGCACTAGATTTCTGGAGAATTGAGGAAGTAACGTTTCCTACGCATCTTCGACTACGAGCTGAAATGCGCATGCCGGGATCGGCATGGCTGACGTGGAATATTGAAGCTGCTGATCAGGGTTCAAAGATTATCCAAACTGCTACGTTTCGTCCGCGCGGTCTTTTCGGGCGGCTCTACTGGTTCGCAGTCTTGCCGTTTCATCAATTCATTTTCCCCACGATGTTGCAGAAGATTGTTGCTAAGGCAACATCAATTCCTGGCTAAGAGTTACCCGAATTGAAGTAAGCGTTACCACGTCAGAATTAATCGCAAGAGTTCCTCAAAATCAGTCTCATGCACTCAATGCATTAATTGCCGCTATTAAGAGGTGGACTGATTGAAGGGGTCACGACAGCCGCGCCTACCGTTTGAATCACAACAGTGCGCGCTCTTTGGTCTTGATTTCTCGATACCCTATGAGGTGTGCTGTCACTAGTTATTTTTTCAGTTGATGTGGACCGCCTCGCCGATTTCTATTCGACTCTTCTTGGGGCGAATCTGACTAGTGAAGAACATGGCGTGGTACGTGTGCACTGCGGCGAAACGATACTCCGAATCCTCAGTATTCCTGATGAAATCGCCCACGACATTGTGATTACCACGCCACCACAGGGGCGCGACGACGTAGCCGTAAAGCCAATTTTCGAGGTTGAGAACTTAGCGCTGTCCTTACAATCGATAAGCGCGCTGGGTGGCGTCGATACCGGACGATCATTTAGCGATTCTGATTTCGACTATCACGACGTGCTCGATCCCGAAGGAAACGTAATCCAACTGAGCTGGCGAACTCCCACTAACTTAAAGATATGAAAATACTTGTCACAGCAGCGGGAAGAGCCATTGGCGCTGAAATTTGTCGAACTCTTACCAATGAAGGCCATGAAGTAATTGCCACTGCCCGAGACGTCCGCCTGCTCGAGGATCTAAACGTTGCAGAGAGGATGGAGCTCGACGTTACAAATGAAGCTTCAATTGACAAAGTCGTCGAGCACGTAGGTCGCATCGACGTACTCGTGAATAACGCAGCACTTGGCGGCAGTGGGCCCCTTGAAACATTTCCCTTTGACCATCTTCGGGCGATGTTCGAGACCAACACTCTGGGTGCCTTAAAGTTGATCCAAAAATTTATTCCCTCATGGCGCGAACAACGCTCAGGGGTGATTATCAATATCAGTTCCGTCCAAGGCAGAGTGTCATCTCCACTTAGTGGTGCCTACGCGGCGACTAAATACGCACTCGAAGCATTGTCGGAGGCGTTACATTACGAGCTAGGGCATTTCGGCATTCGTACCGTTTTGATTGAGCCTGGATTTACGGCACCTGGAATGAAGCCAGTTGAAGGAATTCCACAACCCGCTGCTTACGCTGAGTTGTATGAGCAGTGGGAGGGTAACGATGATCGACTCACCGGAGAAAATGGCCGCCCTGGGCCAGAAATTGTTGCCCAAGCTGTCGCAAAAGCAATCACTGATCCAAAAACGCCTTTACGTGTGCCAGTTGGCGATGACGCAAATCTGATTCTTTCGGTTCGCTCACAAATGAACGATGAAGACTTTGAAAGCACCATGAGAGCTACGCTCGGTCTTACTTGGTGAAACTTTTACGATGAGGTCGACGAGTGACGAGCAATTCGGAGCCTTCAACCGCGATGCGAACTACCCGAACGAGATTTCGCGACATTGACTGATTTACCGCTCACTTGGCTACTCTCGGAACGTGTGCGCTACTCGGTTGTCCAGTTCTCGCCAGGCATGGTCGGCTCGTTGCCGCAAGTTTCACTAACCCAGGCCCAGAGCCGGCGGCGGCGGTCCGGCGTCTCAGCATCCTTCGTTCTGCGGAGCTTGTGGGTGCTGCGAGGTCGTCGGTCGTGCCAGAAGCCGCCGTTGGATTGCAGCGCAAGATTGTCGGCCGCGAGCCACACCAACGTATCGGCTCCTTGACTGGGCGAGCGCAAGAGCGGCCCCATGATCTTCGAGAACGTTGGCAATGACGCGTCGACGCCGGGAGTGGAGACCCATCCGGGGTGCATCGCGTGGAAGTGGATCCCGAGACTTGCGAATCGTTCAGCCCACATCTCGTTAAGCACGACCTGGGCTCGCTTCGCGCGCGCGTACTGCTCGGTGCCGCGATATGCCGCTTCGGACATCTGGAGCCCGGATACGGTCAGACCGGCCGAATACATTCCACCCGACGACATCGTGAGTACCCGAGACGGTCTTGACGCCGCGAGCCGCTCGAGGAGCAGACTCGTCAACAAGAAGGGGCCAACCACTTGACTCGCGACCGTGGCCTCAGTACCGTCAGGTGCGGTGCGTCTATCTGCCGTCAGGGCGCCGGCATTGTGGATCAGCACGTCGAGTCGATTGTGCTCGGTCAGCACTCGACTGGCCAGTTCCTTTACTTGCTCGTAATCGCCCATGTTGGCCGCGACTTGGCTCACATTGGGATTGCGAGACGAATCGATGATCTCGGTGACGGTCTGGTCATTGCGATTGGCGTCGCGCCCCACAAGGACGAGCGTGGCTCCACACTCGGCGAGTTGCATCGCGGCAACCTTTCCGATTCCGGAGGTCGCACCGGTGAGGACCATCACCCGACCCGCGAGGTCGTACCCTCCAAGTGGTTGCCAATCATAGAGGCGAGCTCGGACCGCGTAACCGATCCGCGTAAAGCTCGTGACGACCGGCACTTCGATGAGCGCGTCAACGATGTCACGACCAATCACGGGGATCGGTCCGGGATTCGTTCGCCGTCGAGAACTCGGATTAGTCCCGCGGCTGCTCGATCTCCGATGCGCCCGAATGTGACGCGAAGAATCGGATCGGCGAGACCGAGCGGGCCGTTGAGCGTTAGTTCGGCGTCGTAGGTAACTATCGACTCCGCGCCATCACTCTCGACCGTAATCGTGTCGAGCGAAGTGAGGAATCGGCTCTTGGCGCACGCGACAATCGAGTTCGGGGGTTCAAACCGAGTTGTGCAATATCGAAGCGGCGTACGGAGTCCCTTTACCGTGACGTCGTAGACCGCATTCGGCCCCGGACCTTCGCCCTCCGACTGCTCGACCCGGATAACGCCCGGATCCCATTGGGCAAAGTTAGCGAGGTTCGCCATATAGGCAAAAGCCTCGGCTCGCGACTTCGTTGAACGGACACGAACTAGATAGCGAGCCATACAGCATGTCTACACCATGTCGCTCGAAGAATTCGATGCGGATGTCGACTACAAGCCGGATTGTTCATTCATGACGAACCTCACTTCAACCTTTGTTGGGCAGAATTAAGCGTGCCAGTTACAGCTTGTAAATTTCCCACTTTCCCAAAACCAAAAGCTGGCATATTTACGTAAATATTTTCGAATTTGCCAGGTTCAATCACATAAGTTTCATGCCAAATCCCAACCGCTGGAGATTTTGCCGCTCGGTTGAAGGCTCTCCACGCAGGTAGGTGGCCTGAATCTTTTGCTTTTGCATATGACATTAGTTTTTCGTCACTTTCCCAATATTGAAGCAAAATCAGAGTACGAGAAAACCACATTTGATACGACAAAAAACCCAAGTTTCGATTTACGTGCAGTTCCTTTAGCATTCTTGGCATTGCCATGAATGCAGGTAGCCATCGGTGAATGGCAAAAACGTTATTGATTCTCATTCCGATTAAGAAGACAACAAATGGTTCATCTGAACGTGCTGTCATTCTTTGATTGTTAATTATTGCCATGATGAAACTTACCACTGGAATTCGAATTAAAGAAGAGTCGCCATGCAGGACGGATCACCATTCAAATGCGGAGACAACATATCAAATGATTGATGTACTGATCTCTTTTTGGAATTACCGCTTGCCTCTACCGTGTTCCTTGGAGTCATCCTGATATGTATCAGTGAAACTATTGAAGGTAGCTGACGAAGAATCTGGATTTGTCACAATGACAGACACAGATCTTTTCGCGTGATAGGGAAACCGTAATCACCGAATTTGGACTATCCAGAGTTTGCGTATCACGACTAATTTGGCGGTCAACGATTACCTACTCCTCCTGAAAATCTAATTGGTCCACTTATTGAGCGGGTGTCATCTGCACCAAAAGCCAGATGGATTTATGCAAACTGGGCATAAAAGGTAACGTCACCAAATGGATAGGACACGAAATATCCTGACGTAACTCTTGTTCCACCTTTAGCAGCTGTGTACCAACCCTTAAAAGTCTTTGAAGGGCGGAAAGCATTAGATGCCAAAGTTAATATTGGATTGCCAACAGTGTAATTGCTAGCGCCACCAGTTCCACCGCTTGTTCCGCCGTTAGTTCTCATGTTCCAAGTGATCTTGTATTGCTTTGCATTCCAGACAGCAGTAAACACAACGTTGGAATTCCCCATTGGGTAAGAAGCACCAGCAGCATAAGTTCTTGAATTATCAGACCACCCGCCAAAGGTATAACCAGTCTTTTGGAGCTCCTTGCTACTAGCAAGTTTTATAATCGTCCTAGGCGCAACGGGAGATTGGGTTGGAGTTAATTTTTTATTGTCATATCGTCCACCAGCAAGGTCGTAGTTAACTGTGTAGGTAGAAGCCGTATAAACATAAGTTGTGTAATTTATAGCTGTTCCATAGAGCTGATCACCTGCTAGAGATTGGCTTGCAATTTTGCCACTATTTAGGGCTGTCGCTCCAACTGCTGTTGTTCCAGTTGAATTTCCCAAAGTGAAGTTAGGTGAGAGCGCATTGGTGGCATCGGCAGTGCTCAGACCGACGATGTTAGGAACTGGTCCGTGGGGGGCATCAACTTGAAGTGTGAAGGTTGCGCTGGAGTACCCAATTTCTGTTCCTGTAATGTCTAAGTTGCCATTTGCATCAACCCAACGTTCAGCCGTGAGTGTATAAGACTTACTACTTTGCACAGCAGACGGAGACCCGGAGATAATTCCTGTTGCTGTATCTAATACGAGATTTGAAGGAAGAGTCGGAGTAATCGAGTATTTATTCGCTTCACAACCTGTGTTAGTCGTAGCGGTGGGAGTGATTGGAGTTCCAGCTATAACAGTTTGCGTACCTCCAGTTGAGAATGTAATCGATGGATCTGGTGAATATTGGTAGGCCGCACCACCAACAAATACGTAACCCAAGCTAAAAATTGATTCAGAGCTCTTTTCGTGAACAACAGAACTTACAACCCATGATGGGTCTGCATTCTTTGCCGGATCGGTATATGTACCGAGAACGGAACACCAACCTGGGACTATGTCGATTCCGGTATGTAACCCATCCCCAAAATATCCCCAAACTCCGTCGGAGCCTCCACCATTATTAAAGAGAGTTCGAACTATTGGATGGGAGAGTGATTCCCAATTTGCGGTAAGATTTATGTTTGATGCCCCAACAGTGTAGGTCTTGCCTATATATGAAGGGCCTCCGTATAC
>CAITNF010000018.1 GCA_903893745.1 uncultured Actinomycetes bacterium
ATAACAGCAAAGATTGTCGGATGTCAAGCATATTTACTTACCAGTTAGTTAATAGTCATATGTGAGGACTGACGGAGTTGCAATTGGAATTATGACCGGACCCCATTCATCGGTCCACCATTTGTGAGAGTAGCAAAGCATTTTCTTCGTGCCATTTGTTTGAGAATTCGACTGGTGTGAGGTAGCTCAGCGAACTATGCGGCCGGTAGTGGTTGTAGGAGTGACGACGGTCGTGGAGCATGGTTCTCACCTCCCACATTGAGTCGAAGATCTCTAGGTTAAGCAACTCGTCTCTCAGTTTGTCATTGAAAGACTCGCAGTGTCCGTTCTGCCAGGGTGAACCGGGGTCGATGTAGGCGGTGTTGGTGCCGACCTCGTGGCACCAGTCCTTGGTGACCTGCGCAATGAACTCTGGACCATTGTCCATCCGAAGAAACACTGGTGTGCAGCCCCGTTCTTCTCGCACGTCATCGAGAATGCGAAGGGTGCCTTCTGCGGTGATGGTGCGAGCAGGCCAACAAGCCAAGTTCTCCCTGGTGAAATCGTCTTGGACGTTCAAGATTTTGATGGGTCGCCCGTCGGCGGTTTCGTCAAAGACGAAGTCCATGGACCAGACGTGATCGGGGAACCCCGCAATCACTCGACCCGTTGAACGGCCCTGCACCTTCTTGCGGCGTTTGCGACGCTTGACGTGCAGGTTCTGCTCTCGCCAGAGGCGCTGGACTCGTTTGCGGTTCACCTTCCAGCCCTCGCGGATGAGGATCACATGACATCGTCGATAGCCATAGCGGGGGAAAGTCGAGGCAAGAGCCCGCAGTCGAGCAACAAGTTCTTCGTCACCTCGACCCTTCCGGCAATGACGCTGGGTGGATCGGTGTTGACCCACGACCCTGCAGGCTTGGCGTTCAGAAACCCCGAACACATCAACGAGATGGCTCACGGCCTCTCGCCTCTGGTTCGGGGTCACCATTTTCCCTTGGCGACCTCCCGGAGCATGTCGTTTTCGAGGTCCTTCTCGGCGAGCAGGCGCTTGAGTCGAGCGTTCTCTTTCTCGAGTTCCTTGAGTCGCACCATGTCATCGGGTCGCACTTGGCCAAACTGCGTGCGCCAGCGTTGATAGCTCTGGTGGGAAACCCCCAAGTGACGAACCACTTCAGCGATCGGCATTCCTTCAGCCAACAGCTTGTCGGCCTCTCGAAGTTTGCGAACAATCTGCTCGGGTGTGTGTCTGGTTCTCTTCATTGCCAACCTCCTGTCCCGGTTCTAGCCGGGGTTGAATGTCCATAGGAGGTGGACGTTTTTCAGGGGGTCAGGTCAGCCGAGCGTATTTAGTACTTGACACGGACCAAAGGAATTCATACAGTGTGTGACATGTCACACTCCACCGATGGTTCAGTCGACCGAAGCCAGATGAGTGGGGCGGAGATCGAAGCACTCTCAGAGCGCTATCAAGTGAACCCAATGGGCCATGACCCGTTAGTTATTGCCAAGGCATCGGGCGTGCGAATAACCGACGCCGACGGTCGAGAGTACCTGGACGCGATCTCGGGTGAATGGGTTGTCAACCTCGGGTTTCGGCATCCGGACATAGTTGAAGCGGCCGTCGAACAAATACAACAAGCCGAGTGGACGGCCCCGATGTACAACTCAGTGCCTCGAGCGCTCTTAGCCCAAAAAGTGGCCGAAGTCGCTCCGCCTGGACTGAACAAGATCCTCTTCGGACTGAGTGGGTCCGACGCAGTCGAGGGCGCGATGCACCTCGCCATGCGAACAACGGGTAAGGACGAATTCGTCTCGCTGTTCCAGGCGTACCACGGTCGAACTTTTGCCACCCTCGCCATGTCATACACGCACCCGTCCATGTACGAAGGGGCAAAGAAAGGGATCGAACGGTATTTGACGCGCCAAATCCGTGTGCCGAACTTCAACTGTTACCGCTGTCCCTTCAATCTCACGTATCCCTCGTGCGACCTCTTCTGCGCCCACTTCGTCGACACGATGATTCGTGAGGGGTCCGAAGGATCAGTAGCCGGAGTGATCGCTGAGCCGTTCCAAGCGAACGGCGGCATGGTGCCCGCGCCGGATGGATACTTCAACGTCCTGCGCGACGTCTGCGACAAAAACGAATGCGCGATGATTATTGACGAAGTTCAGACGGCGTGGGGTCGTTGTGGACCGATGTTCGCAATGGAGCACTATGGCGTCGTACCGGACATGATCGTGGTCGGCAAGGCATTCGGCGGAGGGTTCCCCTTGTCGGGCGTCATCGTCTCTGACAAATTCGCGAACCTCGCACCGTGGGAATACGGATTCACACAAATCGGCCATCCGGTGTCGACAGCAGCTAGTTACCGCATGATCGAAGTGATCCAACGCGATCACCTCACGAGCCATGCCTCGGCGATGGGCGAGCGATTCGGCGAACTCCTCGGTGCCCTGTACGAACGCCACCAGATCATTGGCGACGTTCGCACGCTCGGGCTCATGATCGGCATCGAGCTGGTTCGCGATCGCACAACGAAAGAGCACGCCTTCGAAGAAACAGATTGGGTCATGCACCGATGCGTCGAGCGGGGGCTCATTCTGGGCAAGACCGGCCCCGTCTTTCCGCCGCCGAGGGGCAACGTTCTGAAATTGAAGCCGGCGATCACCGTTCAACCTGACGAGGTCGATGAGATGTGCAGGATTCTCGATGAGGTCCTGACTGAAGCTGAAGCGAAGTTCGGTCTGTGAGGCGAGTGTTCGTGACTGGCGTCAGCGGAATGATCGGATCTAACATCGCGGCTGCGTTTCGTGACCGTGGTTGGAGCGTGGTCGGATCGTACTTTTCTACGCCGGTTTCGGTCACGGGATGCGAGACGATTCCGCTTGAACTGGACGATCGAGAGAACGTCGTTTCGATGATCGGGGCGCAGCGACCCGACGTGATCGTTCACAGTGCGGCCTCGGTTGATCTCGGCGCACTGGAATTGGATAATCGATTGGTCCAGAGAAACGAGCGGGCCACGTCGAACACCGTTGCGGCGGCCGAGACGAGTCAATGTGCGTATGTACTGGTCTCATCTGATTGGGTATTTCCCGGCAACCTCCAGAACGGAGACTGCTATCTGGAAGACGATCTCCGGGCACCGATCAACGCCTACGGTCGTTCCAAGGCGGCGTCCGAAGTGCTCGTTGAATCGTCATCAATTCCCTGGCTGATCACTCGTCCCGCCAATGTCTATGGTGTCAACCTCTCCACTCAAACCGACAGTGGCTCAGATGACGCACGTCTCTGGCAGCGTTCGAGCCTCGCGTTGCAGTGGTTGGGGCAACTACTGAAGGGCAAGCCAGTTCTCGCACCCGAGTCGGCGCGACAGTGTCCCACGTCGGCGTGGAGTTACGCGACGAGAATCTGCGATCTCGTTGATCACGAAGCTCGCGGAATATTCAACACTGCTGGACCGGTGTCAATGACGAGGGCCGATTATCTTCGCACGCTGGCTGGCATTTTCGATCTCGATACTGAACTCGTGCAGAGCGCGAGCATTCGAGCGTCGCTCGAAGACGCTCACGAGTATCCCGAACTCCCGATTCCAGCGAATACCTCGCTGTCCGACGCACTACTTACCCGTCAAGTGGGAGCCATCGACACTCCCTGGGTCGGTCTCACGCAGTTGAGGAGTCAAGTCGAACAGATCGTCGGCAACGACTTAAAGGGCGCAGTACTTCGTAGCAGTAATCAACCGTAAAGGATTAGACGTGAACATCTTCATGTTGTACAAGCTCAATGAAGGCGTGACGATTGAGGAGTATCGGGAGTGGTCACTCACTCGCGATCAGCCGACCCTTACGGCCCGAGACGGCATCCAGAGTTACCGGGTGTACGACGTCGAAAGCAGTGACGGTACTAGTGAGTTCCAGGTCGTTGAAAGCGTTGAGGTGAGCGATTGGGACACCTGGAAGGAAGTAACCAGCACGGGTTCGATGGTTCCCATTGGCGATGACTTCGCGCGATTGGTCGACGTCACGAGTGTCGTTGCCCTTCGAGGCGCACAGATCAAGTGATTTGAAGGTATTTGAAGGGGAAGTCTGAGCCGTTAGCGATCAGTGGCTCGTAGTTGTCGGATGTGAAGAAAAGCAATCGACGATCAAGTCGAGGGAAGAGAGGGGGCGATCAGATGATCGTATTTATTGGGGGAGGAATGAAATGACAACAGCGGACCTAAGCAAGGGTGATGCCGAGAGACAATCAAATCTTGCCGATGAGAGGGATTTGTCGCGATTTGGTTATGGTCAGCAATTGCGACGGACGATGTCGTCATTCACCTCGTTCTGTCTGGCGTTCTCGATGATCACCATTACGGGCACGTTGGTTGGACTCTTCCAGCCTGCGCTGTCACAGGTTGGCGGTGTCGCGATTTGGATGTGGCTCATCGCTTTGCTCGGTGTCATGCTCGTGATGTTCGTCTTTATGCACATGGCGGCACGAATTCCAGTGACCGGTTATGCATACCAATGGACAAGTCGAATCACCAATAGCTACTACGGTTGGATCGTAGCTGTCTTTGGAATAATCACTTTCACCACCGGCGCAGTTTCCATCGGTGTCCTTCTCGGAGCGGTGTATGCGCCGGAATTTGGTCTCGCGGCGACGGCACCCAATGCCGCGTACCTATCTGCGGCGGCATTGACCCTTGGTGTCATTATTAATGCCATCGGCATCAAGATCTCGGGGAGGGTAAACAATATAGCTGCCATCCTCGAGATGGTTGGTACGACGTTAATCGTGCTGCTGCTGCTGGCCGGAACGCTTTTTTGGTTCCACCGCACACAGGGTTTTGGCGTAATCAATAATCACGGGGCGGCCGGAGTTCCGGGAACGCATTTGTCCTTCGTTACATACTTACTAGCGTCCACACTCCCGGTTCTGTCCTTGCTCGGGTGGGAAGCGTCAGCCGACTTGGCAGAGGAGACCGTGGATCCACGAAAGACGGCTCCGCGAGCGATGTTCCGCGCCGTAATTGTTTCGGGCATTGCCGGATTCTTCGTGATGTGGATATGGGCTGCGGCGATCAAGGGTTCGATCCCACACGCAGTTGCTCAGCAGAATTCATTCTTCTACGTAGTGGACGCCGACCTTGGCCGCTATGCGGGATGGTTCATTGCCACCGTTGGATTCGTCTCGATGATGGGTTGCATCATTGCGAACATCGCGGTCGCGACGCGACTGCTTTTTTCGGTATCGCGCGATCGGCTGCTTCCAGGATCAAAACAATTAGCGTACGTGCACCCGAAGCTCAAGACACCAGTTGTATCGATCCTCGTGTTGTGGATCGCGATGGTGGTGATCAATATCGCCGGCGCCGGCAACATCTTCCGCATTGTGGCGATGGCGGCGGCGGCGTACTACTTCACGTACGGGGCAACAATGGTAGCGGTACTTGTGGGTCACGCCAAGGGCAAGATTCCCAATGCCCGACCGGACCACTTTGGCCTCGGAAAGTGGCTCGTCCCGGTGACGGTCGCTGCGTTGCTCTGGTGCATCGCGGTCATAGGCGCGTACATGTTGCCGGCAGTGGACCACTACGTGGCGGCGTACTTCGGTGTTGCTCTCCTCATAGGCGCGGGATTCACCGTGTACGCGTGGTGGGCTCTCAAGACTGGTCGAGCCTCGATTCCTGAGACGCAGGCCGACCCCGAAGACCGAACCACTCTGGACACTTCACCGGTCCAGAGTCCGTTCCGGCCGCTGTGATAGCAGTCTTGGTACGACGTGGAACGAGGAGAATGAGATGAGCGACGACTCGAAGTTGGGAGTGGGGGTGATCGGCCTGGGCGAAATCGGTCAGTTTCATCTCCGCGGGTTCGCGTCATCCTCAGAGTGTGAGATACGCGCCGTCAGTGATATCGACGCCGCACTCGCCGAAGAGACCGCTAGTCGTTTTGGCGCCTCGTCGTACACGTCGTACCAAGATTTGCTGTCGGACCCCGCTATCGCCATCGTCAGCATTGGC
The DNA here is from genome assembly GCA_903893745.1 of uncultured Actinomycetes bacterium. Lineage (GTDB taxonomy): Bacteria > Actinomycetota > Acidimicrobiia > Acidimicrobiales > RAAP-2 > RAAP-2. Next base: position 5,997 of record CAITNF010000018.1, read on the forward strand.
CTGCCGCACCGGCTGCACTGCGAGGTTCTCCTGGCGGCCATCGCCGCCGGGAAGCAGGTCTTATGCGAGAAGCCGCTCTGCATGACGGTCGGGGAATGTGATGAGGTCATCGACGCGGCCGCACGAGCAAACGTCACAGTTGGCGTGCAGCACAACCAGTTGTTTTATCCACCACACGTCCGCGCGAAGGAGCTGGTCGACAGCGGATCGATTGGTCGACCGGTACTCATGCGCCTACGACTGGCGATCGGCGGAAAGTTCCGTGGTTGGCGCACCGACCCCGCGGTCACGGGTGGCGGCATTCTCTTCGATGCCGGAGTGCACCGGTTCTACGTCGCGCGCTATCTCTTGGGTGAGGTGGATGAGGTGATGGCGATGGCTGACAATACTCGTCTCGGAGGAGAGGACGTCGCTGTTGTAGGCCTGCGCTTTCGGTCAGGAGCTCTAGGCGTGATCGAGGCGAACTACCACGCGCCGCCCGGATCCTTTGATGACAATGTGGAGATCTGTGGGACGGAAGGAACGCTCTACGTGTCGGGATGTGAGGCCGAGTTTGAAGGGTTTCGCACCGGCCCACGTCTGACACGTTTTGACGGCTCGTGGCACTACGAGAAGACCGCTCAGGGTGACTGGGCGGACTCCGTGGCGGCGAGCATTCGCGCGTTCGTGACTGCCGTTGCCCGTGGCGAAGAAGCGCCAGTGACGGCGAAAGACGGTCGACAGGTCGTTCAGCTCATCGAAAGTGTTTACGATGCGATTTCCGCTCCGTGAACGAGGGAGGTGGCGAGATCTCTAATCTTCAGTTGCAGCCACCCAACCCTCAGCCGGACTCGCTAAAAGATCACGCGTACCGTCAGATCAAAGAGGCGATCCTCAGCGGCACACTGGCGGCCGGATCACAGACGTCGGTCCCGAGCCTCTCTGAAGCCCTGGGCATGTCGCGCACACCGGTGCGCGAGGCGCTGGCCGATCTCGCCAACGAAGGTCTCTTGAGTTTCGAGCGAAATCGCGGTGTACGCGTCTTGGCGCTCGATCAGTTCGACGTCGAGGAGATCTTCGACCTGCGGATCCTTCTGGAGGTTCCGGCCACGTTCCGGATGGTTCAGTTCTTAGGCTCGCAGCGGATCGAATTCGTCGGCGAACTACGGCGAGAGTACGAAGCGATGGAGTCCAACATCGAAGATGAGGCCGTGTTCATGGAGCACGACCGTCGTTTTCACAAGATCATTCTCGATCACTCCGGGAACAAGCGACTCTCGTCCTACGTCCTCGAGCTACGAGATCAAGTCCGGAGCCTCGGCCTGTCAACCGTAGGACACTCTCGCTCACTGAACGACGTGCTCCACGAACACGAGGTGATCCTCGACGCGGTGGAGTCAGGTGACGCGGAGGCCGCGAAAGTTGAGATGGAGCGCCACATCCGCCACACCCGCGATCTGCTCATCGACCAAGCGCTTCAACGCAAGACCACGATTGAAATAAGCCACGAAGAGAAGGAGAAATAGATGACGGTGAATCGCGAGACCAATCAGCGAACGGCGGGCGAGGTCATTGCCGACCACCTGATCGAGGAGGGCGTCCCGTACGTGTGCGGAATCCCCGGTCATGGCGACATGGGCATCTTCGACGCATTGAAGGAACGCGAGAGCAAGTTGCGCACCATTCAAGTTCGCCACGAACAGTCAGCCGGTCACATCGCCGACGCGTACTACCGCGTGAGCGGCAAACCCCTCGCCACCGTCACGTCGATTGGACCGGGCTCGGTGAACCTCGCCATGGCGCTCGCGACGGCGTACGTCGACTCCCAAGCGGTCATCTCGATCACCGGCGGCGTGCAGACCTACATGGAAGGAACGGGCGTCCTTCAAGAGATCGAGCGTCAGCGCGACGCTGACTTTCCGAGCGTCCTCCGTCCGGTAACGAAGCGAAGTTTCAGTGTTCATCGCTCCGACCAGATGCAGCGGGTCATGCATCGAGCTTTCAACGTGGCGCTCTCGGGACGCCCCGGACCGGTACATATAGACGTGCCGATTGACTTGCAGAGTCATTGGGGTGACCCGGCGCCAATGGACGCTGGCGTCCACCGGGCAACGCACAAGACCATCCAACCGGACCCCGACGCAATCGATCAGATCGCGGCGATCCTCGCCTCATCGAAGCGCCCCGTGATCCTCGCCGGAGGCGGTTGTATCCAAAGCGGTGCGGCGGAGGCGCTCTTGAAGTTGGCCATGCAGTTACAGATCCCGGTCGTGACGACCATGATGGGTAAGAGCGTCTTCCCGGAGGATCACCCACTCTCGGCTGAACACACTGGTTCCAACGGCACCATCTGCGGTAATCACTTCACGAGCACCGCGGACGTGTTGCTCGCCGTCGGGACTCGATTCGCCGAGCAGACCAGTTCCTCGTACGTCGACGGGATGTCCTTTCGGATCCCCGGTTGTCAGTTGCTGCACGTCGACATCGACGAACGCGAGATCGGCAAGAACTATCCAGTCACCGTCGGGGTCGTCGGCGACGCTCGTTCATCCCTGGAGGCGATCTCGGCGGCCATGGGCGATCACAAGTCGACTTCCAGCGAGCGCGAGTCCTATCTCGCCGAAATAGCCGAGTGGCGCGAACGCTGGTTGTCCGCGATCCAATCACGATGGTCACCGGACGTGCTGTCGATGTCACGAGCCCTCGCGGTGCTGCGCGACGTCTTGCCGCGAGAGGCGATCGTCATCGCCTCGGCGGGCTACCCGCAGATCAAGATGTTCCAGGAGTTCCAGACCTACGAACCTCGTACGTGGCTCACGTCGGGTGGTTACTCGACGATGGGGTTCACGGTTCCCGCGGCGCTGGGAGCTAAACTGGCTCGTCCCGATGTACCCGTCGTCGGTGTCGCGGGTGACGGTGACTTCCTGATGACGATTCAAGAGTTGGCGCTTGCGGTCCAGGAGAACATTCCCGTTGTCTACCTCGTGCTCAACAACTCCGGGTGGGTATCCATTAGAGATTTCCAAAATGGAATGTTTGGCGAGGGCCGAGAATTTGGTGTTGATTTTCGAACGAGGGACGGCGAGCTTGTTACGCCAGACTTTGCGCTCGTCGCCAAAGGCTTCGGCTGTCATTCGGAGAAGGTCCTGACACTCGACGAGCTCGCGCCGGCGATCGAGCGAGCGCTCGCAAGCGGTGGTCCCGCGGTCGTCGAAGCCATCATCGATCGGACCTATGAGTTCACGGGCGGCGTGGACTCAGGACACTGGGACCTTCCCGCACCTGACTATCTCATCCACTGAGTTCGAGAAAAGAGGTGAGAACATGAATCGAAAGATTGGCTATATCGCGGCGGACGTGGGCGGTCGAAGTGCGCTCGAAGTAGCTCGGCTACTGCACGAGACCGGTTACGACTCGGTCGATTGGACGACCGAGCAGTTTGACCCCCTTGCTGAATCGCCACAGAAGCTCGTCGAACTCGTGTCGCTCGCAGGCGCCCACGACCTTGGCGTCGCACAGTTCATGGCGCATCAGGACCTCGTCACCACGAATCCTGAGTTTTGGGAAGAGCGTGTGCAACGAACGGAGCGGGCTCTTGAGGCGAGCGCCGAGGCGGGCATTGGGTCCGTCGGCGTGGTGACCGGACCTAATCCCTGGGTCGACGGCTACGAGGTGACCGGGCGCGATCTCGAGGAGTCCGAAGGATGGTCACTCGTGTTCCGGGCCCTCGAGCGGATCCTTAAGCGAGCCGAGGAGATTGGCTCAGTGAAAGTTTCCTTGGAACCGTGCTGGGGGACGCTGGCCAATGATCGCTATCGGGCGGAGTACGTATTCAGCCGGTTCGACTCTGAGTACCTCGGCATCAACTTCGATCCCAGTCACTACGTGATGTCGGGCGACGACATTCCGGACCTCATTCATGCGTGGGGAGAGCGCATCACGCACGTTCATCTGAAGGACGCCTTTGGTACGCCGGGTCTTCCCGAGCGCGACTTCATCTTCCTGCTACCCGGCGAGGGAGTGGTCCCATTTCCCGAAATGTTCGCTGCGCTCGACGACGTTGGTTACGACGGCGTCATGTCAGTTGAGTTCGAAGCGTTCAGGCTCCTCAATGGACCGTTGCGAGGCGACCTCGGTGCCGGGATGAAATTGGCGCGAGAGTTGGTGCAGGGTTTGACGGGAAGCGACGTCGTGCGGTGAGCGAGCTCGAGAACGACGGCTCGGATCTGAAGAGACATCATCTTCAAGACTCCGTCGGCGAGGAGACTTTTCTCGATGCCCTTCGAGGGGTCGTTGGAGTCAATCACGTCCTCGTGAGCGCGGACTTACGTGCGACGTATGAAACCGATTGGAGTCGCCGTTGGTCTGGTTCGTCGTTGGCCGTCGTGCGACCATCGAACACCAGTGAAGTGAGTGCAGTGCTGTCGCTCTGTCACCAGAACGGCGTGCCGTGCGTGCCGCAAGGTGGACGAACCGGTCTGGTCGGCGGCAGCGTGCCGGTCGATGGTGAGATCGTCGTGAGTCTGGAACGACTGACGCACGTCGGTGACGTCGACGGCGACATGGGACAGTTGACGGTCGGTGCGGGCGTCGCGCTCGCGACGGTCCACGACGCGGCGCAGTCGCACGGTTGGGAGTTCGGCGTGGATCTGGCCTCACGTGAAAGCGCGACCATTGGCGGCATGATCGCGACGAATGCGGGAGGGATACGTGTTGTTCGTCACGGTCAGATGCGCGAGCAAGTGGTGGGTGTCGAAGTGGTGCTCGCGGACGGCTCAGTCCTACGTGGATCAGGCGAAGTGTTGAAAGACAATGCCGGCTACGACCTCGCACAATTGATCATCGGGAGCGAGGGGACCTTAGGCATCATCACCTCGGCCCGGTTGCGATTGGTTCGTTCCAGCCCGTACCGGGTGGTGGCGCTCGTTGGTGTTGAGACGCTCGCCGGCGGAATTGAACTGATCGGTCGTCTGCGGCGGACCTCTGGTTTTCTCTCCGCGGCGGAGTTCATCGACCATGACGCCATGAGTTTGGTATGTGACTATTTGAACAGCTCCTCTCCGGTGGCCGAATCACCCTGGTACGTACTGATCGAATGCGCCGGTGACGAGGATCCGACCGCCGCGATGTCCGCGTCACTCGATGAGACCAATGAGGTCGTCGACGAGTTAGTGGCAGTTGCCATCGACGCGCTGAGTCGAAATCATCTGTGGGGCATTCGAGAGTCGATGCCCGAGGCGATCGCGCGAGTGGGGATCCCTCACAAACTCGATGTCGGCTTGCCGCATCGCCTGCTCGATGAGTTCGCCGACAAAGTTCGAAGTTCGGTGCGAGCATCCTTCCCTGATTCCACGGTTGTGCTCTTTGGTCACCTCGGAGAAGGGAACATTCACGTCAATGTCCTCGGGGTGAGTCCA